>JHWS01000004.1 GCA_000687675.1 Lachnospiraceae bacterium NC2008 | reverse complement strand
ACCTTCTTCGGCTGTGACATGCGACACCTTATTTTTCTAATGGCCGGTAAATTTTTCTAGGCTAAACTTTCCGCGTTAAACTCGCTGCAGCTGCAAACTAAGGCTGGCACCTGTTTTAGGGCGCATTTGGGCAAACCGCTGTAAAACCCGCGTGTCTTTCGTAGGAAAATGTAAATTCCGCGCTTTATGGGGTAAATCCCTACCACGGCGTGGATGAGTCACCTAGCGCGGAATACATTTTCCAGAAAGACTAAGCGCTGGTTTTACAAGGTGAAGTCCAACCAGCGCCCGCTGGACAGGTGCTTGCCTTAGTAAGCAGCTTTGCTCAAACAGTAACTGCGGAAAGTTTAAGAAAAATTTACCTAGGCCAAAGAAAAATATAGGTGTCTTGTCAATGCCTCGAACGCGCAAGGGGCAGGCCCCCGCGCGGGGCTGGAACAATTTGGGCAATAAAAAAACCCCTGCATAGCAGGGGACATAGTGATTAGGTTTAGTCCAAGACTTCGGTGTAGGTGCTTACACACTCATCCATAGGTATGCTGTAGGCTGTGGCGATTTCACTAAAGAATACACGCTCAGCATCTGCAAGGATGCGCTCTTCCTGTATGTTAAGTCCTTTGTGGCTCTTGCGATTTTCTCTTCTCATATCACGAAGAAGCTTAATAAGTGAGGCAAGCTTTTCGTTGTCGCCAGACTTAATAATTGGATCACAGTTGTCACGATTAACAGTAAGTTTTATAGCTTTAGTTTTCTTAGAAGCATCAAGAACTTCGCCTGCCTGCTTCTTGCTTAGATTCTTTCTGATAATATCATCTTCCTTAGCTACAGGAACATAGATAGTTGATCTAGAATCATAAATAGGTTTTAAAGAATAATAAATCTTATCTGGCCCACCAAAAGATAATGTTCCGATATCCACTATCTCACATGAACCACTAACACCATATAAAACATAATCTCCTATTTTATATTTTGCCATGTTTAATCTCCAAGTTTATGTATTCTAATCCCCCTACATATATATTATAGCTACGGATTTTTAAAAATATCAAACGTTAATTTACAATAAAAATAGACAAAAATTTGAAGATAAACAATGAAATAAATAAGCGTTTTTATAACATATCCTCAAAATTTTGTCTAATAGAATTAATATATAATAGGTAATAATACTTTATTATCTCTTTTTTAATTTTTCTCTTTCACACTGGAAGATAAAACGTACCAGTTCTTCTCTTGCATCCTGCTTTAAATCAACAAATTGAGTCCTGTGAACATAAAGCTGTCTGATATTCTCATGCTGTTCACTTACGATGATTTTTCCAAGGAATACGTAATTCTTTTCTTTATTATCTACGAAGGCCTTCATATGCATGATTGCCATACCACCAGCAGGTAATTTTTCTTTTGATGTGAACTTTACACCGCCGCCGCTTATATCAACTGTAGTTCCATTCTGGAAACCATCCATAGTTAGAAGTCCACCAGTTTTAACAGCAATCTTAAAGTCCTCTGAGTTTTCAGGAGTAATAAGAAGATATCTTACATCCATCGTAGTCTCAAGTCTGAAAAATGCTCGTCTATCATATTTTTCAGAAGGCTTAAGCAGTGATACTTTTACAGTTCTGGCATTGCCCTCTAGCTGGTTACTGAGAATTTTAATCGTAGAATAATATATACCTTTACCAATAAAAGAGTATATATTATAGACCTCCCCTTTATGAAGGGGAACAAGACGGCCTCTAATAGTAGGATTATCGATTATAAATGTATCATCATCAACAATCTCTCTTATAGACGATATATATTTGTAATCAAGGGCGTCTAAAGAGTCTAAGGTGTACTCGCTTTTAAGTATTTCTATATGTGCCCCAAGTTTTAAAAGCTTATCCATATTAGTTGTCTTTACTTACTATTTCTGTTCCCTTGCCAGATTTGAATATAGAATTAGATGGAACAACTCCTCTAACACTTGATGTTGGATAGATGTTGGTATGGCTACCAATAACAGTTCCAGGATTAAGTACGCTGTTGCAGCCAACTTCTACGAAGTCGCCAAGCATAGCGCCGAACTTCTTAAGACCTGTTTCAATCTTCTCATCATCTGTCTTAACAACTACAAGAGTCTTATCAGACTTAACGTTAGATGTTATAGAGCCTGCACCCATATGAGACTTGAAACCAAGTACAGAATCTCCAACATAGTTATAATGAGGAACCTGAACATTGTCAGAGATAATAACATTCTTCAGTTCTACTGAGTTTCCTATAACGCAGCCATTGCCCACTAAGGCATTGCCACGGATAAATGCACACTGTCTAACTTCAGTGTCTTCACCGATAATACAAGGTGATCCAAGATATGCTGAAGGAAATACCTTAGCTGACTTGGCAACCCATACACCTTCTGCAGGATTGTCATACTTATCCTTATCAAGCTTTGGTCCAAGTTCTAAAATAATATCTTTAATATCCTTAAGCACTTCCCAAGGATATGTAACTTTGCTTAGCCATGGCCATGCAAGTGTGTGGCCTTCTTCATATAAATCTTTTACTTTAAGCTGTATATCAGACATTTTCTAATCTCCCAATAATATTTTTGCACGGATTAAATTAGTTCACAATATAAACTATTTAATCTTTACAAGGTGACCATTCACCTTCATAGCATCGATGATTGCATCAACATGCTTCTCGCACTCTTCATTAGTACCAGCCTCAGCCATAACTCTAAGAAGTGGCTCTGTACCAGACTTTCTAAGAAGAACACGGCCGTTATCACCAAGCTGAGCTGTTGCAGCATCTACTGCCAGCTTAACTGCCTCGTCATCAAGTGTTGCATCCTTATCATCAACGATTACGTTCTTAAGAACCTGTGGATACATCTCAACTTCTGATGCAAGAACTGAAAGTGGAAGCTGTGTATCAACCATAACCATCATAAGCATAATAGCTGTAAGAACACCGTCACCTGTTCTGGCATATTTTCTAAAGATAATATGACCAGACTGCTCACCGCCAAGGATATGATCATTCTCTTTCATGTTCTCATAAACATACTTATCGCCTACTGCTGTCTTCTCATAGCCAATACCAATCTTGTCAAATGCCTTATAAAGGCCGAAGTTAGACATAACAGTTGTAACAACCTTGTTGTTAGGAAGCTGTCCGATTCTCTTAAGATACTTACCGCAGATGTACATAATCTTGTCACCGTTGATAATTTCACCATTCTCATCAACTGCAAGACATCTGTCAGCATCACCGTCAAATGCAAAACCGCCATCAAGCTTGTGGTCTCTTACATATGCCTGTAAGCCTTCAATATGTGTAGAACCGCAGTCAGTGTTGATATTAACACCATCTGGTTCGTTGTTAATAACATAAGTCTTAGCTCCAAGGGCATTGAACACTGCAGGTCCAATCATCCAAGATGAACCATTAGCGCAGTCAAGAGCTATCTTTCTATCAGTAAATGACTTAGTTGCTACGTTAGTAAGATATCCGATATATCTGTTTCTTCCTGAATAAAAGTCTACAGTACAGCCAATCTTATCTCCCTTGGCAAATGCTATATCCTCTCCTACTCCATCGATAAAATCTTCAATCTGGTTAAGAAGGCTTTCTTCCATCTTCTCACCAACGCCGTTCATAATCTTTATACCATTATCATAGAATGGGTTGTGGCTGGCAGAAATCATAACGCCGCAGTCAAAGTCTTCTGTTCTAGTAATATAGGCAACACATGGAGTTGTTGTTACATGAAGAAGATATGCATCTGATCCTGAAGATGTGATACCTGCAGCAAGTGCATTTTCATACATATAAGAGCTTCTTCTTGTATCCTTACCAATTACAATCTTTGCCTTATGGTCTTTGCCATAGTAAGCACCAAGAAAGCGGCCAATCTTAAATGCATGCTCTGCTGTAAGAACTACGCCTGCCTCTCCTCTAAATCCATCTGTTCCAAAATATTTTCCCATTTCGTTTCAAACTCTCCAAACTTTATTAATTGGATGTAATATATCACATTACATACCCATAATATTATAATGCCTATAAGGCTTCTTATTCAAGTAAAATAAGGAGCCGAGGCTCCTTATTCTTTGTTTTCTGCAAAAATCATTTTTTCTTTCGGTAAGAATTCCTCGAAGCATAAAACCAAATCTTCGAATCTTACTGGTTTAGACAGGTATCCGGCAAAGCCCTTATCCCTGTAATAATCCTCCATACCGTCTAAGGCATTGGCAGTAAGCATAATAAATGGAATATCTTTGATTTTGTCACCATATTCATTCTGAAGCTTATTATAAGTTTCAACACCTGACATGTTAGGCATCATATCATCGATAAGAACCATATCATACTTCTTTTCAAGAACCTTGTTGATACACTCGCTGCCTGACTGGGCTGTATCAACTGATATAAGTGTTTTCTTAATAAGTCCCTTAACAACTAACAGATTCATCTTAACATCATCAACAACCAGGATATTAACTGAAGGTGCTGTAAATGGTGTTATCTTATCAAGCTTCTTCTTGCCGTTATCATTGTGAACTGATATAAGAGTCATACGTTTACTATCTCTTATTTCCTGCGGAATAGTAACCATAAATGTTGAGCCCTTACCTATAGTAGAATCAACAATAATCTGACCGTTCATCATCTCAACAAGCTGCTTGGTGATAGCAAGTCCAAGACCTGTACCTTCGATATTACGATTCTTCTGCTGATCAAGTCTGCTAAAAGGCTCAAAAAGTATATCCTGCTTATCCTTAGATATACCCATACCAGTATCTTCTACTATAATCTTAAGAAAGCCCTTACTATTATCATCTTCTATCCAGCTTATAATAAAGTCGACATGACCTTCTTTTGTATACTTAACAGCATTGGTCAAAAGATTTACTATAACCTGTCTTATTCTATTATTATCACCATATAATTTAGATGGAATATTGCCTCTAACTGATGTATTAAACTCCAGCCCCTTTTCCTTGGCCTTGAGATTAACCAGATTACAGCACTCATCAACTAGCTGGGCCGTGTCATATTCATCGCATATAATCTCAAGCTTACCAGATTCAACCTTATTGAAATCAAGGATATCATTAATAATACCAAGAAGGTTCTCACCCGAAGTTCTTATGTTATAAGCATATTCAAGCAGCTGATCATCCTTACAGTCACGTATTAGAATCTCATCCATACCAAGAACTGCGTTGATAGGAGTTCTTATTTCATGGCTCATATTAGCTAAAAACCTTGATTTGGCAAGGTTAGCCTTATCCGCTTCATTCTTGGCAGTCTCGATAGATTTAATCGAACGATTAGTCATAAAGAGAGCAAAGAATACACCAAGAATAAGACATATAATAAGTGCAAGAACGATTCCAAGCCCCAGTTCCCTGACTGAGTTATATATTACCTTCTTGGAAACAGCTGCAACTATAGACCAGTTATTAATCTCTACGGGACAAGTAAAGAAGATTCTGTCTACTCCATCATAGTCTGTAAATTCGTATTTTGACTTTTTACCTGCAAGAAGTATGTCATGAAGTTCTTTATAACCTTTATCCTTAACATAGTTAAGATTTCTAGGCCTATCATTGATATAACCAAATTTATCATTAGGATGTGTTGCAAATGCATAATTATTATCAACAAGGAAAATATAAGAATCCTCAGAAATATCTGCATTATTTACAATATCGAAAAGAGTATCTACATAAATATCAAGACATAATACTCCGGCAAGTTTATTGTCCTCAGTAAATATAGCCTTAGATATAGTAACAACGTACTTATTCTGATACATATCAAGATAAGGTGCAGAATAGTACAGTTCATCCGGGTGTCTATATGCTTCTATGTAATACTCACGTTGTCTAAAATCAAAACTTCCATCAGGTTCATAACCGATACCAGAAGCCATCTCATTATTAGTAGTTACAAAATATATATCGTAGATATAACCCTTGTCATTGTAGTCTTCAACAATGCATTTAAAATAATCCTTAAGATATTCAACATCAAAGTTCTGATTAATACTTAAAGTTGCTGCCTGGTTAACTACAATCTGTGCCTCAGTTGAAAACCATGTGGTAATCTCTTGAGTTGTTCTGTCAGCAAGAAGCTGATAATGGGCAAATGTCTCCTTATATATCTTCTTAGAAGAATACATAAGTGTAGAATAAAGAATAATTGCAAATATAACGAAGATTGCAATAACTGATATTACTACAATAGAACGGTTTACTCCCTTAAGTAATCCTGCTTTAGATCTGTCCGAACTTCTACGAACCTGATTTCTTCTGTCTATATAATTTTGTTTTTGATTATTAGACGTAGTCATTAAACAAAAGTGCCCTTTTTATTATTGAAACAATAAAACCCTAAGACCTAGTTGGCCTTAGGGTTTAATTTTACAACATTATCGAAGATTATGCATTCATCTGAGCTGCAACTTCAGCTGCGAAGTCTTCATTCTTCTTCTCAAGACCTTCACCAACTTCGAAACGAACGATCTTTGTAATCTTAAGATTCTTGTTTACTGATTCAAGGTACTTAGCAACTGACTGCTTACCATCTTCAGCCTTAACATATGTCTGATCAAGAAGGCAGATTTCCTTAAGCTGCTTAGATACACGTCCCTCAGCAAGACCAGCAAAGATCTTGTTAGATACGATATTATCCTTATCAGCCATAGCAAGTTCTGCAAGTGCTGCTGCAGCTTCCTTTGAAAGGAAGTTGAAGAGATACTGCATATTGCTCTTCTTCTCATCATAGATAGCCTTGTCTTCTGCAGACCACTTCTCAGCATAAGCCTTGTTAATAAGCTCGTTAAGAATTGGCTTTGGAAGAGTTGCTGGATCATTAAGTGAGCTGTCGATTGTAATCTCTTTAAGCTTAGCAAGTTCATCAGCTGACATATCTGTTCTAGCGATGTATGTTGGGTTCATAGCAGCAACCTGCATAGCGATATTATTAAGAGCTTCCTTAGCTGCATCATCAGATGCACCTTCACCAGCTACAAGAACACCAATCTTTCCGCCACCGTGGATATATGATGCAACAACATCACCTGTAACCTTCTCAAATCTTCTAAGAGAAAGCTTCTCACCAATCTTAAGTGTAGCATCATCAAGATCTGCTTTAACACCAAGGATGCTTACAAGGTCTTCACCGTCGCCAGCTTTATCAACTGAAGCCTTAAGAGCCTTGTTAGCCATTTTCTGAACGAATTCCTGGAATACTGCGTTCTTAGCAACAAAGTCTGTTTCAGAGTTAACTTCAAGAACAACTGCTGTGTTACCCTCTGATGCTACTCTAGCGATACCTTCAGCTGCGATTCTGCTAGCCTTCTTCTCAACCTTTGCAGCACCTGACTTCTTTAATATATCCATAGCTGCTTCCATGTTACCGTCTGCTTCTGTAAGAGCCTTCTTACATTCCATCATACCAGCACCAGAAGCTTCTCTAAGTTCCTTAACCATTGCGGCTGTAATATTTGCCATCTTATGTTTCCTCCAATTATAAAATTTTAAAAATGGCTTGAATACTTAAGCAATATTCAAGCCAAAACAGTTAAATATTATTCTGCATCAGCCTCTGCGCTTTCAGCTTCTTCAGCTGTAACGCTCTCGCCCTGCTTAGCTTCGATGATAGCATCAGCCATCTTAGAAACGATAAGCTTAACAGCACGGATAGCATCATCGTTACCAGGAATTACATAATCTAATTCTTCTGGATCGCAGTTTGTATCAACAATACCGAGAAGTGTTATACCAAGTGCATGAGCTTCCTGGATGCAAAGGTGTTCCTTCTTAGGATCTACTACGAAAATAGCATCTGGAATTCTATCCATATCCTTGATACCACCGATGTTCTTCTCAAGCTTCTCCCATTCCTTCTTAAGGATAGTAACTTCCTTCTTAGGAAGAACGTCGAATGTTCCATCTTCACTCATCTTCTCGATGTCTTTAAGTCTCTTAACTCTAGTCTGGATTGTCTTGAAGTTTGTAAGCATACCTCCAAGCCATCTCTCGTTAACGTAGAACATACCGCAACGCTCAGCCTCTGTCTTAACAGCTTCCTGTGCCTGCTTCTTTGTACCTACGAAAAGTACTGTACCACCCTGAGCTACAATATCAGAGATTGCATTGTAAGCTTCGTCAACCTTACCTACTGACTTCTGAAGATCGATGATATAGATACCATTTCTCTCTGTGAAGATGTAAGGCTTCATCTTAGGGTTCCATCTTCTTGTCTGATGTCCGAAATGTACACCAGCTTCAAGTAATTGCTTCATTGAAATAACGCTCATTTTAATTTCCTCCGTTTGGTTATTTTCTGCATACAGCATATGCCGTATACATGGCTTCCGCATCCTTCCAAATCTGCCAACTCCCGAGCTATAGGAGCACCTGACAGCAATCCAAATGCGTGCTTTTTACAGTTACCGTGATATAATACCACACCCCCGCCGCTAAAATCAAGCATAAATTAAGGGAATTTTGACATTTCTTCGAGTCCCTCCTGCCTGGCTCCTCCACACATTATCTTAGGTCCGCCTCCCCGGTCCCTCCCCACATTATCTTTGCTCCGTGAAGAAACATTTCTATTCTTCTACGATTCATATTGAATCGTGAAGAATCACGAAATGTTTTTCAATGTCGCAAATCTAACGTGTGCAGAAACCGTGAAGGCTAAAATAAGGCACCATCAGCGTCCTGACAGTGCCTTAGCGATTTCTTCGTATGTTGAATTTTCTTTTATTTTGTGTGTGCCTGTAGAGAGGATTTTGTCATATCCGTTGTTGCAAAGGTATTCGTCAAATTCTGCGGCGCTTTCTACAAGACCAGCTGACATGACTTTCTTGGCTACGGCGTATGAACCATCTCCATTTGATACTGTAATAGAAATAAGTCTTTCGCCTGAATCTGGTGAAGCCGATGGGCTTGCAGATGGTTTTGCGCTAGGCGAAGGACTAGGACTAGGTGAAACGGTTGGCGACGGTGTTGCAGTCGGACTTGGTGTCGCGCTAGGCGATACACTAGGGCTAACCGTAGGCATCACACTAGGTGTAGATGTTGGCTGGTCGCTTGGTTTCGCCGTTGGTAATGTAATAGGTTCTGGTGACTGGCTAATTGGTTCATCAAGAGAACTTTCTGTTACCAGAGATTCTGATGTGTTAGAAGAAGCCGCCTGTGAAAGAGTCATACTCTCCGTCATACCAAGTTCTTTGGCTCTTGCCTTAACCTGCTCATCAGTCATAGGCGAGGTACCATCACCAAGTATAAAGTGCAATATTATAGCTGTAACCAGAACGCCTATACCTAGACCTCTAAGATAATATTTTAGTTTCATTATTTACTCATTCTATGTTTATTTCTTATCAAACAGTGCTATTACAAGATTTACTTCTCCAACACCAAGGCCAAGTTCCTTAGCTATAGCAACGTTGGACTTTCCTTTGCTGTGAAGTTTAAGAATCTTATCATTATTATTAGAACTGTTTTCACCTGATACATCAAAGTTAAGAGAAATCTGGCCGTCATTATCCATAATAATGTCATCAGCCACTTCCGCTTTCTTTGCAGATGCTTTAGTTTTCTTGCTGGTAGTTTTTCTTGTAGATGTCTTACGTGCAGGCTTCTCTTCATCTCCGTTGATTGCCTTTCTTGCATCGATCATCTTATCTTCTGCAAGAACAGCATTCTCAGAAGCCTTCTTAGCATTCTCATAAGCAGACTCTGATAACTCCATAGCCTTCTTAGCATTTTCAGCTGCCTGGTTAGATGAGTCAAGAGCTTCCTTTGAATCCTTCATAGCCTGAGTAAGCATAGTTGTAAGATCATTTTTATTGGAATTAAGCATATCATGAAGAAATACTGTTTCCTGATGATTAGTATTAATCTGATTCATGATAGTATCTGAATATTCACCAAGAGCAAGCATCTTCTCATTAGTAATCTTATCCAGACTTCTTTCTGCTTTTTCTATAGAATAATTAACAGTTTCATCTGTTATATCTTCAAGCTTACTTTTTGAAGCTTCATATTCTTCTAGTACAATCTCTCTGATTTCATCTCTTGTAAATCCTTCTTCATCACTGCTCTCGCCTCTGTCAGGAATAAAAAAGCTTACAACAAATGCTATAAAACCAACAATCAGGAGAATAACCTCCATAAGGCTCATAACATACTCCTAAATCTTTATATCAAATGAATGGTGATCCTTGTTAAGTATCTTATCATGACCATCCTTCTGATTTTGCTGCTTACGATTTCTACCACCGTCACCAGCATATTCATTCTTATTCTTATTGTTGTCGCTGTGAGTAAACTCTGTATCGTCCTTAGTATGAACATCATGGACATTACTATCAACGTTTTTTTGAACCTGTTGTCCAAAGTTTTGATTATCAAAAATCACCTTCTGATCCTCATGCACCTTAAATGCCTGAAGCTCTGGTGTTCTGATATTCATACCATTAAATTCAATAGGTCCTATTCCCATACGCTGCCATCCTCATAGTGCCAATAATCTACCAATGAATAATTATATATTATATAACAAGTTTTATAAAGGTTTCATTTTTACTGCGCCGGCTTCTTTAACAAACTTACAGTAAGACCATGATTCTTTAACGATAAGTGATACATCTGAAATAGTAATCTTTGTACCAGGAAATACTTCGCCAGATACTTCAACCTTAGCATCTGATGAACCTTCCATAATATCCTTCATATTCTCAACTTCTTCTGCATCAGCAGCAAGCTGTGTCTGAAGCTGTTTTACAGAAAGAGCAAGAGCCTGCAAGTTCTTAACCTGTTCAGGAAGAAGCTTTACGCCCTGAGCAAGTTTCTGCTTTGTTGCATCAAGAACAGGAACCATCTGTTTAAGCTTGGTCTGTGTATCAGCTATACGCTTATTAAGTTCACCAAACTTATTAATAAGTACAGGATCTGTACCAACACTTACTTCTGTTAATGCACCCATAGCAGTACCAAGAGTCTTAACTCTGATTATGTTAGTTGCTGTAACCTTACCACCGGTGATGAATCCCTTCTTACTAACTACGTTAACTTCTGTCTTTGCCTGAAGTTCACTATGAAGAACCGACTCTGTTTCAATATAACCACCAGCGATTACTTTAGCATTTTCAACAAATTTGGCAATAACGTTTCCTTCGGCTTTGATGATTCCCTTAGACATACCGTTAATACCACGCTGTAAGATAACGTTGCCTCCAGCTTCAACAACAGCGCCTTCAACAACACCTTTGACGATAACATCGCCCTTAGCTTTAACAGTAAAGTTAGAACAGATATTACCATTTACCTTAACATTACCTTCATATTCGATATTACCTGTTGAGTTATCTACGTTTTCAACTTCATATAAATCAGATACGAATACTCTACCATCTACAAGACTTACGTGACCGTTAACCTTAGATGTAAGTCTAAGCTTGTCTTCACTAAGTTCGATATTAAGTCCAAAAGTAAGAGATAATCTTCTTACATCACGTGGTTTTATGGTGTTACCCATAACATCTCTGCCGTCTTCACCTCTATCTTCAGGAGTAAGCTCGGCAAGTACATCCCCAGCCTTACATGGATTAAGGACATTGAGATTAAAGAAGTCTACACTACCGTCCTCATTAAGAGTAGGTCTTATCTTATTGTCTGTTGGGAAGTTATAAGTGATAAATGCATCCTTACCCTGTCTAACAGGAGTACCTTTTGCAAGGATGTAGTCTGTACAATATTTTCTTTCTTTAAGAAATGCATCGATGGCAGCTTCGTCCATACCGAATACAACTTTATTAACTCTAAGCTCAGAAAGGATACTGTCCTTAGTATATGTAACGCCGCCATTTGATGGTGGATAGAATCTGGCAGTAACAACCATCTTATCTTCTGACACAGTTATAAAAGCACTTTCTCTTATAGGAAGTAACTTATGAATAGATAATGGAATTATCTTCTCTTTATCAAGATTAGTGATAGCATCATTAAGAGCTTTAACATCATATGCAATCTTATTAAAATCAAGATATGCAGTAAGTTCTTTGATGCTTATAGGTGCTTCATCCCCAGGGATAAGCTTAAGTGATGTGCCTGTGTCTGCTGTGATAATGCTAAAGTAACTATTCATAATGTAACCTGCCCTTTCAACATTTAGTAATAAGTTTTAAGTATAATATCCAAAAATGGCAACCTAAAAAATATATTAAAAGGTTGCCATAATTCCCATATAATAATCTCCAAGTTTCGCCTTCATCTTAGCAAGTGCTTTAGTATGAAGCTGCGATACTCTAGATTCTGTTACTTCAAGAACCATACTTATTTCCTTAAGTGTAAGTTCTTCATAGTAATACAGGAGAACAACTTTCTTCTCCTTATCTGTAAGAAGTTCAAGAGATTCTATAAGCATCTCCTTAAGTTCCGCCTGATCAAGATTCTCTTCTGGCGAAGTAAAGTTACTTGGCTTAGAAGAATCATTAGGTACATCGGCGCCAGATTCCATGAACTCATTTAATGAGATTACATTGGTAACCTTCATCTGTGACTGCCAATCTACAAATTCATCATCAGTAATACCAAGATAAGCAGCTATCTCCTCATCAGTTGCAGGAGAACCTGTCTTTGCTTCAATATCCTTAATAGCAGCATCAATCTGCTTCTGTCTTTGTCTTATAGTTCTTGGAATCCAGTCATTCTTTCTAATCTGGTCTAAGATAGCTCCTCTTATTCTAAGTGAAGCGTATGTTTCAAACTTATTGCCCTTATAGTAATCATACTTATCAATAGCATCTATAAGGCCAAATGTACCATAAGAAACTAAATCATCATACTCAACATTATATCCAAGATACATGTTAAGTCTTCCTGCCACAAGCTTTACAAGTGGAACATATTCTAGTATTAATTTTTCACGTGTTTCCGAAGATTTAAGCCTGCTATAGTCTTCCCATAGCCTACTTCTTGCAAGCTCGTCCATCTATTCCTCCCCATTAACAATTATTTCATATCTTCGTCATCATCAAACAAGTCATCATAATCCATTCTCATATTAAATCTGTCTACAATAGATTTAATAACTGTGCCTATTATGGCAAATACCAGCATGGATATAAACATAACTAAAAGCATGGACTTAAGTTCATATGAAAATATTAAACATATGACAAAGGATATTATACCTGCTATTAGCATAAGTAGCGGTGGTAACACCTTTGTATTAAGATCATTCAATTTAGTATTATTGTTGTTTGTTTTCTCGCCTTCCAATATTAAATAACCTTCGTTTCTCTGCCGACAGATTTGATTTCATAATCACCTGTAGCAGGATCAAATGTAACAGTTCTACCGTAATTAGCTCCTGTATCCTCTGCTTTAATTGGAATATTAAGAGCTTTAAGAGCTGCTTTTGTTGCTTCAACATTACGCTGTCCTATACCAAGAAGTTCATTCTTATTCTGGAATGAAAACATCTGAGCTCCACCAGCAATCTTTGCCTCCATTCGAGAGCGCGAACATCCGGCAGCTTCTAGTTTTTTAACTAACTCTGGAATACCTGTATCTGCAAACTTAGCAATATTAGCATTCGATTTAATCTGAGAACTGTCAGGGAGCATAATATGGACAAGTCCACCTATTTTAAGAGAAGTATCTCTTATTGCTATACCTACACAAGAACCAAGTCCTATAGTACAAATTAGCTGTGGTGGCTTGCATATATTAAGATCGGCAATACCTATTTTTATTGAATCAGCCATATTTTAAATTCCCCACCGTCAATTAAAATCCAAGTGACTTCATTATTTTACCATATGATTCCTCATCTGGAACCAAAACGAAATATCCAGATAATTCAACATCATCAGTAAAGTCTGTTTGGATAAGTAAAAGTTTATCACCAATGGTGCCAAATTCAATAGCTGGAACAGAAAGTAATGCACCTGCCATATCAATACATAGATCAGGAACAGAAGGGAATATCTTAAGTCCTGTAAGTGTAGATAAGGAGTTAAGGTAAGCTCCGGTTATGATATTTCCTATTTCCTTAAGAGCTGACTGCTCCATCTCAGAAAAATCGTCTCCCTCACTTGGCATACCGCCCATTAACTTGGAAACCATAACCTTTGCAGATTCCTTCTTCTGCATGAACATGATAGAACCGGTAATATCACCTTCAACAACAAGGTAGATACCAGCAACTATCTGGTCCTCGCCGCCCATGGTAGTTCCAACATCTTTGAACTCCAAAAGCTTAACCTGAGGTACTTTCATATCAACTTTTGAACCAAGCATCTGAGAAAGAGCTGTTGTAGCATTACCTGCTCCAATGTTACCGATTTCTTTCAGGACATCGAAATACTGCTCTTCCATCTGATCAATATTTATATTCTCGTCCATATAATACCTAGCCTTTCATATAGCCTATATTTTTTACTCTGAAAGTACAGCATTGAGATCAAGAAGAGAAATAAGTGCCCCGTTCTCCTGCTTGCCAATACCCTGAACAAATGTTGAGTCGTCTCTATTTTCAAAGCCAACTTTTTCTACTGTATTAACGTCGATGTTAACAACTTCCTTAACAGAATCAACCATAATACCTATAGAATCATGTCCTATCTTGATGATAATGATACGTGAATCTTTTGTAATCTCATCATCCTTAAGTCCCATCTTAAGTCTAAGACTCATAACTGCTACAACTTCGCCTCGAAGGTTAATTACACCCTTAAGGTACTTAGCAATCTTAGGAACTCTTGTAATATTCTGCATACGAACGATGTTATCGATATACTTAATATCTATACCATACTGTTCATCGCCTATCTTTATAACAATATACTGTACTATCTCTGGTTCAACAATAACTTCACCAGCAATTGTAAGTTCATTAGCCATTATTCCACCGTACCCTTTCTACTAAAATAGTGTATTTGTATCAATGATAAGAGCAACTTCACCATCACCGAGGATAGTAGCACCACTGATAATCTTACATTTAGTAATATATTTACCAAGAGATTTAATAACAATCTCCTGCTGACCAATAAGTTCATCAACTACAAGACCTGCAAGTTTGTCGCCCTTCTTAACGATGACAACAACCATCGAATCTTCAGGATTTCTCTTAGATTCAATATCGAGAACTTCATCAAGTCTTACAAGAGGAATAACTGTTCCACGAAGGTTGATTACTTCCTTAGACTGTACTGTCTTAATATCTGAAGGAAGGATATCTTCGATTGTTTCAATATTTCCAAGTGATATAGCATACTTCTCACCGCCAACAACAACCATGAGAGCCTGGATAATAGCAAGTGTAAGTGGAAGTCTTACAGTGAATGTAGAACCTTCACCAAGCTTAGTCTTAACACTAACCTCACCTGAAAGAGCTTCGATCTTAGACTTAACAACATCAAGTCCAACGCCTCGTCCTGAAACATCTGAAACAACTTTTGCTGTAGAGAAGCCGGCATTGAAAAGAAGACCAACTACTTCATCCTCTGTAAGAGCAGCAGCCTGTTCCTCCGACATAACGCCTCTTTCAACAGCTTTTTTTCTAACAGCTTCTGTATCAATACCATTACCATCATCTCTAACTTCGATGATAACGTTGTTACCTTCCTGATAAGCATCAAGGAAGATAGAACCAACTTCCGGCTTACCTCTTTCTGCTCTGACTTCAGCTGACTCAAGACCGTGGTCTGCAGAGTTACGAAGTAAATGCATAAGTGGATCACCGATTTCATCAACAACAGTACGGTCAAGTTCTGTCTCTTCACCGGACATATACAGTTCCATCGGCTTATTAAGCTTCTTAGAAAGATCTCTAATCATTCTTGGGAACTTGTTAACAACTGATTCGATAGGAACCATTCGAACCTTCATAACTGATTCGTGAAGATTTGTTGTTACGCTCTCAAGATATTCAATCTGTTCATTAAATGAATTGTTCTGACTTGCAGAAGCTGTTGCTGAACTTACAAGTGAGTTCTTAGCAATAATAAGCTCACTGACAAGGTTCATAAGAACATCAAGTTTTTCAATATCAACTCTGACTGTTCTGTTAACCTGTGGTTTCTTATCAGCTGCCTTCTTCTCAGGTGCCTTGGCTGGTGCCTGCTTAGCAGGTTCTGCCTTCTTAGCAACCTCTGTAGTAGTTGTAGCAACCGCTGTCTTTTCTTCCTTAGGAGTTTCAGCTGGAGCTTCATCATCTTCAGAAGCAACAACAGCTTCGTAAGGACCACCAACTGCATCTGCAATTTCTGATACGTTCTTTATTTCTTCAATAACCTTTTCAAGTGCTACATCAGATGAAATGATAACTGAGAAATCAAGTTCAAACTTCTCATCTTCGATTTCCTGTGAAGAAGGTGTAGATGTAATAACCTCGCCATTCTCTTCAATAGCCTTGAATACAAGAAATGCTCTTGCAGCTTTAAGTAAGCAGTTTTCCTGAACTGAAACTGTTATACCAAAGATATTTCTGCCCTGTGCTTTCTGCTCTTCAAGGTTCTTAGCTTCTTCAGGTGTAAGAGTTATACTCTTCCACTTATCATTGCCGCCTGCAGTTTCTTCTGAAGCAGCCTCTGCAGGTGCTTCCGCAGGAGCTTCTGCCTTAGCTTCTGGAGCAGCAGCAGCTTCACCGCCCTTAGAATTAAGGATATCATTAAGTGCCTTTACAAGTGGCTCATTGTCATTAGTTCCTTCATCAGCTGACTCCTGAATATTAGCAAGATATTCTTCGAGAGCATCAAGACACTGGAAAAGCACGTCAATCATAGAAGCATTGACTTTTATGCTTCCATTACGTACTTCCGAGAATACATTCTCCATATCATGTGTAAGGTTCTGCATTCTCTTATATCCCATGGTTCCTGCCATACCTTTAACAGTATGTGCGGCACGGAATATTTCGTTGATTGTGTCTTCATTCTCAGAATCCTGCTCAAGTGCTAAAAGCTGAGTATTAAGAGTCTGTAAATGTTCTTTTGTCTCATCTAGAAAGATGTCTAAATACTGGCCTACATCCATATTAATTTACCCCCACGTTCATTGTTATTTCATTGGCTACATTCTGAAGTGCAACCACTTGATTTACTTTTCCTGTTGCTGCTATTGCCTTTGGCATACCGTACACTGTACATGTGGCGGCATCCTGTGCAATAATATGAATCTTCTTTTTCTCAGACAGATTAAGAATACCTTTCGTTCCATCCATGCCCATTCCTGTAAGAACAACGCATAATATAGTGTCATAATATTCACAATCCATAAGGGATTCATACATATAATTGGCGGCTGGCTTTACGCCTTCCCTAGGTGGTTCATCTGAATAATATAATCTTCCACCTGTTGGAGTATCCTTATATTTCATATGCATACCGCCCTTGGCTATATACACCACGCCTTTTTTAAGGATATCTCCTTCTTCTGCTTCTTTTACACTTATCTCAGATATCTGATCAAGTCTTTCGGCAAGTGATTTTGTAAATCCAACCGGCATGTGCTGTACTATTAGTACCGGTGCATCCAGATTCTTTGGCAGGTAAGGAATAACCTGTTGAAGTGCTTTGGGTCCACCTGTTGAACAGGCAAGTGCTACAAGTACTCTTCCTTTATCTGTTCTTCGTTTTCCACCACTTCCGCCGACATCTGGACTGGTTACCGGAGCTATCTCTTGATGGCTGGTTTTTATGGAACTAACCATCTCAGAAATAGTATTTACAAAGTCTTTATCAATTTTAACTTTTCGATTTTGTTCTGCTCTTGGCTCACAATCCGTTGCCAAAGCTAGCATATCGAGAAGCCGGTTTCTAAATGTGCATCCTTTAGAATCAACAGTATTCTTAGGTTTCTGAATAAAGTCAAATGCTCCAAGTTCGAGAGCTCTGATTGTTATATCAGTACCATCTGCAGTATCTGTGCTGGCTACTATTACCTTTTCTTTACGGTCCTTCTTGTAAAATTCCTGTAAGAATTCCAGACCGTTCATCTTTGGCATATTGATGTCTAAAACTATCGCATCATATTCATGCCGTTCTAATAATCTCAGCGCATCTTCACCATTTCTGGCGTAATCTTTGCAGCTAAACCTGTCGTCTGAAGAAATGATATCTCTTAGAACACTTCTCATTAATGCAGAATCATCTACAATTAATATATTCTTCATCATTTTCTCCAATTGGTTTTGGCAATTCTTTTATCATTTTGTTAAATTTTATCAATAAAATACAAAAAGTGCAAGATAATGTTTTGTTTTTTTAACGTTTGTTATGTTTATTTATCAGACATTTTAAATTGCTATGTGACAATTATCTAAATATATTGGTGGCTTTTGTGCAAATACTACATAATACTCGCGCCCCTTGGGGCGCGAATCAAATGTTACATTAGCCCAGGCTGGCATTTGTTTAAGATAAAAAAAACAGCAGGCCTAATCGCCTACTGCTTTAAATTTACTTACTACGTCTTCTCTGCTTTCTCTCTTCTTCAAAGATATATTTTACAATTTCATCCTGTAATTTATCTTCTAAGTAAAGGAAGCTTCCTCTATATTCAGTATTATTCTTGTTATTTGCAACTGGTGCGTAAGAAATAATCTTTGTTACTACATCGATTTTCTTAGGCTCATCTTCTCTATTTAAGACAAATCTGCAAAGAATAAGATCATCTTCGTCGTAAATAGCTGATGAAATAAATCTCATACCGCCGCCGCTTATATCGACAACAACACTTTTATCTTCCGGACTTCCAAGAAGACCTGTGTCCTTATATTCCATATAGCGGTCTCTCTCGATTTCAGAAAGCTTACGGGTATTCATACCGATTATAGTATCGCATCTGAAGAACTCACGTCTCTGTCTCTTAACAAGTTCTGTAACTGGCTGAAGAACTGCTGCGTGGACATTGTCCTCTCTAAGTCTTTCAGTTACTCTTGCCCTGCAGGTATATACACCTTTCTTAGTATAGAAGAAAAGGTCGTACTCTCTGTCAATTTGAAGAAGTATCATACGGAACTTCTCGATAGGCATATGAACACTAACTGTTCCGTCATCGTATACGTCGTATACATTAGATACATAATATTTTATTTCTGTTTCGTTGTCCGGATCATAACTAACTGTCTGTATATCAACTTTTTCTCCAGGACTTACAAGTTCATAAATATCAATCATTATTCTTTTTAACCACTATATGAGAAAAGAAAGCGGCCATACCTCGTTTCTTAATATTTCCAACATTTTCCATATTCATAAGCTTACCTGTTATCTGTTCAAATGCCTTAGCGGACTTTGAATTAGGGTGAGCCAGTGTTACTGGTGTCTGCTGCATAACAGCGTCGTACAGCATCTGATCCTGAGGAACATCCCCAAGATATTCAATAGAAAGATCAAGGAATCTCTTAACTACTGTATTAATCTTCTTGTAAACAAGAGGTCCATCCTCTTTCTTAAGGGTTCTGTTAACAATAACCTTAACCTGAGTATTCTCCTTAGAGAATCTTGGATGGCGGTTAACAGCCTTAATCAAAGAATAAGAGTCAGTGATTGATGGTGGCTCTGGTGTAGTAACCACAATAATCTCACCACTTGCTACTAAGAATTCAAGAACTGCATCTGAGATACCAGCACCTGTATCGATAATAATTACATCTGCAATAGCATCAAGATATGCAAGGTTCTGAATAATATATGTAAGATATTCTCTTGATAAGTTTGATAAGCCGGCTATACCAGAACCGCCTGATATAAAGCCAACATCACCTGGTCCCCAGGTAATAATATCAGTAATAGATTTACCCTGATATATAAGGTCGCAGAAGTTATGCTTTGGAATAGTGCCAAACATGATTTCTACGTTTGCAAGACCAAAGTCAGCATCGAGAATAACTACCCTCTTCCCTAACTTTTTAAATGCCAGGGCAAGATTAACTGAAGTATTACTCTTACCAACGCCGCCCTTTCCACTGGTAACTGTTATAACTCTGGCAAGGGGTCTTTTAGTCTGTGTATTTGATTTTACTAAGTTTCTAAGTTCCTGTGCCTGATCCATATTAGTCCTCTAAAAATGCAACTAAAGCTGCATTCAAGCATTTGTCTCCAAGTATGCAACTAAAGCTGCATTCAAGCATTGTCTCCAAGTATGCAACTATGCATTGCCCCCAAGAAGTTTACGAACAATATCCTGTGGGTCGAAAATATCAATATCATCTGGAACATTCTGTCCTTTTGTTATGTATGACATAGGAGCTCCAGTATGTATCTTTACATTAAATAAGTTTCCATAGCTTGATGTTTCATCAAGTTTTGTAAATATAAGCTTGTAATCAGCAAACTGAGAATAAGTATCTACAATAGAGATAAGATCCTTATATTTTGTAGTTGCTGAAAGTACAAGATAAACCTCTGTTTCAACATTCTGTGAATCGAGAGAATGAATAAAGTTCTTCATCTTCTCTCTTTGCTGCTCATTAGTATGAGAGTGTCCTGCTGTATCAACTAAGATGTAGTCATAGTCAGGATACTTTGTATATTTGCTTTCCATGAATTTGGCAAATTCATTAAGGTCCTCTGATTCGCCATTTGCTTCACCATTCTCATTTTCATATATAACTTCAAATGGTGTCTCAAGAATATCTGCATAAGTTTTAAGCTGGTCTTTGGCTGAGATTCTATAAGTATCTGCAGTAAAGAGGGCAACCTTCTTATTCTCAGAAAGAATAAGCTTAGATGCAATCTTGGCAAGTGTTGTAGTCTTACCTACACCTGTTGGTCCAATAAAGTAAATTACCTTAGGGCCTTTTTTAGTTCCAGCTGTAATAGTGTTTGCCTTGCCAAACTTAAGAATCATCTTCTGGTAGATGTGAGAAAGAATATCTTCCATCTGCATATTCTTAGAATAGTTCTGCTCTATCTCTTCAACCATCTGGTTTGCATACTGCTGGCTAACTTCATTATCTACAATTGTGTTATAAAGAAGCTTCATAAAGCTAAGAGTTTCAGGGTCTGGATTTTCTTTAAATGAATCAGTCTTTGCTGGAGAAGGAGTTTCTGTTGCCTGTGGCATCGGCTTCTTCTCTGTTTCCTTCTTAGCTTCCTCATTCTTAAGAAGCTTAGTTTCAAGAAGCGACTGTATAGTATCAACCTTCTTTTCAAGTTCCTGAGAATCTTTATTTGAATCTCCCGCTGTAAGGTCAATCTTATGCTCTGACTCACTTCTAAGCTTATCTACAGAGCTAATAGCCTCTCTTATAGACTGTTCTTCCGATGCCTTCTTAGATACTATATCCTCTTCTTCCTTAGCAACTGTAACTTCTACAACTGACGAACGAAGGAAAGAAAGAAAGCCCTTTGGCTTTATAGTTTTTACATTCATCACAACAATACCTTCGCCAAGTTCTTTCTTAGCAAGGTTTGTAGCTTCTTCTTCTGTTTTCCCCTGATACTTCTTAATAATCATCTAAGTATGCCTCTCACTTATTAAATGAATATATATTTATGCGCTAATCATGCCCACTGACTGAAGTTCCACGTCAGACTCCACCTCATTATACGATATAACCGCAAGGTTCTTAAAGTAATCTTCAGTGATTTTTTTGAAATACATTCTGACTATTGGAGAAGTTAAAATAATAGGGCTCTTACCTATATCTTCAAGCTTCTTAACTTCAACTTTAGCACTATCTATAATCTGCTTTATTCTATCTGGAGCAAGTGTAATATATGCCCCCTGTTCTGACTGCTTAACAGAACCCATAATTTCCTGTTCAACCTTAGGATCAAGAGTTACTACGCTAACAGCCTGGTTGCCACCAAAGAACTTACTTGATATAGCTCTCTTAAGTGACTGTCTTACATATTCTGTAAGCAGGTCTGTGTCCCTTGTAACTGTTGCATGGTCAGCCAAACACTCGAAGATAGAAAGTAAATCTCTTATAGATATCTCTTCAGAAAGAAGATTCTGAAGTACCTTCTGTATCTCACCAAGACCAAGAAGCTTAGGAATAAGTTCTTCAACAATTGAAGGATTAGATTCCTTAAGGTTATCAACAAGGTTCTGTACATCCTGACGGGTAAGAAGTTCAGCAATATGCTGTCTAATTATCTCAGTAAGATGTGTAGCTATAATTGATGGTGGGTCAACTACTGTATAACCAAGAGTCTCTGCTCTTTCTCTCTGTCCTTCTGTAATCCATGTTGCAGGAAGATGGAAGGAAGGTTCAAATGTAGGTATACCAGTAATCTCCTCATCTACAAATCCCGGATTCATGGCAAGATAATGGTCGAATAAAATCTCACCCTCACTAACCTGTATACCCTTAATCTTAATTATGTACTGGTTAGGATTAAGCTGGATATTATCTCGAAGACGGATAATAGGAACTACTGTACCAAGTTCCAGTGCTATCTGACGTCTAATCATAACAACTCGGTCAAGAAGGTCACCGCCCTGATTTGCATCAGCAAGTGGGATAATACCATAACCAAATTCAAGCTCGATTGGGTCAACAGAAAGAAGTGCTGTAACATTCTCCGGTTTTCGGATTTCTTCTGCTTCTTCCTCTGCCTTCTCCACGTCACTTTCAATCTGTTCAGTTTTAATTGTCTTGGCAATACTTCTACCAGAGATGATAAATGCTATACCAAGGCCAATAAATAACACTGGGTTAAGTGGTGTAACAATACCAAGTACGCAAAGTACTGCACCTACAAGATAAAGTACCTTAGGAATACCAAATAACTGGCTGACTAGTACAGTACCAAAGTCAGATTCCTTAGAACCCTTAGTAACTAAGATACCAGTTGAAAGTGAAATAAGAAGTGATGGAATCTGTGATACAAGACCATCACCGATTGTAAGGATAATATATTTATCAATAGCAGCATCGAATGAGAGCTTCTGTCTAAGCATACCCATTGCAATACCACCTATAATATTAACTGCTGTAATAATAAGACCTGCTGTAGCATCTCCCTTTACGTACTTAACAGCACCGTCCATGGAACCGAAGAAGCTTGCTTCTTCCTGAATCTTATCTCTTCTCTTCTTTGCTTCAGCATCTGTAATAGTACCAGTATTAAGGTCAGCATCGATAGCCATCTGCTTACCAGGCATAGCATCCAGGGTGAATCTTGCAGTTACTTCAGCAACTCGTTCAGAACCCTTGTTGATAACCATAAACTGGATAATGATCATAATGATAAAGACTATAATACCAATAACCAGGTCACCACCACCTACATAGTTACCAAATGTAGCAACAACCTTACCTGGATCACCAGTTGATAAGATAAGTCTTGTAGATGAAATATTCAGAGATATTCTAAAAATTGTGGTGAAAAGAAGAACTGTTGGATAGAAAGACATATCCAGAACTTCCTGAACGAACATAGTAGTAAAAAGTATGGTAAATGCTACGGACATGTTTATAGCAAGAAGGATGTCCAGTAAGACATTCGGAATAGGGATAATCATCATAACAAAAGCAGCTAGTACATATATAGCTACAGCTACATCCGCTTTTTTCACTGTGATTATCCTCCCTTCTTTTACTACTGTAAGCCGCCCTGTTTATTATTGGATTTTGCGGGTCTGGTCCTACTTTTGGGCATAATATCCCTTATAAAAAATCCATCTTATATTATACAGAGTAAGGAGGGATTCTTCAATATATAGTTTGTTTTATTTAGGGGTATACATCATATAGGAGATTTAGGTTGTGTCACATAGTGACAGACGAAAGCGCCCTAGCGGGCGCGAGGGCTTTTTTTCGTGTTTTAGCCGAGGTAGCTTAAACCTTACCCTTAAGTTTATAGACATACGCCAAGACTTCGGCCACGGCTACGTAGAGCTCTGGTGGCACCTGCTCTCCGATTTCTACAGACCTGTATAAGCTACGGGCAAGAGGCTTGTTTTCAACGATTTCGATATCATTTTCTCTGGCCTTCTCTTTTATCTTCTGTGCCATATAATCGGCACCCTTGGCTATAACTATAGGAGCAACTCCCATCTCGCGGTCATAGACTATTGCTACAGCATAGTGAGTAGGGTTTGTAATAACTACATCGGCCTTAGGAAGATTGTTCATCATACGGCGCTGTGATGCCTGTCTCATCCTAGCCTTAATCTGGCTTTTAACCTGAGGATCTCCTTCAGCATTTTTATATTCATCTTTAACTTCCTGCTTGGTCATCTTCATATCCTCATGGAACTTCCACTTTTGGAATAAAAGGTCTCCAGCAGCAATAATAAGGAATATAGCTGATATCTTAAGGCCTATATTAACAATAAGATTACTAATAAGAAGGACAGCCTGCATAAGTGGCATATCATACAACATAAAAAGCATATTGTAGGCCTTCCTGATGTCACCACTAATAACAAGTATAATTACACCTATTTTAAGAAGGGACTTAAGAAGCTCCACAAGTGACTGTAAGCTAAAAAGTCTCTTTATCCCATTAATTGGATTGAGCTTGCTGAATTTTGGCTTAAGAGGCTTGGTTGTAGGCTTCCATTTTACCTGAATAAGGTCTGCAAGAAATGAAACAAGAAAGCCCATTAATAAGAAAGGCAAACAGGTAAGAACCATCTTAATAATTGCCCCAGAAACTATATCTGTAAATGTCCTAATCTCTATTCTTCCATTAATTAACTTAACAGCATCTGGAATCTTGCCAAAATAAAGGTGAAAGTTCTCTAAGAAGTCCTCTCCCATTATGCCAGAATATAACTTAAGCATTAGAAAAAGACCAAAGAGTATAAGAGAAGATGCTATCTCTTTACTTTTGGCTACCTGTCCTTCTTTCCTGGCATCTTCAAGCTTCTTGGAAGTAGGTTCCTCTGTCTTCTCACCGCCAGGACCATCTTTTGCAAAGTACTGTAAGTTATATAAAAGCATCTGTATTAGCCTCCGCCCAGAGCCTTCACAAATGTAACAATCATAACCTTCATCTGTCTAAAGATAAAGTTTGAAGCAACTGGAAGCAGTGCGCATGTTAAGTATAAAACTATAAGTCCAACCAATACCTTAATCTGAAGACCAACAGCGAACATATTCATCTGTGGCGATACCTTGGCCATAATACCAAGTACAGAGTTTAGAAGCAGGGTTGTTCCAAAAATAGGAAGGGCAATTCTAAATCCTATAATTAAAAAGTTAGACATAAAATCCAGAAATGCATTGTAGATGTCGTAAAGAAGCAGCTGGGCCTGACCTACAGGAATAAGGGTAAATGTCTCGCTTAGTGCTGTAAGCAGATATGTATACATACCAGTTACTAAAAACAATAAGAAGAATGTATATTGGTATAGCATACCTGTAAGAGTTACCTGCATCCTTGAAGCAGGATCAAAGAGCTGAGCCATACCAAAACCAATCTCAGTATCAACAATATGTCCAGCAAAGGAAACAATAAGCATACAGAACTGGGCTCCTAGACCTACAAGAAGTCCTACTATAGCTTCCTTCATAACAACGATGGCATATTCAAATATTGTAGTATAAGCTGGGTAGATGTGAGGAGTTATGGTTGCATATATAACCATAGCAATAAAGCAGCTAAATGCTGCTTTCACAATACGCGGAATGGTATTCATACCAAAGAAAGGCGCCACAAATATGAATGCTGAAACCCTTACAAGAATTAAGAGGTAATACTCCAGTTCCTCAAGGGGAAATGAGTAATCAATCATATACCCCTACCTAATATATATAGTAAAGTCTGACCACAGGTTGGTCATATATGAAACCATGTTATTAAGCATCCAGTGACCAAGGATAATAATAGTTAAAAATACACATATTACCTTAGGAACAAATGTTAGAGTCTGCTCCTGAATAGATGTTACAGTTTGAAAAATACTTATTATTAAACCAATAATTAAGGAAACAAGAAGCACAGGCGCTACAGTCTTAATTACAGTAAATAAGGCATCAGAAACTATGCTGGTTACTTCTTCTACACCCATACTCTTCTCCTTTCTTAATTATCATCTAACTGGTTCTAAAGCCGGTAATATACTTCTATGCCGCAAGGGCGATAAAACCGTTAATATACCTCTATGCCGCAAGGGCGGTAAAACATGTAGGCATCGGCCTCCATAGGCTCCGTCACATAAAGGTCTTAACTAAATTTACAATTATAAGATCCCATCCATCTGCTAAAACAAATAAGAGAATCTTAAATGGCATGGATATGGTAGTTGGCGGAAGCATCATCATACCCATACTCATAAGTACCGAGGCAACAACCATATCTATAATTAAAAACGGTATATAAATCAGGAACCCGATGATAAATGCCGTTCTCAGTTCCGAAAGCATAAATGAAGGAATAAGTACTGTTGTAGGTACATCGTCAGGATTGCCATCCCAGTCTGTGTGACCAGCTATCTCCATAAATGTAGATACATCCTTCATCTGAGTCTGCTGATACATAAACTCTCGAAGTGGAACGATACCAGCCTCGTAAGCTTCCTGAGGTGTAATCTTTCCTTCATCAAGTGGCTTAATAGCAGTTCCATATATATTAGTAATAACTGGAGACATAATATATATGGTTAAAAACAGAGCCAGTCCAAGAAGTACCTGGTTAGGCGGCGTGGTCTGGGTATTAAGTGCCGTTCTAGTAAAGTGAAGAACTATAATGATACGTGTAAATGACGTAAGCATTATAAGAAGCAGAGGAAGTATGGCGATAGCTGTAAGAATAAGAAGTATTCTAAGAGCGCCATTAATAGAACCATTACTCTGATCAACTGTGACTGTGAATCTGTTGCCAACATTAAGGTCAGAATTCTCATCAGCATTGTCAGATGAGCCTGGTTCGTCTTCGTATGTTCTTTCCTCTGTGTCTCCTGGGTCTGTGCCACCAGTATCAGTAGCATGGACTGTAAGCGGACTCCACATACAAAGTATGCCTACTAATAAAAGCAGGCATACTGATTTAAATATTATTTTTATTGATTTTTTTAAAGATAATATATTAATCATGTGTAATAGCTTATTCCTGATTCTCACTTTTTTTAGATTCAAGATCTGATTCATTATTTGAATCGCTCTTAATATTACTTAAATCATCGTTCTTCTTAACAAGCTTCGCCTTAGCCTTCTCAAAGATTTCTTTAAATCCTGGAAGGTCAGCATCTACTTCTGTAAGATTAAGATTATCCTTATCAAGCTTAGAGATAAATGTTACCTCATCTTTTCCAAGTGCTATGGCAAAATACTCATCACCAATCTGCACTATCTGGAGAAACTTGTTAGTTGTAAGTCTTGCTGACTCAATAACCTTAATATTCTTACCACCAAACTTACCCTTCTGATAATTAGCTATATATCTGGTAGTAAAGTAAGTAATAACAAGAATAAATATAAATATTACAAGAACCGTGAAAAAACTAGCTATACTATCTACTCTATCAGCGTATAATAACATAATTTAGTCCTTGATTATTTCTGTTACACGAACACCGAAGTTTTCTTCAATAACTACAACTTCGCCTCTGGCAACAAATTTACCATTAACAAGTACATCTATAGGTTCACCGGCAATCTTATCAAGCTCGATAATCGTACCTGGTGAAAAATCAAGAATATCATGTATAGTCTTCTGAGTTCTACCAAGCTCAACTGTAACCTCAAGAGGTACGTCCATAATAAGTCCAATATTTTCCTGACCTATCATAGCTGCCATCTCTGGTGTAAATGCCTGGAACATAGCTGGCTGTACATTCATAGTAGGCTGTGGCTGCATCATAGGCTGGCCCATAGGCATACCCTGCATAGGCATAGGCTGCGGAGCTGGCATAGGAGCTGGCGCTGGTGCAGCTGCTGGAGCAGGAGCTGGAGCTGGTGCAGGAGCTGGCGCTGGAGCAGGTTCTGGTGCAGCTGCTGGAGCAGCTTCTCCTCCTCCCATCTGCTGAGCCATGAATACATCATATAAGCTCTTAGCAAAATCAAGAGGATATAACTGAATAATAGTAGAATCGACTAAATCGCCAATCTGCATTCTAAAGGCAATTCTTACGAATGTACCCTGCATATAGCCATCGATATTGGCATCCATATTAGAAACATCTACAAGGCTTGATACAGGTGGGCTAATATCAATCTTCTTACCAAGCATAGATGATAAGCTTGTTGCACTTGAACCCATCATCTGGTTCATTGCTTCTGAAATAGCACTTAAATGAAGTTCTCCAAGCTCACCCTCTGTATTGGTACCATCACCGCCCATCATCAGGTCTGTGATTATCTTAACATCGTCTTCTTTAAGAATAAGTATATTAGAACCATCAAGACCAATTGTATACTTAATCTGAATAAATACACATGGTGCAGGATATTCCTTTGTAACTGTTTCCCAGTTAGCAAGAGATACCTGAGGTGTAGTGATGTTAACCTTTCTATTTACAAGAGAATAAAGTGTAGTTGCAGATGTGCCCATACTGATGTTGGCCACTTCTCCGATAGCATCCTTCTCTATGTCTGAAAGTAAAGATTCATCTATACCAGAGTTAGAAGAAGCTGCAGGTGCTGCTGCTGGAGCAGACGCTTCGCTATCAGCTTCTGAAGTAGCTGGACCAGCAGCATCTCCGCCGCCATCAAGATCCATGCCGTTCAGTAATGCATTAATCTCGTCTTGCGATAACATTCCGTCCACTTTTATTCTTCCTCCTCTCTTATTATTGATGTAATCTTAGCTGCATACGAGTCATGTTCCGTACCCGGTACAGCAGTAAATTTCTTAATATCTCCAACATATATATCAAGCTCTTCATCCGTTCGCTTGCCAAGCTTGATAATATCTCCAACCTGTAATCCAAGGAAATCTCCAACAGCAATTGAACTTTTTCCAAGTACTGCCTTTACAGGTACATCTACTCTTCGAAGCATAGCTTCTAATAGTTCGGTCTGGTCCTCGGCCTCTATTGTGGTCATATTTGTGAACCAGAACTTTGTATTTAAGTTATCTATTATGGACTCTATAGTTACATATGGTAAGCAGACATTCATGAAACCATCTACATCACCAAGCTTTACGTTTAGCGTAACTATGGCAATCATCTCGTTCGGTGCAATAATCTGAGCGAACTGTGTATTGGTCTCGATTCTCTCTAAGAGAGGTGATATCTCAATAACATTCTTCCAGGGTTCTCGAAGCAGCTGGGTACATAAACTCATTACTTTATCTAAGATACCCATCTCTATCTCTGAGAAGTCTCGCAGCTTGTCTAGGGTATTACCCTGTCCCCCAAGCATACGGTCTAATATTGCATATCCTATATTCGCAGTAAGTTCTACGATTATATTACCATTAAGTGGTTGAAAGTTTACAATTCCAAGTATAACCGGATTGGAAAGAGCATTTGAAAATTCTGCAAATGTTACTGTTTCCGAACTGGCTACATATACCTGTATATTTTTTCTAAGATAGACAGGGAGGTTAGTCGAAAGCAGTCGACCGTAATGTTCAAATATAAGTTCAAGAGTTCTAAGATGCTCTTTCGAGAACTTTGCCGGTCTTTTGAAATCGTAGTCTTTGACTTGTTTCTCGTCGTTATTTTGTATCTCGTTTACATCTACTTCACCGCTGGATAATGCGCTAAGCAGACTATCAATTTCGCTTTGGGAAAGGACCTCGCCCAACTATCTCACCTCCGTTCTTTAAGAATATTTATCCGAAGGTTTTAACCAAACATAAACTTGCTAAATGATACCTTGTAAATAACTGTTCCGTATTTTTCCTGAATATTCTTAAGTATCTGCTCTTCGATAATTTCTTTACTAAGCTGTGCTTCGTCTCTTGTATAGCTACTAACAACAGATAAGATATCACTCTGAATAAGTGTCTGATACTTCTCTGGGTTAGCTGAATAATCCTTGTATCCATCATCCTTTGTATTGATAGATAATGAAACCTTACAGATGCAGTAACTTGTTGAACCGCTGCCGTCTGACTTAAGAGATATAGTCATATCATCAGCATATTCAAATATCTCAGTATCTTTAATCGATACTTCTGCTTCTTCTTTTCCATCACCCTTATCAAGTTCAAGAGAAAGTGCTGAAGCTATATCAGTAATAATCTTACCAGCTCCCTGCTCGTTCTTCATAACAGTAAACATCATAACTGTTGTAAGTGCGATATTTACCACAAGAAGTGCAAGGATAACAATTGATAATAAATTCTTCTTCATACGATTCTCCCCTAATTTACTAGTACTCGCTTAGTGTATTGTAAATCTTAATTTCAACACGTCTATTAAGTGCTCTTCCTTCTGCAGTAGAGTTATCTGCTATAGGAACATATTCGCCCCTACCAGCATGAGTTATGCTTGCAGGATCAAGATTTGTATTCTCGATAAGATAATAGAATACAGCAAGTGCTCTGGCATCTGAAAGTTCATTGTTAGAAGGAAACTTAGCGCTGTTCATAGGAACAGAGTCAGTATGACCTTCGATTAAGATTGATGAATCAGCATATCTTTCAAGTATAAGTCCAACCTGATTAAGTACGTCCTCTGCACTCTCACTAAGTTCAGCCTTACCAGAATCAAAAAGCAATGCTCCATTAAGAGTAATCTGAACATAGTTAGAAGTATAATCAACCTGCATAAGGCCATCCATACCTGCTTCAGCTACAGCTTCAGATATCTTCTCTTCAAGTTCTTCAGATTCAGCCATCTTAGCCTTCTCTACTTCATCAAAGGCTTCTGCTTCTTCTTCGCTCTCTGCTTCTTTACCTGTAGAATTAATGTATTCATCAAGTTCATTAAGCTGGCTGACACCGTTACTAATAAGCATACCATCGCCTATAGATAAGGCACCTCCAGAAAAAACCGAAAATGTCTGATTAAATGAGGCTGCAACCTCTTCAAACTTCTTAGCATCTACTGTTGACATAGAGAACAGCAAAACGAAGAAACAAAGGAGCAGGTTCATAAGGTCAGAGAAAGTCGCCATCCAGGCAGGAGACCCAGGTGGTCCTGCGTCTTCTTTCTTTTTCTTAGCCACTACTGCTCACCACCTTCCGCATCCTGACTAGCAGGTCTGTCCTTAGGTGCAAGGAATGACTTAAGCTTCTCTTCAATAACTCGTGGGTTTTCACCAGCCTGTATTGAAAGAAGACCTTCTATCATAATAGTTTTAACTATCATTTCTTCATCATTATTAGCTGCAAGCTTAGTACCAACTGGTGTACATATCCAGTTAGAAAGAAGTGAACCGTAGAATGTAGTAAGAAGGGCTACCGCCATGGCAGGTCCGATAGCAGAAGCATCCGACAGGTTCTGAAGCATGTTAACCAGACCGATAAGAGTACCGATCATACCCCAGGCAGGTCCCATGGAACCAAGATCCTGCCAGAACTTGATATTACCTTTATGTCTGCCTTCGATACTTTCAAGTTCTGTCTCCATAATACCTCTTACGAGTTCTGGATCCGTACCATCGACTATAAGTAAGATGCCCTTCTTAAGAAAGTCATCATTAATATCACTGGCAGCTTCTTCAAGTGAAAGAAGCCCCTCTTTACGAGCGACGTTAGAAAGACCGATTATCTTAGTGATAATCTCCGCACTATTAATTGCATTAGGTTTGAAAATTAATGTAAAACTCTTTAAACCACCAACATAAGATTTGATAGAGTTCATGGCAAGAGTCGCACAGAATGCACCACCAAATGTGATAAGAATTGATGGGACATCAATGAAATTGGCGATAACAGAAAAATCGATTCCCGTTTCACTATATACCATACCGAAGACTACGAGGGCAATGGCAACTCCTAATCCCAGTAAAGACGCTAAATCCATAACTAATTCCTTTTATATCTTCTTAAAAATTAAAGAATACATGCTTTATTGTATATATCTTATAAAATATACCGTTGACATAAATTCTTTTACTACACAATTTTACTAGATTTTTCCTATCTTGTCTACTTTCTTTTACTAAATATTGTGGCTATAAAACTTAGAATACACAAAAGCGGCGACATTTTTCAGCCGCCGCATTTATGCTTTAAATTAGCTTATTATCTCTTAAGATTTACAAGTTCTTCAAGAAGTGTATCAGATACTGTGATTATTCTTGAGTTAGCCTGGAAACCACGCTGTGTTGTAATCATCTCTGTGAATTCTGAAGAAAGGTCTACGTTAGACATTTCCAGAACACCTGTTGATAAGTATCCGCCTTCACTTGTTACATCGATACCGATACCATCGAACTCACCAGAGTTCATTGTAGCCTTGTAAAGGTTATCGCCTTCCTTCTCAAGACCAGATGCGTTAGAGAATGATGCAACTGCTATCTGACCAAGAAGCTTTGTCTGACCATTGTCATAAGCTCCGTAAATCATACCGTTGTTCTGAATTGAAACACCTGTCATCTTACCAAGTGCACAACCTGTACCGAATCCCTTATCATCACCTGACTTAGCAGAGATTGTTGATGTCTCTTCATTGTTGAAGTTAAGTGAAGCACTCATATCGATTTCAATATCTTCGAATGGGTTAGCGCTTGTTTCAACCTGTGGCTTAAGTGAAAGGTTGAATGCTGTAGTTGCTGTAGAGCCGTTAATACCTGTAAACTTACCAGTACCCTGATCATAAGAAATCTTAATTGCTGAACCTGCTTCTGTCCTATAACCATCTACATTAAGTACTTTACCGCGCACTTTTCTATCTGATGCACTAGAAATTACATATCTAGTTTCATCTGGTAAAGCGTTACCATCGGCATCTTTACTTTTATATGTATATGTGCCTCCACCAGATTTAAGAACTTTACCAATTGTTTCATACTGTGGAGATGACGCATTTCCAAGATCAACCGTTAAGTTGAAGAATTCTGCTGGATCATCATATCCAAATGCTGCAGCATAAACCTGAGCAGTTGTTTTGCTAGCATCATCGCTCAATATATTACCATCATCATCAAGAGCAGTAGATATATCGTATGGAGATCCGTTATATGAAACCTTAGTAGGATTCTCTGGATCAAATGTATAAGCATCAGCTAATGTGTACTGTGCGCTCTTTACAGCATTAGCTGGTTCACCACTTGAATTAGTACCAGTAAAGATTGTTGCATCAAACTTATCGAGAATTGAGTCGTTGTTTGAATCAATTACATCGTTAAGTTCCATTACATAGATACCTTCTTCATCTGTTCCGTGAATTGCATACTTAGCTGTATATGAATAACCAAGATTGTCATAGAAGCTCATGTTAACAGCTTTACCATTAGTACCAACAACATTTGAATCGTTCTTATCAAGGATACCTGTGATAGTAGCCTTTGTTGTTGCCTGTGGTTCGCTTGTCATGTTCTCCGGTGAGAGAATCTGAAGTTTCTTAACTGAATCCTGAACGATAGATACCTGACCTGTCTGTGGGTCTGTCTGTGGAAGCCAGCCCATTACATTGTATCCTGTAGAGCTCATTGCAAGGTTACCAACTGCATCAACATAGAATGAACCATCTCTTGTGAAGTAGTTACCTGATCCATTACTTACTACGAAGAACGCATTACCTGTAATACGAAGGTCGAATGCATTACCTGTTGTCTGTGTTGAACCCTGCTGAGTAATTGCTGTAGAAATAGCACCTGATGTAGAACCAAGACCGATCTGCTTAGCATTTCTACCAGCAGTACCAGTAGCTTCGTTAGGTCCAGAAGCTGCCTGTGTGGTCTGATACATTAATTCTGAGAATGTGATTGACTGTGACTTATAAGCAACAGTATTAACGTTTGCAATATTGTTACCAATAACGTCCATTTTGACCTGGTGTGTCTTTAACCCCGATACGCCGGAGTAGAGTGATCTCATCATAATCGTAGTCCTCCTATTATATAGATTCTTATGATGAGAGTGGTAAATGCCTGCCTCTGTCAGTCAGCAGGTTAAGCCCCCGTAAGGTCCAGCTTTATATTATTACCGCCCCATCAATATTTGTGAAAACATTATCTTCTGCTTCGTTTTGATCCATCGCTGTGATAACTGTTGAATTAGGAACATTTACTATAAATGCAAGCTGATCAACTATTACAAGCGATTCATTTATGCCCTTCGCCTGAGCCTTTGCAGCACCTTGCTGTAATCTAAGAAGCTGTGAATCTGTAAGATCTATGTTTCTCTGTTCAAGTCTTCCTGAAGCATGTTTAGAAAACTTAAGCTCTTTTTCAGTATTTGCTCTACCAAGAAGAATATCTTCAAAGCTTACATTAGATTCGTACTTTGGTGCACTGGAGTTTCCTTTAAGAGTCTCCTGCATCTGCTGCAATGAAGGGTACTGACCTTGAATTATATTCATATGTCTACCTCCATGTACTATATATCGTCTAAGGAGCAAAATTACTTTATAGCATATATCCTATTCTGTAATTTTTTTCATCTTTGCTACATATTCGTTAATCTTATCGAATACTGACTTATCAAGGAATGTTTTCTGGTAATCTGTCATATTAGAAGCTTTCTCATCAATAGCATCAACTGTCTCCTTGTATGAAGAAGTTAAATTATCAACTGATGGAAGTGACTTAAGCATCTCTGCAACGTTGCTTGCAAGTTCGTAAGCTTCCATATATTCCTCACTAGCTACAGTATCAAGATCGTCGATTGAATAAAGAGAACCGTTAATAGAAAGGAATGCTTTCTCGTTCTCATATGTAACATAATCAACCTTACCAGAGATATAATCAGTGTTACCGTTTTCACCAGTAACCTTAAGGATTGCATACTCACCAACAAGGTCTTTAGCCTTCATAGAATTCATAGCCTCGCCAATTGCCTGTACCTCAGATACCTGAGTGAACTGTGCATACTGTGAAACCCATTCAGTATTGTTTGTTGGTTCAAGTGGATCCTGGTTCTTCATCTCTGCTACAAGGAGTGATAAGAATGTATCAGAACTGATTCCTGAAGAATTCTCCTTCTTCTCCTGTGACAATGATTCAGTAGATGCTGTATTTGTAACAAATTTACCATCTTTAAATGCTGCCATTATTGCCATCTTCTGTCATCTCCTTTCTTATGCCTTGTAGTCCATTACGTTGCCGTCTGCCTGCATCATCTCTGCAGTAAGACTTTCTTCCTCGCTAAGTTCTACACTATTATCATCGGCAAAGAGGTCGTTAATATTAAGTCTTCTAGTAGCTTTTCTAAGTCTCTTCTCTTCTTCCTCTTTTGCTTCCTGACCGTTATTTTGTCCCTGCTCATCAAGATTACGTTCAAATGCGTGAGATTCAACTGAAACTTCAACTGCATTCACCTTTACGCCGGCCTGCTCAAGATTCTCTTTAAGAATCATAATCTGGCTTTCAAGAGCTGCTTTAACAAGTTCGCTCTGTGTAGTGAACTGAGCTGTTACGTTGCCATCCTTAGAAGAAAGAGCTACATTAACTGCCCCAAGGTTAGCTGGATTAAGCTGCATCTCAAGTGTAGACATATCAGCCTTAATCTGAGTTTTCATATACTCGTTAATCTGGTTAATAACATCAAGCTGGGTAGATGAAAGTGACTGAGTATTATCTCCAAGAGGAGCTACGCTTACTTCCTGAGGATTAAGATTATTTACATTTGCATTAAATGTATTAGCCTGAGCTTCATTATGAACTGAGTTATCCTTAACTGACTCATGCTTATCATTCTTTGTAAATGTTAATGACTGGTCCTGATTCTTAGAATCTGCAAGACTCTCTCCTGCATCATCTGAAGTATCATTAGTCTGATTAGTAGTAGCTACATTAACTACTGCCTTGTCATCGCTAACTACTTCTTTAGCTGTAAAGTCTTTAACCTCCTGGTCAAATGCATTAACTTCTTCTGTGTTTGTGTTAGCTGCTGGTGTTACATTTTCTGTAACCACATCGTTCTTTTGAGTTTCAATAGCTTCTTCAAGTTTAGCTGTAAGTTCTCCAATATCGATACCAAGTTCTTCACTTACTTCTTCAAGTGTTGAAGTAACTACTTCGTTAATTTCTGATACAAGTTCTGTAAGAGCTTCATCAGTTACAAGAGACATCATATCTCCGTCTGCTTTAACAGTAGCAACAAGCATCGATACGTTTTGAGGATTAGCAAGATCCATAGCTGTAAGTCCAAGATTCTCAAGAACTTCCTTAAGATCATCCTCTGAAATGCCAAGAACTTCTGCAGTTTTAGCAATAATATTATCTACTGTATTAGCAGCCTGCTCTATAGTAACTTCTGTTACTTCTTCACTGGCAGCCTGGTTAGATACATTAGTATCAACTGCTTTCTTATCAGAAAGCTTGTCAGCAATATTCTTATCACTGTCGCCGCGAACCTGTGAGTTATCAGTTTTTGCTGAGCTAGATGTATTAACTATATCTGCTCTTTCCTGATCAATAGTTCTTGTAACATTTCGCATCTTTTCAGATATGTCCATATTCTCTTCTGAGCCGTTTGCAACATTACCTAAGATTGCGCTGAATGCATCAGTATTTTCTGATCCAGTCTGTGGCATCTTTGATGAAGCGTTAAGTCCAGCAAACATAGCTGTCATATCCTGTATAGGTGCACTAATCATATGTATTCTCCTTTCCAAAATATTGATGAGATAGTCCCATCTAATATTTTTTATCGGAGTAAAAGTTAAGATACTTTAGTAAAATTTTGTAAGTTTACATAATTTTTTCCAATATGTTGTTATACATATCATATAAGCTAATATATATTGGGTTTTAGTTAGCGTCAGGATCCATAATCTTTGTAACCTGAGCAGCTGTAGTTGGGTCCATCTCTGCTAAGATAGCACCTCTCGCTTCTGGCTTCATAGCCCAAAGAATCTTACCTACAAGTTCAAGGTTACTTGTCATAGTATCAAAGATAGCTGCAGCCTCTTTTGCATCCATAGCTGAATATGCCTTGGCATAATTTGCTACTTCTGTAGAAGTAGACTCTGTCTTTACTACCTGCTGATAGAGATATTCTGCTGTAGTTGGGTCCATACCTTCATACCACTTAGCATATTCATCAGCTCCAGGACCGTTCTCAGCATAAACAACTTCTTCGTAGAACTGCTGCTTAATACGCTGGAACTCAACCTGCTGAGATTCAAATGTCTTAAGTCTTTCTATCTCAGCTTTAAGCTTATCTATCTCTTCAAGATTAGAAGCATTGGCTGACTTGGCACTAGTAAGTTCAAGCTCAAGAGCCTTAATCTGGTCAACAGCTTCTGAAAGAGATGTATAACCGTAGTAAGCTTCAAGGTCATCAGACTCTGTAACTGAATCCTTAGGAAGAATCTTATTTACTACTGGAACGTTCTTAATTACAGGTGCTACCACCTTACTACCAAATCCACCTACATCAAGCTTAATAATGATGCAAAGGATTGCCAGCCAGATTGCAACTATAATAAGAACAAAAAACAGCATGGAAAAACCACCAGGACTATCCTCATCAAGGGCATATTCCTGATTATCAAGTTCCTTAGCCTTCTTCTTAGCTTCGGCCTGCTGTTTCTTCTGCTCTTCCTTTAATTTTTTTCTCTCATCAGCAATCTTTTTCTTTTCTGCTTTGAGATCTTTTTCTTTTGGAGTTTCTTTTACTTCTTCTGCCATAACTTTATCCTAATATACTTTTATTCACCTTAGCCCGTGCTCTATGACTCTTATCTATCATTGCCGGCATCAGCCTCATAGTTTGCTTTATTAGTTTATCAATTAATTATCTTTAGTCTTTTTGCCATAAGTATAGCTTGTAAGCTGGTCGATTTCTTTGGCCTCTGCAGCATTTTCCTCTTTCATAAATTCTTCAAATGCTTTGTCACGTAGAATATCGTAGGTCTTTCTCTCCTGCACCGCCTTCTGCATCTTAATACGCTGGGTCTCAAGATTCTTCTGTGCTGCCCTTACTTTTACAAGCTGAGCCTTAATTACTTCGTCCTGATATTTAAGTCCGGCTTCGCTTTCTTTTAATTTAAGAACATCTATCTTGGTTCGGCGAAGCTCTCTTGCCTCGTCTTCAAGCTCTTCTTTTTTACGCTTACACTCTTCTAAGAGCTCTTCTTCCTCTGCAAGCTTACTTGCCGCCATGGCAAATGCCTGCTTTTCCTGTTCTTCTATCTTCTCTTTGATTCCAAGGATATTCTGCATCCTGAATCTAAATCTTCCCATCAGTATATCCCTTTATATCTTTTGTTAAGTAAGCGTCCCTTTATGCAAACAGTTCGTTAAGAAGTTTTAAGCTTTCCTCTAAGGTAAACTTGTCATCTACATCCTGCATAAGGAAGTCATTAACAGCCTTGATTTTCGATATTGCAAAATCAATATCTGGATTAGAGCCTTTCTTATAAGCTCCGATATTAATTAAATCTTCTGCTTCGTTGTATGTAGCTAAAACATTCTTAAGCTTGCCGGCGGCAGCCCTATGTTCTTTACTTGCTACCATACTCATACATCTTGATATAGACTGTAAAACATCTATAGCCGGATAGTGGTTCTTGTGAGCAAGTTTTCTAGATAGCATAATATGTCCGTCGAGAATAGATCTTGCTGTATCAGTAATAGGCTCGTTAAAGTCATCACCATCTACAAGTACAGCGTAAAGTCCTGTAATAGAACCCTTGTCATCTCGACCTGCCCTCTCTAGGAGCTTAGGCATCTCTGAATAAACTGAAGGCGGATAACCTCTTGTTACAGGAGGCTCGCCAATAGCCAGGCCTATCTCACGCTGAGCCATAGAGAATCTCGTAAGATTGTCCATCATAAGAAGAACGTCTTTGCCCTGACTTCTAAAGTACTCTGCTATAGCTGTTGCCGTCTGAGCTGCCTTCTTACGCTCTAAGGCTGGCTTATCAGAAGTTGCTACAACAACTACTGACCTCTTCATACCTTCTGGTCCAAGGTCTCTTTCTATGAATTCTCTAACCTCACGTCCACGCTCTCCAATAAGAGCAATAACATTAATATCAGCCTTGGTATTTCTGGCAAACATACCCATAAGTGTAGATTTACCAACACCGGAACCAGCAAAGATACCTATACGCTGTCCCTTACCAATAGTTATAAGGCCATCAACTGCCTTAACCCCAAGTGGAAGAATCTCACTTATTATGGTTCTTTCCATAGGCTTAGGAGATTCAGCCTCCATAGGGTAAGCTGTTGCACCAATATATTCAAACTTACTTATAGGTCTTCCAAGACCATCAAGTATCTGTCCTAAAAGAAAATCCCCTACCATAACTGATAGCGGATGCTCTTCATTTTCCACGATACATCCAAGACCTATTCCTTCAAGTTCTTCGTATGGCATAAGAAGTGTTTTGTTATCTTTAAAGCCAACAACTTCTGCCATGATGCTTCCCCTGCCATTCTCCGTATAGATACGACAGAGCTCGCCTAGCTTGGCATCTGGTCCCTGGGATTCAAGGGTAAGGCCTACTACATTGGTTATCTTACCAAGCTTTCTGTAATAGGTTCTTGCCTTTGCTTTATCATATTTCGAAAGTGATATCTGAGTCACATGTACCACCTTTATTCAATACTAATAAGTTTTAACTGCTTTTTAAGAAGTGTAAGCTGGGTATCAAGACCGCAGTCAAATATACCAAGTTCACTTTCTATAAAACATCCACCGCTGTTAAGAGAATTGTCTTCGATAATCTCAACAAGTTCAGGTGATATACCTGTTCCCTTAAGGATGTCTTCTTTGTTAGAAACTACATTATCAAGGTCGTCCCCCGAAACGTGGATAATATAATTTCTGCCACCATCTTCACCAGACATAACACGGTTAATAAGCTTTGAAATAAACTCTCTGTCATCATAGAGGTCAATCTCAATAACCTGCTGGTATATATCTGTAAGCTTGTCTACTAACATCGGTTCAAGCTTATTCTTTAGTTCTTCATACTCTGCTTTAATCTGATTAACTTTAGCATTATAATCAGCTTCAAGTTTAGCTGCCTTTGCTTGGAATTGGGCGGTAGCATCTGCCTGGCCCTTTGCTAAGCCTTCGTTATATCCCTGGTCAAAGCCATTTGCCTGAGCATCTGCCTTTATAGCCTCAGCTTCGCTTAATGCATTCTGAATAATCTTCTCTGCCTCGGCACTACTTTCTTCGAATACACCACCAATAATCTTGCTGTCTCCTTTAGAAGAAACGCTGGTAGCAATACTGTCTATACCTGATGAGAAGCCATCCTGACCTTCTTCGATAATATTCTGCCCCTCTTCATCAGTATCAGATACTAACTTTTCAAGAACCAGTGGATTAAGGCCTTCTGAGAATTCTCCTTCTTCAAGATTCTCTTCTTCCACTTCAGGTTCTGGTGGAGTCATCTTTGCCTTAAGTTCTTCAAGAATCTTGGCAGCTGCATCATTGCCCTTAATAACATATTTTGAATTGTCTTTATAAGCGGTTAATCCGCCTTTAATAAGATTACCTGCCAAGGTCTGCCCCTTTTAATAAACTACTTATACGACGATGTCATCTCCGCCGCCGCCACGAGAAATAACGATTTCACCTGAATCTTCAAGTTTTCTGATAATATTAACAATCTTCTGCTGAGCCTCTTCAACATCCTTCATACGAACAGGTCCCATGAATTCCATATCTTCCTTAATCATCTGAGCAAGACGCTTAGATAAGTTGTTGAAGATAGAATTCTGAACTTCTTCGTTGGCACCCTTAAGTGCAAGTCCAAGGTCAGCATTGTCAACATCACGAAGTACACGCTGGATAGATCTGTCATCAAGCAGCAGGATATCTTCGAATACGAACATCTTCTTTCTGATCTCGTCTGCAAGTTCTGGATCTTCGATTTCCAGGATTTCCATAATGTGTTTTTCTGTACCACGGTCAGTAGAGTTGAGGATTTCAACAACCTGATCAACACCACCGATAGAGGCATATTCCTGATTAACAAGGTTAGCAAGCTTAGACTCAAGTACTCTTTCAACTTCCTTAATAACATCCGGGCTTGTTCTATCCATAGTAGCGATACGCTTGGCAACATCTGCCTGAGATTCAGGAGGAAGCGCTGATATGATAGTTGCAGCCTGTGTTGATGAAAGATAAGAAAGGATAAGAGCTATAGTCTGTGGATGCTCATCCTGTATAAATGAAAGAAGCTGTGTAGCATCTGTCTTTCTAACAAATTCGAAAGGCTTAACCTGCAGTGACGCAGTAAGTTTTCCAATAACCTCAAATGCCTTGTCGGCACCAAGGGCATTTTCCAAAAGTTCTTTGGCATAGCCAATACCACCTTCTGCAATATACTGCTGGGCAAGACATATCTCGTAAAAGTCATTGATAACTGCCTCTTTAATCTGAGGTGAGATACTTCTTGTGTTAGCAATCTCAAGTGTAAGGTCTTCAATTTCCTCTTCCTTAAGATGCTTAAATACAGCCGATGACTTCTCAGGTCCAAGACTTATAAGAAGTATAGCCGCTTTTTGTAATCCTGATAAATTAGCTATCTCAGCACTTGCCATCTGTTATTCCCTCTCTTAATACTACTGCCAATCTTCCTGAAGCCAGTTTCTAAGAAGGTTAGCAACTGCTTCCGGATTGTCCTCAACGAATTTTTCAACCGTCTTTCTGGCGTCAGACTTATCTTCAAGACCGATTTCCTCAATCTCTTCGACAGGAGTCGACTTAAGAATCTCTTCGATAGAGATTTCAGGTTCCTGCTCCTCAACCTTAGTAGACTTCATACTTCTAATAATTACAAATGCAAGAAGTCCAAGGATAAGAATAAGAAGAAGGATAAGTATTACATCTGACTTCTTAAGTGAGAAGCCTTCGTCATCTACGAAGAATGGCTCTTCGTAAGCGATGATTGTAATATATGCCTTATCTATACCTGTTGCAGTTGATACTGCTGAATATAAATCATTATCTACTGTAATCTTTGTTCTTGTATTGTTGTTAGCCTTGTATTCATCCCATGAGATACCATCAAGAAGGCCCTTATTCTTAGCGTCCTTCTCAGTGATAACATCGTACTTAATACATGTAACTGTTATAGAAGATTCATCATACTTAACAAGTCCTGCTGGAATCTTCTGCATCTTTGTGCTTTCGTTTGGAAGATATTCATAGTTCTCTTCGTGAACTGTTGAAGTTGAATACTGATTATCCTCGTACTGGTATGTTGTTTCTGTATTTGAGTCAGTACCTGGTGTACCCTGGATACCGCCGGAAGCATTTTCATCATATATCTTCTTGTTAGCCTCAACACCTTCGTTGGCATCTTCAGCATTCCAGTACTTATGCTCTGAAAGCTCTGTATAAGAGTTATCAAGAACGATCTTAGCTGCAACTTCTACAGATGAGAATTCATTAGTTGCACCGATTACCTTCTTAACATTATTTGAAATAGTGTTAGTAACCTGCTCTGTTAAAGCAAACTGTGAGGAAGCAGAACCAAAGTCAGATGACTCGTCTGTTCCGTAGAAAAGCATATTACCGTTACTATCAATAATTGTGATATTCTCTGTGGAATCGTTGCCAAGAGCTGTAGCGACGAATTTTGCCATAGCAGCAGCATTGTCCTGAGTGCATTCCCCCTTAAGTTCAAGAAGGATACTTGCTGACTTCTGCTTATTCTGAGAAATCATAGTACCATCATCTTCAGGAATATTAAGCTGTACTGTTGCTTTTTTGACAAATGAATAAGACTCGATAGAATCCTTCATAAGATTCTCGAGGTAGACAACATATTTCTTCTGCTTATCAGATTCTGTAGTAGAGAAGCCGCCATTTGTAACATTGTCGATACCGTATGAATCAGCATAAATCTTGTTAGAACCAAGAAGGAGGTTAACCTCTGTATAGTCTTCCTTCTTAATCTTAATTACAAGACCACCCTTTTCTGTTACGTAGTCTGTATCATTGGACTTAAGAAGTTCAATAACAGTATTGGCCTCTTCTGCTGTTTCGGCAGTATATATAGTCATATACTGCGGCTTACTTATGACCATAATAAGAATAACTATAGCCACCAGCACACTGACTGTAAGTGCTACAATTGCGATTTTCTGACGGGATGTGAATTTTTCCCACCAGTTCATAAATTTTGCAGGAAGGCTCTTAAACCATCCTATAAGCTTGTCAACCATGATTCTCCCCTAAAAAAATCTGTGTAACTTAAATGTTTGTCCAGCCTGAGCTGGTGTTTTCCGCATCTGGCCTAGCCGTTATTTTATGTGAGGCTGTTTGTTTATCTGGCAGATGCTGGATATGCGCTAACTAAGTTTAGCTAGAACTGCATGTTTATGATTTCCTTATATGCCTCTAAGAACTTGTCTCTTATAGCTACTGTGTACTGCAGTGCTGTAGATGCCTTCTGCAGGGCTATAGATAAGTCGTGAGCATTGTCAGTCTCACCAAGAGCAAGTCTTATCTCTTCATTCTCAGCCTGTGATAAGTAACCATTAGTCTTATTAAGGCTGTTAAGAGCTGATTGAAATACTGAGCTAAACATGTCCTCACTGTCTGAGCCACTTGGAACCCCATCAAGGTTCATAGGCTTTATGTATGGTGAGCTAAGCTCGTATGCATTACTTATGTTCATTATTTATCCTCTTAAGACTCGATTAGGTTAAGTCCCTTCATAGCAATTGATTTACTAGCACTAAGTGCTGTGTTGTTTGCTTCGTATGATCTTGATGCATCAATAAGGTTAGTCATCTCAGTGATGATGTTTACGTTTGGATATGTAACATATCCGTTCTCGTCTGCATCTGGATGGGATGGATCATAAACCATCTTCATCTCTGTTTCAGTATCTTCTGTGATTTTATTGATTTTAACACCATAGCCGATAGCATTTTCTCTAGCTTTGAAAGTCTTGGCTGTCTTGCCATCTCCAACTATCTCATCAAGTACATGGCCAAAATCTCTGGAATTGTCTGTGTCCTGAGTTCTGTATGTAACTATCTTACGTCTATATGGTGTGCCGTCTGCGGTTCTTGTAGTGTTGGCATTGGCAACGTTCTCAGAGATAATATCCATACGATATCTTTCAGCTGAAAGACCTGTTGCGCTTATGTCCATTGATGTAAACATACCCATGGCTTATCCCTCCTACTTCATAACCAGTCTAAGGTTGTCAAACTGGTTCTTAACTGAGTCCAGAAGTGCATTGTACTTAATCTGGTTTTCTGCTAAGTACACGTTCTCAGTATCAATATCAACGTTGTTACCATCCAGTCTGTATGAATGGTTGTAATTGTCAGTATAAACACTAGATACAAGATCTTTAGTGTTGATGCCATAGACTTTTTCGTCCATGGATTCGTACTTGAATCTGCCTAGCGAGCGCATAAGCTGGGATTCAAAGTCAACGTCCTTTCTCTTATAGCCTGGTGTGTTAACATTGGCTATGTTGTTCGAGATAGCCTGATGTCGAAGCCACGATGCATCAGCAGCCTTATCAAGAACGTTGATGTAAGAAAACATTGTAGTATTCTCCATAAGCCCTCCTAAAAGACCTATGACATAGGTATACATAATATCCTCACTATGCCATAATTAATTATATTAGAATCTCGGAAAAAGACAAGGGATTTTATACAATATGTTGTAATTATACAATGATTTTTACTAAATATGGTCATTATATATACGATTGGCCATTAGGGGATTTATGGTTAACCAAACGAAAAAATGAAAATATTTAGTTTTTTCACGTAAAATAAACAAAAAAGGACTCTTAGGGAGAGTCCTTTCATAAAGATAAAATCCTTTTATCGAAATATATATCGGCTATGTTTTAATAAAAATTAATAGTTATTTATAATTTTAAATCTGCTCGCCGTCAACAACCTGGTATATTACATCATTAACTATTTTAATATATGTACCCTTCATACCAGCTGAGTGACTTTCAATGATTCCAGCACTTTCAAGCTTTCTTATAGCATTGACAATAACAGATCGTGTAATTCCAACCTTATCTGCTATCTTACTTGTAACAAGTATGCCTTCGTCTCCATCAAGAGCTTCTAAAACATAACCAAGTGCCTTAAGCTCTGTAGCTGATAAAGTATCAACAGCCGAGTGAGCCATATGCTCCTGTCTGTCCTTGGCATCATGCTCCTCTTTTACAGCACGAACCATCTCAAGGCCAACAACAGTAGCTCCGTACTCAAGAAGAATAATATCATCGATATCATATTCTCCCTTTGCCTTGTATATAAACAGGCTGGCAAAACGCTTTCCTGCAATATCTACTGGTGCTATTACACCGTGGTAAGTATTAGCACTCTCAAAATCAAAGCCAATATTGGCAAGATTAACATTCTCTCTTGTTGAAAGTACTGATAAAAATCTTTCATTGAGAGATTTATCAATAAACTTTCCAACTTCGCAGCCTCCAAGAAGATACGCTACGCAGTGGTTGCCGCATCCGGCCTTAGCTGCTTTATCGTCCGATGCTACCTTGCTATTCTTAGCAGCAGATGCTTTGTCCTCCGCTCCCACTTTGACGTTCTTTCCTGCTTCGCACGATGCTCCAAGAAGCTTTCCCTTACGGCTTATAACAAACACTTCAGAATCAAGCACTTCCTTCATAACTGAGCAAATGTCATTGAACACAACCTTAGACTCGCTGTTATTATGAAGAAGACTGCCTATCTTCCTAGTTTTATCTAAAAGTAATACGCTACTCATTTAATCCCCTTTAATTCCCTGGATAAGTATATGCAACAGATGCATTTATTCCTTATCTTCCTTTTTAACTACAGTTACATATCCGCACTGTTCGTCTATACAGCAAAGCTTGTTACCCTTTTTAACAAGAATATTGCCGCAATTAGGGCATTTTTCATTAACAGGCATAGCCCAAGACATAAAATCACATTCTGGATATGATTCACAGCCATAGTAGCGTCTACCCTTCTTAGTCTTTCTAATTACAAGTTCCTTGCTACACTTAGGACAAGGAACGCCAATCTTTTCAAAGTATGGCTTAGTGTTGCTACACTCTGGGAAGCCAGGACAAGCAAGGAACTTACCGTATGGTCCATATTTAATAACCATCTTTCGCCCGCATTTGTCACATTCTACGTCTGACTCCTCGTCCTTAATCTCAACCTGCTCCAAATCCTTTTCAGCCTGTTTAACAGCCTCGTCAAGATCTGGATAGAAGTTAGCTATAACTGTCTTCCAGTCGATGTTGCCCTCTTCCACTCCATCGAGAAGCTTCTCCATAGTAGCAGTAAAGTTAATGTCAACAATTGATGGAAATGCGTCCTTCATCATCTTGTTAACAACTTCACCAAGTTCAGAAACGAAGAGGTTCTTCTGCTCCTTAACAATATATCTTCTTGCAATAATAGTTGTAATTGTTGGTGCGTATGTTGAAGGACGGCCGATACCCAGTTCCTCCATAGCACGTACTAAGCTTGCTTCTGTATAATGAGCTGGTGGCTGAGTAAAATGCTGCTTGGCCTCAAGTCCATTAAAATCAAGCTTACTATCTTTATCAAGATTCTTGAACATAAATGAGTTCTCAGCCTTCTCAGAATCTGAATCTGTATAAACGCTCATAAATCCGTCGAATTTAATATTAGATGCAGCCGATGTGAAGATGTAAGAAGCAGCCTCCATCTTTACAGACATAGTTTCATAAACTGCACTCTTCATGCGGCTTGCAACGAATCTCTTCCATATTAATTGGTACAATCTAAGCTGATCTCTTGTAAGAGAACCCTTGATAGAATCCGGTGTTCTTGTAATATCAGTAGGTCTAATTGCCTCGTGAGCATCCTGAATCTTCTTAGAATCCTTCTTTGCAGTATCAACTGCTGCAACATAATCCTCGCCATATGTAGCAGTGATATAATCCTTAGAAGCAGCAATAGCCTCATCTGATATACGAGTAGAATCAGTACGCAGGTAAGTGATAATACCAACAGTGCCCTGTCCCTTAATATCAACGCCTTCGTAAAGTGACTGTGCTACACGCATAGTCTTCTGTGTTGAGAAGTTAAGCACCTTGCTGGCTTCCTGCTGAAGTGTAGATGTGGTAAATGGCAGAGGAGCCTTCTTAACCCTCTCGCCCTTCTTAATATCTATAATCTTATACTTAGCCTTCTTAAGGTCATTTTCTATCCTCTCTGCTTCTTCCTTAGAATCAACAGTCTTCTTACCATTAGCATCACTATAATAGTGCGCTACGAATTCCTTCTTAGTTCCTGCAAGAGCAAATGAAGCGTCAATAGTCCAATACTCCTTAGGAATAAATGCATTAATCTCTTCTTCTCTGTCGCATATAATACGAAGAGCTACAGACTGAACACGACCTGCAGAAAGTCCTCTCTTAATCTTAGCCCAAAGAAGCGGTGATATTCTATAACCCACCATACGGTCTAAGATACGTCTAGCCTGCTGAGCATCTACAAGATCCATATTGATATTTCTAGGATTCTTTATAGACTCCTTAACAGCATTCTTGGTAATCTCGTTGAATGTTATACGATATGTCTTCTTATCAGAAAGCTTAAGTGACTCATAAAGATGCCAGCTTATAGCTTCTCCCTCACGGTCAGGGTCGGTTGCGAGATATATCTTATCAGCCTTCTTAACTTCTCTACGAAGCTTAGCAAGCACGTCGCCCTTTCCTCTTATTGTTATATACTTAGGCTCAAAGTTCTTCTCTATATCAACTCCCAGAGCAGACTTTGGAAGGTCTCTAACATGACCATTACTGGCCAGTACTTCATAATTAGAGCCCAAAAATTTCTTTATAGTCTTTACCTTAGCAGGCGACTCCACAATAACCAAATTGTTAGCCATTATCTTTCCCCTTAAAATATGTACTCAATTAACTGACAATTTATAATATAAAAATAGATTTGTCAAATAGAAAATAAAAAAACAGGATATCATAATTTCTTATGATATCCTGTCAAAGAATATAGTAATTAAAAATTAAAAATTCTTTACTCCTTCGAAGAATTCTGTTGGCATTACATAATCAGCGTCAGCCACAGTCGAAAAATATACTTTAATTTGTAACTTTACAGAAGAATCTTTGTATTTTACTGTGATTATTCCATAAAAATCATGATTTTTAATCCAATCTATATATTGCTGAGATGGAGTGGTATATGTTTTAGTTTTAAATAAATTTGTAAAATTCAAGAAATATGCATCTGATTCCGGATCAAATTTATATTCAAATGGAATATCAAAAAAATTACTACCATTTTCTAAAACTTGAACATTCTTTTTTTCCCCAATATCAACAGTACTTGGACTTATTGAAACATTACTATCATCAGTAAAAAACTCAATCTCACAAGAATCCTCATCTATAGTGCCAAATTTAGGATCCAATGTTATACCAACAACATCAGCAAAAGATGTAGAAGGAACAGAGTTTACAGTATTACCATATGCAACTACAGAGCCATTAAAACTTCCAGAACTGCCAAGTCCTACTCTTACTTTCTGAGTTTTACAAGCTATTGTAAAAGCAATACCATCTTTTTCACCAGATTTATTTTTATTATATGCATTAACAACACAAGCAGTTTCTTTTCCAGCAGACTCGTTAGTCAACGGAGCACATTTAATTATACCACTAGTTAAAACAAAATCCGTTTTCTTATCATTATTGTTAGGCTCAAACTCATAAATATACTGGCTGCCATATAAATCATATAAATTGTATTCTGCAAACCTTCTAACATCCAAATTGAATTTTCCAGAAACTGCACCACCATCACCATCTTTAATATTCGAACCAATATCATTACGAAGATATATATCTTTTATACCAACAGAAGCATATTCATATTTATCATTTGACGATTGCATTGTAACGCTTACAGTAACTCTATCGTCGGTTGAATAATTAGCCATATTACAACTAATAGATTCAACCCCTTCAGCCATTATATCTTTAGCTTTTATATTTCCATCTTTATCATAACTACTTAAATATAAAATACCTGCTTCATCTGTTGGATTAGTTTTTGAAAGTGATATAACGTACTTAACCTGATCCCCCCCAAGAGGTGTAGTAACAATAGTTATATCACTGCTTCCTGGGCATCCAACACTATCAACACACGAAACCGAATCTGTAGCATCAATCATAAGTTCTTCAGTTAATTGTAGAACTCTCTGAGCATCTGCCTGCATATCAACATGTTCAACACCTTTTATATATAATTTTGAACAGTTAAAAACAATAGCACTAACCTGTGCCATAACAATAGCAAAAACTCCTATAGCAACTATCAGTTCTACAAGGGTAAAACCATGATCATTGTTCTTTTCTCTAAAACATTTAAATAGATTCATATCTTTATCCCCTCATTATTGTTACAAAGTTTTAACACCGGTTTTCCCCGTTTCTGGGCAAATATATACAACAGTTTGTCTAGTACCTTTCTTGAACATAATCCCATTATATTCACCAAGTAAATAAATGGAAGAGTCTGTTTTATTTATAGCACCAATATTATTAAAAACAAAACATAAAGATGCACTCTCACTAACAGAAACATCTGATACAGCTTTTGCTGCTGCAAGAGTCATTGTAGAAGTATTAAACTTAACAAAATATGATTTAACTTTAGAATTACATAAAACTTCACTTTCTCCAGCGTCACCGACTTTTATGCATGTTTTTCCATTATTATCCCAAACATACACTTTATTGGTACTAGGCCCCTTAGCCATAGTTTGAACACTTCCCTGTACCAATGCGTGTTGACAGTTTTTTGCAGCCTTATTAATATTAGCACCATTAAGCATGCCTAAAGTTAAACCAATAAAAGTAATCATTATAGCTGTTATCGTTAAAACAATAAGGATTTCTAATAAAGTAAAGCCACTATTATTGGGGTGTTTTTTAAAATTATTCATCTATCCCCACCTCCTTATTCTTTATACCAGTTATCATATCTGATAGTTGTCATTGATGGATCTTCCGCAGTTGATGTAGAAGAAACATATTTACTTATTGTACCACTTGTATTAGCCCCTAAGAAATAACCATAAGGGATCATCATAGTAATTTGTGCCCCCTTTCTAGATTCACTATTCTTAGTATCAAAATCACTATTGTATTCATTTTTATTTTTACCAGATCCTGCTTTAAACACAAGATATCTAGTATCATCATCTGTAGAAATAGCTATTTCTTTTGCTTTACCATCTGTTCCGTCAAGAATTTGACCTTCTGCGTCTTTCTTATATACAAGTTCTTTCATTTTTTTCTTATCATCTTCTGAAGCACCTGCTCCAATTAATGGTGTATTTGACATTTCACCAGAATCAACATTATATGAATATACTACCCATTCTCCAGAACACATAGCATCGCAGAAGTCTTCAAAGGTTCCTCCTTGATAATAATAAGAACTCTTACCACATATCTGTTTTCCCTGTTCACATTTCATGTCAGAATTTTTATAACCAGTATCTCCACTTCCCCAAATAAACATAGATTCTTTTGCTGCTTTAAATCCATCATCCGACATCTTTGATAAAGAGACACTTTGATTATCACCTTGTTTAACTCGTCCCAAAGTCATAAAAGTAGTTTCTCTAAATTCATTCTTACAAGTTATATCTTTTGTACCAATAGCGAAGCATCCAGAACAACCATCGTCATCACCGTTCATAGTTCCAACAGGAAGGTTAAGTTTAGCTTTATAGTGATTTGCAGATTTATATTCACAGCTCACATCAGTAATAGCGGTTGATCTTCCATCATCTGTCCGTGATATATAAGCAACAGGGTAAATAAATTTCTTCTCAGTTCCTCCAACCTTCTCTGTGTAAAAACATCTCTCATCAGAGATTGAATTAGGAAGAGTTGCTAAATCTGTCATCTTAGACTTTCCACCAGCTTCATCCGAATTAAACATATATACATGTTTTGCAAACAAAGCTCCAGTTAAGCCTTCCTCAGGAAGTGCGTCCATATTTACTCCGTATTGAATATTACCTACTATTCTTCCATCAAGTTTACAATTTTCTTTTTTTTCTGAAACTTTAAGGGTTCCCGAGACAACTAAAGAGCATCCATCCTCAACTTCAATCTTACCTCTAACCATTACATCTCCAGCAATCGAAACTGCTGATGGCTTACTTTTTATTATAAGATCACCATCAATAATACCTACAGGGCTTAAAATTGAAACTAAAGTCTTCTTATCGTTTAATAAAGCATACGATTTACCTGATTCTTTTTTTAAGTAAATACAACCGGCAAAAGCACTCGACCCCTGTCCAGCATCAGAATCAGCTGTATAAAATGAATCAGAAATAATAGAGAAGTCATTAATATCAAAATCGCCTGGTGGAGTTGACTGAAACTGAATAGTCATATCTGTATATATTGTTGATATATATCCACTAGCATCGGTAGTATCAAATCTAAGGTTCTTTAATTTCACAGAATTTGAATTAACAACATATTCTGGATTAACTGAAGAAACAACGATACTACTACCATCAGAATTTGCAACATTAATCAAATTAGTAACTAACTCTGGTTTGTAAGTACCTGTACCTGAATCAACACTGCCGCCAACGGCTGATTTAATTTTACCTTTTGCATCATTAATATTACTAGCTTCAGCAGCTGTTTGCTGAAGCTTGGCAGCAACTTCATCAACGCCAAATTCACCTGTATAGAAATTATCGTTACTGCGAGTTCTAGCCGCTTTGGTTAAATAATTAAGGTATGCCATATAAAGTAAAGATACTGCAAGTATTGTTATAAAAGTAATTGAAATCAATACTGTTACAAAAGCTACACCCTTATTGTTCTTTAGCTTTTTCATAATTTCCTCCTCTTACCTTTCCGTACTACCCTTTTGTGAAACGTTCTTAATACCAGAAGTATATGTCATAAATGGTTCATAATAATTACCATCTTTTACATCATTATATAAATAAATATTTACATAATATGGAAAATATACGTCAGAATCAGAAGATGCCCCCGGTACAAAAACTACAATAGCATCAAACTTAAAACTACCCTCTTTTATATTTTGATAATATATTGCAAGAACAGTCTCTTTACTATCTGTCCACCATCCAATTTTTGGATCTTCTGAATGAGCAGGATCAGCCTTATTAGCCCACATTTTTGCGCCAAAATTAGTTTGAATTTGGGTTAACAACGCAGAATAAACTTGGGAACTAGGAGTTCCAGATACTAATATCTGATTAGATGGCTGTGCAGCATAACTTGCCCATCCAATCTTTGATATAGATACTTTGCCAGTAGAAGCAGTATTTAATTCGCTAAAATCCTCTGGTTTGGAAACCCACGCTGATGAGTCATTGTAAGCATTACTGCTGACAGTTGAAAAAATGTACTTGCCAGTTAGTCCCGCTCCATTCTTCTTGCAAATATTTAATATTTCAGTATACGTTTTGTCTGCAAAACCTTCCATAATTGACTGTTCAACATTTGTTGCAGCCATAAGTTTTCTTGATTTAACATTAAGTTTTGCAGATGTAACAAATGAAGTGAGAATCGGTGTAATAGCAATAGCAAGAACAGCTATAGCAACAACGATTTCAAGCAATGTAAAACCTTTATTACTCTCTTTTCTTTTCATTAGCTTCCTCCCTTTTCAAAAAACTATGATACCATTCCAAAAGAAATGTTTTCATATATTTCTAAAAAGCATATTATATGTGCTGTTTAGCACACTCCCTTTAGAATAATCTCATATAAATTCCTATAGCCTTCCCAAATTGGGAAGGCTTAGGAATACTATAAATTAATCTTCTTCAGCTGGCTCATCTTCTTCAGCCGGTTCGTCTTCACCTTCACCCTCAGCTTCATCAGCATCTTCAGCATCGAATGAAAGTGCACTGTTACCAAAGATACTTTCAGCATCAGGATTACCACGAAGTTCCCACTCATCAAGGTTAGGATTGATCTTAACCTTAGGAAGTTCTTCTTTGTCTCCACCCTGAATAGCGTACTGATTAATAACCAATTCGCCTTCTAGCTGTCCGGTTTCAGGATCGAAGGCGCAAGTGAATCCTCTGTATGTCATAGGATCTTTATAATCAGCAAGATATGCTAAAACATCCTTTATTCCTGGATAAAAACATGTATAACCAACGACTGATTCATTAACTATAGCAGAATATCCTGTAGTTATTTCGTCACTTCCTACTGCAGAAACAACATTGTCTCCAAAAGCTATTGTATAGAAAATAAATTCATTAGGTTGCTCTAAAGACGCTTCGTACATCTCTATATTTAAGAGATACTGAGCAAAATTTTCAGGTTTAATATCTGAAGGATACTTATCAACAATTTTCTTTGTATCCTTTTCATATTTTTCTGTTTCCTTGATATATTCATCTCTGTGTGAATTAAGTTCAACAAGATAATCATATCTTTCCTGTTTAACTTTATTATCAGCCTTTAATTCCTCAGTATTTGCGTCCTTTTCTTTAATAATAAAGTAATAAGGGCAAAAGATTATAGCCGCAATAAGTAACATTAATAGAAGTTTTTTATCTCTATCAGAAACTGATGCCCACATTAGTTGTCACCCCCTTCTGCTTCCCCTGTTGTTTCAGGATTTGCTCCGTCTAATACAGCCTGTGCTTCAGCAACTTTCTTCGCTTTGTCATAATTAATTAAAGTACATGTCACTGTATATTTTGACTGTACAAGACGCTCAACCTTGCTCATATCAAGATCCTTATGCTCTTTGCGATAATCGTTATCGATATTAATTAACTTACCCTCAGGATCCGTATCTGTTGGTTCATCTCTTAAGAATTCTGGATTGCCCTCTTCATCGTAACCAGTTACAAGAACATATATCCAATCTTCTTTGTAACCATCAACCTTGAAATTTTCTATATAATCAGTTTCGCGCCCAAAAGTAACAATAGTATCAGCTAATTCATTCTTAACATATGTGTGATAACCAGAGCAAACTTCAAAAGATAGTTCTCCATCTGTACAATCAACTTTATCGATAAATGTTTCTTTTGGCATTTTTGTTTCCATGTCATTAAAAAGTTTAAGAACTAGTTCTGTATCCGACTCGTTGCTTAAATCAAACTGATTGAGAGTTAAATATACCTTCTGTGCCTCATCATGAGCTCTTGCAATATCTTCGATATCCTGTATTGCTTCAATCTGAGACTGGAGTTCTTCATTCTTATTCTTAGTTTGAATATTTCTTACTACAGAGAATGTTGTCCATCCAGCCATAACAATGAATGCAACAATAAATGCACCTGTAAGTACCCTAATAATCTGTGCACTGTCAACTGAGAATGATTCAGAAGAATTAACATCAATCTTAAGATCAACAGGATCGATAACTGCACCGATGTTAGGAAGATATCTAAGAACTTCTTCTGCTGTAAGAGCAGCCTGTCCTTTAATCTGAACACCGGCAAGTGTTTCAAAGTGAGTAACAGGTGCTCCAAGTTCTCTTTCAAGAATCTTCTCGATACCGGCGATAGCAGAACCTTCACCGAATACCTTGATACCCTGAAGTACGTCACCTGTGTTCTTATTTCTATGATATTCAACAACTCGTCCGATACCACTTACAAGGTACTGAACAGCTTCGGCATATTCATCTTCTGTAACGTGCTGATCAAGAAGTGTTTCGTTAGAAAGAAGTGTTTTAGCATCCTTCTCCGAAATCTTCTTAACATCCATAAGAGCGTTGATAACCGCATTCTTACCATATGGAACACTACGCTGAAGGATAAGAGTCTTACCTCTCATAACGTTAACAAATGTAGCATCCTTTTCAATCTGAAGAACTAAGTCTGTACGTCCTTCTGTCATCTGCATAGATAGAAGCTGAATAACTGAGTTACCGAAGTAATCGATATTCTTAACGTTAAACTTAAGTTCAGCTGCTAATTCGTAGTAACATTTAATAAGATCGTTAGGCGCAGCAACTGCAGATACTCTGCACTTACGTCCCTCATCACTCATGAATGTCTCAAGGATAGAATATGCAAATGAGTAATCACCTGTGTTACTCATTGGGAAATATTCCCCTGAATTAGCTGCTAAGATCTGCTGTAATTTCTTTTCCTGTTTTACATAAGGAATCTCTACATCCTTACTTGCTATCTTCTTACTGTTGATTGTGAAGATAACATCCTTAGACGAAAATCCTCTGCCGAAAATAGATGTTCTGATAGCTTCTGCTATTGCGGAAATATCTACAAGATAACCATCATTAACTGAATTATCTGGAGTTGATATTTCAGCGGCATTTGTAAGGATTACTGTCTTGTTGGAAGTCTGCATCTCGGCTACACGAATTGCATCGTTACCAACGTAAATAGACAATACTTTGTTTGCCATCCTTTTTGCTCCCCTTTCGTAGTGAGAATATTTTATTTAATAAACCGGATATAATCCGAACTTATCCTAAGTTATATTTATCTGGCTATATTTCTTATGTAAGACATATACCAGTTGATGATCTTATCACCGTAGCACACTGTCAGGTACGCTCCAAGTGACAGATAAGGCCCAAAAGCAAGCATCTTATCTTTATTGTGAACCTTCATGATTATAATATGAATAATCGAGCCAAGTACCGAACCAAGTAACATGACAAGAAGAATCTTCTTCCATCCAAGTAGCAAACCAACTGTAAACATAAGTTTAACATCTCCGCCACCCATACCTTTACCATTAGTTGCTAACACTATGACAAAGAAGATGCCGCTAACAAGAAGCATTCCTATTATGTAACCAAGCCAATGGTTTGAATCGGTTGCTACACGAATTATACCAAGTCCGAATATAAAGTAATTGAACTGTATAGGTATTTCATAGCTGCACCAATCAACAATACTTAAACCAAGAAGTGCTGTTGTGAGCAGCAAATATAATGCTCCGGTTATTGATAATCCATATATTATATATACCAGCCCATACATAAGTGTATGTACCAGCGCAATACATATGGTATATTTTGATGCAAGTTTTTCATTCTTTTTTAGAATATAGGCAGCATATTGTGCTATAAATAGTCCCAAGACTATACCTGAAAGTATAACTATTATTGAAACTATATTAATCACAACGAACCTCTATCTAATAATATTTTTGCACATAAAAAACGCACATCGCCCCTAGTCAGAACAATTATAACAAAGTAAGCACTTTTAGTCTACAAAAGATTATGTAAATGTTAACAATTTCTTAACGTTTCAGCATTACTTACAAGGCACTTTTTATCATTTTGTGCATTTTTAGTGATATATATCTTGCAAGCCCTTATTTTTTCTACGTTTTAGCACATTTGATAGATAAAATATCGTTAATACAACAGATATCAAAGATATTATCATTCCTGATTTTATTCCTGGCGGAACAAATCGGAGTTCTATGTTATGTTCTCCATCATCTAATTCACTTAGATCGATACTTATAAAGGTATCCTCCAAGCAGGGTTTTATCTCAGCCTTCCGTCCGTCAACATATCCGAACCAGCCTTTTTCGTATGGAATAGATGTAAAAACAACACTTCTATTTTGAGTTTTATTAACCTTTAGTTTAATATCACTAGTTTTAAAATCATTTATTACAACTTTATTTTTAATTAAGTCATTATATATTTCTTTTATTTTTTCATTGTCCAAGTAACAGAAAACAATATTTTTAAAATCATAACTATCTTTTGAATTTAAAGACAGGTTAAAAATATCATTTTTGGCATTTCCATTATTTTTTCCTCTTACTATATCATTGTAAGCAACAGAATTGCCATTCCTCTTTCCCTGATTGGCTCCATAGAATAAAGGCAGGCCTTTTATTATCTCTTTGTCCTTAACTTCTGCATAACCATATGAAACATAGCCTTTTTTATAAGGAACATAAAATGTTATCAATGGAGAAGTTCCATCATAATTATCATCTTTTGAAAATACTGCCGGGAAGGCGATATCACTGATTTTATTATAAGAAAAGCTGTCCGATAGTAAACTTTCTTTATTTTCTTTTCTGTTTACAGATATACCTCTTGATGAAAAATGAACTTCATCATCCGCTTCAATATATACATCATAACCTTTTCCGGTCATACATTTGATTAGATATTCCTGATTATCAAAAGGATTCCCCTTTGATTTATAGTTATATACGTTATCGTCTACCATATATGCCAAAGGAAGTGCAATATTATTTACACCAACTTCAGCCAACTGTCCATTATCATAATCAAGAACCATTCTATATTTAGCAGCAAATAGCATCTCAGTAACTTCAGTATAACCTTTTTCAAGCATAAAATGATATCCGGTTGCTATACCAAGATTCTTAAGCAACTTCCTGAGTTTCGGAGCATCCGATGAGGAAAATGATGTCAATGAATTGAAGCCAAACTGCCCTGCTGTATTAAAGTTAATATCATTATCTATTCTTATTCTGTAATAATCATAGCCATATACAGTCTGATTATAGTTACATTCAAGATTATTAATCTGATCTAATCCCTCCTCAATTGCAGTTGTATATGTATTAACCTTATCTTCTGTTTCGCTTGTTCCAAGCTGATAAAACAAAATATTTCCATTGATTGTCAATTCAACCAATAGTGAAACTAAAATAAGACACGCTAACACTGTTTTATATTTGATTTTTAATAACAAACATACTAATACAGAAACAACTGCAATAAAAACGATATTAATATTGAATTTGCTGTAATCATTAAAATATATATTTGAAAATCTGTTTTTCTGATCATCTATCATAAAATAATACAGGCTTATTAAAAATATAGGAGCAGGAACAAAATACCAGAGCTTTAATCCCTCAATATTTTTTAATGTTATATTTCCAATAATCACCATTACAAAGATTGCTAAAAATGCAAATCTGAAGCCATAATAATTAGGTTTATCAAAAGCATGCATAAGCATGTAGAGAGGTTTTATGACCATAGAAAGAAAAAGCGGCATTAATATTACTATAGCCAATACCTTATCTTTTCTTTTTATATTCCTGTTAAAAAAGAAAAGTGGCAATAGCAGTATGGTGATTATTCCGCAGTATAAAAAAGGAACTTCATTATTAATTGTTGGAAGATGTCCAATAAACAATGAATTGATAATATCCAAGAAATTTGCTTTTAATGATAGGAATGATTGATGAGCCTCTTCTGTCTGATTAATAAGCTGTAAGGCTGCCGGTAATAACAGAAACATACATGAACCAACAGAAAGAAGGACCAGGGCTGCATATGATATAGCTTTAGATAATAATTGTTTATAATCTTTAATCCCATATTTATAAACTAAAAGGCATATAAAACACAGTGCTGAAAATAAACCAACGATATATCCCATATAAAAATTAGTTATAAAAAGATAAACATATGAAATAATAAGGCCAGTTTTTTTATTATCATAAACAAATTTATGTAAGAAAATACATATTAAAGGGAGCATATAAAAGGCATCAATCCACATGATATGATAATGAAAAATAACAATAAAACTTGAAAGGCTATAGCACAGAGAAGAAATCAAATTAATTATTGCTATATATAAAGAATTGTTTACATCACGTTTTTTATCGATATATTGTAAAAATAAAGTAAAACAAGCTGATGATAATCCAATTTTGATGCATATTATTATAGTTGTACCAAAAGAAAGGCTTATACCTGGAATTAGATATAAGAAGTTAAACGGGTTGTATGCGTAATATGCAAACATCAATGAATTACTAGATCCAAAATAATTAGAAAAAGAGTAATAAAAAGAATTATTACCCTTAAATGAATCCAAGAATTCTCTAATAAAAGCAGTATATTGAGAGAATAAATCCCCACGAAGTATAGTATAGTTACCACTTCCGAATATATTATTATTCCACAGTAAAATAAGAAATATAGTTATTGATAAAATGAATGCAACTAAAGGCTCAAGCTTAATTATTTTTTTCATAGTTTAAATTATTTAAAATTACACATGTATTTGTCAAGTTGTTACCTTGAATTCCAACGCAAAAAGAACAAAAAAAGAGTGGAGATAAACTCCACTCTTTTAAATCTTTCTTTTCAGAAATTAGTACTTAAGTTCTACAGGACCAGCGTAGATACATTCCTTTGTAGAAAGAGCCTTACCGTCTTTCTTAGCACCATCTTTTCTTGTGTTAGGGATGTAAACTACAACTGAACCGTCAGCAACCCAAAGATACTCGATTGTTGACTTCTTACCAAGTGTAGACTTAATCTGCTTGTTAACATCAGCAACATTCTTTACACCAAGAGTCTCTTCGAATGAATCATACCATACCTTACCCTTTGAAGAAGATGTAAGAGACTTGATTTCACCATCATCACCTTCAGCAAATGGTGTGTAATCAGTATCATTAGCAACTTCAGCATCTGTACAAGCTGTTTCCATAGCTGTCTTAATTGTCTTGCAAAGCTGAATATCAGAAGATACATTTGTCTTCTCAATGTACTTGATAAGCTGAGGTGCCATAACACCTACAAGGATTGCCATGATAGCAATAACGATAATAAGTTCTACAAGCGAAAAACCTTTGTTGTTCTTCATTTCTTCTTTTCTCCTTTTTGTTTGTTAGATTTTTGGCCTTTGGCGTAATTGCCTGTGACCTTTGATAACATTATATTACCATCACACATAAAATGTGTAAATATTCGTTCATGTCTTATTTTTTGTTATTTATGCATGTTAACATTAATATAATACAAATTATAAATATCAAAAAAGGAAGAACCGAAGTTCTTCCTTTAAGATTAGCATTAAAAATTTTAGCTTGAAAGTGATTCGTACAGAGTGAACATAGGTGTAAGTATGGCAATAACGATATAACCAACAACAACTGCCATAACAACGATAATTAAAGGTTCCAAAATCGTCATCATCTGCTCTGTAGCAAGCTGAACATCTTCTTCATAGTATGTTGCTACATTTTCAAGCATAGTCTCAATGTTACCTGTTTCCTCACCAATAGATACCATATGAATGACCATAGAAGGGAATAAACCACACGATTTAAGAGGTTTTGAAAGCGGAACACCTCGCATAACCTGTTCCTTTGCTTCTCTCATAGCTCTCTTATAATACAAGTTTTCCATTGACTTACCAGTTATCTCTATAGCATCTACCATAGGAACACCAGCCGCAAGAAGTGTACAAAGAGTACGCCCTAGTCTCGCACAGGCCGACTTCGTTTTTACACCACCAAGTACTGGAACTTTAAGAGCTAACGACGAAGTAACTTCTCTACCATAATCAGTTTTAGAAAAGAGCTTAATACCAAAGACAAGTCCTACTATGATAATAAGTAACAACCACCAATAGTTAACAAAGAAGTTTGAAACATGTATAAGGTTCATTGTAATAGCAGGCATCTCAGTACCAAGATCCGCGAACATACCCATAAACTGTGGAATAACGAATGTCATAAGTATAAAAATAACTGCTACAAGCACTATAATAAGGATTATAGGATATGTTATAGCCTTCTTAACAGCTGACTGAAGTGCTGCATCCTTTTCAAACTGTACAGCCATACGGCTGAATGATTTATCAAGAGATCCTGATGCCTCACCAGCTTCAACCATGTTACAAAGCATCTCCGGAAATACACCTGATCTTCTTCTCATGGCAACTGCAAGCGGATCACCTTTTGATATATCATGATGTGTTGCCTTAATTGCTGCCGCAAGCGAAGGATTTTCCGTCTGATCACCAAGCATCATGAACGAATCAACTACGGATACGCCCGCTCCATTAATAGATTCAAACTGATGACAAAAAACCGAAAGGTCTCGAGGCTTAATCTTTTTCCCTCCACCAAGACCAACTTGTTTCTTTAATCCAGTAGCTTCCTGACAAGATATTATCACATTCTTATCAGCCTTAAGAACACTCATTGCTGCATCTCTTGACTTAGCTTCAATATGTCCTTTTTTCTCTTTTCCTGCAGGGGTCATAACCCTGTATGCAAATTGTGCCATAAACTCCCACCTTTACATTAATTTATTTTTTATTTATTATGCACTTTATTAAGAAGCACTTTCTTCTTCAGATACTTCTGCTTTAGATGCCTCATTCTGAGCATCCATATCGTAAGCAACTCTAACCATCTCAGCTATAGATGTTACGCCTTCAAGTACGTTACGAGCACCAGCCATACGAAGAGTATTCATACCTTCTGCTACCGCAGTATCCTGAATAATTTCTGCAGTAACTGTTTCATGAAGAACTCGTCTAATATTAGCAGATATTGGCATAATTTCATATATAGCTCTTCGTCCTTTATAACCAGAACCACACTTCTCGCATCCACCAGGTTCATAAATTGTAATATCTTCTGTACCAGTGTAGCCCAGAAGTACTTTTTCTCTTTCTGTAGCTATATGAGGAACCTTACACTCTGGACAAAGTCTTCTTACAAGACGCTGTGCAATAATACCAACAACCGCATCACCAATCATATAAGGTTCAACACCCATATCAATAAGTCGGGTTACAGATGCTGATGTTGAGTTAGTATGCAGTGTAGATATAACAAGGTGACCTGTAATAGAAGCCTGAACAGCAATCTGAGCAGTCTCGCCATCTCGAATCTCACCTATCATGATAATATCAGGGTCCTGACGAAGGATAGATCTAAGGGCTGATGCGAATGTAAGACCAGCCTTGACGTTAACCTGTACCTGGTTGATACCTGCCACATTAGCTTCGACAGGGTCTTCAACAGTGATGATATTAACATCAGGTTTATTAAGTTCATTTAAAACGGTATAACATGTTGTAGATTTACCAGAACCAGTAGGTCCGGTAACAAGAATAATTCCGTGTGGGTTATTCATGATACCATCAAGTCTTGCTTCATCATCAGGATAAAGACCGAGGTACTTCTTTTCCTGGGTAAGACCTTGCTTCTTTGTAAGTCGCATAACAGTCTTTTCGCCATATACTGTTGGAAGTATAGAAACACGGACATCGAATTCAACGCCATCAACAACATATGTAAGACGCCCATCCTGTGGCTTTCTCTTTTCAGAAATATCAAGACCAGAGATAATCTTAATACAAGCTGTCATAGCATTGAGCATATTTAAAGAATATACAGCATCTTCCTGAAGCATACCATCAACACGGCATCTTACACGAAGTGACTTTTCAAGTGGCTCGATGTGAATATCGGAAGCCCCTTCTCGAACAGCCTGCTGTATCATAGATCTAACAATCTTAACAATAGGTGCATCACCTACTGAATCATCTTCTTCTTTTTCTTCATCTTCGAACTCTGCGGCATGTTCAGCTTCGAACTGCTCAGCAGCTTCCATTGTAGCTTTCTTACCGTATAACTTATCAATAATAACTGATATAGATGTTTGAGGTGCATAGAACGCTTTAACTTCCATACCTGTAGCCATTTCAATATCATCGATAATACCTAAGTTCATAGGATCTGACATAGCTACATGGATAAGATTAATATTATCCTCATCAAATCCAAAAGGAAGAATCTCATCTTTCTTGATAATAGTTTCACCAACCATATCAATTGCTCTTTGATCAAATGCTGCAAGTTCTTCTGGACTCACAAGATCATAGTGCATGATATCACTGAAGAAGTGAGCAAACTTCTCAGGTGTGATATATCCAAGACTCATAAGAGTCTCACCAAGCTTAGTCTTTCTTTCCTTCTGTTCTTCTAGAGCATGTTTTAATTGTTCTTCAGTAATAAGACCATTCTCTACGAGAGTATCACCTAATCGTTTCTTCTCTCCAAAAAGTGCCATTTTGTACAACCATTCCCTTCTTATAAGCAGATGCATCATGTTCCAGCACTAGAACTATAGTAATAATACACTTTGCTCTGCCCTTCTATACGGCTAATAAACACAGTTTGCCCATTAGTCCAAGCATTATTATTACATATTCAAAAGAAAAAATAAAGGAAATATAGTATTTTTATCAATATTTACAATAGAGATTACGTCAACTTGTGCATAAATTGCATAAATGGTACTTTCCAAGACTATCAGAGACGATATTTTCCATCGATAACTTCATTAGAATATAGCTTAACTGCTCAATTGTAATATCTTTCAGTTCCTCATATAGTTGGTTAATATCATAATCATGTTTGTTTAGTAATTTAATTAATTCTTTAGCCGTTTTATATTCATCCTCATCTGTCCAATCGACTTTAGATAGCCTATTATAAATACGTTCTTCTGCCCCATTTTGCTTTTCGATATTATATTTCATTCCCAGTTCTTCTAACAGAACCTCTGGACTATAGGCTATTCCTGCACCGTCAGCTATCAATTTATTGCAACCCAAACTAAGTCTTGAGTTGTAATTCCCTGGAAGAGCATATACATCTTTGCCTTGCTCTAGTGCCATACTCACAGTTATTAAGGTTCCACTCTTTTCTTTAGCTTCAACCACTAAAACAATATCTGAAAGTCCACTTATAATCCTATTTCTCATAGGGAAGTGATAAGGTAATGGTTTTGATCCAATAGGATTTTCTGATATTACTCCGCCTATGATAGCCAAATCTTTGTACAAACTTTTATTTGCCACTGGATAACAAACATCGATTCCAGAGCCAAGAACACCAAAACTGCTGCCATCCGCATCTAATGCTGCTCTTTGTGAAATCCCATCTATTCCGCTGGCAAGACCACTTATTACCTGCACTCCATTTTTAGATAGTACAGAAGAATAATACTTAGCAGCCTCTTTACCATATTCACTACACATCCTGGCTCCTATAATTGATACAGATGGAACATCATCTTTAGGTAGATTCCCTAAATAAAACAAATATGACGGAGGCGATGGTATTTTTTTTAATTGGGTAGGATATATTGAGTCCCTATAAGCAACCAGTTTTACTTTCTTAGATGTGACATATTCATAAGTTTTATCCAAATCATAGCGTCTTCTTTTTGAAATATAGGCTTCTTTTTGTTTATCTGTAAGTGTCAATAAGCCATTAACTTCCGAATCAGTCATCTTCCATATAGCCTCTTCATCTCCATATTTTTCCAAAAGCCTTCTTATTGGTGCTCCGCCTAGTTCTTCGATACAGGCCAGCCCAACTTGATATTTATTAAAACTCATATATTAAAATACTTATCCTCCACTCCTCTATAACAAACCGCTTCAAGCAAGTGCTTACACTCAACATCCTTACTTCCATCTATATCCGCTATAGTTCTGGCAACTTTAAGAATCCTATGGTAGCCTCTGGCACTTAAGCCTAGCTTGTTATAAACCTTCTCCATAAGCGACTTCTCCTTCTTACCAAGAACAATATATTCATCTATATTTCCTGCAGATAACGAAGAATTAAACACTATATCTGTTCCTTTGTATCTTTCTTTTTGTGCTTCTATAGCTTTAAGCACCTGTTCGCGCATAACTTCACTACTTAAGCTTCCTTCTCGGTTAATATCCTTTATTTCTACTTTTGATGTTTCTATACATAAATCAATACGGTCTAATATAGGCCCAGATATTTTCCCTATATAGTGTCTTATCTTGTCTGGTGTACAATTGCACTTGTTTAAATCTGGATACATACCACAAGGACATGGATTCATCGCTGCTATAAGCATAAAATCCGCAGGAAATGTTTGATTCCAATTAGCTCTTGTAACCTGTATACATTTATCTTCAATTGGTTGTCTTAGGATTTCTAAGGTTGTTGATGAGAAATGAACAACCTCGTCAAGGAATAGAACTCCTTTATGCGATCTGCTTATAAGACCTGGTCTTGGAGAATTACCTCCACCTGTCATGGAACTATATGATGCCGTATGATGTGGACTGCAAAATGGTCTGGTACTAATTAGCGGTTTATCTGATTCCAGTAATCCGCAAACGCTATATATTTTCGTTACTTCCAAGCACTCTTTAAGTGTCATCTTAGGCATAATAGAGGGGAGTCGCTTTGCCATCATGGACTTTCCGGCTCCTGGCGGTCCTATCATAAGAACATTGTGAAAACCTGCTGCAGCAATTTCTAACCCTCTCTTTGCCGCCTCCTGCCCAGAAACATCTTTGAAATCCGGAAGGTTATAAAAATCGCTTTGCAAATAATCATCTATATCCGCGGTTGTAGGTGGTATAAGTTCATCTTTATTCTCTGAATTCAGATATTTTGTTAATTCTTCAATATGTCTTACACCAACAACTTTCATGCCTTTTACTATAGCAGCCTCTTTCGCATTACCTTTAGGAACTATTACTGTTGATATTCCTCTTTTTTGTGCCTCCATAGTTATAGGAAGGACACCTTTTATATATTTTATTTCACCATTTAATCCAATCTCTCCAACAAATAATATGTTTTCCAAACTACTTTTAGAAACATAGCCAAGACCAGCTAACATCCCTATCGCAATAGGAAGGTCATAACCCGTGCCTTCTTTTCTGATATTTGCTGGAGAAAGATTTATTGTTATTCTCTTAGGTTCCATATATATGCCGCAATTTTTTAGAGATACTTTTACCCTTTCTTTAGCCTCCCTAACTTCTGAATTAAGAAGTCCAATCAACTCAAAAACTGGCAGTCCATCAGATATGTCCACCTCCACTTTCACAATATAAGAGTCGATACCGTTAATACCGGCTCCAATAACTTCAGTAACCATGTAAAAACCTCCTATTATTTAGTTTTAGAAAAATGAAAATTGTATCAAGTCAGAAAGACTATCTACGGCGATTAGGTTATCGCCAAAAAGAATAAATTAAGATAAATATGCAGGCTGCCATAAGCAGCCTGCTAAAAATAATTATTTAAGCTTTGCTGTCATACCATCTGGATCAACGGCATACTGAATAGCATTGTCCCTAGTAATCTTACCTTCCTGGTAAAGAGCCATAATTGCTTCATCCATAGCGATGTTACCAATCTTTCTAGTTGTCTGCATAACTGAAAGTAACTGGTGTGACTTACCTTCACGAATAAGGTTACGTACAGCTGAGTTAGAAATCATAACTTCGAATGCTGCCGCACGTCCTCTACCATCTGCTGTAGGAATAAGCTGCTGAGAAATAACCGCCTCAAGAACGTTAGCAAGCTGAACTCTAATCTGCTGCTGCTGATGAGGTGGGAATACGTCGATAATACGGTCTACAGTAGAAGCAGCACCAATTGTATGGAGTGTTGAAAGAACTAAGTGTCCAGTTTCCGCTGCTGTTACCGCAACGGAAATTGTTTCGAAGTCTCGCATCTCTCCTACGAGGATAACATCTGGATCCTCACGGAGGGCAGCTCTAAGAGCGTTTGCATATGACATAGAGTCGAAACCGATTTCTCTCTGATTAACCATTGACATCTTGTGAAGATGTAAGTACTCGATTGGATCCTCAAGTGTGATAATATGTGCATCTCTGTGCTCATTTACCTGATTGATAATAGAAGCAAGTGAAGTAGACTTACCTGAACCTGTAGGTCCTGTAACTAAGATAAGACCTCTTTTTCTTGTATAAAGATCAACGAATGCTGATGGAAGTCCTAACTGATCTGGAGAAGGTACTACAGTGTTAACTGCTCGAAGAGCCATAGCAACTGAACCTCTCTGACGGAATGCATTAACTCGGTAACGTCCAATATTATCAGAAGCAAATGACATATCCAGTTCACCCTTAGAGTTGAATATTTCTCTCTGGTGGTCTGTTGTGATAGCGAGAAGCATATCAAGTGTATCATCTGCTGTAAGAACTGGGAAATTATCCATACCTATAAGGTGACCATTAACACGCATCATAGGTGGAAGCGCAACTGTAAGATGGATATCTGAAGCCTTAGCTGCAAGCGCTGTTGCAAGTACTTCATTAATCGAAACGTTTGCCATTTAATTTTACCTCTTTTCCAATACTTTTTGTCCCACACTGGTCAGACACCTTCTCTTCTGACCTCAATATGAAGATTATATCAAATAATTTAATATTATGTAAAGGTATTTTACCACAATAATATTATAGTCTTATCAGTAACCCTTCTTGTAACGAACGTTATTAACGCTGTCACTTCTTATACAAATCCTGCCATTACATAATTGGCAAGGTCCTGCCCTTTGTCAGTTAAGCATATAATATGGTCTTTATTTATGATCAAACCATCTGAAGCACATTTATCTATCCAAGTTCTATATATATTATATACGTCCTGTCCGACTTGCTCAGACATCTTCTTTAGGTCTACTCCCCTATTCATCCTAAGGCCAAGATACATGTACTCACCGATAATGTCTTTTATATCAAGATTTTCAACTTCTTTACGAATCATGTAACCACACGGAACATCTTCCGCTTTAATTCTAAGATATTCCTTCATATCCGAAGTGTTTTTATATCTCATATTATCATATAAAGAACTCGCCCCTAGCCCAAATCCAACATAGTTCTTTCTAATCCAATAGCCAATATTATGCTGACACTTTCTTCCTGCCTTAGAATAATTGGAAATTTCATATTGATTATATCCAGCCTCAGCTAACAAAGTTTTAGTCAAGTGATATATTTCTCGGTCGTCATCCTCAGATATTAGTGTATCTTCCAGAGGACCACCCTCCCCATAATTTATATAAAATGGTGTTCCTTCTTCAATAATTAAACTATATACAGAAATATGCTCTGGATTTAGTTCTACAACCTTTAATAAAGATTCCTTAAACTTCTCTATACTTCCACCAGGAATAGCACTGATAAGGTCTACGTTAATAGTATCAAACCCCAGTTTTCTGGCCAAATTATAATTATCTACAAATGTTTGATAATCATGTATTCTACCAAGAAGTTTTAACTCATCATCATCGGCAGATTGAAGGCCAATACTTAATCGATTAATTCCACTCTTCTTATAAGCCAGGAGTTTCTCTTCTGTAAGTGTTCCCGGATTTGATTCTATAGTTATTTCACAGCAATCAGAAAGATTGTAATTATTCTTAACTACATTCATTATTCTTTCAATTTGGTCATCAGAAAGAATCGATGGTGTTCCACCTCCAATAAATACAGATGTAATCACATCATCTTTGTAGTCCCTAGCCTTGCATCTTATCTCTTCAACAAGGGTACTAACATATTTTTCTATTCCTTCTTCATCACATGAAAAAGAAAGAAAATCGCAGTAGTTGCATTTTCTTATACAAAAAGGAATATGAATATATAACTCTAATTCTTTATCAGCCATAACTTTTTATATAACAAAAAGCCCATATCGCTATGAGCTTTTGCCTAACTATTTATCATCATCTAACTTAAGCACTGACATAAATGCATTCTGAGGAATCTCAACGTTCCCAAACTGACGCATACGTTTCTTACCTTCCTTCTGTTTTTCAAGAAGTTTCTTCTTTCTGGTAATATCACCGCCGTAACACTTAGCAAGTACATCTTTTCTAAGAGCTTTAATTGTTTCTCTTGCAATAATCTTACCGCCAACTGCAGCCTGAATAGGAATCTCAAAAAGATGACGTGGAATCTCGTCCTTAAGTTTCTCACACATCCTTCTTCCTCTCTCATATGCAGAATCAGAGTGAACAATGAATGAAAGAGCGTCGATTTCCTCATGATTAATAAGAATATCAAGCTTAACTAACTTTGATGTCTCATAGCACTTCATCTCATAATCAAATGAAGCATATCCTTTTGATCTTGACTTTAATGCATCAAAGAAATCATAGATAATCTCATTAAGCGGAAGTTCGTATTTAAGAATAGCTCTGTTAGCTTCAATATAATCTATAGAAATATACTTACCACGTCTTTCCTGACAAAGTTCCATAATTGAACCAATATATTCTTTAGTTACAATAATTTCAGCTTTAACAATTGGTTCTTCCATATGATCTATTTCTGATGGATCAGGAAGGTTAGAAGGGTTAGTAAGTTCAATCATCGAACCATCTGTCTTGTACACCTTATATATAACGCCTGGTGCAGTTGTAACAAGGTCAAGATTATATTCCCTTTCCAGTCTTTCCTGTATAACTTCAAGATGAAGAAGTCCAAGGAAACCACATCTAAAACCAAAGCCAAGGGCAACTGATGTTTCTGCTTCATAGAATAAGGACGCATCATTAAGCTGAAGTTTTTCAAGAGCATCTCTTAGATCAGAATAGTGAGCCCCATCTGCAGGATAAAGACCGCAATATACCATAGAAAGAACTTTTTTATATCCTGGAAGTGCTTCGGCACATGGGTTGTCATTATCAGTTACCGTATCACCAACTCTTGTATCCTGAACATTCTTAATAGAAGCAGTGATATAACCAACTTCGCCTGCTTCAAGTTCATCACAAGGAATAAACTGACCGGCACCAAAATATCCAACTTCAACTGTGTCGAATATGGCACCTGTAGCCATCATCTTAATCTTAGTTCCTTTGCGAACTTTACCGTCTCTAACTCTTATAAAGACAATAACACCCTTGTATGGATCATAAACAGAGTCGAATATAAGAGCTTTAAGTGGAGCATTCTCATCTCCTGTTGGGGCAGGTATCCTTGTAACAACACTTTCAAGAACATCCTCTATGCCTATACCATTCTTTGCTGATATAAGCGGACATCCAACCGCCTCGATACCTATAACATCTTCTATCTCTTCTACCACCTTCTCAGGCTGTGCGCTTGGAAGATCTATTTTATTTACAACCGGGAATACTTCCAAATCATGATCTATTGCCATATATACATTGGCAAGAGTCTGAGCCTCTATTCCTTGAGCAGCATCAACTACTAATATAGCTCCATCACAGGCAACAAGTGCTCTTGATACCTCATAATTAAAGTCAACATGTCCAGGAGTATCAATAAGATTAAAGATATATTCTTTACCATCATTAGCCTTATAAACAGTTCTTACTGTCTGAGCCTTGATAGTTATACCTCTTTCTCTTTCCAGGTCCATATTATCGAGAATCTGTTCCTGCATCTCACGCTGAGTAAGAAGTCCAGTTTTCTCTATAATTCTATCGGCAAGTGTAGATTTACCGTGGTCAATATGAGCTATTATACAAAAGTTTCTAATATTATCCTTCACGTTATTCTCTATCTTTCAGATTTATTTTGAATCAGTGTTGCTACAATTGTATATTTTATACAATCTTATTATTAAAAAACTCCCTACGTATGACGGTACATAGGGAGTTTTATTACTTTATATGTTCTAAGATTAAGCCATCTTATTAACAGCAAGGTTAAGACGTGAAATCTTTCTAGAAGCATAGTTCTTGTGATATACACCCTTCTTCTGAGCTTTATCAATAGAACTTGTAGCTTTAAGAAGTGCATCTTTTGCTGCATCCTTATCACCAGCTTCGATAGCTGCGTAAACTTTCTTTACAGCTGTCTTAACAGATGATCTGATAGCTTTATTTCTTTCAGCTTTTTTGTCATTTACAAGAATTCTTTTCTTTGCAGATTTAATGTTAGCCAAGACTTTTTACCTCCTAATTAATATTCAGGCCCGCAAACCTGTTGAAAAAGTCGAATTAAATCTGGACACGGACGATCTAATTCAAACACACTCATATATGTTAAAAGAAGCATAGCCAAATGTCAATATGTAAAATTAAACTTCAACATATTAATGTCCGCCGCCGTGACCGCCATGGCCACCGCCTCCAAAGCCACCGCCTCCTCTGCCTCCTGAGGAGCCGCTTGATATAGTTCGGCTGGTTACATAGGTGTTTACCAGCACATCATTACATACATTCATCTTTGGTGCCCCATTAACATAGGTGCTAGCTGTTGTTGTATCCTTAGCTTTATACTGAGCACTTCTAATTAGGTATGCTATAACAGCAATGATAATACCAAGTATTAATGGCCAAAATCTATTAATATAGAAATTGAATGGTATCCATTCTGTTATATCATAGTAGAAGTTATTAATATAGAATTTATATGCCTGGTAAGGATTAGCCTCTACACGCTTGCCAACTGTCATAAGCATATGAGTTGATGCTGCAGCATCATTCTTTTCATATTTATCAATTAAATCATCATCACCAGCAGTTCCAAACCAGGTTTGATTGTTATACCAGTTATCTACAAAGATTACACCTTTACCTTCATCAGTTACCCCTTTTTCATGTCCATCAAAACCAAATCTATATTCATCCCAAAAAGCTCTTTGGAATAAGTATAAGTCGAACCTGTCATAGTCACTTTCATAAGCCCACTGATAAAAATCATCTCTATAGGTACTACCATGCTCATTCATGATATCTTCATAGTCTCTAGCAAATATACCTGCCCTATCTATATTATTATAGTCAGAAACATCCATATTCAGAGTTACAAGAACAATATCATAGCCAGTCTGACGCTGTCTTTTATCAATTAGCTTTTCAAGTTTTTCCTCTTCTTCATCAGTTAGGAGTTCTCCGTAGTCAAATACTCTTTGATCAGTAATAGAATCTGAATATGATGTTTTCTCAGATATTAAACTTCGTCTTAGTAAACATATAGCTATAAGCCCCGCTAATATGCCAATTGTTATATATAATGGTTTGAATTTCTTTAATACTTTTGCCATTTATAACACCTCCAATAACATCCAAAGAAGGTATGAAGCAACGGAGAATAAACCACATGCCACCAAGAAATATAGAAGTTTTAATTTTCCTGATGTTGGAAGTTCTCCAACTATTTTGCCTGTTTGTCCATTAACATAAAACTCATAAATTTTCCCGTTGTATGAATAGTTATACTGCCATACAGGAAGTAATGAATAATTTGTTCCAGATGGCTGCAAATTAAGATTCTTGCTTGTAGTATTTATAGAAGTATATCCTACCAAAGTATCATTCATAAGCTTCTCAGAATACCTTGTAGCCTTCTCTCTTGCTCTAAGTTCAAGCTGATCAGGAGTAAAGTTGTATACCTCTCCATCAAATCCAGACATATATAGCGGTGCAAATGTTGTAAGAGCGCTGTAATCATATGGTTCCATCAAATCCATAACATCATCTTTCATCTTTATAGATGCATCTACAGGAAGCTTATCAAAATCAATATCCATATTACGGTCGATACTATATATTTTTGTTTCTGTGTATTCCTTATTACCACTTACCCAGGTTCTTATCTTTTTACCGCTGGCATGATAATCATAGTTTGCATCATAGTCATACATCCAAAAAGGAACATACATACCTGATACTGTATCTACATAGGCATCACTATAAAATGAGTAAGGAACAAAGATATTCTTCTTAGCATGTTCCTTAATTATCTCTTTTGCTTTTTCTTTTCCAATTTTAAATGGGAGAACCAGATGAGGAGTATACTGACCAGATACCCTCTCCTCAAAGATTGTGTAGCATCCACAATGATGACACTTAGTAGCACTGGTATAATCTGTAATCTCCATAGGAGCCCCACAGTTAACGCAGCTTGTCATATTTTCTGAAGTCACTACACTTTGAGAATCAACACTGCCACAATGCTCACAATACATAGCTTCCTTTTCAGGAGAATATACCATGATTCCACCGCAGTTATTGCACTTAAATATCATATTCCCGCCCTTTCTGATTAGTCTATATTTATTAGGTATACACCTGTGCTTTGTTTACAAATCACTTAAGCAGTCTTATTATAAACCATATAGAAACCTATGTAAAAAGATATATTCACAATATTAGAAGGGGTTAATGTTTCGAAATATGAAAAAAAGAATTAAAGCTTATTTACATTTTATAGATGAGATACTTGCTAACAATGTACCAGTAACATCTTCATTTGATGCAGATGATAACCACCAGCACACAATTAAGAAAGATGTTGCACCAACAAGGAAAGAATACGAAGTTCTTCTTCAAAGACACAAAGACCAGATTCTATTCTTTCAGCACGAGAGACTTATACATCTTATTGTAACTGTATTGTTCGCTATTTTGGCCTTTGCAGCATTTTTCTATAGTTTACTTACTATGGAAATAGGCGGATTTGTATTATTTGCAGCACTTATGGTTCTACTTGTTCCATATATTATGCACTACTATCTCTTAGAAAATGGTGTGCAAAAGATGTATAAGCAGTATGATGAAATCGTAAAGAAAATCATGAGATAATAAACGGGAGGCTTAAGCCTCCCATTTATTATCTATATCTTCTTCCTGGATATCTTGAATAATATTCCTTCTTATCTTCGTACATATCCTCGTCTGCTTTTCTTAGTGCTCTTCTAATATCAATATCCCCATCCTCGTAGCAGGTAGCTATTGCAAACAAGATACTATCATCTTCCTCTGTCATCTCACGTATCTTTCTTATCTTCTCATCAAATTCAAGATTACTATTGTTAGTTACAAGAATCATGAACTCATCGCCACCTGCACGGTAAATCTCATCACCTATAAAAACATGCTTTAAAATCCAATTTCTAATCTCCCTACTATATACTAACGTTCCATGAAAGTATAATTTCCTTCATTTACTACACGTTTTAATTCCTCGTAATCTCCTTCATATGTATATACTCTATAGCCTCCGCTATCGCTATCATACCATTTTCTACTTCTTTTTTCTCCATCATTATAATCATATATAGGTGTTCCAAACTTTTCTCTATCTTCATTGCCTTCAAATAACCCCATATTATAAAGAATTGTTGGCATAAAATCTTTATAATAAATTGGTGCATTTGAAACTTTCATATTTATGTCACTTTTTTCAAACTCTTTAATCATAAAAAGTGGAGTTCCAGCGGTAGGAAAAGTATAGTATTCTGATTGATCATGAAGTCCATGATCAGACATGATAATTATACAAGAATTATCATATACCCCCAGTTCTTTTAGTTGCGCTACCATTTCCTTTCCAATGCTTAGGCAGTATTTTATCGTCTCAACATGGTTATCGCACGGGAAATGCGCACCTCGAATATGATATTCTATAAATCTCTTTTCTGGATTATCCGCCAGCGAAAAATGCATATGATTAAAAAAGTCTTCATTTTCAAAATATGATTCCGACTTCTTATCTACCAAAAAAATATGATTAAAAACTAATGAGTTTACTTTCGATGAATCTTTTAACACATTCGGATATGCTTGATATAGCGACATATATATAAAATCACTTGATATATTCTGGTAATCTACTCTACAATCATTATCTCCAAGGTATATTTCCTTGCAATTATCTATATATGGATAAATATCAGGGAATTCACTATATCCTTGAAAAGAATAAAAGTTCACCATATAACCTTCATCTTTAATTCTTTGATAGCACTCATCTATATGATTTTCTGTGTCACCAAAACAGTATCCAGTGAAAAGCTGATTTTTCGAAGTTGCAGTAAAGTCGTATACACAGCACGTATTATCATACAAGGTAAAATCATTGAAATCATCAAAGAACTCTTTATCATTGTCTAAGATTTCATCAATATACATATTATCAACTTCATCAATAATGAATACTATTACATTTCCATTTGGAGAAAGTACAAATTCATCATCTGTTGTAAATTGATATGTTTTATTGCTAAATGCTTCTTTAGGAGCATTGATGATATTTGTAATTAGACTAGATATCATCATAAATAGAAGTAAAACATATATAAAAATGTCAAACTTATATATTTTCTTCTTAAATTTAATATATCCAGCAAGCATAGTAATAATTAGGCAAAGCCATACAGCTATATCTATATAGGCTAAAGCCTTATTATCTGTCCATCTATAGGTACCACCATCTACAAGCCCCATTCCCTTATTAAAAAACATGTACTGAACATAACATCCAATAGATAAACTAACCACTATCCTATTAATTACTTCGGATATGCATGGTGGTAATAATGTCAGTACAAAATAGGCAACAGCTATAGCTAATAACAATACAGGGACTTCAGATCTTAATAGAATCTGATAAGAAAAAATAAATTCATCAGGATTAGAGAAGAAAACATCTGAAGGAAATTGTATAAAAAACATATAACCAAGAGTAACTAAGCCAAACAAATAAACCAAATAACTGTTTTTTTTCCTTTTATAGGCTAATATAAGTGAAAAATACAAATGAACAATTTTAAAAGCTGGAATCAACAGCAAAAAAGAAAATCCTATATAGCTAATTAACTCGTAAACATAGGAAACATTAGATAATTTTGCATTGAAGTATTCTTTTGAAAATAATCCTAATGAAAAAGCCAGGATTACAGTAACCACTATGGTTAATAGAAATCTAAACCTGCTCTCAATTTCAACGATTTTTATATATTTGATTAAAACAAATGAAGTAAGCCCTAAAAGGACAAAACTAAATCCCCCAAATAAAGGAGATATAAATACTGAAATAGCAATAGATATTAGAAAAACCGATATAACGCTTAAACCAGATAAAATCATTTTAACAATCTTCATAACTAATTTATTTTCTTACACCCTTTATCTTCTACCCTATATACCTCATCACAGTTCTCTATAGTAGAAAGCCTGTGAGCTATGATAATCATGGTTATATGTCCCTTGAAATTGTCTATAGCTTCCATAACAGCAGCTTCCGTTTCGTTATCAAGCGATGATGTTGCTTCATCTAAGATAAGTATCTGAGGATCATGGTAAAGAGCCCTTGCTATACCTATACGCTGCCTTTGGCCGCCGGATAATCTGACACCTCTGTCACCTATAACCGTATCAAGACCTTCGTCTAGGTCTTCAACAAAATCGTATAGCTGTGCCTTTTTAAGAGCCTCTTTAACTTTTGTCTCATCAATATCCTTATCTTCTATACCAAACGCAACATTACGTCTTATAGTATCATCTGATAAATATATGGTCTGAGGAACATAACCAAGAATATTGTACCAACCATAAAGATTGTCATTAATATCCTGATTATCCACTAAAACCTTGCCATTGTTAGGTTTAAGAAGTCCCATAATAATATCTGCAAGAGTAGTTTTTCCTGCACCTGATGGACCAACTATAGCAAACGATTTATTTTTAGTTATAGTTAATGATACTTTCTCAAGAACATTTTCTTCAGTACCCTGATATGCAAAAGAGACATCTTCTATCTTTATAAAATCAGAGAATGTCATTGTTGATAAAGCATTAACTGATGCATCTTGTGAATCTATCTTTATATCAACGTCCTTAAATTCCATTCCTTCTATATCATCAATTATAAAATCAACCCTAGGCTTAAAGAACTGATAATCGTTTAAGTATCCGTTTATCTTTCCTACAGAAGGGAGTAATCGGAATGCTGCCACAGCAAATACTGCAAGGGTAGGTATAAGAACAGCAATATCCTTACCCATAAGACACGAAACTACAATATATGAAAGCACACCAATTATACATATAGTCTCTGTAAAAAGCCTTGGCATCTGCATATATAACTGCTGGCTGGTATTATTGCTTGCTGAAAGCTTAGCCTCTTTATCAAATCTTGAAACAAAATAGTTCTCTTTATTAAGAACCTTGATTTCTTTTATGCCACCTATTCCCTGAAGAAGCCACTGTCCCATCTTTCCAGAGCACTCCATCTCAGTCTTTCCCAGTCTACTTATCTTCTTCTTTGACATAACAAACACAAGGCTCATACATGAGCCAACAAGAAGTGTTAAGAAAAGTGCCATCCAGAAGTCTGTATAGAATAAAACAACTGTTAATATAAGACATATTATTAATTCAGAAAGTATTTGAAGGATATCTCTTAGTACACTATATACTCCGTCAGTATCACTTCTAACTGCCCTCTGTATAACTGCAACATTCCTTCTTAAGTGGAACTCATAAGGTTCATGCATATATATATCCATCATCTTAGTTGAAAGTCTTGCTTTACCCTTGCTTACAAATGAGTAAATACATTTATACATTATGAGAAGGAATATATTTTTTAGAATATAAATACATATAAGAAATACTGATAAAGAGATAACTCTTTTACTAGAACTGGTATCACCTGAGGCAATAATCTCCATAAGAGGGAATATTCCTGATACTCCAACAAGTTCCATTAAGCCCCCGATAAACATCATCACAACAAGACCTGCAATAGCAAGTCTATCTTTGTGAGTAAGTATTCTGTTTATCTTTTTATAGGTCTTTATCATATAAATTTTAAACCAGGCCACATAGATACAAAGCCTGTATCACTCTCAATATATGGTTTAATATAGTCCATCCCCAGGAACACTTTATCTTCTACATAAGAAATATTATTAATTGAAGTTGAATTCCATGTTATAGCTTTCTTAAAGCACACATTTGATATATATCCAAGTAATTCTGCTGGCAGATTATTATTATTGATTATAACTGCATCTGGGAAGATAGTTGTATAATCCACTTTATCTCGTGGGTGTGGCTTAATAACCAACCTTCCCTCAGCATATTCCTTTACCATATCCTTATAAAACCTAACCATAGTCTCATAAGACGTTATCTTATCGTTATAAAGAGGCTGAGTTAATAATAGACTAGCTTGCTTACCTATTCCATCAAGTAGATTTTTAATATATTCATATTGAGTATCATCAAGATATAAGTCTAGTATTTTCTTTATATCCTCGTTAGAAAGTCTATTAAAAAGTTCAACTCGTGGAAGTTCATATATTATATTTTTATTTTTTAATAAGATACCCTCAATTGAATTTACTTCTATACTCTTTGTGTATTTAGATTTTCCAAAGCAATAAAATCCAATATTCAGTGCTTGCTTAATTGCTCTTCTATAATCTGGTTCAATATAGTTCAAACCCAAAAATGCTTTTTGTTTATAACAATCCAGTCCATCTTCAATAAGATTATATTTTATTCCATGACTGTTAAGCCACTTGCCCATTATAGATACATCATTGTACAGATAATATTCATAATGTCTATTATGCTTCCACTTTACAACTCCATCCAGCTGTCGCTGCATATCTTTATGTCTTCTATAAAATGGTGCACTATAATCTAACTTAGTATCAAAATCATCAAGATTTTCATATACAGTTACAGATGAAAATAAATCCGATGCCTTTATCCTATCTATCATCTCTTCACCGAATAGTCCATGAAGACATAATAATAATTTGGGTTTATTTTTATTTAATATAGCCTTAACGACTGTGATTAAGAAGTGATATGATGTATTGCAAACATAAACATCCCTATTATAGTAATCGCGATATGCCTCATATGCCTTTATCGCATTATAATCTTTCTTAAGCTTAAACTTCTGCCTAAAGTTACTTTTTCTATATTCATTATAAAGGCGTTCATTAATATCATCTCCGCCTTCAATATATCTTTCCCTAATAATACACTCGTTACGAACACTATAATATAAAGCCTTATCCCCTAAACTCGATGATGAACCTCCGTCTTTATGAAGAAGCTTAACCATAGGCTCATATACAACCTTGTACCCTTTAGCCTTTAATCTCTGGCAATAGTCAACATCCTCGCAGTACATATAGAAATCTTCATCCAGATATCCCACCTCTGAGAAGACTTTAGCAGGCATAGAGACGCAGCAAAATGAAAGGTAGTCACACTCCCTAATCTTACTAAACTCGTCACTATCCTTTTCATTGTATCCAATATTCTTAGGATAATATAATTCCTTATCAAACTGCCCCCCAGCCGAATATATAAGAGAAGGATCATCCATCTTTAGTATCTTAGGACCAATTATTCTGTCTTCACCAGATAAATTCAGAAGTTGTCCTATAGTATCTTCATAAACAACAGTATCGTTATTAAGAAGTATTATATACTCCGGCTTATATTCCAGAGCCCTCTTTATCCCAAGATTATTAGCCCCAGCAAATCCCTTATTCCTATCTGTCACAAGGCAAACAATATCCAATGAGTCATACTGTTCAACAAGATCACAAATTACATCCTTGTCCCCAGAATAGTCATCAACTACAACGACAAAAAAATCCTTGAAGCTGGATTTTACAAGGCTATCAAGGCATTTTTTAGTATCATTCAGGCCATTATAATTAGCAATTATTATGGCTGCTTTTTTGTTAGTTAATCCCCTACTCATTCTTATCTATCTCATCTATAATTCTCTGAACCATTAGTTTTCTGGCATAGATATCAAATGTCATCATAGTTAAGAAAGCGAAGTCCTTAAGCATCTTGGAATCTTTTGCCCCCACTTTCTCATCATCAAAACTACTCATAGCAGTTTCATATTTTTTTCTAACATCATTTTCGATGTCTCCAAAAACTGTTTCGCTATGTTTTAATATCTCGTTATATATATCTTCAATAGAGTAATTCTTCTTATCAAAGTACTTATCTGTAATAGGATTAAGTATTGTCTGTATATCCTTTATAGATAATACGTTCTTAAAATAATATATAAACATAAGGACAATCATATGGTCCTTGTTATATTTCTTCTTTTCAGGCGGTGGAAGCAGGTCATTCTTAGCATAGTTATTAATCATGGTTTTAGTAAGGATATTCTCATCCTGACCGCTTCTGGTCATACTCTTAAGGTGTCTGTCCATAAAAGAAGTAACCTGATCCATATATAAATCTATATTAGGAAACTCCTCTGTACCCACAACTCTTGCCCTGCTAAGAGATTTCAATATATCATTAAGTGTCTCTTCTAATTCGAAAGCCATAATCCACCTTATATAGTAAATGCATTATCTAAAAATGCCTTAAGTTTAGGACTCTTTGGATTCTCAAATACCTCTTTGGAATCTCCGAATTCCTCAATTATTCCATCTGCCATAAACATAACCTTATCAGAAACATTCTTGGCAAATTCCATCTCATGTGTAACTACTATCATAGTATTCTTTGAAACTTTAAGGTCTCTAATAACCTTAAGAACTTCTTTTGTAAGTTCAGGGTCAAGAGCACTTGTAGGTTCATCAAAGCAAAGTATATCTGGAGAAAGCATAAGAGCCCTTGCTATGGCAACTCTCTGCTGCTGACCACCAGAAAGTTCACATGGATATGAGTCTTTCTTGTTCTCAAGGCCAACCTTCTCAAGAAGTGACAATGCTCTGGCATTAATCTCTCCAAGAATAACATCCTTATTTGCCTTATAATTCTTCTTATCTTTTTTTGCCTCTAATATAGCAGCCAAAGTAAGATTTCCTAGAACTGTATACTGTGGAAATAAATTAAACTGCTGGAATACAAGGCCAAAATGCAGTCTATTCTGTCTTATGATTCTATCCTTAGTAAGTATAGGATCAAATCTGTCGTAAATAATCTTATCCTTTACCTTCATCACACCGGAATCCGGAGTTTCAAGAAAGTTAAGACATCTAAGAAGGGTAGTTTTACCACTTCCCGAAGAACCAATTATAGAAAGAACATTGGACTCCTCAAGGCTAAATGAAATATCCTTAAGAACCTCATTCTTCTTAAATGATTTACATATATGTTCTACTTCAAGTATTGCCATAACAATAACCTCGTATTCTATAAACTACTTAAAGGTATCAAGTTTCTTCTCAAGTTTTGCAAGAAGAATAGTAAGAATACCACTAAATACTAGATAATAAACAGCTGTAAAGAACATAGGCCATATTTCACCCGATATTCCCTGAGAGCCCTTCATATAAGCCTGACCTGCCCAGATAATTTCCTGAAAACCTATGATACGAGCAAGTGATGTATCTTTAACAAGTGTAAGGATTTCATTGGACATAGGAGGAACTATACGCTTAATAACCTGAATAAGCTTAACTTTAAAGAATACTTCTGCTCTTGTCATACCAAGAACAAAACCTGCCTCATCCTGTCCAACAGGAATAGACTGTATTCCTCCTCTGAATATTTCTGAGAAATAACATGAATAATTAAAGATAAATGCTACCATAGCAGCAAGGAATCTTCCCTGTTCATCTCCGCCCCATATAGGATTGTGAAATACAAGTCCAGGGAAATAGAATATTATAAGAAGCTGTATCATAAGGGGGGTACCTCTTACAATCCAGATAATAAACTTAAATATACCTCTAATAACCTTAAATCTAGAGATAGTAAATAAACAAATTATTAATCCAAGTGGAATAGCACCTATTAGTGTAACAGCAAATAAAGCAAGTGTAGATAAGAAACCTTTATTTAGTGCCTCAAATACTGTTGGAAACTGAGATGCTATTCTCGAAAATAAGTCTAACATTGCAAACCTCAAAAAATACGCCGTCAGTAGTATTATATACCTGACGGCGCATTAATAACACAATTATAATTACTGCTCTATAACTGCAGCCTGTACTCCATATTTAGATGCTGTTTCCATTAAAGAACCATCATCGTAGCTCTGCTTTAAGAAAGTATTAAGCTCTTCAGCAAGATTAGAACCCTTTCTAAATCCTACACCATATTCCTCACTATTAAGACCTACAGTATATGTAAGATTATCATAACCTGTTCCTTCACCAACCATAGCAGCAGCCATAAGTGAATCGATGATAGCAGCGTCACATGTACCAGCTGATACTTCCATAAGTGCAGCAGCCTGGTTCTGAACTGGTGTGCTCTTAAGTCCATGCTCGTTAGCCTGTGCTTCACCAGCACTACCTGTTTCTACAGCAAAGTTAAGTTCCTTTAGGCTATCTACATCCTGATACTTATCAGCCTTATCAGCTGGAACTATTACAACCTGAGCATTGTTACAATATGGTTTAGAACAATCCATAGCAGCTGTAACTTCATCTGTAAGTGTCATACCGTTCCATACACAGTCAATCTGCTTACCATCAAGTTCAAGAATCTTGTTATCCCAGTCGATTTCTACAAACTCTACATCTACACCAAGATATGCAGCAAATGCTGTTGCCATATCAGCATCGAAGCCTACCCAGTTGCCCTTCTCATCCTTATAATCCATAGGAGCAAAATCAGTAATACCAACTACAAGCTTACCTTTTGCCTTAACATAATCCTTATCTGTCTGGTCCTTCTTTCCACAAGCACATAAAGCAAGAGCCATACAAAATACAAGCATAAGTGCTATTAATCTTTTTTTCATTATTCTTTCTCTCCAATCTATAATAGATATTCATTGATTAACCATTGATACTTTAGCAAAGTAGAGTGGAAAAATCAAGCATATTATATAGATGAAAACTCCTTAATCTGATTAGCAATTTCCTCATCAATTTCAGGTATGACTTCAGCAGATGGTCTGGCTGTATAGTAGCCCTGAATAAGGTCAACCTTAAGCTTGATAACCGTCTCTAATTCTTCCTTAGTTTCTATTCCTTCTGCAAGGACCATAAAGTGATTATCATGAGCAAAGAGCACAATCTCTCGTACAAAATGCTGCTTCTGTGGATTCTCTTGAATATTCGAAAGAAGCATACGATCAATCTTTACATAATCAGGCATATATCTAAGAAGGTTAACTATATTGGAATAACCTGTACCATAATCATCAACGGCTGTTTCGATTCCAAGTGTCTTGTAGAACTCCTTCATCTTATCAAGCATCTCATCCGTTGCTTCTGTCTGCTCTGTAAGTTCTATTACAAACTTATCTGACAGTTCCTTCATCTTAGGAAGTATCTTTTCAACATCCTCATGATTAAGCTGTTCACCTGGAATGGAGTTAACAAAGACCTTCTTGTGTTTAAATTCTTCCGGATTAGAATATACCCTTTCAAGAACATTAAACATAGTAGCCTTCTCTACATCATATAGTCTGTTATAATGTCCTGCATACTTGATAATATCAAGTGGAGATACTCTCTCTTTAACATTAGCCCTCATAAGAGCTTCGTATGCATATATAGAACCATTCTTAGCTGAAACTATAGGCTGGAAATGATAATTAAACAGATTCTCATCTAGAATAGTCTGAACTATATCAGCAACCTTCTGTTCCTCTTCTGATAATACTTTAACGTTAGCATTTCTCTGTGCAGCCGCTTTATTACCATTCTTATGGCTAACTGCCTTATTAACAAGATCTTCCATTTGGGACAAAGTGGTGATTCTATCTGCTGCACTTCCCTTGTATACATTTAAAGAAAAATCTTTTTTGGGATTATTATTATGTTCTTTAAGATATTTATCTATCTTATCAAATACAGCCTTAGATGATTCTTCACCATAATCGGTAACCATACTTACTATAATGAATTCATCATTACCAAGACGGCAACACATATCACTTTCGCCAGCTGCCCTGTTAATAATCGCAGCAAGTTCCTGAATAGCCTTATCACCACCCTTACGTCCATGAGCTGCATTGATCTTATCAAGACCAATCATATCAACCGCAACAACCAATATGTTGTGAGCAATAGACTCGCTTCGTTCAATCATAGGCTTGGCATGCTTTACGAAACCTTCATAGTTAAACATATTTGTAAGAGTGTCCTTAATAGGACCGTCTAGATATTCGTGTTTATTATCAAGTTTTAAAGTATTTCTTCTGTAATTCTCCAGTCCAATAAGAACAGATTTTAGCCACATAACATATGACTCACCATATGTTTTTGTTTCATTACCATAGCTAAGAACTGCATATCCAAAAGTAACATCTTCAAAAAATAATGGAGATATGATAAATGCCCTTGGCTTATCTTTCTCCTCATGAATATGTGGTGATATAATCTTAGTATTGATTCTAGTTGTAAGATCAATCTTATCCTCACCTTCACCTGAACGGCCACATCTAAGAATAGGTCTTACGTATTCTGAGTACCCCTCATGTATGGCAGTCTTCTCTATAGGCGAACCATCAAGCCAAACATCATTAAGATACATTTCAAACAAATCAAACTCTCTAAACATATAAGTATATGTCTGAACAGAGTCAATTAAATTATGGAATGATGATTGAAGAACCAGTTCTTCAGTAAGTCTGTTATATGCCATATAGAACTTTCTTGAATCAAGCCATGATTTACCAATATTATCTTTATCAATATGCTTATGAAACTGGCAACCGCAGCTACCACCCATAAAGAGCTTAGGTTCATATATAAAATCAGGAAGTTCTTTGTCATTAATCAAGTCATCAATACATGTTCCTGCATATACACCAAACTCTTTTGTTGGTAAGAAACCAGAAGTAATAGGTATCGGTGCACTACGTCCATCAGCAACACAGTCATATCCAACTACGATTACATCTTCTGGAACCCTATAACCTTTTTCTACGATTGCTCTGGAAGCTCCTATAGCCATATAATCATTGGCACATGCTATCGCTTTTGGAAGCTTACCAAACTTCTCAAGCATATCATAGACAGCCTGAGCTCCACCGGTCATCCAATAATCACCGTAATATATATAATCATCACTTACTTCAATATTATGATTTTTTAAACAGTCAATATAAGCACTCAGCCTCTGCTTTGAGAAAGGATGCCACTTATGTCCAGTTACAAAAGCGATATCATTAACACCATGTTCTTCAATAATGTGTGAAACAAGCTTATATATAGCCCTATAATGATCAATTATAATATATGGATATGTATCACTTTCTCTATCAACATACAGGACTTTACCACTATATTCTCTGAGATTACTTTCGATTCTCATCATAAGTCCTGATGTCTGCAGAATATCTGGCATAACCACGATTCCGTCATACTCATCATAATTAACCAGGTTAAATAGATTCTTTTCACTAACAGCTCTTTTGCTTGTTTCAGGTTCTTTTTGAAAACACGAAAAAATGCAAACATCATAATCATTATCAAATGCTTGCTCCAGGAATCCTGTAATAAAATCTTTCTGGTAATCATCTTCGAGTTGTGAAGTTAGAAGGGCAAGTTTTTTTCTCATTAAAATATCTCCATATATACTGCCTACATATATATTATATAACATAAAATTTATAACATACAGTAATTAACATAATTTTAACATAATCTATATAAATTGTAATATTGTGCAACCTATATGGTTTGTGATAATATTTTTATGTAAACTTAACCAATAAATAAAAGGGTCACTATTATGAGTTCAGAAGAAAAGAAGCATCACAAGCATTATATACATTTTCATTTATCAAAATTACTTGAACACAAAGGGGTTAGAATAGGCTTTGTTACAGCCTTATTCGCACTTGTTGTTATTATTACAGTGCTTATATGTGTAATAAATAATGACCATAAGAAGATTAAGGAATACAAACGAGCAGTTAAAGTACTTGATGAATCGCTAGATACTGCCAAGTCAGATGTGGAAAATCTCAGCAAACAGATTGAAGATTTATCTGCCAAAAATGCAGCTATGGGTGAATCTCTACAATCTGCTAATGATGATTTAGCTGCTCTTCAGGAAGTAACCAATAAGGAAAAACTTCCTACTGCATACCCACTTAAAGGTACAGCAGCTATTGTTAACGTTGCACTTAATGAAGAAGGCAATGCAGTCACTGTTAATCAAAATGACAATGATGCTGATAATCTTTCTGTCAGTGACAATGAAGTTATGTTTACAGTTTCAACAGATACTAACGTTATAGCTACAGCTAGTGGCAGTGTAACTGAACTTCTAGAAGATTCTGATTATGGATACATAATAAGGATAGATCATGGCAATGGATATGAATCTCTCTATAAAGGAATGGGAGTTCCTCTTGTATCTGTTGGTGATTATGTTTGCCAGGGAAGTGTAATTATGAAAATAGCAGCAGAGAACTCTGCTTTCCTATATCAGATAATTAAAGACGGTAGCTTTATTGATCCTATGACATGTATGGATATTAATGGCTAGTCTTATTTATCATTTTCTTTATTCATTCTCTTAAATACCATATCATAACCGTCACAGCCATAGATAAGCGAACGATTAACACGGCTAATTGTAGCAGTTGAAGCGCCAGTTTTTTCTGCTATATCAAGATATGTCTTCTTTTCCTTAAGCATCTGTGCAACTGCAAATCTCTGAGATAATGAAATAATCTCATTTACAGTACATAAATCTTCAAAAAAACTATAGCACTCTTCTTTATTCTTAAGTGTAAGTATTGCATCAAATAATTTATCTGTTGATTCTGTTTTAATCTTGTTATTCATATCATAAACCCCATTTATATGATTTTGTCAGACACTATGATATATCAAATTTATCATCTGCTAACACTGTAAAATTTTAACACAGTAAAGTAAGAAAAACAATATATAATTCTTCCGAAACCCTTGTCAGTCTTATATTTCCCTTTACTTTTACCAGTCCCCATGCTATATTGAACATGTTGCCAATCCGGCAACATATATTTTTATTAGGAGGAACTTAACATGCAAGGTACAGTTAAGTGGTTCAATGCACAGAAGGGTTATGGTTTCCTTTCTACAGCTGAAGGTAAGGATGTATTCGTACATTTTTCAGCTATTGAAAATGAGGAAGGCTATAAGACTTTAACAGAAGGCCAGGAAGTTGAATTCGACGTTGTTGATGGCGAAAAGGGACCTCAGGCAGCTCACGTAATCAAGAAATAATCCTGGTTACCACTTTCTGATTATATATAGTAAATCTTAGCAATTCGATATACATAATATTTAATCACGAACCAAAAACCCGTATCTAATTTAGATACGGGTTTTTATTATTATTTCTAATGCTTTATCAATTCTAATACTTTATCAAATTCCAGTTTGCCGCCGAATAAATCAAGAGCACTACCAATAGTTATATTAGCCTTATTATGAGTAAGTTCTTTAATATGACATATATCATCATAAGAATGAATTCCGCCGGCATATGTAACAGGATTGCCATGGTATCTGTCAAATATCTCTAGGATATCATCATCTACACCAGAGTTCTTTCCTTCCATATCTACAGCATGGATAAGATATTCACAGCAGTACTCTTCGTATTTCTTTAATATTTCCAAGTCAAAAGTTTCATCAGTGAACTTTTGCCATCTGTCAGTTACTATGTAATACTTTCCATTTCTTTTTCTACAGCTAAGATCTAAAACCAGCTTATCTGAGCCTACAGTATTCTTTATATTGTTTAGATTATCATAGTCAACTCTTCCGTCTTTAAAAACAAAGGAAGTTACTATAACCTGACTGGCACCTGCATCCAGATAAATACCTGCATTGTCTGGATTAATTCCTCCGCCAACCTGAAGTCCTCCTGGATAAGCCTTAAGAGCTGCTATCGCTTCTGCCTTTGTAAGTTCATATTCAGGTGTCCCTTCTTTGTTAAGAAGAATTACATGTCCGCCTTTGATGCCAAGTTTCTTATATAGATTGGCATAGAAAGTACTATCCTGCTTGGAAACAAAATTCTCTTTTACTAATGATGTCTGTCCATCCTCTTTAAGAGAACCTCCAACTATCTGTTTTACTTTTCCATCATGTATATCAATACATGGTCTGAATTCCATAGTTTAAGCCTTTCCTTAACTAGTTAGTACCCTTTTCAGGAATAGCACCACTTCGATATGCTGCAAGTAGTTTCTCCAAATAGAAGATATTCACCTTAAGTTCTTTACCTATATCTGTGTCAGCAACTCGTCTTCTATCTCCGTATATTTCAACAGTCATAGAATCTGAAACTATATCATTTTCCTCTTTTACAGCCTTCTCCTTAGATTCGAATGGCTCATGAGCAATAATATACATACCATGAGAGTTCTGAATAAGTGTATAACCAGCTATACCAGTCTTTGACTGATATGCCCTACAGAATCCACCGTCAATAATAAGTAGCTTTCCATTACACTTAATTGGTGAATCACCGTTTTTAACCTCAACAGGTACATGACCATTGATTATATGAGACTTTGCTGGATCAAGACCAAACTCAAGAAGAATCTTATCGACCATCTCTTCATTATCATTAAGTTCATAATAGGCGTTCTTGGTTTCCTTAGACATAGACTTATCTTTTACAAAGTAAGACTCAAATGTAGCCATCTTGTCCTTACCAAATACAGGGGATCTTTCACCGCACCATGTATACCAAAGAAGGTCCTGACCAAGATGCTTTTCTTGCATATCATCTAGGCTGTAATAAGCCTTTCTTGCATAACTATCTAAGACATCATATAACTGCTTGCCCTTATATGCCTTGCCACCAATCTTCATCTCCATGAAGGAACCATCCTTGTTAAATGGCATACATCCATGATAGAGAAGATTATCATTGTGAATCTTATAAAGACTTCCTTTCGCATATAAGAATCTTATATGCTCCTGAAGTTTTTCACAGTGGGTAAATGCATGTAAAACACGCTCTACAACCACTTCCTCTTCCGGTGTAAGTTCATATGGACGTTCTGGATTAACAGTTGGAAAATCACAGTCTGTCATCTCATAGTCTACACCATCAATGTTTACAGTCTTCTTCTCATAGTCAATCTTATCGAGGAGAAGTCGTTTAGACATATTAAAGTCAGGATTACGCATAATACACTGACCTTCTACTTTAAGAAGAATCATTGTAATAGCCTTATGCATCTTTGTGTCTAAATCTAAATCCTTAGTGTTGTAATTAGTATTGTATTTAATAGCAAACTGACTACAGTCTGTATCCTTATATGTTTCCATTGCAAAAGTTGCAAGTGGAACTAAATTGATACCATAACCTTCTTCAAGAGTATCAAGATTACCATATTTAACTGCAAATCGAAGAACGCTAAAGATACATGGAACAGAACCTGCTGCTGCACCCATCCATGAAATATCATGGTTACCCCACTGAATATCAACTGAATGGTGATTAATAAGTGTATCCATAACATGATGAGGACCTGGACCTCTGTCAAAGATATCTCCAACAATATGAAGATGATCTACAACAAGATTCTGAATAAGATAGCAAAGCTGGGTAATAAACTGCTTTGCACGGCCTATTCTAATAATTGTATGAATAATCTCGTTATAATAAGCCTCTTTGTTAGCAACTTCCGCCTTCTCAGTTATAAGTTCTTCTATAACATAAGAGAAGTCCTTTGGAAGAGCCTTTCTAACCTTAGATCTGGTATATTTTGATGCTACACGCTTTGTTATCTGAACAAGTCGGTGTAGGGTTATCTTATACCAATCATCAATATTCTCTTCTTCCTGAACAATAAGATTAAGCTTCTCTTCAGGATAATATATTAAAGTTGCAAGCTGCTTCTTCTCCTTATCCCTAAGGGCATTGCCAAATTCATCATCAATCTTCTTTCTGATTGAACCTGAACCGTTCTTTACAACATGGTTAAATGGCTCATATTCTCCATGAATATCTGAAAGAAAATGCTCAGTACCATTAGGCAGGTTAAGAATAGAATTAAGGTTTATAATCTCTGTTGAAGCCTGGGCAATATTCTGCCACTGCTTTGATAATTGTTTTAGTAAAGTAAATTCTAAGTCTTCGTTTTGCATCATAATCTCCGAGAGTATTACTCAAGAACCTCTTTCATAGTATAGAGACCCGGTCCCTTACCTGCTAAATATTTAGCAGCTGTAACTGCCCCCTTGCCAAAAAGTGCCTTAGAATATGCTGTATGAGAGAATGTAATAACTTCATCCTGCCCGGCAAATATAACATCATGGTCTCCAACGATAGTACCACCTCTAACAGCTGAGATACCAATTTCCTTAGAATCTCTCTTCTGTCTTCTCTGGCTTCTATCATATACATACTCATATGAATTATCGAATTCTTCATTAATAGAATCTGCAAGTGCAATAGCTGTACCTGAAGGAGCATCAAGTTTAAGATTGTGATGTTTTTCAACTATCTCAATATCAAATCCTGCCGGTACAAGCTTAGCTGCAGCTTCCTTGAGAAGTTTCATAATAAGGTTTACACCAAGTGACATATTTGCACTTCTAAGTATAGCCACTTTCTTTGAATCCTCATTAACTCTTGCAAGTTGTTCATCAGACAAGCCTGTTGAACATAGCACAACAGGGGTTCCAGTTGATACTGCATAATCAAGAAGTCCATCTACAGCCTTAGCATTACAAAAATCAATGATCACATCAGCTTTGATATTGCAATCTGCAAAAGATTTGAATACAGGATAGTCGTTATGTCCATCGTCAAATAAATCTATACCTGCAACAATCTGTATTTCATTATCTTCTTTTATTATATTAGTTATTGTCTGGCCCATATGTCCATTGCAGCCATGCATTATTACATTAACCATAATTTTGTCTCCTTTTATAGAACCCCAAATTCCTTCATAGCAGCTTCAAGTCTCTTAGCATTAGGCTCTTCCATCTCTGTAAGAGGCATACGAAGATAACCTGTATCACGCTTCTGAAGTTCCATAGCCTTCTTAACCGGTATAGGATTAACCTCACAGAATAGTGAAGCAATAAGCTCTACTGCATCTATCTGAATCTGCTTAGCTGTCTCAACATCACCTTCAAGATACTTTGTAACCATATCGTGTGTCTGCTTTGGAGCAATATTAGAAAGTACAGAGATAACTCCGATACCACCAATAGAAAGAAGTGGAAGTACCTGATCATCGTTTCCTGAATAAACATCAAGTTCTACTCCTGCCTTCTTAGCCTTATAAATCATAGAAGCAGCCTGTGAAAGATTACCTGTTGCATCCTTAACACCAACGATGTTCTTATTCTCTTTAACAATCGAAACAAGTGTATCTGGCTGGATGTTAACTCCACCTGTTCTACCTGGTATATTGTAGAGAATAATTGGTAGGTTAACGCTTTCAGCTACCATCTTAAAGTGCTTCTTAAGGCCATTCTGTGTAGCCTTGTTATAATATGGTGTTACAACAAGAAGTCCATCTACGCCTCTCTTCTCAGCTTCCTGTGAAAGGTATATAGCTGTTTCCGTGCAGTTAGAACCTGTACCAGCAATAACCGGGATTCTCTTATTTACATACTTAACACATGCTTCAATAACATCTAAGTGCTCTTCATGGCTAAGTGTTGCAGCCTCACCTGTAGTACCACAAACGATAATAGCATCTGTACCGCCCTTTATCTGATATTCTATCTGCTCTTTAAATGCATCATAATCAACGCTTCCATCATTCTTAAATGGTGTAGTAATAGCAACACCTGCTCCTTTAAAAATTGCCATAGTATAAATCCTCCTTGCCTCTTGGCATAAAAAAACCGGTAGATGATATCTACCGGCAAAATTCGTTGATAAATAATTCCGATAGCTCAACATCTAATTAACTGCAATTACAGCTTTCTAGATGACAGTTATACAGATATTCTCTGCATACCCAAGAACCTGTTATCAGGACTAACAAGCCTTTCGGCGATATTTCCTTTCCTCTGCAATCATCTGTTCCTAACATCCTGCAGATTACTCTTAAATACCGCAACCTCTATCCGTTGTTTTTAGTTGTAATGTTCTTACTTAAGTTAGTTTAGCACCAGGCCGGTAGGTTGTCAAACCTTTTCAGCAGCAGTAGTTGATTCTGGTTCTTCCTCTACAACTTCTCTACTTTTATCAGCCTCTGTATTATCTACAGCGTCTTCTTTTGCTTGTTCTTCTTCGCCATCATTTTCTTTGTTTTCAGGCTTCTTTCCTGATGATAATACAAGAGCAAGAGCACTAAGAATTAACCATATAAGTGCAAGACGTCCTGGGTTGAAGTCGTATGGCACTGGGCCGTTAACATCTAAATTTTTTATATCAAATATATAACCTTCTTCAAAATGAGGATATACATAAAAAGTAGCCAATACAGAATCTATTTCCAGTTTTGTATACCATGTTATAGGTTTTGAACTATTACATTCTACAGTACCTAACTTATTAAACGTTCCATCATCGCTTAAAGCTATAATATCATAAGAATAATTTACGTTATCTTCAAACACATAATCTCCATCTTCTGTTAATTTATAAAAGTTAAGTCCAAACTCAAAGGATTCTATTCCGACTGGCGAAATAATATTAGCCATGAGAATATATGGTTCATCGCCTTCATACAAATTTTCTCTGTCAATATAATATTTTCCATCAACAGATACATTAAAGCCATTAGCATTTATTGATATCTCATCATGATTAATAGGCTCATTCATAATAGTCATAATACATGAGCTATTAAATACTACTAAATCTACTAAGAAAGCTAAGATAGCCATTGAAAATACTAAAAATAATTTTTCTTTATATCTCACAATCTTTTTTATAAACGAAAATTTTCCAATCTCAAAAAACTCCACATTTTTGTCACTTAGCAATAATACCCAGAATGGAATAATACAGAAAATAATCATTCTTTGTTCAAAGAAGAAATATACAGAAAGTACTGATAGAATAATAAGTTTATAAAATTCATTTTTCTTTGAAGCCCTATATGATAATAGAGTCCATCCAACTAAAACAGCAATTAATCCAGCTACACCAAAGTGAAATAATATAAGAATATATGAACAATTTACCATGTAATAATTGTCAGCAACTCCACGCTGATCTGATAAATAGTTTCCTACAAAAGTAATTCTTTGTCCCCACAAAGTAACGTCATATCTATCAAAAGTCAGTGCATTAGAATTAAGTCTAGTACTTGCCATTTTGTTAAGAGTTTCAAAAATTGGATTTCCATACTTGTATATTACTCCTAAAACAATTGAGAAGAGTGCTATAATGTCAGCTGACAAAACTAAAATCCATTGAATAATCTTACATTCAGTAAGCTTTACTTTTATATCTTTAATATATACAAATTTAGAAATAGCCATAGTAATTCCAGTAACCACAATTACAGCACAAGAGATTCTAGCTTCAGTAAGGTAATATGTGTAGATTCCCAAAATAATCATAACTGTAGATTCAAACCAAGAAATAACTCTGCCTCGAACAAATGACCATGCTACACATATCCCCATAATATGAGCACTAAGGTATGTTGCATAAACAAAGCCAAGCGCCTGTCTCTTATGTGTACTAAGAGCATCACGATATACAACAAAATTATCTACCTTGCCTGCTAAACAATAAATTACTACAAATGAGGTTAAAATTGTTGAAATAACAGCATAGAATGTTAGAGTTTTTTTAGAACTTATATTTCTACTAGCAAGAATAAGCAAGCAAAGGCCTACGGTTAAATCCATCAAGTAATTCAGTATAGGAAATAACAGTCCACAAACACATACAAGTGCTATGAAAGCTGCTTTGATATCCCAAGCTGACGTCCATTCAAGTGCAATTTTTGCCACAAGAATTATTCCAAAGAATAACAAAGCAAATTTCAAAATCTGCCTATATTTCGAAATGTCAATCATGGTAGTTTCCATAAACTGCAAAAATAACAATATAGAAAAGAAAACATAATATGATATCTCAAATATAATTGCTTTTTTTCCAGTATTTAACGTTTTATCCATTATCTTAACCTCTTCTAATAATCTATAGTCTTATATTGACCTAGTTTTACTTTTTCTTGAAGATTACTGAATCCCCCTTCAAAAGTATAAACATAATGTTCCGCCCCAAAGCCTGCAGTACTAGTTCCCGAATTGCACCACACTCGTTCTCTAGTATCTCCTTCTTCAAAATCAAAAATAGATTTTCCAAACCTATCACCATCTTCTTCATTATATAAATTACTACAAACAAGTACGGTTTTTAATATGTCTGTATAGTAAATTGGAGCATTGTTTAATTCCATCTCATTATGAACTTCTCCTGCACATTTTATCATAAAAAGTGGAAATCTAGGAGTTGGATATGTTAATGGTGGTTTATGATCACTTAAACCATGATCTGCCATGATAATTATAGTTGCTTCATCATAGAGTCCCAATTCTTTTAAATTATCAATATACTTTGTTGCGATTATCATACAATCCTTTTGTGCTTCATAGTAATCATCCTTAGGAAAATGTATTCCATCAAGATGTTGAATAACAAAGTAATTTTTGCCCGACTCATCTATTGTCAAATCAATACTTTTTTCAAATTCATTATTATCATAAATAGCTTTCTGATTATTTCCTCTATATATAATTTGTGAATTGAATTCAACAGTCGAAGCATTTGTATACTCTTTTATTGCTAATGGAAATGTTTGATAACAACTTAACCTCAACGAATTACCTAAAACACTATCATATTTTATAATGTATTCAATATTTTCATAGCTATTTTGCCTATAATTATCAAAGTTCACCTCAACAGGAATACTTTCATTCAGACTTTCATAATTATAAAAATTAATTATGTAGTTATTTTGGTGTAGTCTATCATAGAATTCCTGATAATCAACTGTGTCTTTATCATAGGTTGCCCCTGTCATAATCTGAGGCAGCGAATCCCTAGTCATATCAAATACAGAGCAAGTATTGGTATACATAGTAAAATCTTTGAAATAATCATAAACATATTTATCTTTTTCATATATTTCTTGACCATAAGTGTTATCTAATGAATCAAACATAAGAATTATAATATTTTTATTATTAGATACAACAAATTGGTCATCTCCTATTAGACAATAGTTTGTCATCTGAAATGCAAATTTTGGTGCAGTAATCATACTCATAATGATAACAAGTAATTGATATGCAAAAGTTATGATACATACACTTTCGCTTATTTTCATGAATATATTAGCCTTACATATAAACAATACTATTAATCCTATAGCGATAATTAACCATACTGTAGTATTTATAACAACTTCTTTTACATGGTCTGATGCCTTATAAACATATCCATCAATTATTCCTATATTCTTATTCAAAAATAGACTTTGAATTAACATTTGGATATATGCTATAAACATTAGTGATATAATAAAATTTTTAATTTTATTATTAAGGCTAAACAATACTACAATCAGCGTGAAGACAACAATTATAAATAGGACAACATTAGGAAACATAAATTGCCAGTATGATAGATTAAAATCATCTGAATTCCCTAGCATATTTACAGTTGGTAAATAAATAAGAAATAGAAAAGGCATAGAAATGATAATAGATATTTTTTTCAGAAAATCATTGCTATTCTTTTTAATCCTTTTAAAAGAAAAACTAACGTAAAGAAGAGGGAAAAAAGAAAGATATAGAGCTATCATACTACCACAAGCATATGATAATGCGCTCATGAACTGTCCTTTATCTTTAGATAGTGTGCAGAAGTAATTATATTTATATCCGATATATATGGATAACGGAATAAAAATAAAAAATAGAACAGGATGAATATGTTTTGTTATTATTCCTTTCTTTTGAACGAAATAAATTATTATAAAAAATAACACTCCTGTTGAAACAGCAAAACTAGGACTAAAATAAACTGAAAGGGTAACCCCTAATAATATAACGCTTGATAGTCCCCATGCCCAAAGAAAGGAATTATAAATTTTATTGGTATTAATCTTCATGCCTTCCATAGTAATTAACAATGTATGATTCCTTTATTCCTGCTGATTTTTCACAAAAACATCAAATCTAGGAAGAGTATAACTAATCAATCCATGTGTTGAAACATCTATAAGACCTTTATCCCTTAAACGGGTTCTATACTGTGAGAATTCATTTTTCTTCTGTTTTGATAATTCAAGGAACTCTGCAGTTGTCATATTATCTTTCCTTACAATAAATGACATATTCCACTGATCTTTTGGAGACAATTCCTTCCATATCTTTTCGTATACATAATGGCTTAATGCTTCATCAAGCTTAATTAATACATTCTGATTTATTTTATGTTCCGGTTCGTCCCAAACATATTTTCCAAGCGCTTGATAAGCAAAAGGATATCCCTTTGTTATAACCGCCATTTCGTAGGCCTCATCATATGTAATGCCAAGTGTTTTCATATATTTATCAGCAATTAATGTTCTATTTAATGGTTCCATATAATAATGAGGTGCTCTATAAAGAAATGTTAGTTCCTTAGTATCCTTTATTTCTCTTACATTTTCATACAGACCAGCCATAATCACAAAGATTGGAAGATCTTCTCTTATCAAAATTTGCAAGCAACTAGCAAACTCCCTCATATACTGTGTATTGGAAACTTCATCAATAGTTACCAGCAGTCTTTTATTTTTTCTTTTGATTTCATATAGAATCTTTTCTAAAGAAGATTCTATATCTGCAGCTGGCTTAATCGATGAAACTGATATTCCTATTCCAAATTTTGATAGATTTAAATTCTTATCGATAAACTTTGAAATAAATTCACCAGTATCATATAATTTAGCAACCAAGCCCTCCGTCATATCTTTAGTTGGATTCAAACGTACTATTATCCAGTTTTCATCCTCAGCTTTTATCTTCTCTATAGATGTCATAGTTACTGTTTTACCGCTACCTCTTGTACCTGATAGCATAAAACACTGATTCTGGATTTCTTCAGAATCTAACTCACCAATTATCTCATCTACTAAAATCTCTCTGTTAATATACTGGGAAGGAACTTTTCCAAAATTAATTGTAAAAGGATTTTTTGCCGTTATCATTATATACTCCTATATACTTTAAACAGTAATATATACCTTTATATACTCTTATATACTTTAAATATAATTATATACTTTAAATATAATTATATACTTTTATATACTTTTCGCAACCTCAACTATAGCCTTTTTCCCTAAAATATATTATCAATCCATTCGATCAATTTTCTATATATTTTACTGTAAGGTACATATTTATAACTTCCAGTCATGGTACTTACACCAAAAGTACTTTGTATAGCTCGATATTATCACAAAATGTCACTTTGTTTATTTCTAGCCTAATAAAAATGCGGCCAGTAGACCGCATTTTTATCTAAAACTTATGTCTTACTCCATTTTTATCTACCTGCCCATAACTCATCTCTATCTTTCTTGAGATGCCCATTGGGAGAATATTTCTAAGGTGTTTCCAAGTAAATCCCTTCCATGAATTCACATGCCAATCAGTTGTATATACAGGGTGTGGTCCTAATGGACTATCCAAATCACCTCGCCATTTGAATACTCTTTCATCTTCAAAAATTTTGTTTTCCATAACCTTTTTATACATACTATAGTATGGATGATTAGGATTACGAACGTCAAAAAACCACTGAATATTTCTGTCATATATTCCACCTGGGAATATTGGACGCAGTCTTACGCAATCTGCTCCAAATTCATCTAAGAATCTTTTTGTCATTTCAGGTAATTCTAGGTAATTTGCTTCTTGAACAACTGTTGCAAGTTCAAGGTAATTAATGATTCCTTTATCTCTAAGAGACCTAACAAATTTAAGACATTCTTCCAAGTTTGAGACTGGCATACTTGTTCCGGAAAGGTTCTGATAAACGATTTCATTAAATGACATAACTGTAATGCAAACACCAAGGTGATAATCTCCAAGATTTTCTATCTTCCCCCAATTTTTTTCATTAAATAGTGATCCATTGGTTTCAAGAAATACATCACATTCTTCTTTAGGAGCTTTAGGATTCCACTCAGATAAAAGTTTTAAGGTCCTAGGAGAGCAAAATAATTCAGCTGTACCATGCCCTCCTAAATGCTTAACATATGGAAGTGCATCTCTAATCCTACTTTCAATAATATCATAGCGTTCTTTAATCTTAGCCAGCTCATTACAAGCATCATGCTGAAAATTAGATTCACAGCATGTACACTTATAATTACAATATTGCTCAAACGAAATAGATAATTCTTCTGGATAATCTAATTTATCATTATAATCAACCATCTGAAGTCTGCCATCTTCAGCAAGAAAAGGACACGTATTGCAGCACATAGAAAAATCCCCATTTGCTACCATGTTTCTTATTTTCATTGCCTGCGTACTATGCATTATTTCTGGAAATTCATTTTTAACTAAATTTCCAATTATTGTTTCAGGATGTTTAAACCATCCGCATATTCTAACATCACCCTCAGCATTAAAAGCCTGAGCGAAAGAAGCCAATTTACTACAGGTTTTCATACAATAATCTCCCTTCATACGATAGTTAATCATTTTTTAGTATTGCAACTAATTCCTTAAATATTTTTTTCCCGAAAAATAATAATACAATCCCAATATAAGCAATAGCTCCAACAGCAACTTCAACCACCAGTAATAATTTGTTGTTTATTGAGATTCTGCTAAATATCCCATGATCTAATATATAGATAAGTGCCAACATAGTAATACCGCCGATTAGAAATTTACAATTTTCTACAAATAGTTTTTTCAATGAAATAATATCCTTAGAATAAACTAAATGTATTATTGTCACAGCTATTTCTGCAATAATTGTGGCAACCACTGCCCCCATTGCGGCATATCTCGGAATGAATATAAGATTCAGCCCAAAATTTATAGTTGCGCCAGAAACTACAGCTATAGTTCCTTTGTTGTGTCTCTTTATTGGTGTTAGAATAACATTTCCTGCGACATTACTTAAAGAAATTATTATTATTAAAAAAGAATAGGCAACTAAAAGAGGTGTCGCTCCTTCGAATTTTTTCCCTAGAAAAATTGGTACAAAAACATTTGCTACTGCAACCAAACCAAAAGATAATGCATAAGCTAAAAACATAACAAATTTATAGGTTTTTGTGGCTGCTTCACTAACATAATCAGTATCTCCATTAGAATAATGCTTTGCAACATTAGGAGCCATAACAGTACTTATTGATGTAATCATAACTATGGTAACGGTAACTATTTTGCCAACCTGTTCATAGTAACCACTTTGAGTCATATTTTGTTTGATTAAACCAAGCATAGTTTTGTCAAGAACGTTATATATCTGGACTGCTATACCAGGAATGGACATTTCAAGTATTACACGATAGTCATGAAAAATTGAGACTTGCTTAATATATTTTAGCTGTACATATCGTGATAAATATCCCCACAAAATAACATTAGGTACAAGTGTAACCAACCCTTGAATAATAATGTAAACCAGCAAATCTTTTTCAGATCTAACAAACAAAAACATGGCAATAAGTCCAAATACTTTTAATGTAGATTGCCATATTGTTATACTTTTAAAATCTTCTATTCCTCGAAACAACCAAGAAATATCAAATATAGTTGCTACAAGGACGATACCTTGTAACAGGGATATAATAACGCTCACAGAACTAAGTTTAACGTAAATAAAATATGCCAAAACAGATACTGTAAAAGTTATTATTTTCAATATCATAACCTGAAAGAACACTTTGCTTCTTTCAGCAAGATTATCAAGCTTAAAGGCTATTTCCCTCTCTCCATACCAATTCAATCCCAGGTTTGACAAAAGGACAAAATAGCTGACATTAGCATATGAATAGCTATACACTCCTACCTTATCAGGCCCTAGTACTCTCGAGATATATGGAATACTTAGAACAACAACTAGCATTGCCACAATCTGATAAATCATATGATATACATAATTCTTTAAAACACCACGTTTATTCAAAATTAAGTCTTTTATACTCCAAAACGAATTTTCTTATATTTATCTAATAATGATGGAAAATGCAATTTTATAAATTTCCTCACATTTGATGATAATATTCTAATTGCCAAAATGAACTTTTCTTTGTTGTTAGTAAGTTTTCTCCATAAACTCCATGCTTTTCTTTTGCTATATACTCCTGCTGGAATTAAAGTGTCAAAAATATAATCAACAATGTGCCACTTTATTTCCTCTATATATTTTCCATCTGTATATTTATTTAACTCTGAAAGCCACTTCTTTTCGCAATTAAAATGTATCAACAACTTTTCTTTACTACCATTTGTAGTCGCAGTCCAAGAACCAGCAATGGCAATTCGATACTTACCCATTATTGTATTTAGATATCTTACCTTACCTTTCAGTGCCAAATGAATTTGTAAAGGATAATCGCCAATATCAGATAACTCTCTGAATTTAGGCCAATCGATAAAATCATCTTTTTTCATGAACAAAGAACAACTTGCGCAAAAAAGTCCTCCTTTTGCTATCACTTGATTTGTTGTGACATCACATTCTTCCCTGAACCTACTATCATTTCCAATAATCTTTCCATCTTCAGAAACATACAAAACAGGATGATAGCAAAGTGAATACTCTGGATGAGATTCCATAAAATCAAACTGTCGTTGAAGTTTATTCTCATCATTCCAGCAGTCGTCTCCTTCGCACCATGCAACATACTTTCCTCTTAACTTTTCATCAATCTCATATCTTATTTTAATTGTATTTCCTTTTGAAAATTGATTTTCTTCTTCATATCTTGCTACGATTATATGTGGATACTGTTTTTCATATTCTCTTATTATCTCTTCTGTTCCATCAGTTGAGGCATCATCATGTATAACGATTTCAAAAGGAAAATTTGTTTCTTGCACCAAAAAACTATCTATCGTTTCTTTAATATACGGCGCATGATTATATGTTAGACATCGAATAGATACTAGAACTGAATCATATTCACTTTTCCATGTTGACATTATTTCTTCTTCTGTTTTTTTCATGTTATATCCTTTACGTAAGTGAAGCTATTATATATATTCAATTTTCACCTTTTTAAACATACCACATACAGTACCTTTTAATACAATCCATGATTTTAATAATCTATATGACTTACAGCAAAATAGTATCTTTAATATTATAAAAAGATGATAGCCTAATCTAGGAATAAAAAACGTTATGCCCTTCATTCTATCTGTAATAGTGACATTTCTATAAAAATAAAAAAATCTATTTATGCGTTCTTTTGAAGAATTAAATATATCGACACCAATATTTTCATTCATATAATGATGCACAAAACTCTTTCCAATTTGATATCCTTTATATCCTTTTCTCAATATTCTTGTAGAATATTCAGCATCATCTCCCCAAATAAAATACTCCTTTATTGGTAATCCTACTTCTTTAACAACATTCGATGGAATTAGCATTGCAACGAAGGATGTGTGTGATATTTCAACGATCCCTTTATCGATATATTCGTTCCAATTTTTTACGGTTTTTGAAATATTCATCACGCACGGAGTATTATCTTTATACAAAACATTACTCGCTAAAAAACCTATCTTTTTATGGTTAAAAACTGATAGAGAACTAACTAATATTTTCAAAGAATTCTCATCTGCTAAAGTATCATCATCCATAATCCAAATATAATCACATCCTAATTCATATGCTCTTTTTATTCCGTGATGAAAACCTCCAGCGCCGCCTATATTTTTTTTCAAAAAAATAATATCAAAAATATCATTTTCTTTAATTCTGTTTAAATATTCTTTTGTCCCATCTGTACTCGCATTATTAATAATAACAATCTTGTTAAGTTTATACGTTTGACAAAGAAGTTTGTTTATACATTTTTTTAATAAATCAACACGGTTGTAGGTAACAACAACAGCGTTTATTGAAATACTATCCATATCTTATCCCCATATACTAAGTTATACAGCGTATAGAACCAATTCAGTTGCAGTATCTTCATAAACTCTAATATAAAATCTATACTGAGGAATTAATGATTTTATATAACTATAAATTTCCCATAAATCTTCTTTTTTATGATAAATACAAATTGCCAATTTCGGTCTATATTTGACAATTAAATTCTTAGCTCCCTTGAGTGAAGCCAGTTCTGCCCCCTCAATATCCATTTTTAAATAAGATATTTTTTCATTAATCATATTATCAAGTTGATCTAACTCAACAGTAATCTCCCCCCTGTCAGAAATCCCGGACGATGTGCCAGAACTAGAAAATAGTAGTTCACCTTTCATATCAGATGTTCCTTTATTCATACAAATATGATTAATAAAATTACGTGAGATCAATTTTTTATAATTTGAAGGATCTGGTTCAAAAGAAATTATTTTATTATATTTTTTTATTCCTCTAATATTTAATTCTTTTATAAATGCAGCAGCACTATCTCCATCAAAGGCTCCGCAATCTACAAAAGTTTCATTTTCATCAAGAGAAATAATTGCATTTTCAAAATACTGTGGGGTCGTTTTTACCTTTTTGAGATATTTATAATCTGAAGATATTTTTTGGTTTATGTATGCAGATAAAACTTTTCTTGAGTATTCATCCTCAACGCCATCATAAACCTCGTTCAATTTATCTACATTTTTTTCAACAAATGAATAAGTCATTAAAGATGAATCAACAAAACAGTTCCCAGCCCAAAAATCCATATCTATTATTATATTTATCTTATCTTTCCAATTTTGTAGAGTGGTCTCATTAAAGCCTCTATATCCAACGATAACATTTATTTTTTCATCAGTGTTATCGAGCACTTCCTCCAAGCAATATACTTTATCAGCTTTTTTAAAGAATTTTTTATTCACAAGTCTGCCGTTAAATTTGAAATCTTTTGCTCTTTTTTCTATATTATCAGCGCCCTCACCATTACCTAAAATATATGTTGGATACCCACTTTCCAAACATTTTTTTAGTTCTGATAAAACCTTATTTTCTTTTTCAACGATAGTTTCAATGAAGCTCATTTATATCTCCCTTTTATATACTCATTAATAATTCTTCTGTTTTTTTCCACCCTAAGCAAGAATCTGTGATTGATTTTCCATAAATATTTTCGCCAATTTGTTGTCTACCATCTTCGATATAGCTCTCTAGCATAATTCCTCGAACCATATCATTGATTGGCTTATGTTCAGAACATAATTTTATTACTTCTTTAGCTATTCTAGGTTGTTCATCATATCTTTTATTTGAGTTGCTATGGCTACAATCCACAACTACTCCCATGTTTTTCAAATTAAATTTCAAATAACTATCATAAAACTCACATAGATTTTCATAATGATAATTTGGATGTGTTTTTCCTGCATTGTCAACATATCCTCGTAGGATTGCATGAGCAAATTCATTTCCTTCCGTTCTAACTTCCCATCCTCTATAAATCATAGAATGTTTACTTTGAGCGGCCATTATAGAGTTAAGTAAGGCGTTTGTATCTCCGCTAATTGGATTCTTCATTCCAACTGGAATATCAACACCACTTGCTGTCATTCTATGAGCCTGATCCTCAACCGAGCGTGCTCCCACTGTCATATAACAAAGCAAATCTTGAATATAATAAACGCTTTCTGGATAAAGCATCTCATCAACAGAAAACAACCCTGTTTCCTGTATTACTTTCAAATGAATTCGCCTTGTTGAAATAATGCCATTCATCATATCATCCTCATCTTTCGAAACCATAGGATGATGAAGCATTCCTTTATACCCGGTGCCATTTGTTCTAGGTTTACTAGTATATACTCTAGGAATTACAATATATTTTTCCTTAATTAAATCCTGTAATTTTGCAAGTCTGGATACATAATCAAGAACAGCATCTTCCCTATCAGCTGAACAAGGACCCACTAATAGTAGTTTTCTATTATCTTTTCTTCTTAAAATTTTTTTTATTAGTTGTATTCGATCATTCCTGCTTTTACGTTGAGTTTCTGTAAGTGAATATTCACTTATCAAATCTTCAGCATCAGGAAGTTTTCTAATATATTGCATTATTTTCTCCTACTATAGCATTACAGCTCTTCCAATTTCAGAAGCTTTATATGCAGCATATATAATCTTTATCGAATCATAAGCCAACTTAAAACCAGATTGTGGCTCTCTATCAAAATATATTGATTCCATAAAATCTCTCATTTCATCAACATATCCACGGATTATTTCATCCTCCAAAAACGGATTATTCCACCCCGTCTTTTGTGGCAGCATCTCCGAAATATAAACGTCATCAAGTCTATCTTCATCAAGAAAATAAGTGCTCATTAAATCTGACATGGTTAGATTACACTTTATCACAGCGTCATTACAGTAAAGTTCAAGTATATTCTTACTTCCCCCAAGAAGAAGATCCGTTGCAACGATATTAGCTTTTGTACCATCAGAAAAAGTTAAAACAACCGTACCGCAGTCTTCAACGTCTATTGGTTTTGCAGCTATATGTCGTTTGTCATATTCAGATAATGAATCGGTCACCCTGCTCATGTCAGCAAAAACTGACTGTACCTTTATTTCCTCACCTCTAGCCTTTGCTTCTTTTTCTTTAAGCCATAGAATTGCAGCTAAAGGATGCGCTCCAGTTCTTATAAATGTTCCACCACCAGTTTTTGACCATAACCCTGCAACAGGTGAGCTTGATCCTTTAAGGCTTTCCTCGCCTTTCGCATATAATACACGACTTTTTTTCTTTGTAATAATTTCCGCTGCTTTTCTTACTGCAGGTGCATAAACAAAGTTTTCTGCATACATAAACTTTTTATTACAACCTTTTATTTTTAGATTCAACTCATCTATCGATTTTATAAGAGAATCAAACATGTCAACCTTACTTACAATATTTCCGACTTGTTCATTAGTTCCATCTTCGCCAAAATATCCAGATAATGGTTTCTCACATATTACATGTTTTCCTGCGTCTAAAGCCTTAATAATCATATCTGCATGTGCATATGGTGGAGTACAAATATCTATAACATCTATTTCTTCATCATTTAATAAGTCATTAAAATCAAGAGAAGCATTGATAAATCCGTATCTATCCTTCATTGCTGCTACTTGTTCATGTCTTCTAGCAATAATATGTTTAAAACATACTGGAACACCAGTGTATCTTAATAGAGCATTCATATGCAATTCAGTAGCTCTGCCAGCACCCGCCATTCCTAAACAAATCTCACCTTTTGAATTCATAGATTACCCCCTCATATTAACCATATTGTTCTCATATTCAGATATTAATATCTTATGCATCTCTTCCATAGAAGAAAACCTAAAGAACAGAAAGCCTATAGGCTCTGATTCAAATCTTTCTACCCTATCACCAGATTTCTTTAACAGAAAACTATCTACCAGATACTTATCATATTTTGAAAGAATATTTATGCTATCTATAACACCGTTAGCGGTAGCAAGTATAGTTTTATATGCAAAATATCCATCCGATGGATGATTTTTAGGAAAGTCATCTAGTGATAACCCACATCTTGCACGAGTTTCCCAATAGTCCCAATCAAATCCATTCAGTCTATTTGCCGGAACCGAATACATATTTCCCAAGATTCTACGCATAACTTCTATAATATGCGGTCCATTTTCATCTTCAATATACTGCAAATGGAAAATACCATCTTTTAATTTCAATATCGATGCAATTTTTTCAATCTGTTCAACAAGAATTTGCCTTGTTTGTTCTGTTTGTATTGCAGGGAAAGTATCTATCTCTACTCTATATGGATTCAAAAAAGAATATTCGTCATTAGAAGATACAGCTACAACCTTTTGATTTATTAGAAAAGTACAAAAACCATGTTGTTTTCCATCAATGAAAGGTTCGATTACTATTTTCTTAGCTCGAGATTTCTCAAAGGCAATGTTAATTGCTCTTTTTGCTTCAATATCATTATCGACTTTTTTTATACCATTTCCAGCACTACAATCAGTTGGTTTAATGATTAATGGATAATTACTATTATTACAAAACTTATATGCAGAGACTTCATCCGAAAACGAATTTGATATTGGTGATATAATTTGGTTCACTTTTGCAAAAGCTTTAAACTTATCTTTGTTATGAAGAATAAGTGTGGTTTCATAATCATCATAACCAGGTAATCCTAGTTTTTCTGCAACATATGAAGCTGTATAAACCCCAAAATCATTACAACATTGTATTATTGCATCAACGTTTTTATTCTTAGCTATTTCAAGAATTAGCTCTTTATCTGAGTAGTCGGCTTTAATAAATTCATCACAGTATTTTTGACCTGGCAGATCAGAAATGTTGCCAGTAACAATAATATAATATTCTAATTTTTTTAACGCATTAATTAATCCCAAATCGTTGTGGGTTGAACATAATAAAAGAGCTTTTTTCATTAACATTCCCCTAAAATCTCACAAATATCATCAACAATGCTTAATTCTAATCCGGCATATATTGGTAAAGCTAACACCCTGTCACTTACATACTTGGCTACAGGTGTCTTTGAAGAATCATATTTATCTTTATAACAATCAAAATCATTAACCAAAGGATAAAAATACTTTCTTGGAATAATATCTTTACTTACCAGTTTTTCATATACATCATCTCTGCTTTTACCAAACTTGTCCTCATCTATTACAATTGGAAAATAAGCATAGTTATACTCTGTATCTTTATCTACTGGATTAAGCCTTATTCCGTCTATCTTTTCAAGATGTTGCCTATATCTCTCATCAACTTTTTTTCTTTTACTAATTTCTTCACTAATATGTCTAAGATTACATATTCCCATAGATGCGCAGAATTCGTTCATCTTTGCATTAGAACCAACTGCGGCAACTGTTTCAGCATCATGTATACCAAAGTTTTTTAAATCATATAGTCTTTGACCTAAACTATCATCATTAAAACATGCTGCGCCGCCCTCAATTGTATTGAATACTTTAGTTGCATGAAAACTAAAGCAAGATACATCGCCAAATGTACCTACTTTCACACCTTTATATCGTTCGCCAAACGAATGAGCCGCATCATAAATAACCTTTAAATTATGTTTTTGGGCTATATCGTTTATTTTTTCTATATTGCAAATATTGCCATAAACATGTACTGGCATAATTGCAACTGTTTTATCAGTGATCAATGCTTCTATCTTATCTTCATCAATTGTATAGTTATCCTGCTTAATATCACAAAACACAGGCTTAAGTCCATTTCTTACAATTGCGTGGGTTGTTGAAGCGAATGTGTACGGAGTTGTAATTACTTCATAATCAGAACTTTTAGAAACATCTCCCAACCCTAGAGCTTGTAAAGTTAATTCAAGCGCCATATGACCGTTAGTGAATAATTCTATATTTTTGACACCCAGATATGATCTTAGTTCACTTTGAAATTGTTTGTGCTTGACTCCCATATTTGTAAGCCAATGAGAATCCCACAACTCTTTTATTTCATCAATAAACTCGTCTATAGGAGGCATAGACGAACGGGTCACTAATATTTTATCCATTTTCCCTACCCTAATGACTTTCTTTTTCTATCTCCTAGATGATGCTCATCCAGTTCTGTATAATCTATGATTCTTCCCTTATACTTATTTACAAATTCTTTTATGCTTATCTTATTTGAATCAGAGTCTGTGTATCCAGATATTACAGGATGTCTCAGAGATATCCTTTTATTATTATTTATAAGTAATTCTATATTGGAGATATATTTATCAATATCAACGTCCAATATTTTTTTACATTCACACCTGTCCAAAACCTTTAAATCAACAATATAATAATCAATATACTCTAAAGACTTTTTTATGATACTATCATCCACAAAAAGAGCCGTTTCAACACAGATGTTAATATTATTATTATGAAGTTCATCTATCACAGGGATTAAATTATCAAACTGTAGAAGTGGCTCGCCACCTGAGAATGTAACCCCTCCACCGTTTCTAAAATAATCCTTATCTTTAAGCAATTCTGTAACCAGTTCTTGTGTTTCATAGAATTTACCATAACTTCCAAGAGCCTTAGGAAAACATCTTTTAATGTCATCTTCCGATAACATTGCTAATTTTTCAGCCGAATTAATTCTGTCCGCAAAAGAGCATTCACCACATATACATACACCATTCTCAGCTATACATTTTTCCTTGTCATAATAGTTCTGTATATAAGATGAAATATTTTCAGGATTACAACACCATGGACAGTTAAGATTGCATCCTTTTAAAAACACAGTAGTTCTTATTCCCGGTCCATCATGAAGACAAAATCTTTGAATGTTAGTTATTAACACGCTCATTTTCTATAGCTCTATTAATTAGTAAGTTTTTATAATCATCAGACAAATCATTAAAATATGCACTAAACCCCCATACTCTCACAATAAGCCCCGGATATTTATCAGGATTATTTTTTGCATCAATAAGCGTTTTACTGCTTACAACATTCATCTGCATCTGATAAAAGCCTTTATTTATCGCATGTTTTAAAAATAAAACAAATTTTTCTGAGTTATTATTTATCAAGTCTGGCGTCACAAAAAAGTCTATGACATTGCCATTAATCCCGTTTCTTGGATAAGAAATATCAGAAGCAAAATTAACCAATTCAGTATATACCGCATCATTAGCTGAAATATGCGTACTATATGGCTCATTACTGTGCCTGCCACATAAATCCGCCTCAGATTTCACCCCTATCTTAAGATAATCCGGGGCACTGAGTCCAAACTTTATATCTCCACCTAACCTGTTCTTTTTTGACTCTATACCTTTATTAAAAGCTTTTAATATTTCAGTAACTATACTAACTGCTTCCTCGTCGTCATGTCCAAATGCCTTGGGCATATTTTTTAGTTTTATAAATAATTTGTCATTATCTTTAAAGTTATTTTTTCTATCATTTTCTAACTCTAATAATGATATGATTTTCTCATCAAAGACTATTTTTTTTATATTAACTAATGAATTACATAGGCTTGCCATACCTACAGTAGTAATCCCGTAATTATTATACTTAGAGCCACCTTCGGATATATCTTTTCCTGTTTTTCTACAATCCTCGGTGAATAGTGAAACTAAAGGATCCTTAGCCCAAATCACATCATCTAGTCTTGATTTTATCCTTGAAGCTTGTTTTTCAAGTAGTCTCAGATACCCCTCATAGAATGTTTTCCAATCATCAGGCTCTTTGTCAAAAGCAGACATATATTCACAAAAACTAGACCAAAAATCAAAAGTAAACATATTATTCTGATCTAATGACTTTCCACATATGAACGGTTCCCAACATGCTGAAACAACATATTCATATGCATCTTCTTCATCAAATCCTTTGTTTATAAGCAAAGGTATAATAACGTCATCATTTGAAAATAAAGGGCTTCCACATCCTATCTTTAATGTTTCAGTAGCTTCTCTCAATAAATTCTCTGACATCTTACTACTAACTCTTAATAATATCTTAGGATCTGGAAAGTTTACTTTCTTTACCGCTTCAATAAATAAGCTTGTTAGTTCGCTTTCAAAATAGCTGCCATCCGGATTTAAGCCTCCCAAGACTATAATTTGTCCAATATCGCCAAGCATAGCAGCACTTTTATACTCATAATCATCGTGAAGAATCATAAGAAATTCAATTATAAACTCTAGAGCCTTTTCTCTTGTAATAAAACCAGCTTTTTTGTCCTCAACATATAGTTCATTGAGGATATAATCCAATCTTCCTAGCCCGTTTAATCTATGTCTTGTCTGCCATAAAAGAGAGTTGAAAAACAGGACTCTTTGAAGCCCTTCAGCAAAATGTTCTGCCTTTCTATTTAACATTCCCTGAAGATTACTAAGCTGATTATTAATACAGCTGTTATTTTCTACAGAATTAAGCTTTTCAATTATTCTGTCATACAAGCACTCTATAGCTTCTTTTATCTTAAAAGCTTCATTATCCTTTGACTCTTCTACTAAAGAATAAAAGTCTTTCTGAATAATCTTAGAATAATCAAGTGTGAAATTACCAATAATCACTCCCTTAGTAATTATTGTTTTATTTACATCCAAATTATAGAAAAGATTTCTCTTATTATTAATGATAATGTCAACAGCTTTAGCTAGTCTGATATAATCATCTGCAACAGTTCCTTTGCCATGAATAATCTTTGTTTTTTTTATTATAGGCATAGTTCTCTTGATATACTCTCTTTTACCATAGACTAGGTACTTACTTGAAAGAGGAATAATCCAATTAATATGCCAGTATTTATTTTTAATATTATTTTTTATACCCATATTATTATTAATTAGGACGACTACTCTAATATCATCCTCGCCCTTTTTTGTACCTGCCAGCTGATTAGCTTATGCCATTCCTCTGGTACATTACACTTCCTTTATTTGCCGGCAATCTTCTTTATCTTCGGCCTATACTTCAAGCCCTTCCTATATCCATTCCATATAGTACTTATACGTTTCTTCTTATTACCATTTCCTTTAAGAATAACTTTCAAGGTCATATATAGGTCCTTAAACCATATATAAAACCATCCCATTATCCCTTGCTGTCTATAGCAGTGCACGTCATTTCTAAATAAGCACTCATATCTGTTCATTCTTGAAATATCATCTGAAGCTATATTTGCCTTAGTATGATTTTTCATTGCATGAGTAACTGTACTTTCTGACACCCAATAGCCTGGATGCTTTTTTGATAAGCGACCACAGTATTCATAGTCGTCAGTCCATATGAAGTAGTCACCTATAGGAAGCCCGATGTTTTTTACATCTTCACCTTTGACTAGCATAGATACGAATGATCCCATCTTTATCTTTACTATGTCTTTTGACAGTTCACTATCTTTTGCAAATGTAAATAAAGACTTCTTTGGTCTGTTAGCTTTACAGACATTCCCATCTGTCCAATATGCTACGCTCGATAAGAATCCCCATTTACCATCCAGCTTTTTATCAGCTTCAAACAGATGATACAAAGCATCTGGTGCTGGCCAGGTATCATCATCCATAATCCAGATATATTCATACCCAAGCTCCGCAGCCTTGCCTACTCCATACTCAAAGCCACCTGCTCCACCAAGGTTAGCCCCAGTATTGAAGTACTTAACCTCAGGCATCATATACTCATTAAGAATCATCTCCTCTGTTCCATCAGTACTTGCATTATTAATAAGTACGATGTCACAGGTCGCATTCTTCTGTCCTAATAGTGAATCTATGCACTTTTTAAGTATGTCTTTGCGGTTATACGTAACTACAACCGCTGCTGTCTTGTTCATATTGTATTCCTATGAAATGTACTGGAAACCACCAGTTTTAAGTATTTGTTCTTTAATATTGTCTGCTTCTTTATATCCAAGAGATTTTACCAAATCCGTTGCTTCTGACAGAGCATTTTCAAATCCTGCAAGCATTTTTTCATATTCTTTAGTAGCTATATTTTTACCTATTCCTGCCTCTAGGGCAGCCTCGTCGAAGCAAGATTTATCTATCTCATTGATTTTAAGTTTACTCCCAACATACATAGACATATCATTGCTGGTATTATAAGCCGTGGTACATACTATGTCATAAGCAGGTGCTAGCTTAATCTTGTTAAGCTCATTATTATACACAAGCGAGTAGTTCTTTATATGACTGTCAGTATTCCCTATTAGGTAATTGAATACAATTCTCCTCCATAACTCCCCTGTATCTTCGATTGGTTTGCTTGATACATTGCTTATAAGAGCAAACATCTTGGCTATATAGCCTTTTTTTGTTGTCTCATATTTACTTGCGGCATCAATTCCAAGCGCCTGAGCAAAATCTTCCTGATGAAGCCTATATGGAACAGATAGGCCGTCAATTTTTATATCTGAGAGGATTCTGTCATATCTTTTAGTTGCAAAGAGTATGTCTTCATCCTTACCGTTACCTGTATTAATGATAAATGAATCAGGAACATTTATTCCTAGCAGTTTTGCTGTCTGTAAACAGATAAGTTCATTTATAACTATGCTTTTATATCGAACATGGCTTTGTTTTACGATATGAGTGCTTGGTGCTGTTCCTTTAGAAAGGTACCATTTGTCACCTTCTTCATCGTAATACACGCCCACCTTACCAGTTGCACCTGTTAGTGATAAATGAGTCTCAGCAAGTATCTTTGTTAAGGTTGTCGCACCTTCAGCCGCTAGATTCTTTAATAATTCATCTGATAGTGGCTCGTAAGTTCCATCAATAGCTGAATCATTAGAAGTATTGCCAATATAGATAGCGCCAAGGCATTCCTGTCCAAGCTGTTCTAATATTGATATATAGTCTTCCTCATTTGTCTTAAAATAATTGGCAACAGTTTTTCTCGAAAAGCCTTCAGGTAAAAGTCCCTCAAAAAAGTTATATGTCTGTTTTACAGAAAATGGTTCATTCTGCAATGGAAGTGATATCGATATTGGAGTATTATCATTTTCAAGGTACTCGTTATCATAGCAAAATACTGCATCTGAATAATCATTACCTCTAATAGTACCTGCCTTAATTAATTTTCCATTTTTCTCAATGTTTACAATTAATTCTTTCAATCTACTATCTTTCTTCTACAAACAAATCTAAACCAAGCATATTAGCAAGATGGAGTGCTTTTCCAAACTCTACACTTGACTTGCCATTCTCAAGCTGTGATATAAAACTTGCGCTATAACCCGTATAGTCAGATATTTCCTTTTGGGTATAGCCCTGTTTTTTTCTCTTGTCCTTTATATATTTACCTAATTCTTCAGTAGATGTTATCTTCATACAAAATCGGCCCTTTGTGAAATATAGTCGTTCAACTATATTGTAACACATTTTAGCAAAATATAGTCGTTCGACTATATTTTTACATTATCTTACCGAATATAGTCGTTCGACTATATTCTAAAATGCTCCATCACCGGTAAGTACAACCGGCACAGTCTTTATGATAAGCTTTATGTCTGTCCAAACGCTCATCTTATCAATATAATCAAGGTCTAGTTCTATCCACTGGTCCCACTTGATATTTGCTCTACCGCTTACCTGCCAGATGCATGTAAGTCCCGGCTGAACTATAAGTCTCTGCTTATCGTAGTCGTCACATTCTTCCATCTGGAATACCAGGATAGGTCTTGGACCAACTATGGACATGTCGCCAAGAAATACATTGAAGAGCTGCGGCAGTTCATCGATAGAATACTTTCTGATAAATTTACCAACTTTTGTAATACGAGGATCATCCTTAATCTTAAATGCATGCCCGGTCTGTTCATTACCTGCCATAAGTTCCTTAAGCTTCTCATCTGCATTCACATACATAGATCTGAACTTCCACATCTTGAATGGCTTAAGATTCTTACCAGCCCTGTTCTGTGTAAAGAATACTGGACCATTATCCTCTATCTTGATAGCTATTGCAGTTGCAATAAATATAGGTGATAGAAGAAGTATAGCGATTCCGGACATAGTTATATCAAATGCTCTCTTTAAGAAGATGTATACCGGATTCTTCTTCTCGTATACAAGCTTCATATTCTTATGAGCCTCTGTTCTAAGAGCCCCTGTCGATTCAAACTGGTTTGTAGCCTTCTGAATCTCGATGGTAACAGGACTTGGCTCAGCCTCTCTCTTCTCAACGCCGAAGTAATATGTAACCCCAAGTATGATATAGATTATAAGTAATCTTAAGTAATTAATATTGAATGGCTTAGGTCCATTAATATTGATCCCCTTAATATCAAACTGGCAGTATGTTCCAAATTCAACGATTATCAAATATTTACTTGCATTGTATGTTTTATTGAATTTCTTATAACTTGAAGAAGGTCTGCTTGTATTAGCTGTAACTTTTGCTACGCCGTCATAATCATCCTTCTTTTCGTTGTATGTATAAACATAGTAAGCATACTCATCTTCATAAAGAAGCCTGCTATTATCAAATGAATACATATTGATAGGAATATCCAGACTCTCTATAGGCTCAGTTACATCATCAATAAATATTTCAAATGTTCCATCACATGTCATCTTACCGTCATCAGTAAATGAAACCATCTTAAGTCTTGTATTATATTCCTCAGCACCAACATAGTTCTTAAATATAGATGTAATAGACTCCATGTTAAATGCTAGAAGTTCAACTATCAGTGCAAAGAATACAAGTATAAGAAGATTCTTTATTACTACAATCTTATAAGCCTTACCTGTGTACCATTCCTTAAACTTAGCCTTTATTCCAAATGGGTCTGGATAAACTAGACACTCTCCTGCAAATAATAGAAGGAAGAATGGATTGTATGAGATATTAAATATGCTGTTTTCCATAAAGCAGTGAAGCGCTGTTATAGAAAGAACAATTGCTAGTATATAGTCACCGCTCTTTGTAGTTCTATATGTGATAATCATCCACATAATAACTATAGCGATAAGTGTAAGAAGCCCCATACTAAGAAGTATAGAAACATAAGAACAATCAATGTAGAAATAGTTCTTAGGAAATCCTATTCCACTCTGGCCACCAAACATCTTAGTTGTATAGTCCTGACCAAATAGAGTTACCCTAAATCTATCAAGAGCTACAGCGTCCATACTTGGTCTGTGACCAAGTACGCTATTTAACTTCTCCATAAATGCATTATTTGGATTATAGATAACCGCAAGAAGAATACTAGAGATTGCAAGTATAGGCATCCAAGCTATGGATACAACCTTTACAAAACCTCTAACAAGTTTATTTTCTTTTGAATGTGTAAGTTTTGAAACAAGTAGACTGATAATAAGAAGTATTATACATATTGTTGAGTTACGTCCCTCTGACAGGTAATAACAACCTGCGCCAATAAGACACATAGCCCCAAGTTCGATGTATTTAATCTTATCTTTTCTAAGATATGCCCAAGCTGCACAGATAAAGAACAGGTGAGCACAGAAGTTAGTAACATAAACAAAGCCAAATGCATATCTTGGCTGATCACTGTTAAGATTTCGATAGAAAATAAGGTTATCAATGATACCAAAGAGACTGGCAACAGTTGTGATAACTACAAGCGGAACTATTATTGCAAGATAGAACTTAAGAATCTTCTTAACATTAATATTTCTTGCACCAAGAACAAGGAATATAAACTCCCAGATAAATGGATGTGATATATAGAAGTTAGCTAAAACTAAAAATCCTATGGTAAGAATAGCTGTAACAAGGTCATTAACCTTCCATACATTCTTAACCTCAGATATAATCTTTATACTTACACAAATCTTAAGTATAAATGATAGTGACTTAAGCACATTGTCAGCCATGCTATAGTCAATCATAGTTGTTCCTAAGAAATGTCTTAGTATTACTATGAACATAAATGCAAAATAAAAATACTCTCTGATGCTAGTCTTAGTTTTAGTCTTATTCTTATTCATTCCCAATTATTATGCTATAAAGCATATCCCCTATAAAAAATTAGCGTGAGCGATTAAACACCCACGCTAAATTATAACACATTTTTAATTAATTTACCCTTATTAATACTGCATTTGCACCATTAATCAATTAACTGTCATGAAACTGAAATCATTCACACAGCTAACCGCAGTCTCCGCATCAAAACTGCCGCCAAAAACATTATTTCTTCTGCTGCGCAGCGATATTAGCTCTCTTTCTAAGAGTAGGATCAAGTATTCTCTTACGAAGTCTAAGGTGGTCTGGAGTAACCTCAAGAAGCTCATCAGTACCAATGAATTCAAGAGCCTGCTCAAGAGACATAATCTTAGGTGGAACAAGTCTAAGAGCTTCATCAGAGCTTGATGTTCTAGTGTTAGTAAGATGTTTAGTCTTACATACATTAAGCTCGATATCCTCAGTCTTAGGATTCTCACCTATAATCATACCGCTATATACTCTCTCGCCAGGACCAATGAAGAGTGTTCCTCTTTCCTGAGCATTGAATAAACCGTATGTTACAGACTCTCCTGTTTCAAATGCTATAAGAGAACCCTGTTTTCTATACTGAATCTCTCCCTTATATGGAGCATATCCGTTGAATATAGTATTCATGATACCATTACCCTTGGTTGAGGTCATGAACTCACCTCTATAACCAATAAGTCCTCTTGATGGTATCTCAAACTCAAGTCTTACAAATCCGCCATTGGCAGGACTCATATTCTTAAGTTCACCTTTTCTCTCGCTAAGAGCCTGAATAATAGTACCTGAGAAATCTTCTGGAACATCAATATAGCAAAGTTCCATAGGCTCAAGCTTCTTACCATTCTCATCTGTATGGAAGAGAACCTCTGCCTTAGATACAGCAAACTCATAGCCTTCACGTCTCATATTCTCTATAAGAACTGAAAGGTGAAGTTCTCCTCTACCTGATACCTTGAATGCATCAGTGCTTTCAGTCTCTTCAACTCTAAGAGATACATCAGTATTAAGCTCTCTAAAGAGTCTTTCCTTAAGGTGACGGCTTGTTACAAACTTACCTTCCTGGCCTGCAAGTGGCGAGTCATTAACGATAAAGTTCATAGCTATAGTAGGCTCTGATATCTTCTGGAAAGGTATAGGCTCTACATTATCTACAGCACATAAAGTATCTCCGATATGAATATCAGCAATACCTGAGATTGCAACTATGGAACCGATAGAAGCTTCCTTAACTTCTACCTTAGCAAGTCCATCATATTCGTATAACTTACTAACCTTAACCTTCTTATTCTTCTCAGGGTCGTGAGCATTTACAATTACAACATCCTGGTTAACCTTGATGCTTCCGTTCTCAACCTTACCACAACCAATACGACCAACATATTCGTTATAGTCGATAGTAGAAATAAGAATCTGAGTTCCTGCATCTGGGTCACCCTCTGGAGCAGGTATATAGTCAAGTATAGTATCAAAAAGTGGCATCATATCTGTACCTGGCTTATCAAGGTCAAGTGATGCTATACCCTGCTTAGCAGAAGCAAATACGAATGGACAGTCAAGCTGTTCTTCGTCCGCATCAAGATCTATAAAGAGCTCAAGTACTTCATCGATAACTTCCTTAGGTCTGGCCTCAGGTCTGTCGATTTTGTTGATACATACTATAACAGCAAGCTTCATCTCAAGAGCTTTCTGAAGAACGAATCTTGTCTGAGGCATAGCCCCTTCAAATGCATCAACTACAAGAATAACACCATTAACCATCTTAAGAACTCGCTCTACTTCGCCGCCGAAGTCTGCGTGTCCCGGAGTATCGATAATGTTAATCTTTGTTCCTTTATAACTTACTGCAGTGTTCTTAGAAAGAATAGTGATTCCACGTTCTCTTTCTATATCGTTGGAATCCATGACTCTTTCAGCCACTTCCTGATTCTCTCTAAATACACCGCTCTGCTTTAATAGTTCATCTACAAGTGTTGTCTTGCCGTGGTCTACATGGGCAATAATGGCAACATTTCTTACGTCATCTCTAGTTTGCTTCATATTAAATCTCTACAATCCATCCTTCTGGGCCTTCAATCTTACCCATCTGAATTCCTGTTAAAGTATCACGAAGCTTGCTGATTGTAGGTCCCATCTCTGTCATACCGCTTGGGAAGCAGATTTCCTTACCGTGATCAACAATCTTACCAACTGGAGATATAACTGCAGCTGTACCGCAAAGACCACATTCTGCGAAGTCTTTAACTTCATCGAAGTATACTTCTCTTTCTTCAACTTCAAGTCCAAGGTATTCCTTAGCAACAACCATAAGAGAACGTCTTGTGATTGATGGAAGGATAGAATTAGACTTAGGTGTAACAACCTTGTTGTCCTTTGTAACAAAGAGGAAGTTAGCTCCACCTGTCTCTTCAACCTTAGTACGAGTAGCTGCATCAAGATACATATTCTCATCAAAACCAGCCTTGTGAGCTTCAACAATTGGATGAAGGCTCATTGCATAGTTAAGACCTGCCTTGATATGACCTGTTCCGTGAGGTGCTGCTCTATCAAAATCAGATACACATAAAGTAATAGGCTTAACACCGCCCTTGAAGTAAGGACCTACTGGTGTTGTAAGAATTCTAAACTGATATTCATCTGCTGGCTTAACACCGATAACAGCATTAGAACCAAACATATATGGACGAAGGTAAAGTGTAGCACCGCTACCATATGGAGGTACCCAAGCTTCATTAGCTTTAATAACCTGCTTTACAGCCTCAACAAATCTGTCCTTAGGGAATGGTGGCATCTCAAGTCTCTTTGCAGTATCATACATTCTTTCAGCATTAAGATCTGGTCTGAAACATACTGTTCTGCCATCTTCTGTAGTATAAGCTTTAAGTCCTTCGAAACATGTCTGAGCATACTGAAGTACACAGGCACATTCATTGAGCACGATATTAGGGTCATCCACCAGTGCGCCCTGGTCCCATGCTCCATCCTTATATAAGGATACATAACGCTTATCAGTTGGCATATAACCAAAACCGATGCTTGCCCAATCAATGTTTTTCTTTTCCATCTTTTCGACTTCCTTTCGTTTACTTAATAAATTTAGTAAAAATTATTTTCTTATAATACTCTTATGACATTTTCATGTCAAGAAACCCTTATAAATACACCCTTTTAAAAAACGACTCTGTTTCTACCGGATTGTTTACCCTTATAAAGCTTACCATCAGCTCTGTTAATAGTAGCTTCTATACCCATTCTGTCGTTAAATTCTTCAAGGCCGTATGTCATAGTTATACTAAAATCAAACTCTTTAAATCTTAGCTGCTTTCTCTCAAGCTTCTGTCTAAGCGCATCAAGTGAGGTGTATGCCGTTTGGGCATCCATACCTTCAAATGCAAAGAGGAACTCTTCACCGCCCCATCTTGCAACATGGCCGATTCCCTTCATATGGTTTTGGAACTCAGCTGCCACGCTCTTAAGAACATAGTCACCTGCCTCATGGCCGTACGTATCATTAACCTTCTTAAAGAAGTCAATATCACCAATTGCTATAGAAAATGTCTTACCGCTTCTGTTATGCTCAAATATAACATTTCTAAGATATTCATTCATATGATGTCTGTTAGAAAGCTGTGTAAGTGGATCTAAGTTAGCGATTCTTTCAAGATTCTCATTAATACTTCTAAGCTTATCTTCAGCCTGGTTAAACTTAGTACAGAATGAATAAGCAATACAACCAATACAGCAAGCCATAAGAACCATATTAAGTGATCTGATAAAGATTCTTGAGAATCCCCATGGAACATCTACATTGATATAATAATCACAAAACTGTGTAAGCACCATAAGATATGTACAGATAAATACTGTATAGAATCTCTTAAGATGCATGTGCTCTGATTTGTTGAAATATATAATCAGAATATTAAGGAAGATGGCTATATGAAAGTCCATCTCAAATCCAACATTGATAGCAAGTAAAGTTGAAAAAACAATTATAACAAGGTTTAGTAGCACCAGTCCTAAGAAGGTCTTATTTTCATATGTAAGGATAAACGCCCCAACCAATAAACCTATAGCAAAAACCAGAGCCAGGCTTAAATAATAGTGCTGGATAAATGCTATAGATATAGCAACTATAAAGTAGTAAACCGAAAATATAAGACATGTAAGTCTAAGAAGCACTGCAAGCTCCTTAGTCTCATTCTTGTCTTTAACATCAGTAAATAAAAATTCAATAAAATTATTGATTACTTCTTTCAAATCTGTATTCCTTCAATACTATGGCTTAATTATTCTTAATTGCCCCTATGTCTGCTTATTTTTTCTTATATGTTACAAACTTATAATCAAGATCAAAGTATGTTTCGTCGTCGCTTTCGTCTACTATCTTCCACTCACTATCCTCATCTAAGTTAGGGAAGTATGCATCTGCTTCATACTCATGATCAACCTTTGTAACAATAGCTTCATCACAATATGGAAGAAACTGCTTATATATACTATCTCCGCCGATGATATAAACATCGTCAGTATTGTAAGCTTTTACTTTTTCAAGAAGTTCGTCCACAGAGTGAACTATTATTGCATCTCCGGCCTTATAGCTTTCATCTCTGGATAAGATAATATTTGTTCTACCATTAAGCGGCTGTCCCTGAGGAAATGTCTCAAGCGTCTTTCTTCCAAGAACAACAACCTTGCCTATTGTAAGTCTTCTAAAATTCTTATGGTCATTAGGAATACTTACAAGAAGCTGATTCTTATTTCCGATCGCCCAGTTATTATCTACTGCAACTACTATCTTCATATCTTACCTTTCTAGTTCTTATACCTGATAAAATTAGTTCACAAACAGAACTTTCATTATATAGCTATAGGAATATCCTTAACCTGCTCACCTGTAATATAGTTATCTACTCTTACATCATCCTTTGTAAACTTGTAGAAGTCCTTTATCTCTGGATTTAACCAGAATGTTGGAGCATCATATGTAGGTCTTGTAATTAATTCCTTAATTATGTCTACGTGTCTGTCGTATATATGAGCATCAGCAATAACATGTACAAGTTCACCAACATTCATATCGCAGCACTGAGCTAACATATGAACAAGAACAGCATACTGAGCCACGTTCCAGTTATTAGCAGCAAGTACATCCTGAGATCTCTGGTTAAGAATAGCATTGAGAGTAAGCTTATCCTCACCTGGTCTTTGTGTAACGTTGAATGTCACACTGTAAGCACATGGGTAAAGAGCCATCTCAGATAAATCATGGTGATTATAAAGGTTAGTCATAATTCTTCTAGAGAATGGATTATTCTTAAGGTCGTAGATTACTCTGTCAACCTGGTCCATCATACCTTCTTTGTACTGGTGCTTTACACCAAGCTGATAACCATATGCCTTACCGATTGAACCCTTCTCATCTGCCCATTCATCCCAAATATGAGAGTTAAGGTCATGAATATTGTTAGACTTCTTCTGCCATATCCAGAGAAGTTCATCTGTAGCACTCTTAAGAGCAGTCTTTCTAAGAGTTATAAGTGGAAACTCTTTTCTAAGGTCATATCTGTTAACAACACCAAACTTCTTTATAGTATATGCAGGAGTTCCGTCAGGCCAGTGTGGTCTAACCTTTTCTCCTTCTGTGGATGTACCATTCTCAAGTATATCCTTACACATATCAATAAAAATGTTATCTGCTATACTCATTAATTCCTATTCCTTTCAGTAATTATCCCCTTAATATCCTTAAGCCGTGTCACAAAGTTCTGATGAACTCACTTAAGCAGCTATACATGTATTCCAAGTACCGCAGTAGCTATAGCAAAATAAACCAAAAGCGACAGTGCGTCTACGATAGTTGTAATAAATGGACTTGCCATAACTGCAGGGTCAAAGCCTATCCTCTGTGCAAATATAGGAAGTGTACAACCTATAATCTTAGCTATAAGAACTGCGCAGAAAAGTGTTAAACATACTGCTATGGCAACTGGCAATGTTACTCTGTCAAATAACATAAGCTTTACAAAGTTCGCTGCTGCTAGCGCGCTACCGCATAAGAATGCAACTCGGATTTCCTTCCATACAACCTTGAATATATCCTTAAGTTCAATCTCGTTAAGCGAAAGACCACGGATAATAGTAACAGAAGCCTGTCCACCGGCATTACCACCTGTATCCATAAGCATAGGTATATAGGCAACAAGTACAGGCATAATAGCAAGTGCGTCCTCGAAGCTTGATATGATACTTCCGGTAAATGTGGCAGATATCATAAGTAAGAGAAGCCAAGGCATACGTTGTGCCCATGTTGCAAATATTCCTGTTTTAAGATAAGGCTTGTCTGATGGCATAATAGCGGCCATCTTTTCCATATCCTCGGTAGCCTCTTCTTCCATGATATCCACAACGTCATCGACGGTGATGATACCAACAAGTCTATTCTCGTTATCAACTACCGGCATGGAAGTAAAGTCGTATTTCTGGAATGTCTTAGCAACCTCTTCCTGGTCCATCAGGGTATGGAGAGATACGACATTCTCATGCATGATGTCCCCAATCTTCTGGTCTCCATCGTATAAAAGAAGATATCTTATGGCAACAGTACCAAGAAGTGTTCTGCTGTTATCTAAGACATAACATATGTTAATTGTTTCTGAGTCAATACCGATCTTCTTAATACGCTCAATAGCCTGATCAACTGTAAGATCTTCTTTTAAGTCTACATACTCCACAGTCATAACGCTTCCGGCGCTATCCTCTGGATATCTAAGAAGATGGTTTATATCGTGCCTTGTTTCCGGGCTGGCATTGGCCAGTAATTTTTTAACAATATTAGCAGGCATCTCCTCTAAAAGGTCAGTAGCATCATCGGCCATCAGGTTATCGATGATTGCTGCAGCTTCCTTATCAGAAAGGTGTGTAATGATGCTGTGCTGGTTCTCAATTTCAAGATATGAGAAAACGTCCGCAGCCATAGACTTTGGAAGGATTCTGAATATCTTAAGCATAGTTTCTTCTTCGTCTATATTTTCCAAAAATGCTGCGATATCCGCATCATTCATCTCTGCAAATTCCTGACGAAGCTTTGTATACTGCTTTGTATCAATTAGTTCCTTAATTAAAGAAAATTCTTCTTCCATGAACTACCTCCACTATATTCTGTGATTTTAATTTCCGAGTTGTAGGGGTCTTCATTATTCTGTTTTCGGTCCATTAAAATCACCTCCCTATAGTCTAAGTAGCACTTAGATATTAATTATTATTTTATCAAGCACCGGCTCATCCGCCTTAGCCTGACCGTTAGTAATATTAGTTATATCCTTGAAAGCCTTGTCGTAAGCCTCTTTCTCAGTAATCAGGTCAAATGCTATATTCTCCCCGTACTCTACGTTTTCAAGAATATATCCATCTTCTTTGGATGAATTAAGTATCTTACCTATGTCATTATAAGACACTGTTATATGCTGTCTTATGCCTTCTATTACCTTGGCCTTCTTGGCATTATCCAGGCCTTCTTTAAGAGACCCTTGATAAGCTCTAATAAGACCGCCAGTTCCAAGAAGCACGCCTCCAAAGTATCTTGTTACCACAGCGCATACATTGTGATAACCCTCTTTGGTAAGTACCTCAAGCATAGGTCTTCCAGCGGTTCCTGACGGTTCCCCATCATCGCTGCATCTGGAGATTTCATTATTATCTCCTATTACAAATGCTGAGCAGTTATGCCTTGCATCGTAGTGTTTCTTTCTTATTGATTCAATAAACTGTGAGGCTTCATCTTCATTAGAAACAGGTTTTATATAGGCAATAAACCTGGATTTCTTCTCGATAATTTCTCCAGTTGCTTCTTCAAGTAATATCTTATAATCAGCCATATAGCTACTAATAACCCTCTACCGAGAATGCTATTCCATAGTTTGCCAGCAGTTCTGCCGCCTGTTGCTGAAGTACCAGTGAGTGGTTAGGATCAGCAAAGAAAGCATCATCATGAGGGCAGTTATTATTAACCCTTGATGTTATCAGGTTACCATTTGAATCTCTGTAGGTCGAACCACTAGACAGGGCCAGATCCTCTGTTGGTGTTAGTTCCAGAGTTCCCTGAACCTTAAATGGGCAGTTCTCCGTAGCGCATTTGCCACTGTAGAGACATACCATACCAGAATAATGCACGTCGCATTGCTCTGTTGGCACAGTTCCTTCTGCGAAGTACTCAGTCTTTAGATGTCCATCACAGACTCCTGATATAGGTAACTTTCCTGATTTAGAACATACCGTACAGGTTGTTATTCCGTCAGGTACCTCGAACTTCTGGTTTTCCTTGCCTTCATGAATCCTTGACATAACCTTACGCCACATAGTCTTTGAAAGGTTCTTAGAAGTAGAGTCCTTAAGACTGACATTGTTGTCATATCCTGTCCATGTAGTACATGTATAGTATGGTGTATAACCAGCAAACCAAACATCCTTATAATCAGATGTTGTACCTGTCTTACCAGCTATAGACATGTTATCGAATCTTACGCTGGCACCAGTACCCTTAGTAACAACGTCAACCATAGCATCAGTTAAGAGAAATGCTGTAGTTTCCTTAATTACTCGGTGCGACTCCTGCTCCTGAGTATTATCTATAAGTACGTTACCATCGTGATCTACAATCTTTGTGTAAAGAATAGGTTCCATATATACACCACCGTTAGCTATAGTAGCGTAGGCAGCATTAAGTTCCATATTAGTTACACCATCAGTTACACCACCAAGAGCAAGGGCCTGCTGAATATCTGAATGAACAGAACCATCTGATTCTACTCTTCTGTCAACAAGGGTTGTAAAACCAAAACTCTGAAGGTAATCATAACCAAGCTGTGGTGTAATAAGTGTAAGTGTTTTAACTGTAATAATATTAAGGGACTGTTCAATTGCATATCTGATACTACAGATACCTCTGTATGCACCGCCGTACCAGTTAGAAACAGGACGACCATTGCTATAGTTGAATGGCTTATCTACAAATACAGAAGCAAGTGTAAGTCCAGCGCTATCAAGTGCTGGTGCATATGTTGAAACAACCTTGAATGTAGAACCAGGCTGTCTTGTAGTATTAGTTGCACGGTTAAGTGATCTTGATGATTCCTTAACACCACGTCCACCAATAAGAGCAACTACGTATCCTGTAGACTGCTGTTCAACTGTAATAGAAACCTGTGGCTGAGGTGTAAGTGAGATATTCTCTGCCTGAATCTCATCGCCATCTTCAAGCACAGCATCGCAGTATGTTCTTATATCTTCATATGCATCTTCCTGAGATGAATATAAAAGATTGTACTTAGGATTACTTTCTTTAAAGAAAGCCTTGAACATCTCAGTAGAATAGTTTTCTAAGCTTCCATCTGCTTTTAATACAGTAAGCTGATAGTTAAGATACCAATCCACGTTCTGAGGATAGTTGCTTTCATCTGAGTAGATTTCATCAAGTATAGACTGAATCTGTGGATCCATAGTTGTATATATACTAAGACCACCAGAATAAATTAAGTTGTAAGCCTGTGTTTTTGCCTGTGTTTCTGTATATCCCTCGTTGATATACTTCTCTGTTAAATCTTCAGCAGCCTGCTCGATAACTTCATCTACAAAGTAAGAATATACTGATGTAGAACTTGTCTGAACATTGGCAGTCTGAATACGTGCATATACATCATCTGCAAGAGCTTCATCATGTTCTTCCTTAGTAATAAAGCCATGCTCGAGCATCTTCTTAAGGACTTTCTTTCGTCTCTTGGCATTGTCCTCTGGGTGAGTAATTGGATTGTACTTATGTGGATTCTGTGTGATACCTGCTATAACAGCACACTCTGATAAGTTAAGCTCATATACTGGCTTGTTGAAATATCTAAGAGATGCAGCCTGTACACCAAGCGTATTCTGACCAAGGTTGATAGTATTCATGTAAAGCTCAAGAATCTGAGACTTATCCATCTTCTTCTCAAGGTTAATAGCAAGATACTGTTCCTGAATCTTACGCTTAATACGTTCAAGATCCGAAGATTCATTAACCCAGTTATCAAATACATTATTCTTAATAAGCTGCTGTGTAATAGTAGAAGCACCCTGTGACAGGTCTTTAGAAGTTAATGCAACTACACCGGCACGCATGATACCTTGAATATCGATACCATTATGTTCGTAGAATCTTTCATCCTCTATAGCAACAAATGCATTGGCAAGATTTGCTGGAATCTTATCCATAGTTACATAGGTTCTGTTAGAGTTTTCAGCTACAAGCTTAGTCATCTCATGACCTTCAATATCATATACGACTGTTGCGTAGCCAGATGGTGCTACATCGATTGCGTTAATATCTGGTGCTGTGTCAAGGATACCCTTAAACATACCTATACCAAAACAACCTGCCATTAAGATAAAGGTTATAGCAACCACAAGAAATGCTTTGAGAAATGTTATCATAAGCATCTTGCGCATCTTTATTCCTTTAGAATTAAGTTCGCGTTGTTTTTTTCTAACGCCTCTTCTTCCGTAGTTCATCTATGTTATGCCTCCAAAAGAGGCCGCTATGTGCGACCTCTTATATTAGTTACTCTTTTTATATCCTTCGATAGAATCTGTGATTGGTTCATATGTATATGTACCATCACCAAGTTCGTATCTATACTGATATGACAGATAATCACTGGATATAAAGCCATTACCGTCATCGTATTCTATCTCAGTCCATCCATTATCTTTAATAGAAAGAACAACATATTCAAAGTCAGGATAAGCTGAACCTATACGTTCATAATCTGTACCAGCACCGCTTCTAACATTAACACTTGTAGAAGATTTATCTGGCGAACATACAATATCAGGTTCCATATCAATCTTATTCTCTGATATAGCTGTTGGAATCTCTGTCTCGTTGTTGCTAACAACTACATTGGTAAGATCCTCTTCAGTAACTGTTGGCTTAGGTCCACGCTTAGCAATTAGTACAACCAGTACAACTATACCTATTGTCAGGACCGCCATTATAGCATTTAGTATGGTGCTTATAGTTTTCTTACTCAAAACTAGCCTCCCAGTTATTTAACCTTAGTACCGCAGGCATTGCAAAACATAGTGCCTGGTTTTAACTTAGCGCCGCAGCTTGGGCACTTTCCAACATTGGCAGGTGTGTCGATAATTGCTTCTTCAATTACTTCATTCTCTGCACCACACTTAGGGCAGAATTTTACACCCAGTCCAATCTCAGCTGCACAAGAACAGCAAACTTTAATCTTCTTAACAGCTCTAAGTCTGTCACCTGTTTCTTTTACGTCAGCCTTTGCCTTAGCAATATCTGCGAACTGCTTTTCATACTCTGCAGGTATGTTATCTTTATTTTTATCGAAGAACGCTCTTCCAAGTTCTGCATAAGCCTTCTTAAGACTATCCTCATTAATCTTAAGCTGTGAGCTTAAAGTACTAGCCTCCATAGCATTCTTTGTCTTTGCTGAAACTGAATTAATAGAACTCTGAAACTGTTCCCCAACCTTCTCAAAAAAAGCCATCATTAACCTCCAATTATCATAAGCGTATATATGCCCCATTTATAAACATAACGCATATATTTTAACATTTTTATCCTAAAATCACAAGAACACATGTTAACTAAGTCTTTAACATGTGTTCCTCGCAAGTTCAGTCTAATTATATGTTTTTAAGTTCTTTTAATATGTTCAGTACGTATTCGTAACATCTTGCCGTACTTTCAATATCAAGTTTCTCGTTAAATGTATGAATATCGTGTATATCAGGACCTATGGATACGCCGTCAAAACCATCTATCTTCTTTGCAAGTACAGCACATTCCAAGCCTGCGTGAACAAGTTCTACTTCCGGCTTCTTACCATACATCTCTTCGTAGACCTTAGTCATAACCTTTTGAAGTTTGGAATTAGTATTAATCTCCCATTCCGGATAAGATGACACTTCTGTCACAGTAGCACCAAGTCCCTCTGCTATAGTTCTTACCTTGGAAACTATCATCTCCATCTTGGAATGAACAGAACTTCTTATCTCGTACTTAGCTGAGAATGTATCACCAACAGTCTCAACTATACCTATATTAAGAGAAGTTTCAACCTTTGAAGGGTCATCCTGATTGTGACCTATAACTCCATCTGGCTCTGCTATAAGTAAATTGATGATGCGATTTGATATGTTAAGGATTGCTGCTTTAGAATCCCCGCAGGCGGCCTGCCCCATCACCTTGGAACCATCACCTTCATTCAGCCCCGCAGTTTTGGAATTGCCGTCCTTGCCATGGTCCAACGTTTCAAAGCTAACTTCTAACCCTGGGTCTGTAACCCTATATTCATCTTTTAATACTTTTGCAATACCATCAACAGCTTCCTTAGCCTTGTTAGGATCTTTAACCTTAATTACAGCCTTAGTCTTCTTTGATATAGCATTGGTCTTTTCACCGCCATCTATACTAACGATATAAACATCCTGTCCTTCTCTAACCTTCCCAAGAATTCTTCCCATAAGTACGTTAGAGTTGGCATTTTCCTTATAGATAGAAGTACCAGAGTGTCCACCAGTAAGGCCCTGCACTGTAATAGCAACAACCTCACCTTCCACATCTACTCTATCAAGCTTATATGAAGCATCAAGCCGCGTACCACCAGCGCAGCCAACAGTAAGAACCCCCTCTTCCTCAGAATCAATATTAAGAAGCATCTTACCCTTAAACAATCCTGGATCAACACCTATAGCCCCATCCATACCAACTTCTTCGTTAGTAGTTATAAGCACTTCCAGTGCCGGATGCTCTATAGAATCATCTTCTAAAATAGCAAGTGCATATGCAACAGCTATTCCATCATCACCACCAAGTGAAGTTCCTTTAGCAAACACAAACTTCCCATCAGTCTCCAAATCAAGACCTTCCACCGCCATATCCTTGCTGCAAGAATCTTCCTTAACAGCAACCATATCCATATGTCCCTGGATAATCAATACCGGCGCATCTTCATATCCCTTACTTGCCTCTTTATATATAATTACATTCTTATATTCATCCTGAACATATCTAAGCCCCTGCTCCATAGCAAAGCCCACCAGATAATCACTTATCTTATCAACATTATAAGACCCATGAGGTATCCCACATATCTCCTCAAAATAATGAAACACCCTCTTAGGCTCAATCTTCTCCAAAACTGCCATTTGTTATTTCCAACCCTTTCTATATCCTACGCCGTTGCACGTGAAGGCTTGTAGTCTGACAATCAGGACCATTTTGGCAAGTCGATGTAAAACCCGCGTGTCTTTCGCAGGAAAATGTCAATTCCGAGCTTTATAACCTACACCCCTACCTCAGCTTAAATAAGTCACCCAGCTCGGAATACATTTTCCCGAAAGACTAAGCACTGGTTTTACACGGCGAAGCCGAACAGTGTCCTGTTTGGCAGACTATATGCCTTAGCGTGCAGCGCCAATGTATTAAAAAAAGCGGAGCCATAAGCTCCGCCTTTAATTATCTTATATAGTTCTAAATTATGCAATCTTAGACTTTGCAACTTCTGCAAGTGCCTTGAAGCCTTCTGCATCGTTAACTGCAAGATCAGCAAGCATCTTACGGTTGATATCAACCTCTGCAAGCTTAAGACCATACATGAACTTGCTGTATGAAAGACCGTTCATTCTAGCTGCTGCATTGATACGTGCAATCCAAAGCTGTCTGAACTGACGCTTTCTCTCTTTTCTACCTGCATATGCGGATGTAAGAGCTCTCATTACAGACTGTTTAGCGACACGATACTGGTTACTTCTAGCTCCTCTGTATCCTTTAGCAAGCTTTAATACTCTATTATGTTTCTTTTTAGCGTTAGCTCCGCCTTTAATTCTAGCCATTTATATCTCCTCCAATCCTATTAAATGTAAGGTAAAATCTTCTTCATGTTCTTTACGTTTGTTGAATCAACTACAACATCCTGTCTAAGAGCACGTTTTCTCTTTGTAGACTTCTTTGTTAAGATATGTCTCTTATAAGCTTTGTTTCTTGTTAATTTTCCAGATCCAGTCTTCTTAAAACGCTTAGCTGCTGATCTGTTAGTTTTCATTTTTGGCATTTTGTTTTCCTCCTATTATATAGTTCTCTATCTTTTATAATGTAATTATAAACAACTAATTAATTCTTCTTTTCAGCAAGAACAAGTGTCATGCTTCTTCCTTCAACCTTAGCTGGCTTCTCAACTACTGCTACATCTTCAAGTGCTGCAGCGAAATCATCAAGAATGTGCTTGCTTGAAGCCATGTGAGCCATCTCACGTCCTCTAAATCTAAGAGTAACCTTTACTTTATCGCCTTTGCCAATGAACTTCTTAGCTGCAGATACCTTTGTGTTAAGGTCATTAGATTCGATGTTTGGTGAAAGTCTGATTTCTTTAAGTTCAACGATCTTCTGCTTCTTTCTAGCTTCCTTTTCCTTACGCATCTGCTCGTAACGGAACTTTCCGTAATCAACGATTCTGCATACAGGTGGTTTTGCTGTAGGAGCAATCATAACAAGATCAACTTCTGCATCATCTGCAAGTTTCTGTGCCTGAGCTGCTGACATAATACCAAGCTGCTCGCCGTCCTTGCCAATAACTCTTACTTCTTTTTCTCTAATTTGTTCATTGATAAGTAATTCGCTAATTGTTTTATCCTCCAAAAATTGAATAAAAAAAGTGGATAGCATAACTATCCACATATTATATAAGACCTATCTGTTTAATAAGTTTATTAATAATATTAACACCAGAAACGCGATTGTCGCTGGGTGAGAGTGGATACTCTGCTTTGTTCGTACTTTGATAATTTATCACTTGTCAAGTTCCATGTCAAGAACTTTTTCAAGGCTTTTTTTCTGTTTTTCCAGACCTTTCATCTCAAGAAGTATACTTGCACCCTTCATATACTTCTTATAATACTCTGCAAATGCCTGATAATCTAATATTCCATCCCCTAGAGCAAGGTGAAGGTCTTCCACCTTATCATTATCATTAATATGTATATGCTTAACATATGACGCCAGACTTGTAACCCATTCATCCATAGATGCGCTGCCAAGACTTGCATGGGCATAATCAAAACATACACCATAATTATCATATGAAGATAATTTTTCCGACACTCTTGTCAGAAGTTCCGGATCCACATCAAACATATTCTCCATATACAAGGACAAATCTTTATATTTTTCTAGAACCTCACCAAAGAATTCCGCATTACTATTAACCCAGCCATCTCTATATGGCTTATTAAGAAAGCCTGGCATGTAGTTTGTATGGAATACAACTCCCTTAGCCCCTATGCTTCGTGCAGCCTCCATACTGTCTATAACTCTTTTTCTAGATACTTCTCTTATATCAGGGTCAGAGCTAAATACCGTTACATCAAAGAAAGCACCGTGTAAGGTTGAGCCTTCAGGCAGTTCATGTTTCTTATATTCAGAAACAATCTCATTAACCTTATCTTTACTACTTATAACATCTGGCATAAAGAATTCATTATATTCAAATGCCAGCCCATTATCTTTAGCAAAGGATAAATACTCTTCTATACTATTTAATTCTGGAATTATATGTATACGTGGCATATTGCTATTCCCCTATCTAGCAAGATACAACATAGTTATATCATCTGACTGCTCTGCACCTTCTGTAAATTCTTCTACTCTTCTGTAATTCTCCTCAAGGAACTCTTCTGGTGATAAGTTCTTATCTATAGAATTAAGAGCCTCTTCAAGTCTTCTTTCAGTATAGAATTCATCCTTCTTATTCATAGCCTCTGTAACACCATCTGTGTAGAAGAAGATTCTGTCACCCTTCTTAAGCTCAAGTGTCTGAAGCTTATAAGGCATATCCTCCATCATACCAACAACCAGATTAGCCTCGCATGAAAGCATCTTAAATTCTTCTCCAGCCTTAGATATATATGGAAGGTTATGACCTGCATCTACATACGAAACTATACCTGTTTCAAGATCAAGAGTACATACAAAAAGAGTTACGAACATGTTTGCCATGTTATTCTCACAAAGTCTTTCGTTCACTCTGTAAACTACTTCATCAAGCGGCATACCAAGAGAAGCATAGTTCTTAATATGAGTCTTAGACATCATCATAAACATAGCTCCTGGAACAGACTTTCCAGATACATCAGCTATAAGGAAACACATATGCTTATCATCTATCATAAACACGTCATAAAAGTCGCCTCCAACCTCCTTAGCTGTCTTCATAAATGCACCTATATGCACATCAGGCAGGCTATTAAATCTTGAGAAGTCATGTTCAAGCAAACTTGACTGTATTTTGGTAGCTACATCAAGCTCTGACTTAATCTTCTGCTGCTCAGTAACAAGTTTTGTAGTTCTTGTATAAAGCATATACATAAATGAAGCGTATATCTTTCTGTTAGCATCAGCAATTTTTTCGAAAAGTTCCTTAGATATATTGGCGCATGTCATAGGACTTGTTGCCACAACAGTAGCCATACGCTTACCGTCATTAATAAGAGCAACCTCTCCAATAAAGTCTCCAGGATTCATCTCATTAATATGAGCACCTTCCCTGCTAAGAACCTCTGCCTGACCTTCTAAGATAATAAACATACCAGCGTCAGCCCCGTCACCGTAGCAGACAATCTTATCTCCCGGATTAAACTTCACTTCTTCCATAGCTTCAAGAAGAGCCCTTGTTCCTTCATTAAGTGGCTCCCCTTCTTCTATCTTGAAGAATTCTCTAATTGTATCAACCTTTATTAGTCTGTTTACGTCCATATATCCCCCCTATACCTATCTATCAATCTCTAACCTAAGTATATCCTCAAACGGTATCTTAGTATTTACAACCTTTAAGATTCTTGAATCAAAATCTACCCTTGAAATCATCCCATGAATTTCCAAGCATTCATCGTCTGAAATATAAACTATTCTAGCTATATCATTCTTCTCAATCTTGGAAAATGCATAGTCAAGTTCATCTTTCATATCTTCAGTAAGCGTCGGCATATTAACAACTTTATGCTCTTTCTTCCTAAGAGCTTCTTCATAGCCCTTAAGTGCAGCAAATGGCATAAACTGTTTGGCCCGCTCGCTTCTTTTCATCTTACTTCTTTTGTTAGAAAAACCACTAGCTGCCACTTCTATGTCCACCTATCTGTCTGTTACGCTCTATTGTTGTACCACCCTTTTCCAGATTCATTCCCTTTAATATGGCATTCTTACCATACTTCTTCTTCATGGAATTCATGGCACGCATAAGATTTCTTTCTTTTTCGGATTCCTCTGGATCAGTAAATAAATCGTACTGAATATTCTCTTCGCTTATACACTCATTAAAAGAGATATTTATCCTCTTAATCATAAGCCCTGGCACTGCAGTTACCCAGTATAACTTCTCCATAGCCTCAAGAATAACTCTTGATGAACTGGTATGTGAAAAAAGAGACATAGCCTTATTAGATGATGGAGCCGGTGTAGTTTTAGAATAACCAATATATAAGCTTATATTCTTGGTAACTATCCCTCTTTCCACCAAATCAAGGCATAAGAGCTCAGTCATCTCTTTAACTATAAGACAGCCGTCTTCATAGCTATAATCGTTGGCAAGCACCTGTCCGCTTGATATGGAGCTTGACCTTGTATGGTAGTTCTTTATATCAGACATAAGAGTTGTCTCGATACCCTTAGCATGGTCTATCAGAAGCTCTGCATCTATGCCAAATGCCCTATAAAGCATATCCTCATCAGCCTCAGCTATGTCATTCATAGTGTATAAGCCAAGTGTTTCAAGCTTCCTTACAGTTCCTGGTCCTACTCTCCAAAAATCTGTAAGAGGTCTATGATTACCAAGATGTTTTCTATAAGACTCTTCGTCCAAAATACCTATATGGTCTTCTACACGCTTAGCCATAATATCCAGTGCAATCTTAGCAAGGTACATGTTAGTACCTATACCGCAGGTAGCTGTTACACCTGTAGTTTCAAATATATCCTCCATAATCCTTATACCAAGTTCCTTGGCCGTCATACCATAAAGAGCCAGATATTCTGTAACATCCATAAATACTTCATCTACGGAGTAAACATGGATGTCATCTTTTGAAATATATTTAAGATATATACTGTATATATTAGCTGAATAATCCAGATATAACTGCATCCTTGGAGGAGCCATTATATATTCAATATTCTTAGGAATCTCAAAGACCCTGCATCTGTTGTGAACTCCTAGAGCTTTCATTGCAGGTGTTATAGCAAGACATATGGTTTTTTCAGTTCTTTCTGGATCCGCCACTACCAGATTGGTAGTAAATGGATCAAGACCTCTTTCAACACATTCTACAGAAGCATAGAAAGATTTTAGGTCTATACATACGTATTGTCTTTCCATATTTATAATCTATATTATTTACTCTTCTTACCCTTTGAATTATCAGGTTTTACGCCAGGCTTCCAGGTTGTTGATGGTTCAGTATTCCAGAATATATCCTGACCATTAGATACTGCTACCACAGCTCCCTGCTCGTCAGTTCTAAACACCTTAATATTAAGCCTCTTAAGTCTTTCAAGTGTGGACTCATGAGGGTGTCCGTATGGATTATCCTGTCCGCATGATATAACTGCATATTCAGGATTAACAGCCTGTAAAAATTCTTCGCAGGATGATGTTTTACTTCCATGATGTCCAAGCTTTAAAACATCAGCTGATAAATCATAGTTTCCATTAATAAGAGACTGCTCTTCATCATATTCGGCATCCCCTGTAAATAAGAACCTGTTATCTCCATGATATACCATAACTATAGTAGATAAGTCATTCTCGTTGTCAGTCTTATAACTTGTTGGGCCTATGATCTGAACATTGGCATCTCCTAGTTTAAATGTAGTTCCAGGAAGAGGTTCCTTACCTCTGTAGTTCTTAGCACTCATAGCTAAAAGAACATCTCTGTAAGACTTTGTATCTGTTACATAAGGAGGCAGGAAGACATTGATACAGTCAAACTTCTGCAATATAACATCCATACCACCTACATGGTCCCAGTCATAGTGGGTAATTATAACATAATCAAGCTGATGTATTCCCTTTTTAAGAAGATAGTTCTGTATATATGTACCATACTCATCAAGGGAGGCATCAATTAACATAGTCTCTCCTTCGCATTGAATAAGGATGCTATCCCCCTGACCAGCGTCGATAAAGTCAACCTCTAGAATAGAATTAGTTGCAGTTACTTCATCCAGATATTCCTTAGCATACTCAAGTGGTTCCTGACTATACTTTTTAACTACAGTTTCAACCTGTTCCCTAAATACGTCACCAGGCTGCAGTTTATCCTCTATATGGAAGTACTTTTTAAATGCAAATAAAGTAAGTCCTAAAACTACAACAACACTTATAAGGCATATAAGTACCACGCGTTTAGGACTTGAGTATTTGTATTTCTTATCTTTTTTTACTTTCTTTTTCTTAGTTTTTTTAGATAATACCTCTTCCTCTTCGTCACTCACATCGCTGTGTTTTTTGCTGTTTATTTCCGCTATAAGAGTCTCGATATCATCCTCTAAGACATAGGAACCCTCTTCATGTTCAGTTGTTTTATTAGTCTTTAGGTCCTTGCTCAATTTCTATACTACCCCCGTTATTAATATCCTTGCCTTCAAGTAGTATAAGTTTGTCGGCAAGTAATTTAGAAAATCCACCCATTAAGGCAACGGTAAATATAAGATCACTTGTATCCTTTGCTACTAATTCATTCTCTTCCTCATGGTTAAGTATATCTGCTCCCAATAACCTAACAATATGGATAAATGCTTTCGATGATAATCCATGTCTGGATACATATGCTGAGTATATCTTCTTAACTTCAGACTCATCTATTCCAGTAGGAATAATCTTCTGAATAAGTGATATAGACAGTGTTTGCTTAAGAGTACATATCATAATAAGATATGCAATATGAATCCTGTAATATCTCTTCTTTACAGGTTCAGGCATTACCTTAGTTCTAACATAGTTATTGATTGCTGAAGGAGTAACAACCTGTTCGTCCTTAAGCTCTGGAGGAAGATAGTCAACATACTCATATAAAAGAGTAACTACCTGCTCCATATATAAACCAAAGTTAGGTATCTCATCCCATGATGGTAAAGAATAGTTCTCAAGGAACTTTTCCCATCTTCTAAGTTTTGCTGCTACTAAATCTTTATCGTAAGCCATCAGCTTCTCCAATCAGTAAGAATAAGTAAACTTATCCCCACTGAGAAATAATATATTTCTTATCAGTACTATTAAGACTATTGATATGAGGAAGTAACTCTTCATATATTTTATCATCAAATATAGAAAGAAGGTCCTCTATCTCATCAACGTCAGCTTTGTCATCAGTATTATCAACCAGTCTCTTTACGATATCTTCATCTTCAAGAGCATTGGCCACATCTACAATACGAGGAAAATCAAGTTTCCCATCATACATCTCCATAACGATTCTAAGAGAATCCTTATCTATACCAAAGTCAATAAAGTCCTCAACAGTTTTCTGCGAGAACTCTTTTCTAAATAGCTTTATTGCATATGCTGCAGCTTCATTATCAAGACCAAGGTCGAATATTTGCTTGATAAAGTCTTCTGTCAGCGCATCGCCATCATATATAAATGTTATATAATCCTTCTTCTCATCATCTTCTAATGATTCGTAGATATCATATAACTCCCAGTCTTTCATATCTTCTGGAAGAGCATAACCCCTTCCTTTTATTATTCCCATGTAATATGGAAATTCATCCATAAGGTATTCTCTAGATACTTCCACCTTTCCCCTCCTTACCAAATATCACCGTTGAAGTAATTATAGTCATAATTTGAAGATCCTATCTCCTGATTACGTTCTTTATTACTTTGTCTCTGAAGATCACCAAGCTGGTCTAACTTATCCTGCTGCTGTTGCTGCTCAGGAGTCTGATTCTGGTTAGGATCCTGATTTGGGTCCTGGTTTGGATTCTGGTTAGGATCTTGGTTTGGGTCCTGGTTTGGGTCCTGGTTTGGATCCTGGTTAGGATCTTGGTTAGGGTCCTGATTTGGATCCTGACTCTGACCGCCACCACCCTGCTGCTGTTGTTGCTGCTGGTTCTTCATATCTTCAAGCTTCTTAATAAGCTCTTCTATATCTTCCTTAAGCTGCTGGGCATCATCATTGTGACCTTTTTCGCCTTCTTCTTTTCCAGCGCAGCCCTTTTCAGTAAGAACATCAATTGCTGCTCTAAGTTTTTCAATAGTTGGATCTATTTCTTCTAGCTTAATGTTCTCGATAAACTCTTCATCGTATGGAGCAACCAAACAAAGTACCTTGTTGATTCTCATCATACAGTCCTTACTCTCTGGATGAGGCATCTCAAGAGCCTTGTTATAGTACTTAATTGCTGTTTCGTAGTCGCCCATCTTGTAATACTTGTTACCTTCATTATAAGGAGCAACATAAGGCTGTGTAAATCCAAGAACTCCAAGATTGTTGTCCTTGTATACTCCATTATTCATATTCTCTATATACTTTTCATTGCTTACATACATCACTATAAAGTATGCCAGAGCAAGCAGTGATAATAACCACACTATACTTACAAATCTCTTCATAAGCTCATTCTCCTTTTTAGATTAGAGTTTATCCCTTTTTACTTTGAATACTGTCTTGTTTTCTTCTTAAGAAGTAACATCTCTATGATTAAGAGAAGAACTATAGGCATAGCTATGAAATAGTATAAATCCTTATAGCCTTCAACTTCTGTTACTTCTTCTGCCTTAGTAAGATTTGCTGTTAAATCTTCAATCATCTTGTCTGTACTAGTAGTATTCATGTTGTAATACTTAACACCAAGATCTTTTGCTACAGCTTTAAGATTCTTCTCATCTATCTTAGATATAGCATCCTTTTCTGGATAAGAGCTTGTATCCTTAACATAATCGCCCTTGTATCCATACTCCTCGTAGTACATCTTGCCACCTTTTTCAGTACCATATCCAAGAACTGCACCGCAGTCTACATACTTAGCTACATCTTTAAATGACTCAAGCTTCTTTCCGTTAGTATTCTCACCATCGCTGATAAATACAAGGCAGATGCTTCCATCACCTTTTTCTCTAAGCTTCTTAAGATGCTTAAGTATTACATCCTTACTTAAGCTTAAGTTGGTACCCTGTGCTGTATAAGTACTAAGAGGATATATTGACTCTATAGTAGACTTAGCAAAGTTACCATCGCTTGTTACAGGTGATACTACCTGAGCTTCATTGTTAAATGTTATAACAGAGAACTTAGCTCCGTATACAGCGTCTATTATCTCGCAGCAATCCTTGTTAACTCCATATAATCTTGTTCTTGAACCATCGTAGTCCTGAGCAAGCATACTTATAGTATCATCTACTGCAAATACAACATAAGCATTGGTCTTTTCTACTCTTACCTCACTCTTTTGGCTAACAAGCTGTGGCCTTAAGTTAAGAGCAAAAAGTAAAAGTATAAGTATTATTTGTCTTATATATGGCCATACGCCTTTTCTCTTACATATGAGAAGTACGCCGCATATTATAGCCATAACCCATATAGGGATCATAGGTCTTATTATCATAGTAATAATCGTTCCTTTTATACCTTAGATATTTTAGCAAGAACTATCATTGTGCTGGCTGCTACTAAAAGAACCATAAATGGCACAAATGGATATTCAACATCGTTATATTCTTTCTTAGTCTCTATCTGTGTTGCTTCAAGTTTCTGGATCTCAGCAACTATAGTGTCAACGTTACCAGACTTACCTTCAATGAAAAGCTTTCCTCCTGTTTCTTCAACAGTTCTTTGGAACTCCTGTCTGTCATCTGGATATATAAAATCTGGTGCTATACCATAGCAAACAATCTTTCTATCTCTAAGAATATCTCCTGCCTCTGGCATAGTAATAATTTCGTTACCCATAACGTCATTATCAGTTGAGATGATAACGACTCTTGTTCTGTTATCTCCTTCTTCACCAAGTCCCGCAAAGTTGTTAACTGTTGCTGCAAGACCAGTACCTATAAGAGAAGATCCTCTTGTCTCATTACCTGTAATAGTACCTGATGAGATGAAGTTATAAAGATACATCCAGTCATCATCATCATATGAGAAGAAGTAACTGTTTCTACTCTTAAGAGCCTTCTTTATAGTAGTTAAAGTCTCTATAATATACTCATAGTCATCTGTAAGAGGACATACAACTACCGGGCTGGTATTAAATATTACGATACCGAATCGCTCACCCTTAAGCTGTTCAACTGTATCAATAAGAGTATCGCAGAGAGTTTCATTAAGCTCATCAACTGATGTTGATACATCAAGGCAAAGCATAATATCTCTGTTATTCTCTTCTGTTGTAGTTATATGTGTTTTATATGGTCTTGAAATAAGAACCATACTGGCACAGATAGCGATGATACATAAAGTTTTAGCAAAGAAAACAAGAGTTTTAAATATAGCCATTCTTGTTTTATATGTTGATTCCTTCTCGATAAATGCTAGAGAAGATAACTTCTTACCATCAGCATATCCCTTCTTCTTTCTAAATCTAAAAAGAATAAGGAATAATACAACGCCAACACATATGTATAATACAAAGTTGTATTTTAATTCCATTCTTCCATGGCCTTTCTGGTTTTTTCATAAGATAACTGAACATCACCATTTGATTCTCGTGCGAATTCAGGTGCATAATACTCTGTAACGAGCTGTTCAAGTATAGGCATATCAAGAGTTCTTATGTCCTGTAAAGAATAGTTCTTTACGTTGATACCTGTAGTCTTATGAATAAATTCTCTTATTATACTACTCATTAAAGTATAAGTTTCTCTTATGGAAATCTTACCATCTTCAAAATCGAGTTTAACCTTATCAAGTGCCAGTAAGTACTTAGCTCTTATAGTTGTTATATCTGATGGAATCTTAACAACCGGCTTCTTCTTAGCCTTTTTCTCAGTTGCCTTCATGATTTCCATGATAATAACTACTAAAACTGTAGCAACTATAATAATGATTAAACCTATAATCGGTAATAATGAATAAGAAAAACCATCTTGTAACTTAACACTAGTCTCCATATGTTTTCCTCAAACTTAGTTTGCAAACCCTAATTTTTCATTCTCTTTCTCATTTCAAACAGCGAAGCTATCTGAACATCAATATCCTCTGGATCATCTACCGTAATAGAAGCAATGCCGTACTTATTAAGTCTTGTTCTTGCCATCTCCTGCATACGGTTTCTGTTATATGTTTCTCTTCTTGCAAGAGATTTGCTCTCACTGATAAATGCCGGAAGGTATGAATTAGTTGTATAGTTATATACCTTCTTACCCATAGTGTCTGTATCGCTGACGTTAATAAGAAGAACATCATTCATAAATACAAGACGCTTAAGCATAGCTTCATCTATACTGCATATACCATAAAGATCTGTAACGATTACAATAATCATCTTTGTAGAACTTCTATGGATAAGGTATTCCAGGCATTTTTGAATAGAGGAAGTATTATCTTCTGTAACTGATGAATCATAGTTTGCAAGGATATTCTCAATATTGATCATACCTGTCTTAAGCGGGAAGTACTGCACAAGGCCGTCTCCCTTACAGAAGGTAGCTCCTACATAGTCTCCGTTGCCACCAACAAGGTAAGCAAGTCCGCCAGCAGATATAAGTCCTGCTTCCTTCTTATCGATACCGTGTCTTGTCTGACCAAGCATCCTCTTGTTAGTGTCAATAACAAGCATAATATTGTGCTTCTTCTCAGCAATAAACTGACGAACAAGAACCTTCTGGCTACGAGCTGTAGCTTTCCAGTCAATATCCCTGATTTCATCACCAGGCACATAATCCCTAAGCTCATCAAAGTTCATACTTCTTCCCTTATAAACTGAGTTATAAGAGCCATCTATGATTCTTGATGTGCTTTTGTTTGTCTTTATTGTTTTGTACTTTCTGAGGTTAGCTTTAACCTTCAGAATATTACTCATCTGAATCATGGTGTTGGTACTGTTCCTATAATTGCATCAATAATTTCTTCAGCCTTAACTCCATCTGCATATGCAGCATAGTTAAGAACGATTCTGTGTCTAAGAACTTCGTAGCGCATCATCTTTACATCATCTGGTGTACAATATGCTCTACCATTAGCAAGAGCAACGCCCTTAGCAACCTGCATAAATGCTATAGCAGCTCTTGTACTTGCACCCATAGATACATACTGTGAAAGTGATGGGTCAAGAATCTGCTTTGTTCTTCTTGTTGCCTGAACTATATCAACGATGTACTTCTTAACCGACTCATCAATATATACCTTCTTACAAAGTTCCTGAAGGTAAACGATATCCTCAAGTGATGCCACACATTTAACATCTGAGAATACATCATTCTCGATACGGTTAAGAATCTCGATTTCACCCTTAGCATCTGGATACTCGATAACTTCCTTAAGAAGGAATCTATCAAGCTGAGCTTCTGCAAGTACGTAAGTACCTTCCTGCTCTACTGGGTTCTGAGTTGCAATAACGATAAATACTTTAGGAAGCTTATGCTCCTGACCTGCAATACTTACTGATCTTTCCTGCATGGCTTCAAGCATAGCTGACTGTGTCTTAGCACTTGATCTATTAATTTCATCAAGGAGAACGAAGTTAGCATCAACAGGACCAATCTTTGTTTCAAAAGAATTAGTCTGCATGTTGTATGTCTGTGTACCAATGATGTCACTTGGAAGTAAGTCAGGTGTACACTGGATTCTTGAGAATGTACCACCTACAGCCTGTGTCATAACACTTGCAGCTGTTGTCTTTGCAAGACCTGGAACAGATTCAAGAAGTATGTGTCCATTGGTAATAAGAGATATAAGAAGTGAAAAGCCAAGCCATGACTGTCCAACTACTTTACTCTGATAGTAAGCTGTAATATCTCCTGTGATTTTCTTTGCTTTCTCTAAGTCAGCATTAGTAATAAGAATTTTTGATTCTTCCATTTTTAAATCCCCTTAATTAGAATTTTTATTTTTGCCTATAACATTATACTATTTTCTTTCGTAAAGGAAAAGAAAATCTGGTTTTTGCTCCTTTCTAGTTTATTACACGAATTAGTAACCACAGATTTATGGTTTTTTTAATATTTTCTCCTGCCTGGGCACTCTTTTATATCATATTAGTTATGTTGTTAAACACCTTTATTAATTCTTCTTTCTCTATATCGCTATAGTTTACAACAAGGGTATTTCTATACTTACATCCAGTCTTATAGCAGTACTGAGACACAAAATAAATTTTTATTCTATTCTTCTCAAGCTTATCTCTAAGCTCTGCCTCGTCTATGCTATCATTCAGTTTTATGATACAGTGGCCGCCGCCAGTATTTTCAGCCATAGCACCATACTCACTAAGTTTAGAATCTGCAAAAGCTTCCTTAAAGTCCTGCTTTCTTCTTTTAAAATACAATCTTACCCTGTTTATATGTCTTTCATAAAAACCTTCTTCTATAAAAGATGCCAGGGTAAACTGTTCCATAGCAGGTACAGTTGATGAATAAAAACCAAGTGTCTCCTTATATATATCCATAAGTCTGTCCGGCAGCACCATATAAGCTATACGCACAACTCCCATCATGGATTTTGAGAAGGTATTCATATAGATAACATTGTCCATGGCAAGACTGGCTAGTGTAGGAAGCGGCCTTAGTTCATATCTAAATTCACTATCAAAGTCATCTTCGATAATGTATTTATCATTATCTATAGCAAGTCTGACTATGCTGTGTCTTCTTGATGCCGGCATAGTTACTCCCATAGGGAAATGATGTGAAGGAGTAATATGTATAGCCGAAACCTTCTTTATATCTATCTTGTCTGGTATGAGCCCGTCATTATCAATAGGTACATGAAGAGTTTTAACCCCATTACTTTCATATATCTTATACACCTTGCTGTGGCCAGGATCCTCAACAGCTATCATCTTGTCTCTTCCAAGGAGTTGAACAAGAAGTCCATATAGGTACTCCATACCTGCACCTATAACTATATTGTCAGCAGATACATTAAGCCCTCTAAATTCATATAAGTATCTGGATAAAGTTTCTCTTAACCTCTTAGAACCAGTACTTGTCTTAGCTAAAAATGCCTCCGGCTTATCATTAAGCAAGGTCTTTCTCATAAGCCTTGCCCAAGTTGGGAAAGGGAATAACTTTTCATAGCCGTGGCTTGCCGTAAAGTCAGCCTTATAATCTGCCTGCTTCTCATCCTCTTCTACATGCTTAGACTTTCTGGCATCTACGCAAGCTTTGCTTTTAATACTTAGTTCACTTTTAGAACTTTTATTGCTGTCATTTTTACTTCCTATACTAGGCAGTGTATCTATCTCTGCCACATAGTATCCCTTCTTTTCTAAAGAGAATATATATCCCTCTAGAAGAAGCTGTTCATATGCATTTTGCACGGTGATTAAACTTACAGAAAGATTGTCTGCAAGTCTCCTTTTAGACGGCAGTTTATCTCCTGCCTTAAGCTGACCATCGATTATGTCATTCTTTATACACTTGTATAAATATTCATAAAGAGGGGCATCGCCCCTCTTTTCAAGATTATAAGTAAGCATATAATATCTAGCCTTTTCTTTTGTTAAAGCCTTTATTTAGCCTCTAATTTTCTTCAGATTCGTCTTCCTTAGCTTTCTCAACATATTTCTGAAGTATGAATCTGATTTCTACAGTAGTGCCCACACCTTTTTCACTGGTAATATTAATTGTACCATGCATCATCTCTATTATAGCCTTAGTAACCATAAGACCTATACCTGAGTTGTGCATATCCTGGCTTGCGAGCTGTTTTTCTCTTTCGAATGGATCAAATATCTTATCAAGCTGTTCTGAATCCATGCCGACACCCTTATCCTCAACATTGAGAATCATAAGAATCTTATCTGGTTCAGAACACTCTTCTTCTCTAAGAAGAACTCGAACTATCTCGCCTTTATCTGAATACTTAATGGCATTTTCAATAACATGCATAACTGCCATCTTAAGCATCTTAAAATCGCAGATAACATCACGGCTGGTTATTCTATCTAGGAATACAATTGGAACTCCCTTATCATCTGCAATCTTCTGAGCATCTTCATATAAGCCTTTAGCAGCTACATCTAACCTCTTTATAGATGAGTGAACTGTAAGTTCGCCATTATGTATCTTGCCAACATATAAAAGATCATCAATCATCTTAAGAAGACTGTTAGACTGTTCTATGATAGTCTCAGCATCCTGTTTGATTGTATCTGTGGCCTCTGCAGTTTTAGATATTATATCTGCGTAACCAAGAATTGCATTAAGAGGAGTTCTCATCTCATGAGACATATTTCTAAGGAAAAGATTCTTTGCCTGGTTAGCAGTTGCAACCTGTGATAAGGAAGCAGAAAGAAGCTTGTTTCGGTTCATAGCTTCTTCAAGTTCATATCCAACATCTTCAAATCCAACAACCAACTTTGACGGATCACCATCTATCTTCATAGCTTTCATCTGAAAATGAAGTACCTTATCATCCTTAGTTGCATCATAATTAAAAGTATATACTTCCTGATTCTTCATCTTCTCTGCAAGATTAATTGTATTAACCTCTTTGAGAAATTTTTCTCTGTCTTTCTCAGCAAGAAGTCTTTCTGCATAAGCCTTGGCGTAATACTCTAAAGTATGCTTTTCCTTATATGTATCAGCCATAGCAGAACCAACTCTGGAACCGATTTGCAGGAATCTTACCTCACCAGAAAGAAGATCTGTATAATATACAGCATTATATTTTCTTGATAATGTCTGGATAATCTTTTCATTGAGAACCATGTCGTTTCTGACCTCTTGGTCATAAACAACCATGCCTTCAGAATTGCGTTTGTTTATAAGTGATACGGCATTGACAGTAATAAAGAATAAAACCGCCATACCTAACAAAAATATCGAAACAACCTTGGCAGAAATTTGCGGATTAATATAATCAATATATATGTACAATCCGACTGCAAAGATAAGCGCCAGCACCGTAACCAAACAGGCAACAAGCACTGTAAGCCTGATTTTTTTCATGACAACCTTATAATCCATGTTCAATCCCCCCTTTGAATAGAACATCGATAAAAATCGAGTAAATATTCTGCGGCATCAGGCCGCGAAAATTCGATTTATTATAACATATTTTATGTAAATTTTACACCACTTCGTTGGTATCAAATCTTTATTTGTTTATCCCCACACGTCTCCATATCTGCCGGTAAAAAAAATAAAAAGCCGCAAGGATTAACTCCCTGCAGCTCAAATTTTATCTTTAAATTAGTTTATCTTTAAATTATTTTATCTTAAAGCTATCTACGAATGCGTTGATTGAGTCAGCTGAATCTGCAACAGTTCCTGCTGCCTGGTCTACACCATGACTCTCTTCAGATACTCGTCTTGCACTAAGAGCAACTTCCTGAACAGTTGCTGATACTTCTTCAGTACTTGCACTCTGTTCTTCTGATATAGCAGCTACAGACGATGCGATGTCGTTTACTTCGCCCATCATCTTAACCATCTCTTCCATAGTATTTCCTGCTTCTTCAAGGTTCTTGAAGATAGTAGCAAAAGTAGCACCCGCTGATGAAACTGCCTGTGTACTAATACCTATTTCATCCATACTTTCTGCCGATTTTTTTGAAAGAGCATTGATCTGATTTATGATATTTCCAATGATTTCTGTAATCTGTGCTGTAGCACTTGTTGAATCATTGGCAAGTTTTCCAATTTCTCCTGCTACTACTGCGAAGCCTCTTCCTGCTTCACCGGCTCTGGCAGCTTCGATAGAAGCATTGAGAGAAAGCAGGTTAGTCTGATCTGCGATCTCGCTAATCATATCTACTATAGAAGTAATCTTCTTTGCAGCTTCATCAACTGTTGCAACTACTTCATTCATAGACTGCATACTTTCATTAAGGTGACCCATGCTATCCTGTACAGAATTCATATCCTTCTCACCAGTCTTAGCTGAATCAACAAGGTCTTCCATAATCTTTCCAGTCTCGTCGCCCTTTGTAGTAAGGTTCTTAACTGAGCCAGCAAGGTTAGTAGCATTTTCCGCAAGTTCTTCAACTGCATGAGACATACCTTCCATAGCCTGGTCAATCTGTTCCATAGACTTAGACTGTGACTCTGCCTGTTCATTAAGTGAACCAGATGCTTCACGGCTATTCTTAGCCTGAACAGAAAGCTTCTCAACTTCATTCTTAAGTTCTGAAAGCTTATCTCTCATTCCTGCAATAAATGCTTCCATACTTCTGTTCATAGCAGCGATTTCATCAGTATTGCCAAGTTCTTTAGGACTGATCTCAACCGTAAAATCATTATTGGCAACTGCTTGTATTACCTTATCAAGTTTCTTTACTCGTTTAGAAATAAGCGCTCCGATAAAGGCAGCTGTTATACCAAGGAGTACAACACCAGCAGCTCCTCCAATAAGGAAGAAATAAGTAAGTTTGGTAACTTCTCCTGTCATATCAGCCTTAGGGATTTCAAAATAGATCATCCATCCATCTGAACCCTCAACAGTGGTATAGAAACCATAGTTGTCCATATATTCTCTATAGCCTGTCTCTCCATTTTGAGATTTAACAAGCATATCGTTAAAGTAATCTGCCTGTCCCTGTGCTTCTACGCCGCCATCACCTACGATTGTATAATTAACCTGATTATTAACAAGCTCCTGATCTTCGTTGGCAATAACAGTACCATCACTGCCAAGCATCATAGATGTACCTTTGCCATTAAGATTAACATTCATAACAAGTTCAGAAAGCTTTGCAGCATCAAATGAACAGGTTATACCACCGAATAGTCTGTTTTCCTGATCATAAAGCGGTACTGCAACGAAGACTATCATCTTTCCTGTCATAGTATTATATGCAGGCTGGCTGATATATCTTTTGCCAGTCATAATCTGCTTAAAATAATCTGAATCTGATACATTGGCTACATAACCATCTACAGCCCTTAACGTACCATCTGATGTGATATAACCGATAGATTCCATCTTAAGATCACTGCAGTATTTCATTAATTTATACTTCTTGGCATCATATGTACCTGAAGAATCTCTGATATCATCATTATTGGCAATTGCTCCCGCAAGGTTAAACATATTTTCAAGCTCTGTTGAAAGCGTTCCTGCATCAGCAACCAAAACATCTTTAACATCATTAATCTTTGTATTTACAAACATCTGCTTTACAAAGAAAAATGTAACAACAAATACCGCCCCCAATATTACAATAGCTGTTCCTGCAACCTGAAAGAAAATCTTCTGGCTGATAGTTGTCTTTCTGGTTTTCTTTTTGCTCTTTGCCATAATTAGAATACCCTTCCTTCCCGAAATCGTTTTCACTTCTCATTTTGATAGTAATTTTATTTCATTTAATATAACAATAACTTAACAGTAACCAGCCAAAAAGCCTTTATTTTATATGTTCACAGAAATTTCATTTTTTAAAAATTTTACACAAAAACAGCAACTAATATCCGTTAATAATGACAGTTGTATCAACAAAAAAAGTGTGAAAACAAATGAGAATTTCACTCCGGTTTCCACACTTCCTTTTATATATTTTAGGAAGAATACTCTATGTATTAATTCATCTTTTTAAAATAACCGATTCTACCCTTATCTATACACAGAAGATATTGACAGCTATTCTCAATAAGTTCCTGATCATGGGTGACGACAAGAACCGTATTGCCATCTTTAGCCAGTTTCTTAAGCATATCTCCAACTTTTTCCATATGTGCATAATCCAGTCCCGATGTCGGCTCATCAAATAGCATAAGCTTTGCATCAGCAGCCATAGCGGAAGCTATAGCCACCCTTTGTTTCTGCCCTCCTGAAAGCGCCATGGGATGTTTGTCTTTGAATTCTAATATTCCCAGCTTATCAAGTATCATGTCGCATTTATCCTTATCCTCTTCCTTCATGGATAAGAGAACCTCTGCTTCAACACTGTCTGTAAAAAGCTGATGGTTAACATCCTGCATAACCATATAGCAAAGCTTCAACCTGTCTTTTCCTTTATATATCTTTCCATCTACTTCTATATAACCCTTACAGTCTTTTTCAAGGCCACACAGGCATTTTAAAAAGGTGGATTTACCTGTACCATTACGGCCAACTACGCCTATTACAGCATTTTTAGGAAGCACTAGTTTAGAGATGTTAAGTTCAAGATTCTTATCATTAAAAGAGAACTTTTTCTTTTTAAATAAGTATGGTTTCTTATTATAAGAAAAATAGAAATTCTTAAGAATTACTCCATCCTCTATATCAGAGCTGGTAATATCGCAGCCGCCCTCACAGTTACAGTTATCTTTACAGCCTCCTGATAATATATCCTTAACTTCAAGTGGTCTTAACTTAAGTTCTTCGATAGTTTTCTTATCCATATTGGAAAATGCCTGGCCCGTCCATTCGTGCTTTACCTTACCATTTTCCATATATATAACCCTGTCTACCAGATCTTTTAGATACCATAATCTATGTTCTGATATAACAATTGTTTTTCCTTCATTTTTCCAGTCCTTAATCTGCTCTCTAAGTTTTTCCATAGCAGCTTGATCAAGATTCGAAGAAGGTTCATCCAAAAGAATTATTTCTGGAAGTAAAGCAGATACAGAAGCACAGGCTATGCTTTGTTTCTCGCCTCCCGAAAGTTCAAAAAGGCTTCTGCCCATAAGTTTCTCTATATGCATCTTAGAAACAACATCTTCTTTTCTTTCAAGAATCTTGTCAGGATCAAGCCCTATATTCTCAGGACCAAATACAATCTCCCCATCTGTATCTACAGAAAAGAACTGACTTCTTGGATTTTGAAAAACTGTTCCTACAAGTCCAGCAAGTTCATATAGCTGAGTCTGGCTAATATCTTTACCTGCAACAATTACTTTCCCTTCTATATCTCCCTGATAGTAATGAGGTATCAGTCCGTTAATTAGTCTTATAATTGTTGTCTTTCCTGAGCCTGAGCCTCCTGTTAAAAGAAGGGTTTCACCCCTAGAAATAGATAAAGAAAGGTTACTAAGTAACCCTTCTTCTGATCCTTTGTATTTAAAACTTACATTGTCAATATTTATTATTTTTTCACTCATAGTATGTATTTAAAGCTAATGAATATAGCTAATGCTCCTGTAAATATAGTAATTAACAGCCAGTCACATATTCCAAGTTTAAGTCTGACTACGCTGCTTCTTTTGTTTTCTCCGCCAAGACCTCTTGTAATAGCTGCTGCAGAAAGTTCGTCTCCAATATTTACACAAGAGAACAACAACGGTATCATCCTGTATTCAACCATCTTGGAAACCTTTCCACCTCCGAATGATATTCCTCTCATCCTCATAGCATCATTAATAGAAGAATATTCTTCTTTGATTGTTGGAAAGAATCTCATAACAACAGCTAGAGAAATCGCTATACCATCAGGCATATACATCTTCTGCATAGCTGACATAAATTCGCCTATCTTGGTTGTCCTTACAACATACCAGGCAGTTATAAGGGCAGGCAGGAATTGAACAACGATACCACTATATCCTGTTAAGAGGGATTGTAATATTCCTGAGTTTTGCTCAGACATAAAGCGAAAGGTAAGTACTAAAGCTAACGCATAAAGAATGGTAAAACATGCCGCACTAGAGTATCTTTTTTCAATAACAAGAAGTATAAGCGGTATCATTGTCATTATTATCCTGACTGTCCACAATAAAGGAGTTGTAGCACTCATCATAACAATGGCCGATACGATAAGAATCATATATAGTTTTGTTCTTGGATCAAGTCCTGCTTTCATTAAACGATTCCAGCCTTCTCAAAATGCTTCTTTACTGTTGCTTTACCGATAAATGCTCCGATAATGCCAAACACAAAACATATAACTACTAAAATTGCAATAGTCTTTGTATTAATAGCTTTAAATAAGCTGTTGCAATATTCAGCTGAGAATCCCGAATCTACAAGGTCTTTCTTATACTGTTTAGCAGTGATTAAGATTGGGAAGAAGTTAGCACATACCCATAATCCAAATATAGCGTAACTAAACATAATATTTTTAAAATTCTTATATCCGCCTGCCTTGGCAATAAGATCTGCAACAAGACCAGATATTATAACCAGTGGAGCTCCGAGATAGCCCATACCAGTAACAAACATAATGATTGCAATAAGTACTGACATAATTGTAATCATTCCGAATTTCTCAGTTTTTGTATAAAAAAGCATCATAGGTATAGCTGCTGCAATAGGAAGAATTACTACGTATGAAGCAACAATATAAGGATGGATGTATCCAAGCATCCCAACAGCAAATTCAACTACAAACCATATAGCAGTGAAAATACCAATAGTAATAAAATCTTTAGCAGTTAATTTTTTAGTTTTCATTTTTTCTCCTTTTGTTAGCTAACACTAACCGTGTATTATTTTTTTACCTCTCTTATTAGGAGAGGTAATTAATAGTGAACACTGTTCACCAATGACGATTATTAGCATACAGTGTTCACTTATTTTTGTCAAGATATATTATGAAGCCTGTAATGATACCATATGAGCGTATGTTCCTTTAGCTTCAATAAGGCTATTATGGTTTCCTCTTTCTATAATCTCACCGTTAGATATAACTAATATCTGATCTGCATCCTTTATAGTTTTTAATCTGTGAGCAATAACGAGAAGTGTCTTATTTTTACAAAGTTCTGATATAGCTTCCTGTATAGCTCTTTCATTATCGGCATCAACACTAGCTGTAGCTTCGTCAAGTATTACTATAGGTGAGTCCTTTAGGATACATCTTGCAATAGATATTCTCTGCTGTTCACCGCCTGAAAGTGATGCACCACCCTCACCAATTACAGTATCAAAGCCTTCAGGGAGATTCATTATAAAGTCGTAGCATCTAGCCTTTTTAGCAGCTTCTATAACCTCTTCCCTACTTGCATCAGGTCTGCTTATAGCAATATTGTTATATATTGTATCCTGGAAAAGATATACTCTTTGGAATACCATACTAATTTCATCCATAAGGCTTCCCAGTGCTACCTCTCTTATATCCTGTCCTTTAACCTTTATGCTTCCTTTTTTAATATCCCAGAATCTGGCAAGCAAGGAAGCAACAGTAGATTTACCACCACCACTAGGTCCAACTAAAGCAGTCATATCACCTTTGCCAATTTTAAAGGAAATATTCTTAAGTACTTCCTTTTCAGTATACCCAAAACTAACATCGTCATATTCAATCTCTGCATCATATGCCGATTCCTGCTGTCCTAATACCTTTTTGCCACTATCATCAAGTTCCTTGGCAGCAAATACTTCCTCGATTCTATCAATACTTGCCTCTGTAACAGTAAGTCTTGCCATCTGACCATAATAACCTTTTATTGAATTATAAAGATCAAATAAAAATAGTGACATACCAATCAGATAAACATTAGATATAGTTCCTGCGTTATATAAATATGCTGAAAGCGCAAGAACAGCTACCGTTCCTATACCATAAGTAAGATATAAACCTCTTGAATATGGACTATAGGCAATTTCAAAGCCTATATTTGTTTTACAGCTGTTTTCAAATTCATTAGTAAGTTTTTTAGATTTTTCGCCAAGCATGTTATAAGACTTGATGATACCTATACCCTCAGTAAAATCAAGCACTTCTTCTGTCAGTGATTCGCTGGCCTCCTGCTTTAAAACTGAATGCTTTAGAGATACTTTAAGGAGAACATTACCAATAATTATAAATATACATACAGTTATTAACGAAAGAAGGCCTAACCAAAGATTCATAAAAAACATCATAACTATCATGAGACTCTGAGAAATGATGAATGATACTAATTCCGAAAGAACTCCCATACAGTTTTCTTCGATAAATACCATATCAGTTGATAAAACTGTGCTGATCTTACCAATATTACCTTCTGTAAAATAACCCATAGGAAGTTTTCTAAGGTGATCACCAAGTCTTTCTCTCATATCTGCAAATACCATGTATCCAGTTGCAGACTGAAGTACATTGGAAATATGTTCAAAAATGGTTTCAAGAATAACACTAACAAGTGCTGCACCGCCTAATATATAGCATTTTTCTTTATTCATACTTCCTTCCATAAAGTAGTTTATTGCAAAGAAGCATAGTACAAGTGGTACCTTCATCATTATTCCTTTTAAGAAGGCTGTAATATAAGAAGCACGAATCCTTGTCTTATATTTACCAGTCATATTAACTATTCTATGTAATATTCCTAACATCTCTTCTATGCCTCCTTTATCTTCCATGTTGATGCTGATACAGATGCATCCCATAATTTCTTATATTCTGCGCAGCTATCAATAAGTCCTTCGTGGCTGTCACAGGCAATACACTGGCCTTCTTTCATAACACATATCTTGTCTGCGTTTTTAATTGTAGATAGTCTGTGAGCAATAACTAACACAGTCTTATTCTTAATAATCTCATCAAGAGCCTTGTTCATCTTCTCTTCATTTTCCGGATCCATAAAGGCTGTAGCCTCATCAAGTACTATGATAGGAGCATCCTTAAGAATAGCTCTTGCAAGGGATATTCTCTGTCTCTCACCGCCAGATAACTGCTTTCCTCCATCTCCTGCCATAGTCTCTATACCATCTGGCAGTCTTTCAAGGAATTCATCACACTGAGCTCTTCTTGCTGCATTCCTTACCTCTTCATCACTTGCATCCGGCTTACCAATTAATATGTTTTCTTTAAGAGAAGTATTAAACAAGAACTGTTCCTGAGATACGAATGCAACCTGATTATTAAGTGCTTCCAGTGACATATCAGTAATATCCTGTCCACCTATAGTAATATTTCCAGAATCAAGGTCGTAATAATGAACCAGTAGTTTTGCTAATGTTGACTTACCACTTCCTGATTCACCAACTATAGCTGTTGTAGTTCCCTGCTTAAGAGATAGATTTACTCCATGGAGAACTTCTGCATCACAATACGAAAAATGAATATCTTTAAATTCTACATCAAGATTATTACCTTTGAATTCTGATGTTCCCTCTTTAAGTGGTGGATGATCCATTAATTTCTCAAGTTCATCTATCTTATAATTGAGCTGTGGGAACTGTCCTCCGAAGTTAAGAGCCTTAAGTAAGGATGGTCCTACAGCAAAGGACATACAAAACACAAGAATCAGCCTGTCAAGACCTATTGTTCCTCCAAGAACCATTGAAGATCCAAATGGAAGCATGAGAAGCACTAAGCATGGAAGGATACTTGTATATATAGCAATCCAAGGCCAGCAAACCTTGTACCAGGCTATGGTAAAATCTCTATAATTTCTTACAACCTCTCCAAATCGCTTATATGAATCTCCGTCCTTGTTGAATACCTTTACAACTTCCATACCGTTAACATATTCAATGATTGTATTGTTCATCTTTGCCGCAGATTCATAGTATTCATTCATCTTGGCAAATCCAGCCTTCATCATCATACCCATTGCTAGCACACCAACGAATAAAGGTACTAAGGCTAAAAGGCCCATTCTCCAGTTAACTATGAACATCAAAATCATAATTAAAACTGGGATGCCAATATTGGCAATTCCTTCTGGAATAGCGTGAGCAAGAAGAATTTCTATCTGGTCGATATCATCAGTAAAGACTTTCTTTATACGACCATTACCTAATTCCTTAATATTTCCCAATGGCTGTTTTTCAAGCTTGTTTTGAAGTGATATACGAATATTCTTTAGGGTGTTATAAGCACTTATGTGTGAAAACTCAAGTCCCTTTATATAGGCAAAGCTATATAACAATTCACATATAGCAATTGCTCCCACCCTGTATAGAATATAACTAATAGTTATACTTTCCCCTCTAGTAAGAGGTGAAATTATCTGATACAAGAAAAAATAAGGGGTAACATATGCCACAATACCAAGTGACATTAAGATAGCTGCACCTACAGTATATTTCTTGTACTCTCCAATATATGGAGCTACTTTTTTAAACATCTTTCTTTCCTCCAAATGTTTTATATTAATAAAAAGCCTATAGCTTATTATTTTGAGATTGTTAGCACAAACTAACCGATAACATATAATTTAGCCGTCTTTATGACGGCTATTTTTAATCTATTCCTAATGCTTTATACCAGTTAAAATATCTGCATACCAATTCGCAGTGATTTTCAATCTCTTTCCAGGTCATCTTATGGATGAAAGGTTCATAAATCGATGTCCAGAATGATGTGCATAGGACATGCATCTCTTTTTCACTTATTTCAACACTGGCTATATTTCTCTTTTTAGCTTCATTGTAGAACTGCATATAAGCTTTAGTCATTTTTAAAGAAAAATCATGCTCATAACTTTCATAAACAGTCCCTGCCGATTTTTCAACCAAAAGTATAAGCTCCTCTCTTATATCCCACATCATCTTAAACATATCGAGAGTATATTCTTTATTCATAACCCAGGTTTCTCTAACAGCAGAATCTGATAGATTTGTAAAATCGTATTCTGACCTAAGTTCTACAAAACTATCCATTTTCTCTACAGCTTTGCTAACAACTGCCATGAATAGTTCTTCTTTTCCCTTATATCTTTTATATACAGCTCCTGTAGTAACTCCAGCCTGGTCACATATATTTTTTAAATCAGACTTTAAAAAACCATGCTTTAGAAACTCTTTCTTAGCACTTTGTAATAATCTTTCATCAATTGCAGTATCTCTAACTGACATATTTACCCCTTTAATTACTATACTGATAATCCAATTACCGATAATCAGATTATCAATAATTTAATTTTCTGTCAAGGCAAAAATAAAAGAGACAGCAACTTGCTATCTCTTTCATTTATAAATATTATAGTTATATTTTTTATACTATCTGCCAGTTTTCTGCCTGCTGTCTTATCTGAACAAAGCCATAATATCTACCCTTAAGATTAAGAAGCTCATCATGTTTACCTTTTTCAGCTATTTTTCCATCATCAACAACAAGAATCTGATCTGCTGCTTCGATAGTAGCTAATCTGTGAGCGATAATTATAACCGTCTTTCCCTTAGAAAGTTCTGTTAAGGCTTCCTGAATAAGATGCTCATTTTCTGGATCTATACTAGCTGTGGATTCATCAAGGATAATAATAGGAGCATTCTTAAGTATCGCACGAGCAATAGATATACGCTGTTTTTGTCCGCCTGAAAGAGTTCCGCCTCCTTCACCTATAACAGTGTCATATCCCTCTGGAAGTTCCATAATAAAGTCATGACAGCAGGCTTTTTTAGCTGCTTCTATCATCTCTTCTTCACTTACACCTTCTCTACCAAAGCAGATATTAGCCCTAATAGTGTCATTAAAAAGATAAACATTCTGGAATACCATAGAGATGTTTGATAATAAACTATCAAGACTATATTCTCTTAAATCTTTTCCTCCAAGGCTTATACTTCCTGCGCTAACATCATAGAATCTGGCAATAAGGTTACATATTGTAGTCTTTCCACTTCCCGATGGACCTACAATTGCAGTTGTACATCCTTCAGGAATATCGAAGCTGACATTCTTAAGAACTTTTCTATCCTCCACTTTATTTGCATCAGAGTATGAAAATGTTACATCCTTAAATTCAATATTGTAACTATCTGGTTTTATATCACTTCCATCAGCGTCAAGTAAATTGGCATCGGAGAATGTTTCCATCTTATCAAAAGCATTATTTATTACAGACAATACGTGAGCACTGTCTGCAATAGGTTCTACAGAGTTAAATATACATGTTGATAGGAATGAAACTATAAGTACCCACGAAAGTTCCAAATCACCATTTATACCTGCGAAAAGTACAGCTATAACCATCCATACGCTAGCAAGTTTAAGAGCAAGGATATGGAGACAGTTATAAGGAATAAAGCCCCACTCTATCTTTAATGCAATCTTTTTAGCACTATGACAGGCATCTTCAAAGTCTTTTACAGAAGCACCTTCCATACCAAATGATTTAACAACTGGAAGACCTCTTGTATATTCAAGAGCTGCTCTTGTAAGTTTTTCATTTTCCTGATTTAGAACCTTAGTATTATCCTTACTATGTTTTGAAATCATAAGTAAAAAGATAAATGAAACAGCCACGCCTGCAAGGGATATAAGTGCACATTCAGGTATAGTACATAAAAGGAATATGAATAGACAAAGGAAATTAAGATATCCTCCAATAAAGCCATCTACCATACGTATTCCCATATTTTCAAGTGTAGTTAGACCTGTTGTAATAGCATTAAGTATGGCACCTGTATCATTAGTCTGAAAATATCCTAGTGATACTCTTTTAAGCACCTCACCTATCTTCATTCTGTCTCTAGCTACTAGTTCATAACTTATGGTTTCATGGAATCTGGCTTTAAAGTAATCAAAGATAAACCTTACAAAAACCATTCCAGCAATTATCCCAAGACTTTTAAGCCATAATAAAGAATCTATACTTTGTCCATTTCTAATATCATCAATTATCCCAGCAATAACAAAACCTGCATATGCAACTGGTGCTGCAGCCATCCATGATGAAAAGAATGAGAATATAAATCCTATAAAGAGGCTCTTCTTTAAGTCATCACACCAATCAACAATTCTTTTTACTGTCTTAAACATGATCTACGCCTCCTTTACACTACCGGCAGCCCAGTTTTTAGCTCCGATATGAGCCTGCCACATTCTCTTATAAAGTGGTGACTTATTAATTAATTCTTCCTGATTTCCAATAGCTTCAATCTTTCCATCACTAAGTACGACTATCTTGTCAGCATTTTTAATAGTGGATAATCTATGGGCAATAACAAGAAGTGTTTTTCCCTTTGTTAAGTTAGCAATTGATTCCTGGAGTTTCGTTTCATTCTCAGGATCTGTAAATGCTGTTGCCTCGTCTAAGATAACTATAGGTGCATTCTTTAGCATCATTCTTGCTATAGCTATTCTTTGTCTTTCACCACCAGATAAACGCTTACCTGCTTCACCTGCTGAAGTATCGTATCCGTTAGGAAGTTTTAATATAAACTCCTCACAGCAGGCTGCTCTTGCAGCTTCCATAACTTCCTCATCTGAAGCAGCAGGATTACCAAGTCTTATATTTTCTTTTATTGAACGAGAGAAAAGGAAATTATCCTGAGTTACAAAACTCACCATATCTGCAAGAGATGTAACCTTAATATTCTTTATATCCTTTCCCCCAATCTTGATGCTTCCTTCAGTAACATCCCAGAATCTGGCAATAAGCTTAGCTACTGTAGACTTGCCGCCTCCACTTGGTCCAACAAGAGCTGTAAAGCTGCCTTCTTCTAATTTAAGATCTATTCCATGAAGAACCTCACCTTCATTCTCATCATAGGTAAAATGCACATTATTAAGTTCTATAGAATAATTATCCGTTTTTACATCCTCCTTAGGTTCATGAAGGTTCTTTATATTAAGTAACTTTTCTATCTCAAGGACTGTATACTGCATCTGTCTAAGTCCGTTAGAGAAAACTTCTATCTTGGTCATACTAATAACCATAGACATAGCAAGCATAACGCCAAGTGCCATCTCAGATACTGTCAGGCTTCCCTTGCTAACAAGAGAGATACTTATAGGTACTACACCAAGAAGTGTTGCAGGCATAAATGCAAAGGCCAGTTTCATGGTAATCCAGGTTGATCTCATCCACTCGATTACGAAATTCTTATAATCAGTTATAGCTCCTGCGAATTTTTCGTAGCTAACTCCAGCCTTACCAAATGCCTTAATAACCTCTATTCCTTCAACATATTCAACGATGATGCTACTCATGTGAGCATTGGCTTCCTGATACTTAGTCATATTCTTGCCACTAATTTTGAAAGTAAGAATCATAAATATAAGCCCCAGAGGAAATGCTGCAAGAGCACCTAAAGCAACTCTTATATCAATCATGGCCAGCGTTACAAAACATACAATTGGAAGTAGTATATGTCCCGCACCTTCAGGAACAACATGAGCAAGAGGTGGTTCTATATCTTCTATCTTATCTACGATTACACCTTTTATCTCTCCAATTGAATGAGCATAGACTTCGCCAAGTGGAGCTTTTAAGAACACATTTGCAACCTTTATTCTTAATCCTTCCAGCACATTAAATGCTACATAATGTGATATACCTGTTGAGATTCCAAAGCAAAGCACCTTTATTGCATATGCAATAACAGCCACCAGAGCCCAGTAAATCACGAAGCTTTTATCAATGCTTCCGCAGATATACCTGTCTATCATCCTATACACACAGTAAAATGGTATAAGCCCTGCTATAAGACTTATCATGGAAAATACTACTGATAGTCCCAGTTTTTTACCGCTTCCTCTTGCATAAGAAAGCAGAGTTCCAAACCAATTTTTGTTTTCTTTTAATTCTTCTTCCTTCATAAAATAGTTCCTTTCTTAATATGTTAACGCTGGTTCCTTTTCGTTAACTTACCCTTAACACGAACTCACCGCCTGAACCCTATATAGGATCCAGACGGTGAATAAGATTAAGTATTATATTTTTATATATTTTTTATTTTCTTTACAAACCTATAAGCTGTTTCCAGCCCGGTAAAAAGAACTTTTCAAGCGTATCTAAAGCTCTTATTGCATCCTTATACGAATAATTATGAACAACTGGCTCAAATAGTGCTGTTGTATATGCTGACATAAGGAGATGAAGTTCTGATGGCATAAGCTTTGGAACTTTATATCCAGCCTTCTTTATCTCTTTAAGATAAGCTAGTAACTTTTCCTGAGATATCTCTGTTAAATCATGAAGATAATTCTCATACATAGTTCCTTTAGACTTTGCTACAAGTAGATGGTAATCTTCCATATTTGGATATACCAGTTCTCTCATCATATCAAAGTTAGAATCTTTCCAAGAAAGCTTCTTGCCCTTTTTAACCGGCTCCTCATATCTTTCCATATGTTCCTTAGCCCAGTTATCAAGTTTTTCCTTTGCAGGAGTAACTATCTGATAGAAAAGATCTTCTTTATCGCTACAGTGTCTATATATACCAGCAGCAGTCATATCACATCTTCTTGCAATACTTCGCATTGATGCTTTTTCGAACCCCTTTTCAAGGAACTCTGCTCTGGCTGCTTCCATAATCTTAATATGGCTAAATGTCTTATCTCTTGGCAATTTACCATCCCCCTTTATGTTTGCTAACTATGTTAGCTAACATATATAAACTAACATGTAAGTTACCAGCTGTCAAGCATTTAGAATATAAAAAAAGAGTTTCTATGCTTATTACACAGAAACTCTTTAGAATTATCCAAGTGCTACATCAAGGGCCATCATAATGCTAAACCCAAGTGCAAAGGTTAATACCCCAACATTGGAATGCTTACCAGCTGACATCTCAGGTATCAGTTCCTCTACAACAACATAAAGCATAGCTCCTGCAGCAAAGGAAAGCAGATATGGCATAGCTGGTATTATAAATCCAACCATAAGAACTGTTAATCCGCCAAATATTGGCTCTACAGCACCAGATAATACCCCCAGACCAAATGCCTTCGGCTTACTCTTACCTTCTGCAAAAAGTGGCATAGATATGATTGCTCCTTCCGGAAAGTTTTGTATAGCTATACCAAGAGCAAGGGCAAGTGCTCCACCAGCTGTTATATTTGCAGACTTTGTAAGCAATCCTGCGTATACAACACCAACAGCCATACCCTCTGGTATGTTATGAAGTGTTACTGCAAAAACTAACATAGCCGTTCTGGTAAGGTGACTTTTAGGCCCCTCAACAGCATTAATACTACTATGAAGGTGTGGTATTACATGATCCAGTAACAGAAGGAATAGTATACCAAGCCAAAAGCCTATAAAGGCTGGAAGGAAAGCCCATCTTCCTTTTGCTGCTTCCTGTTCTATAGCTGGTACTATAAGGCTCCATATTGAGGCTGCAACCATAACTCCTGCAGCAAAGCCGCTAAGCGCCTTTTCCACTTCGGTTTTAAGATTATTCTTTAGGAAAAACACACAGGCGGAACCTGCCGCTGTTCCTATAAAAGGAATCATTAATCCAACAATAATTATATTCATATCTAGCCTCACCTCTTTTCAGTTATTATTATAATTATTCTCTGTTCTTAAGTATCTCTGCTGGACTGAATTTATCAAGTCTTCTAACCAGAAAACTATTAATTAAGAAGTATAGTGCTAGTATAACAAAATATGTAACTATATAGAACATATATGGTGTCTTAACATTAAGTCCACATGATACATTTGAAATCATAAATGGGAATATCTTATTCATAATTATCTTAGATAATGGTAATACAATAAGAGTTCCTAACGCTATGATATAGAAGTTTCCATCAAGATAGAGCTTTCTTATCTCTTTTCTTCTATATCCAAATACCTTAATAAGTGATATATTCTGAGCACTTCTGTCTATCATAACCTTCATCATAAGATAAAGTACAACACAGAAGATAACTGCTGAAGCAAATGAAAGTGTATATATCATAGGCATCATAAGTTCTGTGAACACTTCAGAGCCCTTAACGATATCGGATCTTGTTGTTATAGAATATAGCCTTCCGCCATCAATTTTAAGCTTTTTATCACTTATAAGAACGTTGTAGTAATCCTTACTCTCACCCATCATATCCCTCATCTGATCTATATCCATAAATATATAGAAACCTGAGGCATAAGGAGTTATCTCATAAACAGAGAATGCATATTTTAATTCTTTTTCTTCATCAGATACTACGAATTCCTCTCCTTCTTTCAAGCCGAATTTCTCAGCAAAAGCAGAAGATATAACTACATCAACCTTACTATCTGTTGTCTTTATATCAAAATACTTATTGTCATTATCTATGCCTAGAATAGTTACATCAAAGTTATAACCCATAGTTTCCTTTTTACAGGTATAAGCATATGCTGCTTCAGCTCCCTTAGGTGGTTCCTTTTCTGGGTATTTTAAAGTATAGAAATATTCAAACTTAGTATCGTTTGCGTAATCCTTGGCAATATTCTCACAAAGTGTGTAGCAGTTAACTGCCATCATAAATATTAGGAGAGACAAGAACATTCCAAGCACTACTGCAAGTGTAGATCTAAGTTCTCTAAGCATCTGTCTAATTCTAAATACAAAGATGAAGTTCTTACTCTTAAGGTTAACCTTCTTTATATTGCCCTGCTTTGCTTCATTTCTAATAAGTGAAAGTGCTGGTCTGTTAAGTTTGCTGCTTATAACAAGTACATTGACAATAACAGCCATAACTGGTGGGCATATAAGTGAATAGAATATTAAGTAAGTAGGTACATTAAACTCAAATACTGGTATTGAGAAGTACTGGTATGAACTTTCTGCAATCATAGGAGCCATTACACCTGTTGATGCAACAAGAAGTCCTATAAGTCCTGCAATAAAAGTTACAACCACTGGTAATGTTACATAATGAAGTAAAAGATCATTCTTAGTAACACCCATAGAATATAAGGTACCAATTATGCTGCTTTCACTTTCTATAGAGTGAACTACAAAGACAGATATTACATATGCAAGAAGGATAAGAAGGATTATTCCTGCAACTATACCCACTTCGATATCTACTATCTTATCGTTCTTAGTAGCGAATATTCTTGGGTTATCTGCTCTTACAAGAAATGAAGTAAGGTTAGATAATTCAAAGTCATATTCTTCTAAAGCATCTGTAACAGCATCATCCAGTTCATTCACACCATCAGACATATCCGATGTACCATCAGCCAACTCAGCAAGTCCGTCGTAATATTTTGCAAGTTCTGTAACTGCTTCATTAACATCATCTGTTGCGTCTTTAAGTTTATCTACAGCATCTGTAAGTTCGTCCTTGATGCCTGCTGTACGTTCCCAGTATTCCTGGAATAACTTATCATCTACCTGACTGGATTCAATCTTAATATCCTTAAGATATTTCTTTAATTCCTTATCTGTTGTCTTTCCACCCAGTTTATATGTGTAAAGATATGTTTCCGACTTCTGGGCTTTACCAGAATTCTTAAAATTATCATATTCTTCACTGTCAAAGAAAACTAAACCAAAGGATTTTGAATTACATGAAGTATCAGATATCTCTTTGAATGGGCCGTCGTAATCTGATACTACAGCTATTCCTGAAATCTTATAATCATTACCAGCTATATTAATTACATCGCCCCTATTCAGTTCGTGAACCTCTGCATATCTCTTTTCTACAACTACTTCATTTAAATCCAGTGGATTATTTCCATCTATATAATGAAGCTGATTAATATGGTCTCTAACCTTGAACATTCTAACTGTTCCCATATCAGGATCATCAAGTTCGTAGTCATAGTAAAACTCTCTTTCAAGTTCTACTCCCATATCACTAATCTCTTTTTCCTGGTCTTCAGAAAGAGGTACAAATACTTCAAATTCGCCATCTTCAAGATTGGTTTCCTCTGCAATAGCTTCAGTTCCTCTTGTTAAAGTTTCTCCAGAGCCTACTATGGTAACTACAAGGAATATACCCATAGCAACCATAATTCCAAGCATGGCATATCTAATAAAATGCTTTTTAAGGCTTCTAAATACACGTTTTCTTAATACTCCTTGCATCTTACAGATCCTCCAATTCCTTAGCAGGTACTCTTACTTCATTGGTGTATTCTTTGTATATCTCACCATCTTTTAAGAAAATTACACGATGTACCATATTTTTAATCGAATTGTTATGTGTAACTATAAGCATAGTTGTTCCATACTTTTGATTAATCTTCTCAAGAAGAATAAGAATATCTCTTGATGTATTAGAATCAAGCGCACCCGTTGGTTCGTCGCAAAGAAGAAGCTTTGGATTCTTTATAAGTGCTCTTGCAATAGCTGTACGCTGTTGCTGTCCACCTGAAAGCTGTGATGGGAACTTGTTAGCATGTTCCTTAAGTCCTAAAGTATCAAGAAGTTCATCCATATCAAGTGGATCTTTAGTAAGATATCTACACACCTCGATATTTTCTCTAACTGTAAGATTTGGAACCAGGTTGTAGAACTGGAATATAAAACCAAGTTTGTCTCTTCTATATTCTGAAAGTGCATCCTTCTTTAGCCCTGCAATTTCCTGCCCATCTATCTTACAAGAACCTGCATCAATATCATCAAGGCCACCTATACAGTTAAGAAGGGTAGACTTGCCCGAACCAGATGTTCCCTGAATAACACACATCTCTCCCTCTTTTACTCCAACGGTAACTCCCTTTAATACTTGAACAAAGCTACCGCCTTCACCATAACTCTTCTTTAAATCCTTGATTTCTACGTACATATCGTCCTCCCTAAAATAAAGTGCTTTTATATATTACATAACAGTGTTATGTAGAATTTCTTATAATAGACGGGATTGTCTCCCGTCTAATTAGTCCAATATTAGATTAAGATATTAATTCTTTCCTAATAGCTGCTAACCAGCCACCAACCATATAATTAAACATATTCTTTAACTGTTTTTTTGCTTCTTCTTCGCTGTCGCAATGTGTTAAAAGATGTATAAAAATATCTATCTGATCGTGACTCATCCAGTGAACTATAAATCTGTCTTCATCTGTAAGTTGTTTCTCAGATTCGTACCCTTTCATTACAAAATATAGTTTAAGGTAATGCTCATATAGATATTGAACAAAGTTATCTACTATGTTTTCATATTTTGTTCCTTGCGATTTTTCCATAAGTAGCAAGTATTCATCTTTATATTTATACAGTAATGAAAGGATATCTGTTGCTGCTTGGAAATCATCCTGCAAATCTTCAGGTGTAAGATTTATAAACCCTTCTATGTCCCTATCTTCTAAGTTAAAATGATTTTTTATGGCACCTTCCAATTCCATAAGTTGCATTCCTACAACACTTTCAAACAGTTCTTCTTTATCCTTAAAAAAGAAATACATAGCTCCAGTTGTAACACCTGCATTCTTACAGATATTACGAAGAGATGCTTTCATAAATCCATTCTCTATGAATTCTTTCTTGGCACACTCTATTAATTTTTTCTTAGTTTGTTTATCGTTCTGCATATAGTGATTATAAAACAGATAACAGTGTTATGTTCTGAAAATATAATTACATAACACTGTTATCTTGTCAACACTTATTTTATAAAATTATAATTTCCAAGCTTCGGCAGCTTCTCTTCCTAAGATAAATCTTCTATAAAGACCTTCTTTTTGAACAAGCTCTTCGTGACGTCCTCTGTCTACAATTTGTCCATCGTCTACAACAAGAATCTGATCAGCATTTCTAACTGTTTTTAGTCTGTGGGCAATCATAATAATAGTTTTATTCTCAGTAAGCTTAGCTATAGCCTTCTGTAATCTATCTTCGTTTTCAGGATCAACATTGGCTGTAGCTTCATCAAGAATAATAACTGGTGCATTCTTAAGAATAGCTCTTGCTATACTTATTCTTTGCTTTTCGCCGCCTGACAAGGAAGCTCCGCCTTCACCAATCACTGTATTATATCCATCTGGAAGACTCTCAATAAAATCATCGCAGCAAGCTTCTTTTGCAGCCTGTACAACTTCTTCGTGAGTAGCACTTGGTCTACCAAACTTTATATTGTTCTCTATTGTATCTGCAAATAAATATACATTCTGGAATACCATACTAATCTGAGCCATAAGCGCTTCTAAAGTGTATTCCTTAATATTCTTGCCACCCATAAGGATTTCACCGCTATCAGCATCCCAAAATCTGGCCATAAGGTTACATATAGTTGTTTTTCCTGAACCAGATGAACCTACGATTGCAGTTGTAGTTTTATCAGGGATAATAAAACTTATATCACTAAGTACTTTCTTATTCTCATAAGAGAAATCTACATTTTTAAATACTATATCGTGAATATCACTGCTATAGGCCCCACCGTTAACATCCATCTTCTCAATAGACTCTGGCTTATTAGCCTTATCCATAGAAGATGTCATAAGTCTTACTATCGCCATAGCTGAGCCGGCTGCACTAATATGTGCAAACATCATAAATGACATGATAATCATCATAAGGGCATATGTAATAGAAAGTGAACCATCAATATAGAATAATATGCTTTCTGTAATAATTGCGAATGTTCCTAATTGAAGCACAACTTTTTGGGCAATTGTATATGGCACAAAGAATGCTTCCATCTTCATATTGCTATTTTTATTGTATTCAAGGGCAGACGATAAAGCTTTGTCCCCTCTTCCTGTTAAATTAAATGATTTAACAATACTCATTCCCTGTAGCCATTCAAGAACTGCAGAAACCATCTTTGATTCTGAATCCTGTCTAAGAGTGGCTATCTTACGGGATTTTTTCTCCATTAATGAAGAAATAAATAAATATAAAATCTCAAATATTAGCATGGTTAAGCCAAATCTGTAATCAAATATGATTACAGCTACAAGCATTACCGCTGATGTAATAAGACCTTCCATAAATCTTATCATTACCATAGGTGCAATAGTCTCGATGTTTTCTATAACAGTTGTCATAGTTCCTACAAGTTCTCCAAGACTATTTTCATTAAAATACCCCATAGGAATAGTTTTAATATGATCAGCTATCTTAATTCGCTTATTCGCTGCCATAAAATATCCTGCATGTGTCTGCTCCATCTGAGAGAAACCTTTTGCAAAACATGATACAACCACACCTGCAAGTACTATTAAGAATGACTGCCAAGCTGGATTTTTTCCATTAACTGCATCTATCACAGATACCAGAATAAAGTATATTCCAGCCATCTCAATCATCTTACCAATACCTACAATAAATCCAAAGAATACAGATTTATTTACATTCTTCGTTTCATCGCCGGCAAATTTCCATATTTCTTTTATTGCTTCTAACATGCCTTCTCACCTCTCTTTACTCCAATATGAGCTTCCCACATGCTCTTATATAATGGACATGTGGCCAAAAGCTGTTCCTGAGTACCTGTAGTTACTATCTTTCCATCATTAACTACAACAATCTGATCTGAGTCAGTTATAGTAGAAAGTCTGTGGGCAATAACAATAAGTGTCTTTCCTTTAACAAGCTTTGATACTGCCTCCTGAATAACCGATTCATTCTCAGGGTCAATATATGCTGTTGCCTCGTCGAGAATTACGATTGGTGCATTTTTAAGCATAGCTCTTGCTATAGCAATACGCTGTCTTTCGCCTCCTGATATATGAGTGCCACCGCCGCCTACTTTTGTTTGATAGCCATTTTCGAGACTTCTTATGAATTCATCGCAACCACTAGCCTTGGCACATTCTATTACTTCTTCGTCTGTTGCTGATAATCTACCCATTCTGATATTTTCCATTACTGTTTCATCGAAAAGGAAATTATCCTGAGACACGTAAGAAATCTTTTCATAGAGTTTCTCAAGAGGTATATCTTTTGTTTCCTGATTTCCAAATAAAATAGTTCCACTATCTATATCCCAAAAACCTGCAATAAGCTTTGCTATTGTTGATTTACCAGAACCTGATGGTCCAACGAGGGCTGTTTTCTTACCAGCTGGAATATTTAAAGTCACATCTTTAAGAACTTCATCCTGGTTCTCTACATATGAGAATTCAACATTTTGCATACTTATAGCCGCTTCTGGATTCTCAAATTTACCATTTTCATTATGATTTTGTTCTTTAGAATTAATGATTCCGCCAACGTTAGCTACAACTGTTCCCAGCTTTGCCAATGTATCTACAAAGTCCATTGCAGCAAGAAGTGGACCTGTAACACATAAAGAAAGAATAATAATAGTTATGAACTCTTCAAAAGAAAGACTACCTTTCTGGTAGAACAACCATCCAAATGGAAGAACTGTAAGCATGCATGTTGGTGCGATAATCATAGCGTATATATTGCCTTTACACTCATCCATCCAGTTATAGAAGAAGCTTGCATTGGCAATACATCTGTCTTTAAGTGTTTTATATGACTCATTACCCTGGTTGTATGCCTTTATTACTTCAATACCGCCGGTATATTCAATAAGTGAATCGTTCATTGAACTTGTTACTTCTACAGACTCTGCATATCTCTTAGCATATCCTGTAAATACTGGAATCATAAACATCATTCCTACAGGAAGTGGAATCATAGCTATTAGTGCAAGTCTCCAGTCAATAACAAACATGTATCCCAGTATAATTAAAAATCCACCAATATTAGATACCATCTCAGGAAATACATGAGCCAAGGTTGTTTCCATACTTTCAACCTGATCAATAATAATCTGCTTTAATCTACCACTCTTCTGCTCCATAATTGTTCCAAGTGGAAGTTTAGGAAGTTTCCAAAGAACCTTCTCTCTTATCTCTTTAAGAATCTTAAATGTTGCTTTGTGTGATATACCAAGTGCCCATACATACAAAATTGTATTAAGAAGATATGCCCCTAAACCTATTACCAGATAAGGTACATAATCTCCTAACTCTTTAGAGCCACCTATAATCTTTACAACTATCTTAGATGCAGCTACAAAAGGAACTATTCCCGCTACTACACCAAGAAAAGCTAGAATAATTGATATAATAATCTGTTTGTGTCCAGATTCACCCCATTCCCAAACCTGGGCTAAAGGACTTTTTTGTTTCACTGTTTTTTCCTCCTTGTCTCTTTTTGTGCCGTTGAATACATAACATTATTCCTCCATTTTGCCTTTATTATTATGTTAGTTATAGCTAACACCATTTTAAAAATATAATGGTCTGTTAAAAATAAGCAGACCATCCTCTTTGATAGAAGTTTCTAAGCTTATTAATATATTTTCCAGCTTCTTCTTTAGTCATATCGTGCTCAACGCAGTGAAATAATGCTGAATAGAATGCTGTCGATACAACATGGCAAAATCCTTCATCTAGTTCTTCGTTGTAAAATGCCTTGCTTCCAATATCTTTTAAAAACTTCATAGTATAATCAACATCAAGAGAAGTTATTTTTTCAAGATAGTTATTAAATGTATCTCCATGGGAACATGATACAAGAAGCTTATAGGCAGGATAATCTTCATAAACCAATTCAATAAATTTATCAAAACCCTCGTCGCTTATATTGTCATACTCATCTTTCTGCTCTTCAATGCTCATAGCACCGTAATTAAGAAGAGTTTTTTCCATGTAATCAATAAATTTATTTGTAGGAGCAATAAGATAATTAAATAAACCTTCTTTATCTTTGAATCTTGTATATATAGTACTTGTGCTTACCCCTGCAGCACTGGCTATATTTCTAAGAGAGGCGTCATTATAGCCCTTTTCAAGAAATTCCTTTAGGGAACAATCTATGATTTTTTTATCATATCCTTCTATTCTGTTTGCCATACTTCCTACAACTATCCCTTTATATACAATTCTGTTAATTTAAAACGCTGTTTTTAAAACACCGTTTTAAATTATATAACATTTATAAATAATGTCAATAAAAAAGACATGAATTTATTTTAATTCATGTCTTTTCTCACACCTAAACATAAGTATGCGTGATAAATCTATGGCGGAATTAAGGAGTTAATGATTTATCACGCATATAATTTATGACAATATAGTTACAATTCCCTGACTTGCATCCACAAGTATCATATCATCATCTTTTATAACTGAAGTTGCATTACCTGTAGCAAGCACAGCTGGTATACCATATTCTCTGGCAACAATAGCCGCATGAGATAATGTTCCACCAGTATCCACTACAACACCAGCCGCTAGTGCAAAGAGAGGTGTCCATTCTGGATCTGTATATCTACATACAAGAATATCTCCCTTTTCCAGCTTATAGAATTCATCTGTTGATGTTACGATACATGCTTTACCTTTTACCTGTCCGTTTGATGCTCCTACTCCTTTTATTCCATCATCCTGTCCACTTAAAGCATCTTTCATGCATTTATCATAATAAGCTTCTGCAAACGCTCTTTTAGCTTTTCTCTTCTCTATTAACTGTTTCTTGGAATCATAGTCTTTCTTTTCGCAAAGTTCATATAGTTCATTTTCAAACAGATACATTAGATCTACATATTCTATGTTTGTTAATATAGAGAGCTGTCTAAGTAACTTCCTGCAATATTCGAATTCTGATTCCCAAAGATACTGTGTTGCCTCTCTTATATAGTGATAATGTCTTAAACCATGAACCCTTCTTTCAAAGTCAGCATATTTCTTTGACGAAAGCTGGCTTTTTACTCTATTCATTAGTCTATTATAATTATTCTGACTTTCTTCCAGTGTAGCAACAGATTGGCCCTGATCCTTAAGCATCGGTCTTAAAGTGTTGATAAATCTATCTGGATTATCTCTCCATGTTTCAGCTATAAAGCAATAACAGTTAAAATCTGATTTACTTCCATACGTAGCTATAAACTCTGAAAATTTTTCATTCAGCGAAGGATACTTGTCACAGATTTTTTTATATTCATTATGCATTACATAGTCACTCATATCCTTATCATGAATTATATATTCGCAAAGCTCCTTCATAGCCCTATTCATATCTGCTGTGACATAACTAAGTCCCTCCAGAATATCGTATGAATTAAGCTTATCATCAACAGATTTTAGTACTTTTGTAACCTTGCCACTTTCTATAGCATTAGGAAACAAGGCATATAAAAATCTATCATATGAAGTCTTTCCTATAAGATCATGCATACGTTTAAGAGCGTCTCCAATCGAAGCCACATCATCATAGTTTTTATCTTTTTCTTTAATATAAAGCTTGTTGCATGTTTCAAGAGAAATATCAGCCTGTTTTATATTGTTGTCAATATTGCCTACAGATTTTAGTGTTTTGAATATTTTAAAGATATTCCTATTAAGAGCCATCTTATTTGTAGCCTGATAAGATATACCATCTTCATCTATAGGATTCATGCCACCCTTAAAGGTAATTCCAATTTCAGTAAAAAGAATATTTTTCTGTTCACCTATAAAACCGCCAAAATCATGATCAAGGGGATAATATGGGGATGGATTCTTCTCAAGATTGAATAATACCCCTTCTCTCATGGCTCCCTTTGCAGGCTTTACCTTAGGATATCCCTCAAAATCTTTATCTGTGAATACTACTGCACTATCCTCTTTTAAAGTTGTAATACTTCTAGCCTGTAATATGTAAAATTGTCCATCTCTTATAGCCCACTCAATATCCATTGGATGTCCATAATGTTTTTCAATTCGAATACCCTCTAAAGCCAGCTGTTTAATCGCTTCATTATTAAGAACATTAGCTTCCTGTCTTTCCTTGCTAACTTTAACCTTTATGGTTCCCTTATTATCTTTGTTATAAATGATTTCTTCTTCTTTTGTGCCTTTTATTGCCTTTACCACATCACCTTTTCTATTTCAGATATATTCATCTGGGCTAACGATACCAGATACTACAGCTTCACCAAGTCCATATGAAGCATTGATATGTATATTTTCTCTGTCTCCCGCTGGATCTGATGTAAACATTACACCTGCAGCCTGACTTTCAACCATCTCCTGAATAACAACAGCAAGTGATACCTTAACTTTGTCATATCCCTGGTTCTTGCGGTAGCTAAGTGCTCTGTCTCCCCATAAAGATGCATAACACATCTTAACCTTTTCAAGAAGATCATCGATTCCTATTACATTGAGATATGTTTCCTGCTGTCCAGCAAAGCTGGCGTCATCTAAGTCTTCTGCTGTAGCTGAAGATCTAACTGCTACTCTTACATCTTCTTTTCCCATAGATTGATAATAAGATGTTATTTCATCCTTTATCTCGCTAGGGATTGTACCGTCCATAATAGCCTTTCTAAGTTCTTTTGAATCAGCATAATTATCTGGTTCTATAGAATTGAATGCCATATATTCATCGTAAGCATCCGCTAACAGAACTGCACCTTTAGGAATATTTATACCAGCTGCAGTCATCTCTCCAAGATTAGCTCCTTTACCACCTGCAAGAGCTACCTCATCTTTTCTAATTTCTTTAAATTCACGTATATATGCTGACATATTATGCCTCCTTTATATTATGCCAAATACTTTTTTAAAGCCCTAAGCCCCACAACCAGCGAAAGAATAAGGGCGCATATACTTGCTACTGGCTTACACCAAATTAAGCCTTCTATTCCAGCAATTTCCGGAAGTATTACAACTGCAGGAATAAGGAACATTCCATTTTCTGCAATTGTTACCAGCGTTGCCTGTCCGAATTTTCCTATATTTTGAAGAAACATCCCACATAAGATATAAAATCCCATAAATGGTAGAATAAAACAGTTAGATCTAATTATTTTTACAGACATAGCCACAACATCGGCTTCTTTTGAAAACTTCAATGATAAACCATTCGATGCAAGATAAAGAACTATTGTGGATATAACCAAGAAGACCGATACTGTTTCTAGAGCCATAATATATGCCTTCTTTATTCTGTCATACTTTTTTGCTCCGTAATTAATGGCACATATAGGCTGAAACCCCTGTCCAAAACCTATAACTAAAGCATAGGCAATATATATAATCCTTAAGGCAATTGTATAGGCAGCTATAGCATAATTCCCAAATCCAGCTGCAACATTATTAAGAATCATAGAGGAAATACTTGATATTCCCTGCCTACAAAAATTAGGTGCCCCTCCAGTTAGTATTTCCTTAATAAAACTCTTCTCTATTCTTGCTTTTGTAATATGTAGTGGTATGTTACCATTCTTTTTTGTGGAAAAATATAAAATGATGGCACCTACAGCTTGTCCAATTAAACTTGCAAAAGCAGCACCAGATACATTCATCTTAAATAGCAATATAAAGGCTGGATCAAGTATCATATTGAGAAGCATACCAATAAACAGTCCTATCATGCTTTCTTTACCAGCCCCTGCTAATCTAAGCTGATTATATAAAACAAGGGATATTAGCATAACAGGTGCTGACACCAAGGTTATCCTAAGATATCTGCTAGTAGCTTGATATAAGCTTACGTCTGTAGCACCAAGTACTTTTGTAAGAGGCTCAATAAAAACTAACCCTCCTACCAAAATTAATAAACCTGAAATAAAAGCAAGAATCACGCCTGTGGCTGACATCTCTTCTGCAGATTTATAATCCTTTTTCCCAAGACATCTCGATATATAATTTCCGCTTCCATAGCCAAACCAAAATCCAAGCGCCTGTATAATTGATACAAATGAAAATACCAGCCCAACAGAAGCAGTATAATCAGTGTTATTAAGAATTCCTACAAAATAAGTATCAGTCATGGAATATACTGTAGTTACTATCATCCCTATCATGGATGGGATAGCCATCTTAACAAGAAGTGGGTATATAGGTTCTGTAGTAAATCTTTTTATTTTTTCTTCTCTAAGAGTTTCTGAATTATTCATTATTAATTCCAAAGATTACGCCCTTTTTACATTTAAAGAATCTGTCTATCTCAGCCTCGCAGAAGGTTCTATATATTTCTGAAAAATGTTTTTCATCAATCAACTCTGCATTGGAAAATATGATTCCTGCTGTAGTTCCTACATTTAACAGTGCGTCAAGATCATACTCGATTTTGTAGCCATTATCTTCCCAGTATTTAAACATCTTAAGGGCAAAGTCTTTATACAGGTCTCTGCTGGTGTTTCTTCCACTTTTTAAGAAAAAATTAACCGTATCACTTTCACTATTAACGAAAGCCTTATTTTCTTTAAGATGCATACCTTCTTTATAGAAAAGATCGATTACAAAGCCTCTTGGATCATCAAGTGTCTTTTTTCTTTTTGAATACATAAGCTCCGTTTTTTCTCTTATTCGAAGCAGAAATAAATCTTCTACAAAGTCATCTTTATCTTTATAAAAGGTATAGAATCCTCCTTGAGATATTCCAACAAGACTTGTAAGCTGCCTTATTGATATATTTTTTATTCCATCTTCTGCAAGAAGCTTAAGACCAGTTCTTCTTAATTTTTCCTGCAGTTCTTCTCTTTCTTCTAATGAAAATGCTTTACCCATACAATTCCTCGTATATCTAATCTTTATGACCTGTGAACACCTGTATTGTTTGTTCATAGCTTTCTATGAATATATTATATCTATGTTCATAGATAGTCAAGAGCTTTATCAATTATTCTGTTTTATAGGTATGCTAGAATCTCCCAATTTCTTTTTATATACAACAAAAGAAAGCTACGCATATAGCGCAGCCTCCTTTTGTTATTAGAAAGAATTATTAAGGATATACTATTAAATTAGCAAAGGGATCTTCCAAGACTCTTGCACTCATCAAGATCAGAATCTGAAGGAGCATTGTTAGCCATAAGACCATCTGCCACAAGATTAGCTCCTGCAGCTCTGCATCTGTCTTCCCAGTCTCTCATCCATAAGCCGTCTCCCCAGCCATATGAACCGAATATTGCTATCTTCTTACCTGTTAAAGAATTCTCTACAGCTGAAAACATAGGTTCAAATGATGTTTCTTCAAGAACCTCTGCTCCCATAGCAGGACAGCCAAATGCTATAGCATCAAACTGACCTACCATATCTGCTGTAAAATCATCTGAAGTTAAAAGTGTTACATCTGCTCCAGCGTCCTTTGCGCCTGCCTCAACTGCCTGAGCCATGGCTGCAGTATTACCTGTTCCACTCCAAAATACAACTGCTATTTTACTCATATATTATTCCTCCGTTATTTTAATTATGCTGTATATGTCAGTGTGTTCACAGCAAGCTGTTCCAGAGACTTTCCTCTTTTATTAAGTGCCCTATAAATCTGTGTACATCTGTCATACTTTTTAAATATTTTTTCTGCCTTCTCTGGCTCTGAATATGCTTTCCAACAGCCACAACATTTAACCCCTTTAAAAGGGTTTTTCATAAAACCTTCAACATCTGAAGGGGGGTACCCAAGGAACAATCCTATCTCATGAGGAAAACTACTGTCATTTACCAGCCTTTTAACAAGCTGTGCAATTAAATATTCTGGATTATCTGCCTTGTATCCTTTTGTTGTTAATATGTTGATTGCCTTTGGATTATTAAGATCTCTTTTTAAATAAGATGGTCTATAAACATATATAAGAATATATTTTTCGGCCTTCTTTAAGGGCACAACACGTAGTCCCTTATCTCTAAGCATACGATTAAGTTTACGTATCTCAAATATAACCTCTGTTTTACCATCATTTTTTATAGAAAAGAGATTACCTGTCTTTATTCCAGCCAAAGTAGGTGCACAATGTTCTATTAGTTGTTTTTCTGACATTATTGCCTCCAAATACTTTATTCCCTGTAATCGTTAGCTAAAGCTAACGTTTTGTCAGAAAAATTCTAAAAACAATTATTTCTTTACATGAAAAGCGTTCATACCTGGATATACTGCGCTATCACCAAGCTGTTCTTCAATTCTAAGAAGCTGGTTGTACTTAGCAACTCTTTCTGAACGGCTAGGAGCACCTGTCTTAATCTGACATGTGTTAAGAGCAACAGCAAGATCTGCGATTGTTGTATCTGCTGTTTCTCCAGATCTGTGTGAAGATATAGCTGTGTAGCCAGCATTGTGCGCCATCTTAATAGCTTCGAGTGTTTCAGAAACAGATCCAATCTGATTAAGCTTAATAAGGATTGAGTTACCTGCACCAAGAGAAATACCCTTGCTAAGACGCTCAGTATTAGTAACAAAAAGGTCATCACCTACAAGCTGTACCTTGCTACCAATCTTAGCAGTCATCTTCTGCCATCCTTCCCAATCTTCTTCATCAAGACCATCTTCAATTGAGATGATTGGATACTTATCAACAAGGCTTTCCCAGTGTGCAATTAACTCGTCTGAAGTAAATTCTTTACCTGACTTAGGCTGCTTATAATATCCCTTACCCTTTTCACTTTTCCATTCAGATGCTGCTGCATCCATTGCAATCATAAAATCTTTACCTGGTTCAAAACCAGCAACCTTAATAGCTTCAAGAATCTTTTCGATTGCTTCTTCATCACTCTTAAGCTGATTTGGTGCAAAACCACCTTCATCGCCAACAGCTGTAACGTCTCCCATATCTTTGATTAACTTCTTAAGATTATGGAATACTTCTGCACACCAGCGAAGCGCTTCTTTAAAAGAAGGTGCGCCAACAGGCATAATCATGAATTCCTGTGTATCAACTGCACTATCAGCATGTGCACCACCATTTAAAATATTCATCATTGGAACAGGAAGTCTGTTTCCAGAAACACCTCCAAGGAATCTATAAAGAGGAATATCAAGGGATTTTGCTGCTGCTCTTGCTGTTGCAATAGAAACTGCAAGGATTGCGTTGGCTCCAAGCTTAGACTTATCTTTTGTTCCATCAGCCTTAATCATAGCTGCGTCAACAGCATAAGTATCAGATGCATCAAGTCCTTCAATTGCTTTAGCGATTACTGTATTGATATTATCAACAGCGTTTATAACACCCTTTCCAAGATATCTTGATTTATCTCCATCTCTAAGTTCAAGTGCTTCAAATTCACCTGTAGAAGCACCACTTGGTGCAGTACCTGTTGCTACTGTACCATCAGCAAGAGTAATCTCAGCTTCTACTGTAGGATTACCTCTGGAGTCAAGTATCTCTCTTCCTATAACTTTTTCAATCGCAAGCTTTTTCATTAATAGTTTGCTCCTTTCTTTTTTAATATGAAATTCCCCTTCCTGTATCATCCATAGGTAATGATACAGAGAAGAGGAACTCACACGATTTACTCAACTGTTAGCATATGCTAACTGTAATGTATTGTATTATACTTGTTAGCAGATGTCAACAATATTTTTTTATTATGATTTATAGATTAGATAAATTGAATACACTATCGTAGCAATAATCTATAAACTCTTCATCATGAGTTACTACGATTATTATTTTCTTTTTATCTGCCAGCCTTCTTAAAAACTCTGCACAGGCAATCATATTCTTATAATCAAGACCGCTTGTTGGTTCATCAAATAAAAGCACTTCCTTGTCCATCATTAAACTTACAGCAATGGCTAGTCTTTGTTTTTGGCCTCCAGATAAGGAATTTGGATGTCTTTCTATATATTCCAATAGATTCATTTCTTCAAGACACTTCTTTGCTAATTCAATATTTTTCTTTTTAGCTCCTAAAGTGCATTCATTAAGAACTGAGTCTGCAAATAGTTGGTAATTTACGTCCTGCATTACCAAAAAAGCCGTTTTCTTAACTATATTTGCAGAGACTTCTTTTTCATCCAAAAAGATACTTCCTTCGTTTTTCTTTACCAGTCCGCAAATTGTGCGAAGCAAAGTACTTTTTCCAGCCCCATTGTTTCCTGTAACGCAGTATATCTCGCCTCTTTGAAATTCATAATTTACTTTGTTTATAATTCTTTTTCCACCAAGGTCTACTGATAAATCTTTTAGTCTTAGACTTCCAGCATTATTATTTGTTATTATTTTTTTATTATTTTTATTTGCCCTGTTAATGTAACAATTTGTACGTAATCCCAACTTGTTTAGAGATTCCTTTGTCATATTTCTAAAAGTATCACCATCTATTTCTTTTTCAATCATGCCATCTTTTAGATATATAACCCTGTCTACCAAATCCCTAAGATAATATAATCTATGCTCTGCAACAATAACCGTTTTACCTTTTGCTTTAATCTTTATAAGTGACCTTTTTAACTCTTCTATCCCTATAAAGTCCAGATTTGCAGATGGTTCATCCATTAAATAGACCTCAGGATCAGATGCATATACACTAGCAAAGGCTATTTTTTGTTTTTCTCCTCCTGATAATTTAAATATATCTCTGCCACGAAGTTTTTCTATATTAAGTTCCTTTGTAACTCTTTCCAAGATAGAATTGATTTCATTGCAGGGAACTCCAGCATTTTCCAGTCCAAATGTTAATTCACTATCCGTATCTACATTAAAAAACTGAGTCCTTGGATTTTGAAAAATACTTCCGATTTTTGATGCAAGTTCATAGCTTTTATAGTCTTTTATATTTCGTCCATCTAACCTTACTTCGCCTTCTAACTTACCATTATAAAAGCCTGGGATTAGTCCATTAAGTATTCTGGTTATAGTAGTTTTTCCGCATCCTGAAAAGCCTGCAAGCAAGACAAAATCACCTTGTTTTATATTAAGATTTACCCCTCTAAGAGCTCCATTCTCACTTTCAGGATAGGCAAAGTTAATATTATTTAGTTCTATATTCATGCTTATTCTCCTGATTATAAAAATACTCCCAGCAATAAAACCAAGGTAAATATTGTTAATACCAAAATATCTATATATTTTATTCTGATATCAAGCCTGCTTGTTCTTCTGCTTGGGTTTTCTATTCCTCTGGTAATAGCCGAGGAAGATAATTCATCTGCTGTTTTGGATGCCGTTACAAGAAGTGGTAAATAAAGAGCATCTATAACAACTCCCGGTCTCTTTATAAAGTATAGTGGAGATAGGCTTATTCCCCTAATAGACATGGCATCTTTAATGTGTCCCCAGTCCTCTTTTAATGTAGGGAAATATCTAAACATGATGGCTAATGGCATAACTATTTCTCTTGGAAGGTTCCATTTTGCCATAGCAGCCATAAATTCACTTATCTGAGTTGTGCCGATAATTACTCCTGCAAGCATGCAACATGGGTAACATTTAAACACTAATCCAAGCCAAACCAATAAACTTATATGAGCAGTACCATGAAGCATAGGAAGTATATATATAGCAAACAACCAAAGAGCCGCGAATATAACTGCGGCTCTAATTGTCTTTTTTATTCTTCCAAGCATCGTTCCAAGAACAGTGACCATAGCAATCCATATACATGTGTAGAGTCCTGTTGGAACAAATATGCTGAATATTACTGTTATAAGAATTAATATAACTTTAATTCTTGGATCAATTTTGATCATGAAGCTATACCAGCCTTTATAAATTGCTTACGCATAAGTCTGAGCCCCAACAAACCGCTCAGTAAGCCTACAACAAGGGTTCCAACTACCATAATTACCATCATTCCACCTGTTGCAACTTCGCTCATCTTATCGATATATTCCTGCTCTGTTCCCTTTTTTAACATAAATGATATCCATGATTCTCTATTAAAAAAGAAAACAAAGTATGTACCCATAGGTCCAATACAGTAAACAAGATATGCAATAAGATTTAGTACAGGTTTCTTAAATTTTCCAATTCCTGCAATAATTGATGCTATGATACTGCAAACAAGAAAACCAAAGTTCATTCCCCAGTGCATACCTGTAAGAGTTCCCAAAATGCAAAGTACTGCTCCAACTATTGCAAGTGCGCCATATTTAGGTACCTTTGCAATAAATAGCATGAATATTGGTCCTGCAAGTACAGCTGCTCCTATTGGGAAATAGAATGTAAGTGTTGGAACTGTGGCAAAAGGACCACCTCCAATCATAGCTGCCATAAGTAGAAGCACTGCAAATATACCTGTAACTATAAGATCTTTAGCGCCCAATTTCTTTTTTCCTTCGTTCATTTATTCATCTAGTCCTTTCTTAATAAGTTTAGTTAGCATGGTCTAACATATAGTATTATTCATCTTAATTACAACTAATAAGCGTCTTATTTGTCTGATTTTTATTTTTATTTGTCCAGTTGGAACTTATTTCACTTGTAAGGATGCATTCCACATAGCAGCATATTTTCCTTTTCTTTCCATTAACTGCTCATGTGTTCCGTTTTCCACAATAGTTCCATCACTTAAAACAAGAATCTTATCAGCAGATTGAATTATAGGAAGAGTATGTGCAATCATAACTACCGTCTTTCCTTCCTGTAAAAGGTTAAGTACAGCTTTTTTTACAAGAAGTTCATTCTCAATATCCAGAGAAGCTGTTGCTTCATCAAGGAGAACTATATTACTTTTTCTTAAAATCGCCCTGGCTACAGATAACCTCTGTCTTTCCCCTCCTGAAAGCTTATTTCCATTTTCTCCAACAACAGTATCTATACCGTTAGGCATAAAATCTATAAAGTCGCAATGAGCTTTTTTACACGCATCAATAATTTCATCATCTGTTGAATCTGGTGCAGCAAAAAGAAGGTTATTCTTAACAGTATCGTTAAACAAGAATACATCCTGGTCCACAAGGCTTATATCAGATAAAACCCGTTCTGAATTAGTAGAAGATAGTTTCTCACCACCTATATAAATCTCGCCTTGATCTGGTTCATAATATTTTGATAATAAGTTGAAAATTGTAGACTTTCCTGAACCCGATTCTCCTACAATAGCAGTAATTTTATTTGCAGGAATCTCAAAGTTCACATGATTAAGCACTGGCTCATTTTCTTCATAAGCAAAACTGACATCCTTAAAACAAATATCAAATGTCTTAGGTTCATATTTTCCGCTTATTTCCTTTTCTTCGTTTTCTTTAAATATTCCTGAAATTTTGCCCTTTGAAATCAAAAGATTTCTATATGCAACCATACTTATATACAAACTAGCTTCAACCTTACAAGAAAAAAGCGAAAGCATAGTAATAATTATAAGTTCAGGTGATGATAGCCTACCTATATTCATTGCATTTGTGGATATGCTAATTGAAGCTGCAGCTCCAACATAAACAAGAAACATGAATACAAATCCTATTGGAAGAATAGCTCTTTCATATTCATAACTAATATTTGAAAAAAGTTTCATTGAAGATCTAAGAGCGGTATTCTTTTTACCTGCAAGTCCATAGGAGCGAAGTGTCTGACTTCCTGTAATATACTCAGTTATTGCACTAACATTCTCTTCTCTTGCAAGATTCTTGGCTGTTCCATACTTCTTCACCTGTACTATAGATAACTTCATAATAGGAATAAGTATTATAAGTGAAGAAAACATAATTAAGCCTACATATTTGTTTAGATACATTGAATAGCATGATAACATCAAAACAAGTACCCAGTATTTTATGATATCAGCCAGCTTATGAGTAAGTATCTGTTCAAAATCAGCTACCTCACTTGTTGCTGCATTGATATAATAACCAACTCTTTGCTTGGTAAAAGAGCCTAATACTATTCTTCTTAATTTATCTCCAAGCCCTACTCTTATTCTTTTACTAACAACTGCACCACCAATCTGACTTTGTGTATAGGAAACAGTATATAAAACAAGTCTAAGCCCAAATATAATCGCTAGATATATAGTTGCTCTTTTTATATCATCAAAAGAAATGGATTTTCCAAATATCAATTCCAATACTTTGAAAAGCACTAAGAAATTGCATCCAGATATAAGTCCTTCAAGAACCACACCTGCTATTGCTATTTTTAATTTTCTATCTGTTCTAAAAATTTTATTATTCACAGGTTGTTCCTCCTTTCACGATATATCTAATATTTCTGGCAGCAATATAGTTCTCCCAGCTAGTTCTAAAATAGTCATTTTTTTCTATAAGTTCTTTATGTGGCAATATATCTGTAACAGTATTTTTCTCTACTACTGCCACACGATTACATAGTGTTGTAATTCCTAGTCTATGAGCCACTATAATTACAGTCTTACCTTTGCAAAGATTAGCTATGGCTTTATCAATTTCCACCTGATTCTCTGGGTCAGCGGCACTAGTTGCTTCATCTAATATTAGAATTGGTGCATTTTTAAGTATTGCTCTGGCTATGCATATTCTTTGTTTCTGTCCACCCGAGAAACGCCCTCCAAAGTTCCCCACCTTAGTCTCATATTTATCGGGAAGGCTCATAATAAAGTCATCTATTTGTGCTGCTTTTGCTGCTTTTCTCACATCTTCAAGAGCCGCCTCTTTTCCCATAGCAATATTCTCAAATATTGTTCCTCTAGTTAAAAATGCATTCTGGAAGATAACCGATATGTTATTAAGCAATTCTTCGTACTGGATATCTTTAACATTTACTCCCCCAATCTTTATCTGACCTTCACTTACATCATAGAATCTGGCTATAAGCTGAATCAGGGTTGTTTTTCCTTCTCCGGAAGCCCCTACAAATGCAACCTGCTCACCTTCTTTAATTTCAAGATTTACATTTTCAAGTACATTATTTTTTCCATCATAAGAAAAGCTAACATTTTCTATTGATATGTTATGTTCTTTAGGAAAAGATATGCCGCCTTCAAAAACAGGAGTATCAATAAGTTCTTTAACCTGATTTACACCATTTAAAGCAAAAGAAAGATTGTTTGACAGTTCCTGTAAAGGTCTTATATCCGTAAGATACTGCGTACCTATAAATGCAAAGAGAAGAAGTACTCCTGCTGTGATATGACCATGGACAAACATCCATCCTCCCGCTGGAACCAAGAACAATATTCCACATTCAAGAAGAATTACGTAGCTTGCATACAAAGGACCAGTGGCCTTGGATATATCACTCCACATAGAAAACTGTCCTTCTATTGCATCTGAATATTTTCTAAAAGATCTAACACTCATGTTGTAAGCCTTTATAAGTCTCATTCCATTCACATACTCAGAAACTGTTCCTGACAAATCACTTGCAGAAGTATTGATTCTATCCATAAATTTAAAGAATCTCATAAACATGATTACCATTACAATAACCACTAGTACTAAAGGAATGATACTAAGTAATGCTAATCCATGATGCACAGTAAAAAGCCAGAAAAACATTATGATAGGTCCAGAAAGATACAAGATAAGCTCAGGTAAATTGTGTGCCAGAAAAAGCTCAAGTTTTTCAACACTCTCATTCATAACACATTTGATTTCACCAAGGCTCCTTTCATTAAGAGCCCCCATTGGCATCTTTGCCATATGTTCCGTTACCATACATCTTACAGAGTAGAGAGTATTATATGCTCCTCTATGAGAAGAAAGACTAGCAAATGCATTACAGGTTACCCTTATAGCTGTAAATAGGATAAGTATCCAAGCAAGATGTACCCCATAAGAAACATCAAGACTTCCACTGGCTGCAGCATCAATTAGTCTGTAAAAAACATAATAGGGTACGATGCTACATAAGCTTGATAAAAGTGCAAGAAAGACGGATGCATAGATATAATATCTATTTTTTCCTGCCCATCCCATCAGAAGACCGAAGCCCTTTTTTTCTTTTTTATTATTCATACAAGTTTAACCTCCAGCATTTTATTCAATTATGCATTGTAGTTAAAAGACTCCAATGATACAATTAGCTGGAACATTATATGTCGGATTTTTATATTAGTCCGTCGGATTGGAATGATTATTATGAATAACAAGAATAAAGATTACTATAAAGAACTATTTGAAAAGGCAAATTTCAAGCCATGTAAACATGCAAAAGGGTTCCCACCTGGAGGTGATTGTTTTGAATTTTCTCCTGAATATGGGACAGGATACTATTGGTATTACGAGATGCCAGGGCAGTATAATATCAAGATTCATGATTTTTCTTACAAGGAAGACGCCGTTTTAAATATGGACCTACCAGAGTGTCTAAGTATCACCTGGTATGAATCAATATCTGGCGAAGAATTAAATCCATATAAGAGTCTTAATTGTAATGTGATTAAAAGTTTCCTTGGCGGATATAAGCCTTTTCGCGCTCTTATACACAGAAATATTCCTATTCGTTCAATAGGAATAGAATATCGTCCAGACTTCTTTCATCAGGTTCTACGAGACAATTTTGGTTCATCTTACGAAGACCCTAAATCCGCCTTTAGAAGCATAGATGAAACAACTGACTTTCCAGAGATGAAAAAGCTTCTTTGGGATATATGGAAATATGAAGGTTCCGCTTCATCTGCTGCTCTATACTATGATGCTAAAGCAAGAGAAGCCTTGTCACTTATTTTTGAACATCACAGAAAATTAAATGAAAAGACCAAGGCAACTCTCTCTTCTACTGACGCAGAATTACTAAAAAGCCTCGGTCTATATATTAATGATCACTATGCAGATAAGATATCTATAGAATACTTAGCCAGAATCGCATGTATGGGTACAACCAAGCTAAAAACAGCCTTTAAAACATACTATGGTATGACTATAGCTGATTATATTCAAAAGATAAGAATCGATCATGCTGAGCATCTGCTTGCATACACCGATTTACCTGTTTCTGAAGTTGCAAAAGCTGTTGGCTACGTTTCTCCTGGTCATTTTGCTGAACTATTCAGTAATGCAAAGGGGTTATTACCACTTAGCTACAGAAAAGCATTCCAGAAACCAGAATAAGCCCAGTTTTAACCGTTACACCATTCTTTGAAAATTGTTTGAATATGGTTATCAAGGTCTATACGGCTTTTGCGGCACTCTTTTGTATACCCTTTTGTCTCGCTGAAAAATCTAGGAAGAATTATATCTACCATAAATCTTGGCAATATAAGTTGCATCATAGTTTCTGGAAAAATAAAATGACTGCAATGCTCATATATTAGGACTTCCAGTTTGCAATTACTATTAGATTCTTCAATCTTTTTCTTCATTCTAGAGATGCCTCTGCAGGTATTCCACATAACATCATCCCTTGCACCTGCCATTAGTAAATACCCATTAATAATTTCAACAGGTATTCTTTCAGCTTCGGTTACTGGGTGTTTTTCTTCAGCCAGGTCATGAAGATTTAAAGATGCAACAACATCTCCTCGCTCTTTTCCCTCTTTTATAAACATATTATAGTAATCAGGATGTTTATATGGACAAGGCATATATGGTAGTGGCTTTCCTCTCCAAGTAAACGCCGATTCACCATCGGCTGGTCTTTCAGAAGTTCCATCAATTTTATCATTAAATATCCCCCAGTATACCCAGTCATTAGGTGTTAATGCTATGGTAAGTGTAATTTCTGGTATTCGAGCCGCTGCCGAAAGAGCCATATTGCTACCAAAGGAACTTCCTATTACACCAAACCTGTCATATCCCTGAGATTTTAGAAAATGAACTGCATTTTCAACATTTTCCAAAGGCCAGTTATGAACACCTTTCATGTATTTTTCAGGACCTATACCCATGGCGGAAACACCTGATTTGTTTAACCACTTCATAGCTTTCTTAACTATATAACTGTTTGGATGTCCGTCCTCTAATACGATAACTACTGCACCTTTATTTTCTTTGATTGGAGAAAACAATCCACAAAAGCCATCTTTTTTCACTGTATATTGAATCATACTCATTTTATTTTCCCTCCCTCATATCATAATTATTTTTCAAATATTCCTTAAGCATACTAAACTCTTCTCCGATGATTTTCTTGCTGATAGCGCCAGAAAATGACAAACTTGTCAGTCCTTGAAGGACAACACAAATATGTTCAGACATCCTAATACATAGTTTTCTATCTTCATACACTTTTATAAGAATCTTTGACATTTCAGAAACCACATTGTCATGAGCCTGCTTCATAATAATGATTCGTTCTTCTTCCGGTTTGCTGAAATAATATTCATATATAAGATTATTTACAGATGGTGTTTCCCCAAGCATCTCCTTTTTTTCAGCTTTAAAATATATATCAAGAGCATCCATAAGTTCTTCAAAACTCTTTACACTTGAGAAGCTTTCCCAAACATCACCTGTCTCACTTGAGATCAAATCCCAAAATATATTCTCTACATCATGATAATGATGATAAAGTCCACCAACAGATAGTCCCACATATTCGCCTATATCCTTCATAGTGACATTGGCATATCCTTTCTCGATTGCCAGCATCTTAAGCGCATTTTGAAGTTCTCTCTTTTTTTTATTTCCTTTTTCCATATTTTCCTCCGCTTTACAAAAACCGAGTGCATGCTCTGTTTTTATTTTAAAGCCATTTTATTTTTTGTCAATTAAAAAATCCGAGGATTTCTCCTCGGATTCCTAGACAGCTAGCTTTATATAGTACTTTGGGGGTAATTTTATACCACCATATCACCTTCATATCAATTATGCTTAAGCCTCCCTTACAAGATCGTACATAAAACTCTTCTCACCAAGTGTTCTTGTATTAATATGTTTCATACCAATATGGGCATACTTATCTTTTTTAAGCTTTGCATCAGTTGATACAATAACAGGAAGATTACCTTGCTTAGCTACTTCAAAAGCAGTTTCTACGAGAGGTCTCATAAAACCTTTTCCCTGATACTCTTTCTTTACTGCAAGAAGTTCTATCTGCACAAACTGTTTTTTATTATCTCTATAAGTTTTTTCTAGACTTGCGCCGCCTGCCTGAAATTTTTTAATAATATTACTAAAATTCTTAAATCCAAGAGCTCTTGCCATTCTCCAAACCATCTTTAACATGGTTATTCCTGGATATGGATGAGTTGTATCTGTTAGGATAATTATTCCTTCTTTTTTCTCTGATGTTGCATATACTGCACCACAATCATTGGCTGTTTTAATCATGGCCACTAGATATTTAACTAAACTTGTTCTGTCTGGATACCCTGGATAATAAGGAACCATACCTATCTCCTCATCACCATAATCATAATATGCAAATACCTCTGCAAATTCTTTCATCTCTGACTCTGTTAATTTTACTTTATTAAGCATACTAGCCTCCTTGTAAACCTTGTTAATTCAAAGTATAATTTCTATAAAATGACTTTCAATATCTCTAAAGTCATTAAAACATTTTTAAGAAAGCTTATATTATGCCAAAGATTTTTACAAATGAAAACAGAGATGAACTCAAAATAAAACTCTTAGATAAAGGTTTTAAGATGCTTAAGAAAAACGGATTATCTGGAGTGAACATAGATACATTAACAGTCGATACCTATATTGCAAAAGGGACTTTCTATAACCTATTTGAGAACAAATCAGAGTTTATTTATCATATGATGATACATGAAAGAACACGCTCCAAAGAAAAACTACTTTCATATCTTAACAGTTCTGGCAAATTAAAAAAGGATTCCCTGCGTGACTACCTAAAATGGTTATCAACAGAAAATCCTAATGTTTTTGCCTTCCTAACAGATGCTGAAAAAAAGCGTCTTGTCTCATCCTGGTCAGATAAATATATAGAAGATGAAAACAACGATAATAAAACTATGCATATGTTAATATCGCTGTTAGACTCTCCAAGGAAGAATCCTGACTGGAAGCTAGCTTGTAACTACATGAAGCTTTTGGCTGTCAGTCTTGCTACAAAGAAAGTATTTATAAAAGAAAATTACTCTGCAATGATTGATTCTCTAATAGATCAGATTGTTGATATTCTATGCATATAAAGCTTTTATTCTTCTTTCCAGTTGTTTATTGCATTGCGTACTCTTCTGTCTATATCAATACGAGCTTCTTTACATTCCTTTTTGTAATCCCTACCTGCCTTAAACAATCCTACGAACATCCCTCCTCCAATAGGCATCATGGCCTTAAGAAGACTTTCTGGAAATACGAAGTGTGTTGCATGTTCATATATTGCACTCTCTACTTCACACTCGTTTGGAATCCTAGACAAACGTTCTTCCATACGTCGTATATATTTTGCAGTATCCCAAAGTACATCGTCCTCTGCACCTATTAACAAAAGTTTCCCTTTGATTCTTTCTACTTTAATGAATTCTTCTTCCTGAATCGGATGTGCCTTTTCAGAATCATCAAAAACTGCTCTAGATACAATAAGATCTTTATTAATCTTCGCATCATCTTTCATCTTCTGATAATAAACTGGATGTCTGTATACAAAAGGAAGATATGGTAGTGGTTTTCCTTGCCATGAAGCTGTTGACTCTCCTTCTCCTGGCCATTCTGCCTGACCATCACGATTTCCTCTATAAAATCCTTCCATTACAAAATCACTTGGAGTCATGGCTATAGTTAATGTAATCTCAGGATAAAAAGAAGCTGCTATTAAAGCATACATACCTGTAGTTGATGCGCCTGCAATACCAAACTTAGTATTTCCTTTACTTTTTAGATATTCAATTGCAGCTCCTATTCTTTCAACTGGTAGATTATGATGTCCATAATCTTTATGAGCTGGAGATAATGTAATTACGTCAACTCCGAATTCTTTCTGAAGCCATCGTGCACCTGCTTTCGCAATATGATCCTCACAGTCGTCTCCTAGCATCGCGATTATTGCATGCTTAGATTTATTTTTCTCACATGGCCAATAACATCCATAGAATCCTTTATCTGTTTCTTTTATTTTTTTCATTATTTTCGCATCCTTCCTCAAAGATAATATCTAATATTTTGTCAATTAAGGTATCAATTGTTTTATCATATACACTTGCATGAAGTTCTTCTTTAGCTTCTGCTGATATAACAAGAATCTTTATCATATTAGCTAATAGAAGTAAGTCGATATCCTGTCTAACGCCATCTAAAGAACTTAGAAGCTTAATTGCAATAGAACTTTCTTTTTTTTCATCTGGTTCAAAATCAGAAGTCTTAGAAAAGAGCTTCGCCTCATCTTCAAGAGTCATATTTGCGTATATACTCTTTTCTTTATCAACTAAATAATGAAAAAATATGCTTGCATCTTCTCTTCCAAGTTTTCTTTTTCCTGACAAAACATCTTCCCCTATAAAAAGAGGGAGCATCTTCTGTCTGTGATAACGAATTAAGTCTGCAAGATATTCTTCTTTATTTTTCCAAAAATGATAAAAAGTACCTTTGGCAATTCCAGCTGCATCGGTTATCTTCGTGATAGTAGTGTGTGTCACACCATATTCTTTTATCAGTGGGAATCCCGCTTCTAGCATAATTTTTCTTAGTGCTTCGCGTTCTTCATCTGAAAAAACTCTATCCGGCATATTTGTTTTTCCTTTCTTATGACCATAATTTTATTATGGTCACATCATTAAATTAGCACATGCTAACATCGCTGTCAACAATAAAAAAGAAGTCCATCAAATTTCTTTAATGAACTCCCGTATTTACCCTAACATTATCTCTGCGAACTATTTCTTTCTTATTACCTCGTCAAAGCAAGCCGGCCCATCAGACAAATCAGAATGTCTTATAAAGCAGACATGTTTAGTCAACCCTGCGTACGAGAACTCATCTGTCTTGCAGAAGATCTTGCATAATGTTCGTATTCCATAAGTTTCAAACATCTCTACATACATACATTTTGATATGCTATATTCAACTTTGTCTTTAGTCACTGTGAAATAATCATAAGTAATACTTCCATCCTCAACACGTTTGGCATGGTCATTTATATTCCATTTTCTGGCAATATTAAAACTGTTAGGCAGCTTATTAACAAATGCTATAATTAGCTTAAAGAATTTTCTTCTTTTTTCGAATCCTCTATCAAGAATCTCAATTATGTCTTTATCAGAGTATCCTAAAGCCTTTAGTTCCAGACACATGGCAATTACAGCATAGACGTAAGTAGTATTTGTTGTCGGATAAATATCATGTATCCTGAAATTCTCTGACAAATACATCTCACTGAGTCTTTTTCTGAATGATTCCATCTTTTTATCAATATCTGAGAAATCACCTTCGATAAGAGCAATTCGATAATATTGTCCGTATTTTTTAATCGTTTTTTCTATATCCATAAAAAAGCACACTTTTACAAAAAGAAAATCAATCCAAAGAACATAATTGCATTTGCAATATTTCCTTTTGCCGGAATCTTTGTTGGCGACAATATAAGAAAGATTGGAAACGTATTGAATACCGCCGCCCAGATTGGAAGATCTGTTTTTCTCATTATTACCATTCCCCAAAAAGTAATCGAAAATACAAGTAACCCCACATATGCTATTGCTGTTAGTATAGTTTTCTTGAAATATTCCAACACAGCTATACGCGCTTCCTCTGTTCTTCCAAGCCTTATATAGAACCACTCAACCGCACCGCAAAAGCCGTGATGCGTAACAATAAGAACTATAAAGAATAAAGATGAAATAAAACAAATATTTCCTGCAATTTTGGAATATTGACTTATCCACATCGAGATACTGAGATACCCCGGAGCCGCTGCAAATAAAGCAAATATTCCGATAAGCGTTGCCAGTTCTATTTGTTTAAGTGGCATCTTCGCGAAAACACGACTCATTTTTTCAGAATCCTTTGCATCCGAAAAATCAAACCTTCCGCTCTTTGAATATGCCATCATACAGTCTGTAACACCACATACAATATGTCCCAGACACGCCATTATCACAAAAAATTTTAACATATTTTTTTCTCGCTAAATATATAATCCTGCAATTATGAGAAGGACTGAAAACATCATAAACCCAACACCTAACGCGCCTATAATCCTGACATTACATTTCTTTAAAATCAAAAGAATAATTGTAGACGGTACAGGATTAAGAAGAAGGCAAATCGTAGGTACCACTAAAGCACCTGATATAATTGCGCTTACCACAATAATCGTGGTTCCCAGCCATAATGTCACAAAGCCTATTATCAGAGGAATCTGTGACACCTTGTCCAGTGCTCCGAAAGCCTCTTCAATCTCCTTATCATCTAATTTTTTATAAAGTTTTCTGTATAAAAGAGGCTTCATACAGAAAACAACATGACACAGAAGCCCTGTATAACACCCGATAAACGTATTAACCTTAAGTGCCATGCCAAGTCCTGTGCTGTTCTTTTCAATAAGTACAGCCAACATCCACATAACAAGATATGTTCCCGGCTGGCCAAGAAATGACAGCCAGAATGAAAGTTTAAATCTTTTATCTGTAACATCCTGCCACCACTTCACAGGATGCTTTCCTGGAATCTGATTATACTTTTCTTTCGGATTTACGAGTGGTACATCCGCAAGGGCAGCTACAAAACTACTGATTAAACCTATTATTCCTATTACAATATATACATTCATTTCCAATTATCCACTTTCTTCCAATATACATATGCTGTAAAGTACATAAGTCCTTCCCCTAGGCTTTCACATGCGCCCCAACCGCCTTCTAAAATAGTTCCTTTAAAGACTACAGCCCAGAGCAGTCCTAGGCCTATTGCCCCTATAGGACTAACTAATATATACCATCTCTTAAGTCCACTTTTTCCACTAAGAATCATGTATCCAAGAACAACAAACTGAATATAAAGTGCAATTATAATAACAATATCTATAGGTGTAATCCAAGGAACCATAGATTCACATGCTTTCATTGCAATATCTGATGATTCTCCAGTAGCCAAAACCGCCTTGTATGTAAGTGGCATAAGGCTTCCCAGATTAAAGTGCGCAAAAGCTGTTCCGCCAACACCTGCCGCACTTGTAATCATCAATATTTGCCAAAATTTGCCGCAAACTCTCTTTGTCATAGAATAAAGACTTTGAAATCCAAACAGCATAAACGCCATACCAAAGAAGCCTAAGAATGCCGATACCGTAAATCTCCATACAGGCATCTCTGAAAATATCGGATCAATATCCAAATCCATATTTCGACCTGGATATACATATAATAAGCAATCACCAATCATAAATAGCACTGCGCCTATAAATCCAACTATTGCATTTCTTTTCTGATTATTCTCCATAGTTTTTGACTCCTTTTTCCTTAACTGAAGCCTTCTTCATCGTGATTAGCAATCCTAGGAACATCCATATATTTCCAATACTAATCCATGCAGCTGTTAAAGCGTTTGTAAGCGCATGATTACCACATAACTTTAATAGCATGGTTGCTACCATTCCCACCGCAAGGCAGAATACCCAACACCATTTTGGATATGGTGTCAGTCCTTTTGCGAATGCACATATGTGTGCAATAGTCTTTATAAAGAAGAAAATTAGAAAGGCTATAGTTCCTGGAAGCAGGAAGTATGCACCGTATTTACATGTCAGTTCTAACGCTCTATCTGGATTTGATTGCAACATATATTTATAGAAGAAAACAACAGCCAGACAAGGAACATGAACGCCGCATCCACCAAAGGTTATATATCCAATTACGCCTGCACGATACATATGTGCAGATTTCTCTGAATAAGGAGCAATAAGCCTGTAAATTGCGAAATAACACAATCCTTCCAGTGGAATACCAATAAATCCCAGAAAAGCCGACCAGAAAAGCCTTGAATCAGATAGATTAACATATGTTGACAGTTTTCTTTCTATCCCACTTAAGGTTGGATCACTTACTCCCCATCCTAGAAGCATGTCTCCTACAAGAACCATAATCCCAGCAATCAGCCCTATCGTCATAAGGTGTCTGATTCTTTCCCAGTCTAATTTTTCATCAATCCCAATATTATTGAATGTTTTCATAAATTATCTCTTCTTTATATATTTAATCATCCTTCGATATGCTGGTTTTGCATCCTTAACTAAAGGAATTACCGCATAACAGTGGTACATTCCAGGTTCTATCTCCATCTTTACATGAACGCCATATTGTTCTAATCTGGCCTTAATTGAATCTGCCGCAGCTGTAAATACTTCATCTCCTCCAAAAGAAAGATATACATCCTTTAGCCCTGTATAATTTCCAAGCTGAAGGGATTCCATATAATCAGCAACCTTTTTGCCTCCAGTCATACCTTCCCAAACTGACAGTGTAGCCTTTTGGCTCATGATCACATCTTTTTTGTCGAGCTTATCTGCTTTTCTTCTTTCTTCATCTGAAATAAGCAATGAACCTGGAGACCCTGCATATACTTTTCCAGGCATAGCAAGACCTTCCCCTTTGTCATTGATATAAGAAATCATTCCCAATGCAAGATTTGCTCCGCTGGATCCACCTAGAATGTATATATTTTCAGGTTTATACTTCTTAAGCATCTCTTTATAGAGGGCATATATCATCTCATATACATCAGGCAGTGTATTCCCAGTATGGACAAGAGGATAATATGGAAGTACAAAATCAACTCCTGTTTTCTTAGCTATCTGAAGCACTTCCTTTGCTTGACTTGGCTTTGGATACTTAAGCATTCCTCCACCAATAAGATATATACAAGCTCTGTCATTTCCTTGTTTGTATCGATACCAAAGACAAGTAGAACCAACTACCTTTTCCGCCTTTATATTAATTTTCTCATCTGAAAGTTTAGGAATAACAACACCTTTATATGCTTTCCTAAAAAGTTTTTGTGCCTTATCAGGCGGAAGTTCCATAACCCTCTGCAATCTAACTAAGCGGCACAAAGCTAGTAAAACTCTATATTTAACTGATTTATTTGTTTTCATATTTCTTTACCATTTGATGTATTATGTACTTTCATCTGGTTTATAATGGTTTTCTTGCTACGCAGTGTAGTCTACAGAAGCCTCTCTTTTCAAAAAGTTCCATCTTTAGACCCGCTTTATCACATAGCGCCTTAACATCATTTTTTCCATATATACGCACATCTCCATGTCCAGTAAGATTTATAAGTGGAATCTCTATATGATTACAGAACCATCTTACAGGTGCAGAATTCATAGTCATGTCACGAAGAATCAATCTTCCACCTGGACGAAGAACACGATAAACACTATCAAAAAAGTCTTGAACATTAGGATAGTGATGAAAACTTTGGCAGCATATTACAGCATCAAACGAATTATCATCAAAAGGCAGCTTTTCACAGTCACCTACCACAAGATTTATATCTTCCATGTTCTTTTCTCTTGCGACTTCTATCATCTCCGGTGTTAAATCAATACCGGTATAATGCTTATCAGGATATTTTTCATGTAAAAGAGTAAGCATAGGTGCTGGACCACATCCACAGTCTAATAAATCATTGAACTCTTCCTTCTCAAGTTCATTTAAAACATCTGGGTAATCCTTTCTGCACATTTTGTATATGCCACCCTTATCTGTTTCATATACTCTAGCTGCTTTAGAAAATTCCTTCTGTGATAATTTTTTATATTCTTTATCAGTCATACTATTTTATCCCCTTTACAAGTTCCATCTTAAAATCGCACAGGTCATCACCTGCACCAATTGTTTTTGTTCTTGTGAATTTTAACCCTGGCAGATTACCATAGGCATGAACATCATTCTCACAAAAGATAATATTAAGTTCTGGGCAACCTTGTTCAGTCAGATATTTGTTATAAGGACACTCTGTTATATCCATGCGAAAACTTCCTTTTTTCTTTGGATAAAACACATTTTTAAAACCTGCTGTCTCCCCAAACATCTTATGACTCATAGAATCCCACATACCTAAAAAGAACTTCTTAAAGCCTGGAACTTTACAACACTTTGCAATGGACTGGCCTGTTTTTTTCGATTTCTCCGCCATAACCTTTTTCATTACATCGTATGCCATATCAGAATCAACTTCCTTTATGGCCAGATATATTGCTGCCGCTGGGAAAATAAATCCATCAGTATGCATAGCCACGCCCTTTGGAAGATCATCATGGTTAACATACATCTTATATAGGCGTTTTGTCGCATCATGCCATATTTTTTCAGATTCTGGTATTGATAGTCTTAGGGCAATCTCATCCTTAAAAACCTTTTTTCCATTCATAGTTTTAATTGTTTTTTTCTTAATATCGTTATTATCTGCTTGCATCATATGCTCCTTTTCTACACCAATATAATTAATTCTTACTCTTTCTGAAAAATTATCTGTTCTTCAAAAAGACCTAGTTTAGTTTTAAATATACATATTAGGCCATTCCTACGACCTTCTTTAATCAAACTATCTGCCTTAAATATCCCTGCACCTTTTCTTGCTTTTCCAACTGAGGAAGCGTACATAGTATTATGTGCATTTATAAATAGACCTTCTTGTTTTAGTACACGTTTTATTTCAGCCATTACCCGACTTGGATCATCCCAAAAATAGAATGTATCTGTGGTTATAACTGCGTCAAAATATGAATCTTCATATGGCATATCTTCAGCAGTGGCCACATCAAGATTTGCATTTTTTCCGAGTCTTTTTGATGCCAAGTTATGCATGTCCACTGATATATCTATCCCATACAGAAAAACAAACTTCTTATTTTTTTTGATTAGTTCAAGCTGTTTACCATTCCCATGACCAATTTCAAGTATCCTCATATTATTATTCAGTTTCTTCATATTGGCTTTGTACATTTTATTATTAGAAAGATTCATTATCTTGGATAAAAACCTTCCAAATGTTCCTGATGGATTACCAAATTGTGCCATGAAATAATTCAAATAATACTCCTCCTGCGAACTTTGATTACATAAGAAACTCCGGGAATTCCTTCCCGGACTGTTCAATATTTATATCAAATAATCTCACTTAAAACTGTGTACATACCCAAGCGGCTATAGCCGATGCCCCAGGGAATATAATAAGCAGCTTTATAAGCTGGCTTTTTATATTAAAGCCATATTTCCTGCCTTCATAAGCTTCCTTAACTTCAGGGAAATAAAACTGAAAGAATTGATATTTCATAAGTAGAAAATAATCAAAACAAATCATGTCATAGATTTTATATGTTGAAAAAATAATTATAAATCTGGTAAAGAACTGCCAGAAAGTATATCCACTTCTAAAGCCATCCCAGATAGAGATTACGCCAACGCCTATAATCATTAAGAAGCTAAATACCATTAAAGTCCAGCCTATTACTCTGGCGCCATAGAATAGTTCTTTATCTCTTGGGATTATGGCTTCCTGAGCCTCTTTAGGTGCTGCTGAAAAGAACTTCTTATCCTGTATAAATGCAACTGCTGAAAACATCATCAATGTTATAGAAACGCAAAATACTATCGCAAGAAATATTGTAAGTAACATAGTTTCTCCTCTAATTTACCATTCAAATGTTGCCCATCTATCGTTAAACTTTGAAAGCAAAGTTGCAAATATCTTTGCTCGTATGCTATATTTACGCATTTCTTCATTAAAGCTGTGCTCTTCAATTAAGCGAAATCCTGGTACCAAGTCTGCGATTTCCTGACCGCTATCCGTTCCTGATACAAATCGCGCTTTAGTATTTTTCACAGTATCATGATACTTTTCGTTTTTAACCAATATTTTACTATTCTGCTCAGCTATTAAAGTTCCTCCCTTTGGAAAATTGTCCTTTAAAATATTAAGGAAAATTTCTATCTGTTCCATAGTAAGGTACATAAATAATCCTTCAGCTATAAATACCGGTTTAGTCCCTTTGGCATCAACTGCATCCTTAACAGATTTGCACCACTCATCTTCGAGAGCGCTTCCAGCAATCATAGTTACTCTATCCCTCTCGGGAAATGCCTTCTTTCTTGCTGCTATTGCATCTGGAAGATCTATGTCAAACCAAATAATTCTTCCATTGTCTACACGCGAGAATCTATCGTCAAATCCTGCACCAACATTTACAATAACCGTATCTGGTTCTTTACTTATAATTTGCTTTAGCTGCTTATCAAGCATAATAGTACGAGCTATTACACCTTCGTGAGACATAAACTTGTCATACTGAGCTGTATCAACTCCAAGAGCATCTATTATCTCAACCGCCTTATTATCTGTAATTCTGGCATTCTTTCTTTTAGTTTCATTAGCCTTTATTGCAAGTGGTATAAGAGCTGTTGTCTGTACATCACCTAATATTAGATTCATCTAATCTTGCCCTCCAAAATCTTCACAATTATAAGATCCTTCTCCACATACAAATTCAATCCCTCTTACAAATTTCTCAGGATTAAAAGGAGCCAATCCTCCATGGCCTACGTCCTTAATCTTTCTGAATATTGTCTGAGGGAATATTCTTTTTACATATTTCACATCATTTTTCCTAGCCTTAACTTCCTTATCAGCAACCCAATATTCAATATGTTTACAATCCTGATTAATATATTTGGGCATAGAGTAGTTATTACATGATTCAAAAGTTCTCCATATAGTTTTAGCTGATATAAAATCAAGAACATCAGCCGCATACTTTATATCCTCTTCAGTAAGTTCATCTGTATCAAATGCCTTTTCTAATAACTTTGCACCGCCAAGTTTTCCTGCATATATCAGGCAAAAGTCCTTAATAGCTATAAATCTGGTTATTATCCAAGGAAGCTTATATGGTGTTATACCTCCATCGATAACAGCATGCTTTACACGAAGCCAATTGTCTGCAAGCATCCTGATAACCATACTTCCACCCATAGAACATCCATAAAGGCATTCCACTTCGTAAAGATTATTCTGAACCAGCCATGTAGAAAGCTCTATAGCTATATCTTCCACAGATGTAAAATCACCCTTAGACTCAGTATCATATCCCGGAAGTGCCGGTACTATAACATGGTACTTTTTCGCAAGTGCCGGAATAACATATTCAAAATAGTCCCACATGACAATTGATGGATGTATAAGTACTATTACTTTCTCGTTGTGTTTTCCAAATTCATGTATCGTCACGTCTAAGTCTCCTTTAAGTTTCTGGTATAAGTTTTGTCATACTCTTTAGTCCAAGAGCAACAGTTGAACCATTGTGAAGCATTGCCGAAGTCGCAGGTGGCATAATACCAGCAAGTCCAAGTACAATAAGCCCCGTATTAAAACTTACGATTGTTCTGTAGTTAAATTTAATGCGGTTCATAAGCAGTTGGCTAATATCTCGCAATATGACAATACTGTCAAGTTTTGACGAACCAATAGTAATATCAGCTATCTGTCTAGCAATTTCAGCTCCTTCACTAATAGCAATTCCCGCATCAGATGCAGAAAGCGCAGGTGAGTCGTTAATACCATCTCCCACCATTACGACCTTTCTACCTTCAGCTTTTGCCTTCTCTATATAGCCTGCCTTATCTTCTGGTAATACCTCCGCAAAGTATTCTGTAATTCCGGCTTCTGTGGCAATCTTTGCAGCTGTACGATTACTGTCCCCAGTCATCATCACTATATGCTTGAATCCTCTGCTTCTAAGCTTTTCAACAACTTCTTTAGCTTCTTCTCTCATAGGATCTTCAATAAGAATACAAGCAGCTAAGATACCATTTTTAGCAAAATAAAGATGGGAATAATTATCTGGAAGCGAGTTGAACTCTTCCTTCTTATCCTCTGATATAATTACAGCTTCATCATCAAAGACAAAGTGATAGCTACCTATAACAGCTTTCTGTCCATCTATTTCCGAAGCGATTCCATGGGCTACTATATATTCAACCTTAGTGTGTAACTCTTCATGAGATAGTCCCTTATTCTCAGCTGCTTCAACTACAGCCCTTGCAACAGAATGTGGAAAATGCTCTTCGAGACAAGCTGCCTGTCTTAATAGCTCCTCTTCATCTTCTCCATTAAAGGAAACAACCTTAACAACAGTTGGCTTTGCCTTCGTAAGAGTTCCTGTTTTATCAAATACTATAGTGTCTGCCTCAGCAACTGCTTCAAGGAATCTTCCTCCTTTTACAGTTATTCCATATTCAGAAGCTTCTCTTATAGCAGATAATACAGATATAGGCATAGCCATCTTAAGAGCACATGAATAATCAACCATAAGAACAGACACAGCTTTTGTAATGTTACGGCTAAATAGCCATGTAATTGCCGAAGCCATAAAAGTATATGGTACAAGGCTATCTGCAAGTCTCTCTGCTTTGCTTTCAAGATTTGATTTAAGCTTTTCAGATTCTTCAATCATCTTTACAATCTTGTCAAAGCGTCCACATCCCTCTGTCTGGGTAACTCTTATAGTTAATTCACCGTCTTCTATAACAGTACCTGCAAATACACTCATACCTTCTGTCTTATGAACAGCAACAGCTTCACCGGTCATAGAAGCTTGATTAACCATAGCCTCACCACCAGTTACTTCTCCATCAAAAGGAATCATATTTCCCATTCTTACAACAACATTGTCGCCACACTTAATATCAGAAGATTTGACTTCTAACTCCTCACCTTCATTTATAAGCCAAACCTTGTCGATATTTAGTGACATACGCCTTGCAAGATCATCTACTGATTTCTTATGTGTCCATTCCTCCAGAATATCTCCTATTTTCAACAGGAACATAACACTTGATGCAGTTTTATAATCTTCTGTTAAAGTTGATGCAGTAATAGCTGCAGCATCTAAAACCTCAACCTGAAGTTTTTTATTCTTTAGAGTTAGTAATCCCTTTAGAGCGTACTTAACTGTTTTTAAAGCTACCCATACTTCCCTTATTGATAAAGGTAATACAAGACGCTTTCCATAATGCAAGATTACAGAAGTGACAATCTTGTCATAATATTTAGCAGATAATTCTCTGCCTGATGTTTCATATACGCTTTCAGGAACCTCGACCTTATCAAAAGAAAACTCTTTTACGATAGTAATCACTTTTGACTTATCACAATCAAAGAATATTACGACATCTGCAGTCCTCTCATATACCTTAACTTCTTTAATTTCATCAAAACCAATAAGATAATATTCTAAACAATCCGCCTGCCTGAAAGTCATATTGTTCATAGGCAGATGTATTCTAAGTCGATTATTTAATTCATGCTTGATTACAAATTTCATGTTATCAACTTCTTTCTAAATTAATTTTCCGACTCTTCTTCAAATATGACTTCTTCTTTCTTGTTCTTTCTGTTTTCATTGATTTCTTTAGCTTCTTCATATATGTCACTGCAATTTTCCTGAAGAGTTGTTACCTGGGTAACAACAGAGTCCTTTGCTCGCAGTACTCCAGCAGTGCAGTGAGCATACACCTTTTTTGCATCCTTTGATGAAAGAAGCTTTATTCCTTCTAATCCAAATAATGTTCCAAGTGCAAATAATCCAACGCCTTTAAATTTCATAGTATGATCCTCCTTTTTTATAAACATGGTTCCTTTAAACCATTACTTCCCACATAGTTCCCATATTTTTAAATCCATCTTCAGGCATGCAGCCTTTACATGGAGTTGCCCCAGACTGCTCACCTCCAGAGCAGCCTGAGCAACCATTACACTTTCTTACCTGCATAGATACTCTTTTAATAGAACCAATTTGTTCTAAGTATTCTATTTTTCTTTCAATGTCTTCAGGACTAGTGCCAAGTTCCATAGCTAAAAGTTCAATGGTTCTTGCATGACCGTCCTTTAATAATTCAAGTAATTCTTCCATATAAGTTCCTATAAACTACCAAATAAGTAATCCTACATGATATGCAAGGAAAGCTAAGAGAAGAGATACAACTGTGTAATATAAAACTATCTTAGCTGTCCATTTTGCTGAGTGTGTTTCCTGGTAAGTTGCAGCTAACGCTACTACACAAGGCATATTGAATGTCATAGCAAACATAAATGCTAAAGCTTCAGGCTTTGTTACATTAGCAAGAAGAATTGAATTAAGGTCTCCTGCTACACCACCACCACTCATTGCCTGTGTAAATGCTGCGCTATATGATCCGCCACTATACAAAGCACTAATTACACCTATAGCACCTTCCTTACCAACCGCTGATGCTATGTAAGAAAGGAATAACTGCCATGGCATACCAATAGCTTTTGTTACTGGTTCGATTGCTGTTCCAACCTTATAGAGGATTCCTCCGTTTCCTCCTGCTGGTGAATAGCTAAGTGCCCAGAATATGCCACATACAAGTAATACAACCTTAGTTACTCTAAAGAATGTTTCCTTTGTTCTACCAAGTACATATCTAAAGAGCGCGCCCCACTTTGGCTTGTGATATGGTGGAAGTTCCATAATCATTCCATATCTATCCTGTTTCTTTACAAGTTTTCTTCCAAATACCTTGGCTGTAACATACATGTGAACAAGCATAATAAGAAGTATTGCTACTATTACAGCTACAGCTCCTGGTCCAAAGAATATAGTTGCAAGCATAGGAATAGTTGCCCATGCAGCACCGCAAGGAACAGCCCAGGCAAGTGCAATTGTAAGTACCTTCTGTCCCCAGTTATCAATAACTCTTGCGCCTGCAGCGCCGCCCATAGTACAACCAAAGCTTATAAGGAATGGCATAACTGATTTACCCTGTAAGCCAAGCTTGCCCATTGTGTTATCAAATACATAAGATATTCTTGCCATAACACCAACTTCTTCAAGAAGTCCAAATGACAGTGTTACACCAAATACAAATCCCAGCATCTTTATAATGTATGACAATGACTGAATTACAACGTCATTAATAATTAGTGTTAGTATATGTGGCGCTCCTATAGCTGCAAGACCACTTGCAATTGGTGCTTTTAGCATAAGAACTACAGAACCTATAATCATAGGTGGTATAGCTGGAATAAATGAAGCTAACAAACCTAAAATAACAGTAAGCACAACAGCTGGTTTTCCCCATACTCTGCTTAGATATATCTTGTCTAATTTTCCAAGCTTTATATTCTTACTCTTTTTACTGACTGCATTATCTAAAACATCATCTATCCAAGCAAACTTACAGCCACCAGTTGCAACTGCACCCTTAGTTTCTTTTGCTATGCTTTCAATCTGAGCCATAACAGAATCATCTAACACTTCGCTAAGCTTAGCCATAACAACCTTGTCACCTTCAATAGCCTTAACTGCAAGCCAAGTTGAAGAATAACCAGTAATAGCATCATTAGGAATCAAACCACATATTTGCTGGAATCCCTCTATGCTTTCATACTTATTTTCAAGTGCTTCTATATTTAACTTATTTTTGCTTGCAACTGCCTTATCTAAAGCGTTGTAAAAAACATCGTATGACTTTTTATCTGTTGCTGAAAAAGGAATAACAGGAATACCAAGCTTATTTTCTATAGCCTTAGCATCGATGCTCTTACCCTGCTGCTTAGCAACATCAGCCATGTTAAGTAAAAGAATACATGGTACATCTATACCTGCATAATCAGCAAGCATAAACATACTTCTTTGAAGCTGTGAACTATCAGCTAAGATACAAACAATATCAGCATCACCAGATGCAATATAATCTCTTGTTATTACTTCTTCATCAGAGTTTGCTGATAAGCTATATGATCCTGGAAGGTCGGCAACCTTATAATTAACACCCTTATGAGAGAAATTACCTTCCTTCTTCTCTACAGTCTTTCCAGGCCAGTTACCAACATGCTGTCTAAGGCCTGTTAATGCGTTAAAGAGAGTTGATTTTCCTGCGTTAGGTTGTCCCAGTAGTGCTATTGTTGCATTTGCTCTCATGCTGTTACCTCCTCAACCATGATGCCAGTGCACTCCTTCTTATTAAGCGCAATCATAGTGTCTCTTGAATAGACAAGCATAGGTCTTTTTTTGTCATTCTTAACAACCAGTACACTACAACCTGGTGTGAGGCCAATTGATGTTATTCTGCTTACAAATCTAGTGTCGCCCACTATATTTGTAACAACAGCCTCCTTGTTTTCTTTAAGTTCGCTTAAACTCATTGTTCCCTCCTAATTGATGTCATATTTTTAGCAGACTATTGTCTGCTTTTTACTCAAAATTAGTAATGGTATATGGTGTTTCTTTTAATAAATTTATAAACTGCTTTTTATTCATCTCTCTTTTTGAAAGAACTGTTACTTCTTTATTTCCAAGATCTACCTTTGCCCATAACTCTCCGTCGCTATTAAGAGTATTTTCAACCCTTCTTGCGCAGCCACTACAAACCATCCCATCTACCCTAAGTTTATAGGTATAGGAATAATTACTTTTGTTCTTATCTTTAACCTTTATCTTCTTATCTAGTGGCTGACCGTTTCCGCAGCATGAGCCTCCAAATCTTATAGTTTTATAGATTTTTCGTACTCCTAGAAAAACTAAAAACAATAAAATAAGAATTATAATTACGTTTCCCATATATCATCCCGCCTATAAAAAATATGTTAGCTATCTCTAACTCTATTTCCAATAAAAACCGTCGCAGTTTATACGACGATTTTCATTGGAACTTTATACCCCGCCCTTACTCTACATTCTTAAGAGCTACATCCATAGGAATCTTCTTGATTCTTATAAAATCAATAACTGATACAATACCATATCCTATAAGAAGATAAACTACAGATAATACCATAGAACCAGCTGACATATAGAAATCAAAATATCCATCCATCTGCATAACAAATATCTTGAAGATCCATACCATCAGATAATAACCAACAACAAAACTTATAAGGGCAAATAGGACTACAACGATAGCTGTAGGAACTATATAAAGGGCCCCTATCTCACTATTCTTAAATCCAAGAATCTTTGTCATGGATATAGAATGTTCATTTCTTTCAATAATAATCTTTGCAAGAAGATATATTAGTGCTGCTGAAAGAATAATAAGCGCTACCTTAAATACATCCATAGCCCCGCCCATAGAATGGTTAAGCTGGTTTGTAACCTTTAATATGTCATCCTTTGTAATTACAGTAGCGATATACTGATTATCTATATCTGTTATCTCCTTGTGAGAGAAATAACCTGAGAACTCATCTTCATCTTTATCAAATGTAGTATTGAAGCTATCCATGCCCATGAAAACAGCTATTCCGCCATCATAATCAATTTCACCAGCCACTACAAAATCATAAGATTTATTCTCATATTCTTCGTGCAGAGATATCTTATCTCCCTTCTTAAGTTCAAACTTCTTAGCAAATGCCGATGATATATAAATTTCACCGTCTTTTACATCGTTTCCAAGTTTGATGTATGCACTATCAGGGATGATGCCATATACTGTCACTTTCTCATCACCGCCACTGCCCATGCCGGTTCGTAAACTTCCACCGTCCTTTTCATACATTAGATTTGTAACTCCAAATCTTTCTGCAGATTCTTCTGAAGTTTCTATAATGTTGCCATCGTCATCTTCATTGTCCATAAGCATATACTGATATTCTGTGAACATCATATCAGGTGCTTTATCAGCATAATTATCAAGTGAATCTGGAAGTCCAAATGCAAAGCAAAGCATAACTTCGATAAGGATTACACCAAATATAAGTACAAGATAATTTGGCATATTTTGGAATAATATTCTAAGTCTAAATCTTCTAAGGAATGACCACTTAGGAAGCCTTCTTGACTTTGTTCTCTTACTCTTAACAAGATCATGTCTTAAGAATTTAAGAGGACTAAGCTGTAACTTCTTAACGATTACAAAGAGGTTAATAAAGAACATAAGAAGTAGAGGTATTACTGTTGTCTTTATTAACGCTGTATTAGACCATGCCAAGTGACATGTTGGTAAACTATAGCTTTGATAATAAAGATTTACTGCAACTGTATTAAACAGTGTGTATCCTACGATATTACCTACAACTGCACCTACGATAGTAACTATAAGTGGCATAGACATATAGTGTCTTATAAGCTCACCCTTACTGTATCCCGATGCTCTAAGAGTACCTATAACTGATGCTTCTTTATCAATTGTATTGCTTATTGTTATCGCAAATATGAAAGCAATTACACCTATAAGGATATAGCAGAGAATACTTGTACCAGTTGAATCCCCCTCAATATCTGAAACAGCAAAGTTACTTGCCTGTCTAAGATATTCTGGAAGGTAATCTTTTAACTCATTATCCCCAACAAGAGACTGCGTCATAAGGACCTTCAAAAAATCTTCAGAGAAATCAGCTTTTTCAATTTTATCTACTGGCTTTGTGTTGTATTTAAAGGCATAACTGTAGTGAACTCTTGCAGTAAGCTTGTCAAATGCCTCCGGAGTAACCATGGCGACATCAAAACCAAACGCATCAAACATCAAGTCCGTGTTAGATTCATGAAGTGTAAGATAGTTCACATAGGAAAGTAATCCAACAACTTCAAACTTCTTTCCACCAACTGTTATGGTATCTCCTATCTTGATTCCAAGGTTATCAGCATGCATTCTGTCGATAGCAATCTCACCCTCTGTTTCAGGTGCTCGTCCCTTATTAAACGAAGCCATGTCAATTTTGGAATCAGATTTGAATATTCTTACAGTTGCATCTTCAGTTCCATCATTATCCGCATCTTCTGATTCATCTCGATAGAAGTTCTCATAGATGGTAACAGGTCGTTCCTTGAAATCTTCATTATCAAGGTCATACCTTTTAGCAACGTCTCCCCATTCTTCATCTACTGTTTCAACCACTTTTTTATGTGCTTCTTCATAAGCTTCATCTACTGCTTCTTTATATTCCTTGCTTTCTTTTGCTTCTTTTAACGCATCATCGTAGTTTTCTTCTATAGCAGCATCTACCTGTTCCTTAATTAAAGCCTCGTCTGATATGCCATACATAGTACACTGAGCTCTTACAGCTTCTTCTATGCCTGTTCTAACTTGTTTATCAACTTCTTCATCTATAGATTTTGCAACCTCTTTGTCAGCCTTCTTATAGCCTTTGTTAATATAATATGTTTTAACATCTGCCATCTCTCCAGAAGAGATATCTTCAAGAAGCTTATCTGAAGCCTTTTTTGATAACTCAAAGGAACCATCTTCAAGGTTAAGCTTGTCTACATTTTCATAAACAGATGCCAACATACTATCGTGGCCTACATACATACCTGAGATAACGCCTATCATAACAACCATGAAAAGGATTATTACAAGGTATTTGTGCCATTCTGATTTTAGTTCCTTAGGAATTCTTTTGATAAGTGGGTTCTTCATATTAATCCCTCCTTACCATTCAAGATCAAATGCTGATATCTTATTTTCATTGATATCATTATGTCTAACTACACCATCTCTAAGCTTTACTACATGGTCTGCCATGTATTTTATAGCTTCATTATGTGTAACCATAATGATTGTACTTCCGTACTTCTTATTACAATCTTCTATAAGTGCAAGGATTTCTTTCGATGTGTTGTAATCAAGAGCACCTGTTGGTTCGTCGCACATAAGAATATCTGGATTCTTTACAACAGCTCTTCCTATGGAAACTCTCTGCTGCTGACCACCTGACAACTGATTAGGATATTTATATTTATGTTTTTGAAGACCAAGTGTTGTGATTACTTCTTCAACATCAAGTGGGTTATCAGAAAGATAAGCTCCGACTTCGATATTTTCTTTGACATTAAGATTTGGTATTAGATTATACATTTGAAAAACATATCCAAGATGTTTTCTTCTATACATTGTAAGCTGTTTTTCATTCATATCTTCCAGCTTGTCACCGCCTATACTTACATATCCAGAATCTGGAGTATCAATTCCGCCTATGATATTAAGTAATGTTGACTTACCTGAACCAGAAGGTCCCAGCAGTACACAAAATTCCCCTTTTGCTACTGTAAAATTCATTCCACGTAGTACATCCTGTTTAGCCTCTCCAGTACCAAAGCTCTTTTTCAGATCTTTGATTTCAAGAAAATTTGCATTCATAATTCTTTTCTCCTTTTCTATAAGCTAACTTTTGCAAACAAAAAACCCAAGTACAGAAGAACTATACTTGGGTAATAATCAAAATAAAAAGACTCCTTGCATAGTTCCACTACTATACACGAGTCTCGCAATTTAAAGAAAGCCAGACCTTACGGCCGCGAATGTTGACTTACTACGCATACGCGCTTGCTACTCCCTCATGGGATTTTATATATAGTATGTTATATGCTTTTATTTTGTTTGTCAAGTTAGCCTGAAACAAGTTTTAATCTTAACTGCTATGTTTAGAACAGCACCCTTCCATACCGCAGTTTCCACAACTGCCACCGCAGGAACATGTTCCCTTTTTCTTGTCTCTTATCACACTTCTAATAGCAAAACATATTGCTAATAAAAGAATTAAAGATATAACAATTGTTCCAATGTTTGCTGAGATAAAACTTGTCATAACAATATTCCTTTCAAAGCGTTTCTAGGCAGTTATTTTCAAACTGCCTAGAAATAGGTGGAAAAACTATTTAAGTTTTGTAGTAAGTTTTGTTGCTTCTTTATACTTTTTAAAGAATAGCATATAAATCATTGTAACAAGAACTGCTATACTAAATATCAGGCCAATTACATTAATTTTGCCATTGAATGCATTACCAAAATGATTAATCATAAGTGCTATAACATAGGCGAATCCACACTGATATCCAATTGCAAACCATGTCCACTTAGCATTGTTCATCTCTCTCTTGATAGCACCGATTGCTGCAAAACATGGTGCGCAAAGAAGGTTGAATACTAAGAATGAGAAGCCTGTAACTGTTGTGAATGCTTCTGCAAGCGCCTGCCATGCAGTAAGTTCTCCGCCGCCATAAAGGATACCCATTGTGCCAACGATGTTTTCCTTGGCAACAAGACCTGTGATAGATGCAACAGCAGCCTGCCAGTTACCCCATCCAAGAGGAGCAAATATCCAAGCGATAGCATTACCAATCTTTGCAAGGATAGAAAGATTAAGTTCTTCTTCCTCAAGCATCCTGAATCCATCGTCTGTAAATCCAAATCCACTTGTAAACCATATAATAACTGTAGAAAGAAGGATAATTGTTCCTGCTTTTTTAATAAATGACCATCCACGTTCCCACATCGATCTTAACACATTTCCAAGTGTTGGCATATGGTATGCAGGAAGCTCCATAACGAATGGTGCTGGATCTCCAGCGAACATCTTTGTTTTCTTAAGCATAATACCTGATACAACAATTGCTGCCATACCGATGAAGTATGCTGATGTTGATACCCAAGCAGAACCTCCAAAGATAGCACCTGCAATCATAGCGATAAATGGTACCTTAGCTCCACAAGGGATAAATGTTGTTGTCATAATTGTCATTCTTCTATCGCGTTCATTCTCGATAGTACGGCTTGCCATAATACCAGGAACACCACAACCTACGCCGATAAGCATAGGGATAAATGATTTACCTGAAAGTCCAAATCTTCTAAAGATACGGTCAAGTACGAATGCGATACGTGCCATGTAACCACATGCCTCTAAGAATGCAAGCATAAGGAAAAGCACTAACATCTGTGGTACGAAACCAAGCACAGCACCTACACCGGCAACTATACCGTCAAGTATAAGGCTCTTAAGCCAATCAGCTGCACCTGCACCATCAAGTCCTTTTTCTACAAGAGCTGGAATACTTGGTACCCATGTTCCGTAATCAGCTGGGTCTGGCTCATCGCCTATTTTTTCTAATGTAGCAAGAGCTTCGTTGTAATCATCGATAGTAGCTGTCTCTTCAGATATCTCAAGAGTTTCTTCATCTTCTACTTCATATGTATATTCACTGGCTGGAGCTGATCCGTTTTCTTCTACGTATGCATCATATCCATCTACTATAGCTGAAGCTTCAGCATATTCTTCAGAGATTTCTCCATAGCCACCATCTTTGCCAAAGAGGTGGAATCCATCACCAAATATACAGTCATTAGTGAAGTCAGTTGCTGATGCACCAACACCAACCATAGCAATCCAGTATACTAAGAACATAATTGCTGCAAAGATTGGAAGTCCGAGGAATCTGTTTGTAACAATCTTGTCGATTTTATCTGAGGTTGTGAGTTTGTCAGCATTTTTCTTCTTGTAACAAGCCTTAATAACCTCGGCGATATATACATATCTTTCGTTAGTGATTATACTTTCAGCATCATCATCAAGTTCTGTCTCAGCTGCCTGTATATCTTTCTCTATGTGTGATAATACAGACTCTGGAACAGCAAGTTTCTCAAGAACCTTATCATCTCTTTCGAAAATCTTGATAGCATACCATCTCTGCTGCTCTTCTGGAAGATCATGAACAACAGCTTCTTCTATGTGAGCAATAGCATGTTCAACAGGACCTGAGAATGTATGAAGTGGAACAGTCTTGCTATTCTTAGCAGCTTTAATTGCTTCTTCAGCAGCTTCTGCAATACCGTCGCCTTTAAGGGCAGATATCTCAACAACCTTGCAACCAAGTTTGTTTGAAAGTTCTTCCATGTTGATCTTATCGCCATTCTTCTTAACGATGTCCATCATGTTTACAGCAACAACAACTGGAATCCCAAGTTCTGTAAGCTGTGTTGTAAGATATAAGTTTCTCTCGAGGTTTGTACCATCGATAATATTTAATATTGCATTAGGTCTTTCATTGATGAGGTAGTTTCTTGCAACCACTTCTTCAAGTGTATATGGAGAAAGAGAATAAATACCAGGAAGGTCAGTGATGATAACATCATCATGCTTCTTAAGTTTTCCCTCTTTCTTTTCAACAGTTACTCCTGGCCAGTTACCAACAAACTGGTTAGATCCAGTAAGAGCGTTGAATAATGTTGTTTTTCCGCAGTTTGGATTACCTGCAAGTGCTATACAAATACTCATTGCTATTCTTCCTTTCTCTTACTCAACTTCAATCATCTCAGCATCAGCCTTACGAAGTGATAATTCGTAATTTCTTACTGTTACTTCGATTGGATCTCCAAGAGGCGCCACTTTACGAACATATACAGAGGTTTTCTTAGTGATCCCCATGTCCATAAGCCTTCTCTTTACAGCACCTTCGCCATTAAGCTTTACGACGGTTACTGTTTGACCTACTTTTACGTCTTTTAATGTCATCTTTATTTCCTCCAGTCATTATGACTATTATGCCGTTTGCAAAAGCTAACACTACACCATAATTTTTCTGGCAAGTTCTTCGCTTACTGCTACACGGCTTTCTTTAATCTTCACGATAAGGTTGTCTCCAAGAGAACTTATAACACTAACCTCACCGCCAACATTGAAGCCAAGATCTTCAAGATGTTTCTTAACTTCAGGGCTACCGCCTATTTTCTTTATAATCTGACTAGTTTCTTTATCTGCATATACAAGTGGCATCATTGTCTCTCCTTTTACATAGTTAGTTATAACTAACCCAACACTTTTATTGTAGGATGGCAGTTACCATCCTATTTATATTCGTTAGCTAACCCTAACCGTCTCTCATTATAGTTAGACGTTACTAACATGTCAATAGACTAATAATAAATATCGCTGATAATTATTATTAGTAATAATCGAAATTATTTATCCATTTTTAATACTTCAGTTGGTCCTGGGTAACGAGGCTTACCTATAGACATCTTGCCATATTCTATGGCAGTTTTAGGACAACGGTTAATACAAGCCATACAATGAGTACACTTCTTTCCCCATACTGGCTTACCGTCTTTTAAAGATATATTTCCATAAGGGCATTCCCTTACGCATTTACCACATGAGATACAGTCTCCTGATACGCAGAACTGCTTTGTCTTCATAAAAAGGTTGTAATAGATTATGCAAACAAGTTCTGTAAAAGGAATCTCTAATAATTTTATTTTCTTGTCAGTTAACATCTGACCTTCTTTTATTTTATTTCCAAACTTATCTATTTCTGGTATTGCTGATTTAACTATACCTATATTCTCTTCTATTCCTTTAGTTTTGAAATATGTAAGATAGTTCTGAGGCATAACAATATTTTCTGTTCCCATATACTGGAAGCCTTTTTTCTTAGCCATCTTCTTGCAGTATGCAGGTGATGATCCCATATAAACAGCTGCAGTAATTAAGAAATACGCCTTTATTCCCTTAGGGAATGATGAGTTTTTGATAAAGTCCATCATGGCTCTGGCTGGAGCTGATACATAACAAGGAGCTACAAATACATATGTCCCTTCTTCTTTAAAGTCACCATATTTGTTTTCTTTTATATATGTAGAAATATCAGTTGCCTTCTCGCCTAATATCTCTGCTACTCTTTCAGCTATGAATCTACTATTTCCTGTTCCAGTAAAATAAAAAACCATTATCTCAATCTCCTCTAATAGATTCCCTAATCTTTACCTATTCTTTCCTTATTCTTGTATATTATAAACTGCATATAGCTAAAAAGTATCGTATAATATAAAAAAGTTCATAAAATTATCATTATATATAGGAAAAATCATGACACTTAAAGAAGTTAAAATCGGATCAACATGTGCAATTACTAAAGTTGGTGGAGAAGGTGCCCTTAGACAGCATTTTCTTGATATGGGAGTTATTCCTGGAGCAGAGGTTACAGTAGTTAAGTATGCTCCTCTTGGAGACCCTATGGAGCTTATGATACATGGATATCAGCTAACTCTTAGACTTGCAGATGCTGAGAAAATAGATGTTGAATTAAAAGAAACTCCATCGGAAGGTTCATCCGAAAAGAAAACATATAATAAAACAGTTCACCCAGGTCTTGGTGAAGGTGGTAAATATCATAAAAAGGACGAATCTAAGCCTCTCCCAGAAGATACTTTGCTAACATTTGCCTTAGTTGGAAACCAGAACTGTGGTAAAACAACTTTATTTAACCAGCTTACTGGTTCAAATCAGCACGTTGGTAACTTCCCAGGTGTTACTGTGGACCGTAAGGATGGTCAGATTAGAGATCATCAAAATACTCTTGTTACAGATCTTCCTGGAATATATTCCATGTCGCCATATAGTAGCGAGGAAATCGTCTCCAGGAACTTTGTTTTAAATGAGAAGCCAAAGGCAATCATCAATATCGTAGACGCTACTAATATTCATAGAAACCTTTATTTAACCATGCAGCTCCTTGAAATGAATATTCCTATGGTTGTTGCTCTTAATATGATGGATGAGATAACAACTAATGGGGGAAGCATAGATGTCAATGCTATGGAAGCTGCTCTTGGTGTGCCTGTAGTTCCTATTTCAGCAGCTAAAAATCAGGGTATACACGAACTTATAGAGCATGCTGTTCATATTGCTCACTACCAGGAAAGACCTCTAAGACAGGACTTTTGTGATGAGAATGATCATAACGGTGCTGTTCACAGAACTATACATGCTGTTATTCATCTTATTGAAGACCACGCTAAGAAGGCTGATGTACCAGTTAGATTTGCTGCAAGCAAGGTTATCGAAGGTGATAGCATAGTTTTAGACAAACTTATGCTAGATGATAATGAAAAAGAAACCATCGAGCATATGGTTCTTCAGATGGAGAAAGAAAGAGAGCTTGATAGAAGCGCCGCTATTGCTGATATGCGTTATTCATTTATAAAGAAGATATGTAGCGCATTTGTTCATAAGCCAAAGAAAAGTAAAGAAAGTCAGCGAAGTGAAAAGATTGACCGTATCCTTACTGGAAAATGGACTGCTATTCCGCTCTTTATATTAATTATGTTTATAGTATCCTTCTTAACATTTGATGTCATAGGAGGTACACTTCAAGGCTGGTTAGAAGCTGGAATAGATAAACTTACTAGCTTGGCAGATAAAGGGCTAACCTCGGCTGGAGTTAACAAGGTTCTTCACGGTCTTATTATAGATGGTGTATTTGCAGGCGTAGGTGGAGTACTTAGCTTCCTTCCTATTATCGTAACCCTCTTCTTCTTCCTGTCACTTCTTGAAGATTCAGGATATATAGCAAGAGTTGCCTTCTTTATGGATAAGCTTCTTAGAAAAATCGGTCTTTCTGGGAGAAGTATTGTTCCTATGCTTATAGGTTTTGGATGTACAGTTCCTGCTGTCATGTCTACACGTACTCTTCCTAGTGAACGTGATAGAAAGATGACTATTCTTCTTACACCATTTATGAGCTGTACTGCAAAGATGCCAATCTATGCTTTCTTTGTAGATGCATTTTTTCCTAAGTACAAGGCGCTAATATTAATAGGGCTTTATCTTCTTGGAATAGTAATATCTATATTAGTTGCTCTTCTACTAAGAGGCACTAAATTTAAAGGCGAGGCTGTTCCTTTTGTAATGGAGCTTCCAAACTACCGTATGCCAAGTTTTAAGAATGTTAGACAGCTTCTTTGGGAGAAGGCTAAAGACTTTTTGCAACGAGCATTTACAGTTATTTTTATTGCAACAATTGTAATTTGGTTACTACAGAGTTTTGACTTCCATTTCAATCTTGTAAGCAACCAGCAGGATAGTATATTAGCTGTTATAGCTGGCTGGATGGCACCTCTTATGGCTCCTGCTGGTCTTGGTGACTGGAGAATATGTACTGCTTTAATTAGCGGATTTATGGCTAAGGAAAGCGTTGTTTCAACGCTTGGTATCTTATATGGCCAGGATGTTACTGCATTTATGACTAGTGCAGTAGCAGCTTCCCTACTTGTATTCTCACTTCTGTACACTCCATGCGTTGCTGCAATTGCTTCTATTCGAAGAGAACTTGGAAGAAAATGGGCCCTCTTTGTTGTTTTATGGCAGTGCTTTATAGCTTGGATAGCAGCTATGACTATCCACCTTATAGTGATGATGTTGTAAGGTGACTCTCTCTAATATTTCTGGCTCATGTCCCCCATTTATAATGGGGGATTTTTTTAATTTCCCCACAAAATCGGCCTTGAATTTTCATGTATTCCCCCTCACAAAACTTAACGCTTGTAAGGTTTTAGCCAATATGGTTAGATACAAGAAGGCACATTATATAATTTAAAATATAAGGAGAGAAAGTAATATGTTTTGTGGTAATTGTGGGTCTAATAATCCAGATAACACTGGCTTTTGTTATTCATGCGGAGCACCTTTATATGCTCCTGTAAAAAAGAAAAGTAAAAAGCCATTAATTATTTCAGCAATAGTTTTAGTTCTAATTGCTATAGCTGTGGGGGTAATATTAATTATTCCTAAATCTTCACCTTCAGAGAGATCTTCAGCATCAAAGGTTTCTACACCAGAAGATGTTGCTAAAAAATACATGAAGGCTCTGCAAAAGGGTGATACGGATAAAATAGAGGATTGCTATTTACCTGATATGTGTACATGGCTCAGATTTAATCAAACTGCAGTAATCAATAATTTAGTCGATTATTTTAAAAATCAGAATGGCACAATAGAATACACTTTTAAAGACTATAAAGAATATACTGGTTCAAAAGCTGATGAAAGCATAGAACTTATAAAAGCAGTAGCGAAATTAGATGAAGATAAAATTGAAGAATTTGGTCGTCTTAAGGTAGAATTTTCACTTGAAGGATATACTTACACAGGTACTTTTACTTTAATGAAATATGATAAGAAGTGGTATGTTTTACTAGATCCATTTAATGATATGGCTACTAACAGCCCAGAGGTTGCTCACTATCCTCTGGTAACTGAAGATGAAGAAGAATTTAATACAGCGACAATTGATAATGTAACTATTGATAACTCAAAAGCTGATACTTCAAAAGATGATGACACAAAGGATGATAGTAAAAAGGACGATGATCAAGTGGACAATAGTTCAAATGACGTAGCCTCAGATTATACTCCTGAAGATATTGCGAGTATATGGTGTGAAGCAGCTGTACGCGGTGTTGATAAAGTACCTTCTGATATTTGCTACCCTGCTATATACGACTACAATAACGATGCATTTATATCCTTTACAGACTCATTACGTCCATATATTGAAGATGAATATAAATTTGATATAAGTCTTAGTTCAATATATGATTCCAATCTTTTAGGAGTGGTAGACGAAAGCTTAACAGCAATTGAAGATTCCTGTGATTTTAATAGAGATTCAATAGAAGATGCAAAATACTGCTCGGTAAACATTTCTTTTAATAATTTAGATAACACTAATGGTAAAACTGTTACATTTAGTTCTGTAACGCCTACTATATTCATGGTTAAAATAGACGGCAGCTGGTACATTCTTGACTACGTAACTTATTAAAACTAAGTATTTTGAAGAAATTAAAACACGTCCTTATTCTGATATAGGGACGTGTTTTTATATATAATCTTCTGTTCTATTTTGTTCCATCAATTATCTTTTCTTCTGGCAGCCATCTTTTTATCTTCGATACTAATTCTTTAATATCTATTGGTTTGGCAACAAAATCGTTCATACCCGCATCGAAGAATTGCTGTTTTGCTTCCTCTACTGCATTGGCTGTTAGAGCAATAATAACTAGTTCTTCTGAACTTTTTAAGGTATCTCGAATTATCTTAGTAGCATCCACGCCGTCCATCTCAGGCATCATGTGGTCCATAAAGACTATATCGTAATCCTTTTTCTTAATCATATCTATTGCTTCTTTACCGCTCATAGCTGTATCGATTTTCATTTCCATAGTAGCTAGAAGTCCTTCAGCAATAGCAAGGTTTATAGGATTGTCATCAACAATAAGAATATCAGCATCTGGAGCAGTTATATTTATTGTGTAGGCTCCTTCTTCTTCTCTTACTAAAGTATCCTTATCATCGTCATTTAACAAGCTTGCAATCTTCTGTGTTGTAATTGGTCGTCTAAGTATATAAAGATTGCTAACATCTGGTTTGAACTCAGAATTAAAATCAATAAATACTATACCTGTTATATCTGAATGAGTTTTTAAGAAGTCCCTCAAACTATCATCGTAAAGATTATAGTTAAAGAAGAGATAATCCCTAACACCAGGAACAGCCTTGTATTCGTTAAGATTAGATATGGCTCCCTTTTGGATACCAAATCTATCCATCTCAACCATAAATACAGTAACGCTATTAGTTTCTTTTTCTAAGAACACAGCCCTCTTATTCTTGGCGTCTTTAACAACCAAGTCTTTCGAATCGTCCATAATTTTTTGAGGAATAGTAAACCAAAAATCTGATCCCTCACCGTACTTGGAATTAACACCAATTTTGCCTCCCATGGCTTCAACAAGTCTTTGAGATATGGCAAGGCCAAGACCAGTTCCTTCTATAGAACGATTTCTCTTAGAATCAACCTGCTGGAAGCTGACAAAGAGTTTTTCCATATCTTCTTCCTTAATACCGATACCGGTATCCATGATGTCGTATTTAAGGACAACATTGTCCTCGTCTACCCTTTCGCAAGATACGAATATTCCAACATTACCTTCATAGGTAAATTTAATTGCATTGTTAGCAAGATTAATAAGAACCTGTCTTATACGCATAGGGTCGCCTTGAAGAGCATGTGGGATACTAGAATCAACTGATACGAAGAGTTCTATCTTCTTATCTCCCACTCTGGTTGCTAATACATTGGCAATATCAGTAAGCTCTTTTACAGGTTCATATTTTTCCTTAACAATCTCCATCTTGCCTGCTTCGATTTTAGAGTAGTCAAGGATATCATTAATAATATTTAGAAGGTTGCGTCCTGATTTCTGAATCTGATTAAGACAGTCTCTGGCACCTGGAGTTAAATCTTCCCTCATAGCGATCTCTGCCATACCTATAACTGCATTCATAGGAGTTCTAATTTCATGAGACATGTTAGCAAGAAAGTCTGACTTTAATCTTGCCTCACGAGCTAGACCTTCGCTCTTTTCTTTCATCTCACGTTCTTTTTCACGTGAAAGTATATTTTCAATAATAAATACCTTTCCGAACCATGTAACTATATTTATGCATAAAAGAGTAAATGTTAGACAGACCAATCTGAATATAAGATTAAGAGTGTAGAATTCATCTCGTGCCGGAAGAAGATGCTCTCCATTAACAATCCAGGAGATAATCATAGAAAGCAAAATTGTAAAAGTAGCTGCACCAACTAGCTTAACATCAAAGAAAAATGCAACAACAATTACAAAAAGAGGCGCATATGCCCAAAAATCTTCAAAAGGGCATATGTAAGAATTAAGATTCCATTGCAAAACAACCATAGATAAAAGAATAATTTTTGCAGTGATTAGTTTATCACGAATCAATAAACCTTTCTGCCCATAACTACTCTTTACAAGATATATTCCTACTATAAGAAAGCAAATGTCAATAGAATTGGAAAACCACATAAACGCGATATTTACATTGGAATATTTCCCCATGTAATACATAACGGTCATAGTGGCATTACCACACATAAAGAAAATAGGTACTATAAGAACAACGAGCTTAAATACCCTGTTAGAATACTCATCTAAAATAGAACGCTTTTCATCGCCTAACGTTGACTTTTCTTCTGTAATCCCCATAATAGTCCCCCAAAATTATTAAAGGATTAAATTAGTCTCCGTTAATATTCTACCACAAAGTCACAAGCCAAGCGAGCATTTATAGAGCTTTCTTTGGACACTCCTGTACACATTCCATGCATAGAATACATTCCGTTCCATTTTTACGCTTTCTGGAATTATCTGTCACATCCACATCCATCGGACATACTCGCTTGCATTTTCCACATGATATGCATTTATCTTTATCACACTTAATTCTAATTAGTGAAAAGTAACTCATAGGCTTGAGGAACACTGTAATTGGGCAGATATATTTACAGAAAGCCCTATTGTCCTTAAAAGCAAAGGCTAAAATGATGCCAATTAGGTAGTAGGCTATATTTCCAATAATAAACGCATAAAACATGATATGTTCAATATTTCCTACGTGTGCAAGAAACAATCCTGCTACGAATATCAATGCCAAAGCAAAAGTTATATATCTGATCCAGCCAAGTTTCTTTCTTTCCTCCTTTGGCTTCTTATAAGGGAGAAAGTCAAGAACCATAGCTGTCCAGCAGGCATATCCACACCACCCTCTTCCAAAGATAAGGGGTCCGAATATCTTTGCAACTGCATAATGTATGGTTGCAGCCTCAAATACTCCTGTAAAGAGATAATACCAGAAGCCTTCTATCTGCATATTTTCCTGACAGATAAGTCCAAGATAAATCAGCATATACAAACCTACAAGCAACTGTACCAGATGTCTGGCATATTTATACTTTTTTATTAAAAGAAACATCCCCAGGGATACGGATAAGCCTATGTAACTAAAGTTAATCAGATAAAACAAGTTATCCTTTGTCAGCCACAGTGATATTGCAACTGCTTCAAATACCGCAAGCAATATGATTGGCAATCTGTATTTTTTCATAATCATGTTCCCTTTCTTTGATATTCCTACTTATCTACTATCTTCTGTTATACTTGTCCAATGCTTCCTGCATCTTTGAATTTTCAGTGCGTTCTTTCAGTCTAGTTAAAAGAGCACTAGTAATCATACTTACTGTGTACGATATAACAAAGCCGCCCCAGGCATACATATCACCTATAGGAAACCAGTTAAACACGATAATCATAACTATCATCACAATCATTACTGCGCCGAAAAAGAGGACATATCTAATTATCATGGACATATTTTCAATCCACTTATCTGTTAAGAAAAGAACCTGTGCAAAGGTAATCATTATAGCTAACAAAAGGAGTTCCAAAAGAACTGGAATAGACATTCCATCTTTTCCCAGTGCAAAGAGAGCTGAATAATCTCCTGCAATATCTCCTAAGAGAATATTAAATACAACAAAGACCAGTACTATAATTCCATATGTTGCAAATGCCTGACGTATATAATAAAAAATAGTTTTCTTTTCTTCCATCACTTAAGCCCCAGCTTTCTTCGAAGTTCATCAGAATATAATCTTGATACTACTATCTGTTCATCATTCTTGAGAGTAATTCTAATCTTTCGATTTATATCAGATTTTAAGCTTTTTATCATTCTAATATTAACGATACACTGCTTGCTGATTCGAAAGAAATCACGTTCAAGGAGTTCCTGTTCTATCTCATAAAGTTTAAGATCTGATTCATAAGTTTCATCTGCGGTATATACGAAAGTTTTTCTTTCTACTGCCTCAATATACAATATCTTTTCCACGTCCAGAAGATATGTTTCATCGTTTTTACGTACACCGATTTGCATATTAACCATACGCATCATAGCCACAAGTTTTTCAACTTCGCTATCCAGCTTATTTGCCTTGATTAAGACTTTTGTGTCCGTATATTTTTCGTCGATATCAATCTCGATTTTCATTTATTCCAATCCTTTTTTCCTGAATGCAATAAAGAATAAAACCACCATAAGAAGTGTATTTACTGTCAGAATACATATTCCCTCAGTTTTTATCCCGGCATGCTTCATATTATCCATTATAACCTTAAGTTGCTGGGTATAGGAGTATCTTGCCACTTTTTCTATGCTAGTATTAAACATTGCCAGCATAGGACAAAAAGCAAAAATCATCATTACTGGCATAACAAGAGAAGTTGCGGACATCTGGTTCTTTGAAATTATGCCTATACATGCTCCTGCCAGAATCGATATAGCAAAACCAGCAGCCATAACAAGAAGATAAAAAGGTATATCATCTTTCCTTAAGCCCGTTGCTATTACTCCGGCACCAATCATACATATGATCCAGACATATATACCTACACCCATGAGATATTCCCATGGCTTAACATTTGCCATTGTAAGTACTCTTAAGGTATTCTTTTCCTTTTCCTCAGATATAATAGATGCTACAGCTGTAATTGGCGCCATACCAATGTACATAATTGAAAACAGCTTTGTGAAATATAGTTCTGGCATACCCTCTACCTTGATGGCATGCTCCATAACAAGTGTCATAAAGGGAAACAAAATGAACTGTATTAAAACTGTTTTATTTTTAAGAGTATCCTTTAGCTGCTTTTTTATTATAATAATACTATTTCGCATTTATACATCCTCCTCGAATTTTCTTCCTGTCAGTTCCAGAAAAACTGTTTCCAAAATAGGTTCCGACGAATGAATCGTTTCAATATTCCCTCCAATCAGTAGGCGAGATATAGTCTCTGCAGATTGGCTTTCGTGAGGTAGTACAATATCCTCACCAGATGATAGATGCAATTTTATAGTTTTCTGATGGTTGTATTTTCTACATATTTCCTTAGGAGCTCCTTCTTCAACAATCTCTCCTTCATTAAGAAGCGCAACCCTGTCGCAAAGTTTATAGGCTTCTTCCATGTTATGTGTTGTTAAGAAAATGGTACAACCTTCTTTTTTCTTCTCAAGTATAATTTTATGGATTTGCCTCATAGTCTGAGGATCAAGTCCACTTGTTGGCTCATCTAAGAAAATCAGTTTTGGAGAATGCATAAACACTCTTGCAAGAGATAATCTTGCTCTCATACCCTTAGATAGTGCAGATGCTGGCTTTCCACCTGCATCCCCAAGTCCTACTTCTTCAAGAGTAGATTTTATCTTTTTATGAGGAACCCCATAAATATCTGCAAAAATCTTAAGGTTATCAATACTGGATAGTCTTTCATATACCCCAAACTGATCCATCATGATTCCAATATTCTTTTTTTCTTCTCCAGACAATGATTCAACTATTTTATCAAATACAACAACTTCGCCTTTTTCAAAAGTAAGCTGACCAGTTAGTATTTTTATAAGAGTAGTTTTACCTGCACCAGATGGTCCAAGAAGACCAAATATCTCTCCTCTTCCTATTTCAAAATATATTCCCGATAATACATTTTTTCCTGAAAAGCTTTTATAAATATCCTTACAACGAATCATAAAGGGCCTCCTCGATATTTCTTAATCACAAAATATCAAGGAGGCCCTAGTTGTTCAATAATTCATAACGTAAGATGCCATATAGGGTACATAAGATGCACATTTGTTACTAAGATAATTTCTAGTCATTCGCAATACGCAGCTTTCTATCCCAGCTGCTTGATATAATCAACTAAATGCTCAATTGCTTTGTTCTGGTGCTTATCCTTATGTATCAATACCTGTGAATATACAGGAAAATCTTTTCCCTTCCAGGTTAATTGTTTAAGTCTGCCATCTTTTATTTCTTTTTCTGCCGCCATCTCTGGTATAAAGGCTACGCCGAATCCACCTTCAGCAAATTGTTTTAAAACCTCTTTACTGCTTGTTTCAAGTACAATAGTAGGAGAAATACCATTCTTCTCAAAATCAGAAATCAGCATATGGCGAAAATTACAGTTATGTCCAGTAAGTAAAAGTGGAACATCCTTTAAATCCTTTTCTCTAATAGTCTTACCAGCCATAGAATACTCTGGGGACACGTAAAATCCCAGCTTTTCTCTTTTCTTATGGAGTATCTTAATCCTATCATCCTCAAAGAGAGGATTAAGTGTATAAACCATATCCAGCTCGCCCTTTTGCAGAAGATCTGGAATACTTTCGTGTGTAACAAACTGTATTCTGATTTCTGTTCTTGGGTTGTCCTTATTAAACTCCATCAATATCTTCGGAAATCTGCTTATACATAGTGATTCCGATACGCCTAATTTCAAAACACCAGATGGATTTTCTTCATCAGAAACATCAAGGTGTATTTCACGTTCTAGCTGGAGCATCTTTTCAGCATATTTTATCAGCCTTTCCCCAGAAGAAGTTACTGAGATTGTTTTTCCAAGACGTTCAAACAAAGTACATCCTAATTCATCCTCAAGCTGTTTAATCTGTGTCGTGACCGTAGACTGTGCATAACCAAGATTATCAGCCGCTGCAGAAAAACTATGCAATTCCACTATTTTTAAAAATGTACTTAACTGAGTAATTGTCATATCAAGGCTCCGAAATTATGTGTCTTTGTATGTTCAATATTTTTGAATTATACCATCGTTTATTTCAATTTTACTGATAGCTTGTTTGCTGTTATTATAAAATCAAACTTAAGCAAATGCAAGGAGGATTTCATATGAACACATTATGTATGATTATTAAAGACACTGTTCCCCCTAACTTCTTAAATATCCGCACCTCTATACAGACCTATGATAGAAACGCACTTTGCTGCGGAGCCCCTTGTTGGAGATGGGTATACCACGCCCTTCACTCAGCCGACAAATGGTTTATCAACCCTTATGATTATGAAGAACCTTCATTTCACGAAAATGGAATGGATAATCCTGACAATCCAACAAACGTTGTTTTATCAGATGAACAGCTTCTCTCCTATTTAGACGAGATAGAAAAGAAAACAATGAAATATCTAGATTCACTTACTGATGATATGTTGTATGAAAAGCCTGAGAAATGCATCTATACACGTATGGAACTTATTCTTCGTCAATACAGACATATTTCTTTCCATACGGGAATGCTAAATGGACAGACTGCTTTAGCAACTGGCAAATTCCCAATGTGGGTTTCACAAACAGATAAGTATGTTGACGACGGCATCTTCTTCGGACGCTACCGCAAAGGACAAGTCACAGCATAAATCGAGTAGGGCGGATTTTATCCCCCTACTCGCCCGCGAGCCGCCGGTCACCGTAAGGTGACATCTTCTTATTGGCGGCTCTGCGATAAAATAATCGCCCCGGCCTTGCATCTAACAAGGCCGAGGCGTTTTTATCTATCATATATCGTCATTTCTTAATTGTCTTCGTTAGGAATTCCTTTCGCGCTGTTGATAAGTCCGAGAAGACCTTTTTCTTTTATCAGAGCTATTCCCTGGCTTTCATCTCCGAGAACTATCAGATTATCTCCTGTTTTTATATCAAAGATTTTTCTAGCTTTTGCCGGAATAACAATCTGTCCCTTATCTCCCACTTTAACCATTCCAAAGATATGTTTTCCTTTTGGTGGTATGGCATATCCCAGATTGTCCGAATCAGTCTTTTCATACGAGATAAGATCGTCCACCGTTACCCCAAAGAGATCCGCCAACTGCTTGCATCTCTCTATATCCGGCAGCGACTCTCCTGTCTCATACTTTGAAAGTGTCTGTCTGGATACGCCTATCTTCTCTGAGATATCCTCCTGTGACATGTTGTTAAGCTTTCTTAATTCTACAAGGTTTTCTGCAAAACTCATTTTTTCTCCTTCTTAATACCTAATACACACCATCTGATAACAGGTATACGGCTCATTATCTCATACAGCAAGTATGAACCTGCAAATGCTGCTATTGTAACCAGCAGATATACGATGACGGGCGCAAGGGACGGACATAATGTACGAAGATACCATCCGCTGACCGCTATCATAAGATAATGGAATACATATAAGCCCCATGATTTTCTGCACATCCATCTTGAAAATGCATTCTGGGAATTGCCCCATTTTTTCATGAAGGCAAGTACACCGAGAGTTCCAAACCATGCGTATACATTACACATGATTGTATCCAGAACTACATGATCCGGATATGACTGACCTTTATATAGGATTACAAAGGCTACACAGGATGCCAGGGCAAGGATGCTTAATAACAACCAGTTTTTACCCAAACGCTCCATTACTTCATCATGGGACAGAACAAAATAACCGATTAAAAATCCGATGCCGTAGATACCGAATCTGTAGACAACTATTACCGGTGTATTAAGTATCTGCGCCGCTCCGTATACTGGTATAACAAGTAACATGAGTATCAAAGTATTGGCCTTACTACAGACTATATAGAATTTGTCCTTTTCAATCTTTCTTATCAGTACCAGAATTAAGCTGAATATCCAGAGCATCTGAATGTACCAAAGGACACCTGTACCGCTGACTGCCATTATCACAAAGAGAACCGGCTTTGGCACATTATTCAAGGAATCGAATGCGCCGGCAATCAGCATGTTGTAATAGCCAAGAACCCAGCCAAAAACCAGCAAGCCAATTGTTGATGGCACAAGGTACTTCCTAGTCCTTACTCTTATGAATTCCTTCGCTGTACGCTTACCCAGTTCGTAACGAGCTGACATACCGGATACCACAAACAGAAGCAACATGAACCATGGATATACTATGTACTGATATATATCCTGAGGCTGATGCTCACTAAAAGGACCGATTATTCCATGCTCTGTTGCGCCATTAAATACGTAAATAACATGATAAATGACGACCAGCACTACTGTTATCCAGCGAATATTATCTAAATATGTTTTTCTCATATTCCTACCACCTTTGCTAAATATTTTAACATTTTTCTTAATAATAAAAAAGAAAGCTCCGCCTGTCTACCAAGTGAAGCTTACATATTTTTCTGTTTTATGTTAAATTTAGTTGCGAATTACAGATTAATAATGACAACGGAAGAAATGATGGATATTGCAATAGTCCTATTAATCCGTCCTTTTTATCCTTTCTTTTTCTTCGGAGCCGGTAATTCTTCATACATGTCCTCTACTAGCTCACATAGAAACTCCCGGTTATCAACATCATCCACTAGGATCATCTCTTTTGCCCCTTCATAAGGGAGCTCCATTGATGCGTCCGGCATCAGCTTCACCGCCGCCGAAACAGGCTTCACAAGAAGTCTGTCATCATAGATACCGCCAAATATCCTGCCTCTATAATAAAGGATATATTCTCCCATCATTGTCCTAAAGCTAATCTCTTCAAGCCCTGACAGCTGATCTAATACAAAATCCAAATACTCTTTTGTTGATGCCATATCAGTTAACTCCTTTCTTCTTGATTGGATGCCTAATCACAGTTTTAAGTTTTTCTGAAGCGACCTTCCTGGCATCACTCAGATAAATGTTTCAAAAGCGCGATGGTTTCGACTGTTGTTTACTTGAGCAACCGAATTTGCCATCACAATAATAGCTACTGATTATTGCTTATCTGTTTTCGGTTCATATTAATCATGCAAATAATCAGGATCTATTCTAACCATCTCAACAAGCGCTTTGTTTCTGTAATTCAAGTCGTCACGAAGCGTAAATCCCTGTGATTCCCAAAAAGCATTGCCTTTTTCATTCTTTTTAAATGCTACAAGCAAAACTTTATTAATTCCTTCTTCTTTCAGAGCAATGAGTGCCAGATTTACCAACTCTGTGCCTATACCCATACGTCTGCAATCAGGGGATACACAGGCATGCTGTATGATACCGCGTCTTCCGTCATGCCCGCAGAGAATTACTCCAACGACCTTTTCGTCAATTATCGCGACAAAGGATGTTCCCGGATTTCTTTTTAAATATTTATCGATGCCCTCTCTGGAATCATCCTTATCATTAAGCCCGTTCCCGCATTTGATCCAAAGGTCATAAGCGGCTTCATAATCATCTATGGTCATTATCCTGTAAACCGGCATTTCCAAAAAACTCCTTCTCTCTTAGTCTTTAATCACTTAGCTGTCCTTTTCGCAGATTGATGATCCATTCACCCTTCTTGTTTGACCCGATACGACGTATAACACTTTTCTGTACCATAGTTCCCAGTGCTCTCTTTATAGTCGCATCGGAGCACCCAAGAACTTCCGCCATTTTAGCTCTTGTCAAAGTCGGATCCTGTCTCAAAAGTTCAAGTACTTTTTTCTCTCTTTCACTAAGTCCTGCTGTATTTATTGGGTCATTTATCGGGTCATTTATTGGGTCAATGTCCTGTTTTTGCGAAAATTTACCACTTACATGCATTTTTCTGTTATGAAGCTCATTTCCCCCATCAAGCAACAGGTTTTGCAGGAACAACTCAAGATATTCCGTTGTTTCATAGATGCCCTTTTTTATATTGTTGTAATTAGCACGAACCAATGCATTTCTGAAATACCATGAATGCTCAGCAAACAAATCATTATCTGCTTCAAAACCCAATTGTCTCAGGTACTTTATAAAGAATACTGCTGTAGTTCTCGTATTTCCTTCTCCAAACACATGAATCTGCCAAAGTCTGGAGATAAAAAGTGATAAGTGTTGGATTACTTCCGTCATCGATAATCCATTGTAACGGAAGTTCCTTTCCTGCGAAAAATCATATTCAAGAGTTTCTTTCAAATCAAGTGCATGCCCATATGACACAGTATCTCCATCCAGAACCCATTCTCTTTTTGTGATGTTATAATCTCTTATTCTTCCAGCGTGAGAATAAATACCTTTGAACAATTCTCTATGAATAGAGAGATACTGAGTCGGCGAAAACACAAATGCCTTATCTGACAGCAATTTGGCAATTCTCTGAGACACCTTATCAGCTTCTTCAGTCCCGTGTTCATTTCTTCCCTGTCTGCTCTCATAGTATGATTTAATTAACTCGCCTGCCTCATCAATGGTTATTTCTCCATCAATGTTTTTCCTGGCTGTAGCATAGAGGTATTCGGATGTTTTTAAGCCGTCTACATCCTGAAGCCCTATTGCGGCAGACCATGCCTGCCCCATCTCCTTCCTTGAAGGAGGCAGATTTTTTATATATTCCTCAAAAGGATCCTTTTTTATATCATCCATCCGCTTCACCACCTTCTGCATCTTTGATCCGATAGTAATCTTCCATCTTCACATTCAGTTTCACATAAGAATCCGCTTTTCGGTTGCTCACACGCTCTAGGAGCACACAGCTTTCGACATTAGCGGTGGCTGGGAATTGATCTACGCAGCACATCTTCTTCGGTATGTAACCACAGCCTATAAGCATCTCTAGGTCTCTTGCCAAACTTGTTGGCTTACAAGAAATATAGAGGATGTTGTCTACTCCGTAATCAATTATCTTTCTAAGTGCCTTAGGATGTACTCCATCTCGTGGAGGATCAAGGATAATATAATCCGGCTTGTCTGTTATATCATCAAGTACCTTAAGGACATCTCCTGCTATAAAATCACAGTTATCAAGACCGTTAAGCACGGCATTTTCCTTAGCTGCTTCTACAGCTTCTTCTATAATCTCAACACCTACTACCTTCTTAGCAACAGGAGCTATAATCTGTGCTATAGTACCAGTTCCAGAATATAAGTCAAATACAGTTTTATCAGCTAATTCCGCCGCATCCTGATTATCATTAGAAGAATCCCTTACATCAGCATCCTCATCTTTACCAGTAATAAAATCTCTGGCAGTACTGTAAAGAACCTCTGCCGAATATGTATTAGTCTGGAAGAATGAGAATGGAGTTATCTTAAACTTAAGTCCAAGAACCTCCTCATTAATATAATCTCTTCCATAAAGTATTCTTGTCTCATCACTTCTTACAACATCTGATAACGAATCATTAATTAGATGAAGAAGTCCAGCTACTGTTCCATCAAGCGAAAGTCCAAGTATTCTTTCCTTCCATCCATCTACAAGGCCTTCATATTCTCCCTGTGAGGATGTAACAAGGCAAACCATAATCTCACCAGTCTTGGCTGCCTTTCTAACAAGAAGATGTCTTAAAAAGCCTTCATGGCTAATCTTGTGAAAGAACGAAATATTCTTCTCCTTAAAGAAATTATGAGTCTCAGTAAGAATCTTTCTATAATCTTCATCAACTATATGACAATCCTTAACTGAAACAATATCGTAGAAACTGCCTCTTTTATGAAGGCCAAGTTCTAAGTCTCCACCCTTGCAACCATCACCAAAAGAGAATTCCATCTTGTTACGATAAGCTTCATATCTTGGACTAGCCTTGATACCCTGATAAATCTGTTCAAAATATGAACTATTCTCATCTAAGCTATCATCAACATAGTTTCTGTATAGCTCATCAACTACCGGCTTAAAAAGAGCTTTCATCTGGTTATCTTTAAGCTTTAGCTGATCCTCATAGGATAAGTTGCTATATGTACAGCCACCACACTTACCAAAGTGAGGACAACTACTTTCTATCTCGTTATCAGCCTTCTTATCTATGGATATTAAATCTCCATGAAAATATCCCGCCTTCTTGCGAAGTGCTCTAAAAGATATTTCCTGTCCTGGCACTACATTCTTTACAAGAGCCAAAACATCTTCATCCTGAACTTTTACTATTCCTTTGTTTGGAAACTGAACCTCAATAACTGTTCCTTTATATATTTGGTGCTTTTTCATGTCTCTCCTTACGCGGAAAAAGGCGACCTAAACTAAGGTCGCCTTTAATATTAATAAAAATCTATTCGATGATTACTATTTATCACTAGAATCCTCTGATTCATCAACAGTAACATCATCGTCATCAAAGAAATCATCATCAAAATCATCATCGAAGTCATCGAGATAATCTGGTGTTAAGAACTTATAAATTGCAATTACAGCAACTGCAACTACAGCAACTACGCTAATGATAATAAGGAGTTTAAGAAGGAAGTTGTTCTTCTTTTCTTCTTCCTCTTCAACCTTCTTTTTATTTAAAATCTCATCAAGCTTTACTGCTGTTAATAAATCTTCAAACTTTCCACCGCAACAATTTCTCATAATCATGTCCGCCTTTCATTCTTTTTGAAACACTATAATAAGAATACCACGCTTTACCTTTTTTGGCTAGTGTATCTGGCATCATTTTATAGCTTTCTAAGCTTTGCAAATGCTGCATACATAACCTTTTGTCCGCAGCTTTCAAACTCTACTGTAACCTGATAATCTCTAGGTCCTTTAACTATATTCTTAACTACGCCCTGTCCAAATTTTATGTGAGCAACGCTGTCACCTATACCATAATCAAGTTCGCCACCAGCACTGCTAATTTCGCTTCCCTTAGTAAGCTTTACCGGTTCTTTGCTAAATGGCATATCCTTGAAAAATGCCCTGGCAGAAGACTGTTCACTATACTTCTCTTCAAGTCTAACCTTCTGTTTAGGCATCTCGCCCTTTATAAGGTTAGATGGTATCTCTTTAATAAATCTTGAAAGAGGATTATACTGTGTCTCGCCTCTAACCATTCTTGACCTTGCAGATGAGATATTAAGTATATCCTTTGCTCTTGTTATAGCAACATAAGCAAGACGTCTTTCCTCTTCCATATCAGCATCAGAACCTGAATTAATAGTCATATATGAAGGGAATATACCATCTTCCATACCTGTTAAGAATACTACTGGGAACTCAAGTCCCTTGGCACTATGAACTGTCATCATAAGTACTCTTGATGTGCCTTCATCAACAGAATCAAGATCAGATATAAGAGCAACTTCTTCTAGGAACTGGCTAAGAGTATTCTCTGGATTCTCTTCTTCATAAGACTTGATCTTACTTAAGAATTCATTGATATTCTCTATACGTTCCTCGCCATTATCTTCGTCTTCTTCTTTGATAAGTTCAATATAAGCCGTATCTTCAAGAATCTGTTCCATAACATCCATAATAGAACTTTCTTCAAGACGTTTCTTATATACATCTATCATCATAACGAATCTGCTTATCTTCTCAGAAGCCTTACCCATACCTGGAATCATAACGCTGCTTCTGCATGCCTCGAAAAAGCTCATATCATGACTGTCTGCATAGTCCTGAATCTTCTGTATACTTGTAGCACCGATACCGCGCTTAGGCACGTTAATAATACGCTTAACCTGTAAGTCATCCTGAGCATTGTCCACTGTTTTAAGATAGGCAAGTAAGTCTTTGATTTCCCTACGAGCATAGAAGTTGATACCACCAACTATCTGGTATGGAATATTGGCTCTTACGAAATATTCTTCAAATTCACGTGACTGAGCATTGGTCCTGTAGAGGATAGCACAGTCGCCATATTCGTACTGTCCCTGATATTTCTTAATCTTATCAACTACATCATATGCTTCATCTCTACTTGAATCATACTGCCTGTAATGGATAGGCTCATCATCTTCCCTGCTGGTCCAAAGAGCCTTACTCTTTCTTCCAGTGTTATTCCTAATAACAGCATTGGCTGCTTCAAGAATAGACTTAGTACTTCTATAGTTCTGTTCAAGTTTAATAACCTTTGCATCATCATATATATTCTCAAAGTTGAGAATATTCATGATATTAGCCCCTCTAAACTTATAGATACTCTGGTCATCATCACCAACTACGCAAAGATTTCTATACTTTGATGCAAGTAGTCTTATAAGTTCAAACTGTGCTGTATTAGTATCCTGATACTCGTCAACCATTATATATTTGAACCGATTCTGATAGTTCTCAAGCACCTCAGGGCAAGCCTTAAAGAGGTAAACTGTCATCCTTATGATGTCATCAAAATCCAGGGCATTGTTCTTTCTAAGCTGCTCCTGATATTCATAGTAGCAGTCTATGAACTTCTTCTTACCAAAATCAGCCTGATTCTGCTCCTTATACTCATTAGGTCCAAGAAGCTCATCTTTTGCCTTAGATATCTCTCTAAGAACTGTAGCCTCTTTAAGCTGTTTAGGGTCAATCTGAAGTTTCTTAAATACACCCTTCATAAGGCTCTTAGAATCGTCTGTATCGTAGATAGTGAAGTTATTATCATAACCAATCTCCTGAATGTGTCTTCTAAGAATCCTTACACAGGTAGAGTGGAATGTCATAACCCAGATACTTTCTGAGCCTAGTCCAACAATATTATCGATACGTTCACGCATCTCACCTGCAGCTTTATTGGTAAATGTTATAGCCATAATATTATATGGATTAACATCCTCATGATCTATAAGATATGCGATTCTATGAGTAAGAACTCGGGTCTTACCTGAACCTGCACCAGCAATTATAAGAAGAGGTCCATCAACATGTGTCATTGCCTCATATTGCTTATCATTCATACTAACTGACATATATTTATCTCCAACTTTCTTCTTAAACGTACAATGCCAATTATAACACAAAAGAGCTCGAATGTATATTCGAGCTCTTCAAAAAATTAAAATTTATTTTTACAGGAATTATCTTTGATTATGCAAGTTTGAAACCGCACTCACCGCAGAATTTCATACCATTAGTTGCTGTACCACAGTTAGGACAGAACTTAGGAATCGCACCTGCTGCTGCGCCACCAGCTACTGGAGCTGCCTGTGCTGGCTGAGCTGCCTGCTGAGCTTGCTGCATCTGACCTGACATCTGGTTAACCATCTGAGTACCCATCATCATACCCATCTGCATACCTGCCATAGAGCCTGCCATCTGACCTGCGCCATTGCCACCCTGAGCCATACCATCTGCCATAGAGATATTAGTATACTTAGCAACATCTCCAACAAGTGCCTGTGCAGCTGCCTTCTCCTGCATCTTCTTAACTTCTTCAGGATAAGAGAAGCTCTCAATCTTGAAGTCTGTTATACCGATACCAATCTTTGCCATCTCATAGTCAAGATCCTTCTCGATACCCTTAGCAATCTGGCTTGCATACATCTGAAGATTGAAAATATCCTTGCCTTCTTTAGCAATCCACTGCATAACAAGCTGATCAAGACTTGCTACAACTCTTTCTCTTACATCATCAATTGTATACATCTGCTTGATACCAGCAAGTTTGTCAATAACAACAGATCTGTCTGCTATCTTAGCATTGAATGTACCAAATGCTCTTATTGGCATACCACCTGGAAGTCCAGGTGCCTGCATGGTAACAGGATTCTTTGTTCCCCATTTGCATAAGATTTCTTTAGTGTTAATAAAGAGAACTTCTGCACGAAGACCAGAATTGAATCCGAACTTAAATCCTTTAAGTGTAGATAAGAAAGGGATAATCTTTGATTCGATATCATATCTACCTTCATCTTCAAATATACCTTCAAGTCTACCGTTATACATGAAGATTGCGTCCTGACCAGGTCTGATAATAAGAACTGATCCCTTCTTAATCTCCTTGTTAGTCCACTTCCAGAAGAGAACTCCAGGCTGTGACTCATTCCATTCTACAACGTTAGATAACTCTTTTTGAAAAAGACCCATTACTGTGCTCCACCTTCCTGGCTAATGCCCATAGATGCCTTAAGCGCTGCAAGTTCTTCATCTACTGCAGCTGACTTTGCGCCATCATCATACTTTTCTTTAAGTTCTTCAATAGAATTCTCTTTCTGAGAACCATTAAGCTCTGCCATAGCGTCTGCTGCGTCAAGCTTCTTGTTAATCTTTTCTTCTAATTCATCAAACTTAGCTATGCTGCCAGCTGCCTTGCTTGTATTGCTTGTAAGATTGTTAATCTTCTTCTGTGTCTCAGCAACTTTAACCTTTGCCTTAAGCATATCTCTTCTTGATCTTAAGCTATCAAGATCTCTGCAAACCTTGTCGTGCATCTCACGCATCTTTGCAGCATTCTCACAGCAGATTGTATACTGCTGCTCAAGTATGCTATGTGTAGCAACGAGATCAGCCTTCTTTGAAAGGAACTGCTTAGCAGCAGCGTCATCGCCGCTCTTAACTGCCTTCTCAGCATACTGCTGCATCTTTGCTGTCTCAGCTTCGTTATCATCAAGTTTTCTCTTTGCAGCCTTCTCTTCAGCCATAACAGATGCTGTCTCAGACTTAATCTCACCCAGATCGTTCTCAAGGTTTCTGATGTACTGATCAATCATCTTCTCTGGATCTTCCATCTTGTCAAGAAGAGCGTTGAAGTTAGCTGCCATAATGTCTTTAAATCTTGAAATAATTCCCATTTGATAATTCCTCCTGTTAGTAAAAAATTATGAACCCCTTAAGATTCTTTTTATATCAAAGCAGAAGGTATATTTTCTGCTTCACTAGTACTGATTATAAGTTATTTTCATACCCATATCAAGAATTATAACACCGCGATGACTATGCCTAATATTATGATAAATGCACATAAGAGTTTATAACGTATATTGCTTTCCTTGAATATAAACTTTCCAGCAAGAATAGTTACGATACAGCCTGACTGCTTAATAAGTGTCATAACTGTAATTCTTGAGGCAGGATCTCTGTTAGCAATAAAGAGAGCTCTGTCTGCAATTACAAATAATACTGCCAGTATAAATATCCAGTAGTTCTTTAAAGTTCCAATAATATAACCACCAAATCCAACTTTATCAGTTTTAACGTTTCCACTTTTACTACACTTAATAGTTCTAACAACATAATCAGCAATCAGGTATATTAAGTAGAATCCTGTAAGGTAGAGCATATACCAGAACTGAAGCTGGTAAGGTGTAACATACTTTGTAAGAATCTTGTCCATAAGAGCGCTTGTAGCATTTAATAAACAAGATAAAAATGCAAAGACAATATACTTAACCTGATATGACTCTCCAGCAGATTTACCCTTAAACTTAAGCATAACAAGGCCAATAATAACCAAAATAAGACCTATTATCTGAAACCTTGATAATAATTCCTTTAGTACAACAACACCAAGAAGTGTTGCAAAAAGGACTCTTGATAAGTCTAATATTCCATATAAACTAATTGGAATCTTCTTTATAGCATTGAAACTTGCTATCCATGCAATGAATATTACAAATGATTTTAATGCGATGTAGCCCATTAGTTTCATCTCTACAACATCGCTGGTTCTAAATTCAGGAATTAGAATTATAAGTCCAAAAAGAGTATAGAAAAAAAGCACTTGAGGTATCGTGCTTTTTTCCATTGCTTTCTTTTTAACTATTTCTCTAACGCCTTTTAATACGCCGTAAAGCAGCGTACACAGCATCCACATATTAGTTTCCTTCTTCGTCCTCTGTCTCTACGCCAGAAGCTTCTTCTATAACAGATTCACTAGCAGATTCATCATCTATAGCATCTGACTCTTCAAAATCTGCGTCTTCCACATTGGCCTCATGGTTAAGCACATGTGACTTTTTCTTTAGAATCACAAGGAATAGCCATATAAAAACTGGCACTACAATATCAATAAATATCATAGCAAGGAAAACCTTATCTCTGCCTTCAAAATCTATTATCCCTACTAATAGTGTAGCGATAAGTATAAGACCGATAAGAATAAGACCAATTATTGCAAAAACTCTGGCTGCAGGACTTCTTTTCATTTATTTAAGAGAACTCTTTCTGTAAATAATATCTTCTCTTGCAGGTCCGTTACTAACCATAGTAATTGGATAACCGATTTCCTGCTCAATAAAGTCAATATACTTTCTGCAGTTTTCAGGAAGCTTGTCATACTCTCTGATTCCTGAGATATCGCATTTCCATCCTGGAAGTGTCTTAAGTACTGGCTTAGCAATATCAAGCTTGTAAGGTACTGGGAATTCCTTAGTAACCTCGCCATTGATTTCATAGCCAACACATACAGGAATCTCATCAAGATAACCAAGAACATCTACTACTGTAAATGCTACATCAGTTGTACCCTGAAGTCTGCATCCGTACTTAGAAGCTACGCAGTCAAACCAACCAACTCTTCTTGGTCGACCTGTTGTTGCACCGTATTCACCACCGTCGCCGCCACGGTTTCTAAGCTCATCAGCCTCATCACCAAAGATTTCTGATACAAATGCACCAGCACCAACTGCTGAAGAGTAAGCCTTACAAACAGTGATAATTTCTTTAATTTCATATGGAGGTATACCAGCACCAACTGCTGAATATGCAGCAATTGTATTAGACGAAGTAACCATAGGATAGATACCGTGATCTGTATCCTTAAGTGTACCAAGCTGACCTTCCATAAGGATTGTCTTACCTTCTTTAAGAGCATTGTCAAGGAAGAGTGATACATCACATACGTATGGCTCAACCATCTCCTTATACTCCATAAGTGTCTTATATAATTCTTCAGGATTAAGAGCAGGTTTATGATAGAGGTGCTCAAGAATAACATTCTTCTGAACACATACTCTCTCAAGTTTCTCCATTAAAGCTTCCTTTGTATTGAAAAGTTCACATACCTGGAAACCAATCTTAGCAAACTTATCTGAATAGAATGGTGCTATACCTGACTTTGTTGAGCCAAATGACTTACCAGCAAGTCTTTCTTCTTCATACTGATCGAAGAGGATGTGGTATGGCATAACAATCTGTGCTCTTTCAGATACTTTAATCTTAGGCATAGGTACGCCCTTGTCTGTAATAGATTTAATTTCTTCAAAGAGCTTTGGAATATTAAGGGCAACACCGTTACCGATAACACTTGTTGTGTGATCGTAAAATGCTCCCGATGGAAGAGTATGTAATGCGAACTTACCATACTTATTCTTTATAGTATGTCCTGCATTGGCTCCTCCCTGAAATCTAACTATGATGTCAGCATCCTGTGCAAGCATATCTGTAATCTTGCCCTTGCCTTCATCACCCCAGTTTGCTCCAACTACTGCCTTAACCATTAATTTATCTCCTTTAAAATTATTCAATAGTTAATATACCTGTAAAACCTGTTACTTTGAATATTTCCATAATATCAGGCTTAACATTTCTAATTATAAACTTACATGTTTTATCACGAAGTTTTTTCTGAGTTCCAATAAGCGCTCTAAGTCCTACAGAGCAGATATATTCTGTCTCTTCCATGTCAAGAATGATTTCGTCAGCATTTTCTGCTATTGCTGCGTCAAGCATCTCTTCAAGTTTAGGAGAATTAGGTGCATCAACTCTTAGCATAGATTTAATAGTCTTAGTCATATACTTACCTCCCACTTTACTATCCGACTTATTTCGGAAACACCTTATACATTAACATGACCTGAAGCACCAAGCAAATCTTTATGTGCTTCAAGAACAGGATTAACTACTTCCTTAAGGTACTTATCTACCTGATATACGCTTCGACCAACATACTTCTCAGGCTGCATAGTCTCTTTAAGCTCATCAAGTCCCATAGGGAATGCATCATCAGCAGCGATAAGTTCAAGAAGGTTGTTATCAAGTCCCTTCTTCTTAACGTTGTTACCAGCTTCCATAGAAAGCTGTCTGATTCTCTCATGAAGTTCCTGTCTGTCGCCGCCAAGCTTAACAACATCCATCATGATATTTTCAGTTGCCATAAATGGAAGTTCGCTCATAAGGTGCTTTGTAATAACCTTGTCATTAACAACAAGACCATCAACAACATTAAGACATATCTCTAAGATACCGTCAACTGCAAGGAAACCTTCTGGAACTGAGATTCTCTTATTAGCAGAATCATCAAGAGTTCTTTCAAACCACTGTGTAGCTGATGTAAGAGCTGGATTAAGTGCATCGATAATTACGTAATTTGCAAGTGATGCGATTCTCTCAGATCTCATTGGGTTACGCTTGTAAGCCATAGCTGATGAACCAATCTGAGACTTCTCAAATGGCTCCTCAACTTCCTTAAGATGCTGAAGAAGTCTGATATCATTACTCATCTTGTGAGCAGAAGCTGCGATACCTGCAAGTACGTTACATACTCTTGTATCAACCTTACGTGAATATGTCTGACCTGATACAGGATATACACTATCGAATCCCATCTTCTTTGCAATCATAGGATCAATCTTATCGATTGTCTCATTATCACCATTAAATAGTTCAAGGAAACTTGCCTGTGTACCAGTTGTTCCCTTAGAACCAAGAAGTTTAAGTGTAGACTGAACGAATTCAAGGTCCTCAAGGTCCATCATAAATTCATTCATCCAAAGTGTTGCTCTCTTACCAACTGTTGTTGGCTGAGCTGGCTGGAAGTGTGTAAATGCCAAAGTTGGAAGTGACTTGTATTCATCAGCGAACTTAGCAAGTTCATCGATTACACAAACAAGTTTCTTCTTAACAAGCTTAAGAGCTTCGTTCATAACGATAATATCAGTATTATCACCTACATAGCAGCTTGTTGCACCAAGGTGGATAATACCCTTAGCTTTAGGACACTGAACACCGTAAGCATAAACGTGACTCATAACGTCATGTCTTACTTCTTTTTCTCTTGCTCTAGCAACATCATAGTTAATATCATCTTTATTAGCTTTAAGTTCCTCAATCATCTCATCTGTGATCTGAGTAAGTCCAAGTTCCTTCTCAGTCTCAGCAAGAGCAATCCAAAGTCTTCTCCATGTTCTAAATTTCATATCCTGTGAGAAGATATACTGCATCTCATCACTTGCGTAGCGCTGGGATAATGGGCTTTCGTACTTATCTGTTGCCATCTTGTTAGTTCCTCCTAAATGTGTATATTATAATCCATTAAAGTTCTTAACCATACCTGCTATCTCAGCTGAGTACTGAGGATAACGTCTTCCAAGATCCTTGATAGTATCTCTTGAAGATGTTGCAAGGTTTTCATTATATTCCATCTGCTCTCTTAGTTTTTGTCTTCTTCCTATAAGAGCATGTCTTACTTCAACCATCTCTCTATTATCATAAAGAGCCTTCGCCTGATGTGTCCATATATCAGGGTCTTTGATTTTGCCAGTTTTAAGAAGTCCTGTCAACTTATCATAGTAGTATTCCAGGTCTGCCTTAAGCTTCTCATCAAGCCTTCTGGCCTTCTCTTCCTCAACGAATACGTTCCATTTACGTTCAAGTTCGTCAGAAGATTCTACGTCATACTTCATATACATATATTGAAGAAGGTTAGTATTATTAACATATCTAATTTTCACTGTATTATGAAGGGCTATTAGCTTATTAATTACTTTGGATATGTTACCAAGTTCCTGATTAGCAGATACATATTTAACATATATAACAGTAAGAGTTATAGCTCCTGCACCTGCTATTATAAGATATCCCAGGCTTACATCCATATCATAAACGAAATTAAGTAGTGCCAGTCCTATAAGGCATACAATCATAGCCACAGCACATATTATAGCAATACCTCGAGAATTAGCAATCAGCATAGTAAGATCTTTTTTCCTTTGATGTGTTGCCTGTCTCTCACGGTCCAGCTTATGAAGATCTGACTTTATAAGCCTTCTGTATTCTTCCGCTTCTTTGATTTTATTTATACCAGCAGGTATATCCTCTTCATATCTTTCAAGGATATTAATATCAGCATCAGATAAGCGCCCTGTTTTAGCAAAAATATTATGTCTTTGTCTTTCAAGACTTTCTATCTTCTGAGCAACATCCATTATATCAAGTCTTTGATGTTTTGGAAGTGCTTCTATCTCTTCTATATCAACAAGTAGGCTTGTAACAGCATCATACTCTGCCTGACACTCTTCAAGCTTGTCTGCTGCCTCAGCCATCTTCTCAAGTTCCCCAAGAACATAGACTGCTCTTTGGTCCTTATCTGCATAGAAGCTGTCATCACGAGGCTGCTGTTCGTCTTCCTCCCAATCAAATGCCTCATCATCGTCATCTATGTCATGATAATACCAGTCATTCCATTTTTTCTTAAGCTTCTTAAAAAGTCCCAATACTATTCCCCACTACTTTTCCATAGACTCTCTGTACTCTTCTTTTATACCCTCTACAAAAGAATCAGCTTTTTCCTTATAGTCTGCTGCCTTGTCATTCTTAAGCTTAATAATATTCTTTACAGCTGTATACTCATCTGAATTCTCATAAGCCTTGTTAATAGCATCAACCTTTTCTTCAAGTGCTGAAGAATAGTCATATGCCCCATCAATTATATTAAGCTTCTTAAGATATTTATCATCTGAGTAAGCACATCTAATAGAAGCAAGATAGTCCACCATATAAGACTTATCCCCTGAAGTGTCATAAGCCTTTCTAAAATACTCTCCTGCGCTTTCAAACATAAAGAGTCTTGCATATATGACACCTAGATTATGGTAGGCTGCTGCCAGAAGTTTCTTATCCTTTCTGCCAGTCATAAGCTTAACCAAATCTTCATAGCAATCAAGTGCCAGTGTATACTTCTCATTCTTAAGGAAGAAATCACCCTGAAGCTTAAGCTTCTCCTGCTGGCTCATCTTCTGATTATTCTTAAGAATAGCAAGAGTCTGATTAAGCTGTTCCATATCAGCATAGAAAGTTTCTTCAAATAAGATTCTTACTAAGCTTTCACTAGACTTGTCAGTACGGTACTTATTTCTAAGTTTCTTAGCGATAGAAGAAAGTCCGCACTCTTCCTCAAGCCATAAAAACATATCCTGATCAAAGAAATCATCGTCAATAAAATATGCATTCTCTCTAATATAGAAGCATAATTCCTCTACGCAGAATACGTGAATATGTGTCTTTTTAATTGTATAAGGTGTGCTGGCATATCTGCCATAGCAGGCATATACTCTGTTCACTTTGTCTCCTTATTAGTTCTAATCCAGAACTATTTCCTGTCTCCAAGTAAGTCCACTAGGTGGATAAAACTGACCAAATCCCATATCAGTAACTGTAACTACCATCTTACGTTCACTGGCCATCTTTATATTAATAAGTACTCTTGTAGCTTTAGCTGCTCTTGTTGGTATACCTGTAAGATACATAAGTTCATTCTTAACATTCTTACCATTAAGAGGTGTTATTACAAATGACAACGTATCTTCATTATCAAGTATAACCTGAACTTCTCTGGTTGAATCGTACCAGTTCTTACCTGCATCTATAAGAGGAAGGTATGATAACTCTCCATCTATAACTGCATCAAGGCCAATATTGGCTTTAACCTTATCCTTATCAAGGAAGACGTATCTGAAGTTCTCATTATAGTCTTCAAGCTTCTGTCTTGCTCCGTAGGCCGCACCCTTACTAAATAAGTTGTTACCACCGAATACTCTTCTTCCTCTGCTCATATACCTAAGAGACTCTTTAAACCAGTCTCCTTCGAATTCCTTACCCAGTAAGAAGATTGAAGATATATGATTGTCTTCGCAAAGTCCATACATTATATGACAAAATGCCTGATCAAGTTTATTCTTAGTAGCCTCACTTGCTCCCTTAAGTTCTGCTGCCTTAATATGTGAGAAATTCTTCTCATCCATAACCATAACTGTTGGTGATGTATTAAGGTATTTCTTAAGTGACCTTGTGTACATGCCATCTTCTTTAAGGTGGCATATAAGTACATCGTGAGTCCATAAATCCTGATTCTGATGAATAATATAGTTATATGCAGACTCAGAATAGTTCTGGAAGAATACTTTCTCCGGCTTAATTCTAAGAGTCGTAATTGCTTTTGATAAAACTTCTATAGTCTGGCTGTCAGCATTATCAACTGTAATGACTATAACTGACACCTTCTCTATCGGGGCCGTAAGAGATAAAAGCGAAAAGCATTTTTTCATGTAAAGAGCAAGAAGGTCGATAGGATTGTAATCCTTGTCCTCAACCTTTATAGGATGCTTTTCCTTGGCTAAGGTCAGTAGGTTACTAATTACAGTTCCGCCACCTTCTTCATCAAGCTTTCTTGCATCAAAGCCGAATGTCCATGTATTCTCATTCTCATACTTAGCAAGCATAGTTGGAATACACATCTCATCCCCACCAAGAACAGCACTAACTGTTGTTGGTTCCTGATCATTCATATAGGCATAGGAAATCTGTGAATAATCATCTGCAAGGTCAAAACCAAGTACAATATGCTCTTTTGATTTCTTATCAAATGCTTCCTTAATATCCTTGATCATTGCTAGCTCCGCGTGTAATCTCTACTTCAAATAAGTTATTAACCATATATCTCTTCTTGTCATACTCTTCAAGTTTAGATATAAACTCTGACTTATCTTCTATAAAATCCTTAGCTAAGGTATTAATCCAGTCATAGCGACGCTTACCCATACCGTCTGACAGTTCCTTATATTCGATAGAATCTGTCTTTGTAAGTTTCTCCTGTCTAAGACCTTCTTCGGTTATATAATACTTAACCTTCTCACCTGCAAATAAGGTAAATGCCTTAAGGAATATACCACCGATAACATGACTCATCTCATCTCTCATGTAGTCAGTAGCCTGGCCATTCTTTTCTATTACATAGTGAATAATAACCTTACTTTCTTCGTGTCCCTTATACTCTATATACTGCTTATCCATATACATCATAAGAGGTGGATAAATCTCAGCAAAGTCAGTAAAGAATGGAAGGAATATATGATTACCAAGAATCATCTTAAGGTATCTTTCTACTGTTGCTCTTTCTTTAGTATCAAGTCCCTTGTCTTTAAACAGCTTGGCATCATACTTAAGATATGAAAGATAACAGAATACTGAAAGTACCTCTTCCATCTGGTCATGATAATTTATTCTGTCGAGGACACCGTCATTAATAGGTCTGTCCTCTGCGAAGTAGTCATAGCAGAGTTTTTCTAAGTATTTTTTCTCAAGTGTAGAATTTGCGCCTTCCTGAATATATGTAAGGAATATATTAGGTTCCTCACCTATCTGTGCTCCAGAATAAAGAGTCTGGATAAGCATATTCTCAAGAAGTCTTCTTACATCCATACCAAATGAATCAGCAGACCTCCATATATTCTTAAGTTCTGTACTAACATTTTCAGAGTACATAGCCATGTACTTTAAGATGCCTTCATCGTACTTACTCTTATTAAAGAGCCACTCACATACTTTAAGAAGTTCAAACTCGTACTCATAATCTGTTCTGGCAAGAAGTCTGTCACAGAGTCTAACTAATATCTTGTCATCCATCTGCTCTGGACCAAACATCTTTATAAGTTCAAATGCCCTGTCATACATACCTCTTGCAACAAGTATTCTTATACATGTTTCCCTATCTGATGCAGTAAGCATATATGGGTCAATCTGACCAAGAATCTCATCAAGACGACCGATTTCATCCTTCTCAAAATAGTTATTAAGAAGGGTAATCATAACCTCTTTACGATATTCTTCATCTATCTGGTTGCATGATACTAACCAAAGAAGGGCATGCTCATTACGTTTTGTAAATCTAAGTCCATCCTCACAAAGGTCAGCACGGTATATAGCTGTGTAGATATCTGTGCTGGCATTCTCCATAACATCATCAAGGCGATATGGATTCTCTATAATAACCTTCTTATCATACATAGATTCATCAGCATATCTGTTGCCATAGCTATCTTCAAGAAGGATACAGCTTTCCATAGGAAGAAGTGGAAGTTCTAAAACCTCACCGTATAAGTCGTAAGAAACTTCTTCGTCTATATGCTGAGTTACAACAACAACCTTCTTCATCTTGCTGCTGTGAATAGTTATGCGATTTCTAAAGCAAAGATCAGCATACGAAGATGCATATTTTGCTTCAACAAGCTTATCTCCAAGAACTGTCTCATAGATATAAGCAAGATTCTCGTTAACCCTTCCCTTTGAAAGCTGTTCTACAGCAAATTCTTCTATAGAAGGATAGTAGTCCGTGTAGATTTCCTGGTAAGCATTCTTATGCTTAAGAACATTGGCATAGAGGAAGGCATTTCTCTCATAGCTAAGTCCTGACCTGTAGGCGAAGAACATAAGCACAAGCTTAGGAAGTTCCCCTGTATAGTTCATATCTATAGACATAAGGAAGTATTCATATAGTCTGCTTATTCTAAGTTCAAGGAATACTGCCTTCTCATACCATACAAAGTATTCGTTATCAGTTTTGTTTCCCTTCATAAGAAGTGTAACAATAGCTGTTAATGTATCATCCTTAGGGTCTGCATCATAGCAGTAAGTAAGGAGTCTAAATATCTCATCTGAGAATGCAACAATTTTAGAGCATAAGAATACAAAGCGGTTTCTTATGTCCTTAGTAAGTGCTCCCTGTCTCATAGAGAATGTTAAAAATGCTATTTCAAAATCTGATAATTCTGACATAACATTGACACTTCTAAGCATAATCTGAAGAGTCATAATAAAGAGAAGTGGTGAGTTACCGCCGGCATTATATATATCCTTAAGCTGACCAAATACCTTCTCATCATATTTCTCAGAATCATCCTGCATCTTAAGTACTAAAAGAGAAAGGATATGACTATCCATATTCTGAACATGAAGTAGTTCTACCTTGTTGCAGTACTTCTTGTAAGCATCGCTGTTTCTGCAGCCAAGACTCATAAGATAGTAGTAGTAACCTTCCATCTCAGGAGTAGTCTCATACTGGTCAAGCATAGCTCCTACTCTTTCAAGTATCTTTGCTGCATCGTCTGCTCTTTTTTCAACATATAAGAGCTGAGCCTGATACAATCTGCTTTCTATATCATTAGAGTCTTTCTGGATACTTATACCAACAAGCTGATTACAAGCTTTCAGCCAGTCATTCTTACTAATCTTACCGATTCTGTATTTTGTATATAACCTCATAAGCTCGAATCGTTGTAAAAGCTTAGGGCTATGTTCTGTTTTAGAATTTGTTTTGCAGATTACAGTTACGCTAATCTCATAGCGGTTAATTGAGTCTTCTAATATGATCTTTCCCCTGTTACTTCCTGCATGAAGTCCAGATGTAACAAGTTCAAATTCAAGTTTATGTATATCTTCAGTTTCCTGACCAAAGTGAATGAAGTCATCTGATAAAGCAATAAAGCCTCCAACAGATGTGACACTTATGTCATTAACGCCCCATCCTTCGCTTATAACATCGATAGAATATGACTTTCCCTGACTTGGGTTACTAATCTCAAACTTATCCTTATCTATCTTAAATGACATACGAGTCTTTTTCTTTGCCTTCTGCAAAAACTCGTCCATATTGTGGTCGCTGCCTGAATCTACAGACAAACCTCTATAAAGTGAAAGATATTCTCTATCATTACCTATTAAGATGTTTTGGAACTGTTTTGAATAGAATAATTCTTTAGCTTCTTCCCATGATGACTGCGCAAGGTTGGCAAAATGAAAGAGATTCTTTACCACTCCTACACTGGAAGAAGGGAACTTACTTGTAACATGTACACGGTATGGAAGTAGAACTTCTCCAAGATTAGAAACAATTGCGAACTTACCTTCATAAGTTTCTCCACTTTCGAGACCTTCTGAGTTGTAGCTGAAGAATACTTCCTGCTCAAGTCCCTTAAAGAAAGCTGTTTTAACAATCATTCTGATATCAGTAGAATACACATAACCTTCTGGTTTATATTTCTGATCAGTTGTTATCTTGAATGAACCAGCAACCTTCTGACCTGCTTCTACCTCAATCTCCACTTCAGAGCATGAAAAAGAAAGCCCTTGTCCTCTGTCAGAGGCAGGATTAGATTCTTTTAATACCTTATCTAGTAACTTTTCCATAACTCATACCTTTCAGATGTGCTTCACGCACACTGATATATTATATCATCCCAGCCACATGATATGCAATATTTCTCCCCGGCTATATACAACATTTTGTATAAAGCAAAAAGCCCGGGCGTTAGCCCGGGCAGCTCTACATCGAATCTAATTAGTGATTATTATCGATTAAGTTCTGAAGTTCTTTCTGGTCTGCACCTGCATCTGAAAGACAATCAACTGGGAAGTCCATAAGGTATGCAACTGCTGCATATCCTTCCTTCTCATCATCAGACATATAATCCCAATAATATGCTTCGCTTACGAAATCATCAATTGTGTAATATCTGAAGTATGATTCGAAATATGACTTAGCATCCTTATTTACAGTAATTGATCTCATATCAAGAAGTTCATCTACTGTAGAATCACTTGTATCTGCATCATATGCATCAAGAAGATATTCTTCACAAGACATCTTCTTCTGCTTATCAGAAAGCTGATAAGCAGCACCAAGGTAATCATTGATATCTACAACTGAAGATGTTGTGTATGAGCTTGTGTCTGTATCAGTAAGATCTGTAGGCTCATTAACAGTTGCCTTACCAAAGTTGCTAAGTGTTACATCAATATAGAATTCATTAAGGCTTACGCTATCGATACCTGAATCCTTAAGGCTGTTGCCATCCGCTTCGAACATAGCAGCAATATCAGTATCGCTAAAATCAAAGCTCATTTTTGTAAACTTATATTCATCTTCATCAATATAAATCTTAACTGTTGCAACCATCTTATCATACATATCGCCTGCATCCACAGATGTAAGAGCTGACATGTCATCCATATTTGCAGATGTACCAAGAATCTCAGCAAGTTCATTGACGTTACCTGTATAAGAAATTACATAGCAATCTTCACCATTAACTTCTTCTGTACCATCTTCAAGTGTAGCCTTGCTAACGAATGAATCTGTAAATACATCAGTAAGAGCACCTGTTACAGAACCGTTGCTATTAGCTGCTGCCTTAGATTCTGATGTCCAAGCCTGGCCATCTTTTCTCTCATATGTTGTTGTTGTGCCATCTTCAGTAACAGTATACATTTCCATTGACTGGCTTTCTGAATTATCAAGAGCACCAGAAGCTTCTGTCATAGATATATTCATATCTCCTGAAAGATATGACTTTGAGCTATCGCTGCCAGTAATTTCCATAGCACCATCGATATCAGCGTCCATAGCCATATTAACCTTCATACCAGATGCTTCCATATCGAAATCAAATACTAAGTTAAGGCTAATATCATAATTATCATATGAAACAAGCTTAGCCTTGTCGCAAACATCCTCAAGTGTAAGTTCTTCTGGTTCAGGTGTTGGTTCAACTTCGATAATACTATCTTTTGTTGAATTTCTAGAGCTATTTCTGTCTCTCTGTCTTCCGTCATCATCCTTGTCACCACAAGCTGTAAATGCAGATACTACAAGAATTGATGTCATTAATAAAGCAAGAATTCTCTTTTTCATAATCTCCATCCTTTCATAAAGAAATATACTCTGCTGCGAGTATAAACGCTCACATTTTATCATATAGGTCACCTTGTTGCAAGTTGACATAATTTATGCTATAAAGAAACTTGAATTTAAAATACATTTATAAAGAAGAAACACAAATGGGAAAAAAGAATAAAAATTCAAAAAAGAACAAAAAATCAGTTATAAAAACCATTTTGTCATTCATAGGCAAGTTCTTAATATGGGTTTTCGTAACTCTTCTTTGCCTCCTTCTGGGACTTTACGTATTACTACTATATATTAACAAGGGGCCATCGCCATATTTTAGAGACCTATTCGTAGCATCTGCTATGGAATCAAGTGCCGGACCTATTATGGCAAAACTCTTTTATAGCGATGAAGAAATCAAAGATATCCAAAAGAAGAATTCAGTTGTTGAAACAAGTGAAATTACAGATACTTCTTTAATTAAGATTAATACTATGAAGGATGAAAGTGGTAATCCATCCCTATCTTCTAATACAGCAACAGACGAAGATCCAGATGGAGATGGAATCATCATATATGATGTTCACGGTCCTACATATGTAGGAAAGATGATGGTTGTACTTGACCCTTCACGTGTTAAGGTTGGTGTCTGCAATGGCTTCGTTCTTGACGGAGGCGGTATGACTCTGTCAGCTATTGTAGATAAGTATGACTGCGTTGCTGGTATCAACGGTGGTAAATATGAAGATGAAGCCGGACTTGGTCTTGGCGGTATGCCTCAGGGTATTGTTATCTCTGAAGGTCAGCTCATGATGGGTGATATGAATTCAACCTACGGTGTATACGGATTTACTAATGACAACGTTCTCGTTGTTGGTAATATGACTGCTGCCACTGCTCTTAATATGGGAGTTCGTGATGCGGTAACATTTGGACCAGCTCTCATTACAAACGGTGTTCCTGCAAACTACTCTGGTGTAGGTAGTGGACTTAATCCTAGAACAGCTATTGGTCAGCGTGAAGACGGTGCCGTTCTTATGCTTGTCATAGAAGGCAGAAAAGCTTCTTCCATCGGAGCTTCTACATCAGACTTAATTAATGAGATGCTTAACTATGGTGCTATCAATGCTGCCAACTTAGACGGTGGTATGTCATCTAGTATGGTATATGACGGAGATATAATCGTTTCCAACTCTAATATAAGAGGCGACAGACGTATCCCTACAGCATTTGTGGTAGAAAGGAGGGACAACTAATGGCTAAGAAAGACCTTTCTACAAAGAATGATAAAACAATATATCCAGAAGATAAGGATTGGGTAAACTATACTACCAACCTTAATGATGGCTGGGCCGATGACGTTCCTCTTATGTATGATGAAGACAAATGGTCACCTGATAACAAGGAACTTACAGTTGTTGACCTTGATGATACAAGAAATATGTCTCTTCTTGATATAGACAGAGCTATATCGAATAAGGATACCCCAGAAAAAAAGGTCAAAAAATCCGATTCACCTGCTAGCTCTAAGACTAAGAGCAAAGATAAGTCTTCATCTAAAAAGCGTGAAGATGATGCTGAAGCTCTTTCAAGAGAAGAAAGACGTAAGGAAAGAAGAAAGGCTTATATAGAGGCTAATCCATCAAAGCAGGTTAAACCATTTAGATTGTTTATTATAGTATGGGCTGGTCTTCTACTTATAACCATGGCTATACTTCTTGGTTTCTTCCTTGATTATCTTTCTGATTATCAGAGCGTTTATGAAGATACAAGACCATATCATACTATGTGCAGTATAACACAGGCATTTAACAATGATGATTATGACCTGATATATAACTACATAACAGCCAAGCCAGAGCTTACTGAGTTTGAGACTAAGGACAATATAGAGAACTATATGAGAACTGTAGTTGCAGATGCTGATGTTTGCTACGAAGAGATTCAGCCATTCAATGAAGAGTTCCCTAGATATTACATATCTGGTAACGGCTATATACTTGGCCAGGTTGAACTTAGAAAAGATCCAAACAAGTTTGCAAAGTACAAATTCCCAGTTTGGTATGTTTCTAACTTTGAGTTCTATACTGAGGCTCAGCACAGTGCCATTATAGAGGTCCCAGATAACTATTCTGTTTCAATTAATGGTGTTGCACTTAGTGACGAGTATGTTACTAAGAAGAATATTCCACTTGAGGCTCAGGACTACTATAAGGACTATGCTACTCTCCCAACTATGAAGAGATTCAAAGTTGAGAATCTTTATGAAAGACCAGAGATAACTGCATATGACAGTCAGGGTTCTGAGGTTGAAGTTACATTTAATGAATCAACTGGTGTATACGAAGCACCTCTTTGCACATATCTCGAAGATGCAGATGACGCTAAGGAATTTGCCATAAAGCTTATTAGCGACTACACCAACTACATATCAGGAGATGTTTCTGACAATGCACTTGATAACTACTTCATCCCTGAATCAGATATGCTTTACCTGATTAATTCTGGTACATATAGAAGATTCTTTAACTCACATTCTAAAGCCGAGATTAATAACGAGAAGGTAACAGATTTCGTTGTATATAATAAGGATGCTGTATTTGTAAGAGTTTATCTTGAACAGACCCTTTACTTTACAGCCTCAGAAACTGGTGTTAATGAAGTTGACCTTGGTGTTTACTTAATAAGAACTGATAAGGGCTGGAAGGCCTGTACGATACAGTACTAGGCAGCGCATTGCAAATACCACGCAGGACTGTTTTCCTGCTGCCGTGCTAGGTGCGTCCAGCTACGCTGGTAATTTTCATTACGCACCCATGCGCAAAAAAAGAGCTTACCATATCGGTAAGCCCTTTTTAATTCATATGTCAAAATCACAATTGCTCGCGGCCTGGCTTCTTAGAGAAGCTCCATAAGCTTATTACTTCTTTCTATGAACTTTGTCATGGCTTCTGGTGAAAGTGGAGCATTCTGAAGCTGAGCAAGATCATATAACTGTTCGCAAATCATATTAACCTTATCTCCTTCTTTCTCACTAAGCACCTTCTGAACAAGCTTGTTGTTATCATTAAGGATAAGTGTCTGTCCTTCTTTACCAAACATGCTCATATCCATACCTGGCATAGAATACATCTTCATCATATCCTGCATTCTTCTAGACTCTTCTGAAACAGTAAGCATAGAAGAAATTGACTTATTCTTAAGTTTCTCAACCTTAACTGTAAGATTATCTTTCTTAATAGCCTTCTTGAAGATCTTCTCAAGTTCTTTTGTCTTCTCATCAAGTTCTTCCTGAACCTTCTTTGAAGTCTTTGCCTTGAAGTCTTCTGTAAGATCAGCATCAATTCTAAGGAACTTAACCCCTTCATTCTTTGACTCAAGCTGCTGGATAAATGGTTGGTCAATATTGTGAGTTAATATAATGGCATCCTTCTTAGCCTTCTTAAACATATTGATGTACTGGCTCTGCTGCTGCTCATCAGTTACATAGTAAATATGCTTACCCTTTGGCTCATTATCATCTGCTTCAGCATTATCGCCTTCGCTAACGACTTCAGCCTCAACCTTGTTGCCATCTGCATCAACAGCTTCGCCTTCTACAGCATTGCCATCTTCATCGATATCGATAGGCTTAACATCGAGACATTCTGGAAGAGTTTCATACTTACCATCGATGTTCTTAAACATGATGTAGTCATTCATCTTCTCGCAGAACTTCTCATCCTTAAGGCAACCATATTTAATGAATGGGCTTATATCATCCCAGTACTTAACATACTCATCTCTCTCAGTCTTGCACATACCAGCAAGCTTATCAGCAACCTTCTTAGAGATGTAATCAGAAATCTTCTTAACGAATCCATCATTCTGAAGAGCAGATCTTGAAACATTAAGTGGAAGGTCTGGACAATCGATAACACCCTTAAGAAGCATTAAGAATTCAGGAATAACTTCCTTAATGTTATCTGCAATAAATACCTGGTTGTTATATAACTTAATTACGCCTTCAACTGATTCGTATTCCATATTAATCTTAGGGAAGTAAAGAATACCCTTAAGGTTAAATGGATAATCCATATTAAGGTGAATCCAGAATAATGGCTCCTTGTAATCTTTGAATACCTTACGGTAGAAGTCTAAGTACTCTTCCTTTGTACACTCATTAGGATGCTTAGCCCAGAGTGGCTGAGTCTCATTGATTGGTACAGGACGCTTCTTAATCTTAAGTTTCTTTTCAGCATCCTTCTTATCAGCATCGCCCTCTTCTTTAACTTCTTCGATTACTACGTCAGTATCAAGTTTCTCTGATTCCTTAATAGTTTCTGTAAGTTCTTCTCCATCTTTTGTAAGATAGATTTCTGAAGGCATAAATGAACAGTACTTCTTTAATACTTCTTCTGCCTCGTACTTGTTAACAAACTTGAGGCAGTCTTCCATAACATGAAGTGTAATCTCAGTACCTACATCAGACTTATCACAGTCTTCCATATCGAACTCTGTGCCACCGTCACATGTCCAGTGAACAGCTGTAGCACCTTCCTTATATGAAAGTGTCTTAATCTCAACCTTATCTGCTACCATGAATGCAGAATAGAATCCCAGACCAAAATGTCCGATTATCTGATCTTCATTAGCTTTGTCCTTATATTTCTCAATAAAGTCTGTAGCACCAGAAAATGCTATCTGATTAATGTATTCCTCAACTTCATCAGCTGTCATACCAAGACCATTATCCTTAAATACAATAGTCTTCTTTTCTGGACTAACAATAACTTCTATCTTACCCTTGTAATCATTAGGAAGAGTATATTCTCCCATCATTTCAAGTTTTTTAAGTTTTGTAATAGCATCGCAACCATTAGAAATCAATTCTCTATAGAAGATGTCATGGTCTGAATAGAGCCATTTCTTAATTATAGGAAAAAGATTATCACTGTTAATTGATAAATTACCATGCTTTGCAGCCATTAATATCACGTCCTTTCTTTTTACTAAAATCAAGTTTATTACCCGTAATATTAAAAGTCAAGAAAAATTTAGCACTCATTTATCATGAGTGCTAACAAAATTTATATTCGTATTATTATTTGATTTAGTCTGCAATATTATATTGCTCAAAGATATTAAAGAAGTTATATGATGAAACCTTTCCAAATACACTGTCTACACCGATTTCTTCAAATGCCTTGTCATTAAGGTAATAGTCTGAATCCTTGGCAAATGAGTTAAATACCTGATCAAAGGTCTCTTTTTGTCTTTCTTCTATTATTCTTTCCTTATTAGCCTTAGTGTCTTCTCTTGAAAATGGGTTCACACAGTAGAAGATATAATAGCCGTCGCTACCTGTAATTAAACCGCTTGTTTCCCCTTCAGAAAGGTTAAATACGTTCTTCTCAAGAACTTCATCAAGGTCACCTTTCTTATAGGAAATAGTTTCATCCCCTACATCTGAATAGGCCATAGCCACAGCGTCAAATGACTCGCCGCTCGCTATCTTCTGATATGCTTCCTGACCTCTTTGATAAGCGCTGGCTTTCTCTTCTTCTCCAAGACTGGAAGCTGTTGCCTCACTATCTGAATCAGTAGCTACTGTTGCTATATAGATTTTCTTAACAACAACAGTTCTGGCTTCATCATCAGATATCTCAAGATTTACATCCTTAACTATATTCTGATAAAGCTTAGCAGCAATAAAGTATTCCTTATACATATCAACAATCTGTTTCTTAGTTACGCCGCCAAGAAAGTCTATCTCATCTTTTGTCAGACCGTTGTAATACTCATCAGCCATCTTATTAACAAGCTGAACTTCTCCTTCTTCAAGGGTAATCTTATAGCTGTCAGCCATAACATTCATAATCTTAACCTTAATAAGTCTGGCTAAGGCAATATTCTTAATTCTCGCTTTGATAACAGGGCTTTTCTCATTATCATTAATGAAGCCTTCACCATACAAGTTAACATACTCATTAGTAATGTTAGCCAGATATATCATGGCTTCATATTTATAACAAGAATCTCCTTCTATCTTACAAAGTTCCTTGTCATCAAAACCTGTTGTAAGAACATATTTAGGTTTATGTCCGCATCCGCAAAAAAGGGCTATGCATACTAGTACCATGCATAGCGCCTGTATTCTTCTCTTCATAAATACTGTCTATCCTTAATCGGTAACTTATATATCGTAGTGGGACTGTGCGTGATGTCTCTCGATAATATTGCAGATATACTCTGAAATAGCCTTACGGTCCTTCTGAGCTGTGAGGAAATACACATAATCATAGTCCTCATCGCATACTATAGTAAACATCTTCCCGTCTATAGAATAGTTATAGTAAGTAGAATATTCTTCCTTCTCTGTTGAAACATAAAGCACCTTAGGATGCTTATCCATAATAGCTTTATAGAATTCCAGCTCAGGATGATCTGGAAACTTAATATTAAAGCTTGGTGGAATATAATCCGACTTCACAAATGAAAAAGAAAACGATTCTAAGTTAGTACTATCATACTGAATTTCTATCATGTGCCCACCCTTAATTTACATGTCAATGCCATACTTCCCAAGCATACTACTAAGATTATCCATAGTATCCTTAGCCTTGTTTTCTAATTTTACCATCTTAAGGCTCTGTAATGCAATCGTAGCATTACCAGATAAATCAGGAACCTTGGCACCAGAAAGATAGGCTGTAAGTATAGCCTTGGCGTCAAGATAGCCCAGTTTAAGCCTGAATGTTGCATTGTCCTTATTAAAGTCTACTGTTCCTTCTATTGCATCAAGGTTAAGATCTGCACTTGGAATAATATTAATTATTTCCTTGCCTGGATATGCACCTTTGTCTGCATCCATACTTCTTCCATGATTGCAGGAAAGAACAATAATCTTCTTTACATCTTCACCTTCAAGAGCTTTTATTGGAGTATTATCAACTGTTCCCCCATCATAATACATATGGCCGTCTATTATGACATTGTCATATACAACAGGAATAGCACTTGTAGCCATAAGATAACTTCTGATTTTCTCAGTATCCATACCATTAAGTTTAATATAGTATGCAATAGCCTTGCCAGATGGGTCATTCTCACAAACTGTTATGTAATATGAATAAGCTCCATTTGTAATCTTACTATAATCAATATTGTTATCTAATATCTTAAGAAGGGCGTCTCTTGAAAAGATTCCATCCCCCTGCTTGGTTATATCAAACCCATTATCATCAAATGCCAGGAAGTCCTTACCATGAAAGCCTGTCCATAGTTTTTCAGCTTCATCTGGATCTAAACTTGCATACAAAGCAAGATTAATACCACCTATACTGTTTCCAGCTACTGGACCAATCTTATCTAATAGGCCAAGTTCCTTTATCGCCTTATAAGCCCCAATCTGGTATGCGCCTTTAGCTCCGCCACCAGCAAATACTAAACCATATTCAGCCATATTTACCCCCTGATTTTTTCTTTTATTATACAAAATTATTATAAATCCATCATTATAATTTGAAAGAAAACTCTGATGTGCTTTGAAATTTCCCTGGTGCTTTATCTTCATGGTTGAATAAAAATGTTTATAAATTTACATAAGTCCTTGGGGATAATGTGGAAAAATATGTTAATTAGGTGTATTTTCGCAAAAATTATATCTAAGTTTTCCACATAATATCAAATGACATATATGTCGCTAATTTACATTTTCTACCTCAAAAAAGGCTATTTTTCTATAGTTTTATGACAATTAAACAGTACCTGTTATTCTACATTTAACTTTTTGAAGATTTCCCTTACCTAAAACAAAATCCACATAAATCAACTTGTAATTGGTTAACTCTTTTGGTCTTACTATGTAAACCAAGACCCATCTTATGACAAAATTTTTTATTCCAGAATTGGTTAACCATATTATCTGGAATCAAATTTTGATTTAACCAGAATCTCCGCCGCGAAATATATCATATCCTATCTCCGCCTTCTTTCAGACAGATCAAAATTACATAATTTTTCCATACTAGATATTGGGTTAACATAAAAATTTTATTTAACCTAAATATAGTGTTTTTGTTTTATCATCCGCCATAAACGCAATTTCATTTTACTGAGTATTTATGTAAAACAGCCCGAACGAAATATGTCGGCCTTATGTTTATCGAATCTACCTTATCCCGGTTGTAAAATCTTAACTTGTCTTTACTTGGTATTATAGTTCAAGAATTCAGAACTATTTGAAATGATAAAAGATGTGGTTAACATAAAATCGATGTTCATCTTATGTTCAGTTTACATAATATCCGGCACTATCGCACATTCTCTCCGATTTAACTCTTGGAAATGGGGTTATTACGTAAACAAGACACCATATATTGTGTTTTCACCTTTGACATAATAACACATATTCGAACCCATATCAACACAATATGTAGTTTTAGCCTATAAAACCCTTAATATAAGAGCATTTCGACCCAAGTATGCCAACACCCGTACATATAGAGTCCTTCTTTCCGTCGCCAGCGTGGTAGGCATCCATATTAGGACTCAGCGGTCAAGCTGGCATTTTGCAAGCACGATTACGGCTGAAAGGACGCCAAGGGAACAAAAAAAGAGGCTAAAACCCATAAAGATGGATTTTAGCCTCTTAGAGAGCATTTACATTATTATAGTATTAACCTTAGGCTATAATCATTTTATTTAGCCTTTGACAGCTTCTAGGCCGTCACCTGAAAGCCTAATCTCAATTACATCCTTTGCCTCGATATTACCAGAAAGAATAAGCTTGGCAGATAATGTTTCAACAGACTTCTGAATATATCTCTTAAGTGGTCTTGCACCATATACTGGATCATAACCATTATCGATAATATAATCCTTAGCCTCATCAGTTAATCTAACAGATATCTCCCTATCCTCAAGTCTCTTATTAAGGTCTTCCATTACAAGATCAACAATATTACTAATGTTGTCTTTAGTAAGTGGCTTGAACATAATAATCTCATCAAGACGGTTAAGGAACTCCGGTCTAAAGGAAGCTCTTAGCTGGCTCATAACAGCCTCACTTGCTTCATCTGTAATATTAGCCTTATCATCTATTCCTTCAAGAAGAGTCTGAGCTCCTATATTAGATGTAAGAACGATTATTGTATTCTTAAAATCTACCATACGGCCCTGAGAATCAGTAATTCTACCATCATCAAGTACCTGAAGAAGTACATTGAATACATCAGGATGAGCCTTTTCTATTTCATCAAATAAAACTACTGAATATGGTTTTCTTCTTACTGCTTCAGTAAGCTGACCACCCTCATCATAGCCAACATATCCTGGAGGAGCTCCTATAAGTCTGGATACGGAATGTTTCTCCATATATTCGCTCATATCAATACGAACCATATTAGATTCATCATCGAATAAGGCACTGGCTAGGCTCTTTGCAAGCTGAGTCTTACCTACACCAGTAGGTCCAAGGAATAAGAAGGAACCAATTGGCTTACCTGGATCCTTGATACCTGCTTTGGATCTCATAATAGCTTCAGCTACCTTAGTAACGCCTTCATCCTGACCAACAACACTCTTATGAAGAATTGATTCAAGATTAAGTACCTTACTTCTTTCAGACTCTGTAAGCTTACTTACAGGAATACCAGTCCATCTTGATATTATTCTGCTTATTTCATCTTCAGATACACACTCATGAAGAAGCTTATTTTCTTTCTTGGTAGCCTTAGACTCCTTCTCTTCAAGTTCTTTCTTTAAAGCAGGAAGTCTGCCATAAGAAAGCTCAGCTGCCTTCTCAAGATTACCTTCTCTCTGGGCTATCTGTATCTGATTGTTAACACTTTCTATTTCCTCACGGAGTTTTGATAAAGAATCTACACTGTTCTTCTCATTCTCCCATTCTGCCTTACCAATCTCGAATCTTTCTCTTTCTTCTGATAACTCCTTAGATAAAGCCTCAAGTCTCTGACGTGAAAGATTGTCATCTTCTTTCTTAAGAGCCTGAACTTCTATCTCCATCTGGAGTATCTTATGCTGAAGTTCATCAAGTTCTGTTGGCATAGAATCAAGTTCTGTCTTAATTAGGGCACATGCCTCATCAACAAGGTCTATAGCCTTATCCGGAAGAAATCTGTCAGTTATATACCTGTCTGACAGTGTTGCTGCACTAACCAAGGCATTATCCATAATTTTTACTCCATGGTAAACCTCATATCTATCCTTAAGTCCACGAAGTATAGATATAGTATCTTCAACTGTAGGTTCATTAACCATAACAGGCATAAATCTACGTTCAAGTGCTGGATCCTTCTCAATATACTTTCTATATTCATCAAGTGTTGTGGCACCTATACAGTGAAGTTCGCCTCTTGCAAGCATAGGCTTAAGCATATTACCTGCATCAAGGGCACCATCTGTCTTACCAGCACCAACTATAGTATGAAGTTCATCTATAAATAGAATAATCTGTCCCTGACTCTTCTTAACTTCATCAAGTACAGCCTTCAGTCTCTCCTCGAACTCACCTCTATACTTGGCACCTGCAACCAGGGCTCCCATATCAAGAGCAAATATCTTCTTATCTCTAAGCCCAAGAGGTACATCACCTCTTACTATACGCTGAGCAAGTCCTTCAATAGCTGCTGTTTTACCAACACCAGGTTCACCAATAAGAACAGGGTTATTCTTAGTCTTACGAGAAAGAATCTGAACTATATTACGAATCTCATTATCCCTGCCAATTACAGGATCAAGTTTCTGACTCTTAGCCTTCTCAACAAGGTCCTGACCATATTTTGCAAGGGCATCATATGTTGCCTCAGGGTCATCGCTATTAACAGTCTGGTTACCTCTAACAGTTGAAAGAGCAGTTAAAAACCTGTCTCTTGTTATTCCATACTCATTAAAGATAGCCTTTATTTCCTTATTAGGATGTTTAATCATAGCAAGGAAAAGGTGCTCAACTGATACATAGCTATCACCCATAGCCTTGGCTTCATCATCTGCAGTTATAAGAACCTTATTAAGATCTGGTCCCATAACCATCTGCCCGCCAGAAACCTTCACCCTCTTTTCAAGGGCAGTCTTAGCTCTATCAAGAAAATGCTCGGTATTAATCTCCATCTTCTCAATAAGCTTTAATATCAGGCTGTTATCAAGATTAATAAGAGCATTCAGAAGATGTTCCTCTTCTATCTCCTGATTGCCATATTCGATTGCAAGCTTCTCGCAGTCCTGTACGGCCTGCATAGAATTCTTAGTAAACTTATCGATATTCATGTTATTCACCTCCTCTAATAGTTTGTAAAACTATATATAAAAAGAATAATCTACATGTTAAATGCGCCAGCGCTAGCTGACACATATCATTGTTGCTGATTATGTTGTATCACTAATTTTAGCACTCGTCAAGGGAGAGTGCTAACAATTTTAATATTATGTAAATTTGCCTCTACACTCCCTTTATGGTAAAATGTTCTACGTTTAGTGTTTATTAATAATAAGAAGAAGGAGAGAGGTACGATTGAAAAATATGAAAAATTTACTTACTAAGATCACAGCTTTATTACTCATATTCGCTATGATCGTTTCGCTAACAACTATTAAGTCAGATGCTGTAAACGGTTCACAGGCCATCGCTATTGGTATCGATGTATCAAAGTGGCAGGGCAATGTTAACTGGGCACAGGTTAAGGCAAGTGGTGTTTCATTTGCATTTATAAAATGTTATAGCGCAAAAAGCGGTGTTGACCCTTACTTTGCACAGAATGTTACAGCTGCCAATGCAGCAGGTATCCGTACCGGTGTATATGTTTACTCATATGCAACATCTGTAGAAGGTGCTATCGCAGAGGCCAATGCTGTTATAAGCATTATTCAGAACTATCCAGTTTCTTATCCAGTAGCTATTGACTTAGAGGATTCAAGCCAGAAGAATCTTTCACCAGATACACTTGCCGCTATGGCCAATGCATTCTGCGCTACTATAGAAAATGCTGGATATCATCCAATGGTATACGCAAACAAGACATGGTTCACAAAGAGAATCGGTTATGTACCTTATGATAAATGGGTTGCTCAGTACGCTGGTGCTTGTGACTACGGTCAGGTTCCTGCAGTATGGCAGGCAAGCTGTACAGCTTCAGTAGCTGGTGTTGGTGGTCAGGTTGATTATGACTACTTATATAAGGATTATTCATTTATTGTTCCACAGGGATTCTCAGTAGTTAATGGATATAAGTATTTCTACAATAACTATAGAAGAGTTAAAGGCTGGGTTGATTACGCAGGACAGAGATACTACTGCGATCCTGTTTACAGTTATGTAAGAACAGGTTGGCTCCCAGGTGCTAACGGCACATATTATTACATGGGTGATGACGGTGCCATGAGCACAGGTTTCAGACAGATTGGTGCTGATTTATACTACTTCGCAGAAGACGGTATCATGAGAACTGGTCTTGTAGATGTAGGTACAGATAAATACTTATTCGCTGGTGATGGTAAGATGTACACAGGTTTCTGGTCACCTGGAGACTTTATGTACTACTTTGGCGGCGATGGTAAGATGGTTAAGGGCTTACAGGATATCGGCGGATACAAGTACTATTTCGATGATTTAGGACATATGCAGGTTGGTCTTGCAACTATTGGCCAGGGAACATATTTCTTCAATGCTAACGGTCAGATGCAGTTTGGTAAGGTTAACACAGGTGCCGGTATTATGTACTTCGGTGCTGACGGTAACAGAATGGTAGGACTTCTTCCACTTGCTGATGGTACATGCTACTTCGACCCTACTACAGGTCTTATGCAGGTTGGTTTAGTTAACTTAGCTGATGGTGCAAGATACTTCGAGCCTACATCAGGAAAGATGATGACAGGACTTATTGATGCAGGTAGTACAAAGTACTACGCTGACCCAGCAACAGGTATCCTTATGGCAGGTGTTATTCAGGATGCTAAGGGTATCAGATATTTTGATCCAGCTGATTACCATATGAGTGTTGGTCTTATCGCTCTCGGCGGTGCTAACTTCTATATGGACCCAACAACTGGTTACCTTGTAAAGAACCAGACTGTTACAGTTGGCGGTCATACATATGCTTGTGACGCAAGCGGTGTAGCTGTACTTGTAAAATAATAAGTATTATGACTTTATATAAAAGATGCAAGGCTCAGGCTTTGCATCTTTTTATTAGAAAAACCATTACCACGTAACGAGGATACATGATTACAAGAAAAAGAATATTTGCAATAACCATTTTGCTGCTTATAATCGGACTAACAATATGGATATATTTTGAATATGGAAAAGACCTGGTGAAATTTATCTCAGATAGAGAAAGATTTAAAGGCTGGATAGACAGCCTAGGCTACTGGGGCTGGCTTGCAATAGTAGGCCTTGCTGTACTACAGGTATTAATTGCTGTTCTACCTGCCGGGCCATTTCAGATTGCAGCAGGCTACGTATACGGTCCACTTCTTGGAACCTTCTTATACGTATTAGGCGCTACATTTGCAGCATTAATCGTTCTATTACTTGTAAGGGTATTTGGAACAAGACTGGTTAAACTTTTTGTCAGCCAGGAAAAGATAGACTCTTATTCATTTATCCATGATAGTGATAAGGTAGCCCGTGTGCTCTTTGTAATCTTCTTAATCCCAGGCACACCAAAAGATGTATTAACCTACATAGCAGGTCTTACTGATGTAAAGATTGGTCCATGGATTGTAATTAATATTGTGGGAAGATTTCCAGCAGCAGTTCTTACTATCCTCTGCGGTCACGCCCTTGGTCAAAAGAACTATTTTCAGGCAGGATTATACATCGGTATTGCAGCTCTAATATGTATCGTCGGTGCCCTCTGCTACGGAATATATCTAAAGAAAAAGAAGAAATGATTATATAAAAAGGACAGGTGTCCCTATTCTACAAATAGGGACACCTTTTTAAATTCATCAACATCTACAAGTCCAGTAGTTGTCATCTTAAGATGAGGTATAACTGGAAGGGATACAAATGCCATATTCATAAATGCTTCTATGCCTTCATTTGCACCAAGGCTGGCAGCTGCATCTCTTATCTCCTTGTTAAGCTTAGCAGTTTCATATACGTCTTTATCGCTCATAAGACCACCTACAGGAAGAGGCATCATACAAACTACCTTTCCATCCTTAACAACTACGTTGCCACCGCAGTTATTCTTAACCTCGTTAGCAGCTATTGCCATATCTTTGTCATTAGTTCCAACTACAATTAAGTTATGGCTATCATGAGACACGCTTGATGCTATGGCACCACCCTTAAGTCCTAGTCCCTTAATAAAGCCTAAGCCTATGTGTCCAGTATTATGGTGTCTTTCTATAACAGCAAGTTTAAGAATATCTCTGTCTACATCAATACCGCTGTTAGTATTAAGGTCTATACTTTCAATAACCTGATCAGTAATAATCTGACCTGGAATAACTTTTATAATTCTTGCATTGGCAGGACCACCAGCTAAAACCGCAAAGTCTTCAGCTGAAAGTTCAGCAAGGTTGAATGACTTGCAAACCTTATCAAGTATAGTCTGCTCAACAACTGGTTCAGCAAATGGAAGAACTTCTCCATTATCAACAACCTTCTTACCATCGCGGTAAACATCAATAATATTAAGATTATCTATATTATCTGCAATAATAATATCTGCAACATAACCTGGTGCTATTGCACCGCGATAAGAAAGTTCAAATCTTTGAGCAGCCTGTAAACTTGCCATACGAATTGCAACTGCTGGAGACTTGCCAAGCTTTGCAGCCTTCTTGATAATTGCATCAATATGACCTTCATTAATTAAATCTGCAGGATGCTTATCATCAGTAACAAGAAGACATCTCTTATTATATGGCTCGTCAAATGCTGGGAGCAGTGCTTCAAGATTCTTAGCAGCAGTCCCCTCTCTAATCATAAGCCACTGGCCCTTTCGAATTCTTTCTAATCCTTCTTCCCAGCTTATACATTCGTGCTCGGAAGAGACGCCCTTTGAGATATATTTATCCAGATCCTTACCTGAAAGAAGTGGCGCATGACCATCAACAACCTTGCCAGCTTCTATTGAGTCTTCTATCTTCTTAAGAACATCTGCATCTTCAGATAAAACTCCTGGATAATTCATCATCTCAGCAAGTCCAAGTATTCTCTTGTTATCATATATAGAAAGCAGATTCTGACTTCTAAGAATAGCTCCTGCCTCATCAAAAGGAGTTGCTGGTACACAGGAAGATGCCATAAGATACACATTCATAGGTAAGCCCTTGCTTGCCTGAAGCATATAATTTATGCCATTAAGGCCGCTTACATTGGCTATCTCATGTGGATCTGCAATAATACTTGTTGTTCCATGTTTAAGGCAGATTTTAGCCAAATTAGACGGTGTAAGCATAGTACTTTCAATATGAATATGTCCATCTATAAAACCTGGACATACGAACTTGCCATCAAGGTCTATAACCTCATCTGCATCTGAATCACTATAATAATCCAGACCAATGATTTTCTTATCCTCGATTAAAACATCCAGTTTCTCAATAGTGTCAGTAAATACGTTTAATACATTGCCGTTTTTTAATAATGTTTTCATATACTTCCTTTATTCTTCTTCATCAACAACAGTTTCTCTAAACTCTTTAAGTCTGATCTTTACAACGGCAAATCTAACAATATTAACTATAAGAAGCACTATTCCTACAGGTAAAAGATAGGGCCATAAAGAAAGCGACTCTAGAATAATCCCCCCTACAAGAACGATAATAGAAACTACAATTAACATCTTTATGCTGTCTAATTCGTCTTGAAAATCATAAAGCTTATTTTTAATCTCCAAACTAAGCTTTGTGACTGTCTTTTCTTCTACTTCCGATTCATCAACAATTAGCTGCGCGCCGCAGTACTTGCATGTGACTTTTGTTAACTCGGGATTAATATGCATTGTGGAACCACATGATGAACATTTTAGATCTATAAATTTCATCCTGAATCCCTCCCCTCATATCTAAATAAAATTATAATACTGAGATTAGGGATTTACAATTGAAAATAAGGACCGGAATCTACCGGTCCTTAGGAGAGAGAACAAACAACTCTCTATGGGGGAGAGAGTTAGGAAATAACAAACATATAGAATATTCATTCTTCCATTTTTGTATCTTTAATATAAAAGTATTATATGTTAAATATTTGATTAAAATGTGTTTTTTCTGTGAACTGCGCTAGGCATAAAAAAAGAACCAGCAATAACTGGTTCTTACAACTCTAACTTACTTTAGGCTTCAGCTTCTTCGAATGGGTTTACCATTGGAATATTCTCTGCATTGTACTTGCTACCAACCATCATGCGATTCATAGCTGCATCAAAATCAAATGGCTTAGCCTGCTTTGCAGTTATATCCTGCTCTGGCTCCTCTACCTTAGATACAGTAGCAAATGGTTTACTATTGTATGATTCCTGTCCAATCTTTTCAACTGGATTAAGGCTCTTTGGATTACCATTAACAGAATTAACTCTGTAATTATTCATATTGTAGAATGACATCGAACCAATGCCTGATATAGCTCCGATTCCCATGAAATCCTCCATATACTATAAAACTCTCACGACTTTAACATTATATCATGAAATTATATTGCATTCAACATTTTCACAAAATATTAATTTTCTACCAAGTTCTGGAATACAGCCTTAGCCTCTAAAACCTTCTGATAAGCCCCTTTATAGTCAAAATCAGCCTCACTTCTACGAAGTGGCTCTACTATATTGCTAAGTGCTTCTGTAAGTGGATTAAGAGCAAGATTTGCTGATGCACCCTTAAGAGAATGTGCTGCTTCAAATGCCTCCTGGAGGTTATTGTTTTCAACTTCCTCTCCTAACTTATCAAAGTTCTTATCCTTAACCATCATACCAACAAGTTTAAAATAAAGGTCCTGGCTTCCAACACATCTTCCAAGTCCTTCATCAACATTGGCTCCACACTCTTTTAAACCTTCTAAAGTTAACATGTTATAATCCTTTCCCCATATAAGAATCTTTTTGCTTTTGTTTGCAAACGTTAGTTATCAAACAATAATATTATAACAAAAAATTCAGCCTGTTTACATACTTAAGTTGTATATAAACAGGCTGATTATTTTTAACCTTATTTGTCGTCTGTAGAATAGTTAGGAGCTTCCTTAGTAATATGGATGTCATGTGGATGACTTTCCTTAAGTGAAGCTGCTGAGATCTTAACGAACTTACCATTCTCCTGAAGTTCAGGAATAGAAGCTGTACCGCAATATCCCATACCAGAACGAAGACCACCAAGAAGCTGGAATACAGTATCTTCTGTAGTTCCCTTATATGCAACTCGACCTTCTACACCTTCTGGAACAAGCTTCTTAGCATTTTCCTGGAAGTAACGGTCCTTAGAACCATTCTCCATAGCTCCGATAGATCCCATACCACGGTATACTTTATACTTTCTACCCTGGTATAATTCGAATGTTCCTGGGCTTTCATCACAACCAGCGAACATGCTACCCATCATACATACGCTACCACCAGCAGCAATAGCCTTTGTAATATCACCAGAGTACTTAATACCACCATCAGCGATAATTGGAATACCATATTCCTTAGCAACTGCATATGCATCCATAATAGCTGTTACCTGAGGTACACCGATACCTGCAACTACACGAGTTGTACAGATAGAACCAGGTCCGATACCAACCTTAACAGCATCAGCACCAGCTTCGATAAGTTCTCTTGTACCTTCACCTGTAGCAACGTTACCAGCGATAAGCTGAAGATCAGGATATTTTTCCTTAATCATCTTTACGCATCTGATAACATTTGCAGAGTGTCCATGAGCTGAGTCAAGAACAACAACATCTACGCCAACCTTAACAAGAGCATCAACTCTGTCAAGAACGTTAGCTGTAATACCAACACCTGCACCGCAAAGAAGTCTACCCTTCTCATCCTTAGCAGCAAGCGGATACTTAATAGCTTTCTCAATATCCTTAATTGTGATAAGTCCCTTTAATGTAAAGTCATCATCAACAATAGGAAGTTTCTCTTTGCGAGAATCAGCAAGAATCTTCTTAGCTTCTTCAAGAGTAATACCCTCTTTAGCTACAACAAGGTCTTTGCTTGTTGTCATAGATTCTTTAATCTTCTTAGAATAATCTGTTTCAAACTTAAGGTCACGGTTTGTAATAATACCGATAAGTTTTCTACCTTCTGTAATAGGTACACCAGAGATTCTGTACTTTGCCATAAGGGCATCTGCGTCAGCAAGTGTATGATCCTGAGATAATGAAAATGGATCAGTGATAACTCCGTTCTCTGAACGTTTTACCTTATCAACCTCATCCGCCTGTTCTTCAATAGACATATTCTTATGGATAATACCTATACCACCCTGACGTGCCATAGCAATAGCCATACGGTGTTCAGTAACAGTATCCATACCTGCACTCATAAGCGGAATGTTAAGCTTAATCTTCTTAGTTAAATGAGTTGATAAATCAACCTGGTTAGGAACAACTTCTGAATGACTTGGAATTAAAAGTACATCATCGAAGGTAATTCCTTCTTTCAAAATCTGACCCATATCTATCCTCCTATATATATTAAGTTAGCACTGCTATTAGCACTAACTTTCTTAATCGAAATACACTTTACGTGGCGCGTTATTTTGTAATATTTTAGCAAATTCTTCTGTTAAATCAAGAACTATTTTCATACCGCCGCCATACACGATACCGTAAGGCTTAGACTCTTCTCTTTCCTCTAAGCTCCAGTACTCGAACGTCTTAAGATTTTTATTCTTAAAATCAGCCCATCTTGGTGAATCAAGTGGTGCAATCATCTCTATTCTATCAAGACTAAACTCACCAACATTCTTTCTTTTTTCTTTACCAAGAATCTTGTCTACAGTAATGCATTTATCACAATACAAGTATTCGTATTCAATCTGTGTAGTAGGGAAAATAAACTTATAAGAAATCCATCCCCAGAGAACAGCTGCTCCTAGTGAGATGGAACGAAGGTATGGAAGTGTTGCAACAAGGAGCGATAATACAACTATGCACATGATTTGAACAGCAGTCTGTTTACCACTTCTCTTCTGTTCAACTAAGTACTCTATTAAATCGTCCTGCATCATACACCTCAGCCATAAAAGCAATAAAAATTTGAATATAATTCTAGCACATTTGTCGGATTGTTGCCACCAATTTTTGTTAATTTTTTAGTATAATCATCATAAGAAATATGTCTTAACATGATGTTAACGAATTAATATCTGAAAGGATTGTTTTATGAAAGAAAAGCTATATACTATCCCACTTAATGATGCAGTCAATGCCGGGGACGAGTGCCCATTCTGCTTCGTAGAAAGAAACCTAGAGCAGGATATGCTTGACTTCGTTCTTGGCTCATGTGCCTCTTATATGGAAGCTGATATGAGAGAAAATACTGATAAGGAAGGCTTCTGTCGCTATCATTTTAAGAAGCTTTTTGAATACGGTAACACTCTTGGCAATGGCTGGATTCTTAAGACTCATTATATGAAGATGAGAAAAGACCTTGATAAGGCTATCAGTGAATATAAGCCAGAAAAGACGCCAGCATTTAACAAGATTCTAAAAAAAGGCAATGCTAACTCTATAGCTGACTGGGTTAAGAGCCGTGAAGAGTCTTGCTATATCTGCAATCACAATAAAGAGATTTACGATAGATATATGGACACTTTCTTTATCCTGTATAAGAATGATGAGGTATTTCGAAAGAAGATTGCTGACAGCAAGGGATTTTGCCTGACACATTTTGGTGATGTATGTGACAATGCCATGGCCAAGATGGGGGACAAGGAAAGAGAAGATTTCTTCGCTATGCTTTTCCCTCTTATGAAGTCAAATATGGAACGTATGCAGGAAGATATAAACTGGCTTGTTGAAAAATTCGACTATGAGAATGCTGACAAGGATTGGAAGAATTCCAAGGATGCAATCCAGCGTGGAATGCAGAAATTAAAAGGCGGCTATCCAGCAGATAAGCCATATAAGCCAGCAAAATAATATAATCGAGCCTGCGCCGCCCGCGCTTTGGCACAGCCGGATATCTTCGTATCGCGGGCGTGCGCATAAAAAAAAGCAGGATTCCTTTCCTGCTTTTTTTATTGGATATCACACAAAAATCATGATACCAAGGAGGTGTGTATTAAATCTCTCTATCCCACTTGTCTGCAAGTGAGTTGATCTGGTCTGCAAACTTGGCAAGATCTTTGTTTGCGCAGCCTTCGTTCTTGTAGATAACAGAGATAAGTCTCTGTCCAGCTGCAAGAAGTCTTGCAAATACATCGGATACCTTGCCAGCTTTCTTCTTCTTTGTTACTGGTACTGGGACTGCCTCATAGATAAAGCAGTTATTAAGAAGGTCGTACTCTGTTCCTGAATAAGGAGCATAAGCATCATATCCATATTCAGCCTTAAGTGTTTCTGTAAATAACTTAGATGAATTATCATCGCCGTGTACTACGAATACCTTAGATGGCTTACAACCTATATTATTAATCCACTCAAGAAGTCCGTCTTTATCAGCATGTCCACTAAGACCTGCAAGAGTCTTAATCTTAGCTCTAACCTCGATAGTTTCACCAAAGAGCTTAACCTCTTTCTCACCATCGATAATCATACGACCAAGAGTACCAACAGCCTGGTATCCTACAAAGAGGATGGTACACTCTTCTCGCCAGAGGTTGTGCTTTAAGTGGTGTCTGATACGACCAGCCTCGCACATACCTGAAGCTGAAAGGATAACCTTAGGTGTTGCATCAAAGTTTATCATCTTAGATTCATCACTTGTAATGCTTAGATGAAGGTCTGGGAACGTTATAGGGTTAATACCCTTCATAACCATAGCCTTAGCCTCATCTGAGAAGCAGTTAGCTATATTCTTCTGGAAGACTCCAGTAGCTTCAACAGCCAGTGGACTATCTACATAAACAGGGAAATCTGGATAATCCGGAAGCAGGTTCTGCTCCTTAATCTCCCTTATGTAATAAAGCATCTCCTGGGTTCTACCAACTGCAAATGATGGAATAACAACATTACCACCCTTTGAAAATGCCTCTGAAAATTCATTTGCAAGTTCTTTTACATAATCTGGTCTGTCCTTAGGATGATATCTGTCACCATAAGTAGACTCCATAATTACATAATCAGCGTCTTTAGTATACTGAGGATCTCTAATAAGAGTATGCTTCTTATTACCAATATCACCGGAAAATACAATCTTCTTAGTTGTATTACCCTCAGTTGCCCATATCTCAATACTTGAAGAACCAAGTAAATGTCCTACATCAGTAAATCTAAACTTTATACCATCACAGAGTTCATATACCTCATCATAATGGAATGGAACTAACCTCTTAATGGCTCCGTCTGCATCTTCCATGGTATAAAGAGGTTCAATAGGAGCCTGATTAGCGCTACGTTTAGCCTTTCTGGATTTCCATTCTGCTTCCTGCATCTGTATATGAGCACAGTCACGAAGCATAATATTACACAAATCGACAGTTGCATCTGTGGCAAGAATCTGTCCTCTGAATCCTTTTGCATAAAGAAGTGGTAATAGTCCCGAATGGTCTACGTGAGCGTGAGTGAGGAATACATAATCAATAAGCCCTTCATCAACTGGTATCTCTACATTCTCAAATTCATCAATACCCTGCTGCATACCACAGTCTATTAAGACATGTTTTCCAGCAACGTGCAGATAGTGACAGCTACCTGTTACTTCATGATCTGCACCTACAAACGTAAGCTTCATAGTAATACCTCCTAACTCTTATCCCCAATAAGCATGCATAGGTTCCAGTGCCCCACGATTATTAATCCTATGGAAACCTATGCATTACCCCTGTGACATCGGCCTTTTTATGTACTAATTCCCCCGTCCGATTAACTTATGTTAAGTATACCATCATTCCTAGTAATAATCCACAATTATTTTATGCTTTTCATATATTTTTATGTGAATTTTTAACTGTGTTTTAATAAATACAATGGTGTTACGCCATTTAAAAACCCTTGCCGCACTTACATGCAACAAGGGTCACTTAATTATTATTATATTCAGGCTATAGAGCCTACTTTCCTAGCAAAGGAAATTAACTGCATCTGGGATAATATCAAACACGTTCTTCTCTTTGCCCTTACCTCTCTCACCATCAAGCGACCAGTCACCAGGACGTGGATAGTATATCTCACAGTGAGTTATCTTAGAAAAATGAATCAAATTACATGTTTCATATTTCTGTGTTAGAAGAGCTGTGATTATGTTAGTTGTCTGGAATATATCTCTTGGCATACTTATTGCTAAGAGCTCATATGCTCCATCCCCAAGGTCTATAGCTGAATCATCAAGCTTCATAACACCGCCAAGGGAATATGTATTACATATACCTACATAGATATAATTATCTTCCAAAACCTGCTCACCAGTGTCTATCTTTACATATACAGGCTTGAACTGGGTCATATCTTTCATACCTTCAAGTACGTAAGCAAGATGACCTATAATATTCTTAACCTTCTGCGGTGTCTCATATGATGTATTAGTAAAGAGACCAACACAGGCTGTATATACAAATAAGCTGTCATTGAACATACCAAGGTCAAGGCTTCTAACCTTACCTGTCATAATACGCTTTGCTGCTTCGATAGGATCTGTTGGAAGTCCTAAGCTTGAAGCATAATCGTTAGTAGAACCTGCTGGTATGTAACCAAATGGCTTTCTCCACTTTACATTGTTAACGCCTCTAAGAGTTTCATTAAGAGTACCATCGCCGCCCATGCAGACAATTAAATCTACACTGGAAGTAGCAAACTTCTCAACAAACTCTGTAGCATCTCCAGCCTTTCTTGTAAAAAGAACTGTTGTTGTATAGCCATAATCAAAGAACATATTTACTATCCCGGTAAATACGCCTTCTTTTTTATGAACTCCGGCATTGGGATTGATAATAAAGATAAGCCTCTTAAAACCGCTCAATTTATAATCTCCTATATTGCTAATCAAATATTTTTTATCTTAACAACAAACGCCGCGTTTCCCCAAATAAACTATGCGTTACATCTAGTTAACAATTCTTCCCATCTTCTGTCAAGTTCTTTCTGGAAGAGGGCGATGTATTCCTGATTCTCAGGCTTGAAGAGGTGCTTAAATCTACCCTGGCTCTTAAGGAAGTCTTCGATAGGAAGCTTGTTCTTTGGCTGGTAGTTAAGTATCCACTTACCATGATCTACCTCAAAGAGTGGCCAGTAACATGTTTCAACTGCCATCTTACAGATGTCGATAATATCAGGTGCATCATATCTCCAACCTCTTGGACATGGAGTCATAATATTGAGGAATGCAGGACCTGGTGTATAGATAGCCTTCTCAGACTTTGTATAAAGGTCCTTCATGTTGCTGATAAATGTTGTCTGAGCAACATATGGAATATTATGAGCTGCCATAATAGATGCAAGATCTTTTCTATACTGTGGCTTACCTGCTGATAATCTACCAGCTGGTGTAGTTGTTGTATCAGCAAACATAGGTGTTGCTGAAGAACGCTGTGTACCTGTGTTCATGTATGCACCGTTGTCGTAGCATACGTAAACCATATCGTGGCCTCTTTCCATAGCACCTGAAAGTGACTGAAGACCGATATCGTATGTACCACCATCACCACCGAATGTTATAAACTTGAAGTTTTCTTTAATCTTTCCTTTTTCCTTAAGCACGTTATATGCTGTCTCAACACCAGAAAGAGTAGCTCCAGCATTTTCAAATGCGTTATGGATGTAGCTGTCTTCGTATGCTGTATATGGATACATGAATGTTGAAACTTCAAGACAACCTGTAGCATTACCTACAACTGCTCTGTCCCCTGGGTGAAGAGCTTTAAGTACGTTTCTAACTGCTATTGTACCGCCGCAACCTGCACACATTCTGTGTCCTGGAGCAAGTCTGTCTTCGCGGCTCTGAATTTCTTTAAAATCAAATGTTGTTGCCATATTAATAATCTCCCTTAATTAACCTCTAAGTCCAAGGTATGTATACTGCTTATCCTTAACACCGTTCTTAGCAATATCAGCAAGTCTTTCGAATACACCTTCCACATCGCTAACTGTTACATCACGGCCTGAAAGACCATATACAATATTAATAGCTTCTGCCTTATTCTTGTTTCTATACATAGCTGACATAAGCTCTGCTCCAAGAGGTCCGCCCTGTGTGCTGTAGCTTTCGCATCTATCCATAACTGCAACTGCCTTACAGTTCTCAAGTGCCTTAGCCATCTCCTCACCTGGGAATGGTCTGAATACTCTAACCTTAAGAAGTCCAGCCTTAACGCCTTTTTCTCTAAGCTTATCAATTGCATCCTTCATAGTACCAGCTGCACTACCGATAGCAACTACTGCATAATCAGCATCAGCAAGCTTGTACTCTTCGAAGAAGCCATACTTTCTACCAGTCATCTTCTCGAAGTCTTTAGCAACATCAAGAATAACCTTCTTAGCCTGAATCATACCTTCAGCCTGTGCACGCTTAGCTTCCATACAGTATGGGCTGTTAGCATATGGTCCAAGTGCCATAGTTTCATTAGCCTTAAGAAGATAATGCTCTGGCTTATATTCACCAACAAATGCCTTAACATCAGCATCATCTTCAAGTACGATGTTCTGAACAGCATGTGATGTGATAAATCCATCCTGACAAATCATAATAGGAAGTCTTACACTTTCGTGCTCGCAGATTCTGTGAGCCTGAAGCATGTTGTCATATACTTCCTGGTTGTTCTCAGCATAAATCTGAATCCAGCCTGAATCTCTTGCACCCATAGAATCAGAGTGCTCAGCATTGATATTAAGTGGGCCTGTAAGACCTCTGTTAACTACACACATAGCTATTGGAAGTCTTGAAGAAGCTGCTACGTAAAGTTCCTCCCACATAAGTGCAAGACCACATGATGATGTAGCTGTCATAGTTCTGCAACCTGCCGCTTCAGAACCAAGAGCCGCACTCATAGCACTGTGCTCGCTTTCAACAGGAATAAAGTGTGTTGTAACTTCTCCGTTGGCAATCATATTAGATACAAACTGTGGTATCTCTGTTGATGGTGTAATAGGAAATGCTGGCATAACATCAGGATTAATCTGTCTGATTGCCTGACCAAGTGCCTCATTACCTGACATTCTATTCTTAATTCTCATTGTAATACCGTACCTTTCTTTATTTACCTGGTTTCATAGATATTGCATCGAATGGGCAAGCCTTAACGCATATTCCACATCCTTTGCAGTGCATAAGGTCAAATGCTCTTCTCTTTCCATCAACTACAGGAATGCAGCTGTCTGGGCAATATGGTACGCAAAGTAAGCACTGCTTACATTTTTCTTCATCAAATACAGGAGTCTGAGTTCTCCACTCACCTGTTTCAAATGTCTTAGAAGTAGCTGGCTCATATATCTGAAGACCTTCAGTAAGATCCTGCCATTTTGTTTCATCATTAATCTGACTAGCTTTTAATGCCATTAGTGCACCTCCTCAAGCGCCAACTTAAGTGCTTTCATGTTACCTTCAAGCACTTCTGGCTTCTTAGCGAATTTATGTTTAAGTGATTCTTCCATCTCTGTAAGGAATCTCTCTGGTTCCATAAGACCTGTTATCTTAACAACAGCAGCAAGCATAGGTGTGTTAGGGAAATACTTGCCAAGAGTCTTCATACAAACTACCCTAGCATCTATAGTAAATACCTTGCCCTTATATCCATTAAGCTGTGGCATAAGGTCCTCAGCCTTTCTGTCTGTATTAATAAGGATAGCGCCGTCTTTCTTAAGTCCCTTAGTAACATCAATAGTATGAAGAAGTGTTTCATCAACTACTACTACGAAATCTGGTTCGTATATGTTGCTGTGAACTCTGATTGGATTATCACTAATTCTGTCAAATGCTGTGATAGGAGCACCCATACGCTCTGGACCGTATTCTGGGAAGCCCTGTACATTCTTACCAATCTTGAAGCATACGTCTGCCAAAAGGAGTGCGGCAGTCTTCGCGCCTTGTCCGCCTCTACCGTGCCAGCGGATCTCTGTTAATTTACTCATTTTCCTCTAATCCTTTCTGAATGATATATACCCTCTACCGATATATCATATTTTATACATCATAAAAACATGCAACGTGAGCATGTAATATCCATTACACATTCCCCCGTTGCATGCTAAATTTTATTCTGTTATTTCAAATGATTACTTTAATGGATATTTTGCTGTTAACTCTTCAACTATCTTTCTAGCCTTTGGAATTCCTTCCTCGTGCTCCTTAACAATAATTGCAATTGCTTCAGCAATCTTGTCCATATCTTCTGTATTCATTCCACGGCTTGTTACTGAAGGAGTACCAAGTCTGATACCTGATGTAACAAATGGCTTCTGTGGATCATTTGGTATTGTATTCTTGTTAGCTGTAAGATGAGCTTCATCAAGCCACTTCTCAACTTCCTTACCTGTAAGGTTATAAGGTGTAAGATCAAGAAGCATAAGGTGATTGTCTGTACCGTCAGATACAATCTTCATATCTCTTGACTGAAGTCCCTTGCAAAGTGCCTGAGCATTGTCTACGATGCCCTTGCAGTATTCTTTAAATGCAGGTGAAAGAGCTTCCTTAAAGCATACTGCCTTAGCAGCAATTACATGCATAAGTGGGCCACCCTGAATACCTGGGAATATAGCCTTGTTGAAGTTGAACTCCTTAGCAACCTCAGCGCTCTTACAAAGGATAAGACCACCTCTTGGTCCTCTAAGTGTCTTATGTGTTGTAGTTGTTACTACATCAGCATATGGAATAGGGCTTTCGTGATATCCTGTTGCTACAAGACCAGCGATATGAGCCATATCTACCATAAGTACTGCACCAACTTCATCTGCTATCTCTCTAAACTTCTTAAAGTCAATCTTTCTAGCATATGCACTTGCACCAGCGATAATCATACGTGGCTTACACTCAAGTGCGATACTTCTTACCTTATCATAGTCAATAACGCCCTGGTCGTTAACACCGTAAGGTACTATATTAAAATATGTTCCTGAAATATTCGCTGGAGAACCGTGTGTAAGGTGTCCGCCGTGATCAAGGTTCATACCCATAATTGTGTCGCCTGGCTTACATACTGCAAACTGTACTGCAAGATTAGCCTGTGCACCAGAATGTGGCTGAACGTTAGCATATTCGCATCCGAATAATTCTTTAGCTCTTTCAATAGCAAGTGTCTCAACAACATCTACACATTCGCATCCGCCGTAGTATCTCTTTCCTGGATAACCTTCAGCATACTTGTTAGTAAGCACACTTCCCATTGCAGCCATAACAGCGTGACTAACCCAGTTCTCAGAAGCAATAAGTTCGATGTGATCGTTCTGACGATTAGATTCTGCAACTATTGCGTCAGCGATTTCTGAGTCAACAGCCTTAAGTTCTTCAAGTGAATACATATTTATATCCTCCGCATAATAATAATACAAGTATTCATGTATCAAAAAAACGTTACCGAGCAAAATTATATCATAAGAAAAAGGCTTTACCAAGTATAAAGCCTTTTAAATTAATTTATTTTTCTAATTGTTATTTCAAAATTAATCACAGCTATTGATATATCAGTAATATCAACTGTTTGCAGACTAAGTTAGTAAGATATCTTATCAACAAAGCCAAATCCATATGCTATACCATAGGCATCTGCATCAGCCCATATACCAGCAAGTCCGCCCTGCATAGCAGCATATCTTACTTCTGGCACAGAGTGGAAACCGTGCTCTACTATCATACCAGGTATGCCTACCTCTGTTGCCCCCTTAAGTACTCCATAGTAGTCCTTACCACTATTATTAAGTCTGCATAAGGTCATACCATTAACATTAAGAGAATCGTTAATATTGTTATCCCAGCCTGGAACCTGACCAACCGCTGCACTTGCATAGTTTGTTACAGTCGAAAGATTAGCCTTGTAGTTAGCATTAACAAGGTTGATTCCTATTGAGTTAGCCACATTAAGTGCTGTCTGGTTATTACATGCAAGTGTATTAACTATAACAAGTGGATGGTTAATAGACTTAGGCTGTGAGAATGTTGGATAGCCGTGGGCATTGTCCTGATTAGAGTTAGTATGGAGGGATATAAATAAATCACATCCATCTACTGCTGCGTACTGGCCTCGAAGCTTAATATGATATCCATCAAGCTCTTCGTTAGCATATCCACCTATTGCTATAGTTGGGCCTGTTCTGGTATAAGAACATGATATTCCATAAGCATGAAGTCTCTTTCCAAGCTCTCCTGCAATAACAAGCGAGAAGTTGCCTTCGCAGTATCTGTACTGTCCATCCACCGTATTTCTTCCTGCAAAATGCCCTGGATCAATACATACTCTAATATTACTTGCTACTATAGTTTCTATACCAGCTGATGTATATGTAGAACCGTCCTTAAGTGTTGCAAGAACACCATAACCATACTGTACCGGTTTAGTATCAGATAAAACATCTATGTAAGCATTCTTACTTCCACCATTAACTCCATCACTGTTAACAGTTGCAAGTTTTACCCAGTCACCAGCTCCTACATTATTAACTACGCTACATCTATAAATTGTATATGATACAACTTCAGGGTCTGTATCTTCTGACCAGAGAATACCAATCTGATTTCTAGATACTCTGTAGAAATCAAGCCCATGAGCTGATACCATACCTGCAGTTCCAGATAAAGTTTCTCCATCAGTGCTTTCCCCTGCTCCTGCTGTATCATTCTCAGAAGCAGCTAAAACAGCAAGATCATCTGTAGCTATAGCTGGTCCTTCTGGCTTAGTAACCTGATCTGGAGTATATTCTGGATACTGATGAGGTTGTGGACCTTTTGAACTATCATCAGCTTCTTCTACTGACTCATTTGTAGTTTCTGTCTCTGCTGAAACCTGAGTCTTACCTCCAGTTTTATCAGCTATCTTGCCATACTCCATCTTCATAATAACTAAGAATATAGTTAATAAAAGAGCAAGTGCTGTAATTGATATTATTACTTTCTTCATATTAATTATCCCCTTTATACAAGACTCTTTATTTTGCAAAAAGTTCTTCTGCGTATCTAACTGTTTCCATGGCGTCCTTAGCATACTTATCAGCGCCAATCATATCAGCATATTCCTGAGTAAGAACCGCACCACCAACAACAACCTTAGTATCTACTCCCTCTTCATGAAGAAGCTTAATTGTTTCTTCCATAGAAGGAACTGTTGTAGTCATAAGTGCACTTAAGCCTACCATCTTACAATCATTGGCCTTAGCAGTTTCTACTATAAGTTCTGGCGGAACATCCTTTCCAAGGTCGAAGACTTCATAGCCGTAGTTTTCAAGTAGGGTTACTACAATATTCTTTCCAATATCGTGAATATCTCCCTTAACAGTAGCCATAACTACTTTCCCCTTCTTCTCAGAATCACCACCTGCTTCATTCATCTTAGCCTTTATTACGTCAAATGCTGCCGATGCAGCCTCTGCCGCCATAAGAAGTTGTGGAAGGAATACAGTTTTAGCCTCGAATCCCTTACCAACAATATCAAGAGCAGGTATAAGATAACCATCAATAATCTCTATAGATTCTTTTGATTCAAGATATTCTTTTGTAATAGATGCAGCCCTGTCTTTAAGTCCTCTGTTAATAGCTTCAATAAGAGGATCTTTGTTAGCACCGCCTGCGCCAGCGGATTTTACCTGGTCTGCAGATCCTGCTGCAGCCCCGCTGGGAGAGACTACCGTAGTTTCCGGTATGGATGTTGCGAATTCAATATATTCGCCGCAGTTATTATCTATGTTAGATAAGGCATTGAAACTATAATATGCCTTCATCATCTCAACTGAGTTAGGGTTCATAATAGCTGCATTAAGTCCGCACTGCATAGCCATAGTAAAGAAGTTACTATTTACTATAATTCTCTGTGGAAGACCAAATGAAATATTAGATACACCAAGCGAAGACTTGCCGCCAAGTTCATCTCTAATAAGTCTTACAGCCTCTAAAGTAACTAGTGCTGAATCAGGCTGAGCAGAGATGCTCATACAAAGTGGGTCAACGATAATATCCTTCTTATCGATACCATACTCTGCTGCCTTCTTATATATCTTCTTAGCAATCTCTATACGGCCCTGAGCAGTATCTGGTATACCATCCTCATCAATAGTAAGAGCAACTACGAAACCGCCGTATTTCTGAACAAGCGGAAACACAGCTTCCATAACCTCTTCCTTACCATTAACAGAGTTAACCATAGCTTTACCGTTGTAGATACGGAGAGCCTTCTCCATAGCTATAGGGTCTGTTGTATCTATCTGAAGTGGGAGATCTGTAACACTTTGAAGCTCTGTTACAACTTCCACCATCATAGCAACTTCGTCTATTTCAGGAAGACCTACATTAACATCAAGTACGTCAGCATGGTTATCCTGCTGAGTTAAACCTTCCTGAATAATATAATCAATATTGTGGTCACGAAGGGCTTGCTTAAACTTACTCTTACCTGTTGGATTAATTCTTTCACCTATAAGAATAGGCTTCTTATCAAACTCTACTGCATGTGTATATGAAGTAATTATGCTGTGGTTCTTCTTTGTAATCTTAGAAGGAGTCTTACTTCTAGACATAATATTAAGTGCTCTTATATGAGCAGGTGTAGTACCGCAGCAACCACCAAGAACAACAGCGCCAGCATCTATAATCTTAGACATAGACTCTGCAAAATCATCTGGTCCTACATCATATACAGTCTTTCCATTTTCTGAACGAGGAAGACCTGCATTCGGATTACATACAACTGGAACCGATGCATACTCTGCTATCTCTTCAACAGCAGGAATCATCTGTTCTGGTCCAAGTGAACAGTTTATACCAACAGCTACAACTCCAAGACCTTCTGCCATAGCTACTACAGCTTTAGGTGGTGTACCTGTAAGAAGTTTGGCACTTTCGTCAAATGCGCATGTTAAAACTATAGGAAGGTCAGACTCTTCCTTAGCAGCAAGTATACATGCCTTAGCCTCATAACCATCTGTCATAGTTTCAACAAGAACTAAGTCGGGTTTAGAATCTACACCAGCTCTAACAACTGCCTTAAATGCAGTAACTGCATCTTCAAAATCAAGATTACCAATTGGCTTAAGTAGTTTACCAAGTGAACTAATATCGAAAGCTATAAAGTGGTCCTTAGCAACAAGCTTAAGGTCTTCCTCGCAAAGAGGATTGCCATCAAGGTCCACTCCCTTTTCTACTGCTTCTATAGCTATTCTTGCATTGTTAATAGCTGCAGATATAACAGCCTTTAAAGAGTATTCTCCCTCATCACCAAACTTATATGGATTTGCACCGAATGTATTAGTTGTAAGAACATTGACACCACTAAGGAGATAATCAAAATGCATCTGCTGTATGATTCTTGCATGGTTCACATTCCATGTTTCTGGAAGTTCACCTGGCTGTAAGCCCTGTGCCTGCAGTATACTTCCGCAGCCTCCATCGAAATATGTAAATCCGTCGTATAACTTTTCAGTAAATTTCATTAATATCTCCTAGTTCTTTATTCCTATAATCGCTGTGACCGATTTCTCAGGTGCCATAATAAGTGTATTCATAAGGGTTATTCCTGTGAATTTTTCTGGCGCTAAGACCTGAAACAGTCCCTTTTGATTTTCAAGTGTATAGTCTCCAAAACCAGGACTGTATCTTGGTTTTAAAGTCTTGCCTTCTTCCTTAACCTGTCTTTCAAGTTCTTTATTGAGTATATCAACGACATCTTCAACTGCTGCAGCCCCTATAGCCTGAAGGTAAGATGCTTCTGCCATAGATATACGCCTGTTCTTAACCATATTACGGTCATAAAGAGGTCCAATAGTGCAAGCTATCATAAATATAGAATCGCAGCCTGTAAGATTTCTTGTAAGGTCTTTAGATAAAACTTCTCCATATGGAAGCTCTATATATCCATCTCCCTTCACAAGCACATTAAACCTTCTATAGCACGCTTTCGGTGCTATAAAAGGTCTTGCTTTCTTTATTCTCTCATTAACTTGTTTTATATCTTCCTCTGTTACCTGATCCTTTCTGTAGCCTATATATCTAAGCACTTCATATGGGTCAATGGGAAGATCATCAGCCTTTACAAGTAAAGGGGTTGTTGGATAAGTTAATTCTTCTTGCATGAAGGTATAATCTCAGAAAGATTCTCCTGAATCTCTGTTGCTGTCTCCGGCTTATTCATTGTATATATGTGAATATTGTTTATTCCACTAGCTATTAAGTCTATTATCTGCTCTGTTGCATAAGCTATACCAGCCTGACGCATAGCCGCTGGGTTGTCATGGAACTTATCAAGAAGAGCTACAAATCTGTGTGGTAAAAATGCCTGACTTAATTTATGGATTCTCTCCATCTGCTTTGCATTGGTTACAGGCATAATACCAGCAACTACAGGTACTCTTATACCTGCATCACGAAGTTTATACAGATAGTTAAAGAAAATATTATTATCAAAAAACATCTGAGTTGTAAGGAAGTCGCAGCCTGCTTCTACCTTATACTTCATATTGTCTATATCTGACCAGCTGTCTGATGATTCAGGATGTACTTCTGGATAACATGCACCGCCTACGCAGAAGTCGCCGTGTTCTTTTATTACTGGAATAAGCTCGCTGGCGTGCTTATACTTCCAATCAGCTGTTGAAGCTACACCTTCTGGAAGGTCGCCGCGAAGCGCCAATATATTCTCAATACCCTGCGCCTTAAATGCTTCAAGCTGTTCATCTAAAGACTCTCTTGATGCATTAACACATGTAAGATGCGCGAGACTTGCTACTCCCTTACTATTAACACTGGCTGCTATCTCTGTTGTAAATCCCTTAGTTGTACCTGCTGCTCCGTAAGTTACGCTCATAAAGTCAGGCTTAAGATCTGCTATTGCATCTGTAGCACACTTAACCTTTTCAAAACCATCACTTGTCTTTGGTGGGAACACCTCAAAAGATAGTGTTGGCTGTCCTGATTTTAATATCTCGCTAATTTTCATCTTGTAAAAAACCTTTCCTTTTTATTTACCAGCTGTAACCTTACTTGGTACTACAGCTGCTGGAACCACATCACTTGCTGGCCTGGTATGTGCTACCTGGTCATCAAAGAATATCTGCGCCCCAAATGCTTCAAGCACTTCCTTCTTAGATACTCCTCCAAGAAAGAATGCCTCATCTATTCTTACTTCCCATGCACGAAGTGTTCTTATTACTCTTTCATGTGCTGGAGCACTTCTAGAAGTAACAAGAGCTGTACGAATAGGTACCTGGTCCTGTGGAAACTCCTTTTGAAGATCTGATATAGTCTTAAGAAGTTTTGCAAACGGCCCTGCCTTCATAGGGTTTGTTGCATTGGCCCTTTCATTCTCTTCAAATGCTTCCAGACCCTGCTTCTGAAATATCTCTTCTGATTCGTCTGAGAAAAGAACTGCATCGCCATCAAATGCTATACGAATCTGACCGATTTCTTTATTAGCATCATATACATGTATTCCATCTGAGCAAATAATACCAGCTGCAACTCCACCTTCTATAGCACTTACCACATCATCTTCATAACCTGATAAGAAGAGGTCAGTTTTAAATGCACTTAGGTATGGAGCTAGGCTTGCACCGCTTGCAAGAGCAGCTCTTGTAATATCAAGGCCATAATGCTCGATAGAATTGAAAACTCTAAGTGAAGTATCTGCACTATTACGTGACATAATAATTACTTCAACTCTGCCCTCCTGACCTGGAAGCTTATTAATATTAAGAAGTGCCTTAATAAGCGAGAATCCTGGTCCAGGCTTAAGAGGTTCATTCTCATGTTCTACCTGATACTTACAGTAGGCATCAACACCTTCCTTCTCAAATATGGAATTCTCCATAGACAGATCAAAAAGTGCTCTTGATGAAACTCCAATTACTAATCTTTTCTCTAAACTATAAGCCATAATGTCACCTCATATCAGCAGCAGCGCCGCTGATATGCGACTATCTGTGCTGTCTTTCGTATTTTTGTTTTATGTATAAATAGTTCTTTATTTCTCTATATCTTTGAACTGCTTCACCTTCCTGAGGTTCCATACCTATAGAAAGTTCAATAGGTGTAAGAATCTCTGGTGTAAGGTTATCCTTTTCGTCATTAAGTATTTCCAGTTTTTGGTCTACTGTATCTGCATCTAAGAACTTCTCTAATATCGGATTGATTGCAGGCATTTCTACAGGAGCTGTAACTGCTTCTTCCACAGGTGCCACTGTTTCCACCTGCTGAGACTCTTCCTCGATTCCGTTTTTTATTCCAGTTTCAATTCCAGCCTCTATTCCAGCTTCAATCTTAGCTTCCACTTCTGCTACAGCTTCAGCAACTGCATCTACATCTTTTCTTTCTACAACGAAGCCTTCATCATCAAGAAGTTCAAATCTGTATTCCTGACCTGCATCAGGATATTTTTCCTTATCAACCTTAGACATAAACATATCAAGGTCTCTGGCATATATCTTGTATGGTGCATAAAGAGCCTGATATATTACCTCTTTATTAGAAGTTTCTGAATTTTCTGCTATGCAAAGTACCTGATAGCATTTGCCCTTAAAATGTCTATATTTATCTAGTGGTTTTGGAGTATACATATGTTTATCCTTTCGTTATTGCCCAAAATAAACCAGTAAATATTATACTCTAAACTCCTCTAAATTGCACCTATAAAACACTTTTGGCATTATATGTTGTTTATCACCAGCAATACATATGGCTGATAACCAGCAATTTATCCCTGAATAGTTACATCTATACTGCAAAACTCATCTGGAAACTGAACCTGTTCAAGTCTTTCCTCGTAAGTAGCTATCTCTTCGTCTGAAAGATATTCAAAACTATCATGGTGAATTGCCACTGTATAATCTCTTCCTGTCCCTGCCTTTATAACAGATGTAACTGTAATCCCAGCATTGATATAACCATCACTTTCAAGTGTATGTCTAAGGACAATTGTATATCTTTCTTCAAGTTCAAGATAATATGCATTCTTATCCTGTTCTTTTAATTTTTCATTTCTCTCACTTCTTCCTGATGCATATGCCTTTACCCCAAAGAAAACTACCATCATAACCATCAAACCAAGTACTATCTTTTTCATAACAAAAACCTCCTGCATTAAAAGCCTACAAACATTTCTTCGTTTCTATGCTTTTAATATACAGGAGGTTTAGTCCTATAAATCGTACTTTTAATATATCTTTTATTGTATTTTTTACTTCATGCCCAGATTCTTACGAGAATGCAACCCCTACAATAAACTGCATACCATCTTTTTCTTTAATAAGACCAGCTCTTAGTGTTAGCCACTTGTATTCAGAACCAAGCATCATTCTATACTTATGAGCCACCACTTTGCCACCTTCAGTCTGCTTTATAAAGTTCTCTTTAGTAAGCACTTCCATAAGCGAGTCATAATCTTCAGGATGAATCACACCCTTACAATTTTCCTTAGAATCAGCAAAGAAATCAACGCCCATCTTACTTATTCCAGCTTCAGAGTATTCCTTAGATGATGAATATTCCATGTATGCACATGTATCAGGATCAACAGTATATATTGCTATAAAGTCTCCCATAAGAGCTGATATACGTGAATATGTTGCCTGCTCTTCCTTAAGTCTCTCAAGAGTCTCTCGCTCTTTCATCTGACCATCAACATTGTTAACACCGATGATAATCTGATTGCCTTCTCCTGCAAGCTTAAGTGCCTTCATATTCACATATATACAACCGCCGTATATTTCAGCCCTGTAAATATAGGAGAATACGCCATGTTCATCAAGTGCTTTAACAACATTCTCCTTAGTAAATGCCTTAAGGAATCCATCTCTATCATCTTCATAAATAAACTTAAGCGCATCCTCCGCACTGGTTGCAAAGAAATCATCTCCGGTCTTCTTTATAGAAATATCAACAAGTTCTTTATTAGGCTCGTACTGAATATACTTTTCAGTATCTAGATCAACCTGATAAATATCTATATAGTCAACTGCAAGTGCCTTGGCAACTCCTGTGAAGGTAAGACCTTTTTCCGGTTTAGGTGTTATACCAAATAGTACAAATGCATATGCATATATATCTTTTAATTCATTATGTGCAACATTGGTAACTAATCCATGAAAAGACTCTCCAGTATCTATTACCTCATTAATAAACACATCCTGTCCCGTCTTCTCGCAGTCAAGAACAGCCTTACAAAGAATATTATTTATATCACCCTTTAAGTCTGAAATATATGCTGATTCGTTCTCACTCCCAAGAAGGTTATATCTCTTGGCAAAGTCTCTGTACGCTTCATTAGAACGAACCACCTTAAGATTCTCATTATCATTTTCAACAATAATTACAGGTCTTGAATTAAAGTAAATTCTGTCAAGTCCCTGATCATTACTTGACTTGGAAGCAAAGTCATATAGGTTAGTTGCACTAAGCATCGAATGGTATGGAGTTTCCCTAGCATCTTCAAATCCGATGGCGATTCCTTCTCTGTATCTTCTGTAAATTTCCTCTTTAGGAATAGGCTTACAGAAGTAATATCCCTGCATCCTTGTACATCCTATCTCGCAAAGGAAGTCTACCTGTTCCTTAGTCTCTACACCTTCAGTAACAGTTTCGATACCAAGTCTGACTGCCATGCGCATAAGCTCAGCAAGCATAACTCTTGATTTAGGGCTAGCATCAAACTGTCTCATAAACTGCATATCAAACTTAATTACATCAAACTGTAACTCTTGCAATAAGTTAAGTGATGAATATCCACTTCCAAAGTCATCCATCCATACACTGAAACCAAGATCTTGGAACCGCTTAATCTGCTCCTTCATGTAATCCATATTCTCGCCAATTAAGCTTTCAGTAATCTCAATGGTAAGAAGATTTCTAGGCATAGGTGAAGCATCTACTCTGTTGCAGATTTCTTCAACTATATCGCACATATCAAAGTCAGCTCTTGATAAGTTAACTGATACAGGAACTACACCCATACCATCATGAACTCTCTTCTTATAGTTTTCGATAATAACATCAACTATATGAAGGTCCACCTTATATATAAGCTTTGTATCTTCAAGAATAGGAATAAAGTCAGCTGGAGAAAGCATACCCTTTTCTGGGTCAATCCATCTTGCAAGAGCCTCTTCGTCGCAGACCTTTCTGGAAGTTGAACGAATAATAGGCTGATAGAATACTGTTATCCAGTTCTCTTTAATAGCCCTGTCAAGGTTATCGATAACATATTTATTACTAAGTTCACGCTTAAGCATCTTTTCATCATAGTAAATGAAGCTTGATGTATTAGCATTCTTAATACTGTTTGCCGCGTATTTTGCTCTATCGCAGGCAAGAGAGGTTTCAACCATACCTATATCATCAGGGTAGATACCAACTGACATAGGAAGAGTTTTTCTCATCTCATGTGAACGAAGTTTTTTGAATATATCATTAAGTGCCTCTTCAAGTCCTTCCATCTCAGTAAATACTGCGAAGTGGTCCTGTTCAAAACGGCTACAACTCTCTGAGTCAAATGCATCGGATAAAAGCATCGCCACTTCCTTAAGCAACTTGTCACCTTCAATATAGCCATACTTCTTGTTATAGTCTCCCATGCCATGAAGATTTATAAAGAGTACTGCAGATTTAACGCCATCTTCATGCATCTTCCCGCGGGCACTTTCAGCGAGCTTAAAGAAGAATGACATACTTGGGAGACCAGTAAGCTGGTCATAATTCATCTTACGAAGAAGTTCGCTTTCCTTAACAGAGCGGTCTTTGCCACGGCCTTTTTCTCTATTAGTAAACTGAGAATAATACTTCTTCTTATTCTCATACATCCTCTCATCAGCAAGTCTAAGAGCCATACGAACATTGCGGCTATCTTCTTCCACACATCCTCCAAGCGATATAGAAACATTGCCGCTCTTTTCACAAAGTTCATGAATCTTAGCTATCTTCTTATCAACTTCTTCCTCTGTAATATCTGTGAGAATAATAGAGAATTCATCGCCGCCGGCACGGAATATCTGCTTTTCATCAAATACATTGCAGAGAATATTGGCAGCGTTCTTAAGAAGGATATCGCCAGCATTGTGCCCTTCAACGTCGTTAACTTCCTTAAGTCCGTTAAGGTCAGCGAAGATAACTCCAGCTGAGACACCAGGGTACTTGCCGCTGCATAAATCATCAACGTAGTTATTCATCTCATTACGATTCATAACTCCGGTAAGTAAGTCCTTCGAACCAAGATATCTAAGTCTATCAAGAAGGAGGTGTGTACCGATTTCAGAACCCAGGATAAATGTTGTAACTTCCAAGGTTTCCTTAATCTTTATTGCACGTTCCTTGTCATAGTTAATAGCCCACATATAACCAAGAAGCTCGCCTCTTGATTTAAGTGGAAAAAGAACAATATTATGGGCGCCTGCAGCAGATAAAGATTCATACCAGACCGGATTACGTTCTTTGACGATTTCCATATCCTTCTCATCTTTTATAATAAGGCAGTTACTACCAGCTATGGTTCCTGGCCAGGTTTCAACAATATCATAGAAACCATCGTCAAGATATGTATCCATAGAAAGCAATTTTGTATTAGGTCCAAATGCCTCGCCAAGATTCTCGCAGCTTCTTTCATATTCATTAACAGTTAGAATACAGCAGTGCTCCGCATCGCAAAGATCACGTATATCCTTAATTACATCTTTGATTGTAGTAGAGAAATCAGTGGTACCGCTAAGTTTTATACACGTTTCAATAACGGCTGAAGATACATCAGAAGAAATAACAGACATGTTAGAAGTGTCTGGCTTGAAGTCAATTTCCATAAGATACATACAGTAGCATATATCACCATCATCTGGCCATAATGGAATAAACATCATATTAAACCATACATCCATTCTGTCCGGATGGACATATGAATGCAGGCATTTTTTATTAACTGCGCTGCGGTAGGAGAAATCCTCGAAATTAGTGTCCCTTGTTAGATAGTTGGTATATGGAGTATTAGGTACAAACTTGTCAGTGAGCATGGCCGTTCCTGGCGCAGGATGCTCTATAGAAGCAATATAAGCCTCATTACCTGTAACAAGACGTATCTCCCCATATGAATTGTTTGGCTTCTTCTCAACAGAGACGATACAAGCCATAGTCTGGACACTATCAACTATAGTCTGAAAATCCATAATACCTTCCCCCTAATATATGCGATTATAAATTTTACCCTTTATACTTTTAATATACGTTAAATAATAACATATTTTGGATAAAATTACTTCAAATTATTAGGAAAATGTACTGTGAATCTTGTACCAAAATCTTTTCTTGAGAGCACGTCGATAGAACCTCTATGAGCATCTACAATCCACTTTGCTATAGAAAGACCAAGTCCTGAGCCTCCCGACTCACTATTTCTAGCCACATCAGACCTGTAGAATCTTTCAAAGATATGGCTTACGTCACTCTCTGTCATACCGATTCCTTCGTCCTGAACTATATATGATACCCCATTAGTTTCCTTCTTAGCAGAAAGCTTGATAGTATCCCCTTTTCCAGAATATTTTGCCGCATTCTGAACCAGGATACGCATAGACTGCTTTACCATGGCAATATCACCGGTAAAGTTGCATGGCTGCATTTCATTTACCACCAGTTTATATTCGTGGTCAGGGTCTATCATAAGTGACTCGTCATAAACTTCAGTAACTATCTCATTAAGATCCATCTCTACCACATTAAGGTTCTGTCTTCCACTGTCTCCTCTTGCAAGGAAGAGAAGCTGCTCTATCAGTTCCTTCATATGCTCAGATTCATTCTTAAGAGCCTCGATAGCTTCATCAAGAACCTGCGGATCAGACTTGCCCCAACGGTCAAGCATATTAACATATCCCTGTATAACAGAGATAGGGGTACGAAGCTCGTGAGAAGCATCTGATACGAATCTGGTCTGTTGTCTCTTTGACTCTTCCATCTTTTTAAGAAGGTTATTAAGAGCCACCTCTATAGAAGTAAGGTCGGAATTTCCTGATTTTACATGTACCTCAGGATTATCAACATTGACATGGTTAATAGCTACCTCAAGGTCGCTTATTGAAGCATCGCTAAAGTTTCCTCTGGAAATCTGTTCCGTCCTAATAGCAAGGTCATTAAGTGGCTTAAGCTGCTTTCTTATCTCACCTGCATGGAATAAAGCTCCAAGGAGGCCTAACAATTCGAAAATTATTAAGCAGGTAAATGCCGGCAGGAAGTAACTAAGAGCCGGTCCTGCTGGAAAAACCTGGCTGGTTCCATCTATATATTTAACCTTGAAACATATATCCTCTATATGCCATGTGTCATATCTAATAAAATATCTTTCAAGAATATTGTCAGGCTGAGTCAGATGATTTTGACAGTACCACATAAACGTACCAAAAGCTGCTCCCATTATAAATACATCAATAAAGATATATGATGTCAGCTTCTTCAGCCAGAAATTCATATTTATTTTGTTGGCGATGGAAGTTGTCCTTGGTCTATCTGCCATATACTACTCCTTAATCGAATACCCTACTCCGCGGACAGTTGTTATAAGTTTTACTCCGAACTTATCATCGATTTTAGTTCTAATATATCTTACATAAACGTCTATAATATTAGTCTCTCCAACATAATCATATCCGCATACTTCATTAAGCAATTTTTCTCTGTCGAGGACGATATTCTTATTCTCCATAAGCACTCTTATGAGTTCAAATTCACGATTTGTCAGTTCAACGATATTACCTTTGACCGTAACTTCGTGTCTGTCTCTGTCCAGTCTAACTTCACGAATCTCAAGAACGTCCGAAGAAGAAACTGAGCCTGATCCTCTCTTTTTAAGAGCCACTCTGATTCTTGCAAGCAATTCTTCAATAGCAAATGGTTTTGTGATGTAATCATCTGCTCCTGTATCAAGCCCTGCAACCTTATCCATAACTGCATCCCTGGCTGTTAACATAATAACAGGCGTCTGTTTTGACTGACGAAGACGTCTAAGGACCTCCAAGCCATTAAGCTGAGGAAGCATGATATCCAATAATATAAGATCAAAATCTTCCGCCATAGCCATGTCAAGACCTGTTCTACCGTCTAAAGCCTTACCCACTTCATAACCTTCGTGCTTTAATTCTAGTTCTACAAATCTTGCTATCTTCTCTTCATCTTCCACTATAAGGATTCTTGCCATGTTAATTATTCCCTTCTATATAACTTTGGCACACACCTATGGTGTGTGCCTGTAAAGACTGCTTAATCAGCCTTAAAATCATTCTTTATATCATTGCATGTGTTGCTTGCTCTGTCGCAAAGGTCATTCACATTCACGTTAACTTCATCTACACCTTCAAAGCGATACTTAAAGTCGCAGAAGAGACCGATGATCATAACCGGGATAACAATCCAGAATGCGAAGCAGATTAATAAGATAAGTACAAGGAGTGGGAACTTAAGCTTCTGCTGTCCATCCTTTGAAGCTACAAAGTCGATTTCAAGTGAGCGCTTAAGAAGCTTTGCAATCCACTTAAAGAATCTGTCGAATGCTCCACCAAGTGACTCGCCCTTGATTGAATCCTTGTACTCTTTCTGAGCCTGCTCGAATTCGTCTGAGCTTGTAGCAAGTGCTGTGCTGTAAGAACCTGAAGCCTTGTTAATCTTTCCCTGCCTCTCAAGTTCGATTATTGCATCAAGCATATCGTAGTTAGCATCCTCAAGCGCTTTCTTAGCTTCCTCGTAGCTAACTCCTGTCTTCTCTCTAATCTTTTCAACCTTTTCTAAATTTTCCATAATGTAATTCCTCTCTTTCTATTATGTGTATGTTTTATCTGATGACGTTTGTCTCATCTCTTGTTTACATGCACATAATAACAATCCAAAATTAATCTAATATGTGAGTTAGATTAAAATTAGATTAAAAAGCGGATAATTTTTATTAATTTAAGAATTTACCAGTTATATTCTACTATATCGCAGTTCTTTATGCCAAAATCAGCATATTCTTCATTGGTCATGTCATTAAAATAAGAGTGAACTACTCTTGAGATGCCATTGTGAGCCACTAATATATAAGTCTTATCTGATGCAAGAATATCATCAAGAAGGTTATATATTCTCTGGGCCATCTTAAGCATAGATTCGCCGCCCTCATAGCTGTAGGCGCACTGACGCTTAGCTAATCTAAACTCCTCACCATTACGAGGAGTAGACTCGTATTTACCAAAGTTCTGTTCCTTAAGTCTTATCTCTTCCCTTGCTGGAATACCGCAAATCTCAGAGATAATAAGAGCTGTATCTTTAGCACGGATAAGAGGTGAGTAGATTATCTCATCCGCCTCTATCCCTCTTTCCTTAATTAATTTTCCTGTTTCTGCCGACTGCTGCCTACCAAGATCAGTAAGTTCTATATCTGTAGCTCCACAGATCTTATTAGCAACATTCCACACGGTCTGCCCGTGTCTTATGAAGTATAGATGTCCCATAACACTTCCTACCAGTTGTAATAGTAATAGTCACTTCCCATTATTTCCTTAACTCTTTCTCGCTCTTCATAATTTTTAGCATAAAAGAATATAGCTAAGGCAACCATAATAACAACCACTATAATTGCAATTATCTTTGCCATATTATACTGGCTTTTATATTTCTCGCGAAGAGGATCAGGCATACGCATAAGTTCTCTTTCGCGTCGTCTCTGTTCCTTTCTGGTCAGTGGTCTTTCAATTTTAGAATATGGTGAAAATGCCTGCGGTCCATTAGTAATTTCCTGAGGTGGGTAAACCTGACCGTTAAGGTTAGTTCCGTGATTTAGCGGTGCCCCACAGTACCCGCAGAACTGGTATCCTGCTTCATTATTCTTTCCACACATATTACAATACATCGTAGTCCCTCCTAGAATACTTTTTTCCGTAATCTCTTTTATAACTTTTTATCAATTGTATCTATTGTACTACATAATCATCAATGTTATAAGTTTAATAATCCTTGCTAAACATTCCAAACCTTGTTACAATAACATTACTCACGGAGCATTCCGCTCCACAAACAGGTTTTACCTGTTCAAATCCCATTTTATGGATTGGTAACAATGTAAGTATTATTTTTATTTCATCAAGCTTTAAAAGCACCTGAATCTCTTCTATTTCTTTTTTGCTTGTATGAGATAAAGAAAGGCAGGTTTTTTATGGATTTTAAAGAAGAAAAGGACATTAGAGAAATTGAATTCGAAAAGAAAACAATTAAAGATAACTTTATTTTTGGTGCTGTAATGCAGAATCCCCAAAAATGTAAAGCTCTTTTAGAATGTATTCTTAAAATCAAGATTCGCGAAATAAGATATCCCGAACTCGAGAAAACTATCAAGAAAACATACTGGAGCAAAGGTATTCGTCTTGATGTATATGTAGAAGATGAAGAAAATACCATCTATAACATAGAGATGCAAGCCACCAACAAAAAAGAGCTCCCAAAGCGTATGCGATACTATCAAGGCATGATTGATCTCAATGTTATTGACAAAGGGCAAGACTATTCTCGTCTCAAACAAAGTTATGTAATATTCATATGTGATTATGATGAATTTGGTATAGGTAGGCATATATACACTTTCGAAAATGTATGCAAAGAATATCCTCAACTAACGCTAAAAGATGGTACAATAAAGATAGTTTTAAACACCAAAGGAACTGCTGACGATGTTAGCGAAGATATAAAGGAACTTCTTCACTTCTTTGGAGGTGATGAGCCCAAAAGTGATCTCACCCGTATGTTAGATGAAGAAGTTAAGTCAGTAAAGTCTAGTGAAAAATGGAGGCGTGATTTTATGCTATTATGGGAAAGAGACAACGACAATATTGAACTTGGCGAAGTTAAAAATCGAGTTTCTCAGATTAGATCTTTAGATGAATCGGAAATAGAAACAGCTTCCCGCTTCTTAAAATGTGATGCAAAAACAATTAAATATATTTTGTCCTTAATCGCCGACAACCCTGAGATGGACGATAAAGAAATAGCACAAATATATATAAATCAGATGGATTAAATTAAGGAGTGGCTTAAGCCACTCCTTTTACATAGGTGTCCTCATTTCTATCAAGAATCATCTCAAGACCAAAGAGGTCATGGTAGAACTTCTTAGATTTTTCTATATCTTTTACTACGATTAAAATGTTTCTGAGTTTCATGCGTCATATCTACCTAATGCATTTCTTATTTTTTTAATGCTTGCCTACTCTAGATATTCATGGCTACTAGTTCTTTGCTTTTGCTCATACTGTTTTTTACGACGATAATCTATTTTTTACTCTTAATCCGGTTTGACCTGCAAACTTTTGTACCTGCATTAATCCGTTATTGTCTTTTATAAATCTTTCCACAAGATTCTTTTGAATTTCACCACTCATATAGACTTTCAAATTCTCTTTTGCTCTTGTTATGGCAGTATAAAAAATACTATGAGATATACGTTCTTCAATATCTTTTGTGATTACAACCTTTACAGAATCATATTCCAATCCCTGAGCTTTATGAATGGATACTGCATATGCAATTTGAAATGGAACTATTTCCTTTTGATTATCAACATCCTCATCTCGTTCCTTTAACTTATCGACATAAAACGAAATAACAGAATTGCCATTTTCCTTTTGTTCAATAAGTTCGATTTCATACATTGCAAACTCAACTTCTTCATAATGTCTTTCCAACTCAATGGTAAACTTAATTCTTTCCTCTTCCTTTTCGATTCCTGTTATCGTCCCCTTAAGATTATTATATAAAACATTTTCAAATCTACGTGTTTCTGTAAATATAATCGGATCACCCACTTTATACGTCCACACGCCCCATTCAATTGCTTCTGAAGAATTATTCCCCTGCATTATTCGATTAATATTATTGATTCCATATATTCCATTATACCCAAGGCACAACACAATCTCATCCTTAGCCTTCTTTATAAATATTTCATCACTCAAATCATCAATAACACCCATATTCTGCATTTTTAAAAACATATTTTTGTCATATGTTCTGACAGAATTCCATATGTTTATTAAATCATTATTATCCTTAGCGCGATATGGCGTTGTAAGTTCATATACGGAAATCTTATCCAAAAAATATCTTGCAAAGTTAAACCAGTTTCCAAATTCAATTGATTCGATTTGATAAACATCTCCGACCAATAGCATCGAATTATAATTATCCTTTTCAAGAATTCTATGCATGTCTCTATTTGAAACCATACTGCACTCATCCATAACAATCAAATCAAATTCATTCCAATTTCCACTTTCTAAATAACTATAAATCGTACTATATGTGAACCGAAAACCAGTTCTCCTTCTTAAATTATCCATTGCAGTATTTGTATTTGCCAAGAATAATATATCCTGATTCCAGAAAAATTCTGTTATGTATTCAATCACCCTTGTCTTTCCTGTTCCGGCAGTGCCATAGACAATCCCCACTTTTGAACCAGTAAAAAGATTGCCTAGTATCGCTCTTTTTGCATCATCATCAATATCATCTCTTGCTTTAAGCCATCCTTTCATTTTCTCTGAATAACAGTTTATACCTTCGCCAGAAAAATCTTTAAGCTTCTGTATGATTTCTTTTGTTTCCTCAATGTAGTAATCAATACATAAATTCTTTCCGAAGGTTCCAATTCTTCTTTTTTTCTGTTTAACGGTGTCAGGAAGTTTTTCATTAAAGACATCTTTTAATTCAGCATAATAATCTTGGTTTTCTTCTTCCATTTCCACATACATAATGTTATTTTCATATGCCGCCTCATTCACATGTCTTGCCAAGAATTCATGTTCTCTTCCATCCGTATCAATACATTTAAGTAAGTGTAATAGATTCGCATTATGTTTGTTCAAAGATGTAGCAAATGGCATATCATCAAATGGCTTGCTTTCATTTTTCAAATATAAGTCCGATAACCAATTGTTTGAACGATTAGAAATTTGGTCTTTTAATATATCGTTACGTAAAAAGAAAAGAAAATATCTTACTAAATTTGCACCATGTCCGTTATCCACCAGTACTTCTCGTAGTTTTTTTAAAGCTCGTTCTAACCCTTCATTGGCGCCAAGTTTTGTTTTCTTGCTCCAGCATTCAAAATTCTCATTTTCTGACAAAAGCTCATCTAATAATGTCCTACCGGTTATGTTAATGTGGTTCATTATCTCAATATAAACTTTGTTTCCCGATTTAATTATTGTATTCTCACCACATAACAATGCTATTTTTTCTAATTCACATGGCCTTATTGCAACTCTGTATGCTTCCATAAAATATACGGGCATTTTAAATCCATTTACCTTAACCTTACGGCTTTGCAATACCACTTGAATAGCATAATTATCAGGTACATTATCTTTTGAGAAAGCAATAAATCTATCTACTTTACTAATATTTCCTCTAGCTAAAGAAAGTGTTATTTCATATAATACACTTTCACCAACAACGATTGGTTTGGATCCTATAACATAATATCTTTGGTTTGGGAAATCAGACACTTGCTCTTTATTAAAATCAATTAAACATTTTGATATAGCAACATAATAATTATCAAGTGTTTTATCTATATCAACTGGAAAAGAACGAATATTCTTTAAAAGATTCAAATCAAATTTTTCTTTCATCATTCTTTTTATTTGTAAAAGATTTGCATAATACATAAGCATCAGGCGTTCCGCGCCATCACCTTCAGGCACAAAATGAGATACCGACTTATTCAATGATTCCAAAAGTTCCTTAAGATATGGATACTTACCCGATTGTATTATATATGAGTTATAATTTTTAATATTTGTTTGTCCTATAACAACCCTTTTGCTTGGAAAGTCTTCTGCATATACACGTGCAATCACATGTTCCACAAACGTCCTCAAAAACTGGACCACCATATCTGATACCCATTTTCTATCATGAGTTTCGATTTCATCAAATAGACTACATATCTTTGAATCAACGTTTAATATTTTTCTTTCAATAATGCTTTTGTCGCTCAAGCCATTACCTCCATATTTAAGTATGAACTTGAAATATGCAAACTAATACCAAGAAATATTTTTTGGAAACAATCGTCATATGAACGAATAATCCCAACAAATTCTATTACGTTATTTACTGCTATATTTTCCTTTTTTATGCCTCGCTCCCACTCAAACTATAACCAGAAAAGAACTAGTCCGCTGTCCACCTATTCTCAAAATCAGTGTTTTCCATTTTTAATCCTTTTTCAATCTGTTCGACTATTGTTTTTCCCCCGGGAGTGAATTTCAACGCACTCAATTGATTTTTTACAGCCCCTCTAATATCCTTTAAAGATGCTTTTGCCTTTATCCAGTTCTGTGGGCTGAAAATCTTTCCACTTTCTACAGTCTCAGATGATGCTGTTTCAAACGCCATATTAAGGCATTGTCCTGCCATATCGACAATAGTATCCAGCAACTCATTCTTCTTAAGAAGCTCATATGCTATAGCAGGATTCGGAACAGATTCCGGCATCTTATTCACCTCACAGAAAAACATCGAAATTGTATAAAGATGATGATGTGGTGCATAAGCTTTCATGGCAAGGAGTGATTCATTTAATCCCATCGGATTATCATTTACCCACTTTGCACTCACGCACTTCGATAATTCATTTAATGCCTGCACCTTTTCAGGAGCATATTCCTTACGGAATATCTGGTCAAAATACTTATCGAATATCTTGGTCTCACTATATGAGATTGTAGGTCTTTGTGAATGCCATGCGATAAGCTGCTTACCCAGTTCTGTTAATGATACAACATGATTGGTGTTATATTTTGCCGGGTCCGCTGTCTCGCCCCTCTTTGTGATGAAGTATCCATCCGTGTAGCATTGCTCATATGCTTTCTTCATAGCAAGAACAAATTTATCATTACTGCGGAGGTCTCTTGCTTTAACTGCACTCTGCGAGTTCGTTGATGTGCTTATCTTGTCAGCTTTCTCAGGGTCTGATATCTCATAAAAACGGAACATTACATATCCGTCATTCGTATTTCTTACCGCTTCGCTGCAGCTATATATTGTACTTAAGGACTGACATCCGTTTACAACATTAAGCTCCTTAACACTAAGCAAGTCATCCTTAAGCGTAATCTGGGAACATATTGCAGTAATACCGTTATGATAAAAGAAGAAGCCTTCGGCATCCTTTTTAAGAGTTGATGCTATTCCTTTGTTAACTTTATTATTTGTTCCCAAGGACTGACGCACATTCTTCCTAAAAAGGCTTCCGTCCTTTATGCCAGGAATCTTGATACATTCTTTAAGCGGAATAGCAGCAACAACCGCTTTTGTTCCCCCGATTTCTATTTCCATACACTTGCCTGGGTCAACCTTGAACTCATGATTGATATACGGTCTATTCTTATTGAGAGCCTCATCATATTTAAACTTAAGCATCTCATTATCTACAAGAACAAGATTAGCAGACAAGGAATCATCCTCTGATAGTTCCTTCTGGAATGTTGCCAAATCCGCTTTTGCAGATTCCGTAAGACCAGCAGTTGTAATCAACTCAAATACTACCTCGTAATCATCTTCAAGCGCTGTTGCAAGCTCATTGATTTTTACACGGAGTTTCTCGTTTGCATCCTCCTGAAGCTTTGACAAATTCTTTATCTCAACCCATGAAGCCAAAACCTCTCGAAGAGGTGTCGCATCAACTGTGTCGCCAGAGTAGAACTTGCCCTGTATGATATAAACAATTGACGAATCGTTATCAATATATACAGCATCTATTTGTTTATCGCCTGCGCCATCTGTGATGCAGTCCTTTGCTTCGATGGTATCAAGGTTATGGATATTACGAAGATACCAGGCAACAAATCTCTGTCCTTCATTCGGATAATTTTCTGTGTAATATTGCTGTGATATGTCATTACGGATTTTATCGTACATATGATGCCTCCATTTTAACTATTTATCTGTTCCAAAATCGATTCAACTTTTGCAACTATTCTTTCCTGCTCTGAAACAGGCGGTAGAGGCAACCAAATTGAATTTAATGAAGCCTGTACCAAATGCTGTATTCCTATACCTGTAGTATAATTTGAAATTATCCCCCCTTTTTTATATGCTTCCATAACATAACTGTAAAATGTTGGATTAATATTTCCCAAAAACCTTACTCTATGTAATGCATTTTGATAATACATTTCCTCATCTGAATCCCAGATAGCACATCTTCCAGAATCGCCACCCTCACAAATCAGCAAATCTCCTCTTTGAAGTCGGTATTTTTCCCTATCGCCCACGTCGAATCTTGCTGTCTTTACTGTATTAAGGTTAATACCTTCCCATTGAACATTTATACTGCATAGGTACCTGCACTCATCACCTCTATCGGTTGATTTATTAAGAGTCTTGCCAAGACTACTTACACCAATCCCATTAAAGTGTACCCACTTCCATTTCTTAGGTATCTCGAATGGAATCTCATCGGCATCTATTTCAGGCAATGGCTTTTCTTTTTTTATTTTCCCTTCCTTTATGAGCTTTGCCTTTTCTTCCTGTATCTGTAAATACAGAGTTTCGGCATCGCCATCCTCAGATAGTTGTTCTGTTAATTTGCCTCGAATACCTGCATCAATAATTTTTTCCTTCAATACAGAAAGATTTTTTGAATATTTTTCCTGGAGAGTATCTATCTCATCCAGTAGTATAAAAGTTTCTTTAATTATCTTGACCAAATTATTCTGTTCATTCAAAGGTGGTAATGGGATTGGTATATTTTCTAACAAGGTCAATGTAAGATGTTTAAGCCCCACTCCACGCGTAAATTTTTCATAATAATATAATGAATAAACAAATCCATAATCCAAAACATATTTTATATATTCAGGGTTTACAAAAATAGGATTTATAACTCCAATACTTTCAACCAAGCCAAATTCAAAGTATTCATGAACAACTGCACTTCTTCCTATACTTCCACTTTTAGTTATTAATATGCTTCCCTCCTGCACATTAATTTTTTCCTTCATTTTGAGGTATTCTTCTTCAGTGACATAGGTACATTCATTATCATTAACTTGGTTGTTATATATATCTTTAGCCGAAAAACATTTATATCCATTTTTTTGATATTCAGGCGCATAATGGACTCCATCGCTCAATGGAAGACATAGTTCTCCTAATTTGTAATACCCCCAACCTTCAGGAATATCAAAAATCATTTCATCTTCTTTAATTTCAGATAATTTTTTAATTTTTGAAATCTTCTTTTCTTTCAATAAGATTTCTTTTTGTTGAGTAATACTTTTAACAAGTTCCTCCGCGGTATTATCTTTAAAAATAGTTGAACTCAATTTACCGTTAAAAGCTAATTCTAATATTTTTTTTCTTAAAGCGTTCGTATTTATCATAAATCTACGCTCCCAAGAAGTTCTTTGAGTTTCGAAACCGCTACAGCAATACCATCTGACTCTGCCTGCATATCATCAAGTACTTGCTGAACTGTACGCTCATCTTTTTCTTCAAGATCAAGCCACTTAAAATCTAAAGTATCTGCTTTTTTAACTTCTTCTTCACTAAAGCATCTCCAACGTCCGTTAGGATTATCTTCACTGTAAGTCGCTTTTCTATCCTGCTGATGACCAGAGCAATAGCACTCAACAAATTCGTCAAGGTCAGCACGCGTCATAGGTTTTGTTGCCATAGTATGCTTGATACCGGTTCTGTAATCATATACCCAGATATCTTTAGTAGGTTGGCCTTTGTCAAAGAATAAAACGTTAGTCTTTACACCATTGGCATAGAAGATACCTGTAGGTAATCTAAGAATAGTATGAAGGTTATAATCCTTCATAAGTTTTTCACGTACCTTTGCTGTAGCTCCCTGGTCAGTAAGAACACTATCAGGAAGTACTACGCCAGCACGACCTCCAGTCTTAACTATAGACATGATGTGCTGGAGGAAGTTAACCTGATTGTCCGAAGTCTTTACAAATTCTGGACGGTTAGCATACACTTCCACGCTTCCCTGTGGTCTTGTACCAAATGGTGGATTTGTTAAAACAACCTGATACATATCATCTGTAGTTTCTACAAGAGAATCCCTAAGAGTAATAGGACTATGTCCAACACCAATATCATGCAGGAATAAGTTCATAGATGCTAGTGTTACAACTAAAGGAGTAATATCTGCACCAAAAAGGGCCTTGTTCTTTAAGAACTCCTGCTTCTCCATATCCTTACTTTGAACACGCATATGGTCATATGCAGCAAGCAAGAATCCGCCAGTTCCACAACAAGGATCTGCAACTGTTTCATTTATCTTAGGATCTACTACATCTACAATAGCCTTTATAAGTGCACGTGGAGTAAAGTACTGACCAGCGCCGCTCTTTTTATCCGAACCATTATCTTCAAGAATACGCTCATAAATTGCACCCTTGAGGTCGCCCTCCATCATGTACCAGTTTTCACCTGCTACCATCTTAAATACTTCTTTAAGCATAACTGGACGGCTGATTTTATTAGTAGCCTTTGTAAATATAGTTCCAATAAGTCCTTCCTCTTCAGAAAGATCTTTTAGAATTTCCTCATATTTTTCAACAAGGTCGTCACCGCTTAAATCTACTATATCTTTCCACTTGTATCCGTCAGGGATAGAACTTCCAAGTCCTAATTCTTCTTTTTCAGCATCCATCTTTAGAAAAAGGATATAAGTAAGCTGTGTAATATAATCTGTAAAGCCTACACCTGCAGATGCCATTACATTGGCTATATCCTTTACCTTCTTGATAAGAGCTGTTTCATTCTTTTGATTTGCCATTTATTTATGCCGTCCTTAATAAAAATTTTGCCATTGTGAGCATTTCACTATCTAATACTGGTGCAGTAAAGCTAACTACACCTCTACGCCACAAGTCAGTATTTACTCCATTAAGCTCAGGAGCTGAGAGTGCCCCCTCATTAATTACGTACTCTGCAATCTGCTTCATGATTTCTACCTGGTCTTCCGTTAGAACACGCTGACTTCGTCCACAGTAGAGGTTGAATCTCTGTGCATATCCAACAGTCAGACTAGCAAGCTTCTGATTCTTTTTATACGCATATCTAACAATCTGTATTAAATCTGTAAGTACATTGATATTATGCTTTAAATCCAGGTCGCTAACATTACCTTCTTCGTCTAGTGTTTTATAATTCTTCCAAATCCTATAGACACTATACTGCTTATTCTCTGATAGGAGCCTGTCACGAAGTTCAACAAGCATCTTATGGGTAATAACCGTGTTCTCAGAATTATATATGATACGAAGTGCCTCTATAGAGTCCTTATTATCATTCAAATATTTTTCAAAGTTCCCTATATAGCTTTTTGCAGTTTCTTTCGAAAATCCTGCAAATGTCACGGTATCAGTATTCGGATCAAAAATGGTATATCCTTTTTGCATCTCAATCAGCTTATTTCGAGCCTGAATATTATTCATAAGTTTAGAAATAAGAGCAAGACGTTCTGTATTGTCTCCTGATGGACCCTCATATGCAATTAATGTGTCACGTTCAAATGCATCCTGAATATTATTTGCAATGGTTCTTGGAGCAAATCCATATGTAACAATAAACTCCTCCAGATGCTTTCCAAACATAGCATCATCTTCATATCGTCTATTTATGGTTGAGCAGTAATTTCTAAGAAGCATAAGGTTCTCATCGCTAACTTCGCCATGTGCCAGATGCTCTAAAAGCTGAGCCAATGAAAGAGTCTTTTTACCCTTTCCTACTACTGTTCCTGGTATGTTATGGTCATGCTCTGTTACACCAACCGCATCGATGATGTAGTAACACTCTTTTGTATCAGCATTCGGTGTTACCTCACGTAATTTGTCATCCTTAATAGTTCGACATCCACGGCCCTTCATCTGTGTATACAAGACATCTGAACTAACATCTCTCATAAAGAGAACAACTTCCAAAGGTCTTACGTCAGTTCCTGTAGCAACAAGTGTTACTGTTACAGCAATACGAAAATCCTTTTCTATACGAAGATCTCGTATAAGAGCATTGGAATCACCTGCTGAATATGTAATCTTTTGAACAAAGTTCTCAGGGACATTACCACCAAATTCTTTCTTAAATACTTCTTTTGCTATATTCACTATCTCTGTAGCATGGTTATCATCCTTGGCGAAAATCAATGTCTTTGGAATATATTCCCATTTTTCTTCACGTTCTGGATACAGTTCTGTATAGATAGCTTCTTTATACGTGGTCAAAACCTTACATATCTGATCTCGATTAATTACAGAATGGTCAAGTTGTCCAGGAGAATAGACGACTGTATTTCCTGACTTATAAGACGTGGTCTGTCCTGTCTTATGAGTTTTCTCAACAACTTCTGTTCCTGCTTTAATAGTTCCACCATGTGCCGTCGCTTCTGTTTCAATACGATAAACGCGTGAAGGAACATTAACACCATCTACAATAGAATCATCATATGAATAGTTTTCAACTATATTGTTATTGAAGAATGCATACGCTTCTGGAGTAGGTGTTGCAGTAAGTCCCAGCACCTTTGCATCTGAGAAGTAGTCTAAAACAGCACGCCACTTTCCATATATTGAACGGTGACATTCATCTACTACGATAAACTGGAAGTAGTCAGGAGGGAGTTTTAAATCACTACCAAGCTGAACTGCTGGTTCCTCATTTGCCTTATCTTCATTCTTCTTTGCATCCTCATCTTCAGCATCTTCATTTCCTTCTGAAAGCTGCTGACCTGTCAGAACTGCAAATAGTTTTTGAATTGTAGATATAACAATATCTGCATCTATATCCGCTTCTTTCTTGAGCCTCTTTATTTGGTATAAGTTGCTCATAGGCTGCTGATGTTCAGTTCTATCAAACAAACTAAACTCAGACTCTGTCTGCCTTGCAAGGTTATTTCTATCAACAAGAAAAAGAACTCTCTTTGTGGATGTGTAATTTAGAAGTCTGTATGATGCGAGACATGCCAAGTAAGTCTTTCCTGAACCAGTAGCAAGAACTGCAAGATTCTTCTTTTCACCGTTCTTTAAAGCTGTTTCAAGATTTATCTCTGCGTTGTACTGACAGTCTCTAAGCCCTTTCTTTTGAAGATATGGAAGCGCCCCATACTTTGATTTTTCTCCGATTATCTGAAGTATCTTCTTTGGTGAATGCATCTCCGATAATTCGGTATACTCACCGTCAGGATCAGTCAGCATATTTTTATATAATATCTTCTTTCCATTTGCCATATATACAAGTGGAATAAGGTTATCAAACCACAGTCCATACCAGCTTTGTGGATGTGTGGCATATCCTTCTGCCTGAACAGCGACTTCTTCGCCGAGGTTGTTCTCTTCACGCTTTGCCTCAAGAACTGCAACTGCTTTGTTGTCGATGAACAAGAGGTAATCACTCTCGGTATTACCCTGCATCAAAGCCTCTTTTACAGCAGTAGTACTCATAGGGATATACTCGTCACGTGACACTATATCCCATCCAGCATTATTAAGTTGCTTGTCGATTTTAACTCTTGCCTGTTCTTCTGGTAACATAGGCAGTGTTCCTTTCAATAGTCATGCATGTATATGTTCCCAAGTTCTATTATCTACAAATTAGGACCAATAAATTGTACTTTTACTCATAATTAGGGACTTTATCAGAATTTGATTTTGAATATATCGTAATCCCCCATAATAATGGCTTTTTGAGCCTTTGCACATAAGGAAATTATAGCACTTTGAAGGGTTTGTGTCAGCAGACAAGGCATAGAAAAAGGCCCTCCTCATGGAGAGCCTTGGCTGAATTTTTGTTATGCCTCGACGAGCATTTCTTTTTCGACTTCTTTGACATAATCGACAGATACATCTTGAATCTCTGCTATTTCCTCATATTCAAAATGTTTCTTTAGCATTTTGCAAATTGCTTTTATCTTAATCTGTTCATTCTCATATTCTATTCTATCTTTAAGTAATTGATTCATCTCACATCTTCCTCCTTCTTTTTTCTTGAAGTAGTTAACAGCATTAGATAACGCTGGGAATTTTGGACTGTTAAATATCTTTGTTTCTTGCATTAATTGTAACATTTCCGCTGTATCAGTGCCATCATTAATGTGTCCATGAAAGAATTCCTATTTGTGAACGAGCCTCGTTCATTTTTTCATTTGGCAGCAATTGTGCCGACAGTGTTGGCACAATTCCATTCTCTACTGATTGTGCCGACACTGTCGGCACAATCTCTGGAAATGTCTTATAGAATTGTAAAAACTTGTAAATCGTTCTCTTACTAAAACCCTTTCCATACTTTTCAGTAAGTGAATCAGAAAGTCTTTTTACAACTTCCAACAGATAAACCTAAATCATCTGCTATTTCCTCAATATCTTTTACTTAGTAAATAAATATCCATATTTACGCATCCTGTCGAAAAGAACTTTCTTTACTCTTTCCTTGATCTCTGTGTCGTAAACCGTATCACTATCAATAATATTCTCAACATCCTTCTTATCGAAAGAGAATTTGATATTGTTACCGTATAACTGTTCTGCAATATCAAGCTGTTCATCAAAGTCGTCGCAGATAGTTTTTGATTCGACACTGTCTATAGCTTCAAGTATATCCATTCCCATAGGATAGTCCATGGTAGTATCTGATAGTAAGCCTGCGCCGTTATCAAATATAGGACATAAGCTATATGATTTATTGTCACTGATTACAGCTATATTGTGAGTGTGTCTGTCCTCATTCAAAAACAGAGCATCTATAGCAAATAATATGCTTATGTATTTACCGAAATTCCCTATTCCAGTAAGTTTGCTTGCACTTTTTACAAGAAACTCAAGTCTTTCTTTATAATCATCAATGCGAAATACGCTTGTATATAGACTCTGGCCGTATACATTTTTATATAAACGCTCCAGTGTAATAAGTTGCTGCCCGTCCTTAAGAAACTCTTCACTCTTACATCCATTATATGTAACGTTACCATACTGAATCGTTTCCGTATCATATATACAAAGCAACTCTTCAGGTATATTACTTTTCTTAAGAAGATTAGATATTACATATTCAGCAAAGCCTTCGTAGCCTGTGTAATCAGCTTTATACCAAATACCATCTTTGCACCACTTAAGCTGATTTCCCTTAGAAGACTGTCTCTCCTGAGTTTTTATTTCTTTGCTAGTAAGAACAACCATACCCAGCCTCCTTACTCTACTTCTAACCAAAAATCATCCTCTGCCATCCGGCCCTTTGTTTTTTCAACGATAAGAAGTGGATCGTAGAAAGGAAGATTCAGTTCTTTAAGTGCTATCTTCATCTTATCTCTTGTTCTTGGAAAACATCTTGATTCAAGGAATTCCTGATAATCCTTATACGTAGGCTTTTCATTATTTCCAAAAGCCTTAAAGAGTGGAGCTGTGGCATAGTTATATAATCTAACCTGCTGTTTAATTTCGTCCACATCTATAAGAGAACACAATGTATTTCTATAATAATATTTTATTCTTACTGTTCCGAATTTTTCAGGAAGTGATATATTATCTGCCACATCATCGTTTTGAACAAGGATATCTACCAGAGCTGTAATAGGCCCGGAAATAGGCTTATCAGATGTTTCCCACCTCTCAACAGTTGGCGTTGACACATTAATAAAACGAGCAAATTCTGCCTGAGACATATTAAGGCGTCTCCTTATGCTCTTTAGATCTTCTGAGTTGATTTTCCTATCAAAGATGTATTCTTTCTTTTTCATAGTTTTACCTCTTTGAATAGATAATACCATCATTTTGATGGTAAAACAAGTGATTTTTGCCATCATTTTGATGGTATAAATACTAACTTATTCTCTGCAATATTCCATTCACATCCACCCCTGGATGGGTCAGGTACATCCTGCAGATGCTTTCTGCAAGACCCCTGTCTATTTTGCAGGCCTTGGCAATATCGTCTATAGACTTGCCTCTGTCGGTCATGCTCATAGCTTTTTCAATTATGTAGTGGATGTTGCCGGGAAGTCCGATCTCTGCCTGAGATGAAGTGTTAATCAGGCGTCGTTCAAAAGAAAAGTCACCCTTACCCTTTATAGTTAGTATACCGAAAGTTACTTCCTGTGTTGGCCTGCGCTTACCGCAGCATCCTGGGTTATACCAGACCTGTCCATCTTTAGTAACTTCGCTATACTTGTGAGAGTGACCGTATATAATAATATCGGCGTCAGCTGCTGCCTTGCCTATCTTACCTTTATTATGGACAACATAGATTTTGTTGCCCTCAAATTCTAAGATTATATCTTCTGGAAGGTACTCTGCCCAGTCCTTGTCAGCATTGCCTCTAACTGCAGTTACAGTAGCTATCTTTTCAAGTTCATCAAGAACTGATTTCTTGTCTATATCACCTGCATGGATAATATGATCCACACCGGCCAATGCTTCTATAACTTCACTTCTTAGAAGTCCATGTGTGTCTGAAAGAATACCTATTCTCATCTTATCTACCTTTTTCTTCGGTCCATCTTGTTAGAATAATACTCCGCCTTATTCTTATACATCATATCGTCAGCTTCTCTCTTAACTTTTTCGAAGTCTATATCTCCGGAGCTTCTGTATACATAGCCAAGAGAAGCACTTCTGCCACGAAGTTCTATCTCTCTGCCCAACTTTTCAATATTGATTAAGAATGCTTCCTTACTTGCTGCCAGATCATATACAGCAAATTCATCGCCGCCCATACGGTATACATTATCCATACCATAGACTATACCAAGCGATTCTGATATATCAGTTATAAGGCAGTCGCCAGCCTCATGTCCCTCCGTATCATTAACCTTCTTTAAACCGTTAATATCACACATAATAAAGCCATATGGCTTACATACATCCAGTTCATCCCTCTCGAATTCATGAAGGGCACGACGGTTCTTAACTCCTGTAAGCTGGTCGTAGTAACTGTAGGCAATAAGCTGTCTTTCTGTACCTCTTCGTCTTATAGTTTCAGATATGAAGTACTCAAGAATCTTAAGGATATCAGCTATATCATCAAGACTTTCCTTTGGCGAATTCATAACACCAAGGAAGCCTATATATTGACTACCTGAACGTATAGGAGCAATAACTATACTATGTATATTCTTCTCCATCATAGTCTTATAAAGCACTGGTGATATCTTCTTAGCGTGCTTTCTGTCTCGGATAATTATGTTATTACCCTCTTTAAAGTTTTTGAAATAAAAGCCCTCTATAACTTCAGCATCTGATATATCATCAAGTAGCTGGTTGTCTGTCTGTATACCAGTTTCCTTTTCCCAGCCATATGAATTGCAGTATAGTTTAGTATCCTTATTCTCGTATATATATACTCTCTCTGCGTTTAGTTTATTACCCAGATACTCAAGTACATGCTGTATAGTTGCATCTGCTGTACTACCTGAGATTGCATGCTGCATAAGGGCATTTACAAAGTTATCTCTCTTGTTAACTCTTGTTTCATTAACAAACCATACAACGATCTGAACCAGCATGGCACTGATAAATACAAGAAGGCCTATACGAAGGAAGGTACCATTATTGGCAACCTCTTTGTTATTTACAGCATATATAAACACGTCTGCCATACCGCATAACAAGAGGACTGCAGCACCAATATAGAAATACTTAAGTCCCTCATCTATGCCCTCTTTCTGGCAGTACTTACGGTTCTTATAAAGTATGATTCCTATAAATGCAACCGACATACCATAGTAGCTAAGATAGCCATTCTGCATATTGTGAAGATCCATGCCATAGCCGATTCTTGCAACCAGAAGTATGGTAATTATTGTTACTAAACCTATAAGGGAAATCCTTCTATAGAATGGCTTCTTCTCTTTGGTAATAGAAGTTACAAAGCAAACCAGTGGATATGTCATAAGTAGAAGCAGCGAATAATCAAGGACACGAAGAGCTGCTGTCATACCAATAAGAAGCTGAACTATACTTGATTCAACCAGTGTCCAGCCGCCAAGTAAGATAGAACTCATACCAAGGGCAATAAGGTTATATCCAGAGAAATTCTGTCTTTTAAGTAAGAAATGCAAGAAGATAATTACAAGTCCAAGGAAGATAATAAAGCCTGAAACTATAGCTCCAAAACCTCTTTCCCTAAAGACAAGATAGTTATAGAGATGATTACTGCATATAGTTACGTTAGTTATACGGCCGCCATTTTCCCCGCCGTAGTTATTGTTCACTTCGATAACTAATTCTTTGCCAGCGTCCTCAGGACTTATCTGCATAGAGTGATATACATCACCAGTTCCGTATCCTGTAAGATTCTCTCTAGGTTCATATACATATATACATCTACCGTCAACGTATACATTAAAGAAACAGTTATGGCTGCATAGATTAATAGACTCCCCTGGAAGAACCTCTTCTGGAAGATTTTGATATATTCTGGTGTATTCTCCCCTACCATCATCTATTAGTTCTCTAAGGTTAGCCTCACTACCAGCTTCAGTAGTGAAACCCTTAGTTATATCCAGATAATGTTCGTCAGAATATCCCTTAAACACTCCTGAAATATCTGTCTTAAACCACACAAATAAAACAAGTGCTACCACAATACCGGTGTATAGCAAACTTGAAATTGTAAGATTATTTTTTAAACCCTTGAATATGACCTTCATCTTCAATTGTTACCCATCTTTAAACTTATAATGAGATTCCTACCGGCTCTCCCATCTTTACAGGATATTCCTCTCCACGGCAGGTTGCGCTAATTATGTCATTATTAATAAGCGCGCTGTCCTTTTTAAGCATAACTATTATAGTTGAACCACCATATAAGAATCTGCCCTTTTCTTTGCCTCTTATGGCCTTGCCTCTCCCCATATAGTTGTCTATCTTTCCAACCAACATAGCCCCTACTTCCATCTGAGCTATGGTTCCAAATGTATTAGATTTTATAAGTGTATACTCTCTACAGTTTTCCACGAAGACCGGTCTTGTTCTAAGTGCAACAGGTCTTACTGTATGTAATTTACCTGGTATAAATACATTCTGACTCTTCTTTCCTGAATCTACATAGCAGTACCTGTGATAATGATTGACGCATAGTCTGTACACTAAACAGATGCCGCCTTCATAATAAGAAGCTACTCGGTCATTATCGAACAAGTCGTATATGTTATAGGCACTTTGCTTTATAGGAAGCACAGTATCCTTATCTATATCCCACACACTTAGAAGTCCATCACATGGAGCTATCAGGTGATTCTTTACCATATCGACTGGTCTAAGTTCTTTCTTTAGCTTCCTTGTAAAACAGTCATTGAAAGACTTAAAATCCACATCTTCACATTCAGTTAAATCTATCCCATTCCTTTTTACAAATGGCTTAATAAGAAATCTGGACAGACCTGAATCCAAAAAAGTTCCTGCCACAATAGAGAGTTTTCTTCCAGCAAGAACTTTAAGCATAATGCGCCCAGGCGCAGTATTATATAACCATTCTAATCCTGTCATAAGTAACCCCCTATATCTTTATTTACTGTCTTATATGTTCAAATGCAAAGAGACATATAAGTAACAATATGCATTCAAATACTCCTATACCAACCATAATCATGATGCCCCTAAATCCTGGCTTAGGCACCTTAATCTTGGATATAAATAATAGTCCTGTAATAAATAAAACAACCAGATAACCAAGTGTTATATCGAATGGTGTTATGTACTGAATAAGCATAAGTGTTGGGAATATAAGAGCTGCTGATGTAACAGGAAGTCCTATATATTCCTTACGGCATCCACCTTCAGTCTTCTGTCTTTCCTCTTCTGTAACATTAAAATATGCAAGTCTTATAAGAGCTGCAAGTACATAGAAGATAAAGATTGCAATGGATAAAACAGAAAGAATGGTGCACATAGTTTTATCTGTGATTCTAAATCTTGCGATTCCCTTAATATCAGGTCCAAGGCTTACCATAGCCTCACCTATACATACAGGAAGCACACCAAATGCCACAAGGTCACTAAGGGAATCAATCTGTATACCATAACCTTTTTGAATCTCAGTTCTGTCTTTCTTACTTCTGGCTACCCTTCCGTCAAATGCATCGCAAAGTCCGCTTATCATAAGGAAGAACATACCCCAGTAAGGATGTCCCATACCATGAAGTGATATTATTATTCCAAATGTCGCTGACATAAGCGATATATATGTAAGCCATACTGTATAGTCGTAAAATCCCAGCATCTTAGTTTAATTCCTCTCTAGAAGCCCACTTGCGCTCTCTCTTCGCTTTAAGCTCCATAAGTCTCTTTCTTCTTTTTCTTCTGTAGAATATATATCCTACTACAAATGTCAGTCCGCTTATTATAACGCAGACATAGAATGCCATACCTCTCGATAAGAGTTCAAGCTTGGTAGCATCTGCCTTAAGCATCAATTTGTGATAACCATCAATCATAAGATAATCAGCTACTCCCATACCTCCAGGAATTGGTACACAGTTTGAACCAATTACAACAAAGCACTGTGTAATAAGGAGTTTGCAGGCAAGTTTCAGGTTGCCGTTTGTAGCCATATACATACACACGGCTACACCTATCTGCGATAATCTCTGAGCAATATTCCAAAGGTAGGCGCTTATAAGCGCTCTCTTATGACCTCGTATCTTAGCAACGCAGTCCCTGTATTCGTCCATAATATTATGAAGCTTTTCCATCCTTTTTTCTGGATTCTTCATAAGGTGTATGCGGCCAAGCAGTCTATATAACTTTTTGCACCAGTTCTCAAGCATATCTGCCTTGGTAAGTAGCAGGATAAATATAAGCCCAAGGAAGAATATTATCACATATCCAGTTACGATTAAAACTCTGGATACCATGTTAAAGCCAAAGAATATTTTGGGTGCTACTATGATGCATACCGCCCCGATAGTCAGGATTGCAAGGGTATACATTACAAGATTAATAAGTAGTACCGCTGTTGCTACCGAAAGATGTATGCCGCTCTTTACCATAAAGTAGGCTGATGCAGGCTGGCCACCTGATGCCGATGGTGTTATAGCAGAAAAATATACATCTGCTGCCGAATATAAAAATCCCTGTGCCTGATTCTTCTTCTCTCCTACCTGCTTTAATATACTAAGCAGGGCTTCGCTTTCAAAAACAATAAACCCAAGCATACACAGAGCCGCTAAAAATAGCCAACCCTTATGAGCATGTACTAGCATACTCCCTAGTTCTCTTAGTGAGAAATTATCTGCCTGGGCAAGGACAAGTGCTATACTTCCTATTGCAAGAAGCACGAATACCAGGGTCCATCCCAGTTTTTTCTTATTCATGTTTACCTCTAAATATCTTGCGATCTAACCAGATATAGAATCCGCTAAGGTCATGCTTTCTTGTAAGAAGCATAGCCACTTCAAAGATAAGTATGCCCCCGATAATATCCACAAGTACATGCTGCTTAACTAGCACAACTGATGAGAATACCATAAGAGATGCTATAAAGGTTATCCATGGATATACCCTGCCAGTCTTCTTTTGAGACAGGGCAGCCCTAAAGCAGAACCAGCTTTCTAAACAGTGTATGGATGGAAACAGATTCATAGGTGCGTCAGTGCTATATACCCTTCTAACCATACCAAGTATGAAACCATGTCCCTGAATCTCAGGTCTAACTATGGTTGTAGGTATTATGAGATAGGTTAAAAAACAAAGGGCTTTCGCAACTATCTCCGCACTTAAAAAACGGTAGCAGAACTTCTGGCCTTCTCTGGCACAGGTTATAAAACCTATAACCCACTGAGTATATGCCACCATAATATATATAATAATCATCCATGGTACGAAAGGAATCTTGTTATCAAGCTCAATCGAAAAATCACGAAAGTGAAATACGTATTTAAAGTGCTGCAGGGTCATATACCCTACAGTGTTAAATGCTACGCCAACTATTACCGGCACCCATATATATACCGGAAACAGCCATAGCCACCACCTTTTAAACTTCTTCAACTTTTTATCACCATTTATTTGCTAACTGCCTCTGACATAGCCTTAAGAAGAATATCTATATTTACAGGCTTAGCCACGTGGGCATTCATTCCCATATCTATAGATCTTTGTTTATCTTCTTCAAATGCATTGGCAGATAAAGCAATTATTGGAATCTTTGCATCAGGATACGTTTCTCTAATAACCTTAGTTGCTTCATATCCGTCCATAAGAGGCATCTGTATATCCATAAGGATGGCGCTGTAATAATGTGGTCCGTTTTTCTTAACCATATCTACAGCAGCAACCCCATTGTCTGCCTCGTCAACTATAATATCATTGTCTTCAAGCATGTCCTTTGCAATGTCTCTGTTAAGATCGTTATCATCAACAAGAAGTACTTTCTTACCTGCAAAACTTATTACATCTTTTTGCTTATCTTTAGCCTTCTTACCATTCTCCTGCATGCTATGATTAATCTTAAATGGAACAGTTACTATAAACTTAGAACCTTGTCCCTGCTTGCTTTCACACGCTATAGAACCATTAAGAACATCTACTAATTCCTTACAGAGTGCAAGTCCAAGTCCTGTTCCCTGTATACGACTTACTGTAGAATTCTCCTCTCTTGAAAACTGCTCGAATACATGCTTTTGGAACTCCTCGCTCATACCGATACCATTATCTTCGAATGTATAGCGGTAGATACCTGTATCCTTTCCTTCCCTACAAACCTGCTCTGTAGTAACTTTTACATAACCGCCATCGTGGTTATACTTGATGGCATTGGAAATGATGTTAGAGAAGATGCGGTTCATATGAGTAACATCGCAGTATATATATCTATCCTGAATATTCTTATAGTCAAATGTCAGCTCAATATCTCTACTAGATGCTACTTCTTTTAATATGTCTCCTATTCCATAGAAAGAATCGTATATATCCGCTTCATAAGATGCCATCTTAATCTTTCCTGATTCGATGCGGCTCATTTCTAAGACATCATTAATAAGATTAAGTAACATCTCACTGGACTTTTGAGACTTTTCAAGGCACTCCTTAACCTTATCTTTATTATCAATATTCTTAAGTGCCATATTTATAAATCCAATTATGGCATTCATAGGTGTTCTTATGTCATGAGACATATTAAAGAGGAATTCTGTTTTGGCTCTGTTTGCCTTCACAGCATCATCTTTTGCTTTTTCCAGTTCTTCCTGTCTCTTCTTTTCCTCCTGCATAGAGGCATCTATATTTCTAAAGCCAAATATAAAATTGACAACTCCGTCCTTGCCTACTGATTTAGCATAACAAGCCTGAAAATATGACTTGGTTCCGTCATCATTCTTTCTGACATAATTCACCGGATACAGGACGTTCTCTTCGGTATTCTTTACTATCTCCTCATAAGAAGTCTTCTGAATAAGCTTTTCATATTCCTCGTCAGACGCAAACTCCTTAAAATAGCTATCCATAGCAGTTTTATAATCAAGTGCTCTGACACCTATTTTTACGGCTCGTCCGTTATCAACAGGCTTGCCATTGTTTTGCATAAGAGTTATAGCCTGGGTATGTCCATCAAGATACCATACAGATAAGTACTCTTTCGATAGACCTCTAAGAATAGTTAACTTACTTTCTTTTTCAGCCTCTAACTCCTGTCTTTCTTTTGCAAACAATAACTTTCTTGAAGAATCTGAGAATTCACCATATCTTATAAGACTATATCTTCTGCCATCTGGAGTAACTCTATGCATACCATGACAGTGGACGGCCAGAAGTTTTCTCTCCTTGCCTACATATTCATGGTAAACAACATTAAGTGGCTTATCCTGCTCTACGAATTCCTTAACAGCCTTGCTAAGTTCATCTTTTTCCAGAACATTAGCAAAAGGATTATCGCTGTTTAATCTTGCAGTTTCCTCTTCAGCTGTAGATTCATACAATTTTGCAAATCCATCTGATACAAGATAAGTACGGAAGCCACCATCTGCTACATAATAAACAACAATAGGAAGTGGCGTAGTAACCAAAAAATCTCTGAGGTCATCAGAAAAAAGTGGATTTGTATCCAGGTCTGTTAGATTAATAATCGGCTTGTTCAAATTTTTACCCCTTTTAAACTCACTAATGGCAAAATGTATAAAATTTGCCTTAATTTTATCCCGAACAATTATTCGATTTTAACATTTACAAACATATGTTCATCTGCTAATATTTATTTCAATCCCCCAGAAATAAATACAAAGAAGGTGATATATGTGGCTCCAATATTAGAAACATACAAGTATGTTGACGTTATCTGTCAGTATAGTAAGGATGGTAAAATCATCCCTCTTAGGCTTCGTCTTACCGATGAAGACGGAGAGAGGCAGGCATTTACCATAAAACAGTATAGAGATCTTACTCCTCACGAGGCTGGCACTGTATCAGACTATGTTACATATCGAAACAACAACAGAACCTTTGAATGTAAGATTCAGGTTTTCGGTAACCTTAAAACTGTGAAGCTGTTCTTTAACAGCAATGAGCACCGGTGGAGGATTTTATAAGTGCTGGCGCATAATATAGTCGCTATATTCAAGTGTCTGCGGCTCAACATTACTTGCTAAAAAGATAACCTTAACTCCAGCCTTGATGGCTTCTTTTAATGCCTCTGCAAATTCTGGCTGGGTCTCCTTGTTAGGAAATACATAATTAATATTATTAACCTGTATAAGGAATACCAGCGCCGCTTTATGCTCTCCTTCAAGTGCTGCATCTCTAAGTTCGTGAAGATGCTTTACCCCCCTGTCTGTTGGAGCATCTGGGAAGAATCCCAGGCCATTCTTTACAAGGGTACACCCCTTAACTTCTATCAGAGTTTTAACATCACACTGCTCAATATAGAAATCGATTCTTGAGCCACCGTAGCTATACTCTGGCTTAATATAAGTTATGCCTTCAAATGGAGAATTACCACTTTCAAGCCACTCCTTAACCACACTGTTAGGAGCCTGACTGTCAATATTGATGACTCCGTATTCTCCTCTTTCTACAGCTACTAAGTCATATTTTGTTTTTCTTGATTCGTTATCTGATTTTACAAGGTATACCGTTACTCCAGGGATAAGAAGTTCTTCACATCTTCCCGTATTCTTAACGTGTACCTCTTCTCTCTCGCCATCAATCTCAACTATAGCCACGAATCTGTTAGGCCTAGATATGAAAGTGGCGGCTGTTATGTTACTGTATTTCATCTGCTTTTTACTTAATCCTCAGATATATATTTAATAAGCTTGGCATATCAGTGTCCTGAGGAATTCTCTATGATTAATATAATTACATACTGTACTTAACAATTAATAACTCTACTCCGAGACGGTCAGATATACGGCCACTCTTTACATTCTCATCAGTTGCTACGCATTCCTTCACAGCATCCATAAGAAACTTAGTTTCAAATTTTGATGCCTGCTGCATGTACTTATCAACTATGAAAGGAGCCATTCCCATCTTCTTAGCAATATCTGGTTTTGAGTATCCATTATTCCTAAGGTCTTTAACCTGAAGTATCATATTGAACTGTCTTGTAAGAAGGACCAGAATCTTCATAGGTGGCTCTTTAAGTGATAAGAGCTCGTAATACATATTCAGTGCCTTCTGTCTTGCTTTAAGCCCTATAGCCTCAAGCATAGCAAATATATGATCAGACAGTCTTGTTGTTACAATAGCATCTATATCTTCGTTAGTTATGTACTCTCTTCCCTCTGTGTAAGAAAAGAGTTTCTCTAACTCATTCTTTATATTGCTCATATCAGAACCTGTCTTAGCAAGTAAATAAGCTATAGACTGGGCTGATATCTGCTTTCCCTCCTGGCCTATTAACTTTTTAATCCAGAGGGTTAATGTATTATCGTCCTGAGTTTTGAATTCTACGGCATTGCCCAGGTCTTTAACAATTTTATAGAACCTGTTTCTCTTATCAACCTCATCTTCTACAAAGATAAATCTTGTAGATTCTGGTATACCCTGCTTGAAGTAGTCGCAGAGTTCATCACTCCCAGTTTTAAAGAAGCCGCTATATTTGATTAATATAGTTCTGTATTCTGCAAAGAAAGGAAGAGTATCTGATATAGATATAATCTCTCTTGCCTCAATATCCTTACCTTCGAAGATGTTGTAGTTCATAGTATCTCCGTCAGTAACCATAGCCTCTAAAAGCTTACCCTTGTAAAAATCTCTTAGGTAAACCTCTTCGCCATATAGCAGATAGGCCTGCTTTAATCGGTTGTCTTTTATATCATTAAGTATGGTTTTCATCTTAAGCCCATAACCGCCTAGTTTGCGTAGTATATCAATATACTATTATAGCAATATTTCATGTATTTTTCTAATTTTTTACGGATTAGATTACAGGCTTCACTTAGGGTTTATTTATTAATAATTTAATCTTGATTGCTTAACATATGTTTAACGATTTTTAGCTGCTAGCGCCGGGCGTGATAGTTGAATTTTAGACGAGCCTAGTGGGACTATTTAATCGCTATGGAGCCTAGTGGGATTGTCGCACGGTATAGCCCCCTGTTTTGTCCACGCTTATCTCGATGCAGCCTAGCTGGCTGGTTTGGAATATAGTAGCTTGGATATCTGTTAGAGTGTCTATAGTTTCTTTGTTTGGATGGCCATATTTATTATTTTTGCCAACACTTATTACTGCTATATCAGGCGATAAAATTTCTGCAAATGCCTTGCCGGTTGATGTTTTTGAGCCGTGGTGACCGACTTTTAATATATCGATTTTGTAGTCCGCTTTGCCATCCGCTCCTTTCCCCTGGTCGATATTATCTTTAGAGCAGCTATCCGCCCCGCCTTTCGCGTTTTTATAGTCCCCAGTGGGTGCCGGCCTGAGGCCTACGTCGCCAAGATATTCCATAATATCCTCTTCACTTTCTGTAGTAGCATCACCTGTTAAAACCATAGAAAAATCTTTGTATCTAAGGATAAAAACTTCTGAATAAGCATTCACATCATCATATACTTTTCCTTTAACCGGATTGATACATTCTAAAGAAAGATTTTTATAGGTAAAGCTATCCCCTTGAGCTACATAAGCTATATTTATTTTTCTGGCCTTAATTAAGCCTATAAATTCCTCTGCATCACTTTCTATAGTTGCTGATGCCGGAAGCACCACAGTACCAATGGATATGTCCATCTTACCTTCTTTGCTAAGCATCTCTTTTAATCCGCTAATATGATCTGAGTCTGGATGGGATATAAACCAATAGTCGATATGACTGATACCCTTAGATTTTAGAAATGGCAAAAGCTGATATTTTGCCAGATTATTTTTAGAGGATGAGCCTCCATCTATCATATAAGTTTTAGAATTATATTCTATACATAAGCCATCTCCCTGGCCAACGTCTATAAGAGAGATTTTAAAGCCCCGCCGTACTGGAATCAGCAATATAAGTGCTACGCATATAAGAATAAATTTTACTTTAAACTGATTCCCTAATATAAACGTCTTAATCTTTTGTCTTAGCTTAGTTTTTGTCTTATCAACGCATTCCCGCGCTTTATTATTCGACTTTACCCCTGTCTTGCTGTCCTCTATGCGCTTACGAATATTCCAACAATTAATCAACAAAATAAATCCACATATAAAATAAAAGACAACAATCTTCCAGGCTGAAGGTTTTCCAAGAATAATACTGCTAAGTGGGAAACCATTTATAAACTTACATATATGTTTATAAAACCATAAAATCACATGACAGGGATAAGACAAAATCTTAAATATGGCAACTGTTACGCCAGCACCCTTAGCCGCATGTCCGCCAGATGCGATGGCTACCTGCCCGCCCGCGGCGATGGCCGCCAAAGCACAAATTAGTTCACAAAGTAAACAAACCACTATTGCTATTCCAAGCAAGAAACTCATAAGTGGTACGATTATAATATTAAGAATTATGCTATATAGTGGAAATTCATAGTAGTAATAAAGGACAACCGGCAAAGTAAAAAAGCTTACCGAAAAGCAGGCCATAAAACAGTTTCCAAGTCCTACCACCATCTGCCCCAATGTTATAGAAACCGTTTTTCTTCCAAGGCAGAATAACTTAGCTATTATTCCTTTAGAAGATATAACCTCCACATATCCAAACGGAACCTTATCTATCTTATCCTTGCTTATATATAAACATCTTGAAAAGACAGCAATCCCAAACACAGCTAAGAACGACAGCCAAAATCCTGCATATAAAACAATATAATTATTCTGAAAAACTATAATGGCTCCTGCTAGGCATAGAGCCGTAATAATATCATAGGACCGCCTAAGTTCAAAACTTAGCATAACTAGTCCAAACATAATTATGGCCCTAAGAGTTGAAGTTCCCATACCTGACATAAGGCCAAAATTAACCATGACAAATACAGCTATACTTGTCCTAAGCCATACCAGAATTCCCATCCTCTTTAGCAAAGAATATAAACACATACCAATAATACTTATATGGAGTCCGCTTATACTAAGAATATGACTTATACCACTTTCCTGATATAGAGCCTTAATATCCTTGTCTATACTAGACTTATCTCCCAGCATCATGGTCTTTATTATTCCTGCGTCCTCTTCATTAAATAAGACTTCTATGGTAGATGCCAGGCCATTTCTTATACTTCTTAAGCCTTCCAGATAAGAGTTATAGCTGGAGCTAACAGCATTTATCCTGGCATTTTTAAGTGAGAAGTTGTAGCCCTTTATAAAATAATAAGCATATAAATCAAACTCTCCTGGATTGGTAGCGTGGCTAAAACTTCCCACCTTTCCTTCTATTTCCACATAAGAACCAAGCCTAGGAAGCGTGCCCTCCTCGGCCAGATAACATATAGCACCATATTCTTCTTTAGTAGTAAAATCAGCTTCGTTACAGAATGTAACGTCACTTAGGTAGATTACCTGATTAGTCTCATCTTTGTCGGCGACCCAGCCCTGAATCTTAATATAATTCTCAGCTGGAAGTGGTTTATCCGGTATGCCTCTTATGTGAATCAGAGCAAATACTATCGCCAGGTAGACAAGACATACAAAAGCAAGAGGTCTTCTCATAAGTTTCCACCTGTCTAAATCATATATCGTAAGCCATATACCGCGCTGAAAAACTGCCTAGCTTCAAGCCGCCAGGCTACAACAGTTACTGGCTCACACCTTCATTAACAACCATATCAAGGTTACGTTCATACAGTGTATTAAGGTCCATAACCTCTCCGTATACTCTTGAAGATTCACCATTAATAAGTATCTGAACCTTGTTAATATCGCTTATCTCTGAAAGAGAATTAACAAGAGCATATATAGTAACTTCTGGTCTAACACCTTCAACTGGTGTCATGAACTCTTCTGAAAGATCTACATAGCAGATTCCATCAGTTGTAGTTACAGAATTGATTCTTGTATCTGGATTAATAACAGCCTGTATATCGCCGTCCTTAGGTCCCTTTATAAGTTCTTCTACAACAACCTTCTCAAGAGAGTTGTTGGTGTTATATCTTACTGTTCTTGTTGTGTGGTCAAGGTACTGACCATCAAGTGTTGCAAAGTAGAGTTGGAAGATAGTTTCTGTATAGTTATTAATTTCTTCGCCCTCATTATCAAGGAACATATCAGCATTCATACTACCTACAGGATTACCATAAGTATCTTCAAGAGGAACACTCATAATAGTGATAGAAACTCCATCAATACCATTAACCTGAGTAAATGTCCTAACAAGAGCTGCTCTTATAAGTATCTCATCTGTTGGTGAAAGATTGTAATAACCTGCATCCATGTTAATAGTAGCCTGCCCATTATCAACATATACGCCTACAATATCGCTTCCAAGAGACAGTGGTGATACACGGTCTATACTTTTTGAAGACTTGTGCATCTGCTCTATAACTTCCTGAATAATCATACCCTGGTCCTTAGACTTTGGAATAAACTCTGTTGTTTCGAGGCCAGTATGGTTCTTGTTAAGGAAAGAAATATCTACAGCATTGTCCTTATTATCGTCTTCCTTTTTCTTGCCACAGGCGGCGAGTGTCAGACAAAGAAAACTGACAAGAAGAAGCATCAGTATTCGTTTTTTGTTTCTAAACAACCTAATCATATGCCTTCTATCCAATATAAGTAATTGGGAATCTTACGGTAAATGTTGTACCTTCTCCCATAACACTTTCAACCTTAATAGAGCCTCTGTGAAGAAGGAGTATCTTTCTTGTAATAGGAAGTCCAAGTCCTGTACCACCTATCTCCCTAGAGTGAGACTTGTCTACTCGGTAGAATCTCTCAAATATATGCTCTCTTGCATCCTCAGGAATACCTATACCCGAGTCGCTAATAACTATAGTTACAAACTGATGGTCCGCATCAAGATTAACCTTAACCCAGCCAGGTCTACGGTTATACTTAATACCATTCTCAATAAGATTTGTAAGCGCCAGAGTCATCTTAACTTCATCTACAGAAGCTGTAACTTCTCTGTTACTTTCAAATACAAGATCAGTTTCTTCTTTTCTTGCAATAGGTCCAAGACGCTTTAAGATACGCTCAAGCATGGCATTGACACTAACACTTTCAATAGTAAGGCCCCCATCCTTGTTGTCCATCTTAACAAGAGTAAGCAGGTCAGAGATGATAGTATTCTCCCTGTCAATTTCCTCTGATATATCCTGCATGAATTCTTTATATACTTCAATCGGTGCATCTTCCTGCATATTAAGAGAGTCTGCTAGAACCTTTATAGAAGTCATAGGCGTCTTAAGCTCATGAGACACGTTACTAACGAATTCCTGTCTTGATTCATCAAGAACTCTAAGTTTAGATTGCAGTTCATTAATAGCAGAGGCTATCTCTTCTGTTTCCTGATATTCGCTTGCAACAATGGATGTATCTTCATAAGACGCAGCATCCCTGATCTTAGTTGTAATACGAGTGAGCGGCATAGTCATAATATATGATGTAAAGTAAGCCGCTGCTATTATAAGACACATAAGGATAATCTCTATAATAATTGATGATCTGTTGAGCGCCCTTCTATTAGAATCGATATCTGCCGTAGAAACACTTATAAGTATTACACCAACAACGTCTTGAGAATTAATATTTCTAATAGGTACGCCTATCTCAATAAATCCGTTAACCTCGTCAATATTAGATACAGTCTTACCCTTGTAGCACTGCATAACCTCATCAGCGATCATATATTTGCCTACACTGATTCCGTTGGTATCCTGTTTGACTTTGAAATTGCTGTCCATGATAAGGACACGACCACCATATAATGATGACATCTGATTAAGCTCTGCGTTAATAACTTCGCTAGAGCTATCCACCAGGTAGTTATATGCCAGCAGATGGTTAGAAAGAACCTTCATCTGGCTTGTAACTTCAGAAGTCTTTATATCTATAGCATTGTCCAAATAGGTAGATATAACATTCCTTCTAACAAGTTCGCTGGATATAATACCAATTAGAATGATTATAAGAAATATTCGAAACCTGTAGCTTCGAAAGAATTTTTTCATAAGATGTAACTATCCTCTGTAGAAATAACCTACGCCCCACTTTGTCTGAACATACTTTGGCTCTGATGCATTGACCTCAATCTTCTCACGAAGACGTCTGATATTAACATCAACTGTTCTAACATCACCCTTGCTGTCACTTCCCCAAACAATCTTAAGAAGTGCATCTCTTGAATAAACCTTACCAGGGTTAGTAACAAGAAGCTCAAGAACATCATATTCCTTGGCAGTAAGGTTAATCTCATTGTCCTTAACATAGAGTCTTCTGTTCTCTCTATCAAGAACTATATCGCCTGTTCTAATAAGTGACATATCGCTGCCACGTTTCTTATTAAGGCCTTCATTTCTTCTGATGATAGCTTTGATTCTGGCCTTAACTTCAAGCATATTAAATGGCTTAGTTATATAATCATCTGCACCATTCTCAAAGCCAAGAATCTTATCCATATCATCGCTCTTAGCTGTAAGCATGATAATAGGTACATCAGAGAATTCTCTAACTCTCTGGCAGACCTCTGTTCCTGTCATACCAGGAAGCATAATATCAAGAAGAACCACACAGTATGTGTTATTCTCTATCTTCTCAAGTGCTTCGATGCCGTCATATGCAACATCTACTTCTATATCATCCTGTTCAAGGCTGTATTTAAGGCCTTTTACAATAATCTTCTCGTCATCTACTACAAGTACTCTTCTATTCATGATTTATCCTCTATATGGCAATTCCTGCCACTCCCGCAGTCCACAAGGTCAGCTTCATCCCCCGTTTGCCGTAATCTGATCCTTGATGGAATTATATGTTGCTTCTTTTATTCCAGATACATTCATGATGCTTTCTGGACTGTCAAATACTCCGCCGCCATCTCTATAAGAGATAATAGCCTGCGCCCTTGTTTCCCCTATACCGCTGAGCTTCATAAGCTCATCTTTGGTTGCCAGATTAATATCAAGCTTACCATCTTTGTCATAATGACTCATAGGTGCTGCCGCTTCCTGACTTACCGCCATCATAGCAGCCTCCTGCTTGGTTGGAACGATATACTGCGTTCCGTCTTCAAGAAGACCAGCAAGATTAAGATAATCTTCCTTTGCATCCTCTCTAAAACCACCGGCAAGTTCTACAGCATCATATAATCTGCTGCCACTTTCCAGTTCGTACACCCCCGGCATATTAACCGCTCCGCTTATATGTACATATACATAGGATACCTTAGGATTCTCTGCTGAATCATCTGCCCCGGCAACCTCCTCCTGGGCATCAGAAGCGTTTATAGAGACACTATCCGATGAAACAAGCGTGGGCTTATCATTACCGCACCCAATAAGAAATAACATAAGTAATGCAGAAAACATTACTTTAAGAATATTAATTTTCATATATTTTCCTCCAATATTCTTGGGGAAAATAATCTCAGACTTTAAGTATAAAATATTTTAAGATAAGTAAATCCCAATTTCAATATTTAAAATTACAAATCTAAGTTAAAATAACTAACTCTATATGTTAATTCTTAAGCTTATCATTCAGGTCTTTTAAGGTCTTTTCTACGTCAGCCCCATCCCAGATAAGCATATATGCATTCTCAAGTTCTATCCAGTAGCTGCTGAATCTTCTTATCTTTGGAAGTGGTTTTGATACTTCGTATGCCTTCTGCACTTTCTCAAGATTAGTTCCATCTGTAAACTTTCTTATACATGAAACCTTACCGCTTCTATCATATAAGCTGCCAGCTTCATCATTAGTAAGATATCTGGCAAATGCCTTCGCATCATCAGCGTGCTTAGAGTAACCATTAACAAATACTGCGCTTGTTGTAGATAAGCCTCCAGCAACGTGGTCTTTATCAATACCCGGAAGAGGCGCTATGCCATATTCACAGTCAAATTTACCTTCAGCTTTAGCATGCTCCAAAGTAGCAATTGCATCACTTGTAGCAATAGTAAATAGAGTTTTACCCTCTACAAAGTCATTGATAACATTGCTGTAAGAACTGCTCTTAGTATCAATATAGAAGAACTGGTTAAGATTCTGATATACCTGAAGGCAGGCTATAGCATCATCATTACATATATCAAGTTTCTTCTCATCATCACCGCAGCTACCGCCTACATTCATATAGGCACCTGCAAAGAAGTAGTTATAAAAGATATCTGTTACATCCCAAATAAAGATATTATCTACTTCTTCTGGAAGTTCACACTCCTCGGCCATAGTGAGAATATCTGCTATTGATGATGGAACCTTCTGATCCATCTTATCAAGATAAGTCTTGTTATAGAGAAGATATGCTGTCTCAAAATAGAATGGGTAGCCGTATATATTGTCATTATAGCTAACAGCATTGACCGCAGTTTTAGAGTATGAAGCCTTGTTTTCACTAACATCATCCCTGCTAACCTCTTCTGCAATTCCTAGAGCTACGTATGATTCGATATTTTCTGTACCAGCTATATAAAGATCTGGCATATCACTTCCATCCTCAGAAGCTTCGCAAATATCTTCAGTATACTCAAGACCACTATGAAGAACAGGGACAACTCTTACCCCTGTGTTTTCGTAAAAAGAAAGCGCTGCTGAATTAATGTAATCAGTCAGCGCTTCATCTGTATACCATATATTTATAGTTGTAGTTTCATTCTTAGATGCGCCACTGCCGCCATGTCTATAGTAACCAAATACAAACACTGCAGCTACTGCCAGGATGGCGAAGATGATTTGTGGAGCTACTTTCTTTTTCATATGTATACCTGTTTCTTAGATGGTTTATGAGAGGCTCTTCTTAAGAATCTCAATCATCTCGTCAACATTATCCTTTGTAATAATAAGTGGTGGCATAATACGGATAATATTAGTACCGGCATTGATAAGTACAAGACCATTATCAAGTGCCTTACAAATAATATCAGCTACAGGCTTGTTGAACTCAAGTCCCTGCATAAAGCCCTTACCACGATGATCTACGATATCTGGGCATGAAGCCTTAACTTCTTCAAGACGTTCATATAAATAGTTAGAAACTTCTTTAACATTATTTAAAACGTCAAGTTTTTCGAATAATTCAAATACCTTACAGATAGCAGCACCTGCAAGTGGGTTGCCGCCGTATGTTGTACCATGATCACCAGCTACAAGCGAGTTTTGTGCAACCTTCTCAGTCATCATAAATGCACCAACTGGAACGCCACATCCAAGAGCCTTGGCAGATGTCATAACATCAGGCTTAACTCCGTAGTCCTGCCAAGCAAACATAGTACCTGTACGTCCCATACCACACTGAATCTCATCAAGTATAAGAAGGATATCCTTCTCATCACATATCTTACGAACTTCCTGTAAGAATGCCTTGTCTGAAGGATGAATACCACCTTCACCCTGAACTGTTTCCATGATGATAGCACAAGTCTTATCTGTAATCTGAGCTTTAACACTATCGATATCATTAAGATTAGCAAACTTAATATTGCCAATCATAGGCTGAAATGCCTCACGGTACTTAGGTGTACCAGTTACTGATAAAGCACCCATAGTACGTCCATGGAATGAATGCTCCATAGCAATAATTTCATGGTCAGTACCCCCATCTTTAAGATAAGCGTATTTACGCGCTGTCTTAATAGCGCCTTCAACTGCTTCTGCACCGCTGTTTGTAAAGAATACCCTGTCCATACCAGATACTTCTTTAATCTTCTTAGCAGCTTCTATAGCAGGAACATTGTAATAATAGTTCGATGTGTGAACTATCTTATCAATCTGCGCCTTAAGAGCATCATTATATTCTTTATTATTATAACCAAGAGCAAATACACCGATACCTGATACAAAATCAAGATATTTCTTACCGTTCATATCATAGAGGTGAACTCCATCGCCGTGGTCAAATACTACCTGATAACGGTTGTATGTGTGAAGAAGTACGCTTTCTGCTTCATCTATATATTCTTTCATTAAATCTGCCATAATAATAGTCCTTTCCATTCCTTGTAAGCCGTCATATAACTAACTGGTTACATGGCGCAGCCTAATTAATTATTGTCATCATCTGCGACGATAGCTGTTCCGATACCATCCTTAGTAAATATTTCAAGGAGTAAGCAATGTGGAACTCTTCCGTCAAGGATATGGACTCTATGAACGCCGTTCTTAATAGCTGATGTGCAGTTATTAAGCTTCGGCAACATACCTCCTCCAATTATTCCGCTTGAGATAAGCCCGTCAGCATCTGATGCTGTGATTCTTGAGATAAATGAAGACTTATCATTGATATCCTTGTATAGCCCTTCAATATCTGTAAGGAATACAAGTTTGTCAGCACCTACAGCCTTAGCTATAGCACATGCTGCATCGTCAGCGTTAATATTGTATGTATCGTAATTATCATCAAGACCTATAGGAGCAACGATTGGAAGGAAGTCCTGGTCAAGAAGATCATATAAAATCTTGGCATCAACATTCTTCACATCTCCTACAAATCCGATGTCTTTACCATCTGAATATTTCTTTTCTACGTTAAGAAGGCCGCCGTCTTTACCTGTAACACCAACAGCCTTAACGCCAAGTTCCTGAACCATAGTAACAAGTCTCTTGTTAACCTTGTTAAGAACCATCTCAGCGATTTCCATAGTCTCTGCATCTGTTACACGAAGACCGTTAATAAACTCTGCTTCTTTACCAACCTTATTAACCCATTTGCTGATTTCCTTACCACCACCGTGAACAATGATTGGCTTGAAACCTACGAGTTTAAGAAGTGTCACATCCTTAATAACATTCTTCTGAAGTTCTTCATCAGCCATAGCTGATCCGCCATATTTAACTACGATAATCTTTCTGTTAAATCTCTGTATATATGGGAGAGCTTCTATAAGAACCTCAGCTTTTCCAAGTACTTTGTCCATTTCTTCCTGTGTCATCATTTATCTCCTGTTTCATATAAATCTCCCGCCAAGTATACCTGGGAGGGGAGAGCCGCGGCGGCGGCTATTCGCTTTTTTTTCGAAAAAAGGCTTTATTGTACTAGTCACACATAATTATGTTGGTCAGTATTCTTCTGCGGTTATGATCTATAATCCGCGTTGATTTTTACATAGTCGTATGTAAGGTCGCAGCCCCAGGCTGTAGCAGTTTCGCTACCCTCATTCATATTGATATATATTGTAACTGCCTCTTCAGACATAATCTCAACTGCTTTAGCCTCGTCAAATGCTACAGGCTCGCCCATATCAAATACAAGCATCCTGCCTGACTTACTCTCAAAGTAGAGCTGAACGTCATTCTGATCAAATTGTGCCCCGCTGTATCCCATAGCACAAAGAAATCTACCAAAGTTTGCATCCTTACCATAGATAGCAGCCTTAGAAAGGTTAGAACCTACAACGCTTCTGGCAAGTATTCTTGCATCTTCCTTAGTCTTAGCATTGTCTACCTTACATTCAAAGAGGTGTGTAGCACCTTCGCCGTCACCAGCCATCTGCTTTGCAAGATATTCACATATCTCATAAAGAGCCTGCTTAAATGTCTGATAGTCCTCATTCTCAGAAAGAATTCTCTTATTGCCTGCCTTACCATTAGCAAGAAGTAAGAGAGTGTCATTAGTTGATGTATCGCCATCAACTGTAATCATGTTAAATGTATCAACAACAACCTCGCTAAGTGCCTTCTGTAAAAGCACCTTTGAGATATTAATGTCTGTAGCTACATATCCAAGCATAGTACACATATTAGGGTGAATCATACCTGAACCTTTACACATAGCACCAAGAGTAACTGTCTTGCCACCGATTTCAATCTGGCAGGCAATCTCTTTCTTATGTGTATCTGTTGTCATAATAGCCTTGGCAGCTTCTGTACCAGCCTCGATACCATATGCCTTCTTAGCCATAAGTTCTTTAGTACCTGCAACAATCTTATCAGTATTAATCTGCATACCGATAACGCCTGTTGAACCAACAAGAACATTCTTTGCTGTATAGCCTTCTCCAAGACACTCAGCTACTGCATTACCTGTAGCTTCGCATATCATTAAACCTTCTTTACCTGTGCAGGCATTGGCAATACCTGAGTTAACTACTACTGCAGATACCTTATTACCTGAATCTGTAATTTCCTTGTCCCAAAGAACAGGAGCTGCCTTTACAAGGTTAGTTGTATATACGCCTGCTGCATCACAAGGAGTATCACTATATACAAGTGCCATATCAGTTCTACCCTGATACTTTATTCCTGCTGCTGTTGCTGCTGCCATGTAACCTTGTGCTGCTGTTATTCCACCATCTATAATATTCATGTTTCTACCTCTATCTCAGTGCTGCCTCAAGCCTTTTATGCTGCGACCAGCTTCTATCGTTTAATTTATTAACCCTGTTCTATGTATGTAATAATATTATTTGTGTTAAGTGTAAAGTCGTAATAGTTAAGATCTTCTCTTTTTGTCCAGCCTATACAGTTCCAGAAGGCATTACCAATGTCATTCTTGGTAAATGCTATAAGAGAAACCTTGTTAATCTTCTCATTCTTAAGTTCCTGCATGCACTTTACAACCATAGCCTTACCGATACCGTGTCTTCGGTAATCTTTATGAACACATACGTGGTATAAGCAGCCTCTTCGGCCATCATGACCACAAAGAATAGCCCCTACAATCTTGCCGTCTTCTTCTGCGACAACACTTGTAGTAGGATTCCTTCTAAGGAAAGCTTCTACGCCTTCTCTTGAGTCATCAACACTTCGGATTGCAAAACCATTGATAGTCTTCCAAAGAGCCGATACTCCCTCATAATCCTCTATAGTCATCGTTCTAACCATGTATGTCACCTGTCTCTTATGCTTTATAATATATGCTTCAATATTATATCACACTTTTTCACAGAATAAACCCTTTATTTTTAAGCATTTCTCACAAAATAAAGCTTTCTAAAAGACTTTTAAAATCGAGTAGGAGGCGGTGACTAACCGCCGTCCTCTCACAACACCGTACGTACCGCTTGGTATACGGCGCTTTCAATAGTTGACGTGCACAGACTGATAGGCCGTGGCTAAATCATAGAAGCCACTGTTTATCAGTCTTTCTTTTGTCATAGCCATATTGACTGCGACTGTATGCGTGGTAAACCAATGACCACGCCGACTGTTACCAGCTATGTACGCCAAGTCCTCGGGTACACCCATCTTAATCAGATTTCGCACCTTTGTCTTGGGCTTCTTCCATTGTTTCCATATACACATACGAATTCTGTGATAGAGCCATCCATTGA
>JHWS01000003.1 GCA_000687675.1 Lachnospiraceae bacterium NC2008 | reverse complement strand
TCCTTTCAGAGCATTTCACGCAGACCTCCCTAGGTACCACACGTTTCTTCCCCTCCATCCATCTGCCTCATTTATCATGCATGATTCCGTGTAGTTATTGGGCTTCGACTTGTATGGCAGCCTTACCCTCATGCATAACCTCGTATGAGATTTCTGTACGTCAGACCGGAGATTTGCCCGTGGGTTAGTATGTTCCCCACATCCAGCTTCCTTCAGATTCCGTCTCACAGCGGACACCCTTGCTTTCGGCTATATCCTTCCCACTACCGGGCGGATTCGGGACTTAAACCCGTTAGAAACGTGCGCCGCTAGGCGCACCATAAAAACCCTCCAGGTGCTTAGCGCCTGGAGGGTTAAAAATAATCTTAAATCAAATTGTATTGATTATGCGTTTTTCTTTTCTTCAAGTGCGTATAATGCAACACCAGCTGCTATTACAACAGCACCGATTATAGATAACCAGCATCCTGCACCATACTTGATCATATCGCCAAATTCCTTTAATTCTGACTTACAATCAATGAATTCATATACAGACCAAACGATAGATGCACCTGCAAGACCGTAGAATGCCTTTGCATTATTAAGGAACATGAATACTGCTGTAAGAATAACAAGAATCATTAAAATGTATCCGTCTTTACCATCTAATAACTTAACGCTCTGTGACATTCCAAAGAACTCAACAGATACATAAGGAAGGAAAACAGATATTCTAAAAGCTGAAGTATATGAATGGGCTGTAGCCGCCCTTTAAGATATAGATTATGCAAAGGATTAACACACCTGAAAGAAGTATGTCATAGATAAACTGCTTCTTCTTAAGGAGCTTAGATAGTGGCATAGAGAATGCTATTGCAGCAACAAGCATAATCCAGTTATCACGGATAAGGAATAGTGTATGAGAATCAGTTAGCCCATTACCACCTATACCAAACATAGACTTAATATAGCCGCATGCCTGTGTCATAGATACACTTCTAAAGATAACCATAGATATAGTTATAAGGAACATTGTATAGAAATGTCCAAGTGCTGCCGGCATATTCCACTTCTTTCCAAGTCCAATCCACTTTTCAATAACCTGAAGGACAAATGAAAACAGGCCCCACGCTACATAAGTCCAACCTGCGCCGTGCCATAGTCCTGTAAGGAACCAGATAAAGAAGAGGTTAAAATACATCCTGCCGGTAGATACTCTGGAACCTCCCATTGGGAAGTAGAGGTAGTCTCTAAACCATGTTGTTAATGAGATGTGCCATCTACGCCAAAACTCTGTAATAGACTTTGATATGTATGGATAGTTAAAGTTCTCTTCGAATTCAAATCCAAACATCTTTCCAAGGCCTATAGCCATATCCGAATAACCTGAGAAGTCGTAGTAAATCTCAAGAGTATATGTTATAGCACCAAACCAGGCCATAAGAACAGATAAGCCCTGACCTTGTGGATAAGCTTTAAATATTCTATCTGCGAAGATAGCCATAGAGTCTGCAAGAAGAACCTTCTTGCCAAGTCCCTCGATAAATCTAATAGTTCCCTTTGTGAACTTTTCTATATTCTCTTTTCTATCTCTGATAGCCTTAGCTACTGTCTCATATCTAACAATAGGGCCTGCTATAAGCTGTGGGAATAGGGCTATATATAAACCAACGTAGAATGGATTATTCTCCGGATCAGCTTTCTTTCTGTATACGTCTACGACATATGAAAGAGCTTGGAAGGTAAAGAATGAGATACCTATAGGAAGCTTAAGTCCTGTATAAGGTATGTTTATAGAGAAGGCTCTGTTAAGATTGCCTGATACAAAATCAAGATATTTGAATACAAAGAAGACTCCTACATTGATAACTATATCAAGGATTAGAAGGAGTTTACCGCTACGATCTTTCTTCTGAGCCTTACCAATAAGAAAGCCCATAAGCCAGTTAATAAATATTGAGAATAAAAGAAGAAGTACGAAGACAGGTTCTCCGTATGCGTAGAATATAATACTTCCTGCAAATAAAACTATATTCTTTGAAAGTATCTTATATTTTTCTGGCACTAGAAGCTGGCAGATACCAAAGTATAAAACCAGCATAACAGGCAGAAAGCAGAATAAAAATATATTACTTGGAAATAACATCTATCTTTCCTTCGTTATCTTACCGTCTTCAACTCTGTATACCGCATCGCATTTTTCAATAGTCTGAAGTCTGTGAGCGATAATAATAAGCGTCTTATGTCCATGAAGAAGGTTAATAGAATCCATAATAGCCTTCTCAGTATCATTATCAAGGGCTGATGTAGCCTCATCAAGGATAAGAACTTCTGGGTTCTCATAGAGGGCTCTGGCAATACCTATACGCTGTCTCTGACCACCAGAAATACGGATACCTCTTTCGCCTATACCAGTTTCAAGTCCTTCTGGAAGAGACTTAATAAAGTCATCAAGCTGCGCATCCTTAATTACCTGCCAGAGTCTGTCTTCATCTATCTCATCCTCAGGCACGCCAAATGCTATATTTCTTCTGATAGTATCATCAAGCATAAATATAGTCTGAGGAATATATCCTACATTCTTAAGCCACTTGCGGTAGTTTGCCTTATCAAGTACATCAGCGCCGTCTGCAGTTATAGAACCACTCTGTACTTTAAGAAGACCAAGAATAACATCTACGATTGTAGATTTGCCTGCACCTGAAGTTCCTACAATACCAACACTCTGGCCAATATTAATAGTCAGGTCGGCATGGTCGAATATCCACTTTTCAGTATTAGGATACTTGTAGCAGATGTCCTTTAAAGTGATGTTTTCCTTAACTGGAAGCTTCTCCTTTGCAGGCATCAGGTCTGTAATATCAGAATTCGAATCTCCAATCTCTGACTGAAGGTTATCAGAAACCCCCATAAAGAATGGTTCGAAGTAAGCTATATTGTTAAGCTGGTTATTAATACGGTTAGCACATGGCATAAGTCTTACTACAGCAACGCCAAATGCCGAGATAACTCCCATCATATTAGAAGTATCCTGTCCCATAAGCATAAGGACAAGAAGGTATAAAATCATACCAGCTACGCAGACTGTTTCAATAAGAAGTTTTGGTATGTTACTAAAAAGAGAGTACTTCTGAACTGCACCTACATAGCCCTTACCGCACTTAATATACTCGTCGATAAAGTATGTCTCTCTACCACCTATCTTCACTTCCTTGATACCAGTTACTGTCTGGCTTATCCACTTAAAGAGACCAGAATAGTAGTCCTGATTATCTTTACCTGCCTTGTACATAATAGGCTTAAGAATCTTCTTAATAACAAGAAGAGTGATAATAAGAAGTACTGATATGGTAAGTGTAAGCTTAGGGTCAGCAATAAAGAGAACTGCTGCCAAGCATACAAAAACTATAATCTCTGAAATAAGGGTAAGTATTGCAAGAATAAGAGCGTACATGTTGTTAACGTCAGAGGTAATATTTCTCTGGATAACAGCAGTGTCTGCATTAAGATAATATTCATAACCACGGCGAAGATAGTTCTTCATCATACGCTCGCTGGTTCTGAACTGGTTTGTATATATGAATCTGAATAATACCTTCTGCTGGATGTATAAGAAGATATTTTTAAATATGAATGCCACAACAAGGGACATCATAATAAATATGGTAAATGCCCTTGGGGTTGAAAATCCAAGGAAGTGATAAAGTGAAGCTACCAGTTCATTATTCATAACTGCGTCCTGGTCCATAACAAGGGCCACAACAGGTATAACGATAGATATAGATGCTGTCTCCAAAACTGCACCTACAAGCATCATAATAATGAGCACTATCATGAATCTCTTCTGCTTCTTATCAAGCAAAAGATTCATCTTCTTAAATATTTTAATCACTTTATCTCTCCACTTTTATCTTTTTAGCTTAGCTTTTAGAACCTTGTCCCAGTAGGTCCTGGACCTGTCACACTAGTTGTCCCTAACCTTCATAACAAGTTTATGGGCCTTTCTTACCATAGGCATAGGGTATGAGGCAAGAATACCAAGATTCTTTCTCTGTCTCTCATCAAAGTAAGGATTCTCTTTAATATCCTTCTTTGACTTCTTTACAGTATCTCTACATCTTACATAAAGCTCATTCTTATCAACCATCTGCTCAACTGGCACATGAAGTAAGAAATCAAGGCACTGTGTAAGTTCAAACTTAGTCATGGCAACCTGTAAGAATGGGTAACGTGTCTCTACAAGTGCTCTAGCCTCATCCACATGCTTCATCATATCTTCATAAAGCTTAGGATTGTATGAACCTCTTGTGATACTTTCACCACTAAGAACTATGTTATACCCAAGTTTCTCAATAGTTGCAACTTGTTCTATATCATTCATCATACGAAGGAGAAGTTCGAAATCTTCATTAAGTTCTCCCTCTGTAAACTTGTAATTATAGAGCCACTCATTTCTAAAAAGTTTTGTACAAAATGAGCTATCACCAATATGAAGAAGAAGTTCTTTAAAGTAATCACGCTTCTCCATGATAACAGTCTCTCCGCTATTCTTAAGAATAGGTGAGAAAACTTTTCCAAACTCCATAACATTCTGACTCATAATCTGAGCAAATGTTATATCTGGATAATCCTTGTATGCCTTACAAAGATTAGCATACATATCCTTCTCAATATAGTCATCAGCATCAACAAAGCCTACATATTTTCCTCTGGCTTCTTTGATACCTCTGTTTCTGGCAGATGATAAACCGCCATTCTCCTTATGAACAACTCTGACTCTCTTATCATGAAGTTCGTATTCATCAACTATCTCACTTGAACCATCTGTTGAACCATCATCTACAAGTATAATCTCAAGATAGGTATATGTCTGGGCAAGAATAGAATCGATGCATTTTCTCAGGTACTCTTTTTTGTTGTATACAGGTACAACTACGCTTATAAGTTCTTCCATCTTCTAGTGTATTTATATCCTCTGATAGGTGAGATTATCTCAGCCCTACTAAGAGGTCCTTTCTCATATTCTTTAATTCGCCCCAACAATAGTTCATTTGCAAAATCCCTGAATCTTTCAGCTGCTACTTCAGGATTCCAAACTTCCTTCACAGTCTTGTAAGCTTCTTTTCCAAGTTTTGCTCTTTTTTCTTTATCTTCAGCAAGTTCTCCTATATATTTAAGGAACTCACCTATATCCCTGTCTCTATATACCATGGCATTCTTATCATGCAGTGCCATAGATACTACTGAACCTGAACCTGATCCGCACACTACTGCGCAGCCACAGTTCATAGCTTCATTAAGTACAGCGCCCCAGCCTTCTTTCTGGTCGCTGGTAAGCATGTAGATATCAGCCTGCTGCATGTACTCCCTTACTTTCTCAGGAGTTCTAAATCCCATAAATGTTATCTTATCAGTTACGCCATAAGCCTCAGCTGTAGCTTCCAGTCTCTCTCTAAGGGGGCCTTCACCGATAATAGTCATATGGAAATCTATATTATGAGCCATAAGCAGTCTTGCCGCTTCAACAGCATAGTCAGGATGCTTCCAGTTAATCATCCTTCCAGACCACATAAGCTCAAGTTTCTTATCTTCATCCTTTTCGCTATATCCCTTAGAAGCTATAAGGTTATCTATATCGTAAGAATCAATCTTAGGGAAATAGCCCCAGTTAAACATCTTACCCGGATATGCATGTATAAGATTAAAATCAGACGCTACATATCCTCCAGCACACATAAGATATACTTTGGATTTTCTATATTTAACATGGTCATGGTATTTCTTTATAAGACCTCTTGGAGTTATAAACTTCCACTGGCCTTCCTTATAGATTCGCTCACTATATCTAAGTGTTATCTTTCCGCTATCAAGTCTTGGCTTTATATATTTCTCATCTTCTACGCCGCCCCAGATAACGATATCGCTTTTATCTATAAGTTTCTGACAATCAACAGGGTCATCATAGTAACCCCTTGCATAGTCATAGTCTTTAATATCTATGGCCCATCCCATAGATACTCTTTCTCTTTCCATCATCTCCATTTGGATAAATGTCAGATCAATATCCTTTTGCTTAGATAATGCGTTACAAAAAGGAATCTGATGATGATTCAAATAGTTAGATACAAATACTACTTTCATATCACCTCGTCCTTTCTGCATAACTTGTATGCATGTCTCATGCTGATATTCTCCGCTTTAGAAAGAGGTCCTTCTTCTTCAAAGAATGACTTACCTTCAAGAAGTTTCGAGGATAGGGCAATAAAACGATTGGCAGCATTCGAAGCATTCCACATATTAACTATGGTTTCATAAGCGGCTTTACCAAGTCTTTTTGCCTTATCTGGATTATCTAATAAATCGTCGATGCACAGGGCAAGTTCTTTATGACTTTTAAAATTGTAAATAAGTCCATTTAACGATTGCTTAACAAGATATGGTGTTGCTCCAGCACCGTAAGATGCAATAAGGCCACAACCACAGCCCATAGCCTCATTAACAACAGCTCCCCAGCCTTCCTGTCCTGTACTTGTCATAAGATATATAGAAGACTTCTTCATATATGTTCTTATCTCTTCCGGGCTAACAAAGTCCACAAGAGTAACCTCATCTTTTAAATTATGACTATCTATATAATCCTCCACCTTACTTCGATATGGTCCTTGGCCAATCATAGTAAGATGAAAGTTCTTACCTTCTTTCTTAAGTATGTCTGCTGCCATAAGAGGCTGAAGCGGCTGTTTCCAGTCAATCATCCTGCCAGTCCAAAGGATAGACGCCGGCACCTTCTCTTCAATAACCTTATCTATATCAAGAATCTCTGTCTTTGGAAAATACCCCCACTTATACATCTTGTCAGGATATGCTCCAAAGATAGCAAAGTCAGAGGCAACATATGCACCAGCACAGAGAAGATAGAACGGCTTATCTTTACAGCTAGCATGTTCCTTCTTGTTACGTCTATATGATGAAGGAATATAAGCCTTAAATTGTCCCTTCTTAAATAGTCTTTCAAAGTATCTGAATGTTAACTTGCCAGCTGCAATTCTGTGTCTTATATACACTGGATGAGTTCCGCCAAGAATAACTACATCACTATCCATAATAAGATCATCATATACATAATCTTCGTACTGCTTTATATATGGATAGTCTGACTGGTTAAGTGTCCATCCCATGTTCTTACGTTCTTCATCCATGGCATTGGTCTCAATAAAGACAAAGTCATCCCCAAGCTGCTTGTACATAGCTTCAGCAAATGGTAATTGATGATGTGTCATGTAATTAGTAACGAAAGTAACTTTCAACTTATTCTCCAGTGCCTATCTAGCGGCAATAGTTTCATATATCCAAAGGAGCATCTTATAGTTAGCAATAGAATCATGGGTAAGGAGAGCTCTGTTTCTTGCAGCTATTCTAAGCTGGTCTTCAAGCTCAGGATGCTCGAATAATTCTATAATTCTATCTGCAAGTTCTGCAGAGTTGTATGGGTCATACATAAGTACTTCTTTTCTATCAGTACAAAGAGAAGGTATACCACCTACGTTAGATGCGATACAAGGCATACCAAGTATCATAGCCTCTCCAAGTGAGTTAGGTGAGTTTTCTATAACTGAACCCATAAGGAATATCTCGCTTGAAAGAAAGGTAGAAAGCATCTTTCTTGCACTAATTGAACCTATGAATGTAACGTCATCTTCAAGATTATTCTTAACAACAAGGTTACGAAGGTACTTGCCATATGAAGATATCTTAAGCTTATCCTTAAAGGTTTCATATGATGTAATCTTGTCACCTGCTATTAAAAGTCTTACATCGCTATACTTCTTTTTAACAAGATTTATAGCCTCTATAGCAAAGTGAGCACCCTTTAGAGGAATATTTCCCTGGCTTAAGAAGATAGTGTGAGGAGTTATATTCTCCCTCTTCCACTCCTGTCCGTAGAAATCACTTCTAAGAGTTTCATTAAGTCCAAAATATCTACATGAAGGATTAATCTCCTCCATAAATGCCTTATCAAATGCAGTACGTCCACAAACATTCTGGGCTTCTAAAAGAACCTTGCGTTCATTAAGAGCTCGTCTTGTATACTTCTCTTTCTGCTGAACTATAGAGTCATGCTTAATTACATCTCTAAAGGTAAGTCCTTCAAATACATCTTTAGGGATACCTGCCTCATAAACCTGAGCGCATCTTTCCATAATACCCTGAAGATGAATAACAGTTCTGGACTTCCACTCCCCAAGTCTTACCATAGCAAGAGCGTGCGGGAACTCTGTACCAAATATATGAATAACGTCTGGGTTATATTCTTCGCAGATTAAACCAAGGGCAGCCTCTACTGTGCTGTCATACTTCTCAGGATGGTTCACATCCTCAACAAAACCCAAAAACTTTATTCCCTGTTTAGTCTCTCTAATTATATTATCTGCCTGTGTTGGGAATGCGATTGCCAGTTCTATATCTTTATTGGTTTTTACCATCTGAAGGCAGCCTTCAATCCAGCCTTCCTTATTGGTACCCTTCATACCAAGACTTCTACTTACAAAACCTGGCATCATATTACATAACCAGAGTACCCTAAGCTTTTCTTTTTCCATATATAAAACCTTTCAGTTTTTGATATAAGCCAGCCCATGCCTTGCTTTCAGCCATCTTCTTTCTCAGCTTTTGCAGGGTAATAATCATAATAAACTTATATAATATACACTTCTTACCAAGGTATCTGTTAGTTATAGTCTTATGTTCAAGTAAAGCAGCTTTCTCGTTATCCTTGGTTTCTGAGAATCCATTGCCCTCATATATACAAACTACAGTGCCTTTATATGCAAAGCTTGCCTTCTTCTCATACTTACACCATAAAAAATGCTCGTAGTCTGCACGTATTGGAAAAGATAAATCGTAGCCTCTTTCCTCAAACATCTTCTTACTATAAAAGCAAACCTGATGACAAGGAATATTACGGTAGCAAACAAAGTCTGTAATTTCTGGATACGAAGCTATAACCTGATCACAGCCACTACGAATCATATCTCCGTAGTAGATATCAGCGTGGCTTTCCATAGCCCCTGCCATATCTTCTAAAACTCTTTCTGATGCAAATAAGTCGCCGCAGTTAAGGAAGATATAATAGTCTCCCTTTGCATACTTAATAGCTTGATTCATAGCATCATAGATAGACTTATCTTTTTCCGAGTAAATATGTATTCTTTCTTTTAGTTCATCTTGTGAACTATCTTTGCTGGATAGAACTAATTCACCCAAGGTGCCATCTAGTAACTTACTTTGAAGTTTGCTAACAGAATCATCTGTAGATAATCCATCTTTGATTACTACTTCATAATCCTTATTAGTCTGCTTAAGAATACTGTCTAATGTACTATATAATTTTTCTCCTGCATTAAGGCAGACAACTATTATCGAAAATCTCATAAATACTTTTATTTAGTTCACTATTTGAACTATCTTTACTTCCAAATATCGAAGAAGTTATATTCCACTACCGGAACAAAATCAATATCTTTTCCAAGCCATGTATGATATGGAAGGATACGAATACTAATATCGTAGGCCTTGTATAAAAAGATGCCAAAGAAGACTATTCCGCAAACTATAACAGCAAATCTAAGAAGTTTTCTCTTCTTATCATTAGATATAGATGCAATCATCATAGGTATGTAATATATCTGGCTGATAATTAAGAAGTATCCTATACGTGATAAATAAGGAACAAATGAGAAGCAGGTATAAAGAAGAAGAGCCATATAGTTTAAGTTAAAATATAACTTCTTCTCACTTTTTATGCTTTCATCTTCATTATCATCTTTGTTCTTTAAAGCTATGTATAATGCGCAGGCAAGTACTAAGGCAATACGAATTATACTCATAAGTGTTGCTGAGCCAAGGCTAAGAGCCTCCTGCTCGTTAACATATGTTGGATAAAGCTTTACTATAAGAGCCAGGTACTGTTTCTTTAAAACAAGTCCTGATAAGGCTACTACAGCAGCAGCTATATAATGCCATCTCTTAAGATTAAGTCTGGCAATAATAAATAATGGTATAACCACCAGACTGGACTTATGGAACATAGAGGCAACAACTACTGTTACCACAAAGGCTACATATCTTTTTGTTCTTACATAGTGAAGACTATAAAGAACTATGGCCAGTGCCAGATAGTATCTCATAGTATTAAGTGACTGGAAGTAGTATCCAAAGCACATAAAGAGAAAGAAGGTTAAGAGATAATCCCTGCTGTCTCTATACATAGCAGCTAGAAAAACTGCTACTGTTGCTATAGAAAATATAGCAAATACTACAAGGTATGCTTCATAGCCTGTAAACCAATATACAAGCTTGGTTATAATATTAAATCCCGGTTCTGTTACAACATGTATGTTATAGAAAGCATCATGAAACTTTTCTATATAGCCTACGTAATCATTACCAGTATTGATTCTAAGAAGTGATACTGCAGCTAGTAAGAGACCTGATGCAAGAAGGCAAACCATATTAAGATAAGCCTGACGGCTTCTAGCAGTTGCCCCTTCACTTAGCATAGTTCTCTTAGAGATTACAGGCACAGACAATATTAAACTGATAACAGCTACTGTAATGTATAATATCAATTCTTAGCCTCTTTTATTCCGTCCATCATAAGGCTTAGAGCCTTCTTAGGAGCAATCTCTTTACACATAAATGACTTCTTAGCCATAATAAATCTATAAGCAAATACCTTAGCAAGCTTTCCATATAAGAAGTGATAAAGAACACCCCTGTCAAAGAAAAACTTCTCTGTATAGCCATTAAACCAGGTAGATTCTCTTTCTGCTTCCTGACCAATCTCTATAGGAAGAGCTATAATCTTAAATTTCTTTCTAAGCAAATCTTTAATAAAGAGGCTGTCTTCTCCTGCGCTATACTTAGCCCCGCCGCCAAATAAGAGAGAGTATGTAACTCCACTTTTATGAAGTTTTTCTCTTCTAATAGCGAAGCTGTATGTTGGATAGCGGCCACAGTTATACCAGCCTATCTTCGTTTCCTTAGTTGTATAGTAAGTTCTTCTACTTTCGCAAACTCTTATATTAAAGAGAAGCATATCTGCATCACTGTGTTTTTCAAATGCATCAAGAACCTTGCCTACATAATCATCATCATAGGTAATATCTTCGTCAGAAAATAAAACTATATCTCCAGTAGCTCTAAGAAGAGCATTGTTCCTGCTAAGTCCTACGCCTCTTTCGTTCATGTCAAAGAAGCGTACTGTGCCCTCTTTTAGAGCCTGCTCTTGATAGCCTACCTTATCGCACTGGTTGATGATAATAGCATCAGACTTAATATTCATCTTTTCTACAAGCTGCTGGCAGTTAGCATTCATAGCTGAAACCAGAACCTGTAAGGTATTATTACTTTTCATCATTAACCTCTTTGGTATCCTGACCTATAATAACCATGAATCTTACTACGATATATCCAATAATTAAGCCTATAACAAAGCCAAAGACAGCTACTCTGCCTGCATGGCTGGCATCTTTATAGATATATGTTTTCTTCTGGTCCCATTTTGTAATTGATACAAAACCCTCTTCACTTTCAGCGAAGCTTGCAAGGGCTTCTTCCAAACCCGCCTGGATAGCTTCTGCTTTGCTACTATCACTAGCATCAACATACACATGGAAAAGTGTGATATCTGACATAGTTGGTACGCTTGTTGCAGCTGCGATTTCTTCTTTTGAAATACCTGTTTTTTCTGCCACCTTGCCAGCTATAATATCTGCATCTATAACATCATTCCATGTATAGTCATTGTAGAAGATGATAGTTGAATCATACTTCTCATCATCAAAGTCGATTTTATAAAGTGCATCAGATCTATAGACATCTGCCCCGTTAAATACCTTTGTCTTTAACAGGTAAATACCTAAAAAGAGGCCAGCTGTGACTATAGCAATCACAAAGGCCAGCCATATTTTTTTAAGAGTAAGAATAGCAATCTTTCTACTATCCATGTCTTCACGCATATATTCTTTCATATACTACCCCTTTGTAGTTTCAGAACTATCAGCAGTAGAACTTTCCGAACTAGTCTTAGCTGCTGTTGTCTGAGTAGCATCTACACCTTCAGTACTTTCCGGTTTAAGAAGTATCTTAAGTGTAAGAAGCATAATCTTTATATCAAGCCAAACTGAATAGTTTTCAATATAAGCAAGATCCAGTTTAAGCTTATCGTATGGAGTAGTGTTGTATTTACCATAAACCTGAGCATATCCAGCAAGTCCAGCCTTAACACGCATACGGTATACGAATTCAGGCATCTCATCTCCATACTGCTTTATAATCTCAGGACGTTCTGGTCTAGGGCCAACAAAGGACATATCGCCCTTTAATATGTTAATAATCTGTGGAAGTTCATCGATTCTAACTGCACGAATAAACTTACCAATTGGTGTTATACGGTCGTCATTCTTCTTAGCAAGTCTGGCAACGCCGTCTTTTTCTGCGTCAACCTTCATACTTCTAAACTTAAGAATCTTAAACTCTTTTCCACCGATAGTGCATCTTGTCTGCTTATAAAGCACAGGGCCACCGTCGTAAAGCTTAATAAGAATAGCTGTAATAAGCATAAATGGTGAAGCTATAACAAAGAGAATAAGTGAGCAAACAAGGTCTATCACCCTCTTTGCAAATCTCTCTTCAAACTTAAGTGAATATTCTCTTGTAAGATAAATTGGAGTATCAAAGATATGCATCTCAGTTGAGCCTTTGATAATAACATCAGAAATCTTAGGCATAAGATAAACTCTGATATTGTGGCCATAACAGAACTTGAGAAGCTGATTTCTCTGCTTCATAGGGATATCCCAAAGAACTACACCATCATATCTCTTCTGAATCTCTTCTATGATTGCTTCTACACCTTCGCTAATATTCATAATCTTGCATATGTTATATTTCTCTGGTCTAGAGGCGAATTTATCAAGAATATATTCTGGTGATCTGTCACCACTAACAAGAACCATATCCCTTGGAGGGAAAAGCATAGTGTAGAATGCCTGGCTAATAGCAGTCCAGATACCAATCCAAACAATATCAAGTCCCATAAGTGTAAGCATAGTTGCTGGATTAACAAGCTTTGCTGACATAAGGGATATGATAGCGTACGATATAACATTGACACAGAATGTTGAGAATACCTGTGAGAAGAATACCTCCCAGGCTTTAAGATAACCTATTCGCATGCCTCCGTACATTTTGGAAACCAAAAAGAGAAGCGCTGTATATATTGCGATCATAAGGATATCACCCTTGATCCAGAATACCATCGCTACGGAAGCTTTATATGTGTTGAACCAGCAGTAAGCATATGCTGCTACCTGGCCCATAAGACTTAATACTGATAGAATTAATATAATTAATCTTCTGGAAGAATCTAATTTCTTCATTTTCTCCAGCCTCTTAGTTTACAATAATCCCTAAAATTATAGCATTTATCCTACATTATGACAACCTGAGGGCAGGGGCTAACGCCTGCGCATAATAAAAGGATGTTTAATAACATCCTTTAGTTGTAATGCTTATAAACGCCTAAATGTTGCACGATATGCCCATCCAAACAGACATCTTACACTCTTAAGAAGCGGTAGTTTCTCCTGCTTCCTATAAAGGAACCAGATTCGGCGTATAGCCTCTATCTTGTTTGAAGATAAGCTCCTTTCAAGCCTTCTATAAGTAACCAGGTTCTCATTAAGGCCGTAAGCTGTATAACCACTTCTAAGTATCTTCCACCAGGAAGCTGTATCCTCGCTCTTAATATCTGGCATATATATCTCTTCTTTGCTTATCTTCTTCATATCAAACATAACTGTTGAAGTGAAGATAATAGTTCTTGAAAGAGCCTTCCCATAGCTTAGCGTCTGTGGAACCCTAACAATTTTACCTGTTCCTTTAGCAAACTCATCCCCAAATTCATAAGCTGTAAATGCAAATGCTCCATTTCTCTTATTTAAAAGAGCAATAGTTTTCTCAAGCTTAGTAGGCTTCCATAAGTCGTCAGCGTCAAGATAGCAGATATATCTTCCATTTGCAGCCTTAATACCACAGTTTCTGGCTCTGGCTGCGGTTCCAAGCTTCTGATCAGATATAAGTCTAATCTTGGAATTTTCCTGACTTATAAGCTTAGAAACAACTTCCACGCTCTTATCAGTACTGTTGTCATCTACGATAATAATCTCGTAGTTCTTATATGTCTGAGTAAGTATGCTTTTTATAGTCTGTCCTATATACTTTTCAGCATTGTACATAGGGATAATTATGCTGACTAATTCCTGATTATTGTCCATTATGAATCCTCATTCTTAGCTGATGACCTTAGGTAAAGTAAGTAGTCATCATTTTCAAAACTTAGGTAATATCTATTTGCAAGAGATTCTGGAATCTCTACACCGTTCTTGTTAAATAAATGTCTATCAAGGACTATAGCCTGGCAGCCATTTCTAAAGCTGCACTCAGCTATCTCTTCGTAGTGGTTATGAGCCTTGGATATATTGTGGTATAGGTCATACTGCCATGCTTCGTATGAATAGGTAAACTGTGGGTCGAAGCTTCCTCTCCACATCTCCTTACCATATAGTGTGTTGAAATATCCGCTATACTTACGGGCATCTTCAACTATCTCTTCAGGTCCAACTATAGTAACAAAGTCCAGACTTCTATAGTTTCTCATCTTATCTATCTCTTCAAAAACCTGTTCTTCGCTCTCATCAAAGTAAGAGAACTTATCAGTAAATGATATAGAGAATCCTGAATAAGATGTTGTAATAGCCAGAATAAATACCGCAACTAAGCCTGCAATAAAGGCTGATTTTTGAACCTTACTCTTAACATTATTTCTCATATAGGCAATAGTTGATACTAATGAATAGAGAAGGACTGGTGCTGTTGGAATAAGCCATAAATATAAATTATCTACCTTAAGCTGTGGAGCTTTCTTCTCAATAAGAATAATGTATAAAGGATTGATAACAAATATAAGCATAACAAGTCCGTACCAGAAGAGACCTGTTACCTCTTTCTTCTTTTCACGCATAACGTACCAGAGAAGAATAAGGCCAGCCATAAATAATGCTGAAAGACCTACACTTCCTGAAGCCATATCGAAGGATTTTTGAACAGCACTCATTATCGCCATTTGATCATACCTCCGATCTTATAAACTAAAGCTATTATAGTCATAACAGCAAGGCATATAAGGGCAGGTACAAGACCTGTTTGTATATCTGTAATTGCAACAGTTGAACCTACTGCCATAAGAAGATAGATTATATCCTTATATCTTTTCTTAACTACTATGTTATGAGCAAGATAAATTATGTATGGGATAATCATGTTGTAGCAGATACTTTTTCCAGTAAAGCCCTTTTCCATGATGTAATAAAATACACTTTCATTCACAAAGAGACCACCAATATTAAGTAGTCCAAGTCCTACAAGGAAAAGTGTCTTCTTAGAGCCTTTCTCCTTATCATCTTCAAGAAGACCATCTGCCCAGAGACCAAATACCATAAAGTTAAGTAATATGCCCCACATAGGAATCATCATATATACGATTCTTGCCGGGTGACCGCCAAATATCTTAGATAAATACGCGTAGAAAAGTGGAAGTGTAACAAGCTTTCCACGGTCAGATACTGCATATTCAACTAAGATTCCCATACCTGGATGGTAATCAAAAAGATTATCTGTAGCCAGTGTTGTATTTACTGTCTCCAAAGTATAGTCATAAACTGTATTAGGTTTTACAAGGGCTATAGCCAGAAACTGTACAAGAATAATAGAAAGACATATTACTACAGGCCATAATGATGAAACATTCTTAACCTCAAGATTCTTTTTTATGTTCTTCCATGAGAATAGAAGGGCAGCTGTAAAAAGTGCCAATAGAAAAACGCTATAAGACCATGCGATAGAACTAAAAGAATCTGTGAAGCCTCGCATAATGGTGACATATAGTCCCCAAGATATAAGGACAAACAGGGTACCGATCAGGCATTTCTCCACAAGATTCTTTGTATTATCGCAGAAAATCTTACAAAATAACTCTCCTGCCAAATATGAAATTATGATTAAGAAAACAGGAGCTAAATAAACCATTGAACCTACATTCTGGCGCTAGATACATTCTCCTTGAACCAGTCATATGCAAGCTGTACGCCTTCTTCAAGGTCAACCTTATGCATAAATCCAAGGCTGTGTAACTTAGTTACATCACAGAGTTTTCTAGGTGTACCATCTGGCATATCCTTATTCCATACGATTTCACCTTCAAAACCAACTGTCTTCTTTACAAGTTCAGCAAGTTCTTTAATAGTAACTTCCTTACCTGTACCAATATTAACATGCTGCTCTCCATCATAGTTCTCAAGAAGGAATACGCAAGCATCTGCCATATCATCAACATATAAGAATTCACGAAGTGGTGAACCTGTACCCCAAAGTTCTACAGTAGGAGCACCGTTTACCTTAGCTTCATGGAACTTACGAATCATAGCTGGAAGAACGTGTGAACCTGAAAGTTCATAGTTATCATATGGTCCGTAAAGGTTAGTAGGCATACAGCTTATGAAGTTGTCACCATACTGACGCTTAAAGTATTTACACATCTGCATACCAGAAATCTTAGCGATTGCGTATGCTTCATTAGTCTGCTCAAGTGGACCTGTGAGAAGTGCATCTTCTGGGATTGGCTGTGGAGCCATCTTTGGATAGATACATGTAGATCCAAGGAATAATAACTTCTTAACCTTGAAGTCATGACAACACTTAATTACGTTACACTGAATCTGAAGATTCTCGTAAGCAAAATCAGCAGGTGCTGTGTTGTTAGCATTGATACCACCAACCTTAGCAGCTGCAAGTACAACTACATCTGGCTTCTCTGTTTCAAAGAAGTTTCTAACTGCAACCTGATCTTTAAGATCAAGCTCACTGTGTGTTCTGCCTATAACATTCTTATAGCCTTTTCTTTCAAGTGATCTTACTATAGCGCTACCAACTAATCCTCTGTGTCCTGCTACATAAATCTTGTCATCTAAATTCATCTTAACTTTATTCTCCTTAATATATCTTCCTGCGCAGCCTCTGCCACGCTTTTATATTACTTATCTGCGAGTCCTGACTCCATATATTCTTTGATTGCATCCTTCCAGTCAGCAAACTGAATATCTGTAGTAAGCTTAAACATATAGTTTTCAAGAACTGAATATGCTGGTCTCTTAGCAGGTGATGGATATTCATCACTTGTGATACGCTGAACCTTAGTTGTTACTCCAGCAAGCCTGTAGAACTCTTCTGTAAAGTCAGCCCAGCTACATACTCCTTCACATGTACCGTGGAATAAACCATAGTTGTCTGTTGGAAGAAGTTTCTTAATAGCTCTTGCAAGTTCCATAGCTGATGTTGGACTACCAATCTGATCATCAACAACTTTAACTACATCATTGGTCTTTGCTGCACCAAGCATAGTCTTAACAAAGTTCTTACCATCGCCGTAAAGCCATGCTGTACGAATAATGAAAAACTTATCTGCAAACTGCTTTACAAAGTTCTCACCTGCAAGCTTAGTAGTACCATACATAGACTGTGGTCCTACCTGATCAAACTCTGTATAAGGCTTCTCTCTATTCTCGCCAGGGAATACATAATCTGTAGAGATATGTACAAGCTTTGCTCCTACACTCTTTGCTGCAATACTAAGGTTTCTAGGTCCTATAGCATTGATCTTATATGCAAGGTCTTCCTGACTTTCGCAGGCATTGACATTAGTGTGAGCTGCACAGTTGATAATAGCATATGGCTGGTTATCAGCTACAAAGTTCATAACAGCTTCAACATTAGTAATATCAAGCTGTTCTACATCAGTATTAATTAATTCATATTCGCTGTCTCCAGCGTACACAACATTGATTGCTCTACCAAGCTGACCATTGCAACCTGTAACAATAATTTTCTTCATACAATATCCATCCCTAATATGTAATCTATAGTTCTTACTGTGAACTAGTTAGCAAGTCCAAGTCTGTTAAATGCTGAGAATATAGCTCTTACAGAAGCTCTTGTAATGTTAGAGCTTACGCCTACGCCGTATGTTGCTGCACCACTCTTAGAATCAAGCATATGGATATAAGCAGCAGCCTGTGAGTTAGAACCAGCCTGAAGTGCATGCTCTTCGTAATCAAGAATCTTAATCTCAACTCCGAATACTTCCATAAGACCTCTCTTAACAGCATCGATAGGACCGTTACCATCAGAAGAGAATGTTGACTCTTTACCATTAAGTGAATATGTAACAGTTACCTTTGTATCGTACTCTGTTTCAGACTCTGAAGATGTATCATCAACCTTAAGCTTAAGGAAGTGAATTGGCTCCTTCTTCATAAGGTACTCTTCACGGAACTTCTCCATGATTGTTTCTGGTGATACTTCACCCTGCTTCTCTGATATCTCCTGAATAACATCAGCGAATTCTCTGTGCATTCCCTTAGGAAGCTTGAATCCATAGTATGTATCCATAACAAATGCTACGCCGCCCTTACCTGACTGAGAGTTAATACGAACGATTGGCTCGTACTCTCTACCTATATCAGCAGGGTCGATAGGAAGGTATGGAACCTGCCATATCTCGCTATTTCTTTCCTTCATAGCATGAACACCCTTGTTGATAGCATCCTGGTGTGAACCTGAGAATGCAGTAAACACTAACTTACCAGCATATGGATGTCTTGGATGAATAGGAAGCTTGCAGCATCTTTCATATATCTCAATAGCTTCGTTAACATTATCAAGGTTAAGTTCTGGGTTGATACCCTGTGAGAACATGTTGTAAGCAAGAGTAACTATATCAACGTTACCTGTTCTCTCACCATTACCGAAAAGTGTACCTTCCATACGGTCAGCACCTGCAAGAAGTGCAAGCTCTGCTGTTGCAACACCCTCACCTCTATCATTGTGTGGATGAACTGAAAGGATAACACTATCACGTCTGTGAAGGTGGTTAGAAGCCCACTCAATTCTATCTGCAAATACATTAGGAGTTGTCATCTCAACAGTAGATGGAAGGTTAATAATCATCTTGTGATCTGGCGTTGGCTCCCATGTATCAATAACTGCATTACATACATCTACTGCATAATCAAGTTCTGTACCTGTGAAGCTTTCTGGAGAGTATTCAAGGATAATCTCACCATCAAAATTCTTGGCACGTTCCTTAACCATGTTAGTACCATCTATAGCAATCTGCTTTATCTCTTCTTTTGACTTACCAAATACAACATCTCTCTGAAGAACTGATGTTGAGTTGTAAATATGAACTATAGCCTGCTTAAGACCTTTGATAGATTCAAATGTTCTATCAAGAAGTTCTTCTCTACACTGAGTAAGAACCTGAATCTTAACATTATCAGGAACCATCTTTCTATCAATGAGCTGTCTTAAAAAGTCATACTCAATCTGGCTTGCTGCCGGGAAACCAACCTCTATATCTGTAAATCCTAGCTTAATTAGGTAGTTGAACATCTCTATCTTTTCTGATACAACCATAGGATCAATTAGAGCCTGATTGCCATCACGTAGGTCAACACTACACCAGATAGGAGCCTTTTCGATCTCCTTGTTAGGCCATGTTCTCTCAGGGAATTTCTCTACAGGAACTCTCTGATATCTCTTGTAATTAAGCATATCTATTTCCTCCATAAAATTATAATCTTTTTGCGAATGCGCGGGCCGGGCACGTGCCCGGCTTTGGCCGTGGATATTTTCTTGCGCGGGCCTGCGCATAAAAAAGCCCACTATTATATAGTGGGCTGTAAGATAGACTTTTTAATTATTCTCCCAGGCCACTTTCAATAGCCTGTACAAGACTTTCAAGAGCTTCCTGCTCGTCTTCTCCTTCACAGACAAACTCTATCTCATCTCCACACTTTACGCATGCACCGAGGACACTAAGTACACTCTTTGCATTAGCAGTATTATCTTTAAACGTAAATGTAATTAGCGATCTGAACTTCATCGCCTCTTTACATAGGTTTCCTGCGGGACGTAGGTGTAGCCCTGTTGGATTTTTAATTGTAACTTTCTGGCTTACCATAGTAATCCTCCCATATCATTAAATCTACCCCTTTAAGTCTGTCACTACCTTCTAAATGCAGACCTTAACATTAGCATTATACCACTAAGGTTTATTTATCTCAAGCATCACGGCATGCGTCATACTTAGAATCTTAATCCTCTTTTTTAGATACTTTTACAGTTACATAATAACTTTCTGCCGGAAGTACCTTATCAGGTAAAACAAGATTAAGTTCCATCTGATACTTTCCTGCTGCAAGCTCATCAGCCTGAACAGTCTTCAGATACTCATTGATATCTATTGATGCAAGAATCTGATTAGCTGACAGTCCATCAAGAACTTCCTTGATACCTACTGTCTTTATAGCCATAGTTGACGCATCATCGTCATCATCAGTTGTTACTTCTATCTCAGCTTCTAACTCAGAAGGAAGGTTAAGAATACTTATATCTGCAGTCTTAATGTTATATTCCTTCTCGATAGTCTTCTGAATATCTACAGTTACAGATACCTGACCGCTAAAGTCTGAATCTGAGAACCTGATTCCATCTGGAAGATACTTGCTAATATCTACGCTTGTCTTAAGTGGAGCACTAAGACCATCTACGTTAATAGCAGTTCCTGGAACCATGATAGACGATACTCTGTCAAGGTCTGACTGCTTACCAGCTATGTAGATATTCTTGTAGTTGCTTTCTGGATCAGAAGCAACCATATATCCCTGTTCAGGGTTGCCCGAATAGTTGTACTCTACAGGCACTGACTTAGTTGCAAGTATAGATACACCTATATTAATCGATTTAATATTAGTTGTTATGTATGAAGACTCAACCTCCTTGTCCTTTGAGTCATAAAGTCTGATATCAGCTGTTGTTGAAATATCAGATGTTCTTGAGCCAACACTTACTTCTGTCTGAGCCTTAGCTATAGTAGAGATGATGGATTCTGGACCAGAAATTTTAATTGTATTCTGGTTGGTAGTAACATCTCCTACTACATAGCCATCAGCAGGATCTCCAGCAACTTCTACATTGATTGGGAGATGGATAGTTTTAAGACTTTCAACATCGATACTTACGCTTGAACGGTTTCCCTTAAGGGAATCAAGCTTATCAAAGTTCTTGTTGGTTGAAAGAGCTATATCTACATTACCTGTGTAGGATATGTTAGATAAATCTGCTACGGCTCTAATATTCTCTTTACTAATAGACTCAACATAAGAACGCTTACCTGTTACAGTAACGCTAATAACATCTGTATTGTCTATGATTTCATAGGTCTTTCCCTGGTCAGTAAGTGCATCCGCATTGATAAAATCAACCTGCACTCCACTATAAGTTGTTGATATAACTGGGTCGTCAATGTTTACAACCAATAGCCATACAGCAAAGGATATAAGCACTGACAGAATCTTAAGACCTAGATTTTTCGTCAGTTTTTTTCTCATTAGTCTTTAACCTTATCCTCCGCGGTTTCTTTGTTTCCTCTTCATTCTTGTTCTGAATCAGTTCAAGCTTCTCACGAAGTCCTTCCTGATTAAGACCACTGTAGAGTTCACCCTTGTATGCAACACTAACCTTACCATTCTCTTCAGAAACGATAACAGTAAGGGAATCAGTAGCTTCAGATATACCCACACCAGCTCTATGTCTTGTACCAAGAGCTTTACTTAGGTTGCGATTGTCTGAAAGAGGAAGATAACAGGTAGCAGATACTACTCTGTCATTCCTAAAGATAACAGCACCATCATGAAGAGGTGTGTTGTGCTCAAATATGTTTATAAGAAGCTGGCTAGAGATACTGGCGTCAATACTGATACCTGTCTTCTCGTATTCAGCAAGTGATTCACCACACTCAAATACCATAAGGGCGCCTGTTTTAACACGTCCCATGGCAAATGTTGCCTTAACAATCTCATCTATAGAATGGTCAGAATATCTACCTGTAGGGTGATTCTGATCAGCATTAATAAGTGAAAAAAGGATATTCTTTCTACCAATCTGTTCAAGAGCACGTCTAAGCTCTGGCTGGAGAACTACTACAATTGCAATAACTGCAACTGACAAGCATTTTTCTGCTATCCAGAGGATTGTGTTCATGTTGAAGATGGCAGCGAGAAGAAGGAACACGATAATAACAATCACGCCCTTAAGAAGTGACCAAGCTCTAGTGTTTCTAATCCATACTAAGATGTGGTACACAACGAATGAGATAATAATAACCTCAACAACGTCTGTAATACGTACAACAGGCATATGAAGCACTGAAAAATATTGATTTATAATGCTTTCGAATTTATCGAACATCAGTAAACTTTATACCCCTTTAGTTACTTTACTTTCTTTGCTCTAAACATTAATTAATAAATTAATGGAAATATTGCATATTAATTATTTTTTTGCAGATCTCTGAGCTCTAGCCTTAGCTGCTGCCGCTCTTTCGATATCTGTAAGTCCGTTGGCATCTCTCTTGCCATGTCTAACAGGAGCCTCTTTAGTAGTAGAACGTCTAACTCTGTATTCTACTGCATCCATCTCTTGTTCTTCTGCTGATTCTCTCTCAGCCACCTTTTCTTTTCTAGGTGCTGGAGTCCCCTGTCCCTTGATCTTCTTAATCTGCTTATCAGCTATAGAAACTGTATTCTTAGGAACAGCCTTAACATAGTAGTAATATTCATCATCCTCAAACTGAACCCTCTCAGTTCTGGTGTAGTCTACATTAAAGACAAAGAACTTAATAACTGTAACTACAAGTACAGCTACGAAGCTGCCAAATATGAGACCTACTACTGAAATATATGTACCGTACTTAAGGTCTCCAATAAGTACTATAAGAATATCAAGAAGAGTACCTGTAACGATTGCGATAGTCCATGCATGGTCAACTGATAATCTTCTGATAATATTTACAACAACAATAGTAAATGAGAATGCTACCACAAGCATAAGCATCTCTTTGTTCTTCATAATCTCATCCATAAGCATCTTCAGCTTAGTAACGAATTCTTCATTGCTGTTACCGATAAGAACTGAAGCATTGTTTGAGATGAAGTCAATTGCATAATATGTTACTGTACCGCAAGCAATTGTAATAATAGATGCTGGCGAACACACAAGTCCTGCACAAAGTGGCATAACATATGGAACTTTTAGCAAGAAGCAAATAGGTGTGAATAAAAGTAGTACTGTAGTCTTTGGCGCAAATCTGAAATACAAAAGGAACATCAGAAGGAACAAGACTCCGATAACTACTGCGCAAGCCGTGGATAATGAATACAGATGTAGCAGTATCATTATCATAGCTATTATTATGATGAAATTGATTGGAAGGAATGAAGCCAGAAGAGATATTATAATTGTAATGGCTCCATTTGCTAATCTTGTTGCAAAACCGATCTTTGAATTGATAATTACCAAAGTTATAAGTGCAAGAATAAACTTTGATATAGGTCTTACATAATTTTCATTTTTAGTAACAAATTTAACTATCTGCTCACGAATAACAAGTAACTTGGTCATAAATAACTACTGAGGCCTTCCGTTTCTTCTGGCCCGAGTCCTTTCTCTTTTCTCTCTATCCTCTTTCTTATACATAGAACTAAGTCTTCTCAGATTGTTGTAATAAGCTCTAAGGTTATGCCTTGCTTTTGTATATCTGAGGGAAAATACTATGTATGTGATTATGCCATATACAAGAATGAACTTAAGATAGTTAAATGCTATAGTTTTACCTACATCTAACAGGTCCATCTTATATATATCTGACAGAAGACTTTCAAGATCATAAGCAACCAGTAAACCTACTACGATAAAGAAGGCTAAGGTTCCATATATAATTGATTTTATAACTTCTTTCCAGATGTAGTTACCTTTGAAGTAGGTTCCGATAGCCATACTCTTCTTACCTTCTCCAGCTTCAAAGGAAGCCATCTTGGTCATAAGTTTTATTCTTGATTCGTTTAACATACTACTTAAATGTGTGCATAATTACGCCATGCTGAGAATTCTTAGCTGGCTCAATCTTTGGTTCTTCTGGTCTCTTAATAGAATTACCAAGATTGTTTGCAGACTCTTTCTTACATTTATCACAAAAACGCCCTGTGGCAATCTGAGTACCACATATCTCACAGCTAATCTTAATAGGAGATTCGTCAGAAAACTGAAGTCTTTCCTCTCTGATCCACTGCTTAATCTGTTTCTGTTCTACTTTACATTCTTCAACGATTTCTGGAATAGTTGCTGTCTTGTTGTCCTGAACAAACTTCTTAACTCTCTGGAAGTCATCTTCTAGAGCCCTTTTGCAGTCTGGACAGATCATCTCGTCCCCCACAACATTGAACATCTTTCCACATCTTCTACAATTCTTAATATTCATGTAACCCTCTCCTCCTACTATACTTTCTAAAGTCCCCTGCCTATGCTTAAGGTTAAAAAATAAATCCTATCAGCACCTGCGTCTTTAAGGACTTTGCTCATAGCATCTATTGTGGCACCTGTAGTGTATATGTCGTCCACAATAACTACTCTCTGTAATTTTACATCATAACGCCCCATAATAAAAGCATTTTTCAAATTTATTTGCCTGCTTTTAGGGTCAAGTTCCTTCATTGGCTTGGTGTTTCGCTGTCTTATTATTAACTTGTCGTATATTGGAATACCAGTATAGTCAGATAGGGATTTAGCTAAAAGATATGCTTGATTATATCCCCTGACTTTAAGTTTCTTTTTGTGAAGTGGAACAGGTACTATAGCCTGTATCTGCCATTTTTTAAGATATCCTGCAAAGTGTATCGCCATCTGCCGGCCAAAATACTGGCCAAACTCTGCTCTGCCGCTAAATTTATAACCGTACATAGCCCGGCTTACGCTGTTATATTCATATAGGGCCAGCCCTCTTTCAAATAGGTGGTGAGTCTTTTGGCAATCATTGCAATATTCTTTAGTTTGGTCCTGCAGCTGCTTGCCGCATTTAAAACACACAGGCCCTCGTATCTTTACAAATGCCCCCTGGCAGGCAGGACATATATCTTTCCCAAATGGCGCCGGCCGGTCACAGACGGGACACCGCCTTGGGAAGAGTAGTTCTTTAAAAATCATGCATCCCCCTTTTGCTTATCTCTATTAGTTTTTCATTAAGAGAAGTGTACCTTCTCTGTATCATATCCTGCGAAATCATAGAGCCTACTGTTTCAGAAGAGCCTATGATAATAACACATTCCTTGGCTCTGGTTATGCCTGTGTACAAGAGGTTTCTAGACATAAGCATCCTTGGTCCAGGAAGGATAGGAAGTATAACTACTGGATACTCGCTACCCTGGGATTTATGGATAGTCACTGCATAGGCATGTTCTAGTTCGTCCATGTTCTCGTAGGAATATCTTGCCCTTCTTCCGTCATCAAACTCTACAGTGACTTCTTTTATGTATGTATTGATTTCTGCAATCCTACCTACATCGCCATTAAATACCCCTGTTCCAGATTCAATAGGGATGTTATATTTGCCAACCACTTCCCATTCAAGGTTATAATCATTCTTGATCTGCATAACCTTATCGCCTTCTCTAAAGATAATATCCCCATGAAGATATTCTTTCTTACTAGAATCCGGAGGATTAAGTCTGGCTTGAAGGATTGGATTAAGAACCTCTACCCCTATAGCCCCCTTACGCATAGGTGTAAGTATCTGTGTATCAAGAGGGTTTATATTAAACTGCTTAGGAAGTTTGTCCTTTATAAGCACTTCAATATAGTCATAGATAACAGCCGGTTCATTCTTCTCTAAGAGGAAGAAGTCTGGGTATTTCTTACTAAAGTCAATTTGCTGGCCCTTGTTTATACTATAGGCGTAAGAAACAATATGGCTTTCATTATCCTGTCTAAATATCTTTTCAAGTTTCTCTGATTCGAAACATTCTGAAAGCAATATATCTCTTAGAATCTGGCCTGGACCTACTGATGGAAGCTGATCTACGTCGCCAACAAGAACCAGCTTGGTTCCTGGTTCTATAGCATTTAACAAGGCTACCATAAGATGAATATCTACCATACTCATCTCATCAACTATAATTGCATCCACCTCTAATGGATTATCTTCATTTCTATCAAAGTAAGGTTTGCTGCCATCAGAAGTATCACCGCCAACCTCAAGAAGTCTATGGATGGTTCTTGCCTCATAGCCTGTACTTTCAGTCATACGCTTAGCAGCTCTACCTGTTGGTGCAGCAAGCATAAAATCAAGATGGTACTCCTCAAACATCCTGATAATCATGTTAATGGTTGTGGTTTTACCTGTACCTGGGCCACCTGATAAGATGAAAACACCGTTTTTAAGGCACTTTACTGTAGCCTGTTTTTGAAGCATATCAAGTTCTATATTCATAGACTTTTCTGCTTCTTCAATCTGCATCATAAGGTCATTGGCAGATTTCTTAGAGAAGTCGCTGTCGTAAGAATCTCTTAGCTCAAGAAGCTTATCTGCGCACTTGGTCTCTTCTCTGTAAAAAAGCGGAAGGTAGACTCTTTCCACATCGTCTACAACTTTTACAACTACCTTATGGTCCATAGCCAGGTTTTGAAGCTGGGTATCCATTACCAGAGTATCTATATCAAGAAGGGCAGCTGTCCTTGAAAAGAGTTCGTCCTTAGGATAGTAACAGTTGCCGTCGTAAGACATGGTATTAAGTGTATATATAAGGCCACATCTGATTCTAAATTCTGAAGATATATCTATACCAACTTTGGAAGCTATCTCGTCAGCAATCTTAAAGCCTACGCCATCGATATCTTCAGCAAGTCTATATGGATTCTCCTTAAGAATCTTATAAACCTGAGCCCCGTATCTTTGGTATATTTTATTGCCAAGATTCTGGCTTATGCCATACTCCTGCATAAACATCATAGCCTCACGCATATCACGCTTTCTTGCTATCTGTTCACCTATATCATATGCCTTTTTAAGGCTTATACCTTTTACTTCAGCCAGTCTTTCTGGCTCTTCCTGAGCAATACGAAATGTATCATCGCCAAACATCTTAACGATACGCTTGGCAAGTGCTTCGCCGATACCTTTGATAGCGCCGCTTCCAAGGTATCTTTCTACCTGAACAGTATCTTCCGGTTCAACTTCTTTGATAGAGCTTATCTTAAGCTGTCTCTTATAAAGCGGGTGAACTACATATTCGCCAGTTACTTCTACCATCTCGCCTTCACCGTATCCCCTTGCAGGGCCAACGCAAACAACCGTACCCCCATCTGTCACCAGATCGAATACGGTAAAACTTTCGTCTTCATTCTTAAAAGTAAAGTGGCCTATATAGCCTTTTTCTGTTTCCATATTTTTTCGCCTAATCTTTGAAGCAGGACCTACGTATAGATATTAATTTGCTCGTAATTGCCAAACGCTTCGCTGAACTAGTCCACGCTCCTCTAACACGCTCAGGAACGCCTTCGCGCGTAAGAGTATCGGGACGGATTTCAGCTCCGCGGCAATTAATGTCGCAAATTAATTCCTATATGCAGTTCTTGCTGCCACATGTATTAAGTATTATATTATATAACTAATTTGAAGGGGATAGGCATAATTATGCCTCTGTATTTTCTTTCTTGAATAAGTCTTCGACGTTCACAGTGTTAGTACGTTTCATCTGTTCGTACATCTGCTGTGCGAGAGAACCCGGTCCCATGTTTTGATCTGTAAGGGACTTAGATACATCTGATATGGCTGTGTCCATGAAATAGTCTACAGTCTGCTTTGCGCTGCTGCCTTCTTCTTCCTTGAAGACATCTACTGTGCTCTTCATAGACTTAAGGACCTGCTCCCAAAGATAGTTCTCGAATTCTTTGCATGCTTCCATAAGCTCTTCATCAGTTTCTGCCTTCTGAGCTTTATTAGTCATAGCTTTAGTTGCATCGTTCTTTGCTATGTCTGCTGCATATGAATTTAAACTATTAATATTAAGCATGTCCATAATATCTACCTCGTTAGTTCACGTTGTGAACTATTTACAATTTAGGCAACCGCGTTTAGGTTCGCATTTCGTCCTAAGCGAAATGTGCTAGCTGAAGGTAGCTACCTTCAGGTTATTAGCGCTTAAGCTGGTTTGCCTGGCCCATCATCTCGTCTGATGTTGTGATAGCCTTAGAGTTAGCTTCGTATGCACGCTGAGCAACGATGAGGTTAACCATCTCATCTGCAAGCTGAACGTTTGAGCCTTCCAAATATCCCTGAGCAATCGAACTCTTCTTGATATTGTTATTTGTTGCTTCGTTGATAGCAGCGCCGCTGGCATCTGTTGCCTTATATAAGCTACCAGCCTGCTTCTCAAGTCCGCTAGGATTGTTGAACTGATATAAACCAATCCTGATACCAAGAGACTTAGGATTGTTCTTTTCATCAGGGTACATAAACTCACCATCCTGTGAGATAGTAAGGTTACTAGCCATAATATTCTTAGGGAAGGTAATCTTCTTACCATTAGTATCAAGTACCGGCTCACCGTCTGTTGTAGCAAGTGTAAGACCATTAGTATCTACAGCAAGCTGGAAGTTACCATTTCTTGTGTAATATGTCTTACCGTCTGAGCCCTGTATACCAAAGAAACCATCACCGCTAATAGCAAATGCAGTATCACTTGTTGACTCATAGAAACTACCCTGTGTAAAAATAGTTGTGATAGATGAAGATCTAACACCAAGACCTACCTGTGAATCAATAGGCTTAGTAGCTCCATTAGCTGAAGTTGTCTTTGTCTGAAGTTCCTGATAAAGCAGAGACTTGAATTCGTTCTGACTGGTTTTATAACCGTTAGTATTAATATTAGATATGTTATTGGAAATTGTATCTACAGCAGTCTGCTGAGCAATCATACCTGTAGCTGCTGACCAAAGAGATCTTACCATAAATGCACCCTACCTTTCCTATTTATCAGACTTTACCAATCTGATTAGCTGCAATATCAAGAGATGAATCCATAGTCTGTATAAGTTTCTGGTTAGCTTCATACTGTCTTGAAACAGATATCATCTCAACCATCTCTTTAACTATGCTGACATTGGAAGTCTCAAGATAACCCTGGTTTACTGTGCAATCCGTTGCATTTATAGCTGTGGCACCTTCCACAGGAATATAATAATTCTCGCCGTAATGCTCGAGATAATTATAATCTTCGAAATCTGTAAGTTTTAAGCTGGCAACCTGTTTATCATTTTGGTAAATATATCCGTGTTGATCAACTACTACTTCAGCAGTAGGATCAAGTTTGATATGCTGATTATTGCTACCAAGGACATAGTCTCCATCAGTTGTTATAAGATAACCATCCTGAGTAAGACTGAAGTTACCATCTCTTGTATACATAGTAGTTGTTTCTCCATCTTTCTTGGAGAACTCTACTGTAAAGAAGCCCTGACCGCCAAGAGCAAAGTCCATCTTATTGTTAGTAACCTGAAATGCTCCCTGTGAATAGTCTGTATAGCCTTCACCAATCTTAACACCTGGATTAGCCTTACCTATTCTTCTGGCAGTTCTATAAAACGGCTCTGAGTCATCATTAATCTTATCAACAAGACAAGCGTCAAATGACTGAGCTGTTGCTCCTTCTTTCTTAAAACCTATAGTGTCGGCATTAGCCAGGTTATTTGTAAGCACATCCATTCTGTTCTGTTCATGAATCATACCTGTATATGCTGTGTATAAACCTTTTACCATGGCCGACCTCCTATAATGCTGTGATTATATCTGATTGTGTCCTGCAAGGAACTCGATATATTTACCTGTACCTATAGCAACACATGTCATAGGTTCATCTGCTGTCATAGTGTTGATATGTGTACGTTCCTCGATAAGTTCTTCAAGTCCACGAAGCATAGCACCGCCACCTGTAAGAACGATACCTCTATCAACAATATCACCTGCAAGTTCAGGTGGAGTTCTTTCAAGAACGCTGCATATTGTATCAAGAATCTGTGTTGTTGTTTCCTTAAGAGCTTCCTGAGTTTCCTCTGAAGATACTCTTACTGTTTCTGGAAGACCTGTTACAAGGTTTCTTCCTCTAACATCCATGTAGTCTATCTCTTCACGCTTGAATGCTGTACCGATATTAATCTTAATATCTTCTGCTGTACGGTCACCAACAAGCATGTTGTACTTAAGTCTCATATAACGAACGATAGCATTGTCAAAGTCGTCACCTGCTACCTTGATAGAATCACTTTCAACTGTACCACCAAGCGAGATAACAGCTACATCTGTAGTACCACCACCGATATCTACAATCATGTTACCCTGTGGCTTAGCAATATCGATACCTGCACCAATTGCTGCTGCGATAGGCTCCTCGATAATAGCTACTTCTCTTGCACCAGCCTGATATGTAGCATCTTCAACAGCCTTCTTCTCTACTTCTGTTACACCACTAGGTACGCAGACTGCGATACGTGGCTTTCTGAAATATTTACGGCCAAGAGCTTTAGTGATGAAATACTTCATCATCTTCTCTGTAACGTTATAGTCTGAGATAACACCCTGTCTAAGTGGTCTTACTGCTACGATGTTACCAGGTGTACGTCCAATCATAAGACGGGCATCTTCACCGATAGCCTTAATCTTGTTGTTATCTTTATCAAATGCTACTACTGAAGGCTCCTTAAGTACGACGCCTCTACCTCTTATATATACTAGGATACTCGCTGTTCCAAGATCGATTCCTATATCTGCGTAATTCATTAATTTCAAACCCCTTTCTATTGGTTTAAGAATTATAAGCCATTACATTATAACCGAAAGGGACTAGTTTTGAAAGAGATTCTTTTTCACTTAAGTATTTTATCGGTTAATATTTAGATATTCTTTAGGCTTTTCGCTGATTTTTTTACACCCTATTAGAGGGCCGGTGGTGGTAAATAAACTTAATCAAGCATTTTCTTAAGAAATGCCCCTGTATAGGACTCTTTACACTTAGCCACCTGCTCAGGAGTTCCCTTGGCAATAACAGTTCCGCCCCCGTCGCCACCTTCTGGTCCCATATCGATAATATAATCCGCAGTTTTAATAACATCTAAGTTGTGCTCAATAACTACTACAGTATTACCCTGGTCAGTTAACTTCTGAAGGATATCAATAAGCTTGTGAACATCTTCAAAGTGGAGACCTGTTGTTGGTTCATCTAAGATGTAGATTGTATTACCTGTGCTTTTCTTTGAAAGTTCGGTAGCAAGCTTGATACGCTGGGCCTCACCGCCTGAAAGCTGGGTTGAAGGCTGACCAAGTCTTATATAAGAAAGACCTACGTCATTAAGTGTAGAAATCTTATTCTTAATAGAAGGCACAGCTGAAAAGAAATCAAGTGCTTCTTCAACTGTCATATTAAGAACATCATAGATGTTCTTTCCCTTATAAAGAACATCAAGAGTTTCTCTATTATATCTCTTGCCGCCGCAAACTTCGCAAGGAACATATACATCAGGAAGGAAATGCATCTCAATCTTGATGATACCATCGCCCTGGCAAGCCTCGCATCTACCGCCTTTAACATTGAAACTAAATCTACCCTTCTGGTAGCCTCTAGCCTTGGCATCTGTTGTTGCAGCAAAGAGGTCTCTGATCTGGTCAAAGACACCTGTATAAGTTGCAGGGTTAGAACGAGGAGTTCTACCTATTGGTGACTGGTCTATATTAATAACCTTATCAAGTTTCTCTTCTCCAAGAACTCCCTTAGATTTACCTGGATGGGTATAAGCTCTGTTAAGGTCTCTTGCAAGAGTTTTGTAAAGTATCTCATTGATTAGTGATGACTTACCTGAACCTGATACACCTGTTACACAGGTAAATACACCAAGTGGAATCTTAACATCTATATTCTTAAGGTTATGCTCAGTAGCCCCTTTAATAGTTATATATTCCTTAGAAGTTCTTCTCTTCTTTGGAACTTCTATCTTAAGTCTGCCGCTAAGATAAGCACCTGTTACAGAGTTCTTATTCTTCATAATATCCTGGGCAGTACCTGTAGCTATAACTTCGCCGCCGTGCTCACCTGCACCTGGACCAATATCAACTATATAATCAGCCTGACGCATAGTATCTTCGTCGTGCTCAACTACTATAAGAGAGTTGCCAAGGTCTCTTAGTCCCTTTAAAGCTCCAAGTAATCTGTCATTATCTCTTTGGTGAAGACCTATACTAGGTTCATCTAGGATATAGCAAACTCCAACAAGACCTGAACCTATCTGGGTAGCAAGTCTAATACGCTGAGCTTCACCACCTGAAAGAGTAGCTGTTGCTCTGGCAAGAGACAGATAATCAAGACCTACTTCCATAAGGAAGCCAACTCTTGCATGAATCTCCTTAAGGATACCTGCCGCAATACGCTGCTGGTAATCAGTAAGTTTCATATTGTTAATAAAGTCATATAAGTCTTTTATAGATAAAGAAGTTATTTCAAAGATATTCTTATCGCAGATAGTTACTGCAAGGCTGTCTCTCTTAAGTCTCATACCACCGCATTCCTGACATGGTGATATATCCATATATTTCTCATATTCAGCCTTCTGATTTTCCGAATATGTTTCTCTATATCTTCTTTCTGTATTCTTAATTAAACCTTCAAATACTGTTGGATATACACCTTTGCCTCTTTGGCCTTCGTAATATACATCCACACTTTTATCTGTTCCGTTAACTAACAGGTTCTTAATCTTATCTGGATAATCTTCCCAAGGAGTATCAAGATTAAACTTGAATTTCTTTGCAAGGGCATCAAGAAGTGCTCTTGTAAAGCTGCCTTCCTTAGTGCAAGACTGCCATCCTATAACCTGTATAGCGCCTTCATTGATAGAAAGCCTCTTATCAGGTATGATACGGTCCTCTGTAAATTCCATCTTGTATCCAAGACCTGCACAAGCAGGGCAGGCACCGAATGGATTGTTAAACGAAAAACTTCTAGGCTCTATTTCATCTATACTGATACCGCAGTCAGGACAAGAAAAGCTCTGGCTGAAGTTAAGAGGTTCTCCTCCTATAATATCAACAATCATAAGACCGTCTGCAGCATCTAAAACACTTTCAACTGAGTCTGTAAGCCTCTTTTCGATTCCTGGTTTAACTACAAGTCTGTCTACTATAATTTCAATAGAATGCTTGATATTCTTATCAAGTTCAATATCTTCAGAAAGTTCGTACATATTACCATCAATACGAACTCTTACATAACCACTTCTGGAAGCTCTTTCTAAAACCTTCTCGTGGCGTCCCTTCTTACCTCTTACAACTGGAGCAAGAAGCTGTATCTTAGTACCTTCTTCAAGTTCCATAATCTGATCAACCATCTGGTCGACAGTCTGTTTACTAATAGGCTTGCCACATGATGGGCAGTGAGGTATACCTGCTCTTGCATAAAGAAGTCTGAAATAGTCATATATCTCAGTAACAGTACCTACAGTAGACCTTGGGTTCTTATTGGTAGACTTCTGATCAATACTAATAGCAGGGCTAAGGCCTTCTATCTTGTCAACCTCAGGTTTTTCCATCTGACCAAGGAACTGTCTAGCATATGATGAAAGAGATTCCATATATCTTCTCTGACCTTCTGCATATATAGTGTCAAATGCCAGGGAAGACTTACCTGAACCGGATAAACCTGTTATTACAACAAACTGGTTTCTTGGTATCTCCAAATCAATATTCTTAAGGTTGTGTTCTCTTGCTCCCTTAATTCTTATTACTTCATGTTTAGGAAGCATCTTACTTACTGCCATGTATATACTCCTTAGGTGATTTTCTGCTTTTAGGCATAATTATATCTTCTGTCACTTTTGCCTGCAATCGAACAAAATGTGACTATAATTTGAAAGGGCGCAGATAAATCTGCGCCCCATAATATGTTTGATATTAGTATTATCTAATAACCATAGAAGATGAATTAGTTCTCCTCTTCTTCTTCCTCTACATCTGCATCTTCTTCCGCAACAATATAATCATCATATTCTATCGTATATTCATCATCATACTCAGCGATATAATCATCTTGAATTGATGCTATAGACTCAAAGCCATCAACATATGTATAATCCCAACTACCCTTATCATAATATGCTGAGAAACTAGCCCATGGTGTAGAATAATCACTAACATCTATTGAAAATTCACCATCTGGACTTATCATACCATCTTCAAAGCACACTGCATAATAACACTCAACTTCATATTTATCATTTTCTTTCGACGTAAGGTTTAGCTTAAATACCATGATTATTTTATTATGGCACCATGAATCATATCCTTTACTATTAAGGAAACATGTACCTATATAATCTGTATATTCAAGTTCAAAGTAGCTATTACCATCATAATCGCTTTCTATTACATTTTTCGCAGTTGTAATCATTCTTTGTTCTTCATCATTTGAAATATCTGAAAGCTTTGTGGCAAATTTTGAAAGACCTTCTACTGTGTAATCTTTCTCTGTCTCTGTAAGAAGTTTACCTTCTCTAAGGAACTGATCCTTTGAAGCATATGTATAAACTGTTATTGTGTCACCTTCTTCAAGATCATAGTTAGGTGATGCATAGAAATCAATGTCAAGGTCACCATTGTATGAAAGTTCAGCATAACCATCACCACTTGTTCCCTTGAATGTTACTTCAAGATCTTTGAATGGATCAAATTCCTCTGCTTCATCAAGGTCCTTAACTTCAACTTCGAAATCCTTAAACTGAAGTTCTACCTTGAAGCACTTCTTAATCTCCTTGATATCATCCTTATCCCATGAGATCTCGATCTTATCACCATTTGAAAGGTAGCTTGTTCTATCTACATCGCAAGCATCTTCAACCATCTCAGCAAAGATTTCTGCATCTGTCATATCATCTCCGCCAAAGAAATAGTTTTCTTTCTTATACTTCTTAAGGGCATCTGTTCCCTTAATCTTCTTACCGTATTTTTTAATGATAGCATCTGTATCAACTTCTACATCAGCTGTACCAACTGTGTCATATCCTGAGAACTCAGCATCAACGTATGAGTTAAGGTTAACCTTTGGTTTGATGTTAAGAATAAGAATTATAGCTACAACAGCGATAGCAATAACAGCTACTGCTGAGCAGATACCAATTATTAACTTCTTGTTAACTGGTTTCTTAGGTGGCATCATACCATTCATTGGCATACCGTTCATAGGCATACCATTCATTGGCTGCTGCATAGGCATACCATTTACTGGCTGCTGCATAGGTGGTACTGGTGGAACTGCGCCGTTTGCTGGTGCAGCATTATTAGCAGGAGCTGGGGTAGCAGCTGGTCCGTTAGCTGGTGCTGGATTAGCGCCGCCTACAGGAGCTCCACACTTGTTACAAAACTTTGTGCCGTCTGGAATCTGGGCACCACATTTGTTACAAAACATATTGATCCTCCAAAAAAATCTTTTTCATTGTTTAATTTATTCCCTGTGTGGGAAATATATCATCATATTCACACACGACTAAATAATACCATAAATATTGTTAAAGAAACAAGCGTTAGGCATATGAATAATCCAGCAGGCGGTAAAGTCCCTTTCTAATCGCTTTGTGATGTTCTCCCGGCCTGCGGCCGGGAGAGTAGCTAAAGCGCTGCACGGGGCACTCCCAGCTTTAGCTGGGATATTTCCAAAGGTGCCCCTGCGCGAAATAACAGGAGCCGGTATACCGACTCCTGCTACATTAGTTCTGATGTGCACATGCTTCGAGAAACTCCTTCTCAAATTGTTGTCCGTCACCTTCCTGTCTCTTTTTCAGATTCCAGTCTGGGCCGTTTCCGCCATAACTTTCACCTGTGAAAACTGATGTTACGGGCATAATCCATAAATACTCATAAACTCCATATACTGCTGTCTCCAACCTCCCTGTCTCTTGCTAGGTCATTTGATCTGCCTCAAGCCTTTAACACTATAAGCCTCCTATTTTATTCAAACAAAAGACCCACAGCTGAAACTATTGTCTTGATCTTGTGACTTCGCCGCGCTTGTAGATTAACATAAAGTCAACCTAAACTACGTAAAACATATCCCTCTTGGATATATTTATATTATAGTTTACATAAGGTATATCGTCAAGATGTTGTGATTATCTTTATCTGTTTTCACAATATCTTGTGTATAGCATCAGCTTGATCAAAATTAAAAAAAGCTATAAAACATCCAGTTATGCTTTATAGCTTTCTTTCAATCTTATGTTCCTATCTTCCAACTTCTTCGCAGTAGTGTAAGCCCTCAATATTTGCCAGTTCTCTAAGAATTTCCGCATGACTTCTTCTCTTTCTAAGATCAAGTTCTGCTGTAATTCCTACATCACATTTTTTACTGATAAGTTCTTTTCTTCTTTCGATAGTAACGATTCGAATATTGTTATCCTTAATAAACTGAAGAAATCTGTCAAAATCATCCTCAGCAAGAAACTCGATATATACAGAAAATACACTGGACTTAGAAACAACATAATCGCTAAGTCTTCTCATAATACTTATAGTACCCATTATCAGGATAAATGACAAAGAACTAACAAGTATCATACCGGATCCAAGTGCAATACCAATTGCTGCTGTAGCCCATAATCCTGCTGCCGTTGTGAGGCCTCTGACATTCTTAATACCTGTAACAACTATAGAACCTGCTCCAAGGAAACCGATACCGTTAACTACACCAGCAGGAAGTCTCGCCACATCTGTATTGCCAGTAATATTAAATAGATAGATGTTCACAATAGTACAAAGGGCAGAACCTATACAAACAAGGGTAAATGTACGAAAGCCTGCCGAATGTCTTCTTGCTTCTCTTTCTATACCTATTATTCCACCAAAGATAGTGGCTAAAACCAGTCTAAGAACAATCGAAACCGTATTAAAATCTTCAACATAGTTTACTATATGAATTATTCTCCCCATATAACCCTCCGCTTACATATTCATATCGACGTTGTTTTGCTCACTATTTTTACCGTCTAATCTTCTCCTACTATACTGTCCGCCTTTGTTAGAGCGCTAAGAATAACCGCATCCATATCGTAGTACTTATATTCTCCAAGTCTGCCACCAAATATAACCTTATCTTCCTTGCCGGCTAGAGCCTTGTACTCTTCGCTAAGCTTAGAATTCTTCTCATCATTAACTGGATAATATGGCTCGTCGCCCTTCTTCCACTCTGAGCTGTATTCACGGCTTATAACAGTCTTTGGAAGGTCATTGCCTTCTTCATCCTTACCAAACTCAAACCACTTATGCTCTATGATTCTGGTAAAAGGCGTCTCGCTGTCTGTATAGTTAACTGCAGCATTGCCCTGGAAGTTTGGTATATCTAATATCTCGTTTTCAAATCTTACTGAACGATACTCAAGTGTACCAAGCTTATAATCATAGAACTCATCGATAGGGCCTGTGTATATAACCTTATCAGCCTTAGCTTCAAGTCCTTCTCTATCCTTAAGGAAGTCTACCCCAAGTTTAACTTCTACACCCTCAAGCATATTCTCAACCATCTTTGTGTAGCCGCCGATTGGAATACCCTGATATAAGGCATTGAAGTAATTGTTATCAAATGTAAGTCTAACAGGCAGTCTCTTAATTATGAAACTTGGAAGCTCGCAGCACTTACGGCCCCATTGCTTCTCAGTGTAGCCCTTAATAAGCTTCTCATATATATCCTTACCTACTAAACTAATTGCCTGTTCTTCAAGGTTCTTAGGTTCTGTTATACCAGCTTCTTTTTTCTGAGCCTCTATACGCTCCTTAGCCTCATCAGGTGTAACAACTCCCCACATCTTATTAAATGTGTACATGTTAAATGGAAGGGAATATAGCTCTCCCTTATAGTTAGCAACTGGTGAATTGGTAAATCTGTTAAATACAGCAAATTTATTAACATAGTCCCATACTCTTTTATTGTTAGTATGGAATATGTGGGCACCATATATGTGAACATTGATACCCTCTATCTTCTTTGTGTATACGTTGCCAGCTATAGTATCTCTCTTATCTATAACAAGTACCTTCTTACCAGCATCAGTAAGCCTTCTAGCCATGGTAGCTCCGTATAATCCAGCTCCCACTATTAAGTAATCGTACATCTTGTCCTCCTAACCCCTTTAGTCATCCCCAGTATAGTTTCATACCCTGTTTCTATATAGAACATTATATCATTAGTAGATTATTAGATAAATAAAGACTAGTCCTCTATATATTTTCTAAGTTCTATAAGCTTGTCTCTAAGCATAGCAGCATCTTCAAAGTTAAGTTCTGCTGCGGCTTTACGCATCTGTTTCTCAGTTTTCTCAATAACTTTCTTAAGTTCTTTCTGATCCATAGACTCAGGATCTTTCTCAAGAGTATCTTGAACCTTAGCTACTTCCTTAGATATACTTATAAGTTCTCTTACAGCCTTCTTAATAGTAGTTGGAGTTATACCATGCTCTTTATTATATGCATCCTGTATGCTACGTCTTCTTTCTGTCTCAGAGATTGCCTTCTCCATAGACTCAGTCATATTGTCAGCATACATAATAACCCTGCCTTCACTGTTACGGGCAGCACGGCCTATAGTCTGTACAAGAGAGGTCTCACTTCTAAGGAATCCTTCCTTGTCAGCATCAAGTATGGCAACAAGGGTAACCTCTGGAATATCAAGACCTTCTCTAAGAAGGTTAATACCTACAAGAACATCAAATACGTCTAATCTAAGGTCTCTTATTATCTCTGCTCTTTCCATAGTGTCTATATCTGAGTGGAGATATTTCACCCTAATACCAACATTGGATAAGTAATTAGTAAGTTCCTCAGCCATACGCTTGGTAAGAGTAGTAATCATAACCTTATTCTTCTTACCAGTCTCTATCTTTATTTCTTTTAACAGGTCATCAATCTGTCCTTCTGTTGGACGCACACTTACTTCAGGATCAAGAAGTCCTGTTGGTCTTATAACCTGCTGGGCACGAAGAAGCTCATGCTCTTTTTCATAATCTGCTGGAGTAGCAGATACAAACAGCATCTGGTCTATCTTAGATTCGAATTCTTCAAAGTTAAGCGGCCTGTTATCAAGAGCTGATGGAAGTCTAAATCCATATTCTACAAGGTTTGTTTTTCTTGAGCGGTCACCGTGATACATAGCCCTAATCTGAGGTATGGTCATATGAGACTCATCAACTATAATCAGATAATCATCTGTAAAGAAGTCCATAAGACAGTGAGGCGGCGCCCCTGCTGGCATACCAGTAAGGTGTCTTGAATAGTTCTCTATACCAGAGCAGATACCTGTTTCTCTAAGCATCTCCACATCAAATGTTGTTCTTTCATGAATACGCTGTGCCTCAATAAGCTTATCGTTAGACTTAAAGTAAGCCACTCTTTCTTTTTCTTCTGCTTCTATGGCCTGACAGGCTCTTTCCATCTTTTCAGGTGGTACTACGTAATGAGAAGCTGGGAATACCGAAAGATGATTGAGCTGACATACCGGTTTAAATGTTACAGGATCAAGCTGTAATATCCTGTCTATCTCATCTCCAAAGAATTCTATTCTGTATATACTTTCAGAATTTTCTGCTGGGTTAACTTCAAGAACATCTCCCTTAACTCTAAAGCAGCCTCTGTTAAGGTCAAGGTCATTGCGGTCATACTGGATGCCAATAAGTTCTTTAATAACATCATCCCTGTCTTTTTGCTGGCCAGGTCTTAGAGACACAATAAGGTTCATATAATCGTCAGGGGAACCAAGTCCGTATATGCAGGAAACTGAAGCAACAACTACTACATCTCTTCTTTCTGAAAGAGATGCTGTTGCAGATAGTCTAAGCTTATCTATCTCATCATTAACCGATGAATCTTTCTCTATATAGGTATCAGACTGGGGTATGTAGGCCTCTGGCTGGTAATAGTCATAGTAAGAAACAAAGTACTCTACAGCATTTTCCGGGAAGAATTCTTTCATCTCACTATAGAGCTGACCTGCTAGAGTTTTGTTGTGGGAGATTATAAGAGTTGGCTTCTTAAGCTGCTCTATAACATTGGCCATAGTAAATGTCTTACCAGAACCTGTTACACCAAGGAGGGTTTCAAACTGGTTACCCTTCTTAAATCCTTCTACTATCTCTTTAATTGCCTGTGGCTGGTCACCAGTAGGCTTATATTCTGAATGTAATTTAAAATCCATAGTTATTCCTTTCGGATATTCTATAAAAGCGTACCACCTTGCCATATGCCGGCGTCGGCTCGGTGGCGCCAATAACGATAATAAAAAATGGTATACATTGAAGTATACCATTTTCTTATTCTTTAGTCTATTATTTTTAGAACGTTTGTTCTGAACTAGTCTATCTGATCCTTAATATATTTGATAGCCTCTTCCTTCTGGTTATCATTATTCTCATCCTCAAGGTAAGCGTCTACATCAAGTTCAACAACTACATCTGGCTCGATACCAACCTTATGGATATCATTACCATTAGGTGTGTAGTAGTGGCTAACTGTAAGCTTGACTGCTGAGCCATCCTGAAGAGAAAGTACTCTCTGAACAATACCCTTACCGTAAGTAGTTGTTCCCATGATAGTTCCTATCTCATAATCCTTAACAGCACCTGCTAAGATTTCTGAAGCTGAAGCCGAGTTACCATTAACAAGAACTACAAGTGGGATATCAAGTGGAGTCTTACCCTCTGAGTTGTAATCTGTTCTATTACCATACTTATCTTCTGTATAAACTACAACGCCCTTAGGAAGAATCTGACCTGCAATATTAACTACTGCAGCAAGGCTTCCACCTGGGTTACCTCTAAGGTCGATTATAAGTCCCTTAACATCTGAGCCCTTAACAGTTGCAAGAGCATCTGTGAACTGGTCAACAGTTATATCATCGAATTCGTTAATCTTGATATAACCGATTTCATCATCAATAATCTCGTACTTAACAGTTGGTGTTTCAACCTTACGTCTCTCGATATCGATATTAATCTCTTCGCCAGAATCTTTTCTAACTAAGGTAAGGTTAACTGTTGTTCCTTCCGGTCCTTTGATTTTCTTAACAACATCAGAAAGATCCTGGTCATATACATCCTCTCCATTAACTTCTGTAATAAAGTCATCAACTTTAATTTCACTTTCAGAAGCAGGTGAGTTATCCATAATACCTGTTATTCTAGGATAAAGATATGTCTGGTCTTTCATAAGATAGCAACCAATACCAAAATATATGCCTTCGGTATCCTGCTGCATCTCCTGAAATTCTTCTGGTGTATAGTAAGCAGCATATGGATCATCGAGAGATTTCATAATGCCGTCATATATACCATTTGCTATGTCTTCGTTAGAAACATCTTCGATGTAAAGCTCATTGATTACATCCTGAAGATCCATAGTTTTCTTTATTACATCTTCGTCTTCTAAAACATAACTGCCATCGTTAACTGACGAAGCATCTTCAGAAACTGAACCGCCTGTTTTATTTTCCCTTCTAGCATTGGCCTCCGCTTCGATTTGAGCCTTCGCCTTATCCTTAGGATCTTTGTTACCATCAATTAAAACTTTAAGTCCAAAGTAAAGCGCTACGCCAAAGACTGCAATAATAAGTCCTGTTAATAAACCTTGCCAAAAACCTTTCTTCATCTCTATTACCTCTTATAAGTAATTTCTTGGGTTAACATACTGACCATCTTTTCTAACGCCAAAATGCAGGTGGTTACCTGTACTTCTTCCTGTAGAACCTACAGCGGCAATCTTCTGTCCCTTAGTTACTGTGTCACCCTTAGAAACATATAATGCGCTGGCATGCATATATACAGTATATAAACCATCGCCATGATCAATCATAATATAGTTACCACATGATGATGAATAAGCAGCGGTAACAACCTCTCCATCATAAGCGGCAAGTATAGGACTACCACCAGGAGCAGCCATATCTATACCATTGTGAAGTTTCTGAACTCCAAGTGTTGGATGAAGTCTCCAACCATACTCATCAGATATTCTTGTATAAGAAGGAGCTGGCCAGCAGAAGATACCACCATCATAGTGTCTTCTTGTTGCTTCATCAAGCTGAGCCTTCTGAGCTGCAACCTGCGCCTCTACTGCTTCAATGATTGCTGTCTGTTCCTGAATCTCAGCATCATATTCTGCAATAGCTTGTTGCTTGGTATTAATATCTGCATCATAAGCAGTTATCTGTTTTTCTTTTTCTGATATAAGGACATCAAGATTATCCTGTTCTTCCTCTGAAGCCTGCTTAGCTTCCTCAAGTACAGCCTTCTCTTCTTCAAGTTGCTGGCCGCACATAGTTACATATTCAACATCAAGAGCATACTCCTGAAGCTTGTTTCTATCATACTCCGATAATTTTTCTATATAATCAGCCTTATTTAGAAAATCGCCAAATGTCTTAGATGCAAGGAGAATCTCAAGATATCCATTCTCCCCTTTTTCATACATATATTTAATACGAAGCTTCATAGCCTCATACTGCTCAGCAGCTACTCTCTCTGCTTCTTCAAGTTCCTTAGCTGCTACCTCTATCTCAGCTTCTTTCTCTTCGATAAGAGTATTGTATGAATCGATATTAGCCTGAAGTTCAGAGACCTGCTGGTCAAGTTCAGTTATAGCATTATTAAGCTGATTCTTGGATGCCTTAAGAGAGTTAACAACATTCTGGATATTAGTCTTTCCAGCCTGAAGTTCTTTCTTTTGCTTTTCCAAAGAATCTATCTGTTTTTGTTTTTCGGAGATACTATCCTGAAGTTCCTGAATTTCTTTAGAATTGTCATCATCGTCGTCATCATTATCTGCCATAGCGGTACTTGCACTAAGGAAAAGCACACAGAAAAAGAGGCCAATTACAAGCATCAGCTTCTTAATTCTTTTCTTTGCTTTTTCTGCAGATAAATTATACATGTAGATGCCTTCTTACTGTGAATAAACTTCCGAAGAAACCTATACCTACGCCCAGAGCAACAGATATTGGTAAAAGATAGTGGAAGATATCTGTAACTGGTAAAAATACCATAAACTTCTTAAGTACAGAAAATTCTGTAGATACATATTTTATAATCTCATTGTATGAGAAATATATGATTGCTAATGGAACAAGTGAACCAATAGCACCAATAATAATACCCTCAATAACGAATGGTGCTCTTACAAAGTAATCGGTAGCACCAATATATTTCATAATACTGATTTCTTCTTTTCTTACTGCAATACCTATAGTAACTGTATTAGAGATAAGGAATATAGATACGCAAAGAAGAATAACTATAATAGCAATTGATACATATGCAACTGCTTTCTCAAGACCTACAAATGTATCTGCTGTAATCTCAGATCTGTTAACCTGTCTTACACCATCAATAGTTTCCATGTAAGAAACAAACTCAGCCTGTCTTGATACATCATTAAGATAAATCTGATAGTTCTCAGATTCAGCAAGTGGGTTTTCTGTAAAACCATCAGCATACTCACCAAGATATTCAACCTTGAATGATTCCCATGCTTCATCAGCAGATACGAAAACTGCCTTTGAAACTGCTGAGTGGCTGTTAATAATATCGCCTATCTGAGCAATTCTCTCATCGCTTATTCCTTCATCAAAAAGAACTGTAACTGATACTCCATTCTCAGCATTCTTTATCATATTTCTAAAGTTCATAACTATAGAAAAGCATACGCCAAATAAGAACAAGCAGGCACTAATAGTTGCAATAGATGCCAGTGTGAACCATTTGTTCTTAAAGGTGCTCTTTATGCCCTGACCTATAGTATAGAAAAATGTACTAATCCTCATCTGTATAACTTCCTTCTTCTTCGTCGCTTAAAACGATACCCTTCTTGATGGTAATAACTCGCTTGTGCATCTGATTAACAATCTTATCATCATGTGTAACAACAATAACTGTTGTTCCATTCTGGTTAATCTTTTCAAGAAGATCCATGATCTCAACTGTCATACTTGGATCAAGGTTACCTGTAGGCTCGTCAGCAAGCAGGATTGGTGGCTTATTAACAATAGCTCTGGCAAGAGCAACACGCTGCTGCTCACCACCTGAAAGATGATTAGGAGTTGCTTTATACTTCTTAGCAAGACCAACAAGTGAAAGCATCTCAGGAACGTTCTTCTTAATCTCTCTTGCAGGAGTCTGAACAATACGCTGCGCAAATGCTACGTTCTCATATACGTTCTTATCCTTAAGAAGTCTGAAGTCCTGGAATACTACACCGATGTTTCTTCTAAACATAGGTATCTTTCTATGTTTAAGTTTCTCAAGTGTATATCCATTAACATTGATAGAACCTGTTGTTGGAACAAGTTCTCTAAGTAAGAGCTTAATAAGTGTAGACTTACCTGAACCACTACCACCAACGATGAAAACAAACTCACCCTTCTTGATTTCTATGTTTACATTCTTAAGAGCAGGTCTACCCTTAACATATTCCATAGATACATTCTCAAGTGAGATGATGCTGTCTGCAGTTTTCTTAGACTTAGCTCTTCTTCTGGCTGGACGTTTTTCGCGTACACCTTCTTCTTTATCTCTAGAAGCAGCCTGACGATTCTCGCTAAACTGCGCCTTACGAAGTCTTCTAGTCTCTTCTCTTGTACGAGCTATAGCTCCTGCATCACTTTTTTCTGCTGATGTCTCCTCTTCCTCTATTTCAGAAGGAGCAGACTCTTCTGTCTGTGATTCTTCAGTATAATCTTCAGCATACGAAGACTCGTCCTCAGCATAGTCATTATAACTATCTTCTTCTGTTGAAGTAGTATCAGCTGTTTCTTCTGCTGCTTCGCTTTCAGCCTTAGCCTTAAGCTCTGCCATAGCCTCTCTAACTTCCTGGCTGTCTTCGATAAGTTCTTTCTTACTCAAACTAAAACCTCTTCCTAAAACTCAATAGTTTCCATATATTTCATATACTTAACTACCATAAGAGCAATCTTGAATGTAATAGCATCCTCAAATACTCTAAGGTCAAGACCTGTACTCTTTTGAAGTTTATCAAGTCTGTATACAAGTGTATTTCTGTGAATAAAGAGCTGTCTTGATGTTTCTGAAACATTAAGACTGTTCTCAAAGAATTTATAAATTGTAGTAATTGTCTCTTCATCGAAGTCTTCAGGATTCTTACCCTGGAAGATTTCCTGAATAAACATCTGACAAAGTGGAATAGGAAGCTGATAAATAAGACGACCGATACCAAGCTCGCTGTAAGGAATAATATCCTTCTCTGGCTGGAATATCTTACCTATATCAAGTGCCATCTTAGCTTCCTTGTATGAACGGCTTACGTCCTTGATGTCGCCAACAATAGTACCGTAAGCTATACGTACATCAGTTGCACCTTCTTTGTTAAGGTATGTAACAACATTTCTAGCTGACTTCTCGATTTCGTTACCCTTAGGCTCATCTGGAAGTTCCTTTACAATAATAACATTGCTTTCATCAACAGCTGTAACGATTTCCTTTGTTCCTGAAAGACCAAGGCAATCTTTAACCATCTCGATAGCATTGTTATCTTTGCCCATAGATGTTTCAACAATCATAACTACACGGTTAAGAGCAAGCTGAAGATGAAGCTTCTTAGCTCTTCCGTATATATCAACAAGGAGAAGGTTATCAAGAAGAAGGTTCTTAATAAAGTTGTCCTTATCGTATCTTTCCTTATAAGCAACCAAAAGATTCTGAAGCTGGAAAGCTGCCATCTTGCCAACAACATATGCATTCTCACTTGCACCCCCAGCAATAAGAATGTACTCAAGCTGCTGCTCATCAAAAATCTTGAAGAACTGACAATTCTGAATTTCCTGAGAATCTGCTGGTGACTTTACAAAATCAACTACAGCACTTTCAAAGTTCTTCTTTTCAGACATAGTAGTTACAACACTTTTACCGTCAGTGTCAGTAACCATCATCTCAACGTGCGCAATACTGAACATTCCGTCCAATGTATTTTGCAATATCTGATTCGAAATCATAAATAATACCTCCTGTGTTTTCAGAAAAATGACTAGCATTTTTCAAGGCTTCTTTTTACCTGATTAGTCAAAATAGCCAATACCTAATTTTGTAATTGATATAGTTTTTATAAACCCATTCATCATTCTAATATAAATACACAAAAAAATCTAGGTTTTAATCCTATTTTATTATACATTTTTACTGATTAACTCTTTTTTCTTTTTTCGTTAACTTTTACTAATTGGTTCTTGTGTTCCCTGTGATAGCGCTCTAAGCGCCATCTAAACTCGAATTTGGTCTTAAAAGATATATCCCAGATATGTCTACCTTTTTTGATATTTTCTACAACAGAAGGTATAAGTCCCAGCCATACAGATGCTGACAGTAGTTTTCTTCCCTCCATCATAACGTGGCCCTGCATGTCAAATGTCATAGTTGATATAATCATAACCGGGCATTCAACATTGATTCTATTAAAGATAGCTTCCTTGTTTACTTCGTCATATAGATCTTCACCAACTATATTAAATGTATTCTCAGCTATGGTACTGTACCTGTCCAAAACCTGCTTAAGGCTGTCAAGGTGGGCCTTGGTATCGCAAAGAAGATATATCCCCGCCTTGGAAGCCATAAGCTCACGAAGAAGGTTATCTAGAAAGTCCGACGCCTTCACATCATCTACAGATTCCTTATCGCTGTACATATCAGGCGATATGATATATTCAAATGCCCCAAACCACTTTTGATAGATTTTGCTATCTACTATCTCTAGTATCTCATTGTAAGAAATAAAGGATGTAAGGTGCATCCCCGGGCTTCTCATAAGGCTTCTATAATATTCAGATGCTTCTTTAAGTGGATACTCCTTAAAAGGCAGACCCATAATACTGTATTCTCGCATAAAAAATTTTCCTTTGGTTTAGTAATCTTTAAGATTGATATATTATGATGTATGTAATAAAATTATTATACTAAATTGATGCAAGGAGGTTTAACATGGATATAGCACAGATTTCAATGAATTTGGCGATGTCAAAGAATCTTACAAGTGTTGGTACTGCTGTTCTTAGTAAAAGTATGGACGAGCAGAAAATAGAAGGTGCAGGCATACTCAAGATGATGGATGCTGCAAGTATGGAAAATTCTGTTAACCCTCATATTGGCGGCAACTTTGATGTGTCCGTATAAATTCGAATAACTTACAAAAAATAAGAAGCATAATCTGAATTAACAGATTATGCTTTTTTATTTGCCTTAAACGAAATCATCAAGCTTTACGAATCTTACCGTCAGTAATAGTAATCTTTCTTTCTTTATAAAGATGACCTACTGCTCTCTTAAACTCGTTCTTACTCATACCCGTTTCTCTGTAGATAACTTCCTTAGAAGCCTTCTCAGTAAATGGAAGGACTCCGTTATATGAATCAAGAAGGTTCATAATCTTATCCATATCTGGGTACATCTGAACGTAGGCTTTCTCTCTAACACTAAGATTAAGCTTACCATCATCTGTAAGACTAGTAACTCTGGCACTTATCACCTTGCCTATCTCTAAGTCGCCGTACATCTCCTTCTTAGGGATAATAGCCTGATAGAGATCATCAACTGCAACGAATAAACCAAAGTTATCGCTGCTTTCATAGATAGTACCCTTAACCTCATCTCCAGTTTTATATGGAGACTTTTTAGATAGACTCTTATAAACATTCATAGTCGCGCAGAGTCTTGAGCTCTTATCTATATAAAGAGATACTAATACTTCATCTCCCTCTTTAACCTTCTTAGTCTGCTGCTTGAAAGGAAGAAATAAATCCTTTTCAAGTCCCCAGTCAAGAAATGCTCCTATCTTACCTACCTGAGCAACTTTAAGTCTGGCAAGCTTACCCATAGTAAGAAGTGGCTTAGCAGTAGTAGCTATCATCCTGTCTTCAGAATCTTTATAGAGAAATACTTCGATAGTATCTCCTATAGCAGCTCCCTCTGGCACCTGCTTCTTAGGAAGAAGGACACGGTCCTCACTTTCCTCATCCGTCAGGTATACACCAAAGTCTACCTTCTTACATATTTTAAGATTTTGAATCTCGCCTAATTTATACATTAATATTTCCTGTCATTATCCTAGTTTGTAAATTCGAAGAACTCTTTTACATCATCGAATGTAAGCTCTTCATCGCTTTCATATACAGTATATGCTACATGGAAAATATCATCTCCTATGCTGCATGCTGCATATATATGCTGGTTATTACCACCACTTGAGCCCTTGCTGGCATTGATATAGTAGTAAACCTTGTTGTCTCCTACCTTCTCGCTAAGAACTTCTTCGTCATCTCCCATAGTAGAAGCACCATCAGCTTCAACGTATGACTTAGGTCCTTCGTAGTCTGTCTTATCAGTTAAGTTAACTTCTACAAATGTTGTCTCATCCCAGAATGTCTCAACTACATTGTTATCATGTGTGATTGTATCACTGTAGTATAATCCTGCTGGAACGTTGTACTTAACTGTTGTATCACCAAACTCAATTGAACTTGTATCAAGTCTTGCTGGATCCTTATCATCCTTTGCTGCCACAACTGACTCATCAACTTCAGCATTCTCAGCTACGCTGTTGAATATGTTAAGTAAGTCTTCATCAGAAAGTTTCTTATCAAATATCTCTATCTGACCACCTGTATGTGACTTGCCATCAGGAGTTGAACCATAAATTACAAAATGCTCGTCGCCATTGATGTTACATCTAAAGAATGTGTATTTGTTGTTATTAACTGTTGCATCTGTTATTTCAGAAGTAAGTTCTGCACCAGCAGCCTCAGCAGCTTTCTTCATACTTGCTTCATCATTAACAACTTCGTCATAAGGTCTACCCTTAACAACAATCTTCATCTGGAATGAATCAGCCTTGTAGATAATAACACCTACATTCTCAACTGCCATACACTCGTACTCGTTAGGAACATAGAATCTGTAACCACCTACAGTAAAGTGAATCATATACTTATTAGCATCAGCACTTGACTGATCTTTACCAGCGATAGCATCTGCCTTGCTGCCTTCTGGGTCTATTGGAAGAGACTCTTCTGTACTAGCATAAGCAAGTCCTGCATTGCCACCTGCATCCTCACCTACGATAATGTTACTTTCAATAGTTCCCTTACCTCTATCGTTAACAACCTTGTTAATATGGTTGTACTTTGTCATAAAGTAGATTGTTGTTATTACAGAACCAATCCAGATTGCTATCATGATTCCATACATAACATAGATAAGCTTTCTATTAGTTTTAATAAGCTCGTTATTTGTATTAATTAATTCACGGTTAGCATCGATGCCTTTCTTATTCTCATCGATATTTTTCTTATTGTCAGCTACATTATCCTCTACTGACTTCTTCTTGTCTTCCACTTTATTATCCTTAACCTCTTCAGAGATTTCTTCTTTTATTTCTTCTTTAGTTTCTTCTTTTACTTCGTCCTTAATCTCGTCTTTAACTTCTTTGCTCATAGCATAACCCTCATTTCATATTGTTTGAGTAATAGTTATAGAGGACAAACGCCCCTAATTTCGCTTAAACCCGTATGTATTATAACACAAAAGAGCGGAGATTCATATCTCCGCTCTTATCATTAAGTTAGTTAATTACTTGTTTGAAAGATATTCGTGAATACCCTTAGCGCCTGCCTTACCAGCACCCATAGCAAGGATAACTGTAGCAGCACCTGTAACTGCATCACCGCCGGCATATACACCATCTTTTGATGTCTTACCAAGGTCTTCTGATGCAACGATACACTTTCTACCGTTAATCTCAAGTCCCTTTGTTGTAGAAGAGATAAGTGGGTTAGGAGATGTACCAAGTGACATGATTACTGTATCAACATCGATAACAAACTCAGAACCAGCAACTTCTACTGGACGACGTCTACCAGATGCATCTGGCTCACCAAGTTCCATACGGATACATTCAATACCCTTAACCCAGCCATTCTCATCTGCAAGAATCTGTGTTGGATTAGTAAGAAGATCGAAGATAACTCCTTCTTCTTTAGCGTGATGTACTTCTTCAACTCTGGCTGGAAGCTCAGCTTCTGATCTACGATAAACGATATGTACTTCAGCACCAAGTCTAAGAGCTGTTCTGGCAGCATCCATAGCAACGTTACCGCCACCAACTACTGCTACCTTCTTACCTCTCATAATAGGTGTATTAGAATCTTCGTTAAATGCCTTCATAAGGTTAGATCTTGTAAGGTACTCGTTAGCAGAGAATACACCGTTAGAGTTCTCTCCTGGGATACCCATGAACTTAGGAAGTCCAGCACCTGAGCCGATGAATACAGCATCAAATCCTTCATCTTCCATAAGCTGATCTACTGTTGTAGACTTACCGATAACTACGTCTGTTTCTATCTTAACGCCAAGTGCCTTAACGTTCTCGATTTCCTTAGCAACTACTGCATCCTTAGGAAGACGGAATTCTGGAATACCGTAAACAAGAACACCACCTGCTTTGTGAAGTGCTTCGAAGATTGTTACATCATAACCAAGCTTAGCAAGGTCACCTGCACATGTAAGACCTGCAGGACCTGAACCGATAACAGCTACCTTCTTACCATTAGGTGCAGCTGTCTTTTCTGGCTTGATACCATTCTCTCTAGCCCAGTCAGCTACGAATCTTTCAAGCTTACCAATAGAGATTGCTTCTCCCTTGATACCACGGATGCATTTACCTTCGCACTGGCTTTCCTGTGGACATACACGACCACATACTGCTGGAAGTGCAGAAGACTCGCTTATAATCTTATAAGCTGCTTCGAAATCATCATTCTTAACCTGCTCTACGAAACCTGGAATGTTAATAGATACAGGACATCCCTTCATACACTGTGCATTCTTACAGTTAATACATCTTGATGCTTCGCACTTTGCTTCTTCAGCTGTATATCCAAGACAAACTTCTTCAAAATTAGTTGCTCTTACTTTTGGATCCTGTTCTTTAACAGGAACTTTCTTCATAACATCTACTTCCATTACTATATCTCCTTATATTCTAGTCCACTATTAGTTGCAGTTACCGCAGCCACCGTGATGTGTGTCGCCTTCTTTAGCAGCGAGGAATGCTCTTCCTTCTTCTGTCTTGTAAAGTGTCTGACGACGCATAGCTTCATCAAAGTTTACTTTGTGGCCATCGAATTCTGGACCATCAACACATGCAAACTTAACTTCATCACCAACTGTAACTCGGCAAGCACCACACATACCTGTACCATCAACCATAATAGGGTTAAGAGATACAACTGTTGGAATACCAAGCTTCTCTGTAAGCTTACATACGAACTTCATCATAATCATAGGACCTATAGTTACGCAGACATCATATTTCTTACCTTCTGCTACAAGGTCTTCTACAGTCTTAGTTACCATACCGCTTCTGCCATATGAACCATCATCTGTTGTTACATAGAGATTACCAGCAACCGCTTCCATCTCTTTCTCAAGAATAAGGATACTCTTAGTCTTAGCACCAACTACAACGTCAGCATTAACACCATGTTCCTTAAGCCACTTAACCTGTGGATATACTGGAGCTGTACCAACACCACCTGCTACGAAGAGGATTGACTTCTTCTTAAGTGACTCTATATCTTCATCACAGAATTCTGAAGGGCATCCAAGAGGTCCAACAAAATCAGTAAAGCTATCTCCAGCCTTGAGGTTTGATAAGAACAATGTTCCCTGACCAACAATCTGGAATACTATAGTGATTGTTCCCTTCTCTCTATCATAATCACAGATAGTAAGAGGAATACGCTCTCCATCCTCGCTACCTCTGACAATAACGAACTGTCCAGGTAAGCAATGTGCTGCTACTCTCTTAGCTTCAACTTCCATAAGAAATATATTCTCAGTAAGTTCTTCTGCCCTTAAAATCTTAAACATTTCTTTTCCTTCCTTAACATAACTATTAATAATCAACTGCACAAAAAATGTACATCGTGCCTATAATATCACATCTAATCTAGTTTGGACACTAAAAATCCTCTAAAAATAATCAGTAATCCACATGATTTATAGGAATATTATTATAAATTTGAATATTTTTCCCGGTAATTATCTCTTTTTCCAAAGTGCTGGAGAGCAGAGAATAAGAATTGGGAAGAGCTCAAGTCTGCCTGCCAGCATGTCAAATATAAAGACAATTTTAGACAAGATGGAGAATGAAGCATAGTTACCTGTAGGCCCTACCAAAGATAGTCCCGGCCCTATATTGTTGAATGTTGCAGTTACCGATGTAAAATTAGTAACCAGGTCAAATCCGTCAAAAGCTACTACAAATATGGATATGGTAAATACCATTACATATACAGACATAAACATAATAGCTGCTCTTATAGTATCCTTCTCCACCGGTTTACCATCCATACGCATAACCTTGACACTTCTTGGGTGGACAAATGAATCTATTTCATACTTAACAGCGCGTAGTATAATCATAATTCGCGATACCTTGATACCACCACCTGTAGAGCCGGCACAAGCACCGCAAAACATAATTATAACAAGCAAGGTTTGCGAAAGAACCGGCCAGGTACCAAAATCAGCAGTAGCAAATCCTGTTGTTGTGATAACCGATCCAACAGTAAAAGATGCATCTCTGACCGCATGGCTTAAGCTTGAGTACATACCATGTATATTCCAAACGATAATGCCGATGGAAACCAGGATAATTCCGATATACCACCTGACTTCTTCTATCTTAAATGCTTCCTTCTTGTTCTTTCCAAGAAGAAGGAAGAAGTAGAAGTTAAAGTTAACTCCGTAAAGAATCATAAATATGGTAACTATCCATTGAATCGTCGGACTATAGCCACCGATGCTGGAACATTTGATACCATATCCACCGGTTCCTGCTGTACCAAAGGATGTACAGATAGAATCAAAAACCGGCATACCTGCACATACAAGTAGAATAAACTGAAGTATGGTCATGCCAAAATATATAAAATAAAGAATCTTGGCAGAATCTCTAATCTTAGGAACAAGCTTTCCAACAGATGGTCCAGGTGACTCTGCTTTCATAAGATTCATAGTATTGCCACCGGCCATAGGAAGTATAGTAAGAAGAAATACCAGTACACCCATACCGCCAATCCAGTGAGTAAAACATCTCCAAAGATTCACTGCATGGTCAAGTGCTTCAACATCAGGACATATACTTGCACCTGTTGTCGTAAAACCGGATACTACTTCAAATAATGCATCTATATAAAATGGAATCTGTCTGCTTAGATAAAGAGGAACTGCTCCTATGGCAGACATAAGAACCCAGCCAAGACCTACAATAGCAAATCCTTCTTTTGTAAAGAACTGCTGGCTCTTTGGCTTTCTCTTAATAAGAATGATACCAAGTATAAGAGTAACAACAGCTGTTGCTATAAAGTATAACCAGCTGTCTTCACCATATATAATACCGCAGAGGCCAGGAAGTATCATAAAGGCCCCTTCTATGGAAATAATCCATCCTAGTATGTTAAATATAATACCGAAATTCATCTTCTCTACCTATTTATTGCTTAACAAATATATCGCTAAAGTTATTAAGTCCTGTTTCTGTTGTAACAACTATAACCTTGTCACCCTTAAGAATCTGGCTCTGACCGTTAGGGATAATAGGCTTTCCATTTCTATTGATACAACCGATAAGAATGTTCTTCTTAATATCAAGTTCCATAAGTGGCTTATTAAGAACTTCACTGTTAGCTGTAATCTTGAATTCAAGGGCCTCAACCTTGCCCTGAACGATGTTATATAATGTCTCAACGTTAGAACCAATAACATTCTGTTTAGCTCTAACATAGCTAACAATAGTATCTGCTGTAATTTCTTTAGGACTGATTACAGAACCTAGGTTGAAAGATGTAACAACATCATTGAAGTTGATACGATTTATCTTTGTTATAACCTTTGCACTAGATCTTTGCTTTGCAAATAATGTAAGGAAGACATTGGTCTCATCAATACCAGTTAACGCCACGAAAGAATCTGTACGATCGATACCCTCTTCAATAAGAACGTCCTGATTAGAAACATCTCCGTTGATAATAGTTGCCTTAGGAAGAAGCTCGCTAAGTGTTTCACATCTTTCCTCGTCCCAATCAAGAATCTTAACGTCTATGCCTGATGAATCAAGTTCCTTTGCAAGATAGTAGGCAATCTTACCACCACCTGCTATCATGGCATTTTTCACCTGATGAGTATCATAACCTATCTTCTTAAAGAAGCCCTTGGCATCCTGGCTGGTAGTAATAATAGAAACCTTGTCGTTCTCTTCAATAACGAAACGTCCATTAGGAATAAGAACTTCGTCTCCACGCATAACGGCGCAGATAAGAACCTTAGCCTTAGTAAGGTTTGCTATATCAATAAGGTTCATACCATTAATCTTTGAACCCGACTCTACTGTAAATGTTATAAGTTCAACTCTTCCCTTATCAAAAGTTTCAATCTTAGTAGCAGATGGAAATCTTAAGATTCTTGCAATCTCAGATGCAGCAGCGTGCTCCGGATTAATAATAAGAGAAAGACCAAGTTCATCTTTAATATAATTAACTTCCTCTTCGTACTGAGGATTTCTAACTCTGGCAATAGTATTCTTGATACCTGCCTTTCTTGCAAAAAGACAGCTAAGAAGGTTAATCTCGTCAGATTCAGTAACTGCAATAAGAAGGTCAGCATTGCGGATTCCTGCATCGTCTAAAACTTTGTAACTGGCGCCATTACCTACAACACCCATAACATCATATGTAGATGTTATCTCGTTAATCTGACTTGTATCATGATCGATAACTGTTATATCATGTGACTCGTGTGAAAGCTGATCTATAAGAGTTCTACCAACTTTACCACATCCAACAATGATAATTTTCATATTCGTTCTCCCACTGATAAATTAATATCTACAATTACATTATTCTAGCACTTATGATTCTTTTTCTCAAAACAGTGCCAGATTAGTGCCATAAACCTGCTTTATACTCTTTTTTCTATCAGGTTATAGATTATATAGCCTAATATTATAGAAATGAGACTTGCAAGGCCAAGATTAATATATGGATTCATACTTCCGCCAAAGAAGTATGTTATAGTCTGCTGTACAGGAAATGCCACCAGGTACATACCATATGACAGATTTCCAAGATATCCTAATGTTTTACCTACCTGCTTCATACCATACCAAAGAACTAATAGTCCATATGGAAGGAAGAGGTAGATTCCAATATCTGATTGGTCTATTCCAACCATGAGTATAAATAAGCCAAGGCATATAAAACCTGCCAGCTTATTAATCTTTATCTTATCTCTATATACATAAATCCCCATACCTATGTAGAATGAAAGACAGGCTCTAAGAGCCACATGGTATGGAGCAAATCTTTCTTCAAAAATAATCATAGCTCCTGCTAGTAACACTGCAGGAATAACAGTAATCTTAAACCACTTCTTACTTAGTAAACCAACCTTATAGAATATGAAACATACTATGTAGCATACTGCTTCTACAAGCATAGTCCAAAGTGCGCCATTAACTGCGCTTTCATATATATTATTCTCAAATACTCCTGGCAGGTTGTGGACAGGAACAAAGCATGCATTGAGAAGATATTTGTATGTCTGGACATCCGTATAGTATCCAGACAGGGAATATGTAGAAATAAATCCACACATAAAAATAGAAACCAGGGTCACCGCAAAAAGCGGTGGCCATAGTTTCTTGAATCTTGCAATAAAGAAGCTCTTAGCCTCTTTAAGTCTTTCAGCACTCTTAGATATATAATACCCACCTATAAGGAAGAATATTATAACTGAGATGCTTCCGACATAAATCTGTCCACCTGAAAACATCTTTCCAGGTTCTACAGAATCATCTGCTATAGACAGGGAATATGCATGGGAAAATATAACAAGCCAGGCTGCAATAAATCTTGTAAACTGTATGTTAAGATTTTTCCCATTATCAAGTTCCCTAATAGTCATAAAGCTTTAATTAGAATCCGTATGAATATGCATCGTACTCAACAGCGTTCTCGATTACATCATCTGGAATCTCAACCTTTACTTTACCAAGTTCTGAGTATGTAAGCTCGAACTTGCAAGCTGTAAGGTTAACTTCTGAAATATCAACACCAGCTAAAGCACCGATTGTCTGGAGGCTGTAACCTGAAGCTTCAAGTACACTTTCGATATTTGTAGAACCCATATCGAAGATAACTGCTACTGGAGCAAAATCATCTGTTGCAGCATAGATAACAACATCAAACTTGATTTCAGCAAGTGCCTTCTCAATTTCGATACCATAGCTCTTAATATCATCAAGGCTCATGTTTTCCTGCTTAAGTGCTTCATCAATTACATCTGTGTATGATGCTAAGTTATCAGAATATGTGATCTTGTAGCAGTCTACACCATTGTAGTTCTCTTCTGTAAGCTTAGAATTCTTAACGATTGGATCATCCTTAGAGAATTCAACCTTTGTATCCTGACCAGCAGCCTGTTCTAAAGCTTCTTTAATCTGATCCTGATCAATAGCGCTTGAAAGGTCATACCAATCTGAACCAAGCTCATCACTCTTAAGGTAAATCTTGAAATCTTCACCATCAACTGTAACGTACATTTCCATTGGTAAGCTTTCTTTCTGACCCATAGCGTTCATATCAAAGTTACCATCAAGCTTAATTCCAGCCTTTGTGTCGCCTTCAGCTTCAACGTCCATACCGAAATCTGCGTTCACAGAAACATCCATCTTCTGACCCATTGCAGTAGCATCTGCAGCGAAGTCAAACTTAACATCAGCGTGTGCAGACTGAAGATCGTAGTTACCCATTCCTTCAAGAACTTCCTGAACTGTTACGTCCTTCTTCTTAGATCCCTTGCTGCTTCTTCCGCCTTCATCGTCTTTACCGCAGCCTGCGAATACACCAGCTACGAGACAGAGAGATAAACATAATGCTAATACTCTTTTTTTCATAACTTTCCTCCTATTAATTCATACTTCGTATACTTTTATTTCCTCGCTATGAGGTTACCCCGAAGCACGTAAGTTAGTGTAGCATAGATTTTTATTTTCGGCTACACGTTTTTGGAACTTTGTAGCTAACGTGGACATTACCAAATGTTATGTCTTTTAACGTAAAAGCAAGCCCCTAAAGGCTTGCTCGTTAACTTTCGTTAATACTATTGTAACCAATTTTATACTTTTTAAATATTTTGTTAAAGTATATTTTTTAGTTCTAATAATTCTTTAATATGGGTAGATGCCCCAGACAATTCCTCCTGGCTACCAAAGCCAAAGTCACAGGCTACTGTATAGATATTATGTGCTAATCCGGCACAGATATCCTTACTTCTGTCCCCAACTATCATATATTCCCCAGGGTATTTCTTCATTATACTAACAACAATCTCTTCCTTAGGAATATAGTTATAGGCCTCAGCTGTATAATACTCAGAAAAGAATCTGTCTAATTTAAAGTAATCTCTGTGGTTGTCCATATAAGCATTTCTGCAATTAGAAAGAATAATTAAGGTATAGCCCTTATCTTTAAGATACTCCAGAGTCTCTATAGTCCCTGGGAAAAGTATGGCTCCCCCATCTGCAACTATCTTATCCATATTCTGGCCAATCATAGCTGCAGCTGTTTTCTTAACATCCTCTGGTAAATTGGGCATAAATGCCTGCCACATATCTGGCGGTGTCATACCAAGATAGACAGATGTCTCCTCATCTGAGTAGTATTTTTCAGGAGCATATCCCTCTTTAACCAGATAATCATATGCCACGCGAAATGCCTTACCATATAATTTCTTGGTATTATGCAGGGTTCCATCCCAGTCAAAAATAATTGTTTTATACATAGACTTAAATCTGCTCAAGGGCATTGATCATCTCGATTGCCGATAATGCGCAGTCATAACCCTTGTTTCCAGCCTTAGAACCAGCTCTTTCAATAGCCTGCTCAATATTCTCTGTTGTGATAACGCCAAACATAACTGGCTTACCTGTCTGAATACCTACCTGAGCAATACCCTTAGATACTTCAGAACATACATAATCGTAGTGAGATGTTGAACCTCTGATAACTGCACCTACAGCAATAACTGCATCATACTTATCTGACTCTGCCATCTTTCTTGCTACAACTGGAATCTCAAATGCTCCAGGTACCCATACTGCAGTGATGTTGTTTTCTTCTACTCCGTGACGAACAAGTCCGTCTACTGCACCGTCAAGAAGCTTCTGAACGATGAAGCTGTTAAATCTTGATGCTACGATACCAACGCGCATCCCGTCTTTTGCTACTACTTTTCCTTCAATTAAGTTAATACTCATAGTTTTTTCTCCTATTATATATATTGCTGCCGGCCCTGCCGACTTAGGTATACTAGTTACTGTTTATCAACTAAGACTTCCTACAGTTTTATATGCTGGAAGATATGTCCCATACGTTCCTGCTTAGTCTTAAGGTAGAACTCATCATACTGTTCTGGCTCTATCTCAATAGGTACTCTTTCTTTAATAGTAAAGTCAAAACCTTCAAGGCCATATATCTTCTCAGGGTTATTAGTTAAAAGTCTAAGTGACTTAACTCCAAGATTTTGAAGAATCTGAGCTCCGTTCCAGTACTCTCTTAGGTCTGCTGCAAAGCCAAGCTTGATATTTGCATCAACTGTATCATAGCCATTCTCCTGAAGCTCGTAAGCCTTAAGCTTATTAATAAGACCTATACCTCTTCCTTCCTGGCGCATATAAAGGATAACTCCTCTTCCTTCCTTTTGAACCATCTCCATAGCCTTGTGAAGCTGAGGACCACAGTCACATCTATAAGAGCCGAAAACGTCACCAGTAAGGCACTCTGAGTGAACTCTGCAAAGTACATCTTCCCCATCTCCTATATCACCACAGATAAGAGCAAGATGGTGCTCACCACTTATGTCATTGACGTATCCCTTAATCTGGAACTCGCCATACTTAGTTGGAAGCTTGGCATCTGCCTCAAGAATCATATGATTCTCATAGCGTCTAAGATAATCCTGAAGGTCCTTAATAGTGATAAATACTAAGTCATGCTTCTTAGCCATCTGCTGAAGTTCTTCAGTACGCATCATCGTACCGTCTTCACGCATAATCTCACAGCAAAGACCACACTCTTTTAAACCTGCAAGTCTGCATAAATCAACAGTAGCTTCTGTGTGACCATTTCTTACAAGAACACCGCCGTGTCTTGCAGTAAGTGGAAATACATGACCAGGTCTACGAAGGTCTGCTGGCTTAGTATCCTCTTCGCAAAGTTTTCTGCATGTGTAACCACGTTCCTCTGCAGAGATACCTGTTGTTGTATCAATATGGTCTATTGAAACTGTAAATGCTGTGCAGTGGTTATCAGTATTTTCTGAAACCATCTGTGGTAAGTTAAGATGGTCTGCAAGTTCCTTTGACATAGGTGTACAGATAAGACCTCTTCCGTACATAGCCATAAAGTTAACATTCTCTGTTGTAGCGTGCTGGGCTGCACAGATAAGGTCTCCCTCATTTTCTCTGTCAGGGTCATCAGTTACCATGATAACTTTACCCTGTCGTAATGCTTCTAATGCCTCTGGAATCGTATTGTATGTAAATTCCATTTTTCTATTTCCTTTCCTGATTATATGTATATGATTAGTTCACTGTATGAACTTAAAATCCGTTATTTTGTAAATATTCCAATGATAAATATGGACTATCAGATGAGTCATGTTTATCTACAGCATTATCAAGATTTCCTGCTAATAAGAATCTCTTAACATACTTTCCAACAATATCATTCTCAAGATTAACCTTATCTCCAAGATTCTTAGTCATAAGGTTTGTTACCTCTGCAGTGTGAGGAATAACAGACACCTTGAAGTAGTCGTTTCCAAGCTCTGCAACTGTAAGACTGATTCCGTCTATGGTTATTGATCCCTTCTCAACTATTCCAGCAAGAATCTCTTTTGAAGGTTTTATTTTGAACCAGACCGCATTCTCCTCTTTTTTTATCTCAGCTACCGTTCCTACTCCGTCTATATGGCCTGAAACTATGTGCCCTCCAAATCTTCCATCTGCTGCCATAGCTCTTTCTAGATTAACTACCCCGCCGTATGAAATCTGTCCAAGGCTTGAGTTTCTAATAGTCTGTGGCATAACATCTGCTGTAAATCCATCAGCCAGAAGCTTTGTAACTGTAAGGCAGACTCCGTTTACTGCAATAGAATCGCCTACTTTGGTTCCTTCTAAAACCTTTGAAGCCTTGATGCTGATTTCCCCTGCATGGCCTCCATTAATTATATTTTTTAATGTTCCTGTTTCCTCAACTATTCCAGTAAACATCATTCATTCCTTTCACAAGGTCGTACTCAAGGAGAATATCTTCTCCAATGATTTTCTTATCAACCAGTTTAAACTCTGCTGCCTGATCTACAAGTTCAACGCCGTAACCTTCAACCGGAGACTTAGCCTGACTTCCGCCAAATATCTTAGGAGCTACATAAGCCATAAGATGGTTAACTATTCCAGCCTTAAGAGCAGCTTCGCCTATACTTCCGCCGCCTTCTATTAAGAGACTGTCATAGCCGTGTTCTCCAAGCCATTCTATAAGTTTTACAAGATCAACCTTTCCATCATGGTTCATAAAGAGAACTTCTATACCAGCATCATGTAGTCTGATTATCTTATCCTTAACTTCATCTGTTACCTGGTCTTCTTCATAAGCGCAGGCTACAACCGTCTTGTACTCCTTAGAAGTCTTTACTATAGCCGAGTCTTCAGGTATACGTAGCTTAGAATCAACCACTACCCTTAGTGGTTGGTGCGGTTCTACTGTTAACAGCTTACCATCAGGGTCTTCTATCTTATCATTCCTGCAGTTAAGCATTGGATCGTCGCTTAAAACTGTTCCTATACCTGCAAGTATGGCACTGTATTTTTTACGAAGCATATGAACGTGGTCTCTTGCTACCTGTGATGTTATCCACTTTGATGCACCAGTTCTGGTAGCAATCTTGCCATCAAGTGTCATAGCATATTTCATAACTACGTATGGTTTCTTTGTGGTTATATAATGAAAGAATACAGGATTAAGTTTGTCACATTCCTGTCTCATAAAGTCTGTTACAACTTCTATACCATGCTGTCTAAGAAATTCTACTCCCTTGCCACTAACAAGTGGGTTAGGGTCTCTTGAACCTATAACAACTCTGGCAATTCCATGTTCCACAATAGCTTCTGTACAAGGTGGCTGCTTACCATGATGACAACATGGTTCCAATGTTACATAGATTGTGGCTCCTTTTGCATCTTCCTTACAACCCTCAAATGCGTCCCGCTCAGCATGAAGCAGGCCACACTTATGATGATAGCCTTCTCCAATAATACGGCCATCTTTTACAATAACCGCACCAACCATAGGATTAGGATTGGTCCAGCCTATTCCCATAGCCGCAAGCTTAATAGCTCTTTCCATATAATCTTTATCTGTCATCATATTATCTGCCATATTGCTCTACAAATATTTCTCGTTATGTTCTGAAGGCTTACCTTGCTATCAGCATCACAATAATAAAAGCCCTGCAAAATCAGGGCCATGTTTTGAATAAAAAAGCTCTGGAATAAAACCAGAGCTTATATGCTATACACACATTCTTCTTCCATCCAGACTATACTGTCGGCTCTGGAATCACACCAGATCATGCATCATATGCTCGCGGGCTATACCGCCGGTGAGGAATTACGCCTCGCCCTGAAGATATTTAATTCTTAATTATAGTAGCACTCATATAGTAGAGTGTCAAACCTGCCAAGCTACTACACCTCTATATCAAATAGCCAGACTGGCTGTTTGAAATTAATCCTCATCCCTAATATAGGTAACAAATCTATTACCATTTGCTTCAAATAAGGTCTTAGAGTCATTCATACCCTTCTTATATACAGTACCTGTAACCGGGTCCATAAGAACTACATTAAATTCATTGTAGCCAATAATAAGGTAAGCCGAACCATCCTTCATAAGAGCAAGAACAGGTATATCTTTCTCTACATAGTAGAGCATAATATCAAGCTGACAGCCACTAAAGTCAAGTACAGTAGCATCCTCCATCTTTTGTGCAAGAGTTTGAATTGCTCCAGTCCCCCTGCTCATAAGTCCTCTAACATCACCTGTTATACCTTCATACTCAAGTATGGTGTTGATACATACTGCAGTCTGCATAGTTTCGTTCTCACCATCATTTATGCTATTACCCGTAATAGCCATAATCTGGTTCTTCTGAAGAAGAGTTGTCTTTTGATAAAGAAGCCTTCCATCATCGCCATATACAGCTCCGCCATTGTTATAAGCATATGAAGCTGCATCTGCCAGGTTATCATAACTATCCTGAAAAGCTCCTTTTACATATACATAATACATACCTTTAAGGGAAGTACGCTCTATGGTAATCTCTCTGTCACCTTCAAAAAGGACCTGCCTTGGGGATAATATCTGAGTCTTATTATTATCAACCTCTTTGTTAAAAGCTATCTCTACAACCTTCTCATATTTATCTATAGCAACAACTGTTACTTCATTTTTCATAGCAGAGGCTGAGATATTATCAATAAGCTGATCTGGAACCGCCTTGTCACATATGTTACCTGATACATCTTTCTTCATACGGGTAAGATTAATCATATAGTTACCCTCAGATGTAAAGTCAGTAACAAAAGTATCTCCAGGGTCATAAGACTTAATAACATTAAGTTCATTGTCTACTATGTTAAGCTGGTACATAGGGAAGATTTCTCTCCCTGATATGTCATAAGCTATGTCCTTTTTATGACAAAGGCCGTAAATTAGGTCGTTATCAAAAAAGCCAACCGGTCTGATATAGTCTCCCTCAGGAGCGGCGATACTGACAACTTCACCATTTTCATTGTTAATCCAGTTCATAGACACCGACTTACTATAACCATTGTTAACCCAGGCAGCCATATTACTCTTTGAAGAAACTACATATGACTTTTCATCCTGAAACTGAGCTATCTCTGTAAGCTGATTGTCTTCGAGTTTGATTTCATAGATACTTGAACCAATAAGGATATATAACACTTCATTGCTATCAATATATGACAGGTCTTTTACATCGTCCTTTATTATGTCATATGACTCCTTACTAGGGATAAATGTTAACTCTTCGACTGAATTCTTACCACTATCATAATAAGAAACCAGACACCCCATCTCTCCTTCATGGTTACCTCTGTTCATATAACCGTATACCATGAAATAGATATTGCCTTTTTCATCTATATTAAATATCTTAATATCCGACAGATTATAGGTTGCCCTGTCATCCTTAACATCTTCAAAAAAACCGAATACATAGGCAAGCTTATTCTCAGCAACGTTATAACTAAAAAGTCTTCCTTCATTGACAAAGGCAATCTTTTTTCCATCGCTGCTTTCCATCATATTGACATCCTGGCTGTTAATACCAAGTTCAATCTTATTATTGACGATATTACTTGTTTTTGCCTTGAACACCTGACTCATAGTTCTTTGGTAATCAAGAAGATACATTCTCTCATCACCAAGTCTGAGTCTAAACATCTCCGTAACTCTGTAGTTCTCTTTAGAAGGAGTTGATGTTGATACAAAATATGTCAGGTTAATAATAGTTGTGCTTTGGTCAATCTGAGACACAGTAGCTACAGGTTCTGTCTCCTTCTTTACATCAAGGTCTCCCCAGGTAATCTGATCTAAACTACTATGAATATCCACATGGTTAAATGTTGTATTGTCACCTTTTTCATTGGATTCAACATATGTTGTAATCTGCTCGGTAGCTACTTCTTTATCAAATGTAGACTCAGAGAACATATATGCAAAATCAAGCTTTTCAGATAAGTTATAATCATCTGCCTCGATTAGCTTAGTATAGTAGTGAATTACCTGTCCACGTGTTGTTTCAACATTGACACAAAGAGAGTATTCAGTATGTTCTAAGATAAGGTCCTTAATTGATATGGTTCCTGAAACTCCATCACTTTCTCTGACATAGTCATGAACCTCAGACTCTTCGATAAGTCTCTCTCCGTTACTGCCTCGAAGTTCAAAAGATATTCCAGATATGGTTGAGTCATAGTCCTTAATCTTAAACTTAAGCTTTCTATCTGTTCCAACTGTAGTTATGGAATCTCTCATATGAGTTACATCCATAGTATTGCTATATCCGTGAAGAAGGTTATATTCCTTATCATCACAGATAAATGAAAGAGTTGGAAATGACGCATCGCTCATCTTAGTAGTCATATCCACGTTACCCTGGTTCATTATCTTACTAATTACAAAAAGAGAAACGAAGAATACTACTACACAATATATAATTAAAACAAGGCTGTCAGCCAACTGTTTATTTTTCAAAATTAATATTTCCTTAGTGTATAAATTTAAAAGTCGCACGTCTGGGTAATAGCCAGCTGGCTATTACCTAGTGTGCAACCCCTTTTAATACCAGTTCACCATGTGAACTTAATTATTTTAACTTTGCAGCCTGTATACGAGTAACTGCACGAAGAAGAGATACTTCAGCTCTTGCCATATCGATTCCTTCTTCTTTGCCATCTATACGAGCCTTAGCTCTTTCTTTAGAACTTTCAGCACGTTCGAGATCTATCTCTTCAGGCCATTCAATAACTTCTGCCAGTACTGTAACCTTATCACCAAGTATCTCGACGAATCCCGCATGGAGAGCGGCAACCTTCTGCTCGTCGCCATTAGTGATTCTCAATATACCAGGTTTAATGATAACGGTTGTTGGTACATGATTCTTGTAGATACCTATCTCACCTTCAGAAGTATTAAATTCAACCATAGTTACCTGCTCATCATAAAACTTACGCTCAGGTGTTATGATTTTTAATTCAAATGTGTTATCTGCCATATCAAAGCTCCTTCTTAGTGGTTCTGATATTTAGCTACAACCTCATCGATTGTTCCTGAGCTGAGGAAATAACTCTCAGGAATATCATCATGCTTACCTTCAAGAATCTCCTTAAAGCCTCTGATTGTCTCAGATACTGGAACGTACTTACCTTCAAGACCTGTGAACTGTGTAGCAACGAAGAATGGCTGAGATAAGAATCTCTGAATCTTTCTTGCTCTGTTAACTACAAGCTTATCGTCTTCTGAAAGTTCATCCATACCAAGGATAGCGATAATATCCTGGAGTTCTTTATACTTCTGTAAGATTTCCTGAACACCTCTGGCGACCTTATAGTGCTCTTCACCTACAACTCTTGGATCAAGAATTCTTGATGTTGATTCAAGTGGATCAACAGCAGGATAGATACCAAGCTCTGCGATAGAACGTGAAAGAACTGTTGTTGCATCAAGGTGAGCGAATGTTGTTGCTGGAGCTGGGTCAGTAAGGTCATCGGCAGGAACATATACAGCCTGAACCGATGTGATAGAACCATCTTTTGTAGAAGTGATTCTTTCCTGTAAAGCACCCATCTCTGTCTGAAGTGTTGGCTGGTAACCAACGGCTGAAGGCATACGACCAAGAAGAGCCGAAACCTCTGAACCAGCCTGTGTAAATCTGAAGATGTTATCGATGAAAAGAAGCACGTCCTTTCCACCCTTATCTCTGAAGTACTCAGCCATAGTAAGTCCTGTAAGACCAACTCTCATTCTGGCTCCTGGTGGCTCGTTCATCTGACCAAATACCATGGCTGTTTTATTAATAACGCCTGAATCGCTCATTTCATGGTAAAGGTCATTACCTTCTCTTGTACGCTCGCCTACACCTGCGAATACTGAGTATCCACCGTGCTCTGTAGCGATATTACGAATAAGTTCCTGAATAAGTACTGTCTTACCAACACCTGCACCACCGAAAAGTCCGATTTTACCACCTTTCTGATATGGGCAAAGAAGGTCAACGACTTTGATACCTGTTTCAAGAATCTCTGTCTTAGTTGACTGCTCTTTGAATTCTGGAGCAGGACGATGAATAGGTGAATATTCAACGCCTTCTGGAGCTGGCTTGTTATCAATAGCATCTCCAAGTACATTAAAGATTCTTCCAAGTGTATTCTCACCTACAGGAACCTTAATTGGAGAGCCTGTTGCCTCAGCTTCCATTCCTCTTACAAGTCCATCTGTTGGACCCATGGCGATACATCTTACTGTATCGTCACCAAGATGCTGAGCAACTTCAACAACTAACTTTCCACCATCATTAGTCTGGATGTTAATTGCTTCGTTGATCTCAGGAAGTCCATCTGTGAACTTGATATCAAGAACAGCACCGATAATCTGGGTTAATTTACCCTTTTTCATATCTGCCATTTGTCTTATCCTTTCAAATTATTAAATCAATTTGTATCTAATCAATACACCGAGCATTTGCTGGTTTTGCAAAACTCTATGTATCTTAGCCAATACACCGCACATTTGCTGGTTTTGCAAATGTGCTATCTTGTTACGACGCGTTCGCGAAGGAGCCTATGCTCCGAGTGAATTTACGCGTCGTCAAGATATAGCGTCAGCACCAGCGATGATTTCCGTAAGTTCCTGAGTAATTGAACCCTGACGAGCTCTGTTATACAGGAGTGATAAATGGTCAATCATCTCTGTTGCGTTGTTTGTTGCAGAATCCATAGCCTGCATACGTGCACCATTCTCACTGGCAACTGATTCTACCAATCCTCCGAAGATAAGGCTTGTAACATACTTTGGAATAATCATGTCCAGTGCCTCTGTATCTTCAACTTCGAAGTTCATAGGTATAATCTTTTCTTCTTTCTTATCAGCCTGTTCATCTTCTGCCTGAACCTTGGTTGATTCTATATCTACAGGTAACAGCTTAAGTAATGTAGGCTGATGACTTACAGTATTCTTAAAGAATGTGTATGCAAGATATATCTCACCTATTTCTCCAGCTTCATATGCTTTGAGAAGATCTCTGGCAATATCCATAGCGTCATTGTAGATTGGCTCTTCTACTACGTCAGAATAATCAGCTTTAACCTCATAACCATATCTGTTCATAAGGTCTCTACCCTTTTTACCAACAGCATAGATTGCTGTGTTATCAGTAGTAAATCTGTCATCCTTAGTGATGAGCTTTACAATGTTAGCATTGTATCCGCCTGCAAGTCCTCTATTACCGGTAATCATGATGACCGCCTTCTTATCAGACTCATTAGCATCAAGATATCTATGCTTTATATTTCCAGATCTTGCAAGGATGGAGTTCACAGTTTCATAGATACATTTGAAATATGACTGTGACTGCTCCGCTCTTTGCTTAGCTCTTTGCAACTTAACTGTAGAAACAAGCTTCATGGCTTTCGTAATCTGCTGCGTACTTTCAACGCTTTGCTTACGCCTTTTTATGTCTCTCATTGAAGCCATAATTGTTTCTCCTATCTCTTGCTATTACTTGAACTGTTCCTTAAATTCTGTGATAGCCTTAACAAGCTTCTCTTCGATATCAGCTGACATCTCTTTATCTTTCTTGATGCTCTCTGGAATCTCAGGATACTTAGTCTTAATAAAGTCGAATAATTCTCCCTCGAATCTGATTACATCTTCAACTGCAACATCAAGAAGGTATTTTCTTGTAGCAGCGTAGATAATGATTACCTGATATTCAACAGGCATAGGCTTGTACTGGCCCTGCTTAAGCATCTCTCTGATTCTTTCACCCTGTGCAAGACGCTCTTTAGTATCTGCATCAAGATCTGAACCAAACTGAGCAAATGAAGCAAGTTCTCTATACTGAGCAAGCTCAAGACGAATAGTACCTGCTATCTTCTTCATAGCCTTAATCTGAGCAGCACCACCAACTCGTGATACTGAAAGACCGGCATTGATAGCTGGACGGAATCCGGAGTTGAACATCTCTGTCTCAAGATAAATCTGTCCATCAGTAATTGAGATAACATTTGTAGGGATATATGCTGATACATCGCCTGCCTGTGTCTCAATGATAGGAAGAGCTGTAAGAGAACCGCCGCCATATTCTTTACTCATACGAGCAGCTCTCTCTAAAAGTCTTGAGTGAAGATAGAATACATCTCCAGGATAAGCCTCACGTCCTGGTGGACGACGAAGGAGCAATGAAAGTGTACGGTAAGCAGTTGCATGCTTACTTAAGTCATCGTATACAACGAGAACGTCTTCACCATTCTCCATCCACTCTTCACCGATAGCACATCCTGCATAAGGAGCGATGTACTGAAGTGGAGCAAGCTCAGAAGCTGTTGATGCTACAACTGTTGTATATGACATAGCACCGAACTCTTCAAGAGTCTTAACAATAGTAGCAACTGTAGAAGCCTTCTGGCCGATTGCTACATAGATACATTTAACATTCTGTCCCTTTTGGTTAATGATTGTATCGATTGCGATAGCAGTCTTACCTGTCTGTCTATCACCGATAATAAGCTCACGCTGTCCTCTTCCGATAGGAACCATCGAGTCGATAGCCTTGATACCTGTCTGAAGTGGAGTATCAACTGACTGTCTTGTGATAACGCCGGAAGCGACACGTTCGATTTTTCTAAATTTGTTTGTTTCGATAGGACCTTTGCCATCAATAGGCTGACCAAGTGCATTTACAACTCGTCCTATAAGGGCATCACCTACTGGAACCTCAACAACTCGTCCTGTAGTCTTTACTGTATCGCCTTCATTAATATTCTTATGGCTACCAAGTAAAACTGCACCTACGTTGTCTTCCTCAAGGTTTAATACCATGCCGTATACTTCGCCAGGGAACTCAAGAAGTTCACCCTGCATAGCATTCTGAAGTCCGTGCACACGAGCTATACCATCAGCAACCTGGATAACAGTACCAACGTCTGATATCTCAAGTTTGTCTGAATATCTCTTGATCTGATCCTTAATAACTGAACTGATTTCTTCAGGTCTTAAATTCATGGATCTAAACGCACCTTTCTTTTATGATATTTGGAGATTACTTAACTCTTTAGTAAGATGCTCCAATTTAGTACGAATACTACTGTCTACAACTCTGTCACCGATTCTTATAAGCATACCGCCTATAAGAGAACTATCTTCTGCGTAGTGCATCTCCATAGTCTCGTAAGAAGTTGTATCAAGAAGCTTCTTTTCTATTTCTTTCTTTTGAGAATCCTTTAAGGATACTGCTGTTGTTACATATGCAATACCAATCTTAAGATACTCTTTCATCTTTGAGACGAAATCTGCAAGGATACCATCAATATCCTTATATCTGTCTTTCTGTAAGATCAGTACAAGAAAACCTGTTAATTCATCACTGAAACGTCCCTTGAAAACATTCTCAAGTGCTTCGATTTTCTCTTCTTTAAGAATCTTTGGATGATTCATCATATCAGAGAAATCCTGGTTCTCTTTAAGAATTTTTGAAAGAAGAGTTACTTCTTCAAGCATCTCTTTCTCTTTCTTTTCTTCAATTGCAAGTTCGAACAACGCTTCTCCATAGGTTCCTGTAACTAGCTTTGCCATGTTGCATCACCTATTTCCTTTAATGTTTCGTCGATTAAGCTATCCTGGATAGTTGTATCGATGTTTGCAGATACAACCTTGCCTGCCATAAGCGAAGCGATATTAACCATCTCCTGCTTAACCTCGTCCATAACACGCTTCTTCTCAAGTTCCGCTTCTTCGTTAGCTCTCTTAATTATGCTCTGAGCTTCTTCTCTGGCCTCTGAAAGAATCTTTGTCTCATTAGCCACAGCTTTCTGTCTTGCATCACTAAGAATCTTAGCTACTTCCTTATCAGCTTCCCTTAATTTTTCTTCGTACTCTTTCTTTAATTCAAGTGCTTCTTTCTTATCATTTTCTGCTGTTTCAATATCTGTAGCGATACGATTCTTTCTATCTTCAAGAACCTTTCTAGCTGGATTGAAAAGAAAATGTCCAAGTACAAAGAACAGTGTAAATACTGCTAATAATGTTAAGCCAGAATCAAATAATAACTGAAAATCCAGGCCGAACATTCTAGGGGTCATTTCGCTCTCATTTGCAAGGAGCATATATATTCCCGTATTCAAGCTTCAAAGCCTCCTTTCTTAAGTATTTTGATAGAGACTTTTTATACTAATGGTTTTACGAAAAGTAATAACATAGCAATAAGAAGACCATAAAGACCTGTTGTCTCGGCAACGGCCTGACCAAGTAACATGGTTGAAGTAATATCACCCTTTGCACCTGGGTTTCTACCAACTGCTGCTGCAGCGTGTCCTGCTGCGATACCCTGACCTACACCAGGTCCGATACCAGCTATAACTGCAAGACCAGCACCTATTGCTGAACATCCTAAAATAAACTCCTGATTAAACATAGTTTATATCCTCCTTAGATATATAAAATTTTATAAAGTACAATTTGTTTGCAAAACCGCCACTTAGGTTCCGCTTATTCTGTAGTCATGGCATCGTTTATGTATGTCATTGTCAACATACAGAATACGTAAGTCTGAATTGCTCCTGAGAACAAGTCAAAGTATACGTGAAGTGCTGCTGGCCAGAAAACAGCCACCCACTTAAGCAAACCATATACAAGAGCCATCATAACTGTACCAGATAATACATTGGCGAAGAGACGCAGTGATAATGAAATAGGTACTGCCACATCACCGATGATGTTAATTGGCGCCCAGAATGGCCATGGATCACATAATCCTTTGATAAATCCGCTTACCTTCTGATATCTGAGTTTGTTTACGAATATCAGTGTAAATGTTAAAAGACCAAGTGGAAGAGTGACACCATAATCTGCTGTTGGTGGTCTTAGGCCTAACAGACCTGATATGTTACTGAAGAGTATGAAGATAAATATCGTTCCTATATAGTTAAGGAATCCTTTTGCATTCTTGCCCATACCGCCTTTGACGATTCCGTCGAGAAGATCAACAATCATCTCTATGAAATTCTGAAGACCTGATGGAACTTCGCTAGCTTTCTTCATCTTATGATTTGCAATTAGTGCAAAGATTGTTAATGTTAACACTACTATCAGCAAACATACATGAGTAGTTGTTATCCAAACAGTGATACCGCCTAGTTTAAAACTGAAGATACCTTTTATCATGAAGTCCACAGCTGTGCCTTCAGATTCTGCTTCGGATAACAGTAAACCAGCTCCCATATTCTCACCTCCTTAATTATTTTTTTATTTAATAAGGATCAAAACTCGCTAACCCTTAAATAAAAACTTGTTTATGAACCAGATTCTTCAACTTTCTCTGCCTGCTGGGCAGCCTCTTTTTCCAGTTCTTCCAAAGACTTAGGTTCTGGATCAGGTTCCTCTAACCCAAGTCTGATAAATGCTTTATGTATAAATGGATTAAGATAAGCTCCTATCTTTAGCCCCATAATCCCCAGAAATGCTGTAAGAGGACTAATAAAGTCGAATATCATAATCACTGCAAAGATAATACATAATGAAAAGTATCTAATAAGCGAATACTTCTTATTAAGCTTTATTGCATCAGCTTCTCCAAAGTCTAACGCTTTAGATATGCTGTAGTTCATATGTAGCGCGCAGCCTATAGCCATAGCTACACCAGCCCAGATTCCTATTGAATAATATAAGAATCTACTGTGCTTCATGATGATAATTACTGCTGCCCCTATCTGAGACAGAATCCCAAATAAGATAATTCCGGTAATCAGTTCAATTAGTGTACTATTCTCGCCGAGCTTCTTCTTATCCTTATTCTTTGTTTCCAGTGCTTCATTCATCCTTTGCATCGTCCTTTAGCGAACGTCTGACAAGCACATAGACATTTCTAAAGCCCGCTGTAACGCCTATCAGAAAGCCGATTATCATAATGAACTTGGTGCCGAATTTCTTATCAAGCCACATACCTGCAAAAAAGCATAAAAAAATGGGAACAAGCATATTAATGCCAAACTGGGTAATCAGAGTAAGTGTTTTCATAATCTTCTGTCTGTCCCTAGTTTGCTGCTGCTTCTTCCTATCTCTTATGTTCATGTAATATACGCCTTTTATAAGCCTTACGACCTAAATTCATATTAGTGTAACCCGCCCCTCTACTTTATTGTATAATCCACAAATTATACAAAATTACACCGTTTAATTATAAGGTTTTTTTAGCAATATGTCTATAACATCAACGGCATTTTTTCTTATTACTTCTCGTGAACTGCTATATAATCAGTAAGTTTATCGAAATCTCCGGCATAGATTATTTTAAGTAAGCTGTCCAATGCTGTTAATGACACTTTAAGAAGGTCCAGGTCTATGTCACCGCTATCAAGGCACTGAACCATCTCATCTATATCAACCACCTTAACAAAGCCATCTGGGTAAACGATGACATCTGCAAGAAGGTCTGTAACAAGAAGACTGTTCTCTTCCTTGTTGAATTCATAATTCACAATATCGCAGTAATAATAGAGAAGAGAATTATCAGCAGCATAGAATTTGCTTACCTTAAATCCTCTGTTTAGAAAATAACATGAATAGCCGTGATGAAGATCTTTCTTTGGCTTAAGTGCATTCCATTTTGTAACAATTACTTCATCATTCATCTCAATGATGATGTCGTCCTTTAATTTGACACACTCCTTCGGAATAAGTCTTTTTCTGTAAAGAACTGGATAATCGCTCATAATCCCCCTCCTATATGATATTAAAACAACAAAACTATTATTAATCTGGTGCGCCGATTACAATCCAGATAAATACATCACATGCTTTTAATAAAAGATATGGTCTCCGATTGGCAGTCCCTCAAGTCCAGGTATCGGTGTTCTGAAATATAAACAGTTTCCTACAGTAGTTGTACCGCTCATAGCAGCATCTGCCGCCTGATAACAGCTTTCAGTAGCCTTATCATTGGCAAGAGCTAGCGCAAGATGTCCATCAAGCACTGGTGCAAACTGTTTGTACTGATATATAACTCCAGTTACCGTATCCGGATATCTTGAACTTAGAAGCCTGTTAATTACAACCGCTCCTACAGCAACCTTACCTTCATAAGGCTGGTTACCTGCCTCGCAGTATATAAGGTTAGCCAGAAGATATCTGTCACCCTCCTCGAAGGTAACCTCTGAAATATCTCGCCATGCAGATGCTCTGGCAAGCTCAGCAAGCCTCATCTCTTCGTCGTACTGTTTCTTTATAGCTTCATATTCTTTAGTAGCAGCATCAGCTTCTGCCGCCTTTTGAACAAGCTGGGCCTCATACTGGTCTGCCTGTTTCTGAACATCACTAATGGAATCAGCAGTATTAGCAATATTTTCAGCAGTCTGAGAAATAAGACCTGTAACCTTTCCCTGTTCTTCCTTAGCCTGTCTTTCTAGTTCTTCAACTTCAGCAAGTTCGCTTTCAAGCTGGGCCATATTCTCAGATATAACCTGACCTGTAGCTATATATTCATCTAATTGCTGCCTGTCATATTGATTAAGCTTCTCTACATAATCAGCATAGTTAAGGAACTGACCAAAGTCCTTAGATGAGAATAGAACCTCTAAGTATAGGTTATCTCCTTTTTCATAAAGGAACTTTATTCTACTCTTCATATTCTCATATTGCTGGTTCTGAAGAGCTATGTTGGCACTAAGAGTCGCCTGGGTTTCCTCTATCTCCATCTCCTTAAGCTGTTTTTCGATTTCTAGCACAGTAAGATTATCAGCAACAAGCTGAAGTTCTGTATTAAGGGTATTCATCTGGCCTTCATAAGAGTTCTGCTGACTCTTAAGGCTGCTTAAGCTGGCATTAGTCTGGTTAACCTGATTTTGAGCTGCTGCAAGTTCCTGCTCTTTCTGCTCTTTTTCTTTCTTAGCCTTCTCAAGTTCATCTTTTGTATCACTAAGTACCTGTGGCTGGTAAGTATCTACACCTTCAAGTTCACTGGCTCTTGATGACGATCCTGACATAGGAAAAAAGCTTATAACAGTTATAACTGCCATAAGCGTTGCTAGTTTGTTTTTTCTTTTTCCAAGAATCTTACAAATCAAGTTCAATCTTTCTTCCTGTATCTTCGTACTTATAATATTTTACACCTGCGCTGGCAAAGAGTCTCTTTGCAGCTATGTTACCTGGTGTACCATCATATTTATCATCTGAATATACAACAGTCTTTATCCCTGCCTGAATGATTGCCTTAGCACATTCATTACAAGGAAAGAGTGATACATACAGGGTTGTTCCCTCCAAAGTGCCGCCTCTAAAATTAAGTATAGCATTGAGCTCACTGTGAGTTACGTAGGCGTATTTAGTATCGAGAAAGTCTCCTTCTCTGTCCCATGGAAAGTCATCATCGCTGCATCCAGCAGGGAATCCGTTGTATCCCATAGACATAATCTTATGGTCATCGCTAACAATACAAGCTCCTACCTGAGTATTAGGATCCTTAGATCTCATACCAGAAAGCTTAGCTATACCCATAAAATATTCATCCCAAGAAATATAATCTTTTCTCTTCATACTCCACCCCTGTAATCAAAGTCTTTCTAATATCCTTTAAGATTAACCTTCTATCTTGTTCACTCTACGGATATGTCTGTCTTCATTAGAGAACTCTGTCTCAAGGAAGATATCAGCCATCTTCTTAGCAAGGTCTTCACTTACTTCGCCTGCACCCATAGCAAGTACGTTAGAGTTGTTGTGAAGTCTTGTCATAGTAGCTGTATTCTCATTGTGGCAAAGAGCACATCTTACACCCTTAACCTTGTTAGCAACGATACTAACACCGATACCTGTTGTACAAAGAACGATACCTCTATCTGTTTTACCTGATGCAACATCCTCTGCTGCCTTCTTAGCAAAATCAGGATAGTCGCAAGACTCCTTGCTGTAGCATCCCTCGTCTACTATCTCATAACCCTTACCTGTAAGGTAAGCTTTAAGTGTTTCCTTTAAATCATATGCGCCGTGGTCGCATGCCATAGATACTTTCATCTTATTCCTCCACATAATTTATTTATGTATAATATAGTTCACATTGTAAACATTTCTAAACATCAGGCTACAGTTTCCTGATATTAAATCCGGCCGCCTTCATAAGTCTGTTCATAACAGCCTGTCCAAAACCTTCACTTGAGAAGCTTTCTGAGTAGATAGCTGTAACATTCTCATCATCGAACTCTCGTAGAATTCTATATAATCTTCTGGCTATCTCATGCTCATCTTCGCGCTTTCCAACGCTCTTTTTAACGTCAGCTTCGATTAAATCAAAGGTTTCATCTGTGCATAAAACTCCAGTCTTGGCACCCTTTTCTTTAGAAGCTTTAACGTTATCATTAATAGCCTTAACTACTTCTTCCTGTGAGCCTTCTATAATCATCATATCACCCTTAGGTGCGTAGTGACGATACTTCATACCTGGAGCCTTAGGCTTAGCTCCGCTGTTATTATCTAAGATAGTCTTATCAGTATCAACTGGGCCAAGTACTCTCTCCAGCATTTCCTCTGTGATGTATCCGGGTCTAAGGATAGTTGGTCTTCCTTCTGTTAGGTCTACAATAGTAGATTCAACTCCTATTCCAACCTCGCCCCCATCAATAATCATATCGATGATACCGTCCATATCATCTACAACATGACTTGCAAGTGTAGGAGATGGTTTTCCTGATGTATTAGCTGAAGGTGCTGCTATATAGCCACCAGCGGATTCTATAAACTTAAGAGCTACAGGGTGATCCGGCATCCTGATTGCTACTGTATCAAGTCCCCCTGTTGTTTCAGTAGGAACTGCATCTGACTTTTTAACTATCATAGTAAGTGGGCCTGGCCAGAATGCATCTGCAAGTATCTTGGCCTCCTTAGGAATATCCCTTGATATAAGGTCCATACTTTCCCATTTACTAATATGAACAATAAGAGGATTGTCGCTTGGTCTACCCTTTGCGGCATATATCTTCTTAGAAGACTGGCTGTTTAATGCGTCGCCGCCAAGACCATAAACAGTCTCTGTTGGAAATGCTACCAGGCCGCCTTCCTTAATAATCTTACCTGCAAGAAGCATGTCATCTTCATTAATGTCCTTGCTAGTTGCCTTAACTAATATAGTTTTCATAACTGCCTTCTTTATTTAATAATATGAAACGATTACATCCCATATATCCGGTGTTTCAAATCCAAGCTTCCAGCAGGCAACACCTGCAAGGTTGTGATTCTTCATAACAGCAAGTTTTGCACTAATAGAATCCGCATTCTCAACCCATATCTCGTAAGTTGCTGTACCATCTGTTCTGCTTGCATAGAACTGAGAAGTTGTTTCATCCCAGCTTGGAATGATGTTGTGTGACTGATACCAGTTAGCAGCTGTTGTCATATCAAGAGCTGATGATGATACATTCACACCTTCTGTCTTCCAAAGTCTTGTATAGAAAGGAACACCATTAATAAGCTTAGCTGCAGGTACGCCTGCATCAAGAGCCTTAGTAATACCGTTTTCTACGAAATCAAGGGAAGCAACGCTTCCTGCTTCCTGGCAACCTGCCCAGTGCTCATCGTAGCCCATGATAATAACATAATCAGCTACAAGTCCCTGTTCTTTAAGGTTGTAATATAAGTTTCCTTCATTCTGCTGGTAGTCATCTACCGATAATACAAGACCATTCTTATGAGCTTCTATAGAAAGTTCTCTAAGGAACTGAACATAGTGTGGTCCTGTTTCCTTACCAATCTTTTCAAAGTCGATGTTAATACCATCAGCCCCAGCAGCCTTAACCGAACTAATAAGGTTATCAATAAGAGCCTTTCTATTAGCTGATGATGAGAAAAGGTTGTATTCACTGAAGGAATCTGAATTAGTCATATCCTCAACAAGGGCCCATACCTTGTAGCCCTTTTCGTGAGCATTTGTAACATATGCAGTGCTTGAATAATCAGTAAATGTTCCATTCTCACTATTAAGGTAATACCATGTAGGTGAAACAACATCTATACCATTGGAACTAACTGTAAGTGTATTAAGGTTAGAACCATTGTCTGCATAGAATATCTGGTGCCAAGCAACTACAAGACTTTCGCCTTCTGTGCCCATAGAGTAATCATTATATGGATTATAAGCATCTGTAACTGCTGGTCTTGTATATTCAAATTCATCAGAAAGTTTATTCTTTTCAACATATCCGATGAAGCCATCTTCTGTCTTTATTCTAGTCCATTTTTCCATAACCTCAAGAACTGTAACCTGCTGGTCCTTCTCAAGGCTGGCAAGTATATCACTCTTTATACCGCCCTTAACTCTGACCTTGGTTTTCTTCTTAACTGTTGCAGCTCTTTCAGTGCCAAACTTAGTATATACCTGAACACGGTTAGGCTGGCTGTAATATGCATAAGAAAAGTTAGCATAGTTCTTAACAAAATCAGCTGATATGTATAAGGTATCACCTATATATGTTGCGCACACAGCTGGAGTCTCAGTAAATGTTCCGGATACATAATAACCACTTGTACCCTCTGCCATGTCTACCTTAATTATGTCAGTGCTAGTAGTATAGAGAAGAACTTTCTCGTCTGAGTTGTGATAGAATCTGTTTGTAAATATCTTGGATACTGTATCGTATGAGAAGTAAGGCTGTCCATTAATTAACTTAGCCTTATCTTCAAGAATCTCGTCCTGTAAGATAATAGCCACGTCATCATCAGCCATAAGCTGGTAATAATCGTTATAATCTGCTATCTCTGTTGAATATGCGTATTTATCTGGATAGATCAGAGAAAGGAACCATCTTCCGTTAATCTCCTCTCCTTCATCTATAGCTTTCTTAATCTTTGCCCCAAATGCAACTATTCCGACAATTAAAATAAGGGCAATTGCTACGAGGATAGATATAAGCTTTGTTCGTAGCTCTTTCTTACGTCTGCGTTTCATTTACAACTCCTCCAATTGCCCTATATTATAACAGACCATATTTTCCATGTCATCATTTTGATTTGACAGTTTAAGGTGCCTAAACCACATAGCTGCTGACTGCAGGATACCAGTAAATTGCTTTTGATTAGATTATAAAGTCTGAGATTAATCCCCAAATGCCTGTCAGGTATCCCGAAATCTTTCTACATGGTTTGGATAACATAAGGAGCGTCAAACCGCTGGCATTTGAGCCAGAAGAAAGTATCTGTGAAATATTTTCAAATCCTGTTATTAGGAAAAATGATCTTATCAGAGTACCCAACCTACCTGTAATAGGAATATGCTACACAACATAACCCTATAAAAGCAGTTTTTAGTAGTATTATTTTGATAGTTATACTTTAGTGGAATTAGAATCTTGAAATGTCTGGTAATGATTGTAAGACTTACTGCCTATGACTAGCAGTAGATTCGAATATTCAATAGAAGTATAGAATCGGATAAGAACCATCCGATATGTGTATTACTGCAACCCTCCAATCCGGTATAAGATTGTCAGGTACCCTGCTAGGGACAGAGTATCACATAGGATATAGGATTGCAAGAGGGAAATTTAAAAAGCGGTCCAGATTTCTCCAAGCCGCTTTCGTATTTGAATCTTTTAGAATATTACGCTTCCTTACTTGCCATAGCTTTTCTTATTATGTTGATTAAGATGGCAAGTACGATATAAGCTCCGGCGCAAATAGCTGTTGGGAACATAATCTTATCAAGAAGCCCGTTTACAAATGCTATAGTTTCAGGAAATTTAATCTGGAAAGTATCCTTCACCAAAACGTTTCCTGAATACTGAGCCACCTTTATTGCTATGCATACAAGCAAAAGTATGATGCCGCTAAAGATTAGAGCACTTGATACCTTGCCAAGACCTCTTCTCTTGTCATCAAGATATAGGAAGAACATTACAAATGCAAATGCTGCGCCAGCTCCAAAAAGAGCATATGTTGCTGTTCTTGACATCTTTAAAGCATCATTGATACGCTCAAAAAGCGCATATAATTTCTTTACTTCATCACGCTTCTGAAGATATTTATTGAATTCATCATTTATCTGATCGATGTATTTCTCTAAAACATGAGGTGTAGCGTTGGCAATAGGTCCTTTGACAATTACCTTTGTATCAGCAATAACATCTTCAGTAATTGCATCCTTAGTCTTAACAGGGGTATCTGTAAGTTCAAGTCTCTGAACAATAACACCACCTACATCAACACCGAGGTTCTCTGAAGCAAGGTTAATATAGTCATTGGTATAAACATCCTGAGCACAGATTGTATCTTCGTCAGATAATCGGTTGTATGACTCGTCAATTACATAATCAGTTACATTTTTAACTAATTCATTAGAAGACTGAATTGATGAAGAAAGGTCAACCTCTTCGCCTGTTGAAAGACTTCGTACAGCTTCTTTCGAAAGATCTGTAATCATATTTTCCGGAATACACATGATGATGCCTTGTTGGAACTCGTCATCAACAGTCATAATAAGTACCTGCTTTGTGGCCTCATTAACCATCAGATAGGCACCACTGTTATCCATAACATCATTGACATTATGACCTTTAAGAGCTCCGAATCTAACTCCAGTAAGCACTCCAGCAGATATAAAACAGATGGATGTAACTAAGAAAAGTGCAACAGTAATTATAGAACGTATGGCCTTCATACTATCCTCCCCATGATTTTGAGTAAATGCTCGATAAATAATTATCCAGAACCTATTATATATCTATTCGTAAGTTAATGCTATAATACTATTCAGTAAATAAATGCAGAGGACATGCATAAATATAAAGGAGAAAGAATATGAATATTCTAGTAATCAACTGTGGTAGTTCATCACTTAAGTATCAGCTTATCAATTCTGATTCTGAAGAAGTTCTTGCAAAAGGTCTTGTAGAAAGAATCGGTATCGATGGCAGCCAGCTTACACATACACCAGCTGGTAAGGACAAGGTTGTTATAAAGGAAGATATTCCTGATCACAACAAGGCTGTTAAACTTGTTATCGATGCATTAGTAGATGGAAGTCACGGTGTAATAAAGTCGCTTTCAGAAATCGACGCAGTAGGACACAGAGTAGTTCACGGTGGTGAGAAGTTCAACAAGGCTGTTCTTGTTACAGATGAAGTTATGAAGGATATTGAAGAGCTTTCAAGCCTGGCTCCACTTCATAACCCAGCTAACCTTATTGGTATTCGCTCTTGCCAGACAAATATGCCAGGTACACCTAATGTAGCTGTATTTGATACAGCATTTCACCAGACTATGCCAGAGAAGGCTTATATGTATGGTCTTCCTTATGAATACTATGAGAAGTATAAGGTTCGTCGCTACGGCTTCCACGGTACAAGCCACGACTTCGTATCTAAGCATGCAGCTGAGCTTATAGGTAAAGATAGAAAAGACCTTAAGATTATAGTTTGCCACCTTGGTAATGGCGCTTCAGTTTCTGCAGTACAAAACGGACAGTGTGTTGATACAAGTATGGGACTTACCCCGCTTGAAGGACTTATCATGGGTACAAGATCAGGTGATATGGATCCAGCTATTGTAGATTTCATCTGCCAGAAGGAAGGTATCACAGCGGCTGAGATGAACACAGTTCTCAATAAGAAGTCTGGTGTTTATGGTCTTTCAAACTATGCTTCAAGCGACTTTAGAGATCTTTCAGAGCTTGAGGAGTCAGGTAACAAATATGCTAAACTTGCTCTTGATACATATTGCTACCGCGTAGCAAAATACATCGGTTCTTATGTAGCAGCTATGCAGGGTGTAGATATCATCGCTCTTACAGCAGGCGTTGGCGAGAACAACTACCGCGCAAGAAGAGGTATCTGTGATTATCTTGGATATCTTGGAGTTACAGTTGATGATGAGAAGCTTAAGATTCGCGGCGAGGACTTAATAGTTTCTACTCCTGACAGCAAGGTAACAGTTATGATTGTTCCTACTAACGAAGAGCTTGCAATTGCAAAACAGACAGTAGAGCTTGTATAGAATATAACTTATGAAAAAAGGCGGCTCGGAGAAATCCGGGCCGTTTTTTTTAATAAAAAATCCCTGACAGGTTGTCTGTCAGGGAAATAATTACAATATATTAAATCTGAGCCATAACAAATACAGCATTGTTTGCAGCAAGAAGATCATAATGTTCTTCAAGATATGCTACCGATGCAGATGTTGTCTTTTCAGCAGTACCATACTCAAGAAGTATGTTGCAAACCTTGATGAATTCTTTCTGATCAAAGCGTCCTCTTGTAAGAAGAAGATAATACTTGCCAGATGCTTCATCTTTATATAGTGAACTTTCACCCTTGTAGAAGTTATTAAGCACCTTACATGCGCTAATAACTGAATCAAGTGAGTTGAATGAATAGAAGCGGATTGATATCTGAGCCGCAGTTTCTCCTGGCTTAGCTGCTTTGCCCTGGTTAGCTGCTGGAGCACCAGCCCCCATCTGCTTAGCTGCACTATCAGTAATCTTCTTAAAGAGGTCAAATACATCTGAAACAGCTCCCGGAAGAGCATTTAGTACATTGCCACTATCCTTATCTTCGTATGGGTTATCCTCATAATCTTCTTCATCATCTTCATGAACAGATGGAGCAAACTTAGAGAATCTTGTATCCAGTTCCTCCGGATCCTCAACCTTAGTTATGATGAATACGATACAGCCCGTACTCATAGGAATAGCTTCTATCATAAGCGGGATATCTTCAGCTTCAAAGCCATATTCATAGCTTGCCTGCTGCATAACATCCTTAAACAGCATCTTAGCCTTCTCGCTTCCATAAGCTATCTCACTAATCTTTAGCTGTCTTTGCGCTAACTCATCTTTAGTAAGCGTACACCTTATTTGATTGTCATTAACTTTCTCTATCTTCATGACATTTAGTATAATTTTCTATTCGATATAAATCAAGTTACTTCACAAAAATTTAAAATGCTACTCATTATGCAACTTATGTTAACCTTGAGTCTAACTTTTTTACCTTAGTATCTCATCAATTGTAGAGACTGTACTAAAGGCCCCTTTATTCTTAGATATAATTTCCTTCATCTTCTGTAACTCAAAATAGTTAATATAGCAAATCAGCGTCTTATTCTCACCTGCAATTACACCGTAAGAATCCATAACTGTGCAGGTTTTATTAAGGCTATTTCTAATCTCTTCAATTATTTTATCAGGATTCTTGGTTATGATGGTAACCTGCTTGATGGCTTCAAAGTGGTCAGTAGCTTTATCAATCACTGTTGTGGCAACCACGTATACCAGAAGACTCATAAGTGCTGCATTGGCATTAATAAGAAGAAAAACTGCAAGGTAAACGCAGGCATTGAATATAAGAAGGATTGCAGTCATACTGTAGTTCTTGCCTGTTTTCTTTGTCAGCTTTGAGATAATGATGTTTGCAAAGATTTCAGAACCATCTATACAACCACCAAACTTAAGTATAAGGGCTAATCCTGCACCAAGACTTGCCCCGCCAAATGCTACCGCAAGAAAATGCTCCGTATTAAGTTCAAACGGAATATTTTCAAACATAAACAGGCCAAGAGAGTAGCTTAACATACCGATAAGTGCCCTTAGACCAAATCTTTTGCCAAGAATCTTGGTCCCCATAATCCAGAAAGGAAGAAATATAATAGTCACGCAAAGAGAAAGATTAAAACCTGAGAGTTTGCTAATAATAATAGCTATACCAGCAGTTCCATAATCGATAGCATCATTAGGTATAAGAATGCATACTACTGAGAAGCTGGCAACAAGCGCTCCAACAATAATCATAAGATATGAAATTAAACGCTCTAATCTCTTACTCACTTACTACTAAACCTCACTCTTTCCTTACTGGTTGGATGAATAAATGAAAGTTCTACTGCTTCAAGTTTAACAAATCTTATTCCTAAAGTCTTTGAATACTTGCACACTTCTTCGCCGGCATATTTTACATCTCCAAGAAGGGGATATCCTGCATGGGCAAACTGGGCACGAATCTGATGATGACGACCTGTGTACAGTTTTATACGAACAGTATCTGTTTTCTCGTCAGAAGAGATAACCTCATAAGCAAGCTTAGAATATTTGCCTTCAGGTACTTCCTCATCATAAACCAAAGACATGTTAGTTTTGCCATCCTTGATAAGGTAGTTCTCTAACACGCCTTCTTTCTTCGGAAGATTTCCATAAACAGTAGCCTCATATATCTTCTCCATATCAGTACCTGCTGCCTGTTTCGATAAAAATGCAGCCGCCTCTTTATTCTTGGCAAATACAACAAGACCGCTAACAGGCTGATCTAATCTATGAACAACGCCAAGGTATGGAACATTATTAGTTGTAGGCTTTCCGCAGGCACCTGAAGAAGCTTTACTGCTAGTATTGGCACCTACTGAGTGAGCAGGTTTCCCGCAGGCATTCGCACCTACCGAACGTGCTCCAGCCCCCTGCCTGACAATATACTTTGTAAGCAGACTTACCAAATCTTCCTGCCCAATATGAGCAGAGGCCAGAGCAAGTCCGGCCTCTTTATATACAACAATTATATCTTTGTCTTCATGTATAATTCTGTATTTCATATCTTAGTTCATAGCTTCCTTAATAGCTGCAAGGAGTTCATCATACTCTTCGTATGCCTTAAGGTCTGGATAATCCTTCTTAATAGCATCAGTACTTCTGAATAAGAAACCAGCCTTGCTGTTAAGGATCATACCAAGGTCATTGTAGCTGTCGCCGCTGGCAATTGTCTCATAGCCGATAGACTGAAGAGCCTTAACTGTTGTGAGCTTAGACTTCTCGCATCTCATCTTGAAACCTGTAATCTCGCCATTATCTGCAACTTCAAGAGAGTTACAGAAGATTGTTGGCCATCCAAGTTTTTCCATAAGTGGAGTAGCAAACTGTGAGAATGTATCACTAATAATAATAACCTGTGTAAAGCTTCTAAGCTCATCAAGGAACTTCTTAGCACCTGGAAGTGGATCAATCTTAGCGATAGTATCCTGAATCTCCTTAAGTCCAAGACCATGCTCCTTAAGGATACCAAGTCTCCATTTCATAAGCTTATCGTAGTCTGGCTCGTCTCTTGTAGTTCTCTTAAGTTCTGGAATACCAGATGCCTCTGCAAATGCTATCCAAATCTCAGGTACAAGTACGCCTTCTAAGTCTAAACAAGTTATATACATAATTATCTCCTTCTGGCTATCCGCCAATATATTCATCCCTTTACAGGGAACATTAACCACCTTTTGTGATTATCTCTTACCAACGCTATACTTTATCACAGGAATGATAGACAGTAAATACGCAAGAATAAGACTTCCTGCCGATGCTACCAGTCCAAACTCCACCGACCTAGCCAAAGAATAAGTATTATCAAGGGTATACGGCTTGATTACAAGTAATATGATGTATGTCTGAATAATGTACATACCCATACTAACCTTGCCCATAGCTGTAAGTACTGGGAAGTGGAAGTTTCCAAATCTGTTCTTTATACAATCGAATAAAAGGATAAAGAACAAACTCCCTACAAAACCTATAACCATACGGTACACATCAGCTCCAACCATCTTAACAGGATTGGCATTGTGGATGTTGTAACCGCTTACATATATGAGAATCTTGTCATTATAAACAAGGAATAATAAGGCAAATGCCAGGGCAGCTCCAAGTAAAACAGCCAGCCTGTGCTTAAAATAGAAATCCTTACACCTCTTAACTCTATCGCCTTCTTCATACTTCTTATAAAGAAAACCAGCAACAAAGAAAGGAAGCATAAACTCGTATACGTTCATATTGTTGCTGTCCGGTAAGAAGAACATAACAATATACAAGATTCCATAAACTATAAAGCTATCTTTAAATACAAAATGAATAATAAAGGTAACTAAGAAGCATATAAGCACAGCCCATAAAAACCAGAAGTTCTTTGGGCACAACTTAAGATATGCCTTAAATACAGGTCCAAACCTAAACTGCCAACCATCCTGCTTGCTGTTATAATAACAGGCTCTCGCTACCTCCATGGCAGTCCAAAAGTAAACCGGAATCAGACAGGTATATACCTTTCTCCAGATGCAAAGCACTTTCCCTTTTACAGTCTTAGCCTTACTTACTCCTACATAAGAGAAGTAACCACAAATAAGCATAAATAGCGGCATATGAAAACTGTAAATAAACTGATAAACCTTATTTTGAAAAAATAGGGTAGCAGAAGAATAAGCCATTCCATTCGTTTCCTGAATGCAATGGCCTACAATAACAAGTACTATAGCAAATCCTTTAAGAATATCCGGAAGTAGCAGTCTGCCGTCACCTTTAGCCGCCTTCTTCCTGCCTGGTATCATCATCTTAGATAAACGCTTCCTTAATACTATCGTAGTGTAAGAATGTTCCTTCAGCAGCAATATCCTGAAGTTCCTTAAGAGTTACAAGCTTGTAACCTCCTGCTTCCTCTTCCTGAATCTTGATATCACTTTCTTTAAAGTCCATCTGGAATCTATAGACATCAACAAAATAGTTGTCGCCCTTACCTGGATTCTCACGCTTATAAGTAAAGAGATACTCTCCCTTACCTGCTGTATCCAGTCCAGTTTCTTCCATAACTTCTCTTCTTGCAGCTTCTATAGAAGACTCTCCTGCCTGACAAGCGCCACCAGACACTTCCCACCAACCTGGTGCCCATGCCTTAGTCATAACACGCTTTGTAATAAGATATCTTCCCTGCATATCCTGAACTACTCCAAGTACAGTAAGGTGGTACTCACCATCCTGAAGTATCCAGTCATTCTTCTTCATAGTTCTGCCGGTAACCTTCTTATCGGCATCATATATATCCCAGTATTCCATTCTAGTCCTCTCCTAGTGCTTTTTTGGCTCTGGATAATCCACACCAAATGTCTCTACTGTCATAGCCTTAATCTTCTGGTCCTTGAGAGGTCTGTCGTTACGATCTGTATCTGTCTCAGCGATAGCATCAATCACATCCATACCTTCTGTAACCTGTCCAAATGCTGCGTACTCACCATCAAGTGAAGGATACTTCTTATGCATGATGAAGAACTGGCTTCCTGCTGAGTTAGGCATAAATGATCTTGCCATGGAAAGTACACCCGGCTCATGCTTAAGGTCATTCTTGAAACCGTTGTTTGAAAACTCACCATCTATAGAATAACCTGGGCCGCCCATACCTGTTCCTTCAGGATCTCCACCCTGAATCATAAAGCCCTTGATAACTCTGTGGAATATAAGTCCATCATAGAAGTTATGGTTAATAAGACTAATAAAGTTGTTTACTGTGTTAGGAGCTATCTCTGGATAAAGCTCTGCCTTAACAACTCCTCCGTCTTCCATTGTAATAGTAACTATTGGATTCTGTGACATATCAATTCTCCTTTAATTTTGCGGAGCAAAATCCGAGCCCCTCTGGGCGAGGGGAGAATTTATCTCCTTTAATTTTGCGGAGCAAAATCCGAGCCCCTCTGGGTGAGGGGAGAATTTATTATCTCCTTTATATATCTCTAATGACAAATGCTCCCTTACGTCTCTTATCTTCATAAAGCTTCTGGTCAGCTTTTGTCATAATCTCACTTATATCTACATCTCTGTCTAAGATAAACTCTGCACATCCTACAGATAGTTTTACTTCATAAGGTTTTGTAGAAGTCTTATTAAAATCTCTAAGGTACTTCTTAATTCTTCTCTTTATCTCGGTAAGGTGTTCCTCATCATCTAGGAATGATAAACCAACAAATTCATCTCCACCGATTCGGCAGGCAACACCATTCTCAGACACTGAGCTAGATACAGCTTCTGCAGCATTCTTAAGAGCATAATCACCTTCATCATGGCCAAACTTATCATTAATCTCCTTAAGGAAGTTAAGGTCAGCCATAATAAGTACCATTCTCTTGCCGATACAATCGCCATCATCAAGGTACTTCATCATCTGGTTGTTAAGACCTCTTCTATTGAAGATACCTGTAAGCTCATCATAGAACGATAGGCTACCAAGATAGTTATTCTCCTTCTCAAGGATGTATAACATATCATCACGCTCTTCAAGAAGTTTCTCCTTAGAACCGAAGAGTTCCTTAATCTTAAGTCCAATACTAAGCTGATAACCAAGATTCTCTACATAGTGGAAGAGCTCGTATGGTACTGTACAAAGCATAACGCCGTACTGGTACTCTCTACAGAATATATCTACAAGAACATAGTTCTTAGGCTCTTCGCGAAGATATCTTCCTGAGAATATATCTTTAATCTTAACTATCTGCTTGTTGCTTGGAACTTCTATAACATTCTTTCCATGCTTATATGCTCTAAGGTAGATAGAGTCTGGAAGTGTAGACCAGTCTTCATTAGCATGGTATATAATTGGCTTGTTAAATGTAAAGAGATAACAGTCTTCTATCTCTTCTACTGGAACCAGGGCTTTAAGGAAGCTTCCATAAGTCTGGTCAGAAGAACTTTCAAGCATAAGCATATCTCTGGCTAAGATATTCATCTTATGGTCAAGAGATTCCATATTAACTATCTTATGTCTGAAATACTTCTTATCGTCATCATGAAGCTGCTTAACTGGCTCATATCTGCCACTGGCAGACTGTCTGTTAATAAAGGAAGTTTTCTCCATATAGTGAACTACTGGATAGTTCTCTCTTCCGTATTCCTTTAGAAGTCTGTGAGCCTCGATAAATGCTCGATAACCAAGTGAAGAAGCCTGAGCGCTTACTGAAGCAAGTGGTGGTTCCTGGATATCCGAATCCTCCATATTATCAAAACCCATAACGCATATATCTTCGCCTATAACGAAGTTGTACTTCTTAAGAACCTTGTATACAGTTCTTGCCATAAGGTCATTGGCACATACTATGGCATCTGCCTGAGGATTTCTAATAAGAAGATCTTCAACCTCATCCTCGCAGTCTTCATTAAAATATCCATATGCTACTACAGAGTCATCTGCTGTCATATTATGCTTCTTCATAACATCCATAAAGACGTTATATCTCTCGATAGCATCGCTATTGGATTTTGGTCCTGATAAAAGGCAAAGATGTTTGCGATTTCTTTCCTTTATAAGATATTCAATACCCTCGATAAAACCGCTCTTATTGTCATAGCTAACTGATGAGTAATTCTCATCCTCAGACGCAACCATGAAAATAGGTGTATCACCAAAGTTATTAATAAGGTATGCATTCTGATGTGGTGTACCTAAACATGCTACTGTAGCAAATGACATAATAACCAAATCAAGGTCAGCCTGCTGAGCATAAGCAGCCAGATAGTTATACTGATACTCCCACTGAATATCCTGAGTTGGGTCATAATACTTTATATTCAGGTATTTCATAGGAATAATGAATAAGTCATCCCCAAGAAGTTCGCTGGCACGCATAGCCCCTTTGCAGATCTGGTTAGAAAACTCTTCATCTACACTACCAATTACCAGACCTATTCTATACTTTTTCTTTTTTGTCTGCTTCTCTTCCATAATATTCTCTTATACTTCTTCATCGACATATTATACGCCTATTAAATAATACCCCAAAAAAATACTGCATACAAGTATTGCAATTTGTTAAATCCACTGTTGATTTTTTCATTTTCCAAGTATACTATCTTCCTTATGAGCAAAATTATAAGTTTTATAAAACATAATACTGTACTTGTTATAGCTGGGATTCTCGCTGTTATTTCATGCTTCTTTGTTTTACCAGACAGCAAATACCCTGGCTATATTAATCTGAAGGTACTTTCTATACTATTTTGCCTGATGCTTATAGTATCTTGCCTTGTTAGACTTGGTGTATTTGATATGCTTACAAGATTCTTACTGGCAAGGTTCCACTCGCTTACTAATATATCCCTTCTGTTTACTATAATCTCATTCTTTATGAGTATGTTCCTTACTAATGATGTTACTTTAGTTACTATGGTTCCATTTGCTCTTATGGTGCTTGTTAACTTTGATAATAAGAGAGTTACTGCTACTACTATGGTTCTTATGACTATATCAGCAAACCTGGGTAGTATGCTTACACCACTTGGAAATCCGCAGAATCTTTACCTTTATTCTAAGTATGAATATTCACTTATGGACTTTATTTTATTAATGCTGCCATATTCTGGCTTGTCTTTATTCTTACTTATTGCATGTGTATTTGTTTTTTGTAGAGGGAAAAAAGCTACTGATATCAGTTTAAGTGAGTGCTCTGATATAGTTTCAGATAATAATGAAGATGTTTCACCTGAATCAGCAGGTGGTGAAGTTAATAGTTCACATCATGAACATTTTGGTCCTTGGAAGATGATTAAGTTTTTAATTTATATTTCCTTATTTACTGTATCTCTTCTTACAGTTGGACATGTTATAGATTACAAGATTACATTCGTTATTACCGCAGTTATAGTTTTAACACTGGATTTCAAGGCATACAAAGGAGTTGATTACTCCCTTCTTGTTACATTCGTATTCTTCTTTATCCTTACAGGAAATCTTGGAAGAATCAAAGAAGTTACAGATGCTATGTGCCATATCTTAGATGCCAAGCCAGTTCTTACAGCCGTAGGTGCATCGCAGATAATCAGTAACGTACCTGCTGCCATGCTTCTATCAACATTTACAGATAACGGCGAAGCCCTTATCATCGGCACCAACCTAGGCGGTCTTGGCACCATCATCGCCTCTATGGCCAGCCTCATCACCTACAGATTCTACGGTAAATATAAAACAGATAATGACCTTAAAGACCATTATCTGCTAAAGTTTACTATCTATAATATTGTATTCTTAGCCGCTTTGTATGGGATGTATATGGTGATGTAATTCTATAAGCGCCTAATATTTCAATCACATCTCATTATTCTTGGTAAGGATATATTCCGCGAATCTTGGAAGGGATAATGATATCCTTCCATAATCATTACTAAATATAAGTCCCTTATCCATTAAACGACTTCTATAAACACTAAATTTTGATGATTCCATATTAATTATTTTTCTTATATCTTGAACCTGACTACTATCTGATTTTGCTATTGCTTCTAGCACCCTCTTTTCTGTTCCTGTGGTTTCAGACCATATCTTGTCATACACAAATTCAGCAAGACATTGATCATACTTAAAATATAGATTTTGTAATTCTACACTTTTACCCTTACTTTCGCACAAAGCATTCCAATATAAATAACCTAAAACCTGAAATGCAAATGAATACCCTTTCGTTAACCAAGCCATGTCTCTTGCAAAATCGTTATTAACGCCGAAAACCTGTGCATAATCCGCTATGATAGCCGTTGTATTTAGCGGCTCTAACACCTTTTCCTTAGCACGATATAAAAAAGTTAATGACTTATCATTCTTAATAGCCATTATATTCTCTTTAAGTCCAGTCATAAGAACATATATATCATAACCAGCTCTTGCGTATGCAGATAATGAATGTGAAAAATCCGATATTTCTCTGCAGTGTGTCACCTCATCTATAGTTACAAGAAGTCTCTTGCCCTCTTTTTTCAGCGTCTTTAACATCATATCTATAACATCATATTCGTTTGATGCTATCATCTCAGGTTTCTCTATAGATATACCGATTCCTAATGCAGAAAAATCCATCTTTGCATTAACAAACAGCTTTTTTAACTTTGGAATTCTATATAGGTTTCTGGCCAAAGAATCTAAAATGTTAGTTTCTGGATTTTCGATATCAACTACAATCCATTCTTTTCTTTCCTCAATTTTTTTAGAGATTTCTGTCATCATAACAGTCTTACCAGAACCTCTTACACCAGTAAGAAAATACCCTCTAAATGTTGGAATTTTCTTAGTAATATCCATAATTATCTCGTTTGTTAACTGCTCACGAGAAATATATTGAGGTGGTATATAACTGAACTGCAATGTATATGGATTTTCTTCTTTTGTAAAGTTTACTGACATAGTTTCTTCCTCTTGATTTTTTATAACTTGTTATAACTTTTATTATTTTTTATAACTTGTTATAACTTTATAATTATTTTATAACTTGTTATAACTTTGGTCAAGAAAAGGATGTTTCCATAATCTATTATACCCTTTTTCAAATCACTAAAAGGGTATAACGGGTATAATCATATTTTCATGCAATAAACCGCCTTCCTATTACAGGTATAACGCAAATCCCCGTTCGTTCAAAAATGCAGCATTTTCATAACTCTATTATTTCTTCCACTCCAAAAATAAGTTCAAAATTGAACCTATGCCATAGTTCACATAAATTCATTGCGACTCTTTTTGCAATTTTATCGCAATTGCGATAAAATATAAATATGAATACAGATATAAAATTATTTGAAAGATTAAAAGCATATAGTTTAAATCTTCATCTGTTAAGCGAAAGCTCAGGTGTAGCATATTCTACTGTATATAACTTGTTTACAGGAAAGAAAGATATTGCTGACGCCAAAAGCGAGAGCTTATATAAGATTGCAGCTTGTCTTAACATGAGTATGGATTCTCTGTACAAAGCACTATGCATTCAGGATATAAGCAATAAGGTTGATAAAGAGTCCCACGATAATATGTCGGAAAAGTATTATTTTAAAGTCCTATATAATTCTGATAAGGTGGATATGAGACGGGTATTTCCAACAAAGCAGCTTGTGGTTTCAAAGATTAATCAAACATTTGCCGGAGATAAACGTTTGGCCTGTATTATGCTTTTTGGAAGCTCAGTTACCATGAAATGCAACAAGGACAGCGATATAGATCTTCTTGTTAGGCTAAACAAAGATTATATAACTGTAGAAACAAAGAATGAGATATCTGAGAAGTTGCAGGAACTTTGTGACTGGAATGCTGATATTATTTGGTATGACAGGATAAGCCCAAAAGAAAGGATATATAAGAATATCCTAAAAGGAGTGCAGATAGTATGAGTAGGATGCTTGCCAGAGCAAAGGTAAAGCTTGAGAACGCCAGGAATAGCTATCTAAAGATAGACACGGATGAAGCGTATAGAGATGATTGTTGCTACAACTTGCAACAGTCTATTGAAATGGTTTTAAAAGCAATTGTTGAACTATACGGAGAACAGTACGCTGAAAGCCATGACCTACGTGCGAATATTAATATCTTGAATAGAAAAGACATAAATATCCCACTTCAAACTGAAATAAGAAATATGGCATCCACCATCTATGGATGGGAAACAGAATCAAGGTATCTTGATAGTTTTGTAGCATTAAATGAAGATATTAAAGATGCCTTTGAAATAGCAGAAACTCTTATAAAATATGCTAGTGACCTTGTTATTGTAGACAAGACTAAAGATATAAAAGATATTCCTGATAGACAGTTATAGATGTATTTTCTGTTTAACCGCTCCTTCTACAGAAATATTATAAGCAAGACCTAGGCACTCTGTACACCCAATAAAAATTTAAAAATAGGTATTACCTCAATTGTCACACCGTCCTTTGAAATTATACGTTCTTCCTCACTAGTTACAATTATAAGGCGATGTTTTTCTTCTGCTTTCTTAGCAAAAGATATTAGACTCTTGGTTTCTCTTTCTTCAGCTGTATCCAAACTATAAGCAACCTGTATTGCACATTTTTCATCCGGGAGATAAAAATCAATATCGATACCTGTTTGCGTAGATTTATAATAATAAATTTCACCACCGCACTTGCGTTTTAGATACACTGCAACGGCATTTTCTAAGAGTACTGATGCTTTATCAACAAGAATCATAGTAAAAATATTATGTCCAAGTGCAAAGTATTATCTGACTATGCAGAATTCATTTCTTTGGTTATCAAATACAGTTGCAGTGACTCTCTTGAAAATGCTATATTAAAAGCAGTAGATGAATGCATAAACAACGATATTCTCGCTGAATTTCTAGAACAATATAGATGGGAGGCGTGCTACTTGGGATATTATGATATTACTATAGATGAATACAAGGAAATAATAGAACAGCATAATGAAGAGCTAAAAGCTGGTATAGAAGAAGCTAACAAGAAAACCGAAGAGCTAAAAATCGAACTAGAAAAAACTGAAAAGCAAAATGCTGAATTTAAAAAACAAATTGCAGAATTAGAAGCAAAATTAAAGGCTGCTAATCAATAATTAAATCAATTCCAACACTCTATAAAAAACAGATAATGGAATAAACTCCATTATCTGTTTTATTATTAGTTTCCATAATACTTGACAATCTGTTTACCTTTAGCAATCAAATCATCAGTTGAATATATTGGTACAGTAACGTATTTATCTACTATATTATTATTATCATCACGTACCCTATATGAAAGAATCAGCTGATTTTTATCATCAGTTAAACCTACCATCGAGTACACCTCAAATAAAAACATTCCCTCTGGGTCTATTGCATACGTTGTTGATAAATCACTGATATACAAATTACCACTTGAATCTTTACCATAACTTTTACTTATTCCAGCAGCTTGTAATGTATCCAGTTTTTCTCCACTGTTTAGGTCAAATGTTGAAACTTTATAATTTTTATAAGCTACTACTGCATAGTCTGTATCCGGATATATCAATAAATCCTGTACAGTTCCCGAATATTCAATGCCTAATTCTTCTGCTTTTACTACAGCGTCATTTCCATTATACATTGCAACATCTTCCTCCTCCGGAATATCCCCTGTATACTCAGTATAATTATCATCGTATGTTGTTCCATACTCAACCAATGAACTGTTTAAATTGTTTACGCCTATATAATTGGAATTAACACCTTTTAATGATTTTAAATTTGACGCTATAAGATACGGCATTCCAACATTCATATCATTGGCATAGTCATAATAATATCTTTCACCTGATGATACTATTCCCCACAAATCATCACCTGAAGCTGACATATATATAAATGATTCACCCAGATGATTCTTACTAGCCATACCACCATCCTCAAGTCTAAATCTACACAAAAATGAATAGGATGATGCTCCTAGATAATTATCTGTAAGACAATAATTGGTAAAAAGAACATCATCAACTTCTTGTTCCCATTTTATAGCTTGGTTTGTGGTATCATATGCCAACAAATAGCTATGATAATCATTCAAGGATTCTCCAAAAACACATCCCCCAATATAAATCACGCCATCTTTATACCCTGCATAATCTACAGAATCACCCTTTAATTCAACCTTATCCAAAAGTTCTCCACTACTGTTATCAATAATACTTACATAGGTTTTTGCTTCATTATCAAGGACATTGTCATATTTTAAGACAGTATACGAACTATCATTGATTTCTATAAACTCGTAAGAATAAGAAAAGCCGTTATTATCATCCTGCCATATGCAGTCTTTTGTAGAAGAATCATATATATATTCATATGAAGAATCGGTTGTAACAACGTACTTTCCATTGGTACTACAATTTGTCATACCACTACAAAGCACATCATCCCTATCATCCTCTAAATTATGTATTACAACGTCTCCGGACTTATTAAGATATGCAACTTCCTTTTCACTAACAAAACCTGCATCACTAGTAGAATATAAACTGTATACATCCGAACTAGAAAATACTTCTTTGTAAGTCGGTCTAACCCATACTTTTATATTACCCAAATCATCTATTGCCAGTACATAAGTACCATCTGATGAAACATCATAATATTCAATCTGTCCCGGCATATCAACATTTACTATAGGAGCACGTTCACTTATCCCTGAATATACTCTTGTAGTTTTAGCCAGGATATTATAGGCATGAGCAGTATATGACATCTGCACGCCTTCATAATCTGTTAACGAAGAAACAGCCAACACAATAGCATCTATACGTTTCCCTTCGTCATATAACTCCTCTGCTTCATTGGCAAGATTCCTTGCCTGCTCCTTTGCCAATATCTCATTCTTATCTGAAAGCTGATTAGCCTGAGCAGTTATCTTATCATTCATCTCCATAAGCTTGTCAGCCTGCTTCTTTATCTTATCTCTCTGGGCACTTATCATAAGAAGAACAAAGATGGCTGCTGCTGCAAGAAGTACAGCTGCTGCCGCAACAGATGTTGTAGCTGCTATAATCTTTCTTGTTCTTCTTTCCTTATGTCTTTGTCTTAGATCATCGAAGTCTACTCCGTAGATAGGCGCAAGAAGTCTGAGGGCTTCCTGCTTCATCTTCTTCTTAATTGATGCTTTGTCCCCTGCTCTAAAGTCAGCAGCAAGCGGCTCAACGATAACATCTTCCTGAACAACCTGTCCTGTAGGAAGAGTGACATCTCTCTTCCCTTTAACAAGTTCATCCGGGAATGACTCTTCAGGTTCACCTTCGATAAGAACAGCAAGAACCTTCTCCCTACCATGCATCTGGATAAATGTCTCTATCTCCTTCTTGCACCAGGCAGATTCTTTGATTCTTGGTGAACAGATAACTATAAGATATTCTGATTCTTTAAGAGCTTCGATAATAGGGTCTTCAAGATTGCTTACCAGTGGAAGTTCCTCCTGATCCCTGAATACTCTCTGTATTCTTCCTCTGGTAGAGTTTTTAAGAGCTGCCTTTGGCGGCTTATATGTCTCAAGATACTTATGAAGTTCAGAAGCTACAAACATATCAAGGTCAGTATGTCTATAACTGATAAATGCATCAAATTTATACTGAGGAACCACTGGTGTTCCTGGATTATACGCACCGTATCCCTGCTGATTGTTCATATTAGGATTTAAATTAAAATTGTTATCCATAGTCCCTTTCCCCTCTGTCCTATGTAATATTATGGTTCACCTTATGAACCATCTTGATCATGTAACATCTATAATATTAGTTCACTTTATGAACTATTCTTTTACTTCGCTGTATGTTATACCAAACACTTCTTTTTCAACAACATATACATCATGATAGTCATCTGTTCTAAGTGCCAGATAGTCACCTTCTTTACCAAGCATATATCTTTCCTGATCCCAGGCAGTGAATACCTTCACCCCTTTTGTAAGAGGTCTGGCATATATCATGGTATCTCCTGTAGGAACATAAGTCTTAGCATACTCCGTAAGAAGATGGTTCTTTCCTGTAACTCTGTTCTTGATTGTAGGAACATATACATCACGAATGACACACTCTTTATAGACGTATGGTTTATCAACCATCTTATAGGTTCTGTTAAGCTTCTCTTCTCTGATAGGATATACTTCACCTTTTACACCTATGATGACGTAGAGATCATCTTCAACTATCAGGTCCATATCACCTTCCATGGTACGGACTGTAATAGGCATACCAACCGGAAGTACATCTGTCATCTTAGCAACACCTATTGGAAGCTTATTCTTCATATATAGCTTCATAGTAGATATATCCGCTTCATATTTTGAAGCATAGACAAGCTCATACTTCTCAAAGTATTCCATCATCTTGTTATTAAAGTAAGCTTCCGTGTGAACACCCGGATAAGACTCCTCGAACTTCTTCTGATTAATAAAACCGCCTGCTTTATCAAAGTGACCACCGCCAGATCCCATATCTTCGCATAGGAATTCTGCAAGCTCGCTGGCATTGACCTCTCTGATGCAGCTTCTGACTGACAGTTTGATGCCATCAGTTGTTTCATTATAAACAAGACAGGTATCAATCTTATCTACCTGTAGTAGGAAGTCACTTATAAGTCCAAGTATATTAGGGTCACAAGGCTGAGAATGAACCAGGCCGAATCCTAACTCTTCATTATATGTATAACGAAGAATAGCTATACCGGCTATCTCAAGTTCGCGAAGAGAGAGGTTACAGTTTTTTAAAACTGTAATCATAGATTTATCATGAACGATACCATCCATAGCATCTTTATCAACTGGATTGAATAATTCTGAGAACTGATTGGTATCAGTATAAAGACCATAGTATAGAGCGGTTCCTAGATGCTCTTCATCTGTTACCTCGAAGCCATGTTCATTAAGAAGGTTCCATACGATAGTTGAGCAAGAACCAAGATCAGTCTGTATATAACTGTATTTTACATCTGGTTTGCAGTCCTGATGGTGGTCTATAACAGCTACTACATCTGCATCAATCTTAGTAACATTGCCCTGTCCATACTGACAGTCTGTAGTAATAAGCAAGCCCTTAACTGCCATATCTTCTTTCGGTTCCATATATTCTACAGGAATAGAAAGTTTCTCAACCATCATAAGCAGGTTAGATTTTTGAATTTGATTCTTGCCACTGTATATTAGTTTTACATTCTTACCTTTATCTTTATAGTAGCAATATAATCCGTAACCAGAAGCCAGCGCATCTGCATCCGGATTGTCATGACACTGAATAGTGATGTCATCGTACTTTTCAAGTTCTTTTAAAAACATAGTAGTCCCTACCCTTTATCAATATGGGTTAATTATATCATAGTAGATAGAGACGCAACCATCTGAAACACTTATTTGATATTAATTCGCACTACATTTAGCATTAATCACTTTTCTCGATTATAAGTATCGATATTATCCATTTTACATATTATTTTATAGTTTTATAATTAGAAAACATAAGTAGGCTATATTTTATGAAATATTATGCCTTGGAATACTTTAGAAATTAAAGATTATCATAGATAGTAAAGGAGTAATTATGGGAGAAATCAATCTTAGTGCAAAAACTGGCTTACTTGAACAGGATCCATATAATTATGAGCTTCAGGATGTGAAGGAACCTGAGTTATTCAGGGATATCTTCCCTTATGAGGAGATACCTAAGATTCCATTTAACTATAGAAGAGTTCCTCAGAATATGCCTGATGAAATCTTTATAACCGATACAACCTTCAGAGATGGACAGCAGTCCCGTGCTCCTTATACAACAGAGCAGATGGTTCATATCTATAAGCTTCTTCACGAACTTGGAGGAGAAAACGGTATGATTCGTCAGACCGAGTTCTTTGTATATTCTGAAAAAGATAGAAAGGCTCTTGAAAAATGTATGGAGCTTGGCTACAAGTTCCCAGAACTAACAACATGGATAAGAGCTTCTAAGAAAGACTTTGAACTTGTTAAGTCTATAGGTATCAAAGAAACCGGCGTACTTATGAGCTGTTCTGACTATCACATCTTCCACAAGATGGGACTTACGAGAAAAGAAGCTATGGACAAATACCTTGGTATAGTTAATGACTGTATCGAAGCCGGACTTAGCCCAAGATGCCACTTTGAAGATATAACAAGAGCTGATATCTACGGTTTTGTAGTACCATTTGCTTCAGAACTTATGCGTATATCAAAAGAATCCGGCGTACCTATTAAGATTCGTGCCTGCGATACTATGGGATTTGGTGTGCCATATCCAGGTGCAGCCCTTCCTAGAAGCGTATCTGGTATCATTTATGCCCTCCAGCATTATTCCGCTGTTCCATCAGAGATGCTTGAGTGGCACGGTCACAATGACTTCTACAAGGGAGTTGTTAATGCAACAACTGCATGGATGTATGGTGCAAGCGCTGTTAACTGTTCACTTCTTGGTATCGGTGAGAGAACCGGTAACGTACCTGTAGAAGCTATGATATTCGAGTATGCTTCACTTAAGGGAAACCTTAATGGTATGAATACACGTAAGATTACCGAGATTGCAGACTATATAAAGAATGAGACAGGTTACGACCTTCCACCTATGACACCATTCGTTGGTGAGAACTTCAACCTTACTAGAGCCGGCGTACACGCTGACGGTCTTATGAAGAATCAGGAGATATACAACATCTTTGATACAGAGAAACTTCTTGACTGTCCACCTAAGGTATCAGTTACTAATACTTCCGGCGCTGCTGGTGTTACCTTCTGGCTTAACAGATATAATAAGAAGAGAGGTCTTCCAGAAGTTGGTAAAGATGACCCTAGAGTTCAGGAAATCTACGCATGGGTAACCAAGCAGTATGATGAGGGCCGTATCACTATGATAAGTGATGATGAGCTTGAGGCCCTTCTTTATGGAATTGAGAACAGATAATTAAATATAAAAAAGTGAAAAAGCAAGGCAGCGAACTAACCTTGCTTTTTCTTTATATATCAATATGTTACAAGCTATTCTTCTACGAATGTAACCTTGATATCTCCTGTTGTTGTATCAGCCTTAAGAGATTTCTCTCCTTCGCTTGTATTAGGAAGATTGTTATCTCCTGTGGTAGTGTCAGACTTAATTGCAAAATCTGTTATCTTACCAACGATGGTTCCTTTTATATCACCTGTTGTTGTATTAAGTGAGATAGCATTCTTAGCATCAAGATTCTCTATAAATACATCACCTGTTGTACACTCCATCTTTATAGAATCTTCAGAAGATACATTTATAAGCTTAACATCTCCTGTTGTTGCTTCAGCATTAACTTCTTCTTTTGAAGCGATATTAGTAAGAATAACATCACCTGTTGTACTTTCTGCTGAAATACTTTTAACAGTCATATCACTTGCTGATACCTTGCCAGTTGTACACTCAAGCTGGAGAGTTCCATCAAAGTCTTTTGGTACTGTGATAGTCATAGTTGGAGATTTGAAATCAAACCCGAAACCAAAATGGAAGTGCTCTTTTTTTCTCTTAATAGAAAATGTTCCGCCATCTTCCTTAATATTGTAAAGTTCCTTGTTCTTGTCATCCATGTATGCGACAGTAACCTTGTCTACATCCCCTGTCTGGACAATTATCTTCCCTGTATTTTCATCAACTACTATAGTGTCGATGTCTCCTGTACATGTATAATCTTTATCAATATAATCATACTGTTCAAGTCCTAGCTTTTTAAGATCTCCACCTGTTATTATGAATACTACTGCAGCCAGGGCTACTCCCAAACCTATTAAGCCAAGACCTATTTTTGTTGCTGTTTTCATATCTATATCCTTTCTTTTTAGTTAATATTAATCTAAAATTCTGTGATTATAATCTGTGTAAATGCGCTTAATCCGCAGGCATAAGCACCTGATTAAACAAATATGCCCTTGATTTTCCTTAAGGTAAACTTAATCACCTTAACCATACCCTTAGCCAGTGCAATAATTGGTGTCATAAATATCAGGAACAGGCCTCCAATTATAAGAGCTGCGGCCCACATGCAGAGGCCTCCAGTAAAGGTAATCTGGCCAAACAGGAATGCAAATCCTCCTATAAACACAGCTATTGAAGTAACTGCTAGTGAAAAGTTCACTGCATAAAGGGTAACAACAACAGCCCAAAGAACTATAAATAGCGTAAAAATTAAAGTGAAAAATGTAAATAATACAGGGAACCAAACCGGGAAACCAAGGATAACAAGTGTTGTCCAAAGTGCCCCGTGGCCTTTCTTCTTAGCTTCGTCACGGTTCTTCTTAATCTTATCCTTTACAAGTGTTGTAATAGGTTTTTCAACTACTGCTTCACCAACTACTGTGTCTACGTCGTCCATAGCAGCAACGGCTTCTTCTTCTGTCATACCATCCTCGATACGGTCATCTATAAGTTCGCTGTAGAATTCAACCATAGCATCGATGTTTGGGACATTATTCTCTGTAAGATTAACTAAAAGATTATCTAAATATTCCTTCTTAGTCATGTCTCTCTTCCCTCTCTTTTGTAATATATTGATATATTTTCACTACTTCTTCCCACTCATTTAAGAGCTGGGTTATGTGACTTCGACCTTCGTCTGTGATTTTGTAATACTTTCGAAGCCTGCCATTGTGCTCTTGGGTAAATACCGTAAGCATGTTGGCATTTTCCAGCCTCTTAAGTATTGGATACAGGGTGGACTCTGTAATGTCGATAAATGTTTTGATGTCCTTTACCATCTGGTATCCGTAGGATTCTCCACGTTCGAGAACCGCCAACACGCAGGCATCCAGAATACCGCGTCTAAACTGTGCTTCCATCTGCCTTCTCCTTTCCTGCAAAATATATAAATTAAATCCTTTTTAATGCCCTTCGTTACATAATACTATATGATGCATAGTATTGTGTGTCAAGAGGTATTTTTAAGATAATAGCGAAAAATCTTGATAGTCTCTTTTTCTATATAATCCCAATATAATGATATAATAAGGATTACCAACTACTTTGAGGGTGAATACTTACACCTTACAGAAAGGTTTATGCATGGAAGAGAGAAAGATACGAGTTCTTATAGTAGACGACGATGAGCTTATCGTTATGTCACTTGAGATGATTGTGGGGAGTAATCCAGGATTCGAAGTTATAGGTAAAGGCTATGGGGGCCAGGAAGCCATAAAACTTTATGATGAGCTGAAGCCAGATATACTTATGATGGATATAAGGATGCCAGATTTTAATGGTACAGAAGCTGCTGGCAAGATATTAGAGAAGCACCCTGACGCTAAGATACTGTTCCTTACAACATTCTCAGATGAAGAATATATTGTTAAGGCACTTTCCCTAGGAATAAAGGGTTATCTTCTTAAGCAGGATTATAAGTCAGTGCCTCAGTCCCTTCAGTCGGTTATGAGTGGTCAGATAGTATTTGGCGGGGATATTGTTGAAAAACTTCCTACTATTATGAGTAAGGCTTCTACAAATGAGACATCTTCTAAGAACCAGCCTGGTGATGATAGTAAGAGTGGTCTTTCTGAAGATAAGGTTAATTTCCTTAAAGAAAGAGATATTAATGATAAGGAATATGAACTTATCCAGTTAGTGGCTAAGGGATATACTAACAAAGAAATATCTGAAACTATATTTTTATCAGAAGGTACTGTTAAGAATTATATATCAAATATACTAGATAAGTTAGAACTTAGAGACCGAACAGCACTGGCAATTTGGTATTTAAGTTAGGTGAATTAGATTTTTGTGATTGGGCAGGCATTTTGCCATAAAATGCAGTAAAATAGCGGATTTGCAACCTGCGGTTTACAAATTGTCAAGTCCGATTTCTAGTTTGCAACCATGAAAAATTATATGATTTGATTGTTCGAACAAGACAAAATCAATTTGGAACAAACAAATCTCAGGAGGAATAAAAATGATTCTAGCAGATAAAATTATAGAAGAAAGAAAAAGACTTGGACTTAGTCAGGAGGAACTTGCTGAAAAGCTTTCAGTATCAAGACAGTCTATATCAAAATGGGAAGGCGCTCAGTCAATTCCGGATATCAACCGTATTATAGAGATGGCAAATATCTTCGGTGTAACAACTGACTACCTTTTAAAGGATGATGCAGTTAGAGATAAAGAAGCTGTCGATGTAACAGAAGTTATTTCAGATAATAAAGAAGTGATTAAGGTAAGCATGGAGGATGCTTCAGATTTCTTAACCAAATCAAAGAAAAATGCTCCTTTAGTTGCCCTTGCTACTGCACTTTGTGTGATTTCACCTATCCCTTTAATAGTATTAGCAGGATTTTCTGAAGAGTACCATCTCAATGAAAATCTTATCTCAGCATTCGGCGTAGGCTTTATCTTGGTACTTGTAGCTATAGCAGTAGGCTTATTTATTAAGACAGGTAACGCAGTCGCAAAGTATGAGTTTCTTGAGACAAAAGAAATCGATACTGAATATGGTGTTGATGGTATGGCTAAAGAAAAGAAGAATACTTACGAGGCAACATATAATAGAAACATTATATTAGGTGTTATTCTTATTATCCTTGCAGTTATCCCTGTTGTTGTTACAGGTACTATGGAGATGAAAGACTGTGTAGTAACAGCCGCCGTTGGACTTCTCCTTGCAATTGTTGCTATAGCAACATATATCTTTGTTAAGAGTAGCATCATCATGGACAGCTACAAGAAGCTTCTTCAGGAAGATGACTTCTCACCAAAGAGAAAGAAAACATCTCCTATCCTCGGAAGAATCTCTGGTATCTACTGGATTCTTGTAACCGCTGTATTCCTTGCTATCTGCCTTCCTACTCACAACTGGAAGCAGGCAGGTATTATCTGGCCAATAGCAGGTGTAACATTTGCCGCAGTATATAGCATAGCTAAGATGTGTATTAAAGATGAAGATTAGTAGATTACAAGAAGGTCATATAAACCTTACATGGAAAATTGATACAAACAAAGGCAGCTTCATTATTCAGAACTTGCTTGTAGGTAATATTAAGGCTATAGAACACAACTATAGCCTTTTACTTAATTTTGACAATATTCCCAGGTGGATAATACCAAGATTTATGTCAGGTAAGGAAGTTCTTGAGTGGATCAGGAACTTTGAAGGGGATACCTTTTCTGAATTCCATGAATATGAAAGTATGGCTGAATGTATAGAAAAGGATGGTTCTAGCTTATGCTGGCGAATATATCCTTATATTGAAGGTAAAACTGGCGAAAGTATTGATGTATGCGAATCAGAGAAATATGGTGAGATACTTGGGGAGCTGCACTATAAATTTAATGAGATTAATAGTCAGATTATTGAAAGCGGCAAGTCTGGTTTTTTGAAAGCTATAGACCACTTTCACGATACTAGTTGGTATTTTTCTGAATATAAAAAAGTCTATGCTTCTTTAACAGATATAGATGATAAGGTTAAAAAGTGCAATAACATAATCGAGAAACTATCTGGGGATTTTGATTTAGATTTATTTGGGAAAGAAAGTGGTGTAATCCACGGAGATGCGAGAATAGCTAATGTAGTGTTTGGTGACGGTGGAGCTTGTTTTATCGACATGGATACTGTTATGCCAGGGTCACCACTTGTAGACATAGCAGATATGATTAGATCTATTATTTCCCATACTGGAAAAGATGATCTTTCTGTTATAGAAGAATTTATGAATGCTTATAACAAGGCAAATCCTCTTAAAAAACCTTATACAATAAAAGAAGTTCAAACCGCATTATCTTTAATACGATTTGAACTTGCAGTTAGATATTTAACAGATTATATAACTGGTGGTGGGTATTTCAAAGAGGAATACCCCGGCCAGAGCCTTGATAAGGCAAAGACATACTTAAACGCTTGTCTTTAACAAACTATTCTCAACTTCCTTTACCTGTTCGTAAGTATATCCACAAAAATCTACGATTTGCTTTACAGTTTTACCACGACGGAGCATAGCTTCAATTCTTTCAGCATCCCTAATATCTCCGCCTTCTGCAATTCCTTCTACCCTTCCTTCTTCTCTTCCTTCTTCTCTTCCTTCTTCTCTTCCCTCAGCCCTAGCATCTTGCAGGATAATTCTTTCCTTCATAAACTCAGACCTCCACTTTTCATTCTTCCTTGCTTTATTAACTGCATCATTGATCTTTTGGGTCAAATCATTGTTAGCTTGTTTTCCCTCAATATAATCATACAGTTCCCTGAGATTTTTTGGAATATCTTCTCCTTTGTAAGTACAATTATAAAATATTTTACTGGTACCGTCATTAAGATATAGACTAGAATCTTCTTCGCAACGCTCTTTAAATGTATATTTGTATAAATCCTTTTGAAATGGATCAAATGTACAGATGAACATAACGTTACTTTCAGGAAGTGTACTATATTCTGCTGTCTTATCCATGTAATCAACATCTATCGATGATTGATAGAATCTGCTTCTCTTTGGAAGCTGTAGACTCTCTATTGATTTATGATTAAGATTTTGCATTTCAGCATCATAAACCCTTTTGTCACTGCCTTCATTATACACGTCTAATCTTATAGGTTTTCCATCAGATACATACTTGAATTCTCTTTGAGTCTGAACTTCGGTTAACTCTCCTACAGGTTTCTGCAGAAGGCATTCCAGAACCTCTCTACATAGTTCCTTGTCCTCCATGATTTTCCCAAACATAAAATCGTCTGTAAAATCAAGTTCATCATAATTCTTAAACATCGTACTTCTACTCATTTTCTACCTCCTTGAGTACTGGCGCAGGAAATGAGTATCGTATAGACTTTCCCCATATTCCTGCTATTACAAAATAAAAAATGGAACATAAGCAGGAATTTCAGAAATTTAGATTTGTTTATTAGACGACACAAAGTGTCAAATATAAGAAAAACTGCTTATGATGGAATGATATCATAAGCAGCATATATAATCAATTAACTTCTTTCTTATTATAACTAAGTGCTTTTATAATCATTATTAATATTTTTCAATAAAAGTAATTTAGTATTTTTTGAAGATTATGTATTCCTCATTTTATCAACAAAATATGCCCAAATAAATGCGGGTCCCGGAAATATAAACACAAAAGATAATGGACATAGAACTACTTTAATAATAGTATTATCTCCCTTATATAGCGCGGAATATGTTAATAAAGATCCAAATATAAGTGTCCAACCTACCCCTATATACAATAATTCAGGTCTTCCTTTTTTGTGCACCGGTACATTCTCGAACGTTTTTGGATCTATAGTAAATCTTTTTGGAAATTTTCTATTAAAAGCCAACATTAATTCATCAACATTATCAAAGCAATTATCTATAAATCCTTCGATATTCACAGATTGTTTATCCTTGTTGTAACCATTTAATTTCATATAGATCTTAAATTCCCTTTTAGTACAAGTTATAACATCTGTAATTTTAATTCCAGTAGACTTATAGTTGTTTATTATATCTTGTTCAATTCCTGAAGAACGAAGGTAATGCATAAGATTCATACAATTTTTCTTATAAAATGTCCTACCATATATAACCATAGGAAATAGGAAAAATTTCCAAACAAATCTATTGCCCTCTATATACCATTGCATAATTCTAGATATTTTATCTCTATATCCATATGAATCAACAATGTTATCATCTAAAAGATTGATAAAATATATATCTTCATTTGGAAAATCTATAGATCCTTGATAATTGTTTTTTATAAGAAAAATTATATTCCAAGAGTTTTCCCTTTTTAGAGCAAAGCCCGCATACGAAAATACAAATATTAAAAATAAGACTATAAACATAGTTATAATGTAATATGACTTATTATTTACATTTGCAGGGCTAATTCGTGAAATCTCTATCAAGACAACTATCAATATAATAGCAATCATTAACACTACCAACAAAACCTTGCTACTTGTTGAATTATTAATCTTGCCGTCGTCTTTATATTTCCAAACCTTTAATTGATTATCATTACTACCCATTTTAATCCCACCTTCTCATGATTATTTATAAACACTGTTTAGTAAGAGTTATTTTTAGCAACACGACCTACTTCTTCGGCACGTTGACGCAGACCTTAAATCCACTATCAGTTACGAACCTAGCATAGCCGCCGATAGCTTCTGCTCTGCTTCGGATGTTATCAAGGCCAATACCTGAGACTTTATCAAGGGATATTTTTTTCTTTACGTCTTCGCTTACCTTTCCGTTGTCATAAACAGTAAGGACATATACTCCAGGATGTTCTCGAAGTGTTATATCTACTGTATCTCCGTTAGAGTGTTTGATGATATTAGATACCGCTTCTCTAACAATCCCAATAAAGGATATCTTAATATCCTTATTAACCCTATCACTCATATCTATCTCATATTCAACTTTAAACTTATCAAGTCTTGATGTGATTTCTTTAATATTTGCTTCAAGGTTTATAGAATCATCATGAAGGTCATGGACACTTTTTCTCATTTCATCCATAGCAGTATTAAGAGTATTATCAAGAAGCTCCATCTGCTTATCTACCGTCTCATCCTTATTTACAGAACGTATAGCACCAAGAAGAAGTATAGCTCTTGATAGCATATGACCTACGTTATCATGAATCTCTCTTGCTATTCGGGTTCTTTCCTGATTTGTAGCAAAGCTGATCTCCTTATCCTGCTCCATAAGAAGCTGGCTGTTCTTCTCTTTAAGAGCCATCTCCATCTCTACAGCCTCATCCCTGAGACGGTGCTGCTTTTTTAAACTATCCATAACCTGCAGCCCTAGATATTCCAAGAATGCAGCCAGTGCCATAATCATAATCACAAGCACCTTACTCTGCATCTTATGAACTCCCACCAGGATAACAAGGAAAGAAAATCCATATAGTGACCAGCCAATAAGTCGATTTTTAGCAAGCAGACTTAACTCAAAAATCAGAAAAAGACAGATAGATGTCACTATCTTTAAGTTAGTGACACCCTCTGTCATATAAGTAAAGCAAAGAATTATATATATTAATAATCTTGTTACTATTCTTAAGTACACACCGGCACCTTTTCTAGATTGCTTTCCTTTCTCTGGTTCTTGATACAAGAAGTGCTGCAGCAAAAAGTATCATAGCAATCATCAGTTCCATACCAAGGCACAAGAAAAATTCACCATAATGTTCACTTAGTGAACCATATTTTGATACAAGGTCTACTGCATCAACATACCAGTAGAATGGCAGGCATTTTGAAAAGTTAACAACTGCAGGAGATAAAATATCTCTTGTAATAAACATACCACAAAGGAAGCACTGTGGTAATATCAACATGTTACCTACCATATTCATTATACTAAAATTATGGGTAAATGTTTCCATTAACATAGCCAATGATAAAAATACTACACTTACTATAAATAGATTAATGAAATACAGTACCAGTTTTGTGAAACCAATCTCATCTCCATACATGAAGATTCCAACAATCACTATAGCTGCAGCTACTGCCAAACAGAATACTAAACTACCAAGGAAGAGTTCTATCTTTCTTTTTTTATAAGAATAAGGTGATACGGATATTCTGTGTTCAACATCCTCTTTTTTAAAACTTGCGAATGTTACTCCAAGGGACATAGTCACAGTCATGGCAAGTGCATATGCACCCATCTTAAAGAAGTAATTAGAGTAATCACTCTCAGTATCATTAACTATTCTTTCTACTATTCTTATATCAGCAGCATTCACATCTGTTGCTATCTTAGTAGCAGCATCTGTGGCATTTTCTATAGAATCTCCTTCTGCAACAAATATTGCTGCGTTATTAGTCCAAGTCTGACATATGTTAGATAAAGCATAAGCAGCTCCCATAGACTCACCATTCTCATAAGAAAGAGCACCCTCTAAATCACCTGACTTAATCTTATCTTCGTAGCCTTCATTGATTATAAGAACATAATCAATCATATCGAACTTAGCCTGATCATTAAGCTTCTTAAGATCTGTCATACCAATATCTTTAATATCCTGAGTTTCAGAAAGGAAATTATATAACTTTTCCGAAGCTATACTATGATCATTATCAATAACTACTATAGAGAAAGATTTTTCCTGAAAGTCCCCCATAATAGGGTTCTTCTCTTCATTCTTAGCTACTATTACTGCGAACAGTAAAAATACCATAAAGTAAATTAAGATAGTAGTTTTTGTTTCATATACTGTTTTGAAGAAAGCTTTAAACATAATCGTAGTCCCTCCTTCTAAGTAGTATTCCTGCAATAATCATAAATACTAAAGATTCCACAAACAGAATCAGAACGCTTACATAATAATCCTTGCCTATTCCATATGTTCCAGCACTATATAATGCTTCCGTAAGAAGTGCTGCTGGATTGATTCTGTTTATTATTGATGCATTCTGTTCTATAACTGCTTTCATATTGCCTACCATAAGTCCTGATAAAAATGAGCATGTCATGGAATATGCAAGAGCAACACCTGTTGTTATTGACTCTTTTCCAGCAAAGATTGCTCCTATTAGAACTCCTGATGTAATACCTGTAAGAGATGCTCCTAGTACTGCAAGAAGTATATATAAGAGATTTGTTCCAAATGTAAATCCAAGTACATACTCGATGAAGAATACCAGTAGCAAGTTACATATTCCCTGAACAATTAGTCCTGCAAGGGATGACGCAAGAATAATTGTAAACTTTGATACAGGTGATACACCTAGACGTTTGCCCTGCTCTGAGCCAGTAGGTGCTATTCCGCTAATAATATCTGATGACAACCATGAGCCATAGAGACAAGCCATAGCTACAAGCGCGAAGAAATATGACATATAAGGAGATATTGGATTCTCTTTGAATGCATATGGTTCTATAACTGCTGTATCATCTTCAAAATATGCTGTTAAACTATCAATCTTTTCATCAAACTCTTCCCGGCTTATCTCACCTGCCATAAGAAGATGTGTTTCCTCTTCGATAATATCTTCAATTATTCCTCGATAGTTGATATATGACTTAAGTATTGATGAAAGAACTGTAGAGTGAATATCACTTTCAGTAACCTCCAGCCTGATATCTTCTCCGTTAATAATATAGATACCATCTACCTTTCCATTTTGAAGAAGATTCCCAGCCTGGTCATAGTTTTCTGCATAAGTAATATTTAGTAGATCCTCTTTCTCTTCCGAGATATTCTCAAGCATATCTGTAAAATATCCTTCAGACTCCTCTACAACAGCAACGGATACAGTGCTGATGCTCTCTGTTCCTTTAATAGTATTACCAAATCCAATATAGAATGCTGTAGCAAGCATGATTGGAAAAACAAGATTCCAGCCAATAGAAGATTTATTTCTACTTATTTCTTTAAGTTTTGATTTGAATATATGCCAGAACATCAGTCCCTCAGCTCCTTTCCTGTAATCTCAAGGAATACATCATTAAGTGTTGGAAGTTCAGAATTAACTCGTCCAAAGTCTATATTCTTCTCTGTAAGATAGTTCATAATGTGAATTAAATTGTGGCTTCCACCATCGCACTTGATAATAAGTTTTTCACCACTTTTCTTAACTTCATATACATGGTTGATATCCTTAATATCTGTGATAACAAAATCCGGTATCTCTTTCATCTCAACTGTAATAGTCTCGCTGGACTTAATCTGTGCCTTAAGCTCCGCTTCTGTTCCTTCTGCAACCTTACGACCACTGTCTATAATAACGATACGCGAGCAAAGTTCTTCAACCTCTTCCATATAGTGAGATGTATAGATAATAGTTGCACCTTCCTGATTAAGTCTTCTGATTCCGTCTAAGATAGAATTTCTACTCTGTGGATCAACTGCAACTGTTGGTTCATCGAAGAAGATAAGTTTTGGCTTATGAGCTATACCGCAGGCTATGTTAAGTCTTCTGAGAAGACCTCCTGAAAGCTTCTTTGGTTTATACTTTACGTAATCACCAAGTCCAACCATCTCGATGGCTTCCTCAACATACTGTCTACGCTTCGCTTTGTCTTTAATATATAGTCCACAGAAGAATTCTATATTTTCATATACTGTCAATGTTTCGATAACTGCCACATTCTGAAGAACGATACCGATATCCTTCTTTATGTCATACGCCTGTGGTGACATCTTCTTTCCAAAAATCTTTATCTCACCTTTATCATAATGTAATAATGAAAGTAAGCAGTTAATAGTTGTTGTCTTACCTGAACCGTTTGGACCAAGAAGGCCAAGGATTTCTCCTTCTCTTACTTCTATAGATAAATGATCCACAGCAAGTTTTTCTCCATATCTTTTAACAAGATTATCAATTACTACAACTGGTTCTGACATGTTACATTCCTCCTAATATTTATCATGTATAGCGATTTAATAATTTCTTTTTCTAATGCTAGTATATTAATTCCTCTAATTGCATACTAGTGAGCCAAGTCACTAGATAATAAAAAAAGAATGTGACCTGAGTCACATTCTTTAAAACTATTGATTCTATAAGCTTTTTATACCAATCGATTTACCCATGTTCCTTTTCTTATTAGATACATTCCTATCATAAGCTTAAAAATATCTGCACACTGTATGATTATAAATATCACTAATATAGATAAAGAAGAGAATCTACATAGGAAGTACGCTGCTACAACAGGCACAAGCCAGGTATAAACACTATCAAATAAGAATGTTATAAATGTCTTTCCACCTGATCTTAGTGTAAAGTAAAGAGCATTCAGGTAAGCCTGAAGTGGGAAGAATATAGCATTGACTATAATAAAGTTTCTTCCTATGGTTCTTACCTGGTCCGTTGTATCGTAAAACTTAGGGAATACTCCTGAAAAGCAAAGGAGTACTCCGCTTAGAATAGCCGTAAGTATAGCAGTAAACCACATAAGCTTTATTGAGTTCTTCTTGGCTTCATCAAACTTACCGGCACCTAAGAACTGGCCTGTTACTATGCCGACAGCATTGCCCAGTGCTATGAATACTACATTAAGAAGGTTACAGATTGCATTGGAAATATTGATTCCAGCTACAACACTAAGTCCCCTCATTGAGTAGCACTGGGTTATAACAGCCATACCACCTGCCCAGAGGAACTCATTTAAGAATAGAGGTAATCCCTTCTTAATTATTACTCCCATCTCTTTTACATTAATAAGAAGTGTCTTATATACTCCCTTAAGGAATGGATGCTTCTTAATTCCAATATGTGTCCAGAGAATAACAATAGACATCTCTACGATTCTGGCAAGAACTGTTGCTATGGCTGCGCCTCTAACCTCAAGTCTAGGAAAGCCAAATTTACCAAATATAAGAAGGTAGTTAAATACAATATCAGTAACAACTGATGCTATACCTGCTACCATAGGCTTGATACTTTCGTCAGTTTCTCTAAGGCCACCTGCATATACCTGAGTTATGGCAAATGGCACCATCTGTAAAAACATAACGTGAAGGTACTGAAGTCCAAGTCTAAGCGTTAACTCAGGGTCTATATCCTTATCCTGTCCGTGAAGATAAAGACCTATAAGTTCTTTGTCCCATAAAACAAATACGATTAGACCACCTATAACAGCGATACTAGCTATCCATATCTTTAGTCTAAATACGTTCTGATAACCTTCTTTATTGCCCTTACCATAATACTGAGCCCCATATATACCAGGTCCTGATAAGCCACCAAAGATAGCAAGTGCAAACACAAAGCAAAGCTGTCCAACAATAGATACTGCTGTCATACTTTCTGTTCCAAGACTACCTACCATAAGGTTATCAACAAGACTTACTGCATTGGTAATACCCATCTGAATCATCATAGGTACAGCAAGTGCAAGTGCTTTTCTATATATGCTGTTTTTATTTGTAACAAAATTATTTTTCATAATTATATCTTTCTCGTGAATGCTATTGTAACACAAAAACACCCCTTACCAATTATAGTAAGAGGTGTTAGTTTTTGCTATTATAAATTATTATTATTAATTCTTATAAGGCTTCTACAATCTTATCTCTGACTTCATCCATACGGTCATCAGTAAATCCAAAGTCCATCTTCTTATAACTCCAGATTGCGCTGCCGATTCCGTAGTGCTTGAAAGCCTTGCCGATGTACTGGAACCACTTAAGAGTATCCTGAGGAGTTGCTCTGTCTATAACTCCATATTCACCACAGTACATAGGTACACCCTTACTCTTTGCGTAATCATATGAATTTTTAAATGCCTGTATAAAATATCTCTCATCGAATGGCTTATCCATCTCAGGCATATCTGCCGGGAATTCAACTCCAGGCTGATCAATATTTTCTACTGTAGCCTTAGCCATCTCATTGAATGTAGAATCAATGCTAAGTCTAAACTCTGTATCCATACCTACAACCCAAGGTGCTCCCTGGTGTGTAAATATAAGCGGATCATAGCAGTGGAAGTTGTAGATAATATGGTCATCCATAGGAACGTCAATATCAGGAATCGCTACGATGCTATTGTTGTAGTATCCACCAACAAGGATATCAACATCTTTAGAATACTTTCTTATGATTCCAATAGTCTTAGTCATAATCTTATTCCATGGGTCGCAGTACTCTTTAAGAGTAACTTCATTAAGAAGTTCGAATGCTACCCTACCTGGATAGTTAGAATATCTCTTTGCCATCTCTTCCCAAAGGATATAGAAGTTATTCTGAAGCTTAGCGCTGTCAAAGAAACCTTCCTGATGCTCACCTGCATCGAATGAGTATCCCTGTGTTTTATGGAGGTCAAGGATGATATTAAGATCATTTCCAAGACACCAGTCTACAGCATTATCAAGATACTTGAAGCCATCCTCTATAAGAGAACCATCTTCATTCTGGATAATATTGTAATCAAAAGGAATCCTTACATGGTCAAAGCCAAAAGTCTTAACCTGTTCAACATCTTTCTTTGTAATAAATGTATCGAGATGCTCTTTGGCATAATTACACTGTGAAAGCCATCCCCCGAAATTTATTCCCTTTTTGTATCCTTCAAATGTGCGCATGTCTTTATCCTCCATATTTGTGCCCGTTAACGATAATTAACTATATTATAAATGATTATAGTTATGGCCGGCATCAAGCAATATCTACAAAGTGCCGGCCATATATTAAGCAATGTTTACTCTTCTACAAGTTCTACCTTAACATTCTGAATATAAACTGTAGCATCTGATCCACGGTTTCCAAGGTTAAACTCAAGTCTTCCGTTGTTATCGTCTTTCTCAGTCATCTCAAATTCATAGGTGTATGTCTGATAGTCTGTTGTAACTTCAAGTTTTGTATCTTCCAGATATCTGATCCAGCCAGCATTAGGAGCTGTAACTGCAACTATGATATCTCTTGTTTCATCAGCCTTAGCATCGAATGTAACCTTGTACTTATTACCCTTAATCATAGGAAGGTCTGGCTGTACAAGCTGTACTGAGTAATCAACTGTACCCATATTTTCTGTTGAGATGATCATAGTACCGTCTTTAATCTCAGCAGAACCTTCGCCGCCTTCAAATAAGAGGAATGTCCAGTCCTTACCTTCTGCAAGGTCTTTTCCAAGGTCTGTATCATCGGCAAAGTCACCGTTTGTGATGTAGTTACCATTCTCATCAGCTTCCTTGAATACCTTTGCTGGCTTCTCAACATTGGTATCATATTCTGGCTTCTGATAAACTCTTACATAATCTATATCAAATACAGCGTTTTCAAAATCTGTTGTATCATCTGGATTTCCTGGCCAGTCGCCACCTACAGCAAGGTTGAGCTGTACGTAGAAGTTCTGGTCAAATGGTGCAGGATATGGCTTATCATCCTGACCTTCCTCTGCTGTGAACCAGTCATTGACTACAAGGTACTCTTCATCATCGATGTACCATCTTATCTCACCTGGCTCCCACTCTACACTGTATACGTGGTAGTCATCTGCATAATCGTTAGTAGTCTTAACAACTGTTCCCTGCTGCTCTGCATGTGGCGCACCGTAGTGAACTGTACCATATGCAATAGTAGTATCACTGCAAAGAACTTCCATAATATCTATCTCACCGCACTTAGGCCACTGTCCGTATTTCATCTCATCTGTAGGCATCATCCAGATAGCTGGCCATAATCCCTGTCCTCTAGGAACCTTAGCTCTAACCTCTACTTTGCCGTACATAAAGTCCTGCTTGTCTTGTGACTTTACTTTACCAGATGTGTAATATGGCTTACCCTTATCATCTTCTGTCTTAATTGCTCTAAGATGAAGATTACCATCGCTAACATATACATTAGCTGTTGATGTTGTATATTCCTGAAGTTCATGATTAGTCCAACCTGGTTCGTGTGGATCATAGCTCCATGTATCAAAATCCATCTCTGTACCGTTGAACTCGTCACTCCATACAAGGTTGTAACCATCGAGTTCTGGTGTTGTTTGATCTGTTGCGCTGGTATCAACTGCTACACTGCTTGACGTAGCATCAGATGAACCTGTAGCTGGCTGAGCGTCATTTTTCTTACCACAACCGGCAAGAAGCATACTGCCTGCCATAACTCCTACAAGCGTTCTTTTAAGAATTGCTTTCCTATACATTGATATAACCTCCTACATAAGATAATGCAAAATCCCCACTGTTTTGGGAGAGAGGAGATGGGGATTTTGCAAAAATAACAGGAAACGCGGGAGTTATCCTGCTATATAATTACCTTCTCTATAACTGTAGGATACAAAAATAATCAAAAATGCTATATCGTTTTTATGTCATTTTTATAATTATTTTGATATAATTATTTTGATATAATTATTACATGGCTGAAAATGATAAATTAATCTATCAGGAATACATAATGAGAGAGTCCGGCGAGTTTCATGCTCCATACATGCCGGAAGTAGATTTCTATACCTTTGTTAAAAACGGAGATATAAGGAAGATACGCAAATTAGTAAAGGAAGACTTTGCTGATAAGAAAGGTTTAGGTAAACTGTCAAAAGATAAACTCCAAAGTCTCAAGTATCACTTTGTAATAACTGCTGCCATGCTGTCCAGATACTGTATCGAAGGTGGTATGGAACATGAGAAGGCATATAACCTTAGTGATATGTATATCAATGAAGCAGATAAATGCCAGACTTTAAAAGAACTCTCAGACCTGCATAAAGTTATGGCTATAGATTACACCAGCCGAATGAAGTATATTATCAACTCCAACGTCCTGTCCAGACCTATCAGCGACTGTATAGAATATATCTACCTGCATCTTCATGAGAAGATATCTCTTGATGATCTGGCAGATATGGTAAACCTGTCTCCTTCATACTTATCCAGACTTTTTAAATCAGAAACCGGCATAACAGTTAGTAACTATATCCAAAATAAAAAAATAGAGACTGCTGCCAATATGCTTAAATTCTCTGAGTATACTCCGGGTGAAATCAGTTCTCTCTTGGCATTCCCAAGTCAAAGCTACTTCACAGAAATATTTAGAAAACATATTGGCACCACTCCATTAAAATATAAAAATCAAAGCCATAACAAACTTTGATATAAGTCTGCTATGGCTCTGATTTATATGATGTGGGTCAGCGAGATATTATATGCTTCATAAATGCTCCAACCTCAGACCAGGCTCGTTTGGATTCATCCATATAAGTGCCTGCCATCTGAAATACATGAAACATTCCTTCGTATACTGTATAGCGGACTAGAACTCCTGCTTCTTTTGCCTTCTTCGCTACCGTATCAGAATCTGATTTAAGCATCTCATCAGTTCCGCACTGGATAAGCATAGGTGGGAAGTCTTTAAAATCACCATATATTGGAGATATGGTTGGGTCCTTAGGATTCGCTTCTCCTATGTATGGGCTCTCGTATATCATATTCGCCCTCTCACCACCAAAGACAGGATCTATATCTTTATTCTCTTTATATGAAGGTCCACTGGCAGTTAAGTCTGCCCAAGGTGACATGGCAACTATTCCAGCAGGAAGCTTTCTTCCCAGTTCTTTAAGCTTATAGCAAAGAGCCATAGCAAGGCCTGCACCTGCTGAGTCTCCGGCTAGTATAATTTTTTCTTCGCTGTATCCGTTATTAATTAACCAGTCATATGAAGCTAGTGCATCTTCTAGAGCTGCTGGGTATGGATCTTTTGGTGCAACTCTGTAGTCAATAGTTAGGACTGATGCTCCACCTGAAACTTCACTATAAAAACCAGCCAGTTTCTTATACTGTGTTCTCATGGCACTTATATATCCACCACCATGAATATGAAGGATAATATACTGAGAATTTAGTTCACAAAGTGAACTTGCCAGAAGTTCCATCTTAAAGTTCTTAAGTTCAATCATCTTTGCGGACAGGTGATTAGGATAACGATAAGGTATATCCATATCATCTCTGTCATAGAGCTCTGCTTTATATATATCCAGAAAGTGTTCAGAATTGTTCATTCTTTCAACTATCTTTTTTATTATTCTTCCACGTTTACTAATCTCACTCATCTTATAATCTTATACTCTGAACCTTCTGTATAATTCGTTGGATATCATCTTGCCTCCAAGCATAATAGTACCAAGAAGTATAACAAATGTTATTCCTGTTGAGACCAGATTCATAATCATAGAAAACCTGCTCCAGTCATGTGTCCCCACCAGGGCAAGCAATATAGAATTAAGAAGAAACGTTCCTATTTCTGTCATAATATAGCTTTGCCATCCATCTATAGCTACTACCATAAGAACAAATGCTGTTACATCTACACCAAGAAAGGTTATAGGAAGAGCTATCGAAAGAGACCACCCCTGCCATCCAACCAAGAAGTCTGTAAGCAGTAGGACAACTGCGGCCGCAAGCATTTGCCCTATAATCATTCTTTGAAGGCTTCGCCTCTCATGAAATATGTATATAAGAACAAAGCAGCCATAGCAAAGCTCTGCTCCTACAAGAAGCGACCAGTATACTCCACTGAAGGTTGCATAGTTCACTATAACAACTGTTACAAACGCGATAATAGCCAGGAATACTACTATCCTGATGATAAATTGCATCTTCCTAAGAGATGTACTTATATCCGGATAGGTAAGTGACTCTGATTTATCTGAATCTGCCCCTTCTAAAACTCCGTTACATAAAGGACACTTCATGGCATCGTCCAAAATCGTTACATTACATCTTTTACATATCTTACTCATAATAAACACCATTGGTTTCTATAGAAACTTTAATACCATCTTCAGATAGTTTTCTAAAGAAAGTCTTTTGAATATCGTTGTCACGAATATTGGCACTGAATGTCAGTACCATATCTTCGTTATAAGAAAAAACAGTTATCTTAATATTCTGTCCATGAGACATAGATAATATAGCCTGGAACCTGTCTATATATGCTGAGTATGGCTCTGAGGTCTTTATCATTCCAAGGTTAGTAACAGTAGAGGTATTAGCCTTGGCAGATGCCATATATACATACTTCATGGCAAGCTTCTTGATAAAAAGCGGAACCGATCTAAGCATAAGGTTCTTTTCATTGGAAACATTATAAGAGAAAAGCTTCTCCAGATTCTCTTTATTAATCTGCTCCTCCAAGCTCTTTTTAACTATAGTTGCAATCTCTTCGAAGGTATACTCTTCCTCCTTTTCCGGAAGAAACTGGGAAGATACCACTACAAAAAAGTTCTTATTAGTATCCGAATTAAAGTATGGTCTAAGGTTTACCGGCACCGCTATAGTTATAGGCTTTGCTGACGGAGCCCCATGAAGGTATGACTTGTATATTGCATATGTATAGGCTGATACTATATAACTGTTGATTGTCATTCCATATTTCTTAGCAGCCTGCTTAATATCAGCTACCGGCATAATACCATGGATAACTGCAAACTGATTCATAGGAAGTTTTTCACCCTTAACAACTACAGCCTTGGTAGTCTTATAGGTTTTCTTCTGCTTAGACTTATAGTTTTGGACATAGCTGTCTTCTTTATCAAGTGATGTCTCCGGAGCCAGAGTGTCACTCACCTGTTCCATAAGCTCAGGATGTGCCAGTCTTATATATGCATAGGTAATTTCCCTTAGGAAGTTAAGGGCACCATTGCCATCAGTAAGAGCATGAAAAACTTCAAGATTTATTCTCTTTTTATAATACGAAACCTTGAAAAGATAGTTGTTATTACTATGCTGATTGATGAACATACATGGGTATGTATCTTCTTCTTTAATTGCTGGCAGCTTAGCATTGTTTTCTTCAAAATAAAACCAGAAGAAGCCCTTCTTTATAGTGCACTTGAATATATCAAAATAGGGGAGAACCTTCTCAACAGCTTGCTTAAGCAAATCTCCCACAATTTCTTCTTTTAGAACTACAGATATTCTGTAGACATTGCTCATACCCTCATGAGCTATGACCGGGAAAAGATTAGCTGTATTGTCTAACTTGTCCCATTTTAGATTTTTTACTCTTTTTCTACTCATCATTACTTTCCGCCAAGTTTTTCTACTTCTTCTAACCAGATAGCTGCACTGGCATCAGTAGGCATACGCAGGTCTCCTCTTGGTGATACCGCTACAGTACCAACTTTTGGGCCATCCGGAAGACAGCTTCTCTTAAAGTGCTGTGCGAAGAATCTCTTGTAGAATACCTTCTCCCACTTAAGTATGAAGTCCGGCTCATAAGTAGCTGCAAATGCTATATTGGCCAGCCTATATATCTTAGATGGACTCTGGGCGAGTCTAAGCATGTGATATAAGAAGAAATCATGTAACTCATATGGCCCAACAAGATCTTCTGTCTTCTGAGATATCTTCCCATTCTCCGGTGGAAGAAGTTCAGGTGATACTGGTGTATCAAGAACATCATAAAGTACCTTACAAAGAGTTTCACTATTGCATGTGTCAGCATAATACTGAACAAGATAACGAACTAAAGTCTTAGGTACGGAAGCATTGACCGCATACATAGACATATGATCTCCATTATAAGTAGCCCAGCCAAGTGCAAGCTCTGACAAATCACCTGTACCTATAACTATACCGCCCTCTTTATTAGCTATATCCATAAGAATCTGTGTACGTTCTCTGGCCTGACAGTTCTCATAAGTTACATCATGTACTTCAGGGTCCTGTCCTATATCTGCAAAATGCTGTTTAACCGAATCTACTATGCTAACTTCTCTGAAGCTGGCTCCAGTTTCTTCTATCATTCGTACAGCATTGTCATAAGTTCTGTCTGTTGTACCAAAACCTGGCATAGTAACTGCTATTATTCCCTTACGGTCAAGTCCAAGAAGGTCAAATGCTCTTACAGTAACTATTAAAGCAAGTGTAGAGTCAAGACCTCCCGATATACCAATAACAGCTGTCTTAGAACCTATATGTTCAAGACGTTTTCTAAGTCCCATAGCCTGAATAGAAAGAATCTCATTGCAGCGCTGCTCTCTTTCAGAAGTAACTGAAGGGACGAAAGGCTTAGGGTCTATATATCTTGTAAGTTCTGTATCTGTTAAATCAAGTGAAAAATCTATAGTTTTATAAGGCTTATTTTCTACTGTTTCGTAGGTATTATAATGTCTTCTCTCAGACTCAATATGTTTAAGATCAACTTCTGTTAATAAGAGAGAATCTGTAAATATCTCAGACTCAGCAAGTTTTCTACCATTCTCGGCAATAATATTATGTCCTGAATATACAACGTCCTGAGTAGACTCTGATGCTCCAGCAGATGCATAGATATAAGAGCAAACAAGTCTTGCTGACTGGCCAACTACAAGTTCTCTTCTATACTTATTCTTTCCTGTGATTTCATCAGAAGCAGAAAGATTAACTATAACAGTTGCACCATTAAGGCAGTGACCTATACTTGGTGGATTAGGAACCCAAAGGTCTTCACAAAGTTCTGCCCCTATTCTAAGTGAAGGCATATCCTTACAAGTGAAGAGGATGTTAGTAGAAACTACTACTTCCTGATTACCTATAGTTACAGTAGTATCAAGATTTCTTCCTGAGAAGAACTGTCTTATTTCATAGAATTCGTTATATGTAGGAAGGTAGATTTTTGGAACCATACCAAGAATCTTACCTTTATTAATTGCTACAGCTACGTTGTAAAGCTTTCCATTAATAGCAAGTGGAAGTCCAACAAAGACTACAGCATCTACGGATTTTGTATGATCAGCTATAGTAAGTAAGCCCTCTTTAGCTTTATCAAGGAGTGTATCCTGATAAAAGAGATCTTGACAAGTATATGCAGTTATAGAAAGTTCTGGAAATACGATAAGCTTAGCTCCTTTTGCAGAAGCCTCATCAATAAGCTTACAAATCTCACTTACGTTATAGTTCACATCGGCAACTTTCACCTTAGGGGTAATTGCTGCAACTTTAATGTATCCGTCTTTCATAATAATCCTCTCTATCGTCCATTAATTTGGAATGGACATCCATAATATCCTCTATCTGGAATTGTATTTTTTCTAACTCTGTCCACACTGCTTGTATATACGATTCCTCGTGTAGATAAAGTATCTGCATTACCAGAAAAGTCTCCGAAATTATTAGATTTATCAAGTATACGTGCGCATAAATAAAGAGCGACTCCGCAGGCAAGTGCCAAACCAATTATTACTGCTAAAAATGTGGCCATAATAATCAACCTCCTTTTTGTCTCTTACTTACAAAGCTTGTAAGACTAGACTCTGATGCAAGCCTAATTGATTTCAATACCCTCTTAAGTTTTGTTACGCCGGCACTTATTGCAAGTCCAGCACCTATAACTATATATACAAGTAGCTTACCACTACTGTCGTTAGAACTAGAACTATATCTTCTTCCAGAACCAAACTCAAGTATAAAATAACCCTTTAAAATCGGTATAATAATTATACTAAGCAAAACTGCAATTATTACGAAGAGAGTTATAAACTTAGTCTTATTCCATGGAATACCACCAACAACCTTACCTGTCTGACCATTAACAAGAATTGTATATGGTCTGTCTTTATATCTAAATGTAAGGAACCAGGCTGGAAACATAGTTTTCATAGGTTCAGTTTGTACAATATATTCTGGATATTGTTGCAAAATCTTCTTACTTGATCCCTCAACACTTTTAAGAATCTCTTCTTCAAACAGTCCTCTAGCTCGCCAATAGGCTGTTACACAGGCTTCCTGTGGATCAACATCTGAAACATCTGCATAAAAACCTGTAAGATAGTTTTCATTAAAATCTTTTAGTTCCTGCATATTAAAAGGCTCAAGTTTTTCACTTGTAGCATCAGTAAGCCTGCGAGAAGCATCTGTTGTCATTCGATCAAATACACAGTATCCACTTCTTAAAGAATATATTGTCTCACTATCCTTTCCTCTCTTTACAGTGGATTTTACTTCCATAGCATCTCTATAGCCTATACAAGTAATATAGTAAGGGATATAGATTCCTCTAAGCATCTCTACTCTGAAGTTTTTTATTTCATTAGGGATAAAGAAACCATCTCTTACCTTTGCCCTTATAAGCATCTCAGCCTGCTGCCAGGTTACAGAAAATGGAATTATCTTCTGTGGTCTTTTTACTTTAGCTACTCTTGAAAATACAACATTGGGATTTCCACAGTATACACAAAACGTCGAGGCTTCAACATTGTTGATAGAAATCTCAGCGCCGCATGAGCCACATCTATATATATAGCACTCCATATCAAGAGGAGCATAAGCCTGCTGATCTGTGTATCCTTGCTGCCCTGCATATTCCTGCTGCGTACCATATGTCTGCTGGCTGCCATATTGCTGTCCATTGCCATACGTCTGCTGGCTACCATAAGCCTGCTGCTGGCCATATTGTTGGCCGCCGTATTGCTGGCTGCCATACGCCTGCTGCTGGCCATATTGCTGGCCGCCGTACGCCTGCTGTTGCCCTCCGCCATAAGCTGGCGGATTAGCATAATCACCGTAGAGCTGACTCTGTGGGACAGGGGCATCCTCTTGATATCCTTCTTCAATCTGATATTCACTTACATCAAAAAAACTGCCGCAGTTGTCACAGTACATGCAGTTAGTTTTAGGATCAAATACAATCTTTGCTCCGCAATTTTTACAGAACTGAATCATCTTATTATTCCTTCTATACTTATTTATGCCCTATAGCTAAAATATTACCATATTAATACTCTACTTTCGATTCCTTTCTTTATTAATATTAAAAGGACATCCGGGATAGGTATAATTAATGGTTGTATTTTTCCCAACACTATCTTCAGAGTATGTAATAACAACCCCTTTGCTTGATAAGGTTGTATCAGTTCCACTAAAGTTTCCCATACTGGTATTTTCAAGCATAATTCCACATATGTATAAGGCAACTCCAACTCCCAAAGGAATACCCAATATGATAGAAAAAATAAGTAACATATCTAGCCTTCCTCCTTATTTCTCTTTGTAACAAATTTCGCAAGACTTTGGGCCGATGAACGATTGATAGCCTGCAATGCCTTTTTTACCTTCTTAAATCCTGTATACAATAGAATATAAGAAATACCAGCACATACAAGTACAGGTATAATAAATTGCCTGCTTAAAAGCGACGTATCCTTACTGTAAAGATTAGTTAATCCTTGGTTGATAATATATATTGCTAATATGGATAACAAGAAGGCCAATGCAACCAACGTGGTATAAAATATATTTTTCTTAAAAGGAAGACCAGCAATGACCTTTCCGGTTTGTCCATTAACCATAATGGTATATGGCTTTCCTTTATGTTTAAATGTTAAAAACCAGGCTGGAAACATAGCTTTAACAGGTTTATTCTTCAATTTATATTCAGGATTATTTTTAATAATAATCCCATTACCGCATGGCACAGATTTCATAATAGCATCATTAAATAACTCTTTTGCACGGTCAAAAGATATTTTTTGAATCGCCACTTCAGATACGTCTAAAACATCAGAATAAAATCCTGTAAGATATGCTTCATTAAAATCAGTTAGATCAGTTAAATCGTAAGGTTCAAGTCTCTGACTGCTACCATCTTCAAGCTGTCTGGACGCATCATTGGTCATAGTATCGAATTCACAGTAGCCACCTCTTACGGAATATAGCATGCTTTCATGCTGTCCACCTGTTTGAATGGTACATATAAGCATAGTATCTCTATAACAAACATCAGTTATATAGTATGGAATATAGATTCCTTTTATAGAATCAAAATCAAGTTTCCTGATGCTGGATTCAACCAGGAAAGCACTCTTAATACGATTTTTAATACGTGTTATAGCTTCTTCCTTAGATACCTTAAAAGGAATAATCTTTTCAGGACGTCTAACCTTTTCAACTCTGGAATATACAACATTAGGATTGCCACAATACAGGCAGAATGTCGATGCTTCCAATCCCTTAACTGATATTTCTGCCCCGCATGAATCACAGTGATAGATTTGGCATTCCATGGTATTATCAGCGTCTTCTTCGTATCCTGTCTCTTCCTTACAATGATATTCATCATCATAGTCGGAGAATGCAGTTACACACCACTTTTCCTTCTTGATATCTTCAGTATGTTCCTCTAATTCTTTTATATCCTGAGAATCATATTCATTAACGTCAAAAAAACTGCTGCAGTTTGCACAGTACATACAGTTACTTTTTGCATCAAATGATATTTTTGCCCCACAATTCTTACAGGTTTGTACCATGGTTATCCCTTTATATTACCGACAATAATGACACTAAAATTGTACCATACTCTTATTTAGATTACACAAAAAAGCGCTGGACATAAGCCAGCGCTTTTAGAATTTGTGAAACTATGTTAGCTCCTGCTAACTATGTATATTATCACTAAGTATTATAAAATGCAATATGTTTTTTTAATCTCTTTTACGTCTTTCATTTCTGCCGCTGTAATACAGCTGCTTTTCCTGATACATACGCTTATCTGCTTCTACCTTAACTTCCTCATATGGAATACTTCCATTCTCGCAGAATACATAACCAATAGAAGCACTTCTTTTTTCCATCTCAATAAACTTTTTAGCAAGATTAACCTTGGCTTCAAGCTCACCTTCTGATTTTACGTGAGATACTACCACGAACTCATCGCCGCCCATTCTAAATACATTCATCTTTCCAAATGTATCAACCAGGCTTTGACATACTCCTTTAATAAGAGCATCTCCTGCTTCATGGCCCTGAGTATCATTAACCGCCTTAAGGCCATTAATATCGCACATAATAAAGCCATATGTTCCATCTTTATCAAGTTCTTCATCTTCAAATCTTTCAAAGGCACGTCTGTTACCAACATCTGTCATAAGATCGTTGTAGCCATATCCAATAAGTTTTCTATTATTGTCTCTCTGAAGGATGAGCTGACCAAAGAAATATGAAAGGACATTGATTATCTTAGAAACATCCTCCATATTATCTTCGTATGAAACATTGTCTACTCCGCATACCCCTTTGTATTCACCATTAACATTAAGAGCCCCTGCAATAGTGTTATTAATACCGACAGATTTCAGTAATTCATAAAGCTGTGGGTTATCCTCTTTACAGTCCTCTATTCTTAATATGCCTGCCCGACCTTGTCTGTCTACATCTTCAAATATTTTGATAACATGGCTTTTTATCGGAATCTTGTCAAATACTTCAGTTTTTGACTCACATCCTTCTGCATGCCACTCATAGGTATTAACAAAATCCCCTTCTCCGGTTTCTTCAAATATGTAAGTTCTGTCAACTTTTAGTTCCTGGCCAATAAATTCAAGCATTTTGTTGATATTATCTTCCGGATCATCTGAGGATACTGCATATTTAAGAATCTTGTTGATAAAGTCATTAATCTGCATGGTCTTACGCTCATCTGTCCACCAATATAAAAACTGGGTAAGCATGGTAAATATAAAGCAGATAAGACCTAAACGGATAAATGTACCATTGCGAGGGAGAAAGTCCCCGTTTCCAAGATAAAGGATTATATCAGTAAGAGCTCCTCCTATGACACAGCAGGAGCCGATAGAAAACATCTTTCTGTCTTTTTTTATATTATTAGCATTACAGTACTTTATATCAATTATGAATATGAGAATGAGATATGCAAATGTTGATACATATGATGCATACAATATATTCATCAGGTTATGCATATCTACTCCAAAAACAAATCGAAGTATTGCCAGGAGAAGAATAATCAGAAACCAAACTATAAAACCAATTTGCTGATATATTTTATTTTTCTTAACTAGAAATGATGTTCCAAAACAGATAACCGGATAAGCAGCAAATTGAAGCATAAGATAATTAACTACTCTGTAACCGATTACATTGCCTGTAATAAGCTGCAGATATCCAGTACTTACAAGACACCAGTAACCCATAAGGATAACTGATAAACCGAAGGCAAATATGTTATAAGGATAGTCTGTATTTTTGGGAAGAACCAAATACACACATACCATAAGAATTCCAAAAAATACTATCATAGATGAAAGCACTGATGGAAACATCTTGCTTTTTGTCAGATAATGAGTATAGTCAGAAGAATTACCCAGATATATTTTTTCAATATAGCCTGTACCCTTCTTCTTAAAAGAAGAAGAGATATGAATCTCTACCTCCTTACCTGAATCATCTTCCTTAAGGCTTATGTCATGCTTCATATCAGCATATCCATATCCAGTTAAATTTTCCCTGCTATCCAGTCTATAAACAGTCTCCCCGCCAATGGTAACCACCAGGTTGGCATTGTGACTCATAAAGCAGAGTGAATCATCTCTTTTTATATTTACAGGCAGTTTTTTAGTGATAATAATCTCATCACCAACAAATGCCTTTATCCTCTTGGAATTAACCTGACTTCCGGAATCTGTTATCCATCCATCAGACCAGTTATTTGTATTTATGCTGGCTTTTTCTTCTATATCTGTACCCAAAAAACAAGCATATATTAAATATGCCACAAGGACTACAGCGTATGTAATATTAAAAACAGATATCGCTTTACTTCTTCGCTTCATGGTTACATTTTACTACAAAAAGAGTATATATGATATTTTTATTTTCTACCTGTCAGGTAATATACTGCCAGAGCTGTTCTATGAGACAGATTCTCCTTTGACAGTATGGTTGTAATATAATTTTTAACTGTTCCTTCAGATATAAAAAGTTTTTCTGCAATTTCCTTATTAGAAAGGCCTTCTGAAATAGCCCTTATAATCTCTAATTCCCTATCTGTATAGCAAGATGCATCAAAACCTGCTGCCGCACTAACACTATCGTTATTAGTAACTGGCTCGTTAGAAGTAAGTGATTCAAGAAGATTCTCATCCATAACACCTGATCCGTAATAAACAGACTTAATCATCTGCTTAAGATGTTCTGGAGTATGATTTTTAATTAAGTAACCTTTTGCCCCACTTTTAAGTGCCTGACGAACAAGATCATCGTCATCAAATGTTGTAAGGATAAGAACCCTTCCAAGATTCTCTTCTACAATTACCTTAGTAGCTTCTATTCCGTCCATCTCAGGCATCTGTATATCCATAAGAAAAACATCCGGCTTAGTCTTCTTTGCCAGCTCTATAGCCTCTTTTCCGTTAGAAGCTACGCCCAGTACTTCAAACTCCTCGTCAACATCCAGGATAATCTTCATACCATCCCTAACAAAATCACTATCATCGGCAATGATTACTTTAATCTTTTCCATAGCAAATTCCCCTATTACCTATTTATTGGAAGTAGCATATTAATTCTAAAACCTACTTCCGATTCAAATTCTATAGTTCCATTAACACCGCGGGTACGTTTTCGCATACCAGATAGTCCCATACCATCTTCAATCTTGTTACAACCTATTCCGTCATCAGATATGGTGCATTTTATTATCTTATTAAAAACTACGATGTTTATATCTATCTTTTTGCACTTGGAATACTTCAATGAATTGGTGACAGCTTCGAAGACATTGTCCAGTATTACTTCCCATATATTATCTGGAATTACCGATGTATCTCCTTCTGTAATAAGCTGGGCCTCAACCCCTTTATCATGACAGTCTGCGCAAAGCTGATGAAGCTGTAGTATATCCGCCTTCTTTTTAGTAGGTCTTTCTTTTCTAAGTATGGCTCTTATCTCGTCCATACCTGTTCGAAGCTGATCAATTACAGCCTGTATCATACCCTTTGCCTTATCAGGAGCTGAATCCATAATAACTTTGCTGGCTTCAAGCTGGTATATAGAACCGTTTATATTATGTCCAAGCTTGTCGTGAAGGGTTTGAGACAATGCAGCTCTTGTTTCATAGTCTTTAAGCTGTATATCACGCTTTAGATCCTGCTGAGTAACAATATCTGCCATCTTTTCCTGCTTGTATGGAAGCACTATATACTGGTGCTGTGTATATAGGATAAGAAGCATGGTAATTATTACACAAAGAGTGATTTTATCTGGAAAGTCTGGCACAAAAAGAAATGTGTATGTTAAAAGATATAAGACAGGTTTTACTTTAATAAATGAGAATATTTCACATGTAAGGTATAGACCACAAAGCAGGAATCCCATACCACCTGTTTTTATTAGAAATATAAGAATAGGGATGGCAATTATCATTAGTATTAGTTTTGCTTTACTTTCATCAAAGACCATTTTTAAGGTCATGGTAGTAATAAAAAGCAAAACAAGCAGGAGTATCAGCTCCGATACTCCCGTTTGTTTGAACACTCCATATATGCTAAAGAGCAACACAAGAATAATTCTTGATATTATAAAATACTTTTCTTTAAGATTTTCATCTGTCATTATGATTTCTTTACCTTAAGTCCTAAACTTCCAAGACTTATTATCACTGCCAGATATGCCCCTGTAATACATAATAACATAATAAATGCTTTGTTGTCGCCTGCATATATCATCTCTGTCCCTTTAAGGAACCAAGTCTGTGGCATCATTGAAGATACAGCCTTCATACCTGTTGACATATGCTTTATTGGGAAATATACGCCGCCAAATAATGACGATATACAGTAGACTGTAAATGTTGCTACACTGGCTCCCATAACATCTCCCATAATTATTCCAAGAAGCATGCTAAGTGTGCTAAATATTATTCCCATCATGAATATTACAGCTATAAATTTGATTCTGCTCATTCCAAGATTTTCCAGATTAAGGAATAAACTACATACAGCTGTTACACCGGTCATAATAAGTGAGATGATAAACACTGTAATGAATTTGGAAATAAAGTATGTCAAAGTAGTTGTCTTTGTAAGATTGATTCTTGTAAGCACTCCGTCTTTCTGTTCCTTAATAGCGTTGTTTGCTATAAAGAAGCCACAGAAGAGGAAGCCAAGAATGAGGAATGCATATGCATATCCCATCTGAGACTTGTGGTTATTCTGCTCCTCAGTTAGAACTACAGAATTAGAACCTGCAACAGATACGGTATTCTTTTCAGGAATCGTTTCCTTTGCAATACTTAAAGCATCATGTTTATTAACTGCTGCAAGCTGGAACTTAAGTTCATTTTCAAATGCTTCATATCTTTTATCATCAGAAAGAACATATACTGTTACCGCACCTGCATAATCACCAGCCTGGATTCTTTCATCGAAGTCTGGATGAAGATATACTGCAGCACCCATTCTGTCGTTAACTCCATCGCTTTCAATACATTCTTTTACTAAGTTATCTAAATCTGTTTTATCAGAGATATCTGCTCTACATACTGTAAAGAGGCCTGGAGTAAGCATGTTATTAAGGAGTTCATTAGATAGTTCACTTGATGAACCATCGTATACCTTTACTACATATTCACCCTTTCCACCATAGTAAGCTACTTTATCGCTGGCATCGTCAAGCTCTACGATTTTTGAAACATTTTCAATATAAGCTGTATATTCAATATTCTTTTTAAGTAAGAATGTAGAAAGGATAGGCATAACAACCAAGAATATCCATAATATTTTTGTTCTAAGCAATAGTTTCATGCTTGTTTTTACTAATGTTTTCATGCTTTACCTCCCTTTCTTAATGAAGTAGCAATAATAGCAATTATCGAGCAAACAGTTATAATTCCAAGACAGAATATGGCGGCACGTGATATGTAATCGCTATGACCCATACATGATAATTCTGTAAGTGCTCTGTTTATATGATACAAAGGTGACATATTCTTAAGTCTCTGTGGATGGCTAGAGAACATATATGATTCAAATGCTCCACCATAAAATCCTGCAAACCATACAAATGTAAACACCACCATAATAGTTGCTACTACGTTATTAAAGATGCTGTATACCATTAATCCAAAAGCTGAAGCAGCACATGTTGAAAGGATAAGGATAGCAGCTGAAAGAACTGGCTTTCCCCAGTGAACACCGTACAGTACCCATGTAAGAGCCATAGTAATGATAGAACCTAAAGATACTGTAAATGCCATTGGAAGCAGCTTTGCGAAATATAGCTGGGCTGCTGAAAGGTTTGTAACCTGGTATTTCTTAGTGATTCTATACTTCTTCTCACTAATAAATATTCCTGCCCCGCATACTATTGCACACCAGAGGATATATACTACCTCAACGATTCCATAGTAGTCAGTAGAATTAATAGAAGGTTTATATGAAGGATGTTCTACAGTTAAACTTACTGATCCTGTATCTATTCCTGTTTGATATGCCATCATATTTTCGTAGAAGGCATTGACAAAGTATTCAACAATCTTAGCCATTTCCAAGCTGTCATTGTCCTGATATACGGTATATGAATCATTATCAAATACTACGACTGCGCATAAGTTGTTATTACGAATGATGTCTTCTGGACTATCTCCATCATATTGATTAAATTCTATGCCGGCTTCATCGGCTGCTGTCTTAAGACCTGATGAGAATTCTTCTGTTAAGGCATCTCCTTCTAATATGTAACCTGCTTTAACTGACCCTTCCTCATACTTCTTCATAAGGTCGTTAAATGCAGTTGATAATACTGCTATGAATACAAGAGGCATAACTATAACAAGAAGGATATTAATTATGCTTCTGTACATAAGCTTTATATTGTTTTTAACTAAATATCTTATCATTTATAAATCCCTCAATTTCTTTCCAGTCATGTTAAGGAAGACTTCTTCAAGCGTTATGGTTGATATGTCATCTTTTACCATCTTCTTAAGTTCTTCGCTTGTTCCAGTTGCAATAATTTTTCCATTATCCATAATGGCTATTCTTGTACAGATTGCTTCAACTTCTTCCATGTAGTGGCTGGTGTAGATTACTGTTGAGCCATTCTTATTAGACTCTTTGATCTTATCAAGGATAAAGTTTCTTGACTGAGGATCGATACCAACTGTAGGTTCATCGAAGATAAGAAGATCAGGATGATGTCCTATAGCACAGGCTATATTAAGTCGTCTCTTCATACCGCCTGAGAATGTTTTTGCAAAGTCATTTCTTCTTTCAAGAAGTCCTACATATTCAAGAGACTCATTTATTCTTTCTTTTAGTTCTGCTCCCTTGATACCGTAAAGGGAAGTGAAAAGTTCTACATTCTCCCAGGCTTTTAAGTTGCCGTGTATAGCAAGTTCCTGTGGAATATAACCAAGCTTATCAATTAAGCTTTTTCTATTCTTCTTAAAGTCCTTTCCTTCGAACTCAACATTTCCAAGAGTTGGATTAACTATACCTGTTATCATATTCATGGTTGTTGATTTACCTGCTCCATTAGGTCCAAGTAATCCGAAGACTTCTCCTTCCTGAATCTCAAGGTTTAAATTATCAACAACAACTTTATTGCCGTATTTCTTTGTAAGGTCATTTGTTTTAAGGATTGTTCCCATATTTTTATCTCCTGTCTTTATAAAAATAAAAATGAGTTTGTATTGACGTCATCATCATTTACAAACTCATTATACGTTTCCTATATGTCACCTAGTAGTGAAAAAAGATATATTTTGGACCATGACTTTTGTCATGTGTATGCCTTCGAAAATATTATTATTGTCTTTCTACAAGATCTTTAGATATTGTAATTACTGGTCGTACGCCGTACCATGCACCATCAACATTTATTGCTCATAGTTTTAAAGCATCTTTTTTACCAAACTTAACTTTCGCTTTCCCACATCTCCTGTATGCGGATGTTCACGAAGAGACAAATTAAACCTGGTGCTACCGAAAAGAACAGTACTCGGGTGAGTAAATTCTCTGAATCCCCATTCTCCGTGATAAGCGCCCATTCCGGAATGTCCCGTTCCATTAAATGGAACATCCTTTGCCCCGATGTGCATCATAACTTCGTTGACGCAGCCTCCGCCATACTGCTGAGAAGACATAACCTTCTTTGCCCACTTCTTATCCTTAGTGAACAGATATAATGACAGCCCATGTTCGCGACTGTCAATAGTAGCCATAAGCTCATCTATTTTCGAATCCTCATATGGAACTACAGGTAACAACGGATTGAATAGTTCATGTAGTACTATAGGTTCATCAATCTTTACAGGATATATAACTGTTGGTTCATATTTTAAACTAGCCTCATCACCACAGCCACCATATACTATTCTATCTCTGTAAATATCAGCCTCATTAGAGCATTTATCATATGCCTTCTTATCAATAAGATGCGGATACTCCGGATTATCAAGAGCGCTAGTTCCTATCTGGGACTTATATGCTTCTTTAAGTTCTTTTATAAATTCATCTGCCACTTCAGATGCTACAGCAACCTGGTTTATATTAATACAGATTTGGCCGCTATTAAGCATTTTGAAAAATGCTATCTTTCGTGCAGCATCTTTAAGATCTGCATCCTTACGAATCACACACCAGTTTCCAGTTTCGCCTCCAAGCTCAAGTGCTACAGGAGTAAGATTTTTAGAAGCCATCTCCATAACATGAACACCAACCCTCGGAGAACCTGTGTATAATATCTTATCAAAGCGTTCTTCAAGACACATATCTGCTACATCATGACCACCGTCAATAAGAGTAAAATACTCCTCCGGAAAAGTCTCAGAAATCATCTTTTTCATAGCTTCAGTGCAGTGTTTAGATTTTGAACTAGCCTTAAGTACTACAGTATTGCCGGCTGCAATAGATGTAGCTGCAACTACAAGTGAAAGATATATAGGGAAATTAAAAGGACTGATAATAAGAGTTACACCATATGGCATCTTATAAACTCTGGTCCATATACTTGGAAAACATGTGATACCACTATAATGAAGTTCAGGCTTAACCCACTTTTTAACTTTTGAAGAAAGCTCTTTTGTAGCAGCTATAGTCGGTCCAATATCAGCCATAAAAGCCTCAAAGTCGGTTCTTCCAAGATCCTTTGTTAAAGCATCTGTCAGTTCATCTGAATGTACCTTAACTGCCTCTCCAAGTTTTGCAAGCATCTTTTTCCTGAATTTAATATCAAGAGTTTTTCCTGTTCTAAAAAAATCTCTTTGCTTTTCAACAATTTCGTGAATACTTTCTTTTGTCCAACTCATATTTATCCTCCGTAATTGTGATATTAATATCTCACTACGTTTTGTTTGATTATAGTATTAATAATTCCAAAAATGTTATTATTGAACAATTCTTCATAGAAATTTCATTTTTGATAATTTTGTGAACATTATCATAATAGTCGATATACAAAGGTTTACAGCAAAAAAAGTTGCCGGCAAAGCCGACAACTTTTAATAATATTTTTAAGTCAAAATCTAATTACTTGTAAAGCGCTTCTCTCCATGTAGCTGGCTTAAACTCACCCTTTAATGGAAGGAGTCTGTCATCAACATCAACACCAAGTACTGAGTTGAAGTTGTTTGTAGCCTGCATCTGTGCACCAAATCCTACGATGATAATGATTTCTGTATCTGTGTAATACTTCTTAAGACCATTAAGTAATTCATCTGAAACCTTTGTTGGGTCCTTTACAATCTGCTGACCAAGCTGACGAAGAAGTTCTTCCTTCTCATCAAGTACAAGGTTCTCTGGATCAAGTCCAAGTTCCTTTAAGTCACTGATGAAGAAAAGTGAGCATAAGAGGCATCCGTTTGTTGTTGAAACTGAGTGAGCATAGATTGTTGCTGCACGGAGACCTACTGTCTTTTCAAGACTTGCCCATGAATCATACCATCCCATAAATGCAAGATATGTTCCATAATCCTGAAGCATAACAAGCTTCATATTTGTAATCTTTCCTTTTGCATTAAGCTCGTCATAAGCCTTCTGTGATTCAGCAGATAACTCTCCTGGTTGTTTTAAGTTTACTCTTGCCATAATATTTCTCCTTTAAAAACATTATAAATTTATTATTTACTTTACGCCTGCAAAGCCTTTTTCAAGATCTGCGATGATATCATCAATATGCTCTGTACCGATTGAAAGTCTGATAGTACCCTTATTGATTCCAACGCTTGCAAGTTCTTCATCTGAAAGCTGTGAGTGTGTTGTTGATGCTGGATGAATAACTAAGCTCTTAACATCTGCAACATTGGCAAGAAGAGAGAATATCTCTAAGTTGTCAATAAACTTCCATGCTGCTTCCTGACCGCCCTTGATATCGAATGTAAAGATTGAACCACCGCCATTAGGGAAGTACTTCTTATATAATTCGTGATCTGGGTGATCCTCAAGTGAAGGATGATTAACCTTTTCAACAAGTGGATGATTCTTTAAGAATTCAACTACCTTCTTTGTATTCTCAATGTGTCTTTCAAGTCTAAGAGAAAGTGTCTCTGTTCCCTGAAGAAGTAAGAATGCATTGAATGGTGATATAGTAGCACCTGTATCACGAAGAAGTATTGCACGAATGTATGTAACAAATGCTACAGGTCCTAATACGTCATAGAATGATATTCCATGATAGCTTGGGTTAGCTTCTGCAATCTGTGGATACTTTCCACCAGCCTTGAAGTCGAACTTGCCGCCTTCAACGATGACACCACCAAGAGTTGTACCATGTCCACCGATGAACTTTGTTGCTGAATGAACAACGATATCTGCACCATGCTCAATTGGTCTGATAAGATATGGTGTTCCGAATGTATTATCTATTACAAGTGGAAGTCCATGCTTGTGTGCTAGCTCTGCGATCTTCTCGATATCAGGAATATCACTATTAGGATTTCCAAGTGTCTCAAGGTAAATAAGCTTTGTGTTATCTTTAATAGCACCCTCAACTTCTGCAAGATTGTGAGCATCAACAAAAGTTGTCTCTATTCCGTACTGTGGAAGTGTGTGTGCGAGAAGGTTGTAGCTTCCACCGTAGATTGTCTTCTGAGAAACTACATGACCACCATTAGCTGCAAGAGCCTGGATTGTATATGTAATAGCTGCTGCACCAGATGCAAGTGCAAGTGCTGCTGTACCGCCTTCAAGTGCTGCTATTCTCTTTTCAAAAACGTCCTGTGTTGTATTTGTAAGTCTTCCATATATGTTACCTGCATCTGCAAGTCCGAATCTGTCAGCAGCATGCTTGCTGTTACGGAATACATATGAAGTTGTCTGGTAAATTGGAACTACTCTCGAATCTGTTGCTGGATCTGCCTGTTCCTGTCCTACGTGTAACTGTTTTGTTTCAAATCTATAATCGCTCATTTTTTTATCTCCTTTATTTTCAATCTGTTTTTTTGTTTTATCTTTGTTTCTTTCTCAGATTTTCTAAATAAAAAATCCGAGGCTTAATTCGCTCCCGGATTAGTTACAATCATATTTTTTATATCTTAAGGCTCATTTGGACAACACTTCTCTAAGCCCCGATTGTTATCTTTTATCCGGGAGTTCTGCATTCGACAACACATATACATGGTCATGACTAATTTTTTCTGAACTATCATTGTCCTTTCTCCTTTGCTTTTATTTTTGTATTTTGTTTCTTGATGATGTCATATTATCATCTGTATCTGGGTTTGAAAAATCATTAAATTTTATCGCTTGTTATAAATTTTACTTATAGCAGGGCAATTTGATATTTAGTAAAATGCAGCTGAAACAGACATAAAATAAGGAATCCTGAGATTACTCTCAGGATTCCTTTGATATACTGTTTTCTATCATTTTTAAGAATTTTATTTATATTCTTCTTTTAATATTGAAAATACTCTTCTTCCTTCATAGTGATCTTTTCTCCAAAAGAAGTCTCTAAATACTCCTTCATAGGTAAGTCCACATTTTTCTATAACTCTTCGTGATGCTTCATTCTCTGTACGACAATCAATTTCAATTCTATGAAATCCAATCTTTTCAAATCCAAATGAGATTACTGCTTTTGTCATCTCTGTGGCGTATCCTTTTCCTTGATATGCAGGTCCTATTACATACTCAATCTCACCATGCTGATTAGGTGTATCTACGGTAAAATATGCTATTTGCCCTATACATTCTCCAGATTCTTTTTCAATCACAGCCCAGCGATAATAATCATCCTTAGAATAAGAAGCAATATACTTTATATCAAACAGTTCTTTTACAGCTTCATAAGTTGTATAACATGGCTCACCGTAATCCCACTGAGTCTTTTCATCTGCAATCCAGTTTCGAAGCATGGAATCAATATCTGAATGCTCAAAACGTCGAAGGATCAATCTTTCTGTATTAATTGTTTGTGTTCCTACATGTGTAAGCATATATTCCTATCCCCTTAAATCCATCAACTGTCCTTACTAACTCGTAATACTATCTTTATATTTTTCAAACAGTTCATGTGAATACTCTTTCTTCATATCCGAGTCTCTCACAATCTTCCAAAGAGATGCAGCTGCTTTCAGTCTTTCATCATATATCTTGGTTGCATCGTCCCCGCAAAAGTCTTTTACAAACTTATTCCATTGAAGGGCTGATTTATCATACTTGGCATATGTTCTTTTTCCATAGTAGATATCAAGAAGATCCCCTAGTGTAAATGACTCATCCCCTGTTTCCTTTACAGCCTTGGCAGAGGCAACCATATCAACGTTAAACTTGAAAGGTTTTACACCGGTCTGCTCCTCATAGAATCCTCGGAATCTATTACCAAATGTGAATCCACATTCTATAAGTCCTGTATCAAGAGTCAGTTCCTTTACTGTAGATTTAGAACGATTTACTCTTTTCTTTTCGGGCAGGATTTTTTCGCCAGCGAAATATGCCTTAATTACATCATTAAGTTCAATCTTGCTCCCACTTGCCTTAAGCCCAAGACCTTTGCATATTTTAATCAGTTCTTCTCGATACCAATAATATTTACAAAACTCGTCATAGTCTTTTATTTGATTAAACTCTGGTCGTTCCATATTATTAACCTCTGTTCCTCCAACACTTCTGTCACATCCGTGATACGATTTCGTGTCATGCCCCGGAAAGTAGAATCAAACGGAATGTCTTTCGGTTTTGCTTATTATCAGCCCGACAAATTTGAATTTGCTTTATGCGAATTCTGGATGGTACCCAGTTCACTTTTCCTTTTTTGATAAAAGACAAATCCATCCTCATTCTTTATGATACGGTAGCCTAATCTTTTGTAAAAAGCATTTGTCCGCTCATTCCAGCATGGGGTATCCAGATTAAACTCCGTACCACATGGGAAATACTTTTCTATGCATTCCATCAAACGAATTCCGTAACCTTTTCTATGATAGACGCTGTCAATAAATATTCTGCCAATGTATACGCTGTTTTTTGTTTCATCCTTGAATATAATGGCTGCCCCTACCAGATCATTTCCTATTATTGCCTGATACAAATGTCCCTCCCTAGCCATTTGTTCATGCCATTCTACTGAATCAAATCCAGGCGGACAATCACCTTTTGTTCCGCCAACATTTACATCTGTTTCAAAAGCTCTGATAGACATATCTACGATTTTTTCAACCTGACTTGCCTCCGCTTTGACAATATGCATCCCACTTCTCCTAACTGTCATTATCCTCATTATTTTGCTATTTTCAGTTGCGTTCGCCCTGGTTCAATCCCCATAACCCGTATGGATCACGCTTTAACTCATTTTCATACAGCGATAACACAGACCATATATCCATACGTCCCTTTTTCACCTTTTATAATACAAATTCCAGCTGTACATCAAATGGCTCCTCATCTGCGATCGAAGGTATTATCTCCTCGGCATGCACGCATCCCAATGCCTTATACGCAGCCTGAGATTCTTTTGATGAATGAGCGGAGATGTACAGCTTTTTTGCACCATGTTCCTTTGCCGCCTCGGCAGCTTTCTCAAAAAGCTTTCTGCCAACTCCCATACCCCTGAATGGTTCTGATACTTGAAATGTGACAAGCTGGACATACTGTCCTTTTGTTCCCAACCTTTTTGTATCAACTGTGATATATCCCATCAAGTCTGTCTCATTAAATGCTCCGTAATCTATCATATCCCCATATAGATTATTTGCTATTGCCGACGCTTCTTCTCTGCACTTATCAAGACTCCATTCTTCCACAAACGAAATAGGCTGAAGAAGCCAATTTCCATCCACATTTCTTAGGCACTCCGTGACAACCTGATGCCTGATAAAGTTATCCAGTGAATGGGAATTAAAGTTATCTTCAGTCAGTCTCTCTACTCTTATTTCCATACCGTTTTTTATATTCATCAATAAATCCCCTCTTTTTTGTTTACTCAAAAATCTGCCCAGGCAGCTTAAGCTTTTCTTTTGGCGGAAAGTTCTTATCAAACTCTTCAACATCGGCATCTTCAACATAGTAACCCTTTGGAGTCTGGTACACACCGGTTATTCCATCAAGATATCCAGGAATCAGCTCCTTGCACAGGAAGAATGAAGAATCAGCATCTTCCGGAAGGTCATGGTATCTGATTCCGAACTTGCTGGCATAGTCAAAGCCGCTGTTTCCATAGAAACAAATATTCCCTTCAAAAAGCACCGCTCCAAAGCCCATTTCTGCAGCCTTTTCAAGAGAGTAGTCCAGGATTGCCTTGCCATATCCTTTTCTTTTAAGCTCAGGAACGATACCGATCGGTCCCATTGTAAGAACGTCGATAGTCTTTCCATCATCTGCCTCAATGGTAGTTTTCATAAATATGTTCTGACCGATAAGCTTGCCGTCTTTCTCCATGACAAAATCAAGTTCTTTTACAAAAGCAGGATCATCCCTAAGGACATGTATCACATAATGCTCACTGCATCCCGGCCGATACACGTTCCAGAAAGACTCCCTTACAAGGTTTTCAACTTCTCTGTACTCTTCTTTTCTCTCAGGTCGTATTGTATAATCATTTGAATTCATCTCCAAAATCTCCTCGTATAATTCATGTTTTCTCTCGTTTAAGTAGCAATAATCCTTTTATAGTCATCAAAATAAAGGCTACAGATGTAGCATACGCTGCTCTGGTGATAGCAAGCACAAGCACTGTTACTATACTGATTCCCATGGATAATGTGATCATTACCCTTTTTGCTTTTTCAAACTTAAAATGGTTTAAAACCATTATTACAACTCCGGTTGCCACAAGGGATGCAAACAATATCCAGTAAATCAGCCTTATGGTAGCTGAAACATCGCTGTATTCAATAAGACTCACTGCGTAAATCATCTTTTCTACTGGGTGCGGGAAAAGCGGAAGGAATATCAGCCCACACGCCAATAGGTCATTTAGCCCAAGAAGATAATCCAGGACCTTGCGAATATTTGCCCTATTTTCTTTTTCAGCAATAATCACCAGTTTTTCACTGGAAAGAAGCTCATCTATGGATACGGAAAAGAACTTTGAAATCCCTTTTAACGAATCGATGCTTGGATAACCTCTGCCCGACTCCCATTTCGAAATCGCTGTCCTTGAAACGAACAAAGCTTCTGCCAGTTCCTCCTGGGTCATCCCTTTGCTATTTCTAAGTTCCAATAGTTTTTCGCCAAACTCCATATCTGCCATCCTCTCTTAAGCCTCTTTGCTGCAGGATAAAACACACCCCTTATACAGATAATATAAGCCTATGCTTAATAGTACCGAACCAATGATATCCGTAAACCAGTGGACTCCTGAAATTAGCCTTCCTATTACCATAAATAGCGAAAACAATACTGCAAAAGCAGCTATCAGCTTCCTTATCACATCATCACTTAGCCTTCTGCCAGCCTGTTCCACCAGTGTCGGCATCACACTAAGTACCAGCAGCGTTGTAGAAGATGGATACGATGCCTCCATAACCCCTTCTATAGGAATAGGCCTATAGTTGATTGGTATCATCTCAAAAATAAGGTAAGCCATTATGACAATAATGTAGTAGATTCCGAGAATGATAATATCCTTATCCACCTTAAACAGGCTCTTTCTCTTAATCAGCTGTATAAAGCCAACTCCTCCAAATATCATGCAGATAAATATTGGTACCAGCCCAAGCCAGTCTGTGATGGTATAAAGTGTCATGTTAACTCCCGTCATCTTATGGAAGCCCACGTTAAATCCAGCAAATCCGATGTCTGTTCCATTTTGCCCGACCGGCTGAACATCAATTGTCATAATAAGCAAGGTTAATAATGCAAACAATGCTATAAAAGTGCCCCCTGTCAAAAAGCAAGTTTTTCTGTTTCTCATTTTTCTAATTCCTTTCCTTTGAAAAATTTCCTTCCGGCTGATTTCAAAGTATCAAAGGATATGAAAAGGAGAAAGAATCTTGCCGTCACATGGGCGATACGCTTCGTGTCATCAGCATAGATCCGAAAAGGTATTATCAATTCCCAGCTCCGAATTTGCCATTTGTATTATTCATTTGTCTCCACCCTTATCGCCAATATCAGTATGGGTCCACTGTCTGGAATAGAGGCGTTCTAATTTTTCTCAAACATGACCTTCTGTTCTTTCATAGAGATTTTTCCGACCTTATAGCCGTACTCCGTCAGTTCTTTTTTATATGTCAAAAAAGAATGATCTATTGGAAGTCCGGCAATCTTTTCAATCTCAGCATAAGTCAGGCTGAATTTATCATCGCCATTTTTCTGTATCCATTTCCACAGAGAATCATATTTACTCATTTGTTCCTCCTATACTTCTCCATACCAGATATCAGTACATTCATAGATATCTCGAAACTTTCATCAATAGAAATCGGATTGCCAAAAGAATTATGTATCTGTAGCATGATAAATCCTTCAAGAAAAGCTCTGTAAGTTCTAAGCAAATGATTTGCCACCTCTCTATCTATACCAAGACTATCTGTTTGTTCAAAGAAGAATGAATACAAGCCCTCTGTAGCTTTAAGTAAAGTTTCATCAGAGTATTTGTTATACCAAAGCATCGCCTCAAATACGCCCGGATTCTCCATAGAAAATCTGTAAAATGCTATGCCATAATTTTTGAGTTTTTCTTTGGGACTGGTTGAATCAATTCCTGCAACTATCTCATCCGAAACCTTTTTCCAACCATAGATCATAAGCTTATAGTGCAAATCATCTATTGACTTTACATGATTATAGAGAGACGGTTTTCTGATTCCTAAATATTCAGAAAGCGTTGTGACGCTCAAATATGATAACCCCTTTTCATTTGCTAATGTAGCAGCTTTTTCTATTATTTCTTCCTTAGATAGTCCTGTTCTTGGCATATTTACTCCCATTCCTTACAAACTAACGTTGTTAGTTTTATTATACTAACACCGTTAGTTTTGTCAACAATCCTTTCTGTACGAACCACTTTACAAAACATTTTTTAATAATAGAAAAAGGACAGTTTTTATTCCCTGTCCTCAAACTTATATCATCTCAAAAAACTTTAGTGCCTCAGTAATAGCATTCTCCTTTTCTACGGTAATACTAGAACCGCATTTTTAAGCAATTTCTTAATGATCGGATCATATTTCTGAACCCCGAAATCTTCCACTATAGTTGTTATCCTGGCACCGGCATCCTTTGACGAAGCTCCGCAGAGAAATACTCGTTCATCCTTCGTCCCATAATCCAGCACGATAAAGCGATCGTGAAATACACCCCCCGTGTGCTGCATAGTTATTCTTAGCCCCGGATACTCTCGTAGAAAATCGTTATATTCCACATTGTGGAGTTTTCCACTGCCAACATTATCACTGAACAGCTTAATATCTACTCCTGACGGAACATTTTTAAGCATCACAAGCGTTCGCAACCCTATGTAGTTATCAATCACATATACGGATTTTTTCGCCTGACCGTATATAGATGAATAAGCTACATCGGCACTGCAGTATTTTGTATTATACAAAAGCCAACCATTATCCTCGTCACTGACAAAACTGTTCATCATATCTGCAAGCTCTGACTTTGTAACTACATCATTAAGCTGATCCATAACATCAGACATCTGTTTTTCAACGGATCCTATATCCATTCGGATTTTGCTAATCTCTGCCGTATTCTCAATCATCTGCATGGAGAGCTGCATAACCTCGCGCTGGCCGATAAGGGATTGGTTGTCAAGGATATAATCCTTCATTTTCTTGAAAGTTCGGACTAAATCTCTACTTTGCTTAGCAGCCAACTCCCCTTTCAAAATTGTCATTAACATGTAAACACCCTGCTCTGTGAACACGTTAGGCGCATATCTGGAACCGCCCCAACTTGAGGTCAAATTTTTTGACCTCAAGTCTTGCCATTCATCTCGTGTCAGTTTAAAAGTAAAGTCACTCTCAAACCTGTCTTTATTGTTTTTTACTTGCTGATTCAAAGCTTTTGTTGTATAGCCATATATCTCAGCCAAATCTGCATCTAACATGACCTTAACTCCACGAATCTCATACAACTTCTCTCTCAAGAGTTCCTCTGTAACCTCTATCACTGCTATCTCCGAATTGGTTAATTCGGATTTCTTCTTTTGATTCATGTAATTCCTTTCTTTTTGCGGTCGGTTTTTTCGTCCGCAAAAATACGTCTGATAAGTAGTCGAATTCGACGGGGTTTATTTGAGGTGCAAAAATTCCACCTCAAGATTTCCCCTTCTTCTTTTTCTGCATCTCGTCATAATAAGCCTTGTACCGATAGATACTCCGCTCGCTGATTCCGTTGCGCTTTGCAATCTCCCTTAAATAGACAGTTACCCTATCCCTTATTTCCATACTTTTCTTTGCGATGAACTTCTTCCAATTCAATCATAGCCTCAACATACGCTTCCCTAAGTTCTTCTTTAGACATGTATTTAGCCATTTTCATATAACTATCATACCGCTTTGCCCTGCGCTCTTCTTCCTCTGATGCATATATGGTTTTCTCATTCTTAAAGCGATCTGCTTCAGATGCGTCTACGCAGAATGACATAGCTACAATGTGTTTGCATATGATCTGCTTACCATTTGCCAAGGGGCAATTGCATTTTGATTTCCGTGGATGAATCATATCAAGATGAACTTGATATTTCTTATTATCACTTCCAGCCACATCACCTTCATAAGTTCCATCATCATTCTCTTCATATGAAAGAACCTTTTTCTGTTTATAATAATCCATACCTCGCCATACAGATTTACTGCTGGCTATATCTATAATTCCCATGTTTTCACCAATTCATACTTGCTTCTGCAGCCTGCTTTAATTCTTCGCTAAATCCATCCAGATCTTCCAAAGAGATTGCGCCCTCTCGGATAAGTGAAACAATATTATAAAACATCTGTGAGCGCCTTATCTCAGCCTGCACTCCGACTTTTTTCTTATCTACCTTTATGCGCTCTTCCACTGCCCAAAATCTGTCTGCCGAACTGCCATCAGTGCTTAAGATATCAATATATTCTTTGCAGAGTTTTTCCATATACGCTTCCTGCCAATCCGATATTCTACTTCTAAAAAGTTTCCAGTCGCTCTCCGGATAATTCATATTTGGCATCGTTTAATTCCCACCTTCCCAGATAAATACTCTCATCTTCAAGCTCAGATCATTAATCTGCGTACTCAATGATGATCATTTGCATAATCTCCTTTATATCATCCCAAAATGTCTGAGTGCCTGCATAATTGCCTCTTCCTTCTCCGGCGTACACTGAGGCTATCTTGCATCTTCTGACTTAGGCTTGTTGTAGCTTTCCCCGACCTCAACACCACACTTTCTCTTTACCTGAGAAATGTATAGGGTAGACACTCTAAAACTCGTCTGTTCCCTTACATAATCCTTTATCTGCTCATATGTCGCTGTCTCCGCTTCGGTCCGCGCTGAACAAAGGTCCCCCGGACCTTTAGTGCCCCCTGAGTTCCGTCAGATCAAGGTTCTCCAGGGAGAAATCTATCTTTACGTTTGTTGTCTCTGGATCCCTGTTTACTTTACTGTAACTGCTGATCATACCCGTATCTCTGTTTTTGCAGCACTTTTTCTTTCAGCATTGCCTCTGTCGATATCTCCCTTGGAAAGTTGCACCACCGTCTCAACTGTTGTACGACTGAGCAACCGAATATCATAATGACATAGAGTGGCTACCTCAGCAATATTCTTTATTCTATAAAAGAGTCGTTTGTAATTGTTTTTGAATATACAAAATCCATATCTCCATCTATAAGAACTATATCTCTATACATATTAGGATTAAGGAGTTTTATCACCTCAGTCTGTGATATATAAAAACTAATCCCCGGAGCATTGCAACTCATTAGATCTACACCGGCATCCTCAACATCTTTATGCTTGATCAGATATAAAATGTTCTCCATACAACTATACTCTCTGTAGTCTCTCAATTCCGGATCATGACCATAATTCTTATTAGGATTATCTTCATCATAATCATATGTTGGAATTATCAGGTCGTTGTTCTCAATCCTCAATTCATCAAATGCGTAGCCGTCATCATATACAGAAAAAAATATGCCCCGTCCAACTATAAAACTCTCAATATAAGGAGTTCCATTATTGATATGGATATACTGTTGAATTTGAAGGTCATTCTTGCCAAGAACATCAGCGTCAATCAACTCGGAAAGCTTAACTCTGCTTAGACTTATACTCTCTATCAAATCCCTCTTTGAAATCAGTTTTTCTTTTTCGTTATTGATTTCCTTAACATAGTCAACCTCTTCCATATACTCGTTAACACTCTGATAACCGGCCATCCTAGCTTCATTCTCAAACAATTTTCCGGCTACAATAAACTTGAGCGGATAGATACTCTTTATCGCTTCTGTGTTATTTCGCAAAGTCTCAACACGAGTTATCTCTATATGCTTAAGCTTTTTCATAGCGTCTATGTCGGACGTTAAGATAGTATTAAAATCGCTTTCCAAAACCAAGGCTGGTAAACCTTTAATATGTTTAACTATTTCAAAATGTTCACTTTGTAACTGGTCAATACTTTTATATCCAAGCGCTTTCCTGACATCCTTTGCTAACAAATATACCTTATCTTCAATAACTATTCTCGTTCTAAACAGACTGATTCTATTCATGAAGTTTCCCCGATTTCTTAGCAAGTTGCTTATCCTCCTTTTGAACTCTTCTTTCCAGTTTTCTAATATCCTCAGAAGGAGGAAGATTCTCCGGTTTGATTCCCCTTTGCCCCAGCATCTCTCTTACTGAACTGTTGTTGTCAACATGTTCAACCGTTATCGCTGACTCCCCTTGTAAATCCTTTTCTTCAACATTGTAATTTGTCATCTCTGTTGCAAGATTCTTGGCTGCTATTGTAAGTGTCGGCAAAAAATCCGCCAACGGCCTTGAGTCCTTGACACCAAGACGTTCTTTCATTTCTTTGGTGGTATATCCTCCAAATAAAGCCTCATCACCTTTTGAGCGTATTCTTGCGAACCCGGCATCGTCAACACCACGCTCATAGATATTCTGAGATAGTCGCTTTTCCGACTCCCTAAGCTTACCACGCGCTTCTGTTCTTTCTATATATGCAATTCGTTCTTCAATAAGTTCCTGCTTTCTTGTTTGCACCGCAAAATAACTCTGCGCGAATGCAATCTGTTCCTTACGTGGATCTCCATTCTCAGCAATGAGATAGCAGGCATACCGAGTGAGCATATAATCATCAACTTCTCTATTACCGCCTTTACCGATTTTTATCATTTTGCTGACATCAGCAAAATGATCCGTTACAGTTATCCCATTGTTTTCACAAGAAGTCTTTGCCTTTTCTATAGTCTTCTCAAAATTTCTCCATTGAGCATATTCAAGTAGTTCCATCAACTCTCTTGCATACCAGAATTCAATGCCATTCTCTTCATGCCTGATATCATCAAATCTCTTTTTATACTGTATTATTGCTTTTTTCTCCAAGTCTTTCCCCTCCTGCTACTTCCAATTTCATAATCCGTCACCTTCCTTGACATGAAAAGCATACAGCTATACAATATTACCAATGGTAATATTATAGCGTTACCATTGGTAATTGTCAAGGAGGTTATTATGAGCCATACGAATAATACTCTTATTCCTGAACGCCTCAAATCTGCAAGAGAAAGGCTTAACCTTTCCAAAGCTGAAGCTGCAAGGCGGATTGGATTAACGGCTGCATCCTACGTTAGATATGAAGCAGGTGACCGCAGTCCTTCTCCACAGGTCATACTATCGATAGCGGAGAAAATGAAGACATCAGTTGCCTATTTATCAGGCGAAACAGATGATATTTCCCCTGATGTAGTAAGCATTCATAAGAGTATCAATCCTCTCTTATTTGAACTGATAAAGAATACAGAAAGTGCAGATGATGCAACACTACAGCGCTTGCTTAGCTATTACAGCCAGTTAATCAAAAACGATTAGTTTGTACTATCGTTTTTCTTATCAGCCTCTGCGTCCTTAATCCGATAATAGTCTTCCTTATCAAGTGTAAACGTGACATGATCCTTTGCATTTCGAAGTCGTTCGAGCAAACAACAGGTCTCAACATGAACGGTATTTCCAAACATATCAACTGGGCGGACCTTGGTTAGGTTGTAGCCATTTGCAGTTAAGAATTTAATATCACGGGCAAGTGTGGCAGAGTCACAGCTTACATAAACAATACGCGATGGAGCAGTGTCTACAACAACCTGAAGTGCCCTTTCATCCATTCCCTTACGCGGAGGGTCCAAAATTATCACATCTGCTTTTATATCTTTTGCATGGGCTGGCATATAATCTTCTGCTGCCGCGCAGATAAAGTCAGCATTGGTAATTCCGTTACGCTTAGCATTGTCTTTAGCGTCATCTATAGCCTGAGGAACGATCTCGATACCGTGAACCCTGGCTGACGACTCACCATTAGCTACTCTTTTTGCAGCGCACAGGGTTATAGTTCCTATACCGCAGCATATATCCCATACCTCTTCCCCTGGTTTAATATCAGCATAGTCCAGAGCTATGGTATAGAGTTTTTCAACCTGAACAGGATTAACCTGATAGAAAGAAAGAGGGGATATATTAAATTTAAGACCAAGAAGGGTATCTTCTATAGTGTCACTCCCCCAGATAGTCTTATAATTATCTCCCATAATTACATTAGAGTTGGACTTGTTAATGCTTATAGATATAGAGGTCATACCTTCTATCTTAGTCAGCTTTTCAACTAATACATCTTCTGCTGGAAGCTTATTTCCGTTAATTACAAGGCATACCATTAGCTGACCGGATACAAATCCTTTTCTAATAAGAACATGACGCACAAGTCCTGTTCCTGTAGTCTCATCGTAAGGTGTTATATCACACTGTTTCATATAATAAAGAACTGCATCAAGCACATCTTTATTCTCTTCCACCCCTAGCTTACAATCCTGGCACGGAATAATAGCATGTGTTCTTCCGGCATAGAATCCTGCAATAATATTGCCTTCTTTATCTCGACCTATAGGATACTGAGCTTTATTTCTGTACCTAGTTGGAACTGCTCCGTTAGAACTTTGTTCACTTTGTGAACCTTCATTCAAAATGTCATAGGCACCAACAATTGGCTCCATAATACTATCCAAATAGTCCGCATCTACTCCTCCTATTCGAATAAGATTATTTCTTACCTTACCAGCCTTAAACTCAAGCTGCTTATCATATGACATCTCCATAATCTGACAACCACCGCAAGGTCTTGCAAGTGGGCAAACAGGCTCTATACGAAAAGGAGAGGGTTTAATAACCTTCTCCAATCGTCCATATGCGTAATTCTTTTTTACCTTAACTAGTCTAACTTCAATCTCATCACCAGGAAGAGTATCTTTGACAAATACAGGAAAGCCCTCTATCTTGCCTATACCTTCACCCTCAGCTCCCAAGTCTGAGATTTCCATGTTAAGAATCTGATTCTTTACGTACATATAATCCTCTACATATTTTCTAATCAGAAATTATTCTTTGCTTGTTTTTCTGATATTAGTATCAAGGAACTTGTTATATCCAAGCCAGTCGCTATTATCAGTACCAGCGAATATCTCTGTAAGAGTTTCCATCTTTGCATCAGTATTATCAGCAAAATTAAGAGCTACTGCCTCAACAAGAGCTGGTTTCTTTGGTGAACCATATTCATATTCCCCATGATGGGCAAGGATACAATGCTTAAGCTCTGCCGCTTCTTTAGCGGGGAAATCAGCAATCATTTTCACTTTCTCAGATACCATCTCCGAGCCAAGAACGATATGACCAAGAAGCTGTCCCTCATCTGTGTAGTCATTAGCAGGGAAAGGAGATATCTCTCTGGTCTTTGCTATATCGTGGCAGATAGCTGCTGTGATAAGAAGATCTCTCTTAAGCACCGGATAAGCTGTGCAATAGTAGTCACAAAGCTTAGTAACGCTAAGAGTATGTTCAAGAAGGCCTCCGATAAATCCGTGATGAACTGTCTTTGCTGCTGAAGCTTTCTTAAATAACGCTACAAAATCTGCATCCTCTACAAAGAACATCTCAAGAAGCTTCTTATAATACGGAGCCTTAACTGAGCCTATTAATGCAAGAAGCTCGTTATACATCTCATCTATATTCTTATTAGTCATAGGGAAGTAATCTGCTGGATTATAATCTCCTTCATCCGCCCTTCTTATCCTTGTAAGCTTAGCCTGCTTCTGGTTGTTGAATGTTATAACATCACCTACAACCTCGATATAGTCTCCTGCTTCGCACTCTCCTATACCAGGGCTATATGGATCCCAAACCTTAGTATCAAGTACACCTGTCTTATCCTGAAGTATCATATTAAGATAAGGCTTACCTGTCTTTGTCTCTGTCTGATTTTTCTGTTTAAGATAATACACACCTTGTATGCTGTTGCCTTCTGCAAGGTCCTTAATGTATCTCATGTATATTTCCTCCTGTAAATCTATCTAGTAGTTGTTACGATAGTCTCTGTAAGTTCTTCGTACTTATCACCATTAAGACGCTGGAACTTAATCTTTACTTCAGCTCCTGGAGTAGTAGCGTATACCTTACGCATATATTCCTCAGCGCTTCCTACATATTCACCATCGTACCCAGTTATAATATCACCTGGCATAAGACCTATAGCACTTGCAGGTGAGTTATTTTCTACTTTTGTAATGTAAGCATTGCCTGGTATTCCAAGTGTAGCTTTTGCATCTGGTGTTACATTAGTTATATGAAGTCCAATATAAGTTATATCTGAATCATTAGAAAGTTTCTCAACCAGGTCTGTTATGCTGCTTATACCGTATGCACAAACCATATTGTCCATACCTTCCACCTGGCACTTCTGAGAGATAAATCCGATTACCTGACCTCTTGTGTTAACAAGAACCCCACTGGCATTTTGATTACCAACAATATCTGTAGTAATAATCTGATATGAACTGTCTGTGTAACCAGCATATAAAGTATTAGATGTTACAGCACCGTAGCAAATTGACTCACCAACTGAAAGAGGGTCACCAACTGCAATTATGGCATTGCCAAGAAGGGTCTTATTTGAGGAACTTCCTATAGTAGCTACCTTATAAGAGTTTGCAGCTTCGGCTGGAATAGAATCTACTGAAAGACGAAGAATCATAAGTCCTGTGTCTTTATCTCTGGATATTATTTCGCAATCTACTGTTGCACCATCTGAAAATGTTGCAGTTATACTCTCAGGTTTGCCGGCATTGCTATCACTAACAAGGACATAAAGATCTTTACCCGACTGGGCAACTATAAGTCCCATAGTTCTGTTTGTACTAAGATATGTATCATTAAGAACATCCATATCTTTGGAGATAAATGTTACATCAACCAGGCTCTTTCTAACCTGCTGTGAAAGAATATACATCTTTCTATGAATCAGCTGGTAGTCATCGAGAGTAAGACTTATGCTGACATTTTCCGTAATTACACCATTGGAACTAACACTTCCATCGTCATTAAGGTTAAGATCCTCGATTGGTGTTTCTTCATAAGGTGTATCGTCTATTGCAACGTCTATATCAGAACTATCCCATGTTTCATCTTCAGGAGTCTCATTTAATGTTACCTTATTAAGATCTGTCTCATCCCCTGACTTCTTATTAATCATCCTGTCGAGAACCGGCTCAAGAAGTAAGAAGGTAAGGCAGGCAATAGTAGCAAAAAGCACCGCGCTTCCCGCTGTAAGAAGCATTTTTTTTACCACTTTTTTCCTGTTTACAGGACGCTTTCTAATAGACTCGCGGATGAACTCGTAGTCGCTGGATTCATCGTGGCCAGTTTCTGCTATATCTTCATCATTAAGTTTATTTTCATCTAATTCTTCTTTTTTCACTTTTAACCTCTTAATTAAAGATCCAAAATCACTACATCATTTTAGCATGGTGAAAAAATGCCTACAAGTGCATACCATCCCCCTACTTTCGTGTGTTATACTATTTACTATGAATGACAAAGTTTTAAAAACACTTGAATACAACAAAATACTAGATATTCTTTCCCAGTTCGCAGGTAGTGAGCCAGGCAAAAAGATGTGCCTTAAGCTCAGACCTTCTACTAATATTGAATGGATTGATAATGCTCAGAAAGAAACTGAGGCAGCACTGTCCAGATTAATTAAGAATGACCGCATATCATTCGGTTCCAACAAGGACATAAGAGGAATAATAAAGGAAGCTCAGATAGGTAGAACCTTATCTATCTCTGACCTTCTTTCTATAGGAAGACTTCTTACACTTACTGAAGAGCTTTCAAATTATGATGCTAAAGATGAGTCAGAAGAAGAGGATGCACTAAGCAGATATTTCGAAGAACTTTCTCCTCTTCCACTTCTTTCAAAAGAAATAACAAAATGCATCCTTTCTGAAAATGAAATTGCTGATGATGCTTCAAGTAAGCTCAAAGATATAAGAAGATCTTACGTTAATACAGAAGCTAAGATTCACAACCAGCTTACTAATATGGTAAGTACAACATATAGAACCTATCTTATGGATGCAGTTATTACCTCTCGTAACGGTAGATACTGTATTCCAGTTAAGGCAGAATATAAGAGCCAGGTACCTGGTATGGTTCATGACCACTCTTCTTCTGGTAGAGCCATATTCATAGAACCACAGGCTATAGTTAATCTTAATAATGATTTAAGAGAACTAAAGCTTCAGGAAGAAGAAGAGATAGAAATTATCCTTAAGAGTCTTTCTTCAAAATGCGCTGCTCACGCTGATGAGATTCTTACAAACCAGAAGAATATTACCAGTCTAGACTTTATATTTGCCAAAGGTAAATACGCTCTTAAACTTAACTGTACTAAGCCTATATTTAATGCTGACTACAGAATAAAACTTAGAAGTGCAAGACATCCACTTCTTCCACAGGATAAGGTAGTTCCTATTGATGTAAGGCTTGGAGAGGACTTCGACCTACTTATTATTACCGGTCCTAACACTGGTGGTAAAACTGTATCTCTTAAAACAGTTGGTCTTCTTACTCTTATGGGACAGTCAGGACTTCATATACCTACTTTAGATAGAAGTGAACTATCTGTATTTAAGGAAGTGTTTGCGGATATTGGTGATGAGCAGAGTATTGAACAGAGTCTAAGTACTTTTTCAGGACATATGACTTCTATTGTTAATATACTTAAGAAAGCCAGTCAGGATAGCCTATGCTTATTCGATGAGCTTGGTGCAGGAACAGATCCTTCTGAAGGTGCTGCTCTTGCTATGTCTATTCTTTCTTATCTTCACGATAGAGGTATAAGAACTATGGCTTCTACCCACTATAGTGAACTTAAGATTTTCGCTCTTTCTACTTCATTTGTAGAAAACGGAAGCTGCGAATTCGATGTAGAATCTCTTCGCCCAACATACAAACTTCTTATTGGTATACCAGGTAAGTCCAATGCATTTGCCATATCAAAGAAGCTCGGCTTATCCGATGAGATAATTGACAATGCCAAGAAGTATATAGACAGTGAAGAAGAAAGCTTTGAGAATATTATTTCTGACCTTGAATCTAAGCGAGTTCAGATAGAGAAAGAAAAAGAAAGTATAGAAGCATATAAGAAAGAAATAGAGTCTCTTAAAGCAAGACTTAAAGATAACGAGGAAAAGATTTCTGAAAAGAGAGATAAGATTATTAAGGATGCCAGAGAACAGGCTAAGGATATCTTACAGGAAGCAAAGGATGTAGCTGACGAAACAATCAGAGCATTCCAGAAGCAAAGCACCGTTATGTCTATCCAGACTATGGAAAAGAAGCGTAGCAATGTAAGAGAAAAGATTAAGTCTCAGGATGCAAAACTTTCTGAAAAGAATAAAGTTCATAAAGTGAACCATCCAAAATCAATTACTATGGACCAGGCCCTTCCTGGAACCAATGTACATATTATTTCTATGAATCTTGATGGAACTATTACAGTTCGTCCAGATTCAAGTGGCAACGTACTTGTTCAGTGTGGAATCATATCATCAAAGGTTAATATTAAAGACCTATATATGATAGAAGCTCTTCCTGAAACAAAATCTGTGTCCGCTCCAAAGAGGCTTAATATAAGCAGAACATCTAATATAAAGTCTGAGATTAATGTTCTTGGAATGACTGTAGATGAGGCCGTATCTGTAGTAGATAAATATCTTGATGATGCTCTTCTTTGTCATCTTGCCAGTGTAAGAATCGTACATGGTAAAGGTACAGGTGCACTTAGAAGTGGTTTACATGATTTCTTAAGTTCCCATCCAGCAGTTAGAAATTATCATCTTGCTGCACATGGTGAGGGAGATGCAGGCGTAACAATAGTAGAATTTTAGAATTTAAATAAAGGGGTACAAACATGGGAAGTTCAAAACAGAAAATACTTATTGTAGATGACGACAACAACATAGCAGAACTTATAAGCCTATATCTTACAAAAGAATGCTTTGAAACTATGATTGTTAATGACGGCGAAACAGCTATCGAAGTCTTTAAAACATTTGAGCCTAATATCATACTTCTTGATCTTATGCTCCCAGGTAAAGACGGATATCAGGTATGCCGTGAAGTTAGACAGATTTCTCAAACACCAATCATTATGCTTTCTGCAAAAGGTGAAGTGTTTGATAAGGTACTTGGCCTTGAGCTTGGTGCTGATGATTATATGGAGAAGCCTTTTGATTCTAAAGAACTTGTTGCAAGAGTTAAGGCTGTACTTAGAAGATACAAGCCAGCACCTGTAGCTATGCCAGTTTCAGAAGATGAAGAAATTGCTTATCCAGATCTTGTAATTAATAAGACTAATTACTCTGTATTATACATGGGTAGAAAGGTTGAGATGCCACCTAAGGAGTTAGAGCTTCTCTACTTCCTTGCTTCATCTCCTAACCATGTATTCTCAAGAGAACAGCTTCTTAATCAGATTTGGGGATATGAATATATAGGTGATACACGTACAGTTGATGTCCATATTAAACGAATCCGTGAAAAGATTAAAGACCATGAAAAATGGCAGATATCAACTATCTGGGGAATAGGATACAAATTTGAAGTAAGTCAGAACTAATTATGAGAAAGACATTATATCTTAAATTCATAATTGCATATGTTATCTTTGCCTTCTTCGGTTTTATTGTTGTCTCAACATTTATGCAGGAGATGACTATGGACCACCTGGAGAAATCCAAGGCCAAAGAATTATACAAGGACGCTGCTACAATAGCAGAGGGCTATGCTGTTGATCTTTATAACAAAGAAATATCCATAACCTCTCTTAAAGATGAGATTGATACATTAAGCACCATGGTTGATTCCAAGATATGGATAGTAAACCCTTCTGGTCTTGTTGTCCTTGATTCTGATAACCCGGTAAATATTGATGATCCAAAGACTATAGAAGGTTTTGATACAACAAAGATGTCTGGCTCATATTATTCTGTTGGAGATTTCTTCGGTCAGTTTAATTCAGATGTTCTTACTGTATCAGTTCCAATAAACTCCGGCTTTAATATAGTTGGATATGTTATATTCCACTACGATATAGTGAAGCTTCAGAATTCAGTTAACAAGCTTCTTAATATTGACTATATTATGCTTGTTATCATACTTCTTCTTTCACTTATTATTCTTATCTTCTTTACTGAGATTGTTTATCTTCCAATCAAGAAGATTACTAAGGCAACAGAAGAATATGCCAGCGGTAACCTTAGGTATAAGCTAAACGTTGATTCTGGAGATGAGATAGGCTACCTTGCTGCTTCCCTTTCTTATATGGCAAATGAACTGGCCAAAGGTGAAGATAATCAGAAGCAGTTAGTTGCCAATGTATCCCATGACTTTAGATCTCCTCTTACTTCTATTAAGGGTTATCTGGAAGCTATTAAGGACGGCACTATTCCTCCTGAGTTATATCCAAAATATATAGATATAGTTCTTAATGAAACCGACAGACTTATAAAGCTTACTAACTCTCTTCTTTCACTTAATAACCTTAATACCAAGGGTATGGTTCTTGAAAGAAAAGACTTCGATATCAATAAGCTAATTTACTCAAGCTTATCTACCTTTGAAGGCAAATGCCGTGATAAGAATATTAGCGTAGATTTATCACTTACTGGTGAGTATATGGAAGTTAATGGTGATAAGACACGTATAGGACAGGTTCTATATAATCTTATAGACAATGCCATTAAATTCAGCCATAAGAATTCATCTATAAAAATCGAAACTACAGAAAAGAATAACAAGCTATTTATATCTGTTAAAGATTACGGAATAGGTATTCCAAAAGACAGTATTAATCTTGTATGGGATAGATTTTATAAGACAGATTTATCAAGAGGTAAAGATAAGAAGGGTACAGGACTTGGTCTTTGTATAACCCGTGAAATAGTTAGAGCTCACGATGAGAATATTAATGTTATTTCTACTGAAGGAGCCGGTAGTGAGTTTATATTTACCCTTCCATTATCAAAAGCTATGCTTAAAGAGGATTCATAATCGCACGGAGGATGTAATCCTACATGCGTAAGCGCGGACCGTGCCCAGCTTTAGCTGGGACGTTTCATCTCACGGTCCTGCGCAAAAATAGCACCACTGATACATAATCAGCGGTGCTTTAATTATTTCCAATTTAATCTGTGTAAATGACCTTCCTCTTCAAGTCCAGGAAAATCATTCTGACGTAGCGCCTCATATAATGTTATTGCAACTGAATTAGCAAGGTTAAGACTCCTGATATCCTCTAACATAGGAATTCGAATACACATATCTTCATTATCTACCAAAATCTCTTCTGGAATTCCAGCGCTTTCCTTACCAAACATAATAAAATCATCTGGTCCAAATTTCACATCTGTATATTTCTTATGTGCCTTAGTTGTAGCCATATATACTTTAGCACCAGGATTCTTGGCTTTAAAATCATCATAATTGATGTATGTATGAAGATCTAACTTATCCCAATAATCCATACCGGCACGTTTAATCTGCTTTTCATCTAATCTAAAACCAAGAGGTTCAATAAGATGAAGACTGGTTCCTGTAGCCACACATGTTCTTCCTATATTGCCTGTATTGGCAGGTATCTCTGGTTGATGTAATACTATGTGCATATATCCTCCATAAAGCTAATAACCCCGCGATTAACCGCGGGGAAATAAAGCTGTATTGTTTTTTACTGTGCTCTAAGTCTTGTAATAAAGCTCTCTATACGCGCAAGAGCAACCTTAAGATTCTCAATTGAGTATGCGTATGATATACGAAGGAAACCTTCACCACAATCGCCAAATGCTGTACCAGGAACAACTGCAACCTTCTCTTCCTGAAGAAGTCTTGTTGCAAACTCTTCACTAGTCATACCAAATTCCTTAATACAAGGGAATACATAGAAAGCACCAAATGGCTCAAAGCAATCAATACCCATCTTTCTAAATGCATCCATAAGAAATCTTCTTCTCTGGTTATAAGCATCTCTCATCATAGCTACATCATTGTCGCCATTCTTAAGAGCTTCAATAGCTGCATACTGGCTTGTTGTTGGAGCACACATAATTGCGAACTGATGAATCTTAGTCATCTGACTAATAATCTCCTGTGGTCCGCAGGCATATCCAAGTCTCCAACCTGTCATAGCATAAGCCTTAGAGAAACCGTTGATTAAGATAGTTCTTTCTTTCATTCCAGGAAGTGATGCTATAGATACATGCTCACCCTTGTATGAAAGTTCTGAATAAATCTCATCTGATAATACAAAGATATCTTTCTCAATACAAACCTCTGCAATATCTTCAAGATCTTTTCTTTCCATAATTGCACCTGTTGGGTTGTTAGGGAAAGGAAGTACAAGTATCTTTGTCTTATCTGTTATAGCATCGAGGAGTTCCTGCTTTGTAAGTCTAAACTCATTCTCTGCCTTAAGGTTAATAATAACCGGCTTACCACCTGCAAGGATAGTACATGGTTCATATGATACATAACTTGGCTGAGGAATAAGAACTTCATCATCTCTATCAAGCATAGCTCTAAGCGCTATATCAATAGCTTCCGAACCACCTACTGTTATAATTACTTCTGACTTAGGTACATAAGAAACTCCTACTCTTCTGCTAAGATAATTACATATCTCTTCACGAAGTTCCATAAGACCTGAGTTTGAAGTATAGAATGTTTTACCTTTTTCAAGTGAGTAAATACCCTCATCTCTTATATGCCATGGTGTATCAAAGTCAGGCTCACCAACACCAAGAGAGATGGCATCTTTCATCTCGCTAACAATATCAAAGAATTTTCTTATGCCGGATGGCTTAATATTAACAATTGTTTCTGATAATGGATTTCTCATGGTGTAATCATCTGCCTTTCATCCTGTTTTTTCTTTGTCATAATAGTTCCGTGATCCTTATATTTCTTAAGGATGAAATGTGTAGAAGTACTTATGACTGTATCAAGAGTTGAAAGCTTATCAGAAATAAACATAGATACCTCTTTAAGTGTCTTTCCTTCAAGTGTTACAAGAAGGTCAAATCCACCACTTATAAGATATACGCTCTTTACTTCTGGATACTTATATACTCTTTCAGCAATCTTATCAAAACCTTCACCTCTCTGAGGTGTTACTCTAACTTCAATAAGAGCTGTTACTGTTTCCTGAGTTGTCTTCTCCCAGTTAATCATTGTATGGTAACCGCAGATGATACCTTCTTCTTCCATCTTCATCATCTCGTTTACTACATCGCTTTCATCTCTTCCAAGACGAACAGCGAGCTCTCCAGTATCAATACGGCTGTTTCTTTCTATAATACGAAGTATTTCTTCTCTCATAATTCCTCCAATCTTATATAGCATAAATATTATGCCAACTCACATTCCTTATATATACTTAAACAATTCATCTGGACAAGGTTTAGTAATAAACTTACGCTCATCTTCATTGATAATAACCTTATCATTAGAATCCGTCACTTTTCCTATTATAGCAGATTTTATGCCCTTTTCCAAAAGACTATCCACTAGTTTCTGCCCATCAGTTAGGCTTACTAAAAGACTTCCTTCTGACATAAGTTCATATGGATTGAGGTCAAGATAGTTACATATCTCAACTGTCTCCTGCTTAATAGGAATGTTCTTTATGTATATGTCTAGTCCGACTCTGCTTTCACTTGCCATATTCCAAAGAGTTGCATATACACCGCCCTCTGACACATGATAAATGCACGCATCATCGGACTTAATGGCCAGAGCAGCCTCATCTTTTACAATCAGACCATCTGGCTTAACTACCGCTCCATCAATATAGTCAGCTGGTAGCCTTTTAAGCAGATTCTCTCTTTCTTTTATCGCCAAGATAGACGTCCCTGCATATCCAGCAGTTCCTATCATAACAATATCATTACCAGGCTTAGTAACCGCCTTCGTATTTTTCTTCTTATATCCAATAGCAGAGCATGTAAGTACTGGTTCGTTTATATACGAAGTATTCTCCCCATGAAATGAAAGAACCTTAGCATCTGCCTTATCAAGAACCTCTTCTATAGAAGCTAATATCTTTCTCATCTTTTCTTCTGAGTATTTCTCAGACATAAGTAGGTTTATATTAAGACCTACCAGTTCTGCCTCCTGAACAATTAGTTCATTGAGTGAACTAATTATAGATAATGTGCAGTTCATCATAGAAAGTGAAGAGCTTCTGGTGTTAGTAATAATAAAGTCTTTTCCCTGAGTATCAGCATCAAAAAATGCGCAGTTTCTCCTGAAATCTGCGCATTTATCATTAACAAAACTTAATTCTTTTTTTACTGTACGATTATAGATGTTTTCAGCAATTGATCCTATCTTCATAAGATATCCTTTCAGGAATGTCCTGTGTAAGAACCTCTTAGCCTTCTGGAGTTGGCTGAGGCTGTGGCTGGGCGCTTTGTGCTTCTAAGGCTTTAATCTGCGCCGCCGCTGACTTACATGTATCAACATTGCCTGATGCAATTGCATTCATCATATAGTTATAATAGTCCGGATTAGGTGTAGAAACACCAACTATAGCAGTTCTTGGTGCTGGTGAATAACGGCTTGAGTTAATCTGCTCTCTAGATACTTCTTCGCCATCTTCATATACAACCTTCCAAAGCTCACAAGAATAACCTATATGAGCAGCAGATGTTGATATATAACCTATTGGCTGAGAAGGATCAGCTGTTATAGTATCAGTTGATGGAACTGTCTCCGAAAGGACCTTGCTTTCAAACTCAATAGTTCTGTTAGAAGGTCTTGTTTCAACACCATATATGTTAAATGTTATAGTCTTATCTTCTGTATATCCTTCAATAAAGATTGGATATTCTGTATTGTTCTTGAACTTAAAGTCCTTACCTGAAGACTCAGCAATTGCTGCATCGCCAGACTTCTGAACATAAGTAACAATCATAGAGTGATTGTATCTCTCTACGACTTCAAGCTCAGATCTAAGTACTGCATTGTAAAGAGTTGTAGATACCTGGCAGATACCACCACCAACACTATCAACAACCTGTCCATTAAGATATGAACCAGCAAGATAGTAGCCATTAGCTTCTGTAAATGGCTTAACTGTATCATATGTTGAGAACTCTTCTCCAGGATAAAGAACTGTACCATTAATAAGCGAACAACCATTAGCGATATTCATACTTCTGTTATAACCAGAAGATGCATACTTAGTTGTATATGTACCAAGAAGATCCTTAATCTGAGAAAGTTCTTCCTTAGAACCTTCAGGATCAACCTCTGTTACTACAAGAGGAACCTCTGTCATACCAGAAACATAATCAAGGAAAAGCTCATTTTCAATATACTGTAAAGAAGCGTCTCTATCTACTGTCTCACCTGGTACGCCATCTATAATAATGAATTCGCCATTCTCTCTTTTAAGAGTAGCGTTCTGTACTTCCTTATCAAACTGTGCACACTCATTTTCAAGGAATGCATTAACGGAAGCTTCATTAAAAGAAACATCTATAGGAATATTGAGGCCGTTAACTTCAATATCTTTCTTAGCTTTATATCTAACTATTACATTGCCTTCATTACCAGCACTAAGCGCTTCATGAACAGCGTCAGAGTTAGCCCAAGTAATACCAAGGTCACCAAATGTTGTTGTAACTTTTTCTGTATCAGATATTTTAAATGTTATGCTTGCTGTGCTAAGACCGTTAAGGTATTCATCAAGCTTAGCCTGAGCTCCTGCTTCGTCGAGCCCTGAAACATCGATACCATTGATGCTTACACCTGGAAGAATTGTAGAGTCAGCATTAACTGTCTGTGGCTTTGTAATTACAAAAGCCAGGACAAGTGACAGAACAAGTCCTGTAAATACTCCTATTAATTTCTTCATAATATATCTCCTGCGGTTAATTGCAAATTAAGCTGCAATTACTTATACTTAAAACGAACTTAATGCAAGTGGTGCAACCATAGCAACTATTAATATGATAATAATGATTGCAGAGATGGTTCTTTTCGTTTTATTACTGTGCATATTAAACATAATTATTTCCCTTTTTTTATAAAAATGTTCTATATCTTGAAAGGAAATTATAAATGAAATTATTTGTTTTTGCAACCCCATTAATTATTGCACTTTTAGTAGCTTTGGCAATAAAAAAATCGGATTATAAAAAGGAACAGGACGCTGAGGAATTCTTCGAAAAAGAAAGAAAGTCTAACTTTGTAAAAAAGAAGCCTCTTGGTTCCCTTAATTATGTAAAAGTCCCTGATAAGTTTTACGAATATTCTTATAGCAAACTGATTAAAGCTAATGAGCATCCAGAAGCTATAGAGAAGGCTGTAGACCAGCTTATGAAACTTAAAGATGCCAAGATGGTTAACTTCCTTGGTAAAACAAATACAGATCTTAAATTAGAATATGGAACCGGCAATTTGGAAATTCTTATGGAATATGATCAGAACTTTACAAGTCTTATTACCTGTTTAGAAGAAATTGGGGAGGCTGCTCTTACTGTTGATAAGGCGTACGCTAAAGAAGTATTAGAATTTTCTATTAATATAGGTTCGGATATTAGTAGCACATATAAGAATCTTCTTAATATATATATAGAAGAAGGTAGTGAAGATATGCTTGCTGCTAAGAAAGAAAAACTTATATTTATGGCTAAGGCTCTTAACTCACCTATGGGGCCAAGTATAGTAAGATATATTGAACAGGCAGGAGTGGAAAACGAGGCTTAGATATGTCCCTCACTTCTTATATGATCCATAATCCTGCTAGCTTCATTTTTAGTAAGTCTTTTTATATCTCTATCAAGGACCAGATTTTTTTCTTCAAGCATCCTGCTAAGTCTTTCTAACTGAGCCTTAGTAATAGGTCCTTGTTTCTTTACTTTATATATTAGCTTATAAGGCGCAAATATCTCAGCAGTCTCCTGACTATAGAACTCATCTACCAGACATTTATATAGAAGAGAAGTTGCTCTGGCATCTTCGTATGCCCTATGGGCTTTATGAGGTATTGCATAGTGACTACAAAGTTCACCAAGTGACCTTCCTGGAAGTGATGTTAAAAATCTTCTTGCTATCTTAAGAGTATCTATACCTTCTTTTTCAAATTCCAATTTATTATAAACAGCTGCTCTTTTAATAAAGGAATAATCATGAATAATTCCATGACCCAGAATAATATCATCTCCAATGAAGTCTAATAAATCTGGAAGCACAGTTTCTATGTATGGAGCATCTTTCAAATCATCTTCCTGGATTCCTGTAAGATTTATTATTCTCTCTTCAAGTTTCATTCCAGGATTAACAAAAGAGGTAAAGATGTCCACTTCTTTACCTTCTCTTATTCTAATAGCACCTATCTCTATGATTTTGTCTTTGCCAGCATCGACACCTGTCATCTCCAGGTCGATAGCAACATAATCGTTAATATAGTTATACATCTTTCTTGCAACTATTTTGTTCACCATGTGAACTTTATAAAATATTAATTACAGAACTACAGTTATTTATCACGTAAGTTTTGTTTAGCATATCTGCATACTTTGGCTAAATCACAAACATCACACTTTGGTCTTCTTGCAATACATACTGCTCTACCATGAGCCATAAGCTGTTTATTAATTAATATCCAGTGGTCTTTCGGTATCTTCTTCATAAGATCCATCTCAATCTTTACCGGATCATCTTCATCAGTTAATCCAATCAGGTTGGATAGTCTCTTAACATGTGTATCAACTACTACACTTTCTATACCGTAGATATTACCTCTTATAACATTACCTGTTTTCCTGCCAACTCCAGGAAGCTTAGTTAGCTTATCTATATCACTTGGTACCTGCCCATCATATTCATCAAGTAGCATCTTGCAGCAAGCTATGATATTCTTCGCCTTATTTTTAAATAAGCCGGCAGGTTTAATATCTTCTTCAAGTTCTGATAGATCAGCAGTTGCAAAACTTTCCAAATTAGTATACTTTGTGAACAAATCTTTTGTGATTATATTTACTCTTGCATCAGTACACTGGGCACTTAAGATAGTTGCAATAAGAAGTTCATATGGCTTTTCATAATTCAAATAACAAATTATATCTGTTCCATAAAGTTTATCTAAATTGTCTAAAATAAATTGAATATCTTTTTTATTCATAGGTAAACTATAGCGTATTTACTGGCTTTTTAAAATGTATTTATTGAGAATAAACGGATTTTATAAGGGTTTTTTAGTCAATTCCACAATAAACCTCGTGCAATCCCTTGCATTTATTATTAAATATATATGATAGATTTATGTTAATTCATGATTTATACTTTATATGATAAAAGTATAAAACGCTTGTTAACAAAATTACAATCTAATAAGGGAAAGGAAGTATATCATGACTTATGACAAGATCGTTAGCTATGTAAAAAAAGCAATAGCTAAAAAAGATGTAAGCAAACTTGAAGATGTAGCACTCCAGATCGACGTTGTTGGTGAAGGAGAAGGCGCACTCTACGTAGAAGTTAAGGAAGGAAAGTTAGACGTTCAGCCATACGAGTACTACGACTACACAGCAAAGTTAGTTATCTCTGCAGATGAACTTATCGCTGCTGTTGATGGTAAGGCTGACAAGGCTGCATTCCAGATCGAAGGCGATGTAGAAAAGATTTCTGCACTCGTTAATGTTATTACAGCTAAGGCTGCTACAGCTGCTAAGAAGGCTCCAGCTAAAAAGGCTGCTGCTAAGAAGCCAGCTGCAAAGAAAGCTCCAGCTAAGAAGGCTCCAGCTGCTAAAAAGCCAGCTGCAAAGAAAGCTACTCCAGCTAAGAAAGCTGCACCTGCTAAGAAGGCTGCTCCTGCTAAGGCTGCAACTCCAGCAAAGGCTGCTGCTCCAGCAAAGGCTGCTGCTCCAGCTGTAAAGAAAGAAGCTCCTAAGGCTGCTGCTCCAGCTGCTAAGAAGGAAGCTCCTAAGGCTGCTACACCTGCTAAGAAGGCTACAAAATAATAAGGCAAGATATTCATTACATATATACTAGAAGGCGATGATTATTCATCGCCTTTTTTGTTATCCATCTATATCTGTTGTTTATTATATATGCCTACTGAATGACATCGTTTCTTTTATTACTTAACTTGCGGTAAGAAATAAAATAAGTTACATTATTCTTATGGGATTAACTAGTGAAGAAAAAAAAGAACTATCTGAACTTCGAGATAACGAGATTCGATATAAAGAGATGATCCAGCGATACGAATCAGAAGTTCTCGATTCAGAAATGAATATCCGCAGTATAAAGCGTATCAAAAAAGGTAAATGGATAGGCTTTGTTATATGCTGCCTAATATTTATTATATTCTTTGCTATCGTATATTTTTATGCTGAGGTGCAAAATCAATCCATGGGTGGTGATAACAATCTGGTTAATGCTTTGGGGTTTTCTGTTAGTACAACAGTTATAGGATTTACCATGATAGTACTTGTATTCGTAGTAATATGCACTATTATCATTGGCTTACGAACCATGATGGAGCTTGGAACCAGCAAAGCCTCCATATCTCTTGCCGATCGTTTTGGGCTACCTAACTATCCAAGCCAGCTTAAGTTGCATCAGGAGAGATTAAGCATACAAGTTAAGGAACTTGACAGACTTAAGTTAAGGCAAAAACTGGACAAGGAAAGAATAGAAGAACTGGCTTCAAGAGAAAGGCCTTGGTATGAACAGTAAATAAGGGGAAGCAAAAGCTTCCCCTTTTATTATTTGAACTATATGAGCAATTACCTGCTTATTTAAATGAGTCTACATTGCTCTTATCAACCGGAACATATGGAACCCATACATAGAGACCATCTTTTGTTAAACCTTCAACTCCGGCTGCTGATCCCTTCTTAGCAAGAGCAATAGCTGTTTTTATTGCAGCTTCTCCCTGTCCTACTGCTGACTGATATACTGTATACTGCATACCACCTTCACGAATAGAATCGCATCCGCCATCAGTAGCATCTACTCCTACAACCGGAATCTTTGATGTATCATAGCCCTTTTCCTTCATGGCCTTTACAACACCAATTGCCATAGAGTCATTGTTACATATTACAGCATCAAATGGCTGCTCGGTCTTAAGGAATATTAAGAAGGCATCATACGCTTTGTCAGTATCCCAATATGCTGTATCATTAAATACATATGTTACATCTACATTGTTACTCTTGAAATAGTCTTTGACACCCTTAGTTCTTGCTATTGCTGCAGGATGTCCAGGCTGACCAGATAAAATTGCAATATTCATCTTAGCTGGTTTTCCAAGTTTGTTCCATACATATTCTGCCTGGAATGATGCTGCATCAATCTCGTTACTACCAACATACATATATTTATTAGCTTCAAGTTTATCTTCTTCAGGCTGTGAATTAGTAAAGACAATAGGTAAGTTGCCTGCTGCAACCTCAAGCTGAAGAACTGTTTCACTATCTACCGGATTACATATAATTACATCATATCCTGAAGTAGCCGCTTCTCTAATCTGAGCAACCTGATCATCAACACTGGCACAAGGCTCGCCTATAGTTACTGACGCACCAGCTTTATCACCAGATTCTTTAACAGCATTGAGAAGTAATTCCTTAAAATCATCAAGTACTGGTGTTGTAAAATAAATTTTCACTCCGGAGCCCGATGTTGAACCACTTCCTGATCCCTTATCACATCCTGTAAGCATTCCTAATACTAATATAGTAGTAAGAACAATACTTATGATTCTTTTTATACTTTTATTCTTAAACATATCAACGGCCTCCTTAAATCTTAAACTTCTGAACATAGGATGTAAGAGTCTGGCTGGTTTCAGCAAGTTCATGTGAGTTGTCTGCCACATCCTGACTGCTCTGAGTAATATTGTTAGCCATCTCAACCATACTCTGAGAAGTTGCAAGTATCTCATCAGCACTTGCAGCCTGCTCTTCGGAAATAGCCGCTACGTTTGTAGAAACATCTTCAACCTTCTGAATATCAGTCATCATATCTGTTATAAGAGAGTTAGTATCCTGAATAATGTCATAAATCTGGTCAAATGTCTCAACAGCTACATGGATAAGTTCACTGTTTTCTTTAATATTGTCCGCACTTTCACTTGCCTGACTTACTGCATCACCAATAAGCTTTCTAATCTCACCAATAAGATTAGAAATATTATTAGCACTTTGTGATGAAGTCTGTGCAAGTTTTGCAATCTGAGTAGCAACAACAGCAAATCCTCTTCCGGCTTCACCAGCTCTTGCTGCTTCAATACTTGCATTGAGAGAAAGGAGGTTAGTTTCTTCAGCTATATCACTGATCATAGCTACAATATTGGTAATCTCTTCTGAAGCAGAACCAACCTTGTTAATAGATTCAACAAGTCGTTCGTTTGCTGCAGATATACCACCCATAGCTACACTTACCTTCTCCATATCACTGCGACCCTTTTGAGATATCTCTACAGTTTCCCTCATACTGTCATGAGCCTTATCAGAATTATCTCTTGTATCTGCAACTACACCAGAAAGGACTGTTGCATTCTGAGCAATATCATTAACTGCAAGAGCAAGCTGGTCAACTGTGTCATTAAGTTGCTGCATAGCCTCTGACTGAGCCTGCGATGCCTCATACATAGACTTTGATACTCTGTCAGAATTGTCAGACTCCTCTTTAAGTTTGTCAGATTCTTTACTGATACTTGCAAGCATATTTCTCATACTTGCAACAAAGTCTGAAACCTTAGATCCCATAAGTCCAATTTCATCATTACTTGATGAATCAACTTCAATAGTAAAGTCACCTTCTGACATAGAAGTTATGTTATTAGAAATCTTTGTAAGAGGAGCAATTACTCGTTTTACAACAAAGAGGATAAGAACAACAATTATTACTATGGCAACTGCACCTACAATGAAGAGAAGCATACCCATCTGTGAAACTGACTTAAGAATTATACTTGTTGGGATGTATGAAACAAGTACCCAGTCTGTTCCTGATACTTCAGCAAAAGCAACCATGTTACCATCGATTTCTTTACTTGATAAATCACCGCTTGTAATTGACTTGGCTGCACCTGCAAGGAGTTTATTCTTATCACCTGTAGAGAGGTTTGTTCCAATCAAACTTGCTTCTCTATGTGCAAGTATCTTGTAATCGTTAGTATCAACAAGGAATGAACTTGCACCCTTCATCTTAACAGCAGAGTTTACGATGATACTAATCTTATCAAGAGTAACATCTGCACCAAGAACCTTGATTGTGCTAGATCCATCATTAAGAATACCTGTAGCACTTATAACTGTTTGACCCTGGTCGTTAGTATATGCAGTACCATAAGCCATAGCTATACGAGTAATACCCTGCTTGTACCAGGTACTGTCTGTAACATTACTCTCTTTTTTAGTAGACTCTTTAGCCTTGTAAAGCTTACCATCGGCTGTACCTACATAAAATCCATTTGGTGAGTTGGAGTTAAATCCGTAATAAGAATCGAGAAATGCCTCAATATCATCTGGATCTTGAGCCTCCATAGTATGTTTTACAGTGCTGAAATATTCTAGATTTTCACTGAGCCAAGCCTCAATATTATCTGCCTGGTTTGAAATAGAAGACTCCAGTGTTTCAGTAGCCATCTCAGTCATACGATTTTTAGAAAGGGTTGCTGCTATAAATACGAGAGCAACGACTGTTAGAACTACTACTGGAATAATGAATGTAAGTAGCTTGACGCTAATTTTTCTAATCTTTTTGGTCTTTTTTTCCATGTGATTATATCCCCCCTCATATAGATTAGATTAGTATTAAAATATAACCCTATTCTTTATTTTATCACAATATAAAGGAAGATAAAACGAAAAAACCGATTCCTGAACCCTTGTGGATTAAGGAATCGGTCTTTATAATTCGCAGCTCGTAGCGGAATCGAACCGCTGATTCTGCCGTGAGAGGGCAGCGTCTTAACCGCTTGACCAACGAGCCATATATAAGGTGCTTCTTGCGAGCACCTTGTTTATCTTAATATAAGAATCAATAAAATGCAAGCATTTTTTTATTCTGATTTATTCTGATAAAAAATCGAAGATATTAAGCTGGTTTGACTGAGTCATACCCTCTAAGATACCCAATCTGTCCATGGTTTCCATAACAGTTTGAGGAACCTTGGCACGCTGTCTAAGATCGTCCTTACTAAAGAACTGTCCCTGCTTAGCCTCATCCTCTATCATAACTGCGCAGGACTCGCCAAGTTTATCTATAGCAGTAAATGCCGGCATAATCTTTCCATCTATTATCTGGAAGTCCCTTGCCTTGGCCTTATAAAGGTCTATCTTGGTAAACTCAAAGCCACGGGCATACATCTCCTGAACAATCTTCATATCCTTATAGGTATCTTCGTCCTTAGGAGTCTTATCTTTACTATCAAGAATCTTCTCCAGCTTATCCATCTCTTCTTCAAGAGCTTCCTTACCCATACACATCTTCTCATAGTCAAATGCCTTGGATCTAATTGAGAAGAAGGCAGTGTAATATGCAAGCGGATAATAAATTTTACAATAGGCGATTCTCCAGGCCATCATAACGTAAGCGGCAGCATGAGCCTTAGGGAACATATACTGAATCTTTTCGCAGGACCATATATACCAGTCTGGTACATTGTGATTCTTCATCTCTTCTTTCCAGCCTTCCCATTTATCGCATTTGCCCTTTGCAACTTTACCCTTACGTACATTCTCCATAATAGAGAATGCCATAGCTGGATCAAGTCCCATACCGATAAGATATACCATAATATCATCTCGGGTACAGATAGCTGTTGATATGGTTGCTGTACCTTCTTTAATAAGAGTTTCAGCGTTGCCAAGCCATACGTCAGTACCATGAGAAAGACCTGCAATACGTACAAGATCTGAGAAGTACTGTGGCTTAGTATCCACAAGCATCTGCATGGCAAAAGGTGTACCGAACTCTGGTATACCAAGTGAACCAAGCTTGATACCACGAAGCTGCTCTGGTGTAACACCAAGAGCCTCTGTGCTCTGGAAAAGAGACATAACCTTCTTATCATCAAGTGGAATAGTTACAGGATCAACACCTGTTAAATCCTGAAGCATCCTAATCATAGTAGGATCATCGTGTCCTAGTATATCAAGTTTCAAAAGGTTGTGGTCAATTGAGTGGTAATCAAAATGAGTTGTTACAATATCTGTAGTTACATCATTAGCAGGATGCTGTACTGCAGTAAATGAGTTAATATCTTCACCAACAGGAAGAACAACGATACCACCTGGGTGCTGACCTGTGGTTCGACGTACACCAACACAACCCTGAACTAATCTGTTAATTTCACCAGGACGCTTACTCTTTCCTCTGTCTTCAAAGTAGTGCTTAACCATACCATAAGCAGTCTTATCAGCAAGAGTACCTATAGTACCAGCCTTGAAGGTCTGACCGTAGCCAAAGATAACTTCAGTATATTTATGAGCTTTAGACTGATATTCTCCCGAGAAGTTAAGGTCGATATCAGGCTCCTTATCACCCTTGAATCCAAGGAAGGTTTCGAAAGGAATATCAAATCCGTCCTTACAAAGTTTCTCACCGCAAACCGGGCAGTCCTTATCTGGCATATCGCAGCCTGCCATACCAGCAAACTTTTTAACTTCCTCTGAATCAAAGTCAGTGTAATGACATTTCTTACAATAATAATGAGGTGACAAAGGATTAACCTCTGTAATACCTGACATAGTTGCAGCAAAGGAAGAACCTACTGATCCTCTTGAACCAACTAAGTATCCATCCTCTACAGACTTCCAAACCAGTTTCTGGGCAATGATATACATAACGGCATATCCATTACCAATAATAGAGTTAAGCTCTCTTTCAAGTCTCTCTTCAACTATCTTAGGAAGCTCTTCACCGTACATCTCATGAGCCTTGGTATAACAAATACGTCTAAGGTCCTCTTCTGAGTTTTCGATAACCGGCGGGCATTTGTCTGGACGAACTGGAGTAATCTTCTCACACATGTCTGCAATAAGATTAGAGTTGTCGATAACAATTTCCTCAGCCTTGTTGGAACCAAGGAAGGCAAACTCATCGAGCATCTCCTCAGTTGTTCTTATATATAAAGGAACCGGTCCTTTGTCAGCATCTTTACTATCAAGAATAATCTGTCTATATAATCCATCTTCAGGATTGATAAAATGCGCGTCGCTGGTTGCAACCACAGGCTTATTGTATTTCTCACCAAGTTTTACAATAGTTCGTACAGCATCCTCTAAGTCTTCCATAGAGTTAATATCTTCTGCATGACTATTCTCTATTAAATGGATATTATTTCCTGGTGGCTGTACTTCAAGATAGTCATAAAAACTTATGATAGAAGCTATCTCAGATTCTGGAGCCTTTCTAATAAGCTCAGAATATAGTTCACCATTTGAACAAGCTGTACCTAAAATAAGTCCTTCTCTGTATTCCATAATCTTACTTTTTGGAATCTTAGGATATCTATGATAGTAATCAAGATTAGACATAGATACTAACTTATAAAGATTACGGCGACCTATCTCATTCTTTGCAAGAATAGTAATATGGTACTCATGAAGTCTTGCTATAGCTTCTTTTGGAAGCTTACAGTATTCATTAAGTTCATCCAGATTATGGATATCTTTATCTGCAAGCATCTCCTGGAAACGCATAAATATCTTACCTGTAACCTCAGCATCGGCTACGGCTCTGTGGTGCTTCTCATTAACAAGGTTAAGAGTTTTACAAAGAGCATCAAGGTTATGTCTTGCCTGAGTTGGGAAGAGAGCCTGGGAAATACGCATGGTATCTATATAGGTATAGTCAACATCTATACCCTGCTCCTTGCACTTGGCATTGATAAAGCTCATATCGAAATCAGCATTGTGAGCAACCATAATACAATCTTCACAGAACTGAACAAATCTTGGAAGTATAACATCTACAGTTGGTGCGTCCATAACCATAGAGTCGTTAATATCAGTAAGCTTTACAATCTTTCTTGGAATAGGAATCTCTGGATTAATAAACTCTGAGAAAGAGTCTGTAACCTTACCGTTCTGAATCTTAACTGCACCAATTTCGATAATCTTATCGCTTACAGGAGAGAAACCTGTTGTTTCAATATCGAATACAACATAGTGGTTATCAAAATCCTGCCCCTTACTATTTGTAACTGGTGTCTTAAGGTCATTAACAAGATAACCTTCCAGTCCATATATAATCTTAAATGGGTCATCAGGTTTAATTGCATGGTTAGCTTCAGGGAATGACTGAAGGGCTCCATGATCAGTAATAGCAACTGCAGTGTGTCCGAAGTTTTTAGCCTGTTTAATTACAGCCCCTGCATCGGCTATACCATCCATATCGCTCATCTTTGTATGACAGTGAAGTTCAACTCTCTTACGTGGCCAAAGGTCTTCTCTCTTCTTGGCACTATAGCTTCCCTTCATAATTCCAAAGACTGAGCCCATCTCAAGTTCACGGTCAAAAGAGTCAAATGCTACAACACCCTTGGCCTTAATAAAGTCTCCAACTTTGGCAAGCGGTCTTATCTCATCTGTAAATTCCTGAGAAAGGAACATCTTAATCTTTATCGAATCAGTAAAGTCAGAAATCTCAAACTTATAAATAGTTTTTCCTGATTTCTCAAGGAACTTTTCTTCTATATTTATAATCTGACCTTCAACTATAATTTCACCAAGCTCATCCTGAACATCTTCAAGCTTAACTGCTTCGCCTTCAAATTCCTTATTATAGATAAGATTAGGATTATCTGATTTTCTAAGAGTTCTTGAGAATTCAAATCCGCCCTTCTTGCCAGATTTAAACTTCTTTTCTCCGCCTTCACTAAATGACTTAAGAGTTTTTGCACCATATTTAGAGGCAGCTGAGTCTTTAGAAGCTTCTTTAGGTTTACTATCTGCTGGCTTGACTTCAGGAGCAGCATTTTCTGCTTCTTTAGAAGGAGCTGGTGCCACTGCGTTGTCATCCCATGGAAGTCCTTCTGGAGCTGGAACGGCAGTGCCAGAAAGTTCACCTTGTGAACCATCTTCCTGATTAACAAGATCTCTAATATTAATAGCATCATCTGGGCCAGCATTTCTCAAGGTAATTTCCTTGATCATATGCTGAACTCTGATTTCATTCTCTTTACGTCTTCTACTTTCTACTGGTTCAGTGAATTCAATCTCAACATTAAGGCTCACACCACATCTCTCGCCTGCTATTCTTTCAAGAACTTCCTTAAGCTCTGTACCCTTAGAATGGCCAATAGGAGTATCAGGAATCTTAACTACAAGTACTCCCTCATCGTTAAATGCTGGACTACCCTGTCTAAACAAAGTCTGAAGTACCTGGTCGTACTGCTTTAATTCTAAGTTGATACTTTCCTCATAGATATCAAACCAGTTCTGTGGTGTGTACTGGTCTGATAATTTATATTTTTCGTGAATCTTAACCTGAATCTGTTTGTGAGAAAAAACCTTTCTTCCAAGTTCCTTCTCTAAAGAAATAATATAAGACTTAGAAATGAGCTCATCATTATAAAGGTATACACGTAAGAAGGAATTCTTCTCACTGTATACCATACGCTCAACAAGACTATTTTCAAATTGTTCTACCAGATCGCTTTTTAAATCAAGTTTACCAAAAGCGTCTAAAAACGATACTTTATCCATAAACTACTATTACTTACCCTGCCAGTTATCAAGTTCTTCTTTAAGAGCATCGAGAAGCTTATCCTCTGGAACCTTCTTAACTATCTGGCCCTTTTTAATAATAAGTCCTTCTCCTATTCCACCTGCAACTCCAAGATCTGCTTCCTTAGCTTCACCTGGTCCATTAACTGCACAGCCCATAACTGCAACTTTAATATTGTACTCATACTTAGAAACCATAGTTTCAACCTTATTAGCAAGTCCAATAAGGTCAATCTTAGTTCTACCACATGTAGGACATGAAACTATCTCTATTCCGCCTTTTCTTAGCCCTAGTGTTCTAAGAATGATTCTTGCAGACTTAACCTCTTCTACAGGGTCTCCTGTAAGAGATACACGAATAGTATCACCTATACCCTGATTTAAGATAAGTCCAAGGCCTATTGAAGATTTAATATTACCACTAATTAAAGTTCCAGCTTCTGTAATACCAACGTGAAGTGGATAGTTAATCTCTTTTGCTATAAGTTCGTGAGCCTGAACACACATAAGTACATCTGATGATTTAATAGATACAACCATATTGTCATATCCTGCACGCTCAATCATACGAACTTTATCTAAAGCACTTTCAACTATACCCTGTGCTGTTACCCCATTATATTTTTCAACAAGTTCCTTCTCAAGAGAACCAGAGTTAACACCTACTCTTATAGGAATCTGTCTTTCCTTGGCAACCTTAACTACCTCACGAAGTTTCTCTTCACCGCCAATGTTTCCTGGATTGATTCTTATCTTGTCGGCACCATTCTCCATAGCCTTTATTGCCATCTTATAATCAAAATGAATATCAGCAACAAGAGGAATATGTATCTTCTTCTTTATCTCTCCAATTGCCTTAGCTGCTGCCTCATTAGGTACTGTACATCTAATAATCTCACAGCCAGCTTCTTCAAGTCTGAGAATCTGATTTACTGTTGCTTCAACATCTTCTGTAGGAGTATTAGTCATAGACTGAATAAGTATTGGATTGCCGCCACCTATTACTCTGTCTCCTATCTTTATTACCTTTGTATTATCTCTATATGCCATGGGTTTCCCTCCGTATTTTCATTTTCACAGACATACACAATTATACCACGTCAGCGACGAGGAAAGAACACGCTCATGTGTTCTTGACGACCGCAGCGTGATAACAATTCGTGTACGAATTGTTTTACCACATCAGTGACGGGGAAAGAACACCACACGCTTTTCAGTGTATATAAGATTAATCCTTCTTTTTCGTATAAAATGCCTATTATCATACTGCCTGTCCAGTGTTCTCTTTATTAAAATAAGGCCTAAGAGTATGGCCAGGGAAATATATAGTTTATTATATAAGATGCATTCTTTAACATAGCTAAGCCATATATAATAACTCGAATATACTATCCCAAGTATAAATGCTGGATAAAATACCAGATAATCTCTATATAACTTTCTGGCTTTACTACAATCTTTTAAGTCCCTTATTCTATCTTCTAAGACCTGACATGTAGATATTCTTTTAGAAACAGATGGATTAGTCATATCATTTACCAGCTTACATAAACTATCTCCTACTGTTATATCAGCCTCTTGGATATCCTCTATCTTGTATGGTGGCAGCGCAGGGTCTATTCCTGTAAGCATAAAATATAATATAGCTCCTAAAGAATAAATATCAGAACTCCTACCTATATTTTTCCCTTCTAATACTTCTGGGGCAGCATAGCCATAAGTTCCCATTATATATAAACTGTCAGTCATATGGTATGCTTCTATACCTGCACCAAAATCAAGTAGCCTGATATTGTCATTATTATCAATAATAAGATTTGATGGCTTTAAATCCCTAAATATTATGCCTGGATTTTGACTATGAAGATATGAAATTATATCTGTGATTTTCTTAATATAGTCCACAGCCCTATCAGGAGAAAGAGGAGCATGTTTAGAAAGGTAATCCTGAAGATTCTCTCCCTCTATATATTCCATAACCATATAGGTTATATCCCCATCCTGGCCCACATCCACAACATAGGGGATAAATCTTTCTGACAGGTTCTTCATAATATGGCATTCATGTTTTAGTGCTTCTACATATTTTCCATCTGGTGTTTGGATTGCTGTTTTTATAGCATAGAGTTTACCTAGCTGGCTGTCTTCTCCAAGATAAACTTTTCCCATAGCTCCTCTTCCCAGTTCTTTAATTATTTTATATTTTCCAATGTACATAATTATGTCCCTCATATTTAAAACATAAGACAGATAGCAGTCATATTATCCTCTTCTCCCATTTGTTCATTCTTCTTACCAAATGTCCTTAAGATTTTATTTATAGATTCATTAGAGGCTATATTTTGACTGTGTAAAGCTGCTGCCATGTTACTAATATCAAGCATTTTATAATATCCATCCGAACATATAAGATAAGAGGTATTTTTCCTTATCCTATTTTTTTTCATATAGATATTCTTTATAGAACCAAGGCCTATACAGTTTGTTAACTTACTATCAACCTTAGCTATCATGGGATTTAAACATCTAACCTGTTTTTTCTTATTAATTTCATATATGGCAGTATCTCCCTGGTTTACAACTAAGGATTTATTACCAACGCAAAGAAGAAGTGATAAAGTTGTACCTGTCTTTATCCCATTTTTAAGTCCATATTCTTTTAATTCATTGTGAGCCCTGTATAAGATCTTATACAGAGAATTCCAGATTGCTTTAAGAGATCCTCGTCTTTTTAACAGGTTTATGAGATCACTGTAGAACCAGCTAGATAATATCTCAATAATATAACCAGAGGCGACTTCTCCGTAGTCCATACCTCCAAGTCCGTCTGCAACTGCGCACATGCAGACCTGACAGGCTGCAGTCTGGATATCCAGAAGTAGTGCTGAGTCCTGATTAACAGGCCGCTTGCCTGCATCGTAATAGGACCCCCAGTACCTAAGTAGGTATCCATCATGGTATTTAGTTTTTATGATAATACTGTCCTCCTTATCTGAAGAATTTTCCTATATCATTAAATAATACTACTATCATAAGGGCAAAGAGAAGGATGATACCTATAAGATGAACGATACCTTCTTTCTCAGGTGGAACAGGCTTACCTGTTATTGCTTCCCATAGAAGGAATATTAACCTTCCTCCATCAATAGCTGGGAATGGAAGCATGTTAATAATACCAAGGTTAACACTAAGAAGAACTGCTATATTAACCATGTTAATAAACACTGTGAACCAGCCATATTGCTGAGTTTCTTCAATAGTGTCATCTATAACATTGGCTACACCTACTGGACCAGCTAAATCATCAAGTGATCCTCTGCCAGAAAACATATATCCTATACTCTTATATGTGGCTACAAACCAATATCTAACCTCATAAGCTCCGTACTTAAAGACATTAAGATTTCTTCCGTCAGCCTGTATATTACCACCAATAAGACCTATATAATATCTTCCCGCCTCTTTACTATACTGAGGCACTATAGTTGTTTTATATGTCTTGCCGTCTCTTTCGTAAACAATGTTAAGAGGCTCTCCATTACTCATCATAGAGATAAGACTAACTTCGCCCCATACACATATCTTTTCGCCGTTTATTTCTTTAATTACATCGCCTTCCTGTATACCAGCTTCCTGAGCAGGCATACCATCACTGATACCGCTAACTATAGGAAGGTCGCTACCACAGTTCCAGCATATAAACAATGAAAGAAGATAAGCTAAGATTATATTAAAGATTGGACCAGCAAGAACAGTTGCTATTCTTGCACCTACACTAGCCTTGGCAAATGAACCATCAGGAAGCATAGCTCTTCTTTCTTTTACAGAGAGCTTCTTCTTGTCTACTTCGTTACCATCTTCATCAAGAGTTTCTTCTTCCTCTTCATCATCAGCATCCCCAAGCACATCCATGCCACGGAAAACACAGGCTCCACCTATAGGAAACAGCCTGATAGCAAGAGTTGTATGCTTGAATTTCTTTTTAAAGATTGCCGGACCCATACCTATGGCAAATTCTTCAACGTCTATACCGTTGATTCTTCCAATAATAAAATGTCCGAACTCGTGAGATACTACGATAACTGTAAATATAACTAAGAAACTTAAGATTGTAACTAATGTTGAAGCCAATATATTGTCCCCTTTAGAATTTTGAATCTATGTATCTATACACAGCAGCTTCTGTCTCAAGAATATCATCAAGAGATGGATTAGCTATTAAGCTGTGCTTATCCATGCATTCCTCAATAAGTTCATATATACCAAGGAATGAAATCTTCTCTTCTAAGAATAGTTTAACTGCTCTTTCGTTGGCAGCATTGAATACTGTAGGAAGACTTCCCCCTACCTTACCTGCCTTGGTTGCAAGGGCAAGCCCTCTGAATGTATCAGTGTCTGGTTTTTCAAATGTCATCTGACCTACTTCGAAAAGATCTAACTTCTTAGCATTCATAGGTCTTCTGTCAGGATAGTATAAAGCATAAAGAATAGGAAGTTTCATATCAGGAACTCCCATCTGACCAATGAGTGCACCATCCACAAATTCAACTCCAGAATGAAGTATAGATTGAGGATGTACCACTACCTGAACATGGTCTATATCCACATCAAATAACCATCTGGCCTCCATAACTTCAAGGCCTTTATTTACTAAGGATGCAGAGTCTATGGTAATCTTTCTACCCATATCCCAGTTTGGATGCTTAAGGGCATCAGCTGGACCTATATTAACTAAATCCTCTGTCTTCTTTCCTCTAAATGGTCCACCGGAACAGGTAAGAATAATCTTCTTTATTCTGTCCTTTGGTTCTCCATTAAGAGACTGGAATATAGCACTGTGCTCAGAATCAACTGGAAGAATAGGTACATTCTTCTCCTTTGCAAGTGGCATAATAATATGACCTGCAGTTACTAATGTCTCCTTATTTGCAAGAGCAATAGTCTTTCCGCAGTTAATAGCAGCAATAGTTGGTCTTATACCAATCATACCAACGATAGCTGTTACAAGGACATCATATCCTTCCTTAGTAACCAGTTCTATGATGCCATCCATACCATGAAGTACAGTAACATCCATATCCCCTATTCTGGCCTTAAGATCATCTGCTGCTTCTTTTGTCCACATACATGCGAACTTAGGCTTATACTGTCTTATCTGTTTTTCTAATAGTTCTACCCTGCTACCTGCAACAAGACCAAATACTTCAAGGTCTCCCTGCTCAGTAACAACTTCAAGAGTCTGTGTTCCTATAGAACCTGTAGAACCTAATACAACAAGTTTTCTCATATCATATACCTATTGGAAATAATCTTATAAGATAAAGAATGTAGCAAGAATATAAACTAATGGTGCTGTAAAGATAATACTATCGAATCTATCCATAAAGCCGCCATGGCCTGGAATAATCTTGCCATAATCTTTGATTTCATAATTTCTCTTAATTGCTGACGCTGCAAGGTCGCCAATCATACCAACTATACTTCCTACAAATCCGAGAAGTACGAATGGAAGGATAATCTCACTTCCCATAACGCCGCACTTTGTAAGCACTAATCCGTAAAGATATCCGCCAAGAGCACCGCCGCATATTCCACCTACGCAGCCTTCAATAGTTTTCTTTGGAGATAACACTGGAAATGCCTTATGCTTACCGATACATACTCCTGTAAAGTAAGCCATAGTATCTGAAAACCATGCTGAGATGAAAATCATCCATACAGCATAGAAACCAATTATATTAGCATCTGTATCAAGCTTACCACTCATCTGTCTTGTCATAGTTATGAATGAAAGCATAACTGGTGCATATACAAATGAAAAATATGACTTCATAATCTGGTCAGCGTGATATTTAGGATATGCAAGTACATATACAAACATATGAATAATTAATAATAATACTATTACTAACATGCTGTATAATGGATTGTTCACAAAGTAAACTAATGCATAATACCCTGCAATTACTATACTTGTAACTACTTCTAATGCATTGACCTTACCTGGTTCAGATACCTTTGTAGCATGGCATAATTCAAAATATGCACATATTGAAATTGCAAGGAGTGCCCCTGCAAGATACAAATCTCCAAGCCATACCAAACCCAATGTAAATATTACGATAAATATTCCACTTATAACTCTTGTTTTCATAGCTAAACCCTTTTCTATTATTTTTATACCTTACCAAATCTTCTATCTCTGGTATTATATGCTTCTATGGCCTTGTCCAGCTCTGCTTCATCAAAATCAGGCCAACATACAGGAGTAAAATAGAACTCTGAATAAGCAATCTGCCAAAGAAGATAGTTAGATATTCTCTGCTCGCCACTTGTTCTAATTAATAAGTCAGGATCAGGCATACCCTCTGTATCTAAGCTAGCAGATATCATGTCCTCAGTTATATCCTCTGGTTCTATCTGGCCAGCTTTAACCTTCTTAGCAATATCTGTTATACCACGTCTCATCTCATCTCTAGATCCGTAGTTAATTGCTATAGTAAATTTTAAACCTGTATTATCCTTAGTTGCTTCTTCAAGATTCTTTATACTTTCCTGAATATCATCAGCAAGCTTAGTCTTATCACCGATAACTCTGACCTTCATATTATTTTTAGTAGCTCTCTTTATGCAGTTCTTCATATAATCACGAAGAAGTTTCATAAGAAGAGTTACCTCTTCCTTAGGTCTTGACCAGTTCTCTGTGGAAAATGCGTATACGGTAAAGTACTCTACGCCCTTATTCCACATGATCTCGCACATATTCTCTACTGTCTTGGCACCCTGCACATGACCATAATTTCTAGGCATACCCTTACTCTTTGCCCATCTACCATTGCCGTCAAGTATAACCGCTATATGTTTTGGAATGTTCATCATTAATCTCCATCGATATAAAAGTGGACTATACATAATGAGGGCAGACTTATCTGCCCTCATGTTAATTCACTTTTATTAAACCTTAAGTATATCCTGTGTCTTCTGATCGATAGTCTTATCAATTTCTTTAATATAAGAATCTGTAATCTTCTGAAGTTCTTCTTCAAGTGACTTCTGCTCGTCTTCAGACATCTCTTCCTTACCAAGTTTCTTTATTGCATCATTGCCTTCACGTCTTACATTTCTAATAGCAACCTTGCCATCTTCACCCTTCTTCTTGATGTCCTTAGCAAGTTCCTTACGTCTGTCTTCTGTAAGTTCCGGGAATACAAGTCTGATAACAGAACCATCATTAGTAGGTGTGATTCCTACATCTGATGTAAGGATAGCTTTTTCAATCTCCTTAAGAAGTGGTTTCTCCCATGGTGAAATCTGAAGCATTCTAGGTTCAGGTACTGATATATTACCAACCTGTGAAAGTGGTGTTGGTGTACCATAATAATCAACTCTTATCTTATCAAGGACATGTGGATTGGCACGTCCCGCTCTAATTGTTGCAAGATCTGATACTAAAAAATCATATGCTTTCTTCATCTTTTCATCATACTGTTTGAGTTTCTCGTTCATATTCATGTCCTTTCAAACTATATAAAATACTGTGTTACTTTTATTTTAGCTTTGCTCTTAATCGCAAGTTACTTCTGTTCCATCAAAGTTGCCATCGATAGCATTTAATATTGAATTCTCTTTTGTAAGATCAAATACCCACATAGGCATATGATTATCTCTGGCAAGTACTGAAGCTGTCATATCAACAACCTGAAGGTTCTTCTCTATAACTTCATTAATAGATACTTTGTCATACTTCTTAGCAGCCGAATTCTTCTTAGGATCACTGTCATATACACCATCAATTGCCTTGGCAAGGTAGATACCGTCAGCGTCTACTTCGATTGCTCTAAGTAATACTCCTGTATCTGTTGAGAAGTAAGGATGGCCTGTACCTCCTGCAAAGAATACAACCTTACCCTGGCTCAATGCTTCTACAGCTGCATCTTTTGAAAAGAGCTTTGTAAATGTAGAACATGCAAATGGTGTAAATATCTCTGTACCTATGCCCTGACTTCTAAACATCTCAGAAACATATATACAGTTCATAATTGTTGCAAGCATACCAATCTGGTCTGCCTTAGTTCTATCAATATTCTCGCTTGTACGGCCTCTCCAGTAGTTTCCACCACCGATAACGATACCAATCTGATTACCCTTATCAAGAAGTGTTTTAACCTGACCTGCAATACCTAAGATAATATCATCGTTATATTTCTTATTCTCATTTGCCAGTGCTTCACCGCTAAGCTTTAAAAGAAATCTCTTCATATAATCGACCTTTCTGCCAGTTAGCTTATTTCATAGTCTTTGCAGACTTCTTAAATTCTTCAAAGAATGATGTAGGATTAACCTCTGCATAGCACTGAGAACACATACCTTCAATAACAGCACCTGTGTTAATCTGTACTGACATAGACTTGATGTTACCCATTACTATAGCTGTTGAATCAAGAACTACAGGTCCCTGAACATCGATATCACCCTTAACAGCACCAGCAATTACAGCACTTGCAGCTGATATATTACCGATAACTACTGAGTTCTGGCCAATCTTGGCTGAACCTGTAACATTAATCTCACCGTTAATATCTGCTCCATCAGCAAATACTTCATGTGCCTTGGAATTACCAACGATTGTACCCTGTACATTAATCTTACCAACTATATCAATATTACCCTTCACAGTACCTAAAATATCAAGGTTACCGTTAGACTCAACATCACCATTGATTGTCATGCCTTTAGTAATAATTGCTGTTTCGTCAGAATATTCAAGGTCACGAGCAGAATTCTCACTAGCTTCTTCTTTAGCTTCTACTGATACCTGTTCTTCCATCTCTTTAACTTCTTCGCTCACTTTTTCGTCCTCTTTCTTGTCATTTATTTCTTCAGCGATTACTGTCTCTTCTATTTTTTCTTCTTTAACTTCATCAGCCGCAGGAACTTCCTCAACCTTTTCTTCGATTACAGGAGCTTCTTCAACCTCTTCAGTTTTCTCTTCTACTGCAGGAACTTCTGCCTCTTCAACAGCCACCTCTGGTTCTGAAACTTCCGCAGCCTTATTCTCTTCAGCCTTTTCTGCTGCCTCAAGATCTTCAAGTGTAATCTGATCCATCTCATCTGCAAGCTTGCTAAAATCAAGTTCTTCCTGAACACCATCTATTGCAGCAAGATCTTCTGCTGACTCTTCGTCTTCATCTGAAAGTTTTGGCTCTTCTACTGTTTCAGCTGCATCTGACAATTCTTCCTCACTTGGTCTTTCAAGGTCAAGATTATCAAGCATCTTATCTATGTCTATATCAGATAAATCAACTTCCTCAGCTGTTTCTTCTGTTTCTTCAGATTCCTCAGCAAGATCCTCTTCTGCAGGCTCTTCTACTTCTTCGACAACTTCTTCTATAGTTTCTTCCTCTGATGCCTTCTCCTCTTCTTCGCTATCAGTGTTAGAAAGAAGTGGCTCACCATCAGGGAAAAGATTGTCATCTCCAGGAAGGACTGGTGCATCATCTTCCAGTTCTTCATTATCCCCTATAAGCTCATTCATTGCTGATGATAAATCATCTTTTAAACTTTGAAAAAATCCCATTACACTACCTCATTTGATTAGTTAAGTTAATTATTGGATTCTATATGATGTACCGGCTTCACATCTTCTGTGATTGGTACAAATGCTACGTTAGACATATCAGCAATCTTCTCAATTATAATTGGAAGTGCTTCAACTGTTGTTTTCTTATCCCCTGTATCATGTAAGAGAATAATGATTGTATCGTCCTTGCAGGCAGCAACCTGATTCATAACATTATTAACAATAGTATTAACAGATGCCCCGCCTACAACAGCGTCATTGCCAGATGCATTCCAGTCATAATACTCAATACCCTTTGCGTGGAGATAGTCTATGCAATCCTCCATGGCAACATTACTAACATGGTTACTGCTACCCCCAGGGAATCTGTATATTGTACTAGTTACGCCTGTAGTATCTTTTATGTATGACTGTATCTCATAAAGATCATCTGCAAATGAATCTAGATTTTTATAAACAGTCCTGTATGAATGGCTGTAGGAATGCATGCCTATTGTATGGCCTTCCTCTGCAATTCTTATAAGCTCATCTTTATAATCTTCATGACCATTCACAAAGAATGTAGCCTTGATTCCATAATCATCAAGTATGTCTAAGATGGCATCTGTATTAGCAGAAGGACCATCATCAAATGTTATACATACCTTAACAATACCATCATATTCCTGATAAGTATTATCTTCTTCGTAAGCACTAGGGCTCGTTTCTACAAGACCTACCTCACCTACATTATTTACAGTATTAGTATTATTGGAAGCATATTCGCCACTGGATACATCAGAGACCTTCTGATTAATTGCAAGATTGTCCTTTATATATTTCTCAAGGACGCCTACACGTATTAGAAGTGCTATACACAATATTACAGGGACAAGCACAATACCAAGAGCCAGGTACTTAATGTACCTCTTTTTTAATGCACTATTATTAGCCCTTTTTTTCTTTCCCTCTTCTATATCCTTCATAATTATTATTCCTGTTTATGCCTCCCAAATTCTCCTAGGACGCAGTGGATATTATATCATAGAAAGGGCTATTATACAATCACTAGGACTTGTGTCTAGGCAGGTTTTTTCCCCTAAATTTAAAGCCAAAGAAGAGGTCAGCTTACTCAATATCCTATGCAACAAAAAAGCAGAGGCTTAACCTCTGCTCTTTAAGCTTAATTTTTAATTAGCCCTCTGAAATAGCGCTTACAGGACATCCACCTGCGCAAGCACCACATGAGATGCAAGTATCTGGGTTGATTTCGAACTTTCCATCGCCTTCAGAAATAGCACCTACAGGACATCCACCTGCACATGCACCGCACTGGATACATGAATCAGAAATTACATATGCCATTGCTCATAACCTCCTACATAATTGTATATAACGTTACATATAAATATGTTAACTAGTATTTTACGCTATATAAAACATTTTAACAAGGTTTATTTTTATAGCTATGTATAAAGATAATCTATATCCAATTTTAAACTAATAGATGTTTATATATAGGTTAACGATTAAGCGTTTAACTTCTCTAAAATTTCATTTACGTCGAAGCCATGTACCATAGAAGCCTCTTCAATAGACTCCATCTGTGATGCTGGACATCCTACACAGTGCATACCTGCTTCCATAAGAATCTCTGCACAGTCAGGCTTAACTGCAAGAAGTTCGCCTATAAGCATATCCTTAGTAATCTTTGTTTCTGCCATAATTAAATCTCCTATTCTATATAAAATATAAACTAAATGTTCAATAGGTGTTCATTATATATGATATATCTCTTCTAGGCAATATCATAAAACCTTTAATTCACGCAATATCCTTACTTTCTGATGTTAGTATTGCATCATCAGCTTATGAAAAACTTAACAACACCAAAAAACTCCCTTACAGTATAGTGAATCCCTACTGGATACAGAGTTCTGGCAGGAACACTTTCTATAGTTCCAAAACCTGCCCTGTAAGCCATAAGCTTTGCCCTGAACTCGTGGAAGCTGTTGGTTATGATGCCCACGCTGGCATTTTTATTATCAATAAGCTTATATGAATATGCCAGGTTCTCCTCTGTACTGGTTGATTTGTCCTCGATAATAATCCTGTCTTCTTCTATCCCCATGGCTACAAGCCTGTTCTTTATGCACTGAGCCTCTGATATAAGTTCATCAGGCCCCTGTCCACCAGATGCTATAGCTATGGTATTAGGATTGGCTTCAAGATAGTTATAAGCCCTGTCTATTCTTTCTTTAAGAGGCTTAGACGGGGAGTAGCCATTAACTCCTGCTCCAAGAACTATTACATAATCCAGTTCCTTTGATGGTATATGGAATTTGTTCTGGATTATCATAAGCTCTATTACCACAAAAAAGATAAAGAATATAGGAAACATAATGTGGTAAGGGATAGCTATTGGCTTAGGCACTCTTATATTTCTAAATATCATAAGGAATCTAATAAAGCAAAATACCATACCAAGTGGCCAGAGCCAGAGCCATGATAAGAATGGTCCTGTATATATAAGCAGGGTTATGGTATAAAGCATGCACCAGATAAGACCAAAAAGGTATATCATGCATTTTAGCTTTCTATAGGTAATGCGGCCTCTTCCAAAGAAGCGCCACGCCTTAGAACCCTTCTTTTCCTTACGCTCTTTTTCTATTACATAGATATGGATTATAGCAATAGCCACGGCATCGAAGCCTATAAGCCATGTTGTGGCATACACAAGACACATACCGGTAAGACCAAGTATAAATCCCAGAAAATCTGGATTACGCGAATATTTGTAGATTTCCTTTATGGCAACACTGCTTAAGGCCAGAAATGCCCCGCATACCAAGAAATATTCCCCTATTACCTTAGGAAGAATATTAAGCATAGAATCACCTATAATCATAGCTACGGTATTTACTGCAAAGATTGCAAATAAAAACCAGACCATAAACTTAGATTTGCGATTTTTAAAATATGAACATAATAAGATTATTATGAATAATGAGTATGCTATAGTTCGAAATATCATCTTGTTGTATTAAAACCCCGGAGTTAGTCTCCAGGGTTTGCATTTGTAATAATAAGTATTTATCTTGCAAGGTTTGCGAACTGGGTGTACTGAGGGAGCCATGCCAGCTCAACAGTTCCAATAGGACCAGAACGCTGCTTAGCTATAATAATCTCAGCCTGATCTTTCTTCTCAGTATCCTTGTTGTAAACCTCATCTCTATAAATGAAAAGTACAACGTCGGCATCCTGCTCGATGGCACCAGATTCACGAAGATCTGAAAGCATAGGTCTGTGGTCTGGTCTTGATTCAACCTGACGAGACAACTGTGAAAGAGCTATAACCGGAATCTGAAGTTCCTTAGCCATAAGCTTAAGTGCTCTTGATATCTCTGAGATTTCCTGCTGTCTTGAATCGCTCTTACCATTGCCATTCATAAGCTGTAAGTAGTCGATAATAACAAGCTGAATATCCTTTTCAAGTTTTAACTTACGGCACTTAGATCTAATCTCACCAATAGTGGTAGAAGTATCATCGAGAATAAGTGGTGACTCAGAAAGTTTTCCACCACTTTCTACAAGACTTTCCCAGTCTGCTTCATTAAGATCACCTGTTTTGAACTTCTGAGAGTCAACATGAGAATCCATAGACAAAAGTCTGTTGGCAAGCTCTGTCTTTGACATTTCCAGTGAGAACATAACAAGTGGCTTCTGATTTCTTATAACTACGTTTTTAGCAAGGCTAAGAACGAAAGAAGTTTTACCCATAGCAGGACGGGCTGCAATAAGTACAAGGTTTCCCGGCTGGAAACCGGCAGTTCTTCTGTCTAGGTCAATAAAACCTGAAGCAAGTCCTGTAACTTCCCCATCTATCTTAGAAGCTTTTTCTATCTGCATAAGAGAGTCCATAACTACATCATTAATAGGTGTAATCTCTCCCATATTTCTTCTCTGAACAATTTTGAAGACCTTCTTTTCAGTCTCTTCAAGAAGCTCTGTTATACCTTCATTGCCCTGATAGCAATCCTTAGATATCTCCTCAGTAACCTTAATAAGTTCTCTAAGTGTAGCCTTCTCAGCAACAATATTAGCATAATGCTTTACGTTGGCAGCTGTAGGCACAGAAACAACAAGGTCCCTGATGTAGTCAAGGCTGCTGACATTCTCAGGCACGTTCATCTCTTTAAGTCTGTCCTGAAGTGTAACTATATCAACTGCACGTCCCTCTTTATTAAGGGCAAGCATAGCATCATACAATGAACCGTAAGAACGGTTGTAAAATAATGAACCATCCAGAATAATTTCACTAACCACATTGATGCTGGCTGGATCAATAAGCATACCACCGATAACGGACTCTTCAGCTTCAGTACTATGAGGCATTATTTTTTTTATAACTGCATCATCAATATCAGGCATAATTATTTTTCCTCAACCTCAAGCCCAAAATTAGCCATAACCTGTGGATGAACCTTAACTTCTATAGTAAATGAACCTGGGAATCTGATTGGTTCTCTAAGGTTAATCTTCTTCTTATCTATATCATAACCAAGCTGGCTCTTAACTGCTTCAGCAATTTCCTTTGATGAAATAGAGCCAAATGTTCTGCCGTCCTGGCCTTTCTTAATATAAAGAACAATCTTCTTAGTTTCTAATTCCTTAGCAAACTCTTTAGCATCTGCAAGTTTCTGAGCTGCAACCTTTTCATTATTAGCATTAGAAAGCTTAAGATTGTTAAGGTTAGTGCTTGTAGCTTCAACTCCAAGTTTCTTTCCTATAATACAGTTTCTTGCATATGTATCTTTAAGTTCTACAACGTCGCCTTTTTTGCCGACATTCTTCACATCTTCTGTTAGTATAACCTTCATGTCCTAATCCCTCTTTCTTTTAGTATAGTATATTCAGTTAGATAGCCCCTTCTTTAACCATCTCATCTATTGTATTTCTAAGCATCTCCTTAGCATGGTCAATAGTTTCTCCTTCAAGCTGGGCTCCTGCAATAGTCATATGACCACCGCCGCCCATACGCTCCATAATAAGCTGGACATTGACCTCATCAATAGAACGGGCACTTATATATATCTTTCCAGAATAATCAGTAAGTACAAATGATGCCTTTATTCCTTCTATGTTAAGAAGTTCATTGGCTGCCTGTGCTGCAAGTACAGTTGGACTTTCTACTCCATCGCCTTCTGTATGAGATATTGCATAGTCCTCTCTAAATATCTCAGCGTGTCTTACTGCTTCTGCTTTAACCTTGTAATCGTTAGCATTTTCCCTAAACATCTTACGTATAAGGGTAATATCCGCACCGCTTCTTCTTAAAAATGCTGCAGCTTCAAATGTTCTTACACCAGTCTTCTGCTCGAAGTTCTGTGTATCAATAACGATACCGCCATAGAGACAGTCAGCAATAATACCTTTAAGTTTGATACCGCCGTTAATATACTGTAGAATCTCAGCAACCATCTCTGATGCTGAAGATGCATATGGTTCAATATATGAAAGGGTAGCATTCTCAATAATCTCAGTACCCTGTCTATGGTGGTCCAGGACAACTATAGACTTACACTTCTTAATAAGTTCAGGGCACTCTGTAAGACTTGGCTTATTAACATCAACTACCACAAGAACAGTATTGCCTTCTGCCATCTGAATAGCTTCATCTCTTGTAATAATCCAGTCTTCCTCATACTCAGGATATGACATAAAGCGGTCTACAAGCGGCTTAAGGGCCTTAGATACATCTTCAAGTACTATATGACACTCCTTGCCAAGACTCTGGCAAGCACACTTGATACCTACTGAAGCACCAAAGCTGTCTACGTCCCCATTGGCATGACCCATAACAAATACTTTGTCTTTAAGTGAGATAATTTCCTGAAGGGCAAGAGCCTTAACTCTGGCCTTAACTCGTGTTGTTGATTCCTTCTGCTGGCTCTTACCACCAAAGTAAGATACGCCGGCAGGACTCTTTATTACTGCCTGATCTCCGCCTCGACCAAGAGCTAGGTCTATAGCATTTCTGGCAAATTCTGCATTCTGTGTATAAGTAAGACCATCAAGACCTATACCAATACTTAATGTAACTGCTGTTTCATTACCTATATTAATTTCCTTAACATCTTCAAGGAGCTTGAATCTTCCCTCCTTAAGAGTATTAAGAGCGCTCTTTCTAAGAATAACAAGGTACTTGTCCTTCTCTGTCTTACGAACAATACCATCTATAGAAGAAACATACTGGTTAACCTGTCTGTCGATAAATGCACTAAGAAGGCTTCGACCAACGTCCTCAACACTTTCCATAGCTTCTTCATAGTTATCGATATAAATAAATCCTACAACAAGGCTCTGGTTATCTACTTCACGAAGGGCAACATTAAGAGCGGTCTCATCATAGAGATAGATAGCTATAAGATATCCATCATAGCCGTCTCCAGCCTTGGCATCACCTGAAAGAAGAGCTACATCTTTAAGACCGATTCTCTTCATTCTTACAAGATAATCCTTATCCTCAAAGCTTGTATTGCACTCTGTATTATTCTCGTCAACAGGCATCTTATCCTTAGTTACTTCCGGAAGAAGCTGTGTAATAGGCTTAAGATAGCACTCTTCCTTGGAAGCTATATATTCAAATGCCTTGTTCATCCATATTATCTTCCCGTTCTCATCAAGAAGGGCATGAGGTAAATCAAGATCTTTTAGAAGCTGTTTCTGTATCTGTCCATACTGGGTAGCGAAACTTACCAGCTCGTTAATCACAGCAGTCTTAGATATAGAAAGCATAACTATAATAGTCACCAAATATATAATAAGAAATGCTGACAGAATAATTGCTGATTTGAAATCAAGCAAATAAATCCAGACGTTCACCAGTGCCAGTATAATTCCCAGCAAAAGTGGTACCTGGAGATATGTTCTCATTTTTCCTTTAAGAGCTATCTTTTCTTCTTTCATAACGAGTTGATTATATCACATAGCGACGAGTAAAATCCACATTTATGTGGATTTGACGACCGTGAGTGATAACAGCCTCTTAGAGGCTGTTATATCACGAAGGCAGATGCCAAGCAAACATTCGTGTTTATTTGGCGATGGCAGGTGATAACAAAAAACCTCTCCAGAAATCTCTGGAGAGGTTCATGAAACGCATTATAACTTATTCTGTTACGTATGGCATAAGTGCAACGTGTCTTGCTCTCTTAATTGCTACAGTAAGAGCTCTCTGGTGCTTTGCGCAGCATCCTGTTACACGTCTAGGAAGAATCTTTCCTCTTTCTGATACGTATCTCTTAAGCTTGTTTGTATCCTTGTAATCGATAACATTATCTTTACCGCAGAATACACAGACTTTTTTTCTTCTATGAAGACCTGCACCACGTTTTCTCATAGGTGCATCGCCTCTATCATTTTTCTCAAATGCCATGATAAAACCTCCTTATTGAATTTCCCTTAGTTAAATGGGATCTCGTCGTCAATATTACCTGGAAGATTCATAAAACCTTCATCTGGAGCAGCGCCCATGGAACCCATAGCACCATCCTGGCCTGACTGGTTGCCTTTGCTTTCACAGAACTCATGTCTGTCGATAACAACATCAGTTGTATAAACCTTGTTGCCATCCTTGTTTGTATAGCTACCTGTCTGAATACGTCCTTCAACAGCAATCTTCATACCCTTATGAAGGTATTTCTCAGCAAATTCTCCCTGCTTGCCAAATGCTACGCAGTTAATAAAATCTGCTGTCTGCTGATCCTGACCATTTGATCTACCACCCTGTCTATCAACTGCTATTGAATATCTAGCAATTGCAAGTGGTGATTCTCCATTGGAATATCTGACTTCTGGATCTCTTGTAAGACGACCCATTAATATAACTCTATTCATATACTGTCCTTTCTTTATGCTTCGTCCTGTCTAACGCATAAGAAACGCAATACATTTTCCATAAGACGAACGTGATTTTCGATCTCATATGGAGCAGACGCTTCTGCATCGAAATGAATAAAGTAGTAGTGAGCTTCTTTCATCTTCTGAATTTCGTAAGCAAGCTTCTTCTTTCCAGCATCTTCAACATCTGTAATTGTTCCACCAAATCTAGTGATGTACTCCTTACACTTGTCTACTGTAGCAGTTCTTACTTCATCATCGACTTTAGCGCTGACAACGACACATAACTCGTATTTGTTCATGCTACTGTACCTCCTTCTGGTCTATTTTGGCTTTCCCTGACAAAGGAAAGCAAGGATGTGAAAACTAGGTTTTCACTATGAAAATATTTCACAGACCATTACTTTATCACATGTATTGTCAAAAAACAAGAGAAATTTCACATTTGCTATATCTTGTGTTTACGATACTTATACATATACATAATAAGTGAAGATTATTATTAAACCAACAGTTTATTGAGGCTAAATCAAGATAAATGTATAATATAGAATAGACGACATAATCAAAGCCATAACTATATTTGGCATTATATAAAAGGAGGGATAGTATGGGAACAGTAGAGACGTTTATAGATTATCTTAATAATAGTAGCAAGGTTGTTTTCTTCGGCGGAGCAGGAGTATCTACAGAAAGTGGTATACCTGATTTTAGAAGTAAAGATGGTCTTTATAATCAGCACGATATTCGCTTTGATCAGTACAGACCTGAATATCTTCTTAGCCATAGCTGCCTTGTAGACCATCCAGAAGTATATTTTGAATTCCACAGACAGAAAATGGATACCAGAAATATCGACCCTAATGATGCACATAAGTATCTTGCTAAGCTTGAAGAAGCTGGAAAGTTAACTGCCATTGTTACTCAAAATATAGATGGACTTCATCAGAAGGCTGGTAGCAAGAAGGTTTATGAAATTCACGGTAGTGCCCTTAGGAACTACTGCAGCAAATGTGGTAAAACTTATCCAGAAGATTATATATTCGAAAACAAGGATTCTATTCCAAAATGTTCCTGCGGTGGAACTATAAGACCTGACATAACATTATATGAAGAAGGTCTTCCAGAAGATGCAGTAAGAGGTGCTATATCAGCTATAGCCAGTGCTGATATGCTTATAATCGGTGGTACTTCACTTACTGTATATCCTGCAGCATCATACATTGATTACTTTAGAGGAAAATATCTGGTAATAATAAACCAAAGTCCTCTTAATATAAAAACTGATTCTAATACACTTGTTGTTTCAGAAAGAATAGGAGACTTCTTTAGGCAGGTTGCCAAAGAAGAAGGAGTAGAACTTTAAAATCACATCTCGACATATGCAAAAGCAAGAAGGCGAAAACAAAACTGTTTCCGCCTTCTTTTTACTACTAACACCTAAAGGGTACAAAAAGGATTGGTGAATTATTTAATCTTTATAAACCGGTGAGCAGATTACTTTGTCCATATCTGTACAGTCCTGTTTCGATCCGCTCTTATCACTGTGCTTTATATATATATAAAACTGATTTCCCGTATCATCAACTTTAATCCATAGTTCACCGCTTTGCTTTGCCGGTGTAGATTTAAGAACAGTACTTTCACTGGTTGCTATAGGATTGAATCCAACTATCTCGGTAACAGCATTGGCTAGGGCTGTATCATGATAATTTGTTGGAAGGGCAGTTAACTTTAAATCCTTATTTGGTGTTGAAAATAAATCTAATAATCCCTGATTATTTACATCCGGATCCGTAAATACATCCGGGTCCGACATAGCTATAACAAGCGCTTCATGCACTGAATCACATAGCTGCACATCTGCAGATACATTAGTTTTTTCAATGTACTTAATAAGCTGTGGTGCTACAACACCAACAAGTATAGCCATAATAGCTATAACAATAATAAGTTCTACTAAAGAAAAACCTTTGTTATTTAAGCGACAATTCTTTTTCATAAAATATCTCCTCAAAAATAGAATTGCCCCTATTTACTTTCAGCAATATTTATATTGCTTTCATATTCCCTATGTTTGAAATGATAGCTTAACCATCGTTAATATACAATATTAAAATATCAACATTATAGTGTTTTAACGTTGTCCCAGGAAAACATAACAACAAGCAGAGGGCGAAAAAATATTTTTCGCCCTCATTTTTATAGTGTATATTTCATAAGTATCCTAAACAGCTGTGACACATCTATAGGTTTTGATATATGATCATTCATACCTGATTCAATAGCTCTTGCCCTGTCCTCTGCAAATGCATTGGCCGTCATAGCTACAATAGGTACAGTCTTTGCCTCAGGAATATCGAGTTTTCTAATCTCCCTTGTAGCATCATATCCATCCATAACAGGCATCTGAACATCCATAAGTATTGCATCAAATCCAGCCGGATTATCTTTAAATATCTCTATTGCCTGCTGTCCGTCTTCAGCCGGAGTTACAACTATCTTTTGTTCCTTAAGAATAACTGTTGCGATTTCCCTGTTAATATCCATATCATCCACAAGAAGGATTCTTTTTCCTTCAAGTGTCATAGCTCCAGAAGAGGCATTACCTCCCGTCAGCAAAGCTTCAGCACCCTGCTTAGATGCATTTTCTTTTACCAATTCTTCATCAGCTACCTTAAGCGGAAGAATAACAGTTGTTGTTGTTCCCTCGCCTTGCTTACTCTCAATATGGATCTGACCATTGATTCTCTCTACAAGATTCTTAACTATAGCCATTCCAAGTCCTGTACCTTGCTGATGAGATGCAGTTGATGTTCTTTCTCTCTCGAATGGACTAAATATCTTTTTAAGAAACTCCTCAGACATACCTATTCCATTATCTTTAATAGTAAAGGTATAAAGCATAGTTCCTGCTTCATGAGTATCTTCTTCCTTAATTGTTAAGGAAACATGTCCCCCTTCTTCAGTAAACTTTATTGAGTTAGAGATAATATTCATAAGGATTCTATCAATACACTTTCGGTCGCATATAACGGTATTATGCTGTATATTTATAGTTTCAACAGTGAACTTAACCCCCTTCTTTCCAGCAGAAGAAGTAAATATACTTTCATAATTATCTTTAGAAGACTCTATAGAAACAGCCTCTTCCTGGAGCTCCCACTTTCCAGATTCAATCTTAGACATATCAAGTACGTCATTAATAAGGGACAAAAGCTGATCTGAAGCCAGGCTTATCTTCTTAAGATAATCTCTCATAGTTTCAATATCATCATTATGTTTAAGAGCAATATCTGTAAATCCAATAATGGCATTCATAGGAGTTCTTATATCATGTGACATATTAGAAAGGAAGTTGGTTTTGGCCGCATTGGCAGATTTAGCCTGCTCCAAGGCATGGATTAATTCTTCCTGCTTTGCCATCTTTTCTCTATGAGATGCATCACGGTCAGCATAACCGATAATAACGTGCTTCGGCTCACCTTCTTTTACTTCGTCAGCTCTAACGATTTTTAACTCTACATATCTTTCATTTTGAGACTTATAGATGAAGCTGTAGCTATCCTCTTTCTGAAGTCTGGCCTTCATATAGTCAACTTCAGTTTTTTCCTTAAACTCCGGAATATCCTCTGGAACAACTCCCCACTTCATCATTGCGTCACGAGCATTTTCATAATTTCCTTTGTTAATAATATCAAGAAGCCCCTTGCTTTGTTCATATATCTTTAGCACGCTAATATGATGTTCTGGAAGGTCGACTTCAAATACAGAAACATACTCACTGGCAAGGGCTGCCATAATAGTTTTATTTCTATAGTCCTCTTTTTCTCTAGCTGCTCTTTCAATAATCTGCTGGGTTATATCCTTAATACCGACTGAATATACATTATCCCTGTAAAATGCTGGGGCAACTGTTACCACATAATATTTACCATTATTTTCGTATTCCCATCGGAATTTGTCTGTACTTGAACTTCTTTCCTTTAGAAATTTCACTAAATCATCTTTTGAATTAATGTCCCTAGTTCCCATCTTTTGGCAGATAAAATCAAATGATTGATTTAGATCGTATTGATTCTTTTTAATACTTTTGTCTTTTTTATTATCAACAAATAATATACTGTCAGCCTCAATATCAATTAGAATAACTGAATCATATATTTCTTTAACTGAATTCTCGAAAAGTTTCTCATAAGCATTTTGATTAATGAAATTTCGATTTTGTATTTTTAAAAAGATGTCGCCGGAATTAGGATCCTCCATCATATAAAAATCAGTTCGAACATTGATCCAGCCACCTTTAAGCTGATATGACAGTTCGATAGGAGCTATTGATACTCCATTTTTATACATCTTAATCAGATTTTCTCTGCCATATCCCATGGCCTTCATCCTATTTTCATCCTTCTTTAATAATGAAATGAGAAAGTTACAATGAACGTCATAGGTATAGGTTCTAAGCTGGTCTGAAGTCAGATAGGATAATCCTTCAGCTACTGTGCACGGAAGATTTTTAGTCAGATTCCACACAGCATAAGCCTTATATTCAGGATCCATATATGAAAGCCCGTTAGATTCACCATCCTCGATAAAATGCCTGAAAGCAAGCTGTCTATCCTCTGTAGCCACATAAGTATGAGCATCATCAACAGCTGCAACGACATAAATATCGTCACGCCTTGTTATAAAGGTTTCGATGGTTTTGATTTTACCTGTGAAAGTATAGATACGAAATGCAATTCTTATATATGTATAAGTTTGATTGAGAAAGCTTTTTTTAATAACATTTCCAACATAGGCCCTATCTTCAGGATATGTTGCATCTGCTAGATTTTTGCCGTATTTTTCACGAAATGCTTCTTCAGATGGGCATTCTAAGATACTCAGCATCCTGCTGCTGACAAATAAAATATTTGATTTACCTGCTCCCTGGTATACTATTATTCCGCCTGAAATATATTCCAAAGCAGACCAGTCCATTTTAGTAATATCGTCTGTCATAATTTCCCCCCTATATGTACAGGCAGTATTTACTGCATAAATACTTATTGTTAAAACTAGTCTTGTTCAATATGCGGTTAATTTATGTTAGTTAAATAATTATACTCCTTTATTCTATATTATTAAAGATATTTTCAAAAAAAGAAGAGCTGTAAAAGCTCCTCCTATTCTCTTATATCCAAATCCTTTTGTATCATATCAAGATACGGAACCAATAAACCTTTATGCTTTGGAAAAATAAATCTTTCATCCAGTTCCTTAAAGGTAAATGACTTTCTTCCACCTTCTTTTGCCCTGTCCCAGAAGACCTTTAACTCATCTATTCTAAGATAATACATTATATCTTCCTGTGTATAGTGCAGTAGGAAAAATGCCACCCCACCCTGCTTCTCAAAATCCAGCATAAACTGAACCTGATGTTCATGAATATTTTGAAGTGAAAATGTAAGGGACTTACTTTCTTTAGCATCAAAGCAAACTGGTATACCCTGAACAGCACCAATATAGTCTACTGTACTTTTCTGATCAAAGTAAGCAAGGGTAATATGCCTTGTTTCTTTATCTATATTTATAGGAGTAATAGGTGTTGGTATCTTTTGTATCAGCGCCATACCGTTATCCCTATATTTTTCATTGGTCCTGTTAATCATCTCCTCAAGGACTGAACCTCGAAGACCTCTCGAATTCCAAGTAGCCACTATATCTTCTCTCTTTTCTGGAAATGTATAAAGTTATTATAACAAAAAAGGCAGGAATATAACTTCCTGCCCTTTATAAAATATTAAAATAACTTCTTCTTTCGACCCTTCTTAGGTGCTTCATCACCATTCTTACTGTCAGCAAATCTCTCTGCTGCATGAAGTGAATCAATTGTTATCTCATCAAACTTCTTAAGAAGATCTTTTGCTTCAGAATTAAGTTTTGTTGGAACCTGAACCACAAGAGTTACATAGTGATCACCACGGATATCTTTATTTCTAAGTGAAGGTACACCCTTTCCTCTAAGTCTTATTCTAGTATCAGTAGGTGTGCCTGCCTTAACTCCATAAACAACAGGTCCATCAATTGTATCGATTATAATATCTCCACCAAGAGCTGCTACTGCATATGACATAGGAACTGTTGAGAAGATATCCATATCCTGTCTCTGGAATGTTGGATGATCTGATACAACTGCCTCAACAAGAACATCTCCTCTTGGACCGCCATTCTGTCCTGGCTCACCAAGTCCTGTCATACGCTTGCACTGGCCATTATCAACACCAGCTGGGAATTCAACCTCATAGCGTTTTCTAATTGATGTATATCCTGTACCACGACAATCAGGGCACTTATTCTTTATTACCTTACCAGAGCCACCGCATTCTGGACATGTCTGAACATTACGAACCTGACCAAAGAAAGACTGCTGAGTAAAGATAACCTGACCTTTACCACCACACTTTGGACATTTCTCTGGAGTAGACCCTGGAGCTGCACCAGAACCCTTACATGTCTTACACTCTTCCTTAACATTAAGTTCTATCTCTTTCTTACAGCCCTTAACTGCTTCTTCGAATGTAAGTCTTACGCTGGTACGAAGGTTTGCACCCTTCATAGGGCCATTGCTTCTTCCACCAGAACGTCTGCCGCCTCCGAATAAATCTCCAAATATATCGCCAAATATGTCTCCAAAATCAGCACCGCTAAAGTCGAAGCCACCAAAGCCACCGCCGCCGGCTCCTCCGTCAAATGCTGCATGGCCATACTGATCGTACTGTCTACGCTTGTCAGCGTCACTAAGTACAGCATATGCTTCTGAAGCCTCTTTGAATTTCTCAGCTGCTGCTTCATCACCAGGATTCATATCAGGATGATATTTCTTGGCAAGAACACGATATGCTTTTTTTATAGCTGCCTCATCTGCATTTTTATCTACGCCGAGGACTTCATAGTAATCTCTTTTTTCAGCCATTGTTAATAATTCCTTTTATAATCTATATGCCATATAGGCACATTATGGGGGCACCATAAGCGCCCCCTATAAAATGCATTCTGTATTGTCGCAAGTCTTAGATTTCCTTGAAATCTCCATCAATGATGTCGTCAGCTGCACCAGTTCCTGCAGATGCTCCTGCATCAGCTGAACCAGCTCCTGCAAAACCAGACATATCAGGACCTGCACCCTGAGAACCAGCCTGTCCCTGCATTCCTTCATACATCTTTGTGAATACGCCCTGAGCAGATGTCATCATCTTCTCCTGAGCTGCCTTAATCTCAGCAACCTGATCTTCTGAAAGATCCTGATCTTTATATTTTTCAAGAAGGTCTTTTACATTCTTAACTTCTTCTTCTACCTTAGACTTCTCAGCTGCATCAACCTTATCGCCAACTTCGCCAAGTGCCTTCTCAACCTGGAATGTCATAGACTCTGCTTCATTCTTAGCATCGATAGCTTCCTTACGCTTCTTATCCTGTGCTTCATATTCTGCAGCTTCTTTAACAGCCTTATCAATTTCTTCATCACTCATGCTTGAACCAGCTGTGATTGTGATATGCTGTTCCTTACCTGTTCCAAGATCCTTAGCAGATACGTTAACGATACCGTTAGCATCAATATCAAATGTAACTTCGATCTGTGGTACACCTCTCATTGCTGGTGGGATACCATCAAGTCTGAACTGTCCAAGTGACTTATTATCTTTAGCGAACTGACGCTCACCCTGTACTACGTTAATATCAACTGCTGTCTGGTTATCAGCTGCTGTAGAGAAAACCTGACTCTTCTTTGTAGGAATTGTTGTATTTCTCTCAATAAGCTTTGTAGCAATACCACCCATTGTTTCGATTGAAAGTGAAAGTGGAGTAACATCAAGAAGAAGAATCTCACCAGCACCTTCATCACCGGCAAGCTTACCACCCTGGATAGAAGCACCGATAGCAACGCATTCATCTGGGTTAAGTGACTTGTTTGGCTCGTGTCCTGTAAGAGCTTTAACCTTTTCCTGTACTGCAGGTACACGTGTTGAACCACCAACAAGAAGTACCTTAGAGATTTCAGATGCTGTAAGTCCCGCATCCTTTAATGCATTCTGTACTGGAATAGCTGTTCTCTCAACAAGGTCATGTGTAAGTTCATCGAACTTAGCTCTTGTAAGAGTCATATCAAAATGCTTTGGTCCTTCTGCTGTTGCAGTAATGAATGGAAGATTGATGTTAGTTGTTGTAGAAGCAGAAAGCTCTTTCTTAGCCTTCTCAGCTGCTTCTTTAAGTCTCTGAAGAGCCATCTTATCTGTAGAAAGATCTACGCCTTCAGCCTTCTTAAATTCATCTATCATCCACTGTGTAATCTTATTATCAAAGTCATCACCACCAAGGTGTGTATCACCGTTTGTAGCAAGAACTTCAATAACGCCTTCACCGATTTCAATTACAGATACATCGAATGTACCACCACCAAGGTCATATACAAGAATCTTCTGCTCTTTTTCATTATCAAGACCATATGCAAGAGCTGCTGCTGTAGGCTCGTTGATGATACGCTTTACATCAAGACCTGCAATCTTACCAGCATCCTTTGTTGCCTGACGCTGTGAGTCGTTGAAGTATGCAGGAACTGTGATAACAGCTTCTGTAACCTTCTCACCAAGGTAAGCTTCTGCATCAGCCTTAAGTTTCTGAAGAATCATAGCTGAAATCTGCTGTGGTGAATACTTCTTATCATCAATTGTACGACCGTGGTCTGTACCCATATCTCTCTTAATAGAAGAGATTGTCTTATCAGCGTTAGTAACTGCCTGACGCTTTGCTGGCTCACCAACAAGTCTCTCACCTGTCTTTGTAAATGCTACAACTGATGGAGTTGTTCTTGCGCCTTCTGTATTAGCGATAACAGTTGGCTTTCCACCTTCCATAACTGCTACGCATGAGTTAGTTGTTCCTAAATCAATACCGATTATCTTTCCCATAATCTTTTTCCTCCTATATGAAAGTTCATTATGTACATGTTTATTATTTAAGCAGGGCGGTTACTACCGCGGTGCATGTTTACTAGTTATTATTTCTATGACACAACAGCTACCATACTGTGTCTTACAACCTGGTCTCTGTATGTGTATCCTTTTTGAAGTTCCTGAGCAACTATACCAGATTCATACTCATCAGATTCTGTCTGCATAACTGCATTGTGAAGATTAGGATCAAATTCCTTACCAACTGCCTCTATTGGTTTAACCTGAATCTTATCAAGCTCATCCATAAGCTGTTTGTATATCATCTTCATACCTTCTGCAAACTTACTGTCCTTATCTTCATCTGTAAGTGCATCGAAGCCTCTTTCAAAGTTATCTATAACTGGAAGTATCTTTTCGATTACTGATTTTGCACCAGTCTCAAACATAGCTTCCTTTTCTTTATCAGTACGCTTTCTGAAGTTTTCGAATTCAGCCATCTGACGAAGGCATTTATCATTAAGTTCGTCGATTTTAGCTTTAAGTTTTTCGTTGCCAGCTGATTCTTCTTCAGCCTTATCTTCTGCATTATCTTCTGCTTTAGCTTCAGCATTTTCTTCAGTAGCCTCTATAGTTTCTGAAATTTCCTCTGGAGCAGCTTCTTTAGTTTCTTCTGCCTTAGCTTCTACTTCTTTTTCTTCAGCTTCATTTACCTTCTTTTCAAGATCCTTGTCTTTCTTTGAATCCTTTTCTTTAGAAGATACATGCTTGTCCTTACTCATCTATATCTAACTTCCTTTCTTATTACTCTTTTTATCAGGAATAGCTTTTGGACCTTTTTTGTAGGCCTTATCAAGCTCCGTCATCATAGTCTTAAGTGAAGCAACAACCTTTTCATAATCCATTCTCTTTGGACCGATAATTGCTATGCTTCCCTTCATGCCATCTCCAAGATCATAAGTTGTTGTAACAACACTACAATCCTTCATAGCTGATACATTGGACTCTTCACCGATATAAACCTGAATACCGTTCTCTGTTTCGTTCTCCAGGCTATCATTAACAAGCTTTGTGAACATTTCCTTTTCTTCAAATGTACTTATAAGTTCACTAGCTTTACCTGCATCTGTAAGTTCAGGATATTTTAGTATGTTTGTTGCACCACTTGTATATATCTGAAGATCTTCATCATCCTTAAATGCATCTGCAAGAGAATCAAGAACCTCTCCAACTATATCGCTGTGGATACCTGCCTGCTGCTTAAGGTTTGCTATCATGCCAAGAGATATCTGCTCAAGTGACAAACCATTAAGATGGGTATTAAGTAATATATTAAGCTTAAGTATTGTCTCTTCATCGATAGGCTCTGATATACGAATCATGTTGTTCTTAATAACATTGCCTTCGCTGACAATAACTGCAAGTATCTGTGTTTCATCTATTCTTGAAAGCTGGATAAATTTTAACTTGCTTCCTCTTACCTGTGGAGAAGAAACTACTGTGGCGTAGTTTGTATTAGTAGCAAGAACCTTGGCAACATTCTTAAGCATGGTATCCATCTTACCTTCAGTCTCAAGAAGAAGTCCCTTAAGTTCCTGTATTTCCTTATCCTTCTCAACCATCAAATCATCTACATATAATCTATATGCCTTATCTGTAGGAATACGTCCTGCAGAAGTATGAGGCTGGATGATAAGTCCCATCTCCTCAAGGTCAGACATCTCATTACGTATAGTAGCTGATGAGAGGTTTAGGTCAGTGTACTTTGAAATAGTACGACTTCCTACTGGTTCGCCGCTATCAAGATAGTTTCTGATAATGGCACACAATATTTTTTTCTTACGTTCATCAAGCTGATTGTTGTCTACGCTTTTTTTCACGGGCCACTACCTTTCTTTTTTGTTAGCACTCATCTAATTGGAGTGCTAATATCTCTAAAACATAATTTAGCACCTTGGATTTTTGTTGTCAATATGTTTGTAGGTTTTTGTTATGAGAAGGTGAGATAGGCTTACTACATATGAACGCTGTAGTACTTCGCCGATAAAACCACGCTATACCTTTCTAGAAAATGTATTCCACGCTAGGTGATTCATTAAACGACCACAGTGGGTATAGTTTATAAAGCGTGGAATTAACATTTTCTTACGAAAGGTACGCTGGTTTTATTACGGCTTGTCCTAATGCGTTCATATGCAGCAAGACCTATCCCCCTTCTGCTAAAGCAAATAAAAAAGGTATATAGCTTGATGGCTATATACCTTTAATATAGATATTTTCTAAATTATGACTATCTAAGAGCTGGGATAAACTTTCTGCAAATACCTGCAAATGCTGTTGCAAGTGAAGAAATCCAAAGCATGATGAAACTAAATGTTATGCTTAATTTTCCTCCATCACTAACTTCTTTTGCAGTAAGTACTTCAGATTCACCCATAAAAGAAATCTTCATAGAATAACCTTTACAAATAAATACTATTGAAACAATGAACATAAATGCCACAGCAACAATTCCAGCTATAAGAATAGGTGTATCCATCTTAATAAATGAGAAGAATGCTGTTGCGCAAACTACAAGTATAAGAACAATTGCTGTTATAATAGGAAAAGCTCCTAACTGGAATAAGTTGAAATTGAAACTCATTATTCCCATAACAGAAAGATGTATTACTGGTAAGAAGAGGAAGATAAGCATAAGGAGTGCTGCTCCAAAACCTACATAGTTCATCTTGTTACCTGTTCTGTTCATGTTGAATGCATCGCTGTAGTCAGCGCCCTTTACTGCATTCTGGAAGTTATTGAATCCCTGCTGGAAGTTCTGCATAGCTGCTCCCTGTGGTGCTGCCTGTGCTCCTCCAAGTGTTGCCCCACACTCTGGGCAAAATGCAGATCCGTCTGGAATCTGTTTTCCACAATTACTACAAAACATACTTTTTCTCCTTTTAATCTTTTATGTGTTGATGTTTATATTTTTATGATGTCTTCCACACTGACATCAATAAAAAACTTATAAATCGATACTACCGTTAATCTTCTTATTAAATACGTAGTATGCTTTCTTATCTTCAGGCTTGAGATATATCTCAAGGCTCTTAAGATCATCAGCCTTATTCTTTAATTCCTTAGTCCAAATCTTTTCAACCTTGGAAATAATAACTGATTCTTCTACTTTAACGTTCTGATATTCAAGAACTACTTTCTTCTTTATATCTGTTGCAGAAGTCTTAGCAGGTGCCTTTGTTGCTGGCTCTGCCTTCTTAGCTGGAGCCTTTGCCGCTGGCTTAGCTACCTTAGCTGGCTCTGCCTTCTTTGCTGGAGCCTTTGCTGCTGGCTTAGCTGCCTTTACTGGCTCTGCCTTCTTTGCTGGAGCCTTTGCTGCTGGCTTAGCTGCCTTAGCTGGCTCTGCCTTCTTTGCTGGAGCTTTTGCTACTGGCTTAGCTGCTTTTGCTGGCTCTGCCTTCTTTGCTGGAGCCTTTGCTGCTGGCTTAGCTGCCTTTACTGGCTCTGCCTTCTTTGCTGGAGCCTTTGCTGCTGGCTTAGCTGCCTTTACTGGTTCAGCTTTCTTTGCTGGAGCCTTTGCAACTGTCTCAGCCTTTTTATCTGATTCAGCTTTCTTACTAGCTGCCTTTGCCGCTTTCTTTGTCTCAACTTCAGCCTTAACTTCTGATAAAGTTTCTTTTGCTTTTTTAGCTAATTCCTTTGCAGAGGCTCTAGCCTTCATAGCTAATTCCTTTGCTGATACAGGCTTAGCCTGTTTCTTAGCCTTAGCTTCTTTTTTAAGTTCTGTTTCCGCATCTTTAATCGCTTTAAAGATGTCTTCTCCAGCTGGATTATCCACTGGATCGTTATCAAGTATCCTCTTTGTTCTAGAAGCCTTCTTTGAAGCTGGCTTCTTAACCTCTGGCACTTCTTCAGCAGGTGTAGCAAAGAACTCTTTTGCAAGATCCTTGATGCCTACTTTACTCTTCTCAGTAGTTGCCATCATCTTTCTCCCTTCAATACCGTCCATAGGGTATAGTTAACCCATTCTTTTACATATTATAATAACGAATACTAAAAGTCAAGGAAATTCAAGGTTTTCAGGGTATAGACAATCCAGCAGGAGTACACCTCCTGCTGCCTGCGCGGGGCGTGTCCGGCATAGCTGGAAAACACATTGCACGCCTTTGCGCATAATAAAAGGACCTGTCATAAAACCGGTCCTCATCCTCTACTTATTAAGATATTCCATCATTAATTCATAATTTATAGCTGCATCATGATATCCCTGCAGGTATAATACTCGAAGTTTTTTAACATCCTTCTCTATTCGCTCTATTTTAACTAAAGGATCTGGTCTGAATACGAAGACATTGTCCTTATTTTCCTGCTCATAGATGAAGTTTAAAGTATTGTTGTATCTTATATGCCTATACTTCATAGCCTTAACAAGCCCAGGATACTTCTTATACTTCATAGCTATAAGTCCAAGGTTTGATGTTGGCTTCTTCTCATAACCATATGGTCTTGTAAGGATAACAACGTGCTTCTTGTTTCCATCATGAATAGAACGCCTTATAGGAATAGAATCTGCCATACCTCCATCAAGATAAGGCTTTCCATTAATAATTACGTTATTTGATACCAGAGGAAGTGACGCTGAGGCCTGAATAGCCTTAATATCCTTTCTAACGTCCCTAATCTTAAAGTAGGCTGGCCTTCCCGTCTCTAAATCTGTTGCTACTGCATAGCCTACACCCGGATACCTGGTAAATGCTTCGTAATCAAACGGATCAAGCTCATCCGGAATGGTGTGATAACAAAATTCTGCATCAAACAGGTCACCACCTTTAAATACATTAGCATAGCTCATGTATTTCTTATCTTTTAGGTAGTTAGTTGATATTCTGTATTCACGGCCCATCTGACCTGACATATAGCTTGTAAGGTGAATAGCCCCGGCGCTTACACCATACACATGGTCAAATTTAAGCCCTTTCTCCATAAAGAAGTCTAATATTCCCTCTGTATATAGGCCTCTCATACCGCCGCCTTCAAGTATCAATCCCGCTTTTATAATCTTTTCCATAGTATTATCCTCTAGTTTAAAACCCTGCTAGGCAGGTCATATGCCCTATGGCATTAATATTCTTCCTTAACAAACTTTCTTAAAGCTTCAAGAGATCTTTCAACCTTCTCTGTATCGATACAATAAGCCATTCTGAAGTATCCATCTACTCCAAATGAATTACTTGGAACAAGGATAAGGTCATGCTTCTTTGCCTTCTCGCTAAATGCTATAGCATCATCTTCAAGTGCCTTAGGGAAGATGTAGAATGTTCCACCTGGCTTAACTACTTCAAATCCAAGACTCGTAAGCTCTTTATAAAGAATATTCATATTTCTTTCGTATACTGAAAGGTCGCTTGTAAGTCCCATGCATTTTGCGACAGCAAGCTGAATAAGGGATGCTGGGCAGTTATGTCCTGTACCACGGGAAATTTGGCAGCACATAGCAACAATCTTATCTGCATCCTTAGCCTTAGGATTTACAGCAACGTAACCAAGACGCTCACCTGGAATAGATAAGCTCTTAGAGTATGAATAACAAGAAAGTGTATTATCATAGAACTTTGAAACATATGGAGCGTCTACTCCATCAAAGATAATCTCTCTATATGGTTCATCAGAAATAAGGAATATCTCATGTCCATATTCCTTCTGCTTCTCATTTAATATAGAAGCAAGTGTCTCTATAGTCTTTGTTGAATATACAATACCTGATGGGTTATTAGGTGTATTAATAAGAACAGCCTGAACCTTAGGATTAAGCATCTCCTGGAACTTATCAAAGTTAATCTGGAAAGATGTTGTATCTGCAGGAACAACCTTAAGCACTGCACCAGTCTTATTAATATATGGGTTATACTCTGGGAAGTATGGTGCAAATGTCAGCACCTCATCCCCTGGTGAAGTAACACATCTTACAGCATGGGCAATGGCACCTGCAGCACCACTTGTCATAAAGATGTGGTCCATCTTATAGTCCATACCAAATCTCTTATTAAGGGACTTAGCTGTCTCTTCTCTGGCAATTGGATTACCTGGGTTAGGGCTATATCCGTGAATATAAGCGCTGTCCTTAGTTGTAAGGAGTTCTATCATTGCATCAGTAAGTTCCTTTGGAACAGGCACTGAAGGGTTGCCAAGACTGTAGTCGAAGACATTCTCATAGCCTATCTCCTTACCTCTTTCAGTAGCATATACTGAGAGAGCACGAATTACTGATGGTGTACTAATCATTGATAAGAATTCTTGTGATATCATTGTTTCTCCATTCCGGAACAGAATATATAACCCGTTCCATAGTAAAATGTTTGACTAATATTATAATAGAGGTGCGGTTAGTCTGCAAACCCATTGAACAGCCTTATGGAAGGCAGACCTATGACTCCACTCTTCATATGTAATCTCATGACAGTCCTTAAGGGTCTCAAGGAAGTCCTCCTTCATATCTAAAACAGCCTGACTTTCACTGAAGAATACCCCATTCTCATAGTGAATAAAGAGACTTCTATAGTCCATATTTATAGAACCGCATACTGCGCATTCATCATCTGCCACTATGTTCTTGGCATGCATAAATCCCGGAGTATATTCGTATACCTTTACGCCGCTTTTTAGTAGTGGTCCATAGTTGGCAACATTAACCTGATAAACATACCATTTATCATATATATGAGGAGTTATTACCCTAACATCTACACCACTTCTGGCAGCCTGGGTAATATTATCAATAAGCTTCTGGTCCAAAACCAGATAAGGAGTTGTTATATAAACATAATCTCTTGCCTTATTAAGCATGAAGTTATAAACAATTTCTGGTGGATTGGTAGGATTTCTGTGAGGTCCCCCGGCAAATGGCTGGACAAATCCATCAAAATGGTCTTTTTCTTTACACTCAAGATAAGCCTCTATATTTTCTTCTTCCTGATTATTTCCTACCTGCCACATTACAAGGAATATTGCAGTCATAGCTGCTACAGCATCGCCCTGCAGTCTTATGGCAGAATCTTTCCAGACACCAAATCTTTCAATTTTACCTATATATTCATCTGCAAGATTAACACCACCTGTATAGGCTATCTTCCCATCTATAACTGTAATCTTCTGATGGTCTCTGTAGTTAAATGCCAGGTTTATAATTCGCTTATTTACTGGAGCAAACTTGCATATCTTAATACTATCTTTCTTAAGATTCTTTCTGGATAATCTGGCATTGATCCTTTCTCTAAGTTCTGCAACGTTAAGGAAGATGCTTCCAAAGTCATCAACTAGAATACGAACTTCAACACCCTGCTCAGCCTTTTCTTCAAGTATTGATAAGATTCTATCCCACCAATAGCCCTTATAAATAATAAAGTAATCAAGAAAGATAAATTTCTTTGCTGATCTTAGGTCCTGATAAAAGTCTTCTTCCATATCAGCACCCATACTGTAATACTTTATAGAAGTATTCTTATATATAGGAAAACCCTCTCTTTTTAGATAACGCGAAATCTGAACCTTATTGGGATGAACAAGTGAAAACTCCTGAATAATCCTGTCCCCTTCATTGCTGTAGGCTTTCATAGTTGCCTCAGCGATGCGCATTTTCTTTTGGAGACGGGAGTTGGTATGATTGCTGCCCCATAGATAATAAAGGATAAAGCCGAATCCCGGCATAAGAAGCAGGACGATAATCCAGAACTGCTTACTTCTTCTTTCATCATCTACAAGACCGTAAACCGATATAATTGAGAATAATTCAAGAGCAAGATATAAAGGGAAAAATTGTCTTTGAAGAGCCGCTGTGAGAATTACAATAAACACTACTTGCAATAAAAAAGTAAGGAGCACTGTAAATGCTCTTACAAAACCATGATATTTGGTTTTTCTTCTGTCGTAGTGTTCTAGTGGGCTCTTCATAAAGTTTATACTATTACATTTCTTTCTTCCTTATTTAGGAAGGCTTTAACATTGTCATAAGCTGATTGAACACAGCGATTTCTAGCCTCAACGCTGGCCCAGGCCATATGAGGTGTAATAATAAGTCTGTCAGAATCCTTAAAATCCTTAAGCGGGTTATCCGCCTTCATAGGCTCACCATCGAGGACATCAAGCCCTGCACCTGCAATAACATTGTTAACCAGAGCATCGTAAAGATCACTGTTATTTACTATTGGCCCTCTGCCGGCATTGATAAGTATGGCTGACTTTTTCATCTTAGCCAGAGTATCCTTATTAATTATGTATCTTGTCTTTTCTGTTAACGGACAGTGAATACTAAGCACATCTGATGTCTCAAGAAGCTCATCTAAGGAAACTCTCTCATATTCTTTATCCTCATGGCTTCCTGTTGAAGAGTAGTATACTACTTCACAGCCAAATGCCTTTGCAATACCTGCAACCTTACGTCCTATATTGCCTAGGCCCATAATGCCCCATCTCTTACCAGCAAGCTCGTTAAATGTTTTTCCAAAATAAGAGAAGTTATCAGACTTAATATAATCTCCTGATTTTACATAGTCATCGTAGTGACGAAGGTGCTCCATAACATAAAGTGCCATAGCAAATGTATGCTGAGCTACAGCATCTGTAGAATAGCCGCTAACATTGGTTACCCTTATTCCTCTTGATTTACAATACTCTATATCCACATTGTCGTAGCCTGTTGCAAACTCGCCTATGTATTTAAGGTTCTTTGCATTCTTAAGAGTAGATTCATTCATAGGACTCTTATTTATCATAACGATATCAGCGTCCTTTATTCTTTCCTCTATCTGGTCTGGTCTTGTTGTATCGTAAGATGTTAAATTACCAAAGTCTGCAAAGCAGTCCAAACTTACATCCATTCCAAGTGTACTTCTTTCAAGCAAAACTATATTCATAAAGCTGGTCACCTCTTTAATTTACTTACTACTATAATATAGCACAAAGTTATTTAAAAGCGCGAGCCGCATCCACACTGGGCGTATACAGCATGTGCCTGAAAGTTCGAAGAACTTTCCTATAAAGTAAAAAAGGCTGTGGCACTTTAGCACCACAGCCTTGTAGTTTACTACGAATTAGATATTGAGCATATCTGAGTATACTTTAAGAGCTCCGTCTGTGTCATGAGCAAGTACCTTCTTAGCAAGTACCTTACCAAGCTGAACACCTTCCTGGTCGAAGCTGTTGATGTTCCATGCAAAGCCCTGGAACATAACCTTGTTCTCAAAGTGTGAAAGAAGTGCACCCATTGTCTTAGGTGTAAGCTGATCACCAACGATAATACTTGATGGACGACCACCTTCGAACTTCTTATTCTTGTTCTCATCATCCTTACCACAAGCAAATGCTACGATCTGAGCTGCAACGTTAGCGCAAAGCTTCTGCTGGCTTGTAGAACCCTGGATATCAACATCTGTACCAATCTGGCTGTTCTTGAAACCGATGAACTGAAGAGGGATGATATCTGTTCCCTGGTGAAGGAGCTGATAGAATGAATGCTGTCCGTTAGTACCTGGCTCACCGTAGATTACAGGACCTGTTGGATAGCTGATTGGCTCACCAAATCTGTTAACGCTCTTACCGTTAGATTCCATATCAACCTGCTGAAGGTGTGCTGGGAATCTTGAAAGTGCCTGAGAATATGGAAGAACTGCTGTTGTACCCATACCAAGTACATTTCTTTCATATACACCAATAAGTGCATCAAGAAGTGCTGGGTTCTTCTTAAGATCTTTATTTGTAGCAAGTTTATCTTCTGCTGCTGCACCTGCAAGGAAATCAGCAAATACATCTGGACCAAATGCAAGTGAAAGGATAGCTCCACCTACTGCAGATGAAGAAGAGAAACGACCACCGATATAATCATCCATGAAGAATGCTGCAAGATAATCACTGCTCTTTGCAAGAGGTGATGTCTCTGATGTAACTGCAATCATGTGCTTAGAAGCATCAAGACCAGCCTTCTTAAGTGCATCCTTTACAAATGACTCATTTGTAAGTGTCTCAAGTGTTGTACCTGACTTAGAAACAAGTACGAAGATTGAGTGAGCAACATCAACAGAATTAAGAACTGCTGCTGCATCATCAGGGTCTACGTTAGAGATGAACTTAGCTTCCATCTTGAAGTTACCTGTCTTCTTAGCCCAGTTCTCAAGTGCGATATAGATAGCACGAGGACCAAGGTCAGAACCACCGATACCAATCTGAACTGCAGTTGTGAACTTCTCGCCCTTTTCGTTAACGATTTCACCTGCATGTACCTTCTTAACGAAGTCTGCAATCTTAGCCTGCTGCTCTGTATAGAAAGCTCTCTTGTTTACGCCATCAGCTACTACATCATTGCCAAGCTGTCCACGGCAAAGCTGGTGAAGAACAAGTCTCTTCTCACCTGTGTTAATAACTTCGCCATTATAAAGTTCTTCGAATTTATCAACAAGCTGCGCCTCATCTGCAAATGCTGCAAGCTTATCAAGTATAGTATCATCTACAGCCTTAGCACCATAGTTATATGCCATACCTTCTGCCATAGGCACGCTGTACTTCTTAACTCTCTCTGCTCCGTTCTCACCAGTCATAACCTTAGCAAGATCTACGGGAGTAGTCTTCTTAAGTTCATCAAAACTCTTTAAAGAGTCCATGTTGTTCCATGAAACCATGTTTATTTCCTCCATATATAATACTACGTGGACTTTCCACGCATTTTGTTCCTATATAGAAATGCATCCGGCAAGGCCTACTGCATACTCTACTTTATCCTATGAAAGTATAACAATATGAGGTAGCTTTTTCAAGAGATATGTCCCTTAGCAGGAAGCTTGTATTCCATTTTTTCTAAAAGAAAAAAGGTCCCTGATTAAATCAGGGACCTTAGCTATTCTATTATTAATTTGTAAAGTAATGTTTTCTCTTGTTAAAATATATTGCATTAAAAACTGTTAGAGCAACGTTCAAACCTATTAAAAAAATTGATGTAAAGAAATATGTACTTTGAGAATCATTTATTCCATATAAAGTATCAAGATTTATTACAGTTGGTACAGCAATAATTATTACTATGGACCAAATAAGATTAATGATGTAATTTGCCAAAACTGCAATTGGGGCTATCTTCATATACTTAAGTAAAGTGTATCCCGATACAAGACATAGTATTCCTGATAGAACAAAAATAAATATACTAAAAGATTTTAGTCCTGGTTCATAAGCAAAAAGTATGGCTCCTAAATCACCTGCACCTCTAAATATTCTATTTTGACTCATGGAATAAGCCTGAGAAAAACCATATAAGGCATTAAACCAACAAGAAAAGTAAGCAAGGAACTTATACCACTTCATAGGCATATCCATATTCTCATAACCAACATAACCATTATCGGTATTAAAGATTTCCCCGCATCCAGAGCATACTATTGCTTTATTAGGATTTCTGGTTCCACAACTTCTACAAATCATATTATTCTCCTCTTCTGCCCTAAGGAGTTCCTTATTCCAATTCATAGGATATATAACGGTCGTTAAGTTGTCAAATATGATAAATTAACGGCGTTAAGCATCAATATGAAAACTTCTACATTATTTAATTTTAATGTGGACTTGATTGTTGTTATAATAGTACCATGAGCGCGAAAAAAAATACTTTTAAATCATTAGAAAACATTCTTATATTGGGAGCCTTAATCGCAGTAGGGATGAGGTTTATATTCCTAGGAACAATTAACGGTGGCCTTCATGTAGACGAAGCCTACGCTGGATATGAAGCATACTCTCTTTATAACTATGGAGTAGATAGCTGGGGATATCACAACCCTGTATATTTTATTTCCTGGGGATCGGGTATGAATGTACTTGCTTCATATTTGATGATACCTTTTGTTGCGGTTCTGGGTAACAGCGTGTGGGCAATTAGGCTTCCACAGGCTATTCTCCAGTCACTGGCAATCCTCACAGTTTATAAAATCTTGAAAATGACTGTTAACAAACGCCTTGCAGCATATACAGCATTTTTCATGGCAGTGTGTCCATGGCATTTTATGCTTTCACGCTGGGGCCTTGAGAGTAATATGTGTGTGGCATTTATTACCTTTGGATCATACTTCCTTATTAAGTACTATATGATTCACATAGGTATGCTGGAGACAGGTAAAAAAGGGGACTATAACCTGCTTCTATCTGCTCTCATGTTTGGTCTTTCTCTTTATTGCTACGCAGCAGACTGGGTTCCTGTAGCAGCAATACTATCTTTCTGGCTTATTTATTACATTATTTTCAACATAGTATCAGCCAAGAAAACATCAGATAATAATTCAGAAAATGCTACTTCAAAAAATGCCATAGGAAGAAAGCATAAAATTGGCTATATAATCGGAGCAATCCTTATTCTTGCATTATTTGCTTTGCCATTATTACTGTTTTTGCTTGTAAATATGGGGTATATTCCGGAGATTCGTTCATTTATTTCAGTTCCTAAGATGGTGGTATTTAGAAATGATGAGCTTGGTGCTAACCTTCATAGCCGAATCCATAGCCTGGCTTATATTCTTATTAAAGGTACAGATGTTGACGGCTTCCGTATGTGGAATGCTTACCAGCCATACGGTCTCTTCTATATATTCTCACTTCCTGTAATGATGGTAGGTGTCTTTGGGGCTTGCAGACAGGTAGTAGTAGATTTTAAGAAGGATAAGTTTTCTTTTGCATTTATGCTTCTTGGATACTCTGTAATAGCTTCCTGTATTGCCATGGTTCAGGGAATTGATATTATCCAGATTAACTACCTGATTATTACTATGGTGATTTATATAGGAATCGGAATATATATATTTAGTAAGGTTTGTTTTAAAAAAGAAAAAGATAAAGCAGGAATCATTAATTTAGGAAGCCTGCTTATAATTGCTTACCTTGTATCATTTATCTTCTTTTCAAGAAGCTACTTTGGAGATTTCCAGAAACGAATTGGTCCTTGTCAAATGCGAGGGGCTGATAAGGCATTGGACTACGCTTTAAATCTATATCAGGAAAAAGATGGTCAGTCACATATAAGTGTTACACCAGGACTTCGTCATGCTAACATACTTTTCTATACTGCTTCATCACCATATGATTTTATAGATACTGTCACATGGCAAAACTATCCAGATAAGTACTTAAATACAGCCTCTTTTGGACCATACATATGGGAAGATTATAGGAATGAACACATAGAAATAGAAGATGAGGAAGAACAGCCAGAACCTCTCTACACACTTAATCCAGATAATATCTATATTATAGAAAAAGAAGAGACGGACCAGTTTATAATCCAAGGCTATGATGTAACCTACTTCCAAGATACAGCTGTGGCAATAAAAAAATAACCGCTAAGCGGTTATTTTTTTGCTTTATTATATAAACCTTCAAATTTACTAATTAGTTTATAACATGGATATCCAATGATAAATGACTTCATGCGAACCCGTTTACCCAGTGGCCAATGTTCTTTAATGAAGCGGTTATTATAACAATCTTTAAAACGTTTCTTTAAGTCATTTCGACTAGCTTTGTCTTTGATTTTACTATAAAAATTAATGATAGAACGCATCTGCATATTAAGCTCGCTTATATACAGGCTCTGCTCATTATGCTTCTTATAAAAGTCCATACGAAGGTCCCCGGCTTCAAGCGCTGGTTCGTATTTTACGTATGCATTGACCTTCATAATGCTGCCGGCACGCTGGCGGTAATAATACAGATACTCATTAAGTACTGCTATCTTTCCTGCAGCATATATACAGCGGTATGAAGTATAGCCGTCTTCAAAAATCTTACCAATAGGATAATAGATTGGCTGACCATCTTCTATAAAGCAGTCTTTATGGTAAAGCTTATTCCAGGCAACTAAACACTGCTGGTTTCCGCCCATGGTATAAAGATAGCCTTCCGCTTCTGAATTAGAGATAACATCTATCTTGCTATCTTCTTTATTCTCAGATTTATTATCCATAGCTTTACCATCAAGCATGGCATCTTCTTCTATCTCTTTAATAAGGCACCAAGACATCTTGCAACCATTAGAGACTGCTGCCTTATAAAGTTTCTCAATCATGGTAGTATCAATAACATCATCAGAATCTACCATAACAATCCACTGACCTTTTGCTATTCTAAGGCCGGCATTGCGAGCTTCAGACAGGCCGGCATTGGTCTGATGAATAGGGATAACCCTGGAATCCTTTGCAGCATAGTCATCTACAATAGCTGGGCAACCATCTGGAGAACCATCGTCCACCAGGATAACCTCCAGATTAGAATAGGTCTGTGCAAGTACACTATCTACGCAGGCTCTAAGATATTTTTCAACTTTATATATAGGTAAAATTACTGTAATTAACTCATTCATAATACATCCAACCTACTTATACTTAAGTACCACATCTGGACCCTGGCTTATCTTTTCTAACAGGTCCTCTCTGTCTCCGGTGTAGGTATATCCGTACCAGCCATTAACTGAAGAACCTGGGACCTTAGGAAGCGATGAGTCCGAAACCTTCATATAAAATGTTCTTTCACGTTCTTTTAAAGCCTCTCCATTACTTCCATCAATATCAAATATAGATAATCCATACTTGCTATACTGATCTTTTTCCAGGCCTATTGTATCAAGTATGGTAGGCATAATATCATCATTATAAATTGGAGTATGATTAACCTGATACTTATCATGAGTCTCCCCAGCTTTCTTTATAAAGAGTATAGGCTGTGGATCGTCTCCAGGGTCATTCATATCCTGAGTAAATGCTGCCCACCTTGCGTGATCTGCGGTAATTATAATTGTGGCATCATCATAAACTCCAAGATCTTTCATACGCTGGAGGTAGTCATTAATTATATAAATAAGACCCTGCTGGGTTGTTACTAGATCTGACTCATCAACATAAGTACCATCCGCTCCAAGCTGGGTTGGAAGATGGGTACCATCTATATGCTGAACTATAATAAGTCCACCATCTGTATCCTCATCTACAAAATCCAGGCCCTTCTCCTGCATAGCTGACATAAAAAGTGTATTTCCACTTTCTTCAGCAGGCACATCGTATGTACATACAAATCCAAAGAGATAGTTTGGAACCTCGAATCTTGGCTTAACTGCATATGGCATAAACTTGTATATGCTCATCTTCTCAACACGAATCATAACAAGCTTTTCCTGTATAGTTCTTCTTGTAGGAACCATATTGTCTACCTTGCCGTAGAGGTTGGCTTCTCTACCATATACTGCCTGACCGCCACCAGAATATAAGTTAAGCTTATATCCATTTTCATGTATCTTCTTATAAAGGTCTACCGTATTACTATTAGTCCAGGCTTTGTTTAAGTATTCCTGAGATGTTTCAAATGAATCATAGTCATCCATAGGACCTATACAGGTAAGCATATTAGTCATAGAAGGCTGGGTACCATAGTAATGTGAGTCTGTATTGTCATAGTAAGTAAAATCATGAAGTGGATTAAGAAGATCTGGGTCATTCTCAAGACCGTAATCAAGCTGGGCACTTCCATAAGAATCTACTACAAAGAAGATTACATTATCATTCTTAGAAACCTTAAACTGATCAGCCCCGTTTAAGGTATATGCCTGTCCACCTTTTTCTCTATCAATCTGGATGGCAGTAATAAGCATAGTAACCACAGAAGCAAATAGGATTAGACAGATACAGGCAGATAATCCTGCTGCTATCTTTTGGAACTTATCTTTTAGCAAGATAAAGCCCACTATAACTATGACAAATGCTATAGCCCATATAATAGTATTTCTTGTAGTAACAGCTTTAAGCTGGTCCCAGCGCATAGGTGCGCCATCATTTTCCGAAAGTTTTACATTGAGAAAGTTGTTCTGAACGTAGAACATAAGACCAATATAGAAAAGAAGCATATTACATATACTTCTAACTTTCTTTGGCAAAAATAAAAGAATAACTGAAGCCACAAGCCATATAAGCAGTCCTATACCTACAAGCTGTGGAAAGAAGTCCTTTAATGAGAATAAGAAGTCTTCTGAGTTTGAACTATAAATTTCAAGTGGACCAACTACAAAGAGGCACATAATTGGAAGCGCCATAAGCACTGGGCTATACCATGCCCCAGTTTTCTTTATATTAGTTTGTCCTTTATCTTCTTTTGAATTGTTTACTGTTTCTTTACTCATAACTAGCTTTGAATCAGCCTACCAGTAGCAGGCATTCTCAATATGTTTACTATTATCATTTCCAAGCTTCTCACTATCAAGTGGATAGGCCCAGGCATCTGAATAGAACTCTTTTAATAAATCAAAGTTATCCCAGCGCTTGCCCCTTACACCAAATAGAAGCTGAAGGGCGCCGCCCATGTGAATAGACTGTTTACCTGCACCCTTAAGGCGTACTGCTAGTGGAAGACCATAAGCTCCACAGGCAATGAGTGCTATATCAAAGTCTATTTTAAGTGCTTCATTAGTCATGTAATCAAGAAGATCAAACCAGTCATCTCCATGCTCATTCTTCTCACCAAGAAGTGACTGAACAGCCTTAAAAACGCTAAGTTCAAATTCAGGTAAGATATCTGTGCCAGGGAAAAGCTGGTCACGTTTCTTATATTGGGCTAAGATGCTATCCTTAAATGGATGGATAACAAGCACCTTCTTACCTTTTAGATGACTAGACCATGGATTACTTTTATTGTACCAAGGCTCGATACCTTCAAGCACACCAAGCTCCACATCTTTCTTACAGTACTTCTTTATGATTACATCTTCCATCTGGTTAAACCAAACGCACATCATATCTACGTCTGCCATGGAAGATTCCATAAGTCTGGAAAAATCATCTATTCTTTCATATGGGTCACAGAAACCTGACAGGCAGTAAAGAAGGTTATGCATATACTTCTTACGCTCTTCGTTGTGACTTTCTTTTTGGCACTCAACAATAGCTCTAAGTTCAGAACCACCTATTCTTGCCACGCAAAATGGCTTATCAGAATCTACCAGTTCTGCAAGCTTCTTATTGGTATCCTCTTTAGTAAGTATTGTCTTGCCATTATACTTCTTTACACGGCAAGGTATATGACAATGAATATCTAGAAACTTACGAACTTTCCATTGTAATTTTTTATAATTCCAATATATGTTTGCCGACATATTTAGCACCTTACATCCATAAACTCTGCTTTACCCTGAAGCATAAGTTCCACGCTTGAGGCAGGAATAAATATAGTATCACCAGCCTTGTATGACATAGAAACTGCTTCTCCTGTTTCTTCTTCCCATGAAATCTTACCACTTCCATCTGTACACATAAGTACTCTAAATGAAGTTTCATCTGAGCTATAAGATACAAAGCCCGGTTTAGTTTCCATGGCTGGTGTATTAATTAGCATACGATAAACTTCAAAGTACTTACATCTACAAAGCATCTCACGGGCACAGCCTGGCTTATAGCGAAGAACTCTCATAGGCTGCAAAGGTGTATCATCTGCATCTAAGTTAGATACATCAAGAGCCTTATCTATATGTAGTTCACGAAGTGAACCATTCTTATCTTTTCTGTTATAGTCATATAATCTATAGGTTAGGTTAGAACTTTCCTGAACCTCTGCAAGAAGAATTCCCTTACCTATAGCATGGATGGTACCCGCTTCAATATAGAATACATCACCTTTATTTACTGGTACTCTCTGAAAATACTTATTAACAAACTTGGTTCCTGCTGCAGCTCCACCTTTTTCAGCATCAGTTGCTGCTGCCAGATTTTCCTCCATAGCCTTTCTGAAGCTTTCTTTATCTACCTTATGAGAAAGACCATATATAAGTTCTGCTCCTGGCTCAGCATCGATGATATACCACATCTCAGTTTTACCAAGCTGACCATTCTCATACTTATCAGCATATTCATCGGTAGGATGAACCTGAACAGAAAGATCGTCTTTAGCATCAATAAGCTTCATAAGTATAGGAAGCTGGTCCTTAGTTCTAGGGTGAGTTCCCAGATACTCAGGATACTTCTTTAGTATTTCAGCAAGGCTCTTGCCTTCATGCATACCTGATGCAGCATAACTTGGGCCATCAGGATGTGTGGAACACTCCCAGCTCTCTGCCAGTGGAGTCATATCTATACCCTTGCCATAATCATCATTTAATCTGGTTCCGCCCCAGAGATAATCCTTCCCTGTAGGCTTAAGCATAAAAGGATATGTATATTTTACGCTATTTTCTTTTTCCACGGATTACATATTCCTTTCATGTTCTCTTCGGATACGCAAACACAGGCAGCATAAATATATTTGCTCCTAATTGCGAAACGCTCCGCAGAACTAGTCCACGATTTAGTAAGACGCTCAGCAATGGCTTCGCGCCAACTAAATCGGGACGGATTTCAGCTCCGCCGCAATTAAATGTCGCAAATCTATCCATGCTGCCTTTGCTTGCTTACCTACGAAAACTAGGTTCAATATTTTATTCATAAAGTAGAGTACTGTTTGTAGATTAATATAGATTGTCGCCTTGGTGGTTGGCTAAGATTATATTCTGCGACATTAATTGCTGTGGAGACGAAATCCGTCCCGGATATCTTAGGCGCGAAGGCTTTCCTGAGCGTCTTAGATAGACGTGGACTAGTTCGTCGGAACGCTTAGCAATTACGAGCATAATATAATCTTGGCCAGCCAGCGAGGCATAGCTATGTATATCCAGCTACAAACAGGACGCGTACCTTTTAGATTAAGGTAAACTCCTACTCTAGGTCGTACTTTTTCTTGTCGCTGACGCTGATGTTTTTGCCTAGCTGTACCTCAATAAGGGTAAGCTCTGTGTCTGCGATGACGGTATGCTTGCAGCCTGCCTGCATAGTGATAACATCACCTGGGGTAATTGGCTGCTCCATACCATCTACTATGGTTCTTCCTGAACCTGATATAACTGTCCAAACCTCGTCACGGTACTGGTGACTATGATAGTTCATTCTGTGACCTGGTTTAAGTGTAACTTTAATTGTAAGTCCTTCATCAGATACATCAAGAACACGGAATTCGCCCCAGCTCTTCTGAGCGAAACGAACCTGCTGCCTGATTCTATCTACATAAGGTTTTATTTTACTAGACTGCTCTTTGTCAGATACTAAGATACCTTCTGGGCTGGTAGTAATGATAACATCCTTAAGTCCCATACAAAGCACTGGCACATCCATGTCATTAAGCACATGAACATTCTGACAGGAATCAGAGATAATTGCCTTACCAATAACTGGTGCTTCCATGGCATCTGACATGGTATTCCATGTTCCAAGGTCAGTCCATGGTCCCTTATATCTAACTACTCTAAGACTTGTTTCATTCTCAATAACAGCATAGTCAAAACTAATCTTACGAAGTTCACCATATCTGCTGTATAAGTCATCATAATCCTTATAATCAATAAGCTCGTGAGCTCGTTCAAGCATATAATCTAACTTAAATGCAAAGATACCTGAACTCCAAAGGGCTCCCTTACCAATAAGTAAAGCTGCATCTTCTTCGCTAGGCTTCTCTACATAAGAGATAGCTCTTGAATATCCCTTGCAGACATTTCCTACTGATTCAGATTCATGCTTTCCACCTTCTGGAATAATATAACCATATTTTGAGCTTGGATATGTTGGCTCTACACCAAGAAGAAGTATTCCCTTATCAGGTACTGAATCTTCTTCCTCAGCCGCTTTGATGATACTGCTGAAGAAATCATCTTCAACATAGCTATCTACTGGGCATACTAAAATAGTCTCATCCCCAGAGACAGATTCCACATCCTTAAGGTACTGGCAAGCCAGTGTTATAGCAGGGAAAGTATCCCTTCTTGCTGGCTCTACACATATATCTACCTTATCACCAAGCTGATTTATAATAGTTGAAACCTGTGGCTTAGAAGTTGCCACAGTTACTGATATATCCTGACAAGCGCTTCGAATCTGTCTGTACACCCTCTGGGCCATAGATTCGTAGCCATCCTCTGTCTTGAATATTTTAATAAACTGTTTTGATCTTACGTCGTTAGAAAGAGGCCATAGTCTCTTTCCCGAACCACCTGAAAGTAAAATAATTTTCATAAATTTTATTATACCATAAAGCAACGAGTCAAAGTCATATTTATATGGCCTTGACGAGTGCGAATGACAACAATCGCTAGCGATTGTAGTACCATAAAGTCAGGAGCCAAGCGAGCGTTTACGCTCATTTGGCGACTGCCCTACCCTCTACCTATTCTAAATGAAAAAATCTCGGCTTTTATTGCAAAGCCGAGATTAATTTAACTTTCTTTATATGCTTTAATAGCTTCTATGACCTTATTATAAGCTTCCTGCGTCTTTTCAAACTGGGCCTTAGCCAGATCCATATCTACGCTATTGTAATTTCTTAAAGTCTCTGTTAGTTCAAAATCCATTTCATATATTGGCGTCAATGACAGATTCTGGGCCACCCCCTTTAGGGTATGAGCAGCTCGAAATGCCAGTTCTGTATTCCCTTCAGCTAAAGCCGCCTTAAGCTGTACAAAACTTTGATCATCAAGAAACCTAAGAATATATTTCTCTACTCTCTCTTCTTTTGAAAGCCTGGCAAGTACATCATCATAATCACCGCCAAATGCTTCATAACATCCCTTAATATTCATAATTACCTCCTAGAGTACAGGTCCCTGCCTGCACTATCGATTAACCTCTCGGCTATCTCAGTAAGACCAGCCTCTGCCGTTTTACGAAGTCGATCCCTATCCTGAAGTATGTACTCAATATCCTGTAGACAGCGTAGTAACTTAGGATTAAAAGTTCCACATTCACCATCAAGTATCATCTTCATTGCTGTTTCATGATCAAATGCTTTCTTATAGCATCTCTCACTGGTTAAAGCATCATAAACATCGGCTATAGACACAATCTGGGCTGAGATAGGTATCTCCTCTCCTCTTAATCCATCAGGATATCCGCCACCATCATAACGCTCATGGTGCCATCGACATATTTCTTTTGCAATTCTTATTAGCTCTTCATTCTTTATATCTGGAACATTTTCAAGGATAGTATATCCCTGCATAGCGTGTTCCTTCATTGCATCGTATTCATCGCTTGTTAATTTGCCAGGTTTATTTAATATCTCATCATCAATTGCAATCTTGCCTATATCATGAAGGGCAGATGCAGTAGAAATTATATATTCATCCTCTGGAGTTAATCTGTAAGAAGGGTCTCTTCTTTCAAGAGCTTTAAGCAGCATATAGGTTAGGGACTTAACATGTGAGATGTGATCGCTGCTTTCCCTGTTTCGAAACTCAACTATATGAGCAAGCACTGATACCATAAGACTATTAGTCTTTACATTAGCAAGGATTTCTTTTGCTACAAGCCTCTGCAGTGTCCTTTGCTTAGCATAAAGCATAATAGTATTGCGTACTCGCTTCTTTACTAAGTCAGCATCAAATGGCCTATTAATATAATCGCTGGCTCCTAAATTATAAGCCCTCTTTATGAAGTAGATATCATTCTCTGCAGATATCATAATAACTGGAATATCTTCTATCCAGTCTTCCTTCTTCATATATTCCAGGACTTCGAAACCACCCATTTCTGGCATGTTAATATCAAGTAACACAGCACTTATTCTGCTACGTTCCTTGGCAAGTATCTGGAGACACTGAATTCCATTACTGGCTTCAAGAATATTATACTCATCAGATAGAATATCTGACAGCATATCTCTGTTTATGTCCCCATCGTCCACTATAAGTATTGTGTGTCTGCTAATCAGTTCCTCATCAATACTCATATCCTGTACCCCTTTATACGCCAGTTTACTTCAGCGCATCTGCTAAAGTCCTAAACATCTTATCTCTTTCAAGCGGTTTTGCTATATGTCCGTTCATGCCGGCATTGATAACATTCTCTACATCTTCCTTAAATGCATTGGCAGTCATGGCAATAATCGGAATGTTAGCCTTAACCTTATCTTCCATACTTCTTATATAATGAGTAGCTTTGTAGCCATTCATATTAGGCATCTGAATATCCATAAGAATCATATCGTAGTAGCCAGGCTCTGCATTCTTATACATATCAACACAGATAACGCCATCAGCTGCATGCTCTACTATAAAACCAACATCCTGCAAAACAGCCTTAGCTATCTCAGCATTAAGCTCGTTGTCTTCAGCAAGAAGGATTCTCTTTCCCTTAAATATTTCTGTAGAAACCTTATCATCTTCTTGCTCAGTCTTAGCATTGTCTGGCATATTTCCGAACCTATGAGGAAGACGAATTATGAACTTACTTCCCTTACCAAGTTCACTTTCTACCTCTATGGTACCGTTCATTATTTCAACCAGTTTCTTAACAATAGCAAGGCCAAGACCTGTTCCCTGGATGCCATCAGTAGCTTCAGTTCTTTCACGGGAGAAGTTCTCAAACAGGTGATTTTGGAAGTCCTCACTCATACCGATACCGTTATCTTCAATAATGGTTTCAACAGTAACCATATCTTCCTTACCCTCAATAGGATATTCTGTTGAGGAAATGCTTATCTCTCCACCATCTGGAGTGTATTTTATGGCATTGCTAACAAGATTGATAATAATCTCACTAAGTTTGGTAACATCTACATAGAAATATTTGTGTGCCATCTTTTGCTCATAATGTATAGTAAGATTCTTTCCCTGAACCTGACTATCAAACATAGATAAAAGATCTTTATAATAATGTGACATATCATTGAGTTCTTCCTCAAGATATACCTTGTTGTTTTCAATTCTCGCTACTTCCAAAACACTGTTAAGAATATCTAAAAGCTTTCTACTTGAGATATCTATGTTGTTCAGATAATCTCTTAGTTTTTCGGAGTCCCCTTTATTTTCAAGTGCCAAATGTGTAAAACCAATTATGGCATTCATAGGAGTTCTTATATCGTGAGACATATTAAAGAGAAATGCTGTCTTAGACTTGCTTGCCTGTTCAGCTTCTTCTTTGGCTCTTATAAGCCCTTCCTGGCTTCGATAAGTTCTATATATAAGCCAAGATATGATAATGGTAATTAATAAGACTGTTGCAATACTAAATACTAAAAGTCTTGTTGATTTTGAAAATAATTCGTCCTTATTAAGAAGTACAACAGCGATTAATGTACCTTCAATCTCTCTGTAAAACACACGATATTCAATATCATCTATAGTTACATCAAAAGGTTTTCCATCACCTTTTAGTACTTTTTTAATCATCTGCGCAGTTTCTGATTTTTCACTTTCACCAGAATACTGTTTTCCTACATCATCAGCTTCAGAACTGGTAACAACAAATCCACTGGCATCTACTACATATGCCATACCATTGGCGAGATTCTGGTAATCATCTACATATTCAGCAAGAGGCTCAAGCTCAACATCAAGAGCAACTACGCCGCTTCGGTCTGGCATCTCTTTTGTAATAGTTAAAACGATTTCTCCTGTTATTACATCTTTATAAGGAAGCACATATACGGAACGTCCCTGATTTTCAAGAGCTTTAATATACCACTGCCTCTCTTTTGGATTATAATCCTCATCCGGAACCCATCCAGAACCATCAATTAATTTGTCATCAATATAACAATACAGATTGGTAATATTCTCACTTGAATTTCTAAAACCGTTAACCGTGGAATGATACATGGTTTCAATCTCATCTTCTTTTTTAGAACTATACTTATAGGCCATAGTAAAACCGACCATAATCTCCTCAACGTTTCTGTATCGGTTCATATAGTCCTGGATTTTTGTAGCTGCTAAGGTAAGCTCCGCTGTTGCTGTATCCTCAGCATCCTTATGAGATTCTTTATATAGGGTAGAATATGACACAAGAGTATATATGCACAATAGTATAAATGTAATGACAATTATTATACGTACGATATGCATATTTTTTTTGTGAAGATATGTTAAATTATTTTCGTTAAGAGTACTCTCTTTCCCCATTAACTGTTTCCCCCGAATAATACATCTTAGAATTGAATTTTCCTTTTATACTCTGCCCTTGTACATAATATGTACTAAATTATATGATACCACGAAATACCTTTATTTTACAGCATTTTTAGGATAAAAAAGCGTGCCCCATCATATAGGGACACGCCATAATTTTGTTACTATATCTAGTAATTAAATTTTGAAGAAACCAACTGCTGTGTTGAGGTTTTCGTTAATTGCACGCATCTCCTCAGTACGAGCCTGTGTATCTGTACATGCCTCAGTAACTGTAGCACAGCTTGCCGCAACTTCTTCTGCACTTGCACCAAGTTCTTCTGAAATAGCACCAAGATCTGTTGTTGCACTTGTAAGCTCATTCTTAATTGTATTAAGCTCCTTAGCCATCTCAGAGATAGAGTTAATTCCTGTAATACTCTGATCAACTGCTGATGAAAGAATCTCAAACTTATCCTGAGTGTCAGTAATATATCCCTTCTCTGTCTGGATGCTTTCGCTTACTCTTTCAGCAACTGCAACTGTTTCATTAGAGATATCAGTTACTCTGTTAACAATATCCTTAATCTTAGCAGCATTCTCAGATGAGCTTTCTGCAAGCTGCTTGATGTTCTCAGCAACAACTGCGAAGCCCTTACCAGCTTCACCAGCTCTGGCAGCCTCGATAGAAGCATTGAGTGAAAGGAGCTGTGTCTGACTTGCAATATCATCAATCATTTGTACTGATGTTGTAATATCGTTAACTGCCTGGTTTGTTGCATTAATCTTCTCTGTAATGTCCTTAACAGCATCAACTGATTCATTGCTTGATTTAAGAACAATCTTCATATATTCAGAAGCATCATTATTTGCAACCTGAATCTCATCTGAAGCAGTTCTGAGAATCGAAACATTATCATTAAGTTTCTCAACGTCTTCACCAAGGATTCCTGCCTTCTCAGCCATAGACTGAGCAGATGTTGCAACGCTCTGTGATGTATCAGCAACTTCTCCTACTGCTGTGTTAATCTGGCTTATATGGTCTACGTTGTGACCAGTTTTATCATCAACTTCTATAACTGCCTGGGCAAGTACATCTGCAGAACTATGAACTGTGGTAATGGCATTCTTAAGAGCTTCCTGAAGTTCATCTGTGGAAACTATAAGCTGTTTAATTTCTCTTACATGGCTCTTAGCTTTAAGCTGACCTGTAAGATCACCTTCTGAAAGTTCTCCCATGGTATTAGAAAGCGCTTTGATAGGATCTGCAACAAGTTTAGCAACCATAATGGCAAGAATTGCGAAGATTACTACTATGACGCCAGCTGATATAGAGCTTGACATAAGAACCTGTCTCTTTGCAGCGTCTACTGTTTCCTGAGACTCACCTGCAAATGCCATACCCCAAACATTACCATCAGCATCATACAGTGGTGTGTAGTAAACGTAATACTTCTTACCACCAATAACTACGCCATTCTTTCTAACATCCTTACCTGCCTGACAACTAGCCCATATTGCATCGTCACTCTTTGTTCCGATGTTTCTTTCGCCTTTATCATTCTTAAGTGATGTTATAAATCTAATATTATCTTTAAAAATGGTAACTTCGACCTTATTTTTCTTGAAGGCATCGCAATAAGCAAAGCTTTCATCATCCTGAGAAATGATTCCTTCATGAATATCATACTCAAAATAACGAGCCGCTCCTTCCGCTGCAACCTCAAGGCTGTTATAAACACCCTCAACCAAGCTTGCATTGATTTCTTTTACTGCGAGATAAGTTAGAATTACTGCACCGATGATAAGAGGTACCAGTGCAAATGCAACCTGCATAAGATAGACAGATACGCCACTTTGTTTCTTCTTCATAGTCCCCACTCCTTTATACTTTTTAGTCCCTATAAATACTTCTATAACTTACTTACTAACGTAAATTAATTATGTCAACAATTCTATCATTTATAAATACAAGAAACTACTACTATTTTTCACAAAATTTTCACAATTCAAACTATACAAAACATATAAAAAAGTTCATTATATTAACTTTTTCTTTCGAGATACCCTTTTTTACGCCTTTCTTATAGTATTGAAAGAGTAAATAAAGTTTGATAATATATTTTTGGCTTAAAAGCCACGTGTCTCCATAGTTAAACGGATATAATAAGCGCCTCCTAAGCGCTAGTTATGGGTTCGATTCCCGTTGGAGACGTAAAAAGGTCAGGAACACATTCCTGACCTTTTTCAATACTATATTCTTTATTTTAAAACTTTATTACTTCTGGTGCTGCTGTAAACGAGCTGATAGTTGCTGTTGCATCTTCCATATAATATACAACTGTGTTGCCATCATCCTCACTATACATACCACGAAGATTAGGATATGCATCTAGCATAGACTTTCTTGCTTCGCGTCTGTCATCTTCTACAAGCTTACATGCTACTCTAATCCACTGGCCATCCTTAAATGCACTAAGTTCAACCTTAGGATTAGCAGCAATCTGCTTTGCCACATCTTTAGACTTTCCTGTCTGGATATAAAGCTTTCCTTCAAATTCATTAACTGTACCAAAAGGTCTTACTCTTGGCTGATCTCCATCAACTGTTGCTAGGTAGTATGTTCCTACATCCTTTAAAAAGTCTTTAACTTTGTTCATACGAAACCTCCTTATTTTATTGAATCGTTAAGCCACAGGCATTTACTCTGGATAATTCACAAAGCCCTGCAGCCAGATAACCCCTTTAAAACGACGACCTTCCTCAGGTTCGCCTATAAGATCTTTAGCATTGATACACACATCAAATACTAAGTCGTTAACATTAAGTGTCATAAAATAAACATCTTCTTTTGTGTAGGTATTAGTTATCTTCTCGCAAGTTGTTATCTCGCCAAGTATTGAATATAAGTCGCACTCTACCCCATATGGCATAAAATATGTTTCTACAACTGAATAGACATCTTCATCTTTCATCTTGCGGCGAACGATATTGTAGGTATCCATATCATCAATAGTAAGATGCTCAATAGCCTGCTCATTACCCTTACGAGCTTCAGCTAACATACGGTTCTTACGCATGTTATAGTTTATGGCTTTCCTTACCTGAACTTCATCCTTTTGAAGCGGCATAAGAATAGTTCCTGATGTTGAAAGTCCAGAAAGAGTTAGACTTGTTCCCTTTATAGGAAGTCTGTCTGTATAAAGAAGCTTCATATATGGAATGATGTTTTGAAGATAAAAGATAATAGATACGCCTATTCTATAGTCATCAAGAACACCTGCATATGACTGTTTCTCAAACTGAGGCTCCACAGTTATATCATCATAACTGGTTTCTCCTCTTCCCTTAATAAATGGAAAGTAGTAATCATAGATGAATTTATTGTCCTCAGTATATTCACCACGAATGTTGATTCCTATGCGGTCGCCAAAATATGCATTGTACTCTGCATACAACACATCATTATCAATAGTAGTATAAGCTCTCTCGTTAGCTGAGCCTATTGCTACATTAAGTATTTCATTAATATCTTTTCGGGTTTTACATTCTGAAAACCCTACTGATCTAAGGTATTTGTGTATCATATTGCTATTATAGCAAAGGTATAGGCTATATTACAGATAGTAGATACTAGTTATTGATTAAATTAACTACAAATATGTGACAAGTCTGATATTATGTTATTAAGATTTATATAGAAACAGGAGAATTTTAATATATGTATTACGTACCTGATGGAACTGAAAGATGTGGATTTTATGAATGCAGCGATTGCGGCAATCGTTTCCTAGATATAAGAATTGCCCCTTCTATTGTATGTCCTTACTGCGGTGAAGACGTGGATATGGAAGTAGGACCTGATGAGGAGATGCCAAAGGCTGTAGAATCTGCAAAACTAATACAGATGCTTGAAGGAGAGGATGTTGAAAAATACGACACGCTTTTAAGCCTTGCTATTACAGGTGGAGATTATACTTGGATATAATCTGTGGAAACACAAGGTGATCTATCTTCGTGGAGGTAAAAGTATGAACGTAGTTATTACAGGGGCTGGACGCGGTCTTGGTCTTGAGATGGTAAAGAAACACGTAAATCTAGGTGATAACGTTTTGGCTCTCGCCCATAGTATTACTCCTGAACTAGATGAAATACGTAAAGGTTTAAAAGCTGAAGGCTCATTAAATCTAATAGTTAAAACTATTGAACTAGCGGACTATGAATCTGTGCAGAATCTTGCTAAAGAATATACATCTATAATAGATATTCTCTACAATATAGCCGGAATATACTATGAAGATCAGCGCTGCAGCCTTGCAGAAACTGATATGTCAAAAGCCCTTAAGATGTATGAGATCAATGCCCTTGCACCACTTAATGTTATGAAAGCATATGAAAAGTATATGACTAAAGGTACAATCAATCTTATTGTTTCAAGCGAGGCTGGAAGCATAGGTGCTTCATGGAGAAGTTCTGAATACGGCTACTGTATGTCCAAAGCAGCTGTTAATATGGCTGCAAAGAACTTCAGTAATGCTACAGCAGATAAAGGCATTCAGACTATTCTTTACCATCCTGGCTGGATGAGAACCCAGATGGGTGGTGACAGAGCTAAGGCTTCCAGTGAATCTATTGAGGCATCTACTTCGGCAGACAGCCTGTTTAATATAGTACTTGAAGCCCATGAAAATGCTTTACAAGGCAAAATCGATAAAACTGTGCCATTTGTGGACTATCAGAGTAATACATGGGAGTGGTAAAAATATCTTACTACTCAAGCCAGGATACATCCCACAAAGTCTAATTTATCACAGCACACTTCTTCGCATAAAAAAAGTAGGAGGGAACCTCCTACTTATAGCGCGGGGTGCGTCCGGCAGAGCCGGAATTAATCATTTTGCACCCCTGTGCATATTAAATTATTAGTTATAAACCTGTATAATCTTGGCTGCTATGTATCTTGCTATTGCAAGGTAACCGCTGTCATTAGGATGTATCTCGTCATAGAAGAGTGCTGAACGAATCTCAGGAACTTTGGAATTCATAAATCCGTTACGGTACATCTCTATCTTATAGAAGTCATACTGTGTAGCATAGCTTCTCTGAACATCAAGCCACATATCAAGTGAATATACATCCTTAAGCTCATCCATATCCTCAAGGGCAGTCTGATAGTTAAGAACTACAAACATAGGAGTGTCAGGAAATGCTTCACGAATATCTTTAAAGAGTTTTTCTACATCTCCGTAGTATTTACCGTCTTTAACTTCCTCGCTACCAAATACGCTGTTACCACAGAGGTAGTCATTGATTCCACCAAATACAATAATAATATCTGTATCTTCTGGAATCTCCTTAACTCTGTAAAGGAAGCTTGTATCTGATCCATAGTTACCAATTGCTGAACCAGGAACGCCAAGTTTAACTATCTCGCATCCAAGAATATCTCCAAGATAATCGGCATAACTTACCTGATTTCCATACTCATTAGTCTTTCCACCAAGTCCGTAAGTAATCGAATCACCTAAACATGTTATCTTCATATCTGTGAAGTCATAGTTATTAAGTTCAGCTATCTGCTTGTTATAGTCATAAACCTGTTCCATAACTGCTAAAGTTGAAGCCTCAGAAAGAAGCTGGTCTCTCTGATCTGCAAGAGTTGCAATTTCTACATGGTGTAAGCCGGCATCATTAACTGGCTCTATAGGTTCATCTTCTGATATTGTTGTCTGTACAACTGAAACCGGAGTCTCAGGAGTTGCCTCAGGTTCTGATACTGTATTATTTATAGATACGATTGGGGCAACATATGTAGGATCCGCTGCATTATCACTAACTGTAGGATTCTTCTTTCCACATGCTGTAAACATAGTTAAGACCATCCCTAATAGAAGTATTCTTTTTAAGTTTTTCATTTATTGTTTCCTTATCTTTAGTCTTTTGGCAAAATGCCTTATCTGCGATTATATACCTTTATTCAAAATATGTACACGAAAAATCTGCTTAAGACCTCTTATAAACAAGTAGCGGGCCCTAAAAAAGCCCGCTACATAACTAATTAAAATTATTTTTTCTATTCTTTAACAGCCCCTAAAGTAATGGAATTAACAATATATTTAGCACAGAATATATAGATTAAAATTGGTACAAGAGATACTGCAAGAGCTACTGCATAAAGTTCAGGATAAGCTCCTGCTCCATAGCCAGATTGTATATACTGTGGTGCTGTTTTCTTACTCCAATCCATAAGTAGCAAGGTCTGCCTGTAACCATCATTCCAGCTGGCTACAAAAGAAAATGTTAGCTGCAAAGATAATACAGGTGTCATAGTTGGAAGAATAATCCTGTTAAATATCTTAAACTCTCCTGCTCCATCTATTCTTGCTGCTTCTGACAATTCATTTAACTTAAAGTTTCTAAGATACATTCTTATGAAATATACTGCTGCAGGATTAGCCACATACATCATAATAACTGGAAGATATTGGTTTAGATGCCCTGTCCTTGAAAGCACTGTGTAGTAACTAATAAATCCTACTGAAGATGGCATAAATAAAAGTGCAAATGCTATCTTCCATAATATTTTCTTTCCTGTAAATTCATATCTTTCAAATGCATAAGCTGATAAAGCACATACATATGTTGAAAGAAGTGCAGCTGGAAATGCTACAATGCATGAATTAATTATTCCTTTATAAAGGCCTCCTCCATAAGTAATAAATTCAGAATTCATACCTCCTATATTCTCAAGGAAATATGAACTTGGTAATGAAAGATTATGAGTAATTATGCCTCTTTGTGTACCATTAACAGCTAGTATATATAGAGGAAATATTACTGAAAGTGCTAATAAGGTGCATATTATGGTTCTTGGTAATAACTTTAGTCTTCTCTTACGTTCAAGCTTACTAACCTTAGGTATCTTAAACTTAAAATATTTCCTTATATTAAGAATATTAATTACAGGCTTTTTAAATATAAGGCAGATAAAATTGTGAACTATTAAAGCTGCCACTATCGAAGCAACCAGAACGCAAGCAAAGAATATACCACTTCCTGGAATAAAAGAGAATTCCTCTATAAAGAGGTTATGTATAAGATAAAGTTCTAAGGAAATCTCTCCTAAAAATGCTGTTACGCAGTTACCAACTTTTACCTTTAGACCAATTATAAGTAGTAATGCCATAAAGGCTATTACCATGGCAAGCTGAGGTATCAATGTAATAAGCTTATCAAGACTGCGATTACCTACTGCACCTGCTGCTGTTTCAGACCAGTAACCGATGTTATTCAAAGTGTATTTACTTAAAACAAAGAGGATAATAAAGGTGGCTATAGTAACCGTCAGGCATTTTTTATATTGCTTTTTTATAAAGCCTTCCAGTTTACTTCTATACTTCTCATAAACCATACCAAGTACAAAAAGCATGGTAGTGTTATACCACCACTCCCCTTGGAACCACCAGTTGCCGTGCCCAAGAAGAAGACTGCCTGTTACCATAGCAGCTAGTATAAGAGCCATAACTACAATAGCTTTATTTTCATTTTTAATAAATTTGAATACAAACCAAAAGATAAGATAAAGAAAGATTATCTCTACCATATACCACATATGATCATTGATAAGATCTATTCCAAATAATCCTAGAAGCATGTCTCCTGTAGTTTCAAATTTGCCTCTTATGACTGCCCATACAAAGAAAATAAGGTTGCAAACTACAAATGGTAGTAGAACTGCAGGAAGTCTCTTTTTAAAGAAAGTATCAAGATAACCTGGTTTATTATGATAACTAAGAAGGAGACCATAACCTGAATAAAAGAAGAATACACCTACGCAGCAGACACCTACGTATTCAAGAATACCCATTATACCGGCATTCCACTGGCCTACATGCTGGGTAAGATGGTGCAATACTATAACAGCACTTAATATACCCATAATATGTCTGGTATGATTTCTGTCCAGATTATCTAACCACAAATCATAAGTTCCAGAATAATGGGTATTAGTAAATACAATATAAATCAGAATAAAGATAAATATCCAAAGAGCAAAGCTTCTGCTTAAAATAGCTGGTAACTGGGTGTTTCCTGTTGCATCTCCACTTTTTAATGAATCAAAAACCTGTGTAGCCACATCCTCTATCTCTGACTGCTTATCAGACAGAGTATGTCCCTTATCAAAAAGCTTACTTGCTTCTATAACGAAATACTTTCCCTTACTAATGCCTGCATAGGCTGAGACAATATTGTAATCTCTCCAACCATTATCAAATCTGGACACATAGAAATGAAGTAACTTCATACCATCTACATCGACGTAGCCCTGTGGCTGATATTCACTTATTTCATGGATTTCATTAGATGCGAAATAGATTTCTTTGAACTCTTCTTCATCAAAAGAAGATACTCTTGTATCGAATTGTCTCACAGATATCTCATATTCATCCTGAGGATCCTGTGTAATATAACGAAGCTGTCTTTCCTTAAGCATCTTTGCAATAGTTGTATTAGCATTATCTGCAAAGAAACCTTTGAATTTTTCCGGCACCGAAAAAGTAATGTCTACGTCTGTTACATATACACTCTTTACTCCACCAGAAATAGATACCTTACCTATTTTAGTCTGTTCTAATTTAGTTTTATATCCAGTAAATGCTATGACTAGAGTTACTATAAGTAACATCTGTACAATTCTGGAAAATGATAAGGGATATTTTATTCTCATATAGTCTAGTCTTTAACGTTTATTAACAGCCTTACTTTTTTGATTATAACAAGATAGTAGTCTATAAGGGAAGATTAAATATCACTAAGAGTAGTTCTTGTTTCATATGTAAAAAGCTGGTAGCTATAAAGACTACCAGCTTAATATTAGTTTACTTTATGAACTTGTTTGCAATAGATTCAGCTTAGTTCTTCTTAACTGAGATTGTTACCTTCTCACCGTTAACATTCCACTCTTTTGCAATCTCATATGTTGCATCGTCAATAGAATCAGCAAGAACCTTTGTAGATATGCTTTCAGCATTCTTCTTAACGATTGCAGCAATCTTATCATTGCCAGCGATACCAACCAAGATATGGTCCATAACTTCGAAGCCTGAATCCTTACGCATAGTCTGAATCTTAGAGATAACTTCTGCTGCGAAACCTTCTTCTACAAGTTCTTCAGAAAGGTTAGTATCCATAACTACTGTTACGCCACCATCTGCTTCAGATGCGAAGCCTTCCTTCTGAGCCATAGTGATAAGAAGATCATCCTTAGTAAGTTCAACTTCTGTTCCATCTACATCAAACTTAATTGAACCGTTAGCATTGAGGTCATCCATAGCTGCGTTGCCATCAACTGATGCAAGGTACTTCTGGATACCGCCAAGGCATTTACCATACTTAGGACCTACTGTCTTAAGCTGTGGTTTGAATGTATATGATGTAAATTCACGAACATCGTCAGCATACTTAACTTCCTTAACGTTAAGCTCATCCTCAATAATCTCTGTGTAGAACTGGCTAAGCTTGTTATCTGCCTTAACATACATAGTTCCGATTGGCTGACGGTTCTTGATATTAGAAGCATTTCTAGCTGCACGTCCAAGAACAACAACCTTAAGTACTGCTTCCATATCAGCTTCAAGCTGCTTATCTACCATCTTCTCATCCACTACAGGGAAGTCGCAAAGGTGGATAGATTCCTTAGCTGATGGATCAACGCTACGTACAAGGTTCTGATATATCTCTTCAGCCATGAATGGAATCATAGGAGCTGAAGCCTTAGCTATAGTAACAAGTGCTGTGTAAAGTGTCATGTAAGCATTGATCTTATCCTGCTCCATTCCCTTTGCCCAGAATCTTTCTCTACCACGTCTTACGTACCAGTTACTCATCTCATCTACAAAGTCCTGAAGAGCTCTTGCTGCTTCTGGAATCTTGTAATTTTCAAGGTCATTATCAACTTCTCCAACAACTGAGTTAAGTTTTGAAAGAAGCCACTTATCCATAACTGGAAGCTTATCATAATCAAGTGTGTACTTGCTTGCATCGAAGTTATCAATATTAGCGTAAAGTACGAAGAATGCGTATGTATTCCAAAGTGTACCCATGAAGTTTCTCTGGCCTTCGATAACTGCATCTTCATGGAATCTGTTAGGAAGCCATGGAGCTGAGTTAATGTAGAAGTACCATCTAATAGCATCTGCACCAAACTTCTCAAGTGCATCGAATGGGTCTACGGCATTGCCCTTTGACTTACTCATCTTCTGGCCGTTCTTATCTTGAACGTGTCCAAGAACGATAACGTTCTGATAGCAAGGTGAGTTGAAGAGAAGTGTACTCTCAGCAAGAAGTGAGTAGAACCAACCTCTTGTCTGGTCTACAGCTTCAGAAATGAACTGAGCTGGATACTGCTTCTCGAATAATTCCTTATTCTCAAATGGATAATGATGCTGAGCAAATGGCATAGCACCTGAGTCGAACCAGCAGTCAATAACTTCTGGTACTCTGTGCATAGTCTTTCCACACTTAGGACATGGGAAAGTTACAGCATCGATATATGGACGGTGAAGCTCAACCTTAGCATCATCAGGATTTCCTGAAAGATCAGCAAGTTCCTGACGTGAACCTACGCTGTGCTGGTAACCACATTCACATTCCCAGATATTAAGAGGAGTACCCCAATATCTGTTACGTGAGATAGCCCAGTCCTGAAGGTTCTCAAGCCAGTCACCGAATCTACCCTTACCGATAGACTCTGGAATCCAGTTAATCTTGTTGTTATTATCAATCATCTGCTGCTGAACAGCTGTCATCTTGATGTACCATGACTCACGTGCATAGTAGATAAGTGGAGTATCACATCTCCAGCAGTGTGGATAGTCATGTTCTACCTTTGGAGCAGCAAATAAGAGATTTCTCTCGATTAAATCTTTAAGTACTTCTGGGTCACATGAAACAGCGCCTGCTTCAACTTCCTTCTCTGTTGGCTTAGCACGCATACCAGCAAACTTACCAGTCTCTGGCTTCATCTTACCCTGACCATCAACCATCTGTACAAATGCTGCATCGTATTTTCTACCAACCTTGGCATCGTCCTCACCAAATGCAGGAGCGATATGTACGATACCTGTACCATCTGTCATAGTTACATATTCATCACAGTATACGAAGAAGCCTTTCTTATGCTGCTTCTCAACTTCATCAGCTGCACACTGATAAAGTGGTTCATATTCCTTATATTCAAGGTCTTTACCCTTATATGTCTCAAGTACTTCATAAGCCTTACCATTAGCAAGTGCCTGATACTTAGCATTGCCCTGTCCGTCCTTCTCATCAAGAAGTCCGCCAATAACCTTATCAAGAAGGGCAACAGCCATATAATATGTATATCCATCACATGCCTTAACCTTAGCATATTCATCCTCTGGGTTAACGCAAAGAGCGATGTTAGAAGGAAGTGTCCAAGGTGTTGTTGTCCATGCAAGGAAATATGCATCTTCACCCTTAACCTTGAATCTTACAACAGCAGTTCTATCCTTAATTGTCTTATATCCCTGTGCAACTTCCTGGCTTGAAAGAGGTGTTCCACAACGAGGGCAGTAAGGTACAATCTTAAATCCCTTGTATAATAACTGCTTGTTCCAGATTTCCTTAAGTGCCCACCACTCTGACTCGATGAAGTCATCGTTATATGTAACATAAGGATTATCCATATCAGCCCAGAAACCTACAGTACCTGAGAAATCTTCCCACATACCCTTGTATTTCCATACTGATTCTTTACATTTCTCTATAAATGGCTCAAGACCGTAAGCTTCAATCTGTTCCTTACCATCAAGACCAAGTATCTTCTCAACTTCGATTTCTACAGGAAGACCGTGTGTATCCCATCCAGCCTTTCTAGGAACCATATATCCCTTCATAGTACGGTATCTTGGAATCATATCCTTGATAACACGTGTAAGTACGTGGCCTATATGTGGCTTACCGTTTGCTGTTGGTGGTCCATCATAAAACATATATGTTGGGCAACCTTCACGCTCTTTAATTGATTTCTTAAAGATGTCATTGTCTTTCCAGAACTTCTCAACTTCTTTTTCACGTTCTACGAAGTTCATGTCTGTGGAAACTTTGTTGTACATGATATTCTCCTTCCATTATGTGTGTTTACGTAGCGCATATTCCGCACTTACGTGCTCCATGTCGCGTTGACTATCAAATAAGTTCGCTTGCAAGCAAGCTGCAATTATAATAGGCAAAACATCTTTCCTGCAAGCAGTTAATCTGCTTTGCCTATTATAATTACACACGCTTCGCGTGGAACTTGCTTGATAGCCTTATCGCGCAAAATAAAAGGCTTACCCCACAATAGGATAAGCCTGTGCTTACTTTTTAACCACCTATGTGTATCCTGCTCCCCGCATCGCGGTTTCAGAGGCCTGCCTATAACGTCGGCACCCACGGCGTAGCTTACTATCTTCAGCCTTGCAGCTCAGAAGTGATTTTCCACCGGTTCTTACTTTTACAGGGCTCTCACCATCCCCTGCTAGCTCATAATTTCACAGCCGGCTTACTGTCTTCGTCACAGCTTTTGTGTTATGTTGTATGGTTTTGTGATATCAAAACCGATTATCATTATATTAGTCTGATTTGAGACTTGTCAAGTAAAACGTCTTTTACTTGTACAGATTTTAATATGCATCATAAGGAAGAACTATTATTTCCCAATAATCATCTCCACTTATAGAGACTTTATTCTGCATGTAATAGTATCCAAACTTCTTATTTTTCTTCTCTTTCTTTTTAGAAAAACCATCGGTTGTTCCGTAGCAAAAATCATTCCAGCCTTTTGATACAGAATATGCTCTTGCATAGGCTGGCTTGAATACAACTCCATAATTTGCTGGTGAATCCAAATCATAATATACATATGCACTGATAATCTGAGGATCACAATTCATATATGCATTATAAAATGTATCTGCAATGCTTAAGAGATTATCATCTTCAAGTAAGCTTTCTGTTGCTTTATCATCTACATAATCTGTATATTTATCATCAGTATCATCAAAAAGAAATTCTACAGAAGCATCAACAATTCCGTCAGTATAGATATCAATAGCCTTCTTACCGGCACTTGTTAATCCCTTAAGAGTTTTTGTCTTAGTGTCAGTATGAAGAACATAATATACAGCAAAATATTGTCCGTAGCTATCTGTCATAACCTGACCAGTTATGCTATATCCTTTTTTATTTGCCCATTCAACTAACTGTGATGCTGTAAGATTAACAGCTCTTTGTTCATCGATGTTTTTAACATAATATCTTTTATCATCGCTAGCGCCTACATCCAATGAAAAAGAAAATAATGTGGCAAATATAAGTACCACTGACAATACGTTGTTTAAAAATTTTCTCATATTTTCCCCCTTAAATATGTTACTTCTTTCTATCAAGATACCTCATCTCAGCTTTTTCTTCTTTGCCCATAAAGGTTCCGTGAACAGATGTGCCGTCAACTTCTTTCTGACACTTACTGCAATAGTGACCTGATAATATCTCAGCCCCGCACTTTTCACACCTGAGAACTATATCAGAGTTCTCAGATATCTGAATCTTGTCATTTCGGAGCCAGTCATTGATAACATGTCTGCTTATACCGAATTTCTCGCACACTATTGCCTCTGAAGCACCAGGATTGTCCCAAAGATAGTTCTTAACATCTTTGAATATTCTTCTGATTCTAACTTCACATTCCGGGCAATTAACTGCTCCCCAAGTATATTCAAATGTCTTACCACATTCACGGCATTTGGCCTTTGGCATTAAAAGACTCCCTTAACAAATATCTCGATTCCAATAAATATTAGAATGAGGCCCCCTAATATGGTTGCCTTGCTAGCAAACTTAGTTCCGAATTTTTTGCCGATTCCTAAGCCTACATAGCAGGTAACGAACGTTACTGTTGCTATAATAATAGCACATAAAAGAGCCATAATAAATCCATATTCTGCTATGGTAAATCCCACAGATAAAGCATCTATAGAAGTAGCAATACCTTGTAAAAGAAGAACGAATAAAGAGAGATTTTTAGTCTCAGATTTTTCATCATCACCTTTTATTCCTTCAATAAGCATCTTTCCTCCTATAAATAGGAGAAGGATTAATGCTGTCCATGGAATAAATTTTTCAAATGCTTTAAAATAGCAAACCACTGAATGAACACAAACCCAGCCTGTTAAAGGCATGATAGCCTGAAAGATGGCATATACCATTGCTATAAATACCATCCTGGTTCTTTTCATTTTAGGTTCATTAAGACCATTGGCAAGAGATACCGAAAATGCATCCATAGCCAGTCCAAGACCAAGTAAGGCGCTATTTGCTATAAAGAGTAAATCGAGTTTCATGCAAATTATTCCAACCTTTTAAAAAGATGCCAGAAGATTTTCTTCTGACATCTCATCTATTAATTTATTTTTAGTATTTTCTGAATCTATCGTATCTCATATCTACGATTTCATCCCATTCCTTTCCGTCGTACTTCTTAAGGAACTTAACGATTTCGTCTCTCATGTATCCACCGATTGCAGAAGCAGTCTTGCTTGAAGCTCCGCCGTACTCTGGAATAATCTCTTCAACAACTCCAAGTCTCTTAAGATCCTGAGCTGTAATATTCATAACTTCGCTGGCCTTAGGTGCCTTCTCTGCATCCTTCCAAAGAATAGATGCAAATCCTTCTGGTGAAAGAATTGAATATGTAGCATTCTCAAGCATCCATACTTCGTTACCAACTGCTGTAGCAAGGGCTCCACCAGATCCACCTTCACCGATAACGATTACGAGAACTGGAACTTTAACACCACTCATCTCAAGAAGCGATCTTGCAATAGCTTCACCTTCGCCTCTTTCTTCAGCTTCGATACCACAGAATGCACCGGCTGTATTAACAAAACTGATAATTGGTCTACCGAATTTTTCTGCCTGTTTCATAAGACGTACAGCCTTACGATATCCTTCTGGAAGCGGCATGCCAAAGTTTCTCTTTTTGCACTCAGCAAATGTACTTCCCTTTAAGTCTGCTATAACTGTAACAGGCTGACCTTCAAGTAAAGCAAATCCGCCGATAAGGGCCTGATCATCGCTATATAATCTATCACCGTGTGCTTCAACAAAGTAGTCGAATATTGTATCCATATAGTCCTTAGCTGATGGACGCTGAGCCTGTCTTACAGCTCTAACCTTTTCCCAGGCTGTAAGTGGTTTGCTCTTCCATTCTTGTTCTTTAAGAATCTCACTAAGGAGGAACTTCTTCTCATCTTCTGACTGGATATGGAGTTTGAACTTGTCACCCTTCTGCTTGTTAGTATAGATGAGGTAATACATAATCTTACGAAGATCTTTTCTCTCAACAATACCATCTACAAATCCATGCTCAAGAAGGAACTCAGCTCTCTGGAATCCTTCTGGAAGTTCCTGGCCAATTGTCTGCTTAATAACTCTAGGTCCTGCAAATCCAATAAGGGCTCCTGGCTCTGCCATAATTACATCGCCAAGCATAGCAAATGATGCTGTAACACCACCGGTTGTTGGATCTGTAAGAATAGTTGAATAGAAGAGACCTGCTTCTCCATGTTTTCTTATTGCAGCTGCTGTCTTAGCCATCTGCATAAGTGAGATGATACCCTCCTGCATTCTGGCACCACCAGATGCACAGAACATAAATACAGGTAACTTTTCCTTTGTAGCTCTTTCTATAGCTGAAGTAATACGCTCACCAACTACATGACCCATAGAGGCCATCATAAATCTAGCATCGCATATACCTATAACTGCTTCTTCACCGAAAATCTTGCATTTACCAACTGTAACAGCCTCAGTAAGACCAGTTTTTTCTCTTGCTGCAGCAAGTTTTTCTTCATATCCTTCAAAGTTAAGTGGATTGCTTTCTACAAGATCTTCGAACCATGGCTCAAAAGTATCTTTATCTGCAACCATACTAATTCTATGTTTTGCACGTACTCTGAAGTTGTATCCGCATTCATAGCAGATATACTTCTTCTTAACAACTTTCTGTTTGTCTAATTCTTTTTTACAATTTGGACATTCGATTATGTTTTCCATGTTGGTACCCAATCCTTCTGTTTCCCATTTCATTTGTATTAAAGATACTTTGAAATTATAACACAAATGCAAAATTTTGGTTAATTATCTGTTCTATTCCTTATTTTTTATGAATAATTAAGACTATAAACTTGGGCAATCCTTATATTTTGTTACTATTACCTAGTTACCCTATATATAAAATATGTTAGATTATTGATACTATGGTTTTTTCAAGTCTTATATTTGTATATGCATTTTTGCCTATACAGTTTTTAATATATTATCTGGCACCAAAAGAATATAAAAATGCTGTATTGCTCTTTTTCTCCCTGATTTTTTACAGTTGGTCAGGCCCACTGTATTTACTTTTGCTTTGTGGAGATTCTTTTATAGCATATCTATTTGCTTTATTTATTCAAAAAGAATATGACGCTAAGGTAATAAGACGTACCGCCAAGAAAAAATTTCTTAAAGATAAATACAAATCAGAAAAAAAACATGCAAAGTTATACCTTACACTGGCTATAACTATCCTTCTTGCTGTACTTGTTTTCTTTAAATATCTTACCTGGTTATCAGACTGCATCAATGCAGGTCTTGGACTTATGAGCATCAGTAAGATACCGGTTATTAAAATTACTCTTCCAATTGGTATCTCTTTTTATACATTCCAGCTTATTTCATATGTCGCAGATGTTTATACAAAAAAGGTAGAAGCTAATAAATCGTATAGTAAGGTCCTTCTTTACGCTGGTCTTTTCCATCAATGTATTGCTGGTCCAATTGTTAGATATGAAACAGTTGCTAAAGAGATAGAAGATAGAAATCCAAATCAAAATGATGTATTTACAGGAATAAAAAGATTTTCTATTGGTCTTGCAAAGAAGGCAGTATTAGCTAATTCTGTAGCCAAACTTGCAGATACCTTCCTTCCAACAAGTATGGATACCCTTAAGGGACAGACCTGCCTAGGGCTTTGGTTTGGAGCAATATGTTACACCATATGGATTTATCTTGATTTTTCAGCTTATTCAGATATGGCTATAGGACTTGGAAGAATCTGTGGATTCCACTATATGGAAAACTTTAACTATCCTTATATCGCCTCTTCAGTTCAGGAATTCTGGAGAAGATGGCATATATCTCTTAGTACATTTTTTAGAGACTATGTATATATTCCTCTTGGAGGAAGCAGGGTTAAGGTTTGTAAACACATAATCAATTTACTTATTGTATGGGTACTTACTGGTCTTTGGCATGGAGCCAGCGCCAATTTTGCCTTATGGGGACTTTACTATTTTGTTTTCCTTATTTTAGAAAAATACATATTCAGAGGAAAAAAGATTCCTGTTATTGGAAATATCTATGCTTTGATAACTGTAACATTTGGATGGGTGTTGTTTAGATTTGATAGTTTTATTATGTTAAAAGCTGCTATTAGCGGCCTTTTCGCATTTACATCTGGAAATGCTTCAAAAGTTAAACTCTATGATATACAGCTTATAAGCTCAATTAAATCCAACATCTTCCTTCTTATATATGTTGTACTTGCATGTACTCCATTATTTAAGTGGATTGGAGATGTGATACATAAAGAAACTAATGGATTCACCAGGATTCTTAGTAATATACTTAATGTAGTTGTTCCAGCTATTATGTTAGGACTGGCAACCCTTTCCCTTGTTGGCAACAGCTATAATCCATTCTTATATTTTAGGTTCTAGAATTATGGCTAATAATAAAGAATCACAAAAGAATACAAGCATGACTATATCAATAGCCCTTTTCTTTATGATACTTGGAATTGGCTTTATTGTTAGTTTTATTATGCCTCTAAGACCTAAGGTTTCAGAAGTTGAAAAGCGTGAACTAACAGCATTTCCAACTTTTACGGTGTCTGGATTTTTAAATGGTCACTATATGTCTGGAGTTGGTCTTTGGTATTCAGATTCTTTCCCAGGCAGAGAATATATGATTTCTGCTGATGACAATATCAAGAAATATTATGGTTTAAATGATGGCCCTAAAGTTGTTGGTACAAGTTACGAAGCAGATGAGATTCCAGATTTTGAAGATCCATATGATGTAGCTAATAATAGTTCACCAAGTGAACAAGATGTTAATGATACTGAAGATAGTTCATATATTGAACCAAATCCAGATGATTTAATTTCTTCTGAAGATATAGTTGTTGATGAAGACTATACACAGGATGAAAATTATTCTGATGCTGAGGCACCTAATTCCAAGGCTATGGAAGCTGAAATTAAGCAGTATATTAATAGGAATCTTTACGTAAAAGATGGTGCTGCACATTCTCTTTACTACTTTAGTAATAAGGCTGCAACAAGATACACAGGCATAATTGAAAAATGCGCAGAAGAGCTTGATGGTAAGGCTAATGTATATAACATACTTGTAGCTAATTCATCAGGAGTTATGCTTCCAGAAGATGAACTTGCTGCTCTTGGGGGTTCAAATCAGGCAGATGCTGTTCACTATTATTACAGCTTATATAACAAGGCTACAGGTATAGAATCTGTTGATATTCTTAGACAGCATAACGATGAATATCTCTATTTCAGAACAGATCATCACTGGACAGCTCTTGGAGCATACTATGTATATAGAAATTACTGCAAAGCTAAAGGATGGGAACCACATGAGCTTGATTATTATACAAAGATGACATTCTCACCATTCCTTGGTTCTTATTACAGTACTCTTAAGGATCCGGCTATGGCTGCAAATCCAGATTATGTGGAAGCATTTATTCCAAAGGGAACTAATAAGCTTACCTATTATTCAAAAGGGGGTAAAGAGACAGAATATGATGTAATTCACGATGTAACTAACTGGAGTGAATATACTAAGTATAACTGCTTTATAGGCGGAGACCAGCCTATGCAGAAGATTGAGAATCCGGTCCTTTGGCGAAAAACTTCTTCTTGCCTGGTAATCAAAGAATCCTATGGAAACTGCTTCGTACCTTTCTTAGTAGATCATTACCATACTGTATATGTTATGGATTACAGATATTGCAATGAAGACGTGCTGGATTTTGTTGATAAGCATGGTATAGATGACGTTATCGTTATAAATAATATTTCTATTATAGGAAGCGGCGGCGTAATGAGTAAGCTGGAGAAGATGTTGAATTAATTTTTATTTTATTGTATTGTTAAGGTATCAATTGATACCTTCTAACCATCATAAATATGTTCACTTACAGAAGGCCGAGGTAATATTTATGGATATGAAAATCGTTAAAACAGAAACTAAATTATGTACCTGCTGTATGGAAGAACATGAAGTAAAAACCGTACTTGTAAAGGAAAAGACAACCTATAAGAAAAAGATTATCGAGTATAATGCTACCTATATGTTCTGCGACAAAGCTAATGAACTTTATATGGAAGAAGGACAGATTCAGGAAAATGATATTAGTCTGAAAGATGCATACAGAATTTCTGAGAAACTCCTTACTTCAAAGCAAATATGTGACATTCGAAAAAAATATGGTATTAGTCAAAAAGACCTTTGTATATTACTTGGCTGGGGTGGTAAGACCATCACAAGATATGAAAGTCACCAGGTTCAGGATAGAGCTCATGACATGATATTAAAGAAAATAGACCAAGATCCAGAATGGTTTCTTGAACTGTTAGAAGAATCAAAAGAAAAAATACAGCCTTCTTCCTATGATAATTATAAGAAAAAGGCTGTGTCATTTGCATTGTCTTCAAGTAAAGAAAGAATACTAAAGATTAAAGCTTTCGTAGCATCGGTATCGGTTTAGCTAATACAAATCCTAGTTAAGTGGCTGATAAAGCTTTTCTGTAAATTCTTCTGGGTCACCTTCAAGGTAGCCAATATCTTTAAGCTTCTGAGCAAAGTAGAGTACATCTCCGCGAACATCATGTGTTCCTGCACTTTCAGCTGATTCGTACTCATACTGAACAATAAGCTGCTTAGCAAGCTCTACATCTTCAACTTCTGAATAATTTCCATCGATGATAATCTGAAGAGCCTCGTCTGGATTCTCATTAATCCATTCCTGAGCTTTAACAACTGCATTGTAGAGAGCCTGGATTTCATCTGGGTTCTCATTAAGCACCTTTGTTGAAGCATAGTAGAAGCAGCAATACTTACCTGCAAATGGCTCATCTTTGCTAATATCAATAAGAACTTTAGCCTTACCTGAGCTAACTGCTATATCTCCAAGTGGATCCCAAACTGCAGCAACATCGATATCACCATTGTAAAGAGCTTCGAGCTCTAAGTTACCATCAGAATATGGAAGGAATGTTGCTTCACCCTTCTCCTGCTTTGCTGATACACCATTTTCCTCAAGCCATACTGAAGCTACCTGGAATGTTGTACCACCAACTTCATCAACACCAATCTTAAGATTCTTAAGCTCTGATGGATCAGAAGCCTTAGCTGGAAGATCAGAATCAGCTCTAACTACAAGCTTGATACAACCATAGTGCATACCGCCTATAACCTTCATGTCGATTCCCTGCTCTGCCGAAGAGAAGAACTGGAAGTCACCATTTACAAATGGTACGTTACCATTATTAAGACCAATCTTTCTTGTTTCAAAGTCTGCTGCTGTAAGGTTAGCATCAATACCTTCCTCAGCAAAGAATCCCTTTTCGTAAGCAATATAGATAGGCGCACCACAAAGTGAACCATCGAGAGCTGGGATATCAATCTTACCAAAATTCTTGGCAGGTGTGACAGGTGCTGCCTCACCTGTACTTGACTCTGTAGATGTTGCTGGTGCTGGTGATTTGTCAGCTTCAGCTGAAGCCTTTTCGCATCCTGTAAATAAACCGAATGTAAGAACAACGGCTAAGAGAGATGCTAATACTTTCTTTTTCATGATTATTTCCTCCTGTGTGATATATAAATCAGAATTAAATTAACTCTGTATTATCTAATTACTGCAATGCAAAAACCTTATTAGCTCTGCACATAAGACCTTCGTCATGGGTTGCTGCCATAAAGGTAACACCCTTTTCTGTAATACTTTTTATAATAGAGGCAATAGCTTCCCTATTGTCTTTATCAAGATCATTAGTTGGTTCGTCGGCATATATAACGCTGGCTCCCTGATAAAGAGCTCTTGCAAAGATTACTCTTCTAGCCTCGCCGCCAGAAAGTTCTCTTGGATACTCTTTTCTAAGCTTGTTTATTCCCAAGATATTAACTACTTCTTCAAGTTTCTCCTGATTAACTTTTTTCCCTTCAAAGTAGTCAACTAAAGTTATATTCTCCTCTACTGTAAGGTCCTCTATAACCTCCTGAGCCTGTGGTATGTAGGCTATGGTATGACGACGAAGCTTAGTCCTCTTGTCTTCAGAAAGAGCTGTGAGATTAGTATCATCTACAATAACCTGCCCCTTGTCTGGCTTAATTACTCCTGCAAGAATACTAAGAAGGGTCGTTTTTCCGCAGCCTGAATCTCCTTTAAGGCAGTAAAACTTCCCTTTTTCCAAGGAGAAAGTTACATCCTTAAGAACATCTATATCCCTGTGCTTACTGTGGTATGACTTATATATGTTATTAACTTCTATCTTCATCTTTCCTCTAAGCCTCCAGATATTCTGATTGCAGATCCCAGCGCTCCCAGTGGTCCTATTATTATTCCAATCAATCCTGTTACCAGATAGAGTAAAACTAACTTAATCCCTGATGGTATAAGGAAAGGTATTGATACCGCAGCATTTATAGCTGTATAAAAAGGGAAAATGCTTACGGTTGCCAGTACCAGCCCAAGAATACTTCCTATAATACTAAGGATAAATGCCTGGCTTAGAACCAGTTTCCTTATTTCTCCCTTGGTTACACCTATGGTTCTCATAAGTTTGTAGTCATCTTTTCTTTCAGTAACCTGTAATTTAAATGAAAGACTTAGTATCACAAAAGACAGTACAATTAATATTCCAATAAGTATGTACATAAGGCTTATAAAACCTTCTAATCCCTGCTGAGTACTACCTATCATGCCATCGGTTGCAATAACCTGTACTCCATCTATATGTGACCTTATCTGCTGACTAACCCTTTTTACATCTGTGCCATCTTTAACTGTGATAAATACTGAAGACACAGTCTTTAGCGGGTCACAGCCATCCATAAAGTTAAATCCCTTGGAAAGTGCAGCCTCGTATAATGTCTTGGTAGTTGTCCTATTAAGGAATACAGCATTGTCCAGGCCACTACCTGTCTGATCTAGTTTTGCAGCTACTGTAAAATACTGATCATAGAACCTAATCTTTCCGTCTTCTGGAACATCTATACTGCTACCAACAACGATATAGCCATCATTGAGATAATCTTTTTCATTTACATATAAGGTCTTAATCCAAGGCTTAATAGTAAAATCAGAATCCTTATCAAGGCCTATAAACTGAACAGGTATATCACAGCATCCCTGATTAGATGAAGTAAGATAGAACTGACTTGATAGCCTTTCAATCCCCTCTATATCAGCATTTTCCAGCTGGGTCATAATATCCTGCTCAAAGTAAAAATACTTTGGTTCACCCTTAATAAGGATACCTTCCGCACTTCTTTCATAGCCAAGTGGAACCAGCATAAGATCTGCACCCATACGGTCTCTAAGCCTTTCAAGTCCCGAAGAGATGCTAACGATAATGATAAGACCAAGAAGCATGGTCCAGGTAAGAACCATGACCATTGCTGCCTGCTTGAAGTATCGCCCTTTATTATTTTGTATATTCTTATAAGCCAGAGCTCCTATACTTCTTTTCTTCATCTATCGTTTATACCTTTATTTACTCTACTTTTTTATCTTTATTTACAATTAGTCCTACTACTGCAGTTATTATGATTACAGCACCGATAATGATAAGTGCCGGCTTTGTAACCATGTGGCAGTGCATATGCTGACTCTTACAGGTTCCTACAATAAAAGTCGGAATACCGATTGCTACTACTCCTATAACTGCTTCTGCAAGTCCTGTTACGATATATGCAACCTTGCTTCCCTTACCTGTAAAGATAAGTACAAGCTTGGCAAGACTTACAATTATAAGAATGATACCTGCTACAAGTGACCATGTTGGAATATCCTTACATGGGGGTGTCATACCCATCATGCTTCCTTTACATACATGTAAAAATGTCTGTGGTCCTATAATTAAAAGGGCTCCTATAATAATATTTACTATTGGTAATATCTTTTTCATAATTCTTTCTCCTTTAAGTCCGTGGTTTATCAGGGCACATTATATTGTGTATTCAGGTTCCTTAACCTCGCTTGCAAGGTGGAACTTTTCAAGTAATTTCTTTCTAAGCTCTACATAATCTACACCATTACGATTACGTGGATGGTTCATTTTCACATCAATGATCTCACTTATCTTTCCAGGTCTTGGTGTCATAATGATGATTCGGTCTGACAGATAAAGCGCCTCATCTATGTCATGAGTTACCAGAATCATAGTGATATTCTTCTTTGCTTTAATCTCTAAGATCTTGTCCTGAAGAGCTGCTCTTGTGAAATTATCAAGGGCACCCATAGGCTCATCTAAAAGAAGTACTTCAGGGTTATTTATAAGACTTCTTGCTATAGCTACTCGCTGAGCCATACCTCCGGATATCTGATGAATGAAAACATTCTCAAAACCATTAAGGCCCATCATCTCAACATAGTTTGGTATTCTATGTTTCTCCTTTTTATATACATGTCTTGCTTTAAGACCTGCGGCGATGTTCTGCTCAACTGTAAGCCATTCATATAAACCGCCGTTCTGGAAGACATAGCCACGTTTAGGGTCGGCGCCTTTGATTTTCTCATCGTAGAGATAGAGGTCGCCGCTCTGTGGCTTGTCCAGCCCGGCAATTAGTCTAAGGAGTGTGGTTTTACCACATCCTGAGGCTCCTATGATAGATATAAACTCTCCCTTCTTAATTTCAAGGTTAATATCAGAGAGAGCTTCTGTCTCTGTGTCCCCATCGTTATAGATACGGTTTACATTTTCAATTTTCAGGATTATTTCGTCATTTGTAGTACTCATTTAAGTACACCTTTCTGCCATCTGAGCATATAATTCTGAAGCTTTTCTAACAGTGTGGTAATAATCGAGAACATTATTGCCATCACAATAATTGCTGCAAATACTTTGTAATATGCGGACCATACCTTAGATGCATTGATGTAGTATCCAAGTCCGCCAGGCTGGCCCATCATCTCCGCCATAACTAAGGTGGTAAATGCATAGCCGTTAGCTGTTGTTATTCCTGTAAATATCTGAGGCATGGCATGTGGAAGTGCCACATGGAATACCTGATATGCCTGACCGCCGCCAAGTGTTCTGGCTGCTTCAAGCTGCCTCTTTGGAGTTTCCTTAACACCTGCTGCTGTTAGAGTTGCAACTAGTATCCATACAGATACTGCTATAAGAAAAACTGCCGCACCGAAAGCTGTTGGAAGAAGTGTAAGTGCAAATGGCATCCATACCACTGCCGGTACAACTCCAAGTACCTTAAGTATCGGGCTTATCCAGTAGTCCACTCTTTTAAACCAGCCAACCAGTGTTCCAGTTACAATACCTGCGAAAGTACCGATAATAAAGCCATACAGGTAAAGTCTTAATGAATAAAGTGTATTCTTCCATAGGAAGTCTCCTTCTGATATGAAGGCTTCCATAATACCTGCAGGTCCCGGAAAGAAAGGCTGTGTCAAGATTTGATACTTAGTTCCAAGTGCGTCCCAGACGAAAAGGAGAATACCCATTACGAATCTGAACTTTGCACCCCTAATATACTTCTTTCTGCGGGCCTCATCCCGGTAATCCAGAATTGCTTTTAGGATGAAGAGTATTATGATTGCGAGAAGCACTATGCGGTATGCCTCATTACTGTCTACCAAGTAGCCCGCTACGATATGCTTTTCAAAACTGACATCAGCCTTAACCGGTACGATAATATTAAGGATTGCCGCAAGGGCGAATCCCAACGAACCAAGTATTACTGATAGTATGTACTTTCCACCAGTTTTCATGTGTTACCTCATTTAAAATGCTACTTTAAATGCCTGCTCAAGATCTTCGATAAGATCGTCGGCATCTTCAAGGCCTACAGATAATCTGATAGTTGCATCTTCAATATCTGCAAGCTTCTGATAATGAGCATCAAGCTCTGTATGTGTTGTAGTTGAAGGATTAATGATAAGTGACTTAGCATCTCCTATATTTGCCTGGAAACCCCATACCTTTACTGCTTCAAGGAATTTGATTCTTTCTTCCAGACCACCCTTAAGGCCAAATGAGAGGATAGCTCCAGCTCCCTTAGGGAAATACTTCTTTGCAAGGTCAGCATATGGGCTGCCCTTAGCATGTGGATGCTTAACCCAAAGGACTTCCTTACCTATACGGCTCTCAAGGAACTCTACTATCTTCTCAGCATTTCTAACCTGCTTATCAAGTCTCTCTGAAAGTGTTTCAAGACCAAGAAGAACAAGGTAACCACTAAATGGTGCAAGTGCTGCTCCAAGATAGTTAAGATGTATACTTCTGATTCTTCCTGTAAATGGTCCATCAGGAAATACGTCGTAGTAGTTTCTTGGCTGACCTTTCTGGCTTCTAAGGAAGTAAGGTGTCTCCTCAAATTGAGGGAACTTTCCATTTTTCCAGTTAAATTTGTTATTCTCAAGGATAACTCCGGCTATAACATTGCCATGTCCTGAAAGACCCTTTGTAGCTGAATAAACAACTACATCAGCTCCAAACTCAAATGGATTTAAAAGATATGGTGTTGCCAGTGTGTTATCAACAATAAGTGGAATATTATGTTTATGTGCTATTTCAGCAATCTTCTCAATATCAAGAATAGTTGCATTAGGATTTGTAAGGCTTTCTACATAGATTACCTTTGTATCTTCCTTTATAAGTTTCTCAAAGTTCTGGACGTTATCTGGGTCTTCAACAATATCGAAAGCGACATTGTTTTCTCTAAATACCTGTGTAAAGCTATCAAGCGCTCCACCGTATAATCTTGCTGTTGCAAGTATTCTTCCACTTCCTGCTGTAACATTAAGTAGTGCATAAGATACTGCTGCCATGCCCGATGCCAGAGATACTGCAGCAGTTGCATCATGAAGTTCTATAAGTCTGCCTTCAAGAACATCAGTAGTAGGATTAGATAGTCTGGTATAAAGTGGATCCCAGCTATCAAATGAGAACATATCATCTGATCTTTTTACAGTTCCAAGTTCAAATGCTGCTGTTGCATAGATTGGTACTGATACTGCATAGTTGTGATCCGCTGGATTGTATCCTGCATGTAGTTTCTTAGTATCGAATCGTGACATATTTTTACCCTATCCTTTCCTGTTTATTTCTTACCAGCCTTAACGATTTCATCAACATAGTTGATTGCACGGTCAAGTCTAACAAATATCTCATCAATCTCTTCTTTTGTAATAATAAGTGGAGGAGCTACGATAATATGTGAGCCACCACCAAGTGTAAGGAGGCCTTCCTCTTCTCTAATCTTTGTAATAAATGTGTTAAGGAATGGCTTGCCGTCAAGAGTCTTCTCTACATAGTCTCTAGTCTGCTTGCTGTATGAGAATTCTATGGCACCAAAGAGTCCTATACTTCTTACATCACCAACTGAGATATGCTTTTCCTTAAGTTCTGCAAGTTTTCCCTTAAGGTAAGGCTCAAGCTCAAGTACGTGTTCTTTGATATTCAATCTCTTGTATTCCTTAATATTTGCTATAGCTGCTGCTATACCAACTGGATGAGCATTGTATGTTAGACCTGCAGTAAATGGGTTATTATCATAATAATCTGCAATTTCCTTACTGATGATTACACCGCCAAGTGGTGCGTATGATGAGTTAACACCCTTTGCAAATGTGATAATATCTGGCTCTATGCCTTCTCTTTCGATGGCAAACCAGTCACCACTTCTAAGGAAACCAGCCATAACTTCATCAGCAACAAGTAAGATTCCATACTTCTTAGTAATCTCTCTAACGCCCTTAAGGTATCCCTTTGGATATACATATACGCCGTTAGAACCAGGTACTGACTCAATAAAGAGTGCTGCTATCTTTTCTGGACCTTCCTGTATAATCTGGTATTCAAGTCTGTTGAGGAAATGCTTTGTAGCCTCTTCCTCTGAGTCAAACTTAATATCATATCCATAAAGGTGAGGTGCTGCAAACTTGATAAATCCAGGTATGGTTGGGAAAAGTGATGCTCTATCTGGCTCACCTGTAAGACTTGATGCTCCGTATGTACCACCGTGATATGATTCATATTTAGAGAAGATCTTGTCTCTTCCTGTGTATGCCTTTGCAAATCTAATAGCGAATTCATTTGCATCAGAACCACCAAGTGTGAAAAGAACTTTACCTGCATTCTTTGGTGCAACTTCTTCTATAATAAGTTCACCAAGTTCTGCTCTTCCTTCGTATGCATGCTTAGGTGCTACATATGCTAGTTTCTCAACCTGATCCTGTACTGCTTTAATTACGTTCTTGTTGTTGTAACCTATATTTACATTTACAAGCTGGGAACCAAGGTCGATGTATTCTTTTCCCTGATCATCCCAAACCTTTATTCCGTCAGCCTTCTCAAAGAAGAATGGCTGATATTCTTTCTGTGTTAATCCTGTGAATGAAAATAATGTATATTTCTTTGCTTTCTCTAATGCTTCTTTACTCATTTTTTATCTCCTTAAAAATTATTATTTGTTATTGATTTTTCTTATTAGCCATTTCAGTTAAATTAAAACTGTCATGGCTTATGCTTTCACACTTGCCATGACAGCTCATAAGAACTTCTATAATAAATCCACAGATTTATCTAACATCGACTCGCATGAAAACAATATGTTCCATTGATACACATACGCATAGAACACATACAACATACATCTCTTAATGCTTCGATAAATGATGCTGTTAATGATTCAAATAATGTTGCAGTTTTCATTTTTTGTAGTCTCCTTTCCTTATTCCTACCTACCGAGTAGGTTTATCAGAATATAACATCTATTTTTTTTCATGTCAACTGCTTCATATAAATTTTTTTAATATGCTAATTAAAATTTTGAATGAAAAAGATATGCTCTAATGGTTAGAAACGCTGAATATAAAGGAAACAGATAAACTGCTATAAACAGAATTTATAACACGTTATAAAAAACTCTAATAATTATTAGACCTATGGGTGGGGGAGTTGCAAGGTTTTATTTGCGACATTAATTGCCGCGGAGAGGAAATCCATCCCGAGGGTCTTTCCCTCGAAGGCAATCCTGAGAGGGTTAGAGCCTCGTGGATTAGTTCCTCGTAGCGTTTGGCAATTAGGAGCAAATATAATCTTGCAACTCCCCCACCCTACATAATCTAATTATTCCAAGGATTCTCTGGATCTGGGTCTGTTGGATCCCATCCTCTGTATCTCATATCATAACTAATCTTAAAAGACTCTGGCTTCTCTATAGGAAGCTCTTCATCCATATCTTCGTAAATTACAACTTTAGTCCCTTCCTCACAATTGTCATATATCCACTTTACATCAGAAACTGCAAGTCTGATACAGCCAAGTGATGCCTTGCTTCCAAGAAGGTTGTATTGAGCCCATTTAAGAGTATTAGGCTTCATCTCCTTATAGGGAACAGAATGAAACATGATAAGTTTATTAACCCTGACTGCATACTGAGCGTAGGTATTATCTATCATCCTTCTCCATCTGTATGTTTCAGAAGTATAGAAGGTCCCCTGTGGCGTGTTGTGGCCATGAGGTCTGCCGCAGGAACAGGCAAATGCTTTGATAGCTTCTCTGCTTCCATCATCTTTATTCTCATATACTGTAACAACATTAAGTCCACGATTAACATATAGTTCATAACGTGAACTTTCATGAGACATATTTTCAGAAACTGCATTATCAGAAACCTGGTTATCACTTACTGAGTTAGCTGAAACCATATCTGTCTCAGGAACCTTTAATAAGCTATTATTACCAGCTGCGGCACTGACCTTAAAAAGACATAAGGTTCCTAGCAGTACTAAGATTAGCATTATGCATTTTTTATTAAAGAAATTGTTCTTCATATATATCCTATTATCTTTATATTTCTACATCTTCACCAGCTTATTTACTACTGGAATCTTTGATAATACAAATGCTACAAGACCTGAAGCAAGTGTTACCAAAACTGTAATTACAGGAATGGATATTATAGCCGCAAATGAACCTGGCTCTAATCCTATCTTTCCACAAAGAACTATAAATATTGGATGGATAAGATATATTCCAAGAGTTATAGCAGATAAAAGACCAAGAAATTTTGAATTCTTCTTACTGGTGTTGTTCTGTATAAAAAGGAATAATGCCAAAGTAATAACAAATGAAGGCAGACTAAATGGTGTATTCATGGCCGTACTTCCCGGTATTCCTTTTGATAAGTATGAATCTATAAACCCTGAGGCAGGAATCATAACAAGTCCAAGAATATAAATTACAAGTCTTATAACCGAATTCATGCTTTCTGCATACCTGTTAAGATAATGTCCCAGCACAAAGAATCCAAGATAGCCAGTAAATAGACTAAAGTCATTAAGATTATAAAAATCCTGAACTGTATATTTAAACTTAAAATCAAAATGAAATGCTGTAGAAGCAAAAACAGATAATACAAAGAAAACCACAATAAAGTAATGACAAAGCTTTTTGTCATTCTCTACAGACTTCTTAATCACAGGAACAAAAAGGTATATAACAGCTATGGCTGGTAAAAACCAAAGATGATAATAACCTGTTTTAGAAAGAAGATTTATAATCGAATTCTTAATGAAAGCTCCATCTAATTTTCCGCCAGCATCAATCAGGTCGAAAATCATATATAAAAACTTCCAGATAAAATATATGACATAGATATGAAGAGCCTTAAAAACCATACTCTTTATTGAGTAATGTCTGTTTGGATTAAGTATAAGAGCCCCGCTTATCATAAAGAAAAGAGCTACGCCAGAAAATGCCAGCGTATTATATGAAGAGTGAATAATAAACTGAGAAGACGATGGTTGAAGCTCTAACAAATTCTGAGCTGATATATGTACCATCACAACTAAAAAACAGGCAATAATTCTTAGGATATCAAGATAAACTACTCTGTCAGATTTTGCGGCCATAAAACTCCCTAAAGAAACCAAAAGCCCCGCAGCAAAGCGTGGCTATTGATATTATAAGCCCCTCAGGGCTGGTTATTATCTTATTACTACTAAATTATCAGCATGAATAACTTCATCATAATCCTTATAATGAAGTACCTTCTCTATATCAGATGTCTTAAGCCCCTTAATAAGCTTAATCTCATCAGAAGAATAGTTAGTTATGCCTTTAGCGCATATATTTCCAGCTTCATCTACAATATCAACAACAGAGGAAATCACAAAATCTCCTTCAACGTCCTTGATACCCTTTGGAAGAAGACTGGTATGCTTCTCATTTATTGCTTTAAATGCGCCGGCATCTACTATAATCTTTCCACGAATATTACTTCTATAAAGAATCCAATGTGCTTTAGCTGATAAGTTCTTCTCTCTGTGGCCATCGAAAATAGTTCCTATCTCTTTGCCATCTATGAAATCCACTAAGGCATTTTCCTTAGCGGCGTTAATAATAGCCATATCACAGCCATAGGCATTGACCATACGGGCAGCGTTAATCTTAGTGATCATACCACCTGTGCCAACCTTACTGTCAGAGTCCTTGGCATACTTCTCTACCTTAGACAGATCATCAACGTAAGGTATCAGCTTAGCCTTTGGATTAGTAGATGGATTATCATTATAAAGTCCATCTATATCACTCATAAGTATGAGTATGTCACCATTGGCAGCTGGAACTATCATAGAAGCCAGAGTATCGTTATCTCCAACCTTAATCTCATCTACTGCCAAAGTATCATTCTCATTAATAATAGGAATTACACCATATTCAAGAAGAGCCTTCATAGCATTTTCAAGGTTGTTCTGACGCTTTCTATCATCAAAGTCCCCATGGTTAACCAATATCTGGGCACACTTAAGATGGAATATGTTAAAGAGGTTCTCATAATGCTCCATAAGCTTGGCCTGACCAATAGCGGCAAGAGCCTGCTTCTGAGACATGTCCTTAGGCTTCTTCTTAAGACCAAGAACACCCATACCTGCTGCCTGTGCACCAGATGATACAAGGATAACATTCATGCCTCTTCTTTTAACATAGGCAATCTGGGATACTATCTTAAGCATCTTCTCATCACTTATCTTACCGTTCTCATCAGTAAGTGAGGATGAGCCAACCTTCACTATTACATTGTGAATATGAGCTAAATTACGCATTCTTAATTCTTTCAGCTAGTTGTTAAATAGCTATATATTAATCTTCCTTAGGAAGTTCTATTCTAATATGTACATCTTCGAGCTGCTTTGGATCAACCTCAGCAGGAGCCCCCATCATAACATCCTGTGCATTCTTATTCATAGGGAATGGGATAATCTCTCTGATGCTTTCTTCACCTGCAATAAGCATAACCATACGGTCTACACCTGGTGCAATACCTGCGTGTGGTGGTGCACCATAGCAGAATGCATTGTACATAGCAGGGAACTTAGCCTTAACATCTTCTTCTCCAAGACCAACAAGCTTGAATGCCTCAACCATAATCTCTGGGTCGTGGTTACGAACAGCACCTGATGAAAGCTCAACACCGTTAACAACAAGGTCATACTGATAAGCAAGAATATCAAGTGGATTCTGGTTCTTAAGTGCATCCATACCACCCTGTGGCATAGAGAATGGGTTATGACAGAATTCAAGCTCGCCGCTTTCTTCACCAATTTCATACATTGGGAAGTCAACGATCCAGCAGAATTCATAACATTCTTTCTTCATATGGTTATCAGCATGAGCACCAAGGAATTTTCTAAGTGCACCAGCTGTCTTAAGAGCCTCAAGCTTCTTTCCTGCTGCCATACCAACGAAGTCACCTGGCTTAAGACCAAGCTTAGCTACTATAGCATCCTTCTTCTCCTGAAGGAACTTAGAGATACCACCTGTAAGCTCACCGTTCTCGTCCATCTTGAACCAGCAAGCCTTGTGAGCTGTAGCAATCTCAACATCAGCCATAATCTTATCTATAACCTTACGAGTAGCTGCAAATTCTGTAACCTTAATTGCTTCAATAGCTACACCTTCTGCATCGAAAGGACCAAATCCGCAGCCTGCAAATGTATCTGTAACATCCTGTAATACAAGGTCATTACGAAGGTCTGGCTTATCTGAACCATATGTCTCCATAGCATCTCTGTAAGAGATTCTCTTAAATGGAGCCTGGCTGGCTGTTTTGTAGATACCATACTTAGCAAAGATTGGTGGAAGAACATCCTCGATTACTGAGAATACATCTTCCTGATTTGCAAATGCCATCTCCATATCAAGCTGGTAGAACTCACCTGGGCTTCTGTCTGCTCTAGCATCTTCATCTCTAAAGCAAGGTGCAACCTGGAAATATCTGTCAAATCCAGATGTCATAAGAAGCTGTTTAAACTGCTGTGGTGCCTGAGGAAGAGCATAGAACTTTCCTGGGTGATTTCTTGCAGGAACAAGATAATCTCTTGCACCTTCTGGTGATGAGCAAGTAAGTATAGGTGTTGTAATCTCAAGGAAATCGTGAGCTGTCATAGCTGCTCGAAGCTCAGCTACAATCTTACTTCTCATAACAATCTTATCTCTAACTGCGCTATTACGAAGATCAAGATATCTGTATTTAAGTCTTGTAAGTTCATCAGCTTCCTTAGATCTGTTAATCTCGAATGGAAGCTCATTGTATCTACACTTACCAAGAACAACTATGTCTGTAGGTACTACTTCAATATCACCAGTAGCAATATTGCCGTTCTTGTTAGATCTTTCTCTAACTGTACCTGTTACAGATAAAGTTGATTCGTTGTTGATACCATTTAATTTATCCATAATCTCTTCTGTCTCTATAACGCACTGTGTTGTGCCGTAGAAATCACGAAGAATAAGGAATCCAAGGTTCTTAGATACTTTACGCATATTGTCATAGAAGCCAACAAGTGTTACTTCCTTACCTACGTCTGAAAGTCTAAGTTCATTACATGTATGAGTTCTTGACTGTGTCATGATTATATATCCTTTCTTAAATCATCTTTCTCAAAATGCACTAGATATTATAGCACAAACATATTAAAAAAAGCCACATTTTAGTGGACTTGTAATCTTCTTTTCCAAAGGAAAAAACACCCTAGTTAGGCGTGGATTTCAATATCTCTATTATTTTGTCATAGTTAGCTGGATTATGTGGGAAGTTACAGTTAGTGCAGACCTTGATAGTCTTGCCGTTCTTTTCTATGTAGGTTGGATTACCAGGGCAGTCAGTACGGTTATACATAGGGCAGTAGCAGAAAAGACAGTTAAAGTCTGTAAGCCCCTTATGGCAAGGGAAGTATTTACAATCATTATTTTGAAAAAACCTGTGTGAATTTTCCATAGTTATAGCACCTTACTTTGATATTCTGCTGCCTTATCCACTATACATCTTGCAAATGATGGATTAGATGGATAATAAAGATGAGGAAATCCTGCAAATACGTTGTCCTTATTAATTATACAAGGATATGTCTTCCCTGTAACTGGTTTAACAGCAAGGAAATCGTCCCCGTTATTATCGCAATCGAAGTAGTGGAATTCATGGCCCTTTATACTTTCCTTAGATATCCAGGATGAAGCTTTTGTAGAGTTAAGTTCTATATATCCAAATCTAACAAGCTTGTTCTTATATACACAGCCTCTTGGAAGAATACCTGCCATCTTGTACTCTTTTCCATCTTTATTTGTTATGGATTCATGGAGATACATAAAGCCGCCGCACTCTGCAATTATTGGAAGACCTTCCTTGTTTGCGCTTCTTATGGCCTCAAGCATATTACTGTTAGATGATAATTCTTCCAAATAGTTTTCTGGATATCCGCCGCCAAGTACTACCATAGAAGTTCCTTCTGGTAGTTCTCTATCTTTTATTGGAGAGAAATACTTTATCTCTGCTCCAAACTTTCTGAAAAGATTAATGTTGTCTTCATAATAAAAACAAAATGCCTGATCATAAGCTACTGCTATTACTGGCTTTTGATTACCAGACGATACTTCTAATGATTGAGTGGCCTTGTCACATGGGATATCACAGGCAGTCTGGCCTATCTCTATAAGCTTATTTATATCTAAAGTGGCCTCTAGTTCCTTTCCTATTTCATTTAATTTAGTTGCGATGCCGTCAATTTCATCTGGAAGAATTAAGCCAAGATGTCTACTGCCCAGCTCAAAGTCCATCTTATCAGGAACATAGCCAATTACTTTGATCCCAAGTTCTTCCTCTAAAAGAGGGGCAATAGTATCATAATATCCCTTGGACATACGGTTAAGGATAACTCCCTTTATTAGCTTTTCCTTGTCATATGAAAGAAAGCCTGAAATTAATGCTAGTAAAGATTTACCCATTCCCTTGGCATCTACAACTAGAACAATAGGTGTCTTTGTTACCTTTGCCAGATGATATGAAGAGCCCTCTTCTCTTACTCCGCCAAGGCCGTCATAAAGTCCCATAACGCCTTCTATAAGAGCAAATTCATCCTCCTGTCTGTCATCAAGCATCAGGTTGATCGTTGTTTTTTCATCAGTAAAGAAGGTGTCCAGGTTCTTAGATGGAATACCAAGAACTGTCTTATGAAACATAGGATCTATATAATCTGGGCCGCATTTGTAGGATACAGGCTTCATGCCTCTACCCTTTAATGCGGATAAAAGTCCGCAGGTTATGCTTGTTTTGCCGCTACCGCTTTTTGGAGCAGCTATCATTACTCTACTTAGTTTCAATTCTCGTTCCTCTAGAATCTAGTAAACCTATTGTTCATCATTAAAATTTAATGCAAATATCCACACCGGATTCTCTGCCTGCATAAGATTATAGTTTCCAACCTTATTAGCCCTGCTAACCTGAACCTGAACTAGGTCCTGGTTGCAGATAGAGTATCCCTTCATAATCTCTTTTATCTCGCTTACAGTTTCAAGGCTGATAGCATTGATTACTATTCGCATAGAAGGATTAATGCTTCGAAGATAATCCAGTATCTCCTTCATCCTTCCTGAAGAACCACCAATAAATGCATGGCTTGGACAAGGAAGATTAGCTAAACTATCTGGTGCCTGTCCTTTTACTATTTCTATATTATCCAGCTTAAATTTCTCTTTATTAGAAGCTATAAGTGATAAAGCTTCTTCCTTTTGCTCTATGGCATATACCTTAATATCATCTGAAAGAGAGGCTGCTTCAATAGCTATAGAGCCGGTTCCGCTACCGATGTCGTATAATACAGAATCAGTTCTAAGCCCCAACTTACATATACTTATCTCTCTTATCTCTTCCTTAGTCATAGGTACCTTATCACGGATAAATGCTTTATCAGTTAAACCATGGCTGGCTGGTCTGCTTTCTGCTTCATCATTAATAATAAGACAGGTATATAAACCCTCATCCTTAACTTTAAGGCAGTCCTTAGGCCCTAATTCTAATATCTTCTCATCATCATAAGAGAGCTGATAACCTGCATATATTCTTACGTAGTTAAGGTCTGCTTCTTCTAACTTCTTTCCAAGATTAACAAGATCATCCTTACCAGACATAAGGATATATGTTTTCTTATTTGCCTCTATCTTTTTTATAAGATTAGGAACTTCTTTTCCATGTATGCTGATAATACTAGCATCCTCATAGCTTACGCCTGTCTTTGCTGCCAGATATGCTACCGAAGAAATACCAGGAAGTATTCTTATATTTGCAGCAATATTACCTGCTTCTATCTCAGCTGTAATCTTCTTATAAAGACTTCCTGCTCCGCTATTGAATCCACTATCTCCAGAAAATAAAATAACAACATTCTTTAGTTCACTATATGAACTAATCATCTCTTTAAGATAAGGGATTATCTTATCACTGCTATAGTATGGTTTCTTATCTATTCTTGGATTATAGTCAGCTATCATCCTGTCTGCCCCAAGAATAATATCAGCATTATTGATAGCACTTCTTACTTCTTCAGTAAGACAGCTACTATTTCCCATACCTATTCCAGCAAGAGTAATCTGAATTTGGTTATCTGTATTAATTGTTTTACCTGTTACTTCTTCAAGTTTCTTTATTGTCTCATTAAAAGATATGCCTTCTGCTTCATAGTCGCATCCTATGGCATATACCTTTATTCCAGCATTTTTAGCTGCTTCTATTTTCTGGTCATAACCACCATTGGTGCCACTAACCTTAGTTATAAGATGTTTAATGTCATACTGATTAATTACCGCCAGGTTCATCTCCAGAGAAAATGGCCCCTGCATGGCAATAACATGCTTACCTGTAATACCACTATCATTACAAAGCTTTAGACTTTCCATACTAGGAAGAACCCTGACAAAGAGTCTGTCCTTTATAGCATCGTTAGCAGCAAATACACCCAGTTCCTTACTTCCAGTTGTAAGAAGTATGTTACCTGTAGTATTTGTAATAGCCTGCAAGCAGGCTTCATTGCTATCAAAGAATGAAATATTACCTTCCGCTGAAGATTCTTTATTAAGACATCCATCCCTTAAAAGTCTAATATATGGAATATCCATATCCTTTATGGCAGCCTTAATATTCTCAGTTACCTGCTTTGCATAAGGATGAGTTGCATCAACAACAGCCTTATAGCCTCCCTTAACTATAAAGCTTTCTATCTCCTCCTTATCCATCCTGCCCATATGCACGTTAGCATAAGGACTATCCTTAAGAACTATCTCTCCATATTCAGTAGCCACACAAATAGTATGGTCTATGCCTGAACTGCATAAACACTCAGAAAGATTCCTTCCTTCAGTTGTTCCTGCAAATATTAGAATATTACTCAACCTGATATCCCCTTTTAGTTACAAGTCGTCCATTAATTATCCTAGAGCCCTGATTACCTATAAAAACTGTAGTGAACATATTTACCTTTGTGTCTTTTAGTTCACTAAGTGAACATGTTACAGCTCTTGTTCCTTCTCTACCTATATTTTCAACATAGCCACATGCACGGTCACCATCAATATATTCAAGAAGAATATTGCAGGCTTTCTCAAGATAGTCTGCCCTCTTATGACTTGATGGATTATAAAGTGCTATAGCAAAGTCTCCCATGGCAGCACTTCTAAGTCTCTTTTCAATCTTCTCCCATGGAGTAAGAAGGTCACTTAAACTGATTACACAAAAGTCGTGATTTAACGGTGCACCCAGCACTGCTGCCCCACTTGTAGCTGCAGTTATACCAGCCACAACTTCTACCTCTGTGTCAGGATAATCTTTTCCAAGCTCCAATATAAGCGAGGCAAGACCGTATATTCCAGCATCTCCGCTGCATACTAAAGCAACTGTCTTTCCCATAGAAGCCTTTTCAAAGCATAGTAAACATCTTTCTTTCTCCTGTTTCATAGGAGTGGAAAGAAGCTCTTTGTCCTGATATCTGTCACCAAGAAGGTTAATATAAAGGGTGTAGCCTATTATTACATCAGCATAATTTAGAGCATCTTTAGCTTCTTCAGTCATATATCTTTCATTGCCAGGCCCCATACCTACTACATATATCTTATTCATAAATAAGTCCCTTTCTCCAGTCACGTCTGGCAATAGCTATAGTCATACCATCCCGCACTAGCTTTGGTAATATAAGTTCTCCTTCTGATGCCTTTATTGCCGCTCTTTCGCACACATTATCCACACCGGTAGTGTCCTTAACAAATGCTGAAGAAGAAAAATCTCCTTCAACCTTATTAAGTTCATCTGCTGAAAAGGTTACAAATGGTATATTTCTTCGTCTACTATATGAAACTATAGCCTCTTCATCCTTTTTAATATCTATGGAAGCTATAGCATATATATCTTCTGGTTTAATTTTCTGACTTTTTATAATCTCATCTATAAATGCTTCCAGGTCTTCTGGGTCTTTCTGCTTTTTACAACCTATACCAAGTACATATTCTTTTGGCTTTAGGTATAAAGATGCATCATACTCTGATAGGTCTTCTCTGTTAGTTACCAAAGCATCAACTGTTTGATTATCAGATAGTATCACCATATGAACATTATCTGGTAAGTTAGCTTTATCAAGAATTCTTTCTGGTGGGTATTGGTTTTTGCAGTCTAGTCCAATAGTTATGTCTTTTCCTTCTAACACTTTGGAAGAAACCATTGCTATACCTTCTTTATTTGCTATATATAAGCCATGATCCTTTGCCCAAAGATCAACTGCAAATGCTTTGTTTATGTCTGTTGCAGTAGTTATAACTGCCTGGCCGCCTATAGCATCCGCTATGATAGAAGCCAGTCTGTTGGCCCCTCCTATGTGGCCTGATAATATTGGGATAACAAACTTTCCTTCTTCATCTACTACTAATACAGGACTGTCGGTAAGCTTGCTGTTAATAGCTGGAGCTATAGCTCTTACTGCTATACCACAGGCAGCAATAAAAACAAGGCTGTGCTTTTCCTTCATCATATTAGTAGCAAAATCCATTATGCTTTCACTTACTTTGATTACAGAATCTTCCCTATAGTCTGACCATTTGGTATAAAGAAGTATATCCTTATCGGATAAAGCTTCCTTGATTCTTATAGAGGTCTTTATTCCATTTTCAGTAAAACTAATAAGGCACAGACTCATATCCTATTCCTTAGCCTTCCTGTATTCTGTAGAAAAATCAGCAGCATATAACCTGGACTTCTTATAGTTCTGATGACTAATAACGTCACCTACCAGAACAAGAGCAGTCTTAGTGATACCATGTGACTTTGCAGTTTCCTCTAGACTTTCAACAGTACATATATAAGCCTCTTCTTCTGGCCAGGTTGCCTTATATACAAGGGCTGCTGGTGTGGATGATTTATAACCTCCAGCAATAAGTCTTTTTGAAAGCTCTCCAAGCATTCCTGTTGAAAGATAGATAGCCATAGTTGAACCATGACTGGCAAAGCTTTCTATGCTTTCCTTCTCAGGAACTTTGGTCTTACCTTCCATCCTTGTAATAATAAGAGACTGAGAAACATCTGGAAGGGTATACTCAAGGTTAAGTGAGGCAGCTGCACCAAAGCAGGCAGATACTCCAGGACAGGTTTCATAGCTAATACCAAGCTTATCAAGCTGATCCATCTGCTCCCTTATTGCTCCATATATACTTGGGTCTCCTGTATGAAGTCTTACTATAGTTTTATTATTAGCCTCTGCTTCTTTTATAATATCTATAACCTCTTCAAGGGTTAGCTTTGCAGAGTTGTATATCTGACAGTTTTCTCCTGCATAATCTAAAAGAGCAGGATTAACTAATGATCCGGCATATATTACCACATCTGCATTTTCTAAAAGACGCATACCTCTTACTGTTATAAGGTCTACTGCCCCTGTTCCTGCTCCAACAAAGTAAACCATCCCTTATCCTCCAAACTATTTGCAAGTTCTCCGTATTCATTGGAATACATAATACAGTCTATCTTAAGCATATCTTTGCTTCTTTTGTTCACATAGTAAACTATTCTTTCCATGGCATAGTTCATTACCTGATTAAGTATTCCTGCTTCTTTAAGTATCCCTATAGCTTCCTCTGTAGTAAGACAATCCTGAAGTTTTAACACCTTTTCTGGCTCAAGCCCATATCTTATGGCAAATGCCGATAAAAGTTCCATCCTACAGTCAGCCTCTTTTGAATGGGTATTCATAATACCGCCTGCAAGCTTAATAAGCTTACCTATATGACCTGTAAGAAGCATAGATTTAAAACCTAGTTCCACTGCCATATCTATAGTCATACCAATAAAGTTACTGCACTTTACACTTCTGTCTAAGTCGTAGCCATAGGTCTTCTTCATATACTCCTGACCATAATTGCCTGGTGTAACTGCAACGTAATCAAAGCCAAGAGCCCTTCGCTGACTGAGCTGAACCCTGATGGTATCAACTATGGCCTGATTACTCATAGGCTCTACTATGCCAGAGGTTCCAAGTATGGATATTCCTCCTTCTATTCCTAGTCTTGGATTAAATGTCTGAGCTGCTAGCTTAACTCCATCAGGTACAGATATTTCTACAGAAAGTTCTCCTGTAAAATCATAGAGTTTACATACCTCTGAAACTTCATCCCTTATCATTTCTCTTGGGACATGATTAATAGCGGCATTGCCAACAGGCTGGTCCAGACCTGGCTTGGTAACCCTGCCAACACCTACGCCTCCATCAATAGTAATAACAGGTCCATCATTTACAGATGAAGAAGTTACTATAGTAACCTTGGAATAAACCAAAGCTCCTGTAGTAATATCAGGGTCATCTCCCCCATCTTTTCTTACGGCGCAGGATACCTGACTTAGGCTTCTCTTAATATCCTCAATTGCAGCTTTGTAGGCTATACCCTTAGGAGTATTAATTGTTATTTCATTTTTTACATTTCCAGAAAGAAGCATGTATGCAGCTGCCTTAGATCCAGCAGCTGCGCAGCTTCCTGTAGTAAATCCATGTTTCATATTTTTATTAATAGTTCACTTTATAAACTAATTTTTGAAAGTTCAGATATTTAAACTACCGTGTTAATTCATAGATAAGAGCGTTACATATAGCTGCTGCTACATTACTTCCCCCTTTTCGTCCCCTGTTAACTATATAAGGAACATCTGTAGTCATAATTAATTCTTTAGCTGCTTCCACATTAACAAAACCAACTGGAACCCCAATAATAAATGCAGGTTTAAATCCAGTATTTTCCATAAGCTCATATAACGAGATTAATGCTGTTGGAGCATTGCCAATAGCAAATATAACTGGCTTATTAATTTTATAAGCCATCTCCATACTTACGCTGGCTCTGGTAGTTCCTCTTTCCTTTGCTATCCTAGCCACCTCTTCATCTGCCATAAAGCAGTGAACCTGACCTCCAAATGTAGCAAGCTTCTTCTTGTTAATTCCTGTAAGAGCCATATTAGTATCTGTAACAATATCTGCCCCATTACGAATAAGGTCTTTTGCTATAGCCACTGCATCTTTTGAATAGGTAAGAGTATTGGCATAGTCAAAATCTGCACTTGTATGGATAGCTCTTTTGGTAACCATCTCCTGATCCTTAGGGAGACTTATACCCCTGTCAGATAGTTCCTTGGTTATAATTTCAAAGCTTCTTTTTTCTATGTCTTCTGGAAGAACGTGTTCTATATTAGTTATCAATACATTCACCTATGGCCTTTATTAACTTCATATTATCATCATGACCCTTAACTGCTATACGATAGTAGCCCTTTGAAAGTCCCTTATAATTACTGCAATCTCTAATTAGAATCTCTGTTTCAAGAAGTCTCTCGTAAAGAGGATAATCTGTTTTTAATAAAATAAAGTTGGCATCTGACGAAAATACTTTGATTTTATATTTCTCTAACTCTTCTATCAGATACTGCTTTTCCTTACCTATTAACCTTCTTGCCCCATCTAAAAAGCTCATATACTTAAGACACTGGATTCCAGCATTTTCAGAAAAAACTGAGATATTCCACTCAGGCAGGTGCTTTTCTATCTTTTCAATAAGGCTGGTATTTCCTGATACCAGATAGCCTAGTCTAAGTCCCGGAAGAGCAAAGCTCTTGGTAAATGCTCGAAGTACAAGAAGCCTGTCGTACTTTTCCATTCTTCCAATTAGAGTATGGTTACTGTCTGCCAGTTCCATAAAGCATTCATCAAGAAGTAAAAGAGTATTCTTACTTTGGCATCTATCAATTACCTTTTGAAGAATATTGTCATCAATAAGCTTACCTGTTGGATTAGCTGGATTAGCCAGAATAACCAGGTCTATGTCATCAGTAATACTGTCTACAAATCCTTCATCTAACTGAAAATCATTATCCTCACTAAGCTGATAATAAATAAGTTCTGTCCCAACAGCACTGGCACCGTGCTGATAGCCATAGAATGATGGTATAGCTATTAGAGCCTTCTTAGGCATAAATGTATGGAAGACAGCAAGTAATGCCTCTGAGGCACCATTACTTAAAAGAATATTGTCCATATAAATATCATGAACAATTGCCAGTCCCTTTTTTAGTATCTCGTGATTATAATCCGGATACTGACCACATCTTCCTATTGCATCATAAAGAGACTTCTTTATATTCTCAGGTAAAAGAAGAGGATTAATATTGACTGAAAAATCCAGCTTTATGCTATTTCTGTATATGTCTCCGCCGTGAATATTGTTCATAGTTTTTCTATCCTAAGCCTGTATCATCTGATAAAAAATATTGAAACCATAATACCAAGGCATATAAGCTGACATAATATTGCTGTAATATACATAAGCTTATTAGCCCTTTTTATATCTTCATATTCCACCCCTCTTATGTCATCGCCAATATAAGGCTTTTCAACCAGCTTTCCAAAGTAGTATGCGCTACCTGCCAATCTAATATGTAAAGCCCCGGCACATACAGACTCTGTCTGAGCTGAGTTAGGACTTTTGTGGTTATACCTGTCCCTCTTAAATATCTTCCATGCTGCTTTGCCATCAAAATCTCTTCCACCAAGATAGGCAGCTAGAATCATAAGTAAAGCACTTATCCTTGCAGGAAGATAATTAACAATATCATCAAGTTTTGCTGCATATCTTCCAAAGTAAAGGTATCTGTCATTCTTATAACCCACCATAGAATCCATGGTATTAACAGCCTTATAAAAGAATCCCAGAATAGGTCCACCAACAGCCAGATAAATCATAGGAGCTATAACTCCATCGGAGGCATTCTCCGCTACGGTTTCTACCGCTGCTTTGGCTACCCCAGTTTGGTCTAATGCCTCTGTATCTCTGCCTACTATCATGGATACTGCCTGTCTTGCCTCATCTATTCCCTGATTTTTTAAAGCATAGTAGACTTTCATACTTTCCTGCTTCAGAGATTTCGTTGCAAGAATCTGATAAGTCATAATGCTTTCAACAACTATTCCAGCATATATATTGATATAATATGCACCGCAAAAAATAAGACCTGTGAAAAACAGTGTAGTAATAAGGGTAATTAGAACCATAAAAAGTCCTTTTGTTTTCCTTTGCCTGTCATTTCCCTGGTTAAGCTTTTTCTCAAGACCTCCTATCAGGCTACCTATAAGCCTAATTGGATGGGGCCAGTTGTGTGGATCTCCCAGTATAAGGTCCAGGATAAAGCCTGCAGCAAAGCTGATTATGTGACACAAGAATATAGTCAATGTTCTGTCCTTTATTTAAATACGGCCTAATGGCTTTATATCGGTTATCTTTTTGGAATTAATATCAAAGTTGCAAACATAACCCTGACCAGGTTTACATGTATAATTGAAATATTCTCCCCCATAATTCTCACTAAGGATTGCCATTATATTTCCACCATGGCATATTATGCCCCAGGTCAGGTTATCATTATCTTTAGAAATAATATCTACTATTCTTTCAAAGCCTCTTTGACTTCTCTTTATAAAATCAGCTTTGTTTTCACCATTAGGAAAAGGTGTGGTTCCCCCTGAATCTATATAGCGCTGATACTCAGGATTACCATTAAGCTCCTGATAAGTCTTACACTCAAAGTCTCCAAAATCCATCTCTGTAAGTTCATCTATAATTACCGGCTTAATAGCTGGATAGAGTATTTCACCTGTCTCTTGGCATCTAGTCATAGGTCCGGAAAATAAGCCATGTATATCAGGATATATTCCTTCTTTGGAAAGTCTGGAAAGCTGATCCACACCATCCTTGCATAGGCTTACATCTGTCTTTCCAAGATACCTGCCTTCATAATTCTCTTTTGTATAACCATGCCTAATAAAGATTAGATTCATTTTATAACCTGACCTATACCGCAAAATACTCTGGTTACCTTGTCAGCTTCCTTTGCCAGTTCTATTAACAGTCTTCCAGTTCTTTCCCTGTAGTCTCTTTCGAAGCTGTCTATAGGAACTATGCCATTACCTATCTCATCGCTAATAATAATCAGATTCTTATGTTTTGAAATAAAGTCCTTAATCTCCTTTTCAGGATTTCCTCCTTCTTTTATTCTCTTTCTTATAAAGAGATGAAAGTGGTTAAGAATTAACGACTCTTCCCCATAGTCTTTTGAAAAATCTACATCCTGTCCATCTAGTACTTTGTAGTTCTGATTAGCCATATTCTTTTTTGCATATTCAAGCTTTCCCTGTGCTCGTCCGCCTATAACCAGTTCCATAACTTATCCTACTAAATAATATTTAAAGCAAAGACATTAAGCCCTGCCAAAGCTACTGCCATAACCAGCTGACATATTAAAAGAAAATATCCTTCTGTATCTCCGGTAATTCCGCCTAGTTCTTTTTTGCATTTGAAGTAGTAATATACAAAGCTACATATAGCTACTCCTACAAGTATGGCTCCTGCCACCCAAGAGATGTATATCATGTAAGCCCCGCAAAGGATGGCTTCTATTACTAGCATAGTGCGGACTATTACCTTGCTGGCATTAGATGAAAAAGTGAACAATATTCCTTCCTTTTTTGCTCCCTTAAAAGTTACTCCTGCAAGTCCGCTAAGAGCTCTTGAAAGAATAAAGCCCACGCATAATATCTTAAAAAGTCTTATATCCTGAACCTGTGAAAATGCTGCAATATAAACTAGTCCATAAGCCCCAAGCATAATAACTGAAAAGGCTCCAATATGTGAGTCCTTAAGAATCTCAAGTTTCCTTTCTTTTGGCTGGTAAGAATGAAAGGCGTCCATAGTATCCATATATCCGTCTACATGAATACCTCCAGTAATAATAAGTGGAATAGCCACTCCAATAAGGACATAGCATATTTCTCCTATGCCATACTGTAGACAAATAAACTTCCATCCATACTCAAGAATACCTATTACAAAACCAACTAAAGGAAAGAAGGCCAGAATATATCTCATATCCTTTTCTTCCCACTTAAACTGTGGCATAGGTATCTTAGAATATGTTGATAATGCAATTATGATGGATTTTATTATTCCCATATACTTTCCTATTTTTATTTGATCTTAACTGGAAGACCAACAACAACTTCTATAACTTCTTCAGCCATATCTGATAACTTCTGATTAATAAGACCAAGAGCACGAATATATTCCATGGAATAGTGGTCATATTCTATGCCGTCTTCAAAGATGTTATTAGATACAATCACAAGGCTATCAAGCTTAGAAGCTAATGCTTTTATATCCTTAACTATCTGTTCTACCACAGTGGCTGCTGGCTTTGGTTCACTATCTAAAAACATCTCATTGGCCACAAGGTTAGACATGCATTCAAGTAGTGCATAAGACGAATCAGCTAAATCTTCTCTGGCAAGCCCACCAATGTTAACAGGGCGCTCTATGGTAATAAAGCATTTGTCCTTTCGCATGTTTCTGTGCTTTTCAATTCTGTCTTTGCTTTCTTTATCAGTAGCCTTCATAGTAGCTATGTAATACTTTGAATTCTTACCTGCCTTCTTACATATGTACTCTTCTGCGTATGCTGATTTGCCGCTACCGCTGCCACCTATAATTAAAGTAACCACTAAACAAACCTCTGGTATTCTTCAACTTCTATATCCTGAAAAGATGTCTGATTGTCATATATACACATAGCCATATCAAGAAGAGAAAACAGCATAACACTTCCTGTACCTTCTCCAAGAGCAAGGCTGGCGTCTATTACTGGCTTAAGAGAAAGCTTTTCTAACATAAGTTTAATTGCCGGCTCTTTTCCATTATGAGAAGAGATAAGATAGTCCTTTACCCCTGGACAGATTCTCTCTGCTACAAGACCTGCTGCCATACTTATAAAACCATCTAGCACAATAGGAACACGGTATAATGCACCGCCTATACAAAGACCTGTAAGCCCTGCAATATCAAGTCCTCCTACTGTTCTAAGTATTGTAAAAGGGTCTTTATCCCTTAAACCATATTTATCTAGGGCTTCTTTTATTACTGCAATCTTTCTTTCTAAACCTTTATCAGAAAGACCTGCTCCTCTTCCTGTAACATCCTCTACCTTGCATCCAAGTAAAGCTGCTGCTATGGCAGAACTGGTAGTAGTATTACCTATACCCATCTCTCCTGTTGCAAGTAGTTTATATCCCTTATCTTTACAATTTCTTACCATATCTATGCCAATGGATATAGCCTTCAGTGCTTCCTCACTGGTCATAGCTTCTTCTTTTAGAAAGTTTCTTGTGCCCTTCCTAACCTTCTTATTAAGTAGGCCTTCCACTTCTTCTGAAGAATTAATACCAATATCAACCGGTATAGTATCTGCCTTAATATGTGAAGCCATCTTACCTACAGAGGACTGGTTTTTTGCCATAGATTTGGCAACGGCAAGTGTTACCTCCTGGCCAGTCTGGCTTACTCCTTCTTCCACTATACCGTTATCAGCGCACATAATAATAACTGCCTTCTTGCTGATATCAATTTTATCTGTGCCAAGGATGGAGCCTATCTTACAAACAATATCTTCAAAGGCACCCATACTATCAAGTGGCTTTGCTATAGCATCCCAGTTAGCCTTAACCTTCTGGCTAACAGTTTTAGATGGAGCTTCAATATGAATATTAGTTAGTTCACAATATGAACTATATTGCTGCTTCATTAAGGATTCCATATATCTTCTCCATATCCAGATATAACCTCATGGTATCTGCCAGCTTGTTATACTGACTCTCTTTAAATGCCTTATAATCAACCGCTTCTAAAGAATTAATATCTATTCCCTTCTTCTTTGCAATGCTGGAAATAATAGCAGAAGCTATCTTTCCATGGTCAAATAAGCCATGAATATAAGAACCGTACACATTGCCCTTACTAATAATATTGTTATTAACAGGCTTATTTCCTTCATCATCATATGAAGTTAGACCCATGTGGATTTCATATCCTTCATATTCCAAACCTGAAAGTTCTTTAAAGATACCAGTAATCTGGTCAAAAACCCCTTTGGTCTGAAGGCGTGTTTTCTCATTTTTTAGAACAGTAGATACTGGGAGGAGGTTCATGCCCCTAATACTTCCACCTTCTTCTACAGAGTCTGGGTCAGAAATACTACTTCCTAGCATCTGATAGCCGCCGCATATACCTATTACAGGAATATCTTCAGAAAGCTTAACTATAGCAGCTTCAAGACCACTGGTTCTTAGCCACTTTAAATCTCCCATGGTATTCTTACTTCCAGGAAGTATAATCAGATCTGGACATCCAAGCTCACTAATAGAAGTTACATACCTTACTGATACCTGGTCATATTCATCAAAGACATTAAAATCAGTAAAGTTAGATATTCTTGGATATTTAATAACTGCTATATCTATAATGCCTGTTGCAGTATTATTAAATCTTCCTGTCAGGCTGTCTTCGTCATCAAGGCATAAATCCATATATGGAATGAGACCTGCAACTGGTACTCCACCTTTTTCTTCAAGCATCTTTATACCTGAGTCCAAGATAGAAGCATCTCCACGGAATTTGTTAATAACAAGTCCCTTTACCCTGTCTCTTTCATCTGGTTCAAGAAGCATAAGGGTTCCAAGAAGCTGGGCAAAGACGCCGCCTCTGTCTATATCTCCAACAAGAATCACCGGCGCATCTACCATAGCTGCCATACCCATATTTACTATGTCATTCTCTTTAAGATTAATCTCAGCAGGGGAGCCAGCTCCTTCAATAACAATAATATCTGCAACTTCTTCTAACTTCTTAAAAGCCACCTTAATATCAGGAATAAGGTTCTTCTTATATGCAAAATAATCCTTTGCAGACATATTACCTATAACTTTTCCATTAACAATAACCTGTGACCCTGTATGATTAGTAGGTTTAAGAAGTATTGGGTTCATACAAACCATAGGCTCTATACCTGCTGCCTCAGCCTGCATAACCTGTGCTCTTCCCATCTCAAGGCCTTCACTGGTAATAAAAGAATTAAGGGCCATATTCTGAGACTTAAAAGGCGCTACCCTGTACCCATCCTGGTGAAATATTCTGCATAGCCCAGCTACAAGAAGACTTTTTCCTGCACTGGACATAGTGCCCTGCACCATAATAACTTTTGTCATAATATATTCTTCTCTTTTGCAAATGCTATTAGTTCATCACTGATATTAAAGAGTTTAGATATGTAACCCTCTGTAAATACCTGGTCTGGACTTCCAAATTTATCGATAGCACGGTCTCCAACGCAAAGAATTTTATCTGAAAGCTTTCTTGCCAGATCCAGTTCATGAAGTGACATAATAACAGTAAGTCCCTTCATCTTCTTAAGCTTTTGAAGTACAGACATAAATTCAAGCTTGTACTTTATATCAAGGAATGATGTAGGCTCATCAAGAATAATAATATCTGGCTCCTGGCAAAGGGCTCTAGCAAGCATAACTCTCTGCCTCTGGCCATCACTTATCTTATTAAAGTCCTGTCCTTCTATTTCTAGAACATTAACAAGTTCCATAGCCTCTGTTACCTTGTTCTCATCTTCATCTGACAAAAGACCAAAGTGTCCAGTATATGGATATCTTCCTGTTGCAACTACGTCCCTACAGGTCATCATCTCTGCTGAAAGTTTCTTTGTTAAAACAAGTGCCATGGTTTTAGAAACTTCCTTTGGAGACATATGCATCAGGTCTTCTTTATCTATATAAGCTGTTCCTGCTATAGGTGACAGCTGTCTTGCAATAGACTTAAGTATGGTAGACTTACCTGCACCGTTAGGTCCAATAAGAGTAAGTATGGTTCCCTTCTCTATTCCAATATTTATATCTTCTATAAGTGCCTTGCCATCATAGCCAACTGTTAGGGCCTCAGTTCTAAAATAATAAGTCATTATCTTACGTCCTCCCTGCTTCTTCTTAGCATAATAAACAGGACTACTGGAGCTCCAAATACTGCTGTAACAGTACTTACACTAAGCTCTGTTGGAGCAAATAAGGTTCTGGCAATCAGGTCACAAATAAGTACAAAGAAGCTTCCTCCCAGAAAGCTGGCTGGAATCATAAGTATAGGCTTACTTGTACCTAGTAGGCTCTTAACAAGATGAGGCACTGCAACACCTACGAAAGAAACTGGACCTGCAAATGCTACTATACAAGCTGACAGGATGCTGGATAGAAAAACTATAAGTCCTCTTAGAGCCTTAACATTAACTCCCAGGTTAGATGCATAGCTTTCTCCAAGCTGGTATGCACTTAATGGTTTTGATAAAAGAAATGTCCAAATAAATGCTACAAGTACTACTGCTGCCATAACATATACACCAGTCCAGCTTGTTCCTGAAAAACTTCCCCTGGACCAGTTATGAAGATTTACTATCTGAGCATCATTGGCAAAGTTAATAATCAGCTCTGTAACTGCGCTGCATATGTAACCAATCATGACACCACTTACAACTAACATAGCCATATTGGTTACTCTTCTTGACATAAGAAGAACAAAACCAAGTGATATAAGTGAGCCTAAAAATGCTGCAATTATAAGGCCTCCAGAGGACATGCCTATAGCATGATCCATAAGGAATACCATAACTAATGCAACAACCATCTTAGCTCCTGAGGATATACCAAGTACGAAAGGTCCAGCTATTGGATTATGGAAAAATGTCTGTAAGAGGTATCCTGATAAGGCAAGACTTCCTCCAAGAATAATAGCTGCCAACGCTCTTGGCATCCTTATATCCCAAAGAATCCTGTCATTTTTAACAGGGTTACCTTTTACAGATTCTATGATGTCAGCCATAGGAATCTTTACTGAACCTATACAAAGGCTAAGAAAGAGTGCTAATAAGACACCTAAAATCAACAATATAAAAGTTATGGTATATCTTCTCTTCTTGTTCACAATTAATCCTTCTTTATCTTAAACAGATAGGTCATCTGGTCTTCCTCCTGACCAGTGAGCATCTTGTGAAAATCTTCTATCATATAGCCAATAGACATAGACTGCTGGTACATATCATTAGTAGTGCACCATACATTGCCCTCTTTAACTGCCTTAAAGTCACTAAGAACAGGGCACTTTTCTAGCAAATCATCCACAGTTCGAATCTCGCCGTCTATTGTGGAATTGTAAATTATATAGTCTGCATCTTTGGCTCCATCATAGAATTCTTCCACCTGCATATTCATGGTAGAACGTTTATTATCAGGATCTGATAAATCAGGGAATATGTAGCTTCCTCCAGCAAGCTCAATCATCTTAGGAATATAATCGCTGCTTTGTCTTACCTGAACAAGACCATTAGTAGTAATATAGAAAAATGCTACAGTCTTACCAGTATTCTCTCCTGCTGCTACATCATTTAAAATCTCTACCTGGTTGTTAAATATTTCCTCAGCTTCTTCTTCCTTATCAACTAAGGCTCCAAAGAACTTCACCCACTCAACTCTTCCAAGAGGGTGTGTCTCATAACTTGAGTACTCAATAAGCACAGGAATATCAAAGCTTTCAAGCATCTCCTTAACTTCTGGAGTGTGTGATATCATCATATTTTCAATTGCTATAGAACAACCTTCGCTGGTTATAAGCTCGTAGTCAGGCTGGTTGTATTTCCCAGCATAGATGATGTCTCCGTCTTCCATAGCTTCTCTTGCATCCTCAATATACCAGTTATCCTTCTTCTGACCTGATAGTCTAATAGTATCCATGGCTCCAATCTTACTAAAGATATCCATAACAGAAGAAGATACAAGATATATATTATTAACAGGCCTCTTAAGAACTATAATGTCTTCATCGAGACCAGCAGGAACTTCTTTTCCTTCAGGAACTGTAAGTATTCTTGTTCCATCCTTTGTTGATAGAAGTTTATATCCACCCTGATAATAATCCACTGAAAAATTCTCTGCATATTCAAGCTCCATAGAGCTCTCATATACTAACTGGTTGCAGCTTTCTGAAGATACACTCTCATTATCACCACTCTTTAAATCAGAAGAAGGACTGCTACAGCCCTGAAGCCATAACAGTCCCATCAAAAATATACTTATTAATAATATTCCTGATTTTCTGACCATACTTTGTACCTTTTATTCAGTATCTGATACAAGCTTAAGTGTATCTGAATGGAATGTAAGTGTGTATTCAATCTCGTGAGGTTTACTCATAGCAACTGTATCACCAATAACAGTAATTGGTTCATCAAGTGAACTAACCGGTATTTCAAATACTGAATTACCCTCTTCATTTATTGGAAGATACTTAACATCATCTACAAGCATATAGTCATAGTTTGGACTTGACCATGTAATAGTTGCTGTCATACCATCCTGTCCAATAGTAAAATTTGCCGGTGATTCGATATATGCTTTACCGCTTCCACCTTCAAAATCGAACTCTATAGTGTACTGACCTTCTTCTAATGCAGATGAGAATTCATCATTAGTAATGCTTAAAGGGTTAGATACTACAACCTTGTGGTCATACCATGTTCCCTTTGTTCCGATAAGGGCAAGGTCAAATTCCTTATCAAGATAAGGAACCGGAACGTCATATGCATACACTTCTTCTGTTAATCCATCTGAATATGTAACTTCTTCTACTGATGGCTCTATAAGCTCAGCACCATCTTTCTGTGCATCTTCTGCAAGACCATAGTAAAGGTTTACTACATTCTTTGATGGCATAACAAGATGTATTGTCATCTGTCCATCGACTACAGTAATAGTACCCTTTCCATTACATGCCTCATTAACATGGAACATAGAATTATCAGTAGTAAAATCTGCTATATACTGACCGTCCTCAAGAACGATTTCTGCTGCTGGTTCTTCTGGAAGAGATGTTTCTACTACAGATGTCTCTGTTACCGACTCCTCAGTCAATGAAACAGCAGGACTTGGAGCAGGCTGGTCATTCTTTTTATCATTACAACCACATAATGATGTCGATAATATTAAAGCTGTTAATACTAATATGGTTTTTCTTTTCATTACTATTCTCCTTAAAGAATTGCCCTGCCTATAAGTATTAAGGCAGGGCATCTTATCTAAATTATATTATAAATTATTTGTTGATTGCATCAGCTGTGTGCTGAACGTAGATAGCCTCGATATCCTCAATACCACCAAGACCATTAATCTGGCAATCTACACTATCAAAATTACCTGATGCTGTGAACATACTCTTCCAAGAATCTTCCTCATCACCGGCCATATCGTTGTTAGCGTGATCACCTGCAACAACCATAAGAGGACGGATAACAACTTTCTTATATCCTGCTGCTGCAACTGCATCTATAACATTAGAACACTCTGTTTCTTCTGGCTCACCTTCAACGGTACCGATAAATACATTGTCATAACCAAGTTCATTCATCTGTGTCTGCATCTGGCTATATGAAACCTTAGCTGTATGTGATGTACCATGACCCATAAATACAAATGCTACGCCATCATCTGCTGCAGCATCAAGATCATCATAACCTGCAATCTTTACAGCTTCTGCAGTTACTATCTCAGCTACTGCCTTCTTATCATCATTAATCTTTGTAGCATCTGATCCAACTTCACCAAGAAGTGGCTCAGCTACAACTACAGATTCAAACTTATCTGTATAGTTATCAAGAACACCAACGAGTTCATCATATTCTGCACCATGCATTAAGTGTGTTGGCTGAACAACAAGGTTCTTAACACCATTAGCTACTGCACGATCAAGTGCCTGCTCAACATTATCAATAGCTTCACCATCACGAGCCTGTACGTGATTGATAATAATCTGAGCTGTAAATGCTCTTCTTACTGACCAATCTGGATTAGCTTTTGCGATTGCATCTTCAATACCCTTGATATCAGCTACACGGCTATCGTTAAATGATGTACCGAAAGAAACTACTAAGATTTCATTTTCCCCGATGTCATCCTGGTTACGTGGATCATCCTTAGATGCATCACCTGTATCTCTACCAAAGTAATCTGGATCTGCATATTCACCTTCAACAAGTTCCTTCTGAGCATCTGTAAGGGCATCCCAAGCTTCCTTAGCTTCCTTACACTGGTCATCTGTCTTATCTGTTCTTTCCTGTACGTAGATTGCATCAATAAGATCTGCAACATGATCAGCTGCTGCCTGGTCATCAGATTCCTCAACAAGGCTCTCTTCTGTCTCGCTTACAGAAGTCTCTGTAACTACTGGAGCTGGAGTAGCATCGGAAGTCTGAGTTTCATCGTTCTTCTTTCCACATGCTGTTAGAGCTACAGCACCTACCATAGTTGCAAGTAACATAACTACTACTTTCTTTTTCATTTTTAATCTCCTCTTTTCTATATAAATAGATAATTTATACAAAAACGCTCCTTATTTCGAAGGGCATGTTTGTAAACAAAAAACTCTTTACCATAAGTAAAGAGTTTGCACACAAAATACCTACCTCGACATTAGACGCGAGGTAAACTGTACAACCATTTTACTCGTGGTTTGAAACATCTGTTTCTGTACTTTAATTCAGGCAGGTCTCCCGGCTTATAAATCATCGCTTAGGTCATCTTCCCGGTTCCCCCCAGTGATATATCGACCTTCGCTCCTTAAATACGGTGACGAGTTCGTGCAGGAATCTCACCTGCTTCCCTTTTCACCAAAGCCTACTTAGAAAAAAGTAGCTTTGACACCTAAATCATATATATTCAATTCACTACAAATTAACACAGTTTTTCAAGGATTTCAACCTTGAAAGACTATAAAAAAATCATACTAAATTCCCGTTTTTTGTATAGTTTTGTTTATTAAAGAAAGCTTAGTTCCTTAAACTGAAGCCTCTTCTTGCCATGATAAACCAAATACAATGCTGTATTAGTAAGCCCCTTACAATCAATGCTCGCTTTATATGAGTGCCAGATTAGGCTGTCCTCTTTCGATTTGCTAGATTTTTCTTCAGTTAATACTACTCTTCCTATCTCATTCCCCTCTATAGAGGATTTTATAGCAAAATATGGTTTATCTAGTGAACTATCTTCATCATACCAATTAAGTCTATCTGTTCCATATCTATCTTTCTCTTCCTCTATACGTTTAATATCATTAAAACATCTTTCATCAAGACGGATAGGGCCAGATGGCTTAACTTTGTTATTATCATCTTCATAGCGACAGCTAATCTCTATAGTAGATACTCCTTCTAGGTTAAAGTACTTATATCCTATAAGGGTTCCATCTTCTATCTCTCCAATAAAGCGGTCATCTCCAAGATTAGTTACATTAGGAAATGCCATGTCAAATACTGTGTTAGAGCCATGTGGCATATAGCCATTAGTAAGGTTACAGCATATTGGAGCCGGGAAAGTATTATTCAAAGCATCTAAAGGTCCCTTGTTTAGGCCACAACTTGTTACTTCTACCTGGTTTATAGAGCCGTCTTCTTCAATGTATATCTTCTCAGCACAAGACTGACGGGAATAATCCGACTTATGAGTTAATCTATGATAGAAAACATACCACTGGTCTTTTACTTTAACTATGCTGCCGTGGGTAGTTCCTGTCATGTTGACCTTATCTTCATCCTTACGCCCCTCATAACCTATATCCCCGTTAGAAACTATAGTGCCACCAAAGGTAAAGTCCCTGTCTGGATAATCACTGGTTGCATAGCAAAGCTCGTGATTTTGCCATGAAGAGTAGATAAAGTAGTACTTGTCTCCTACCTTTCTCATAGATGAACCTTCAAAGAAAGGATGTTCTTCAAAACTGGTTCCTTTAACCTTACAAGGAATAATATGCCTTGCTTCTTCTTTAACTGTAAGCATATCATCTTCAAGAGTAAGCATAACAGGTCCCATAATACTGTCAGGGTATGATAATATCTCCTCTTTACTTCGTCCAAACATAGCCATCTCGCTGGCTATGTATTCTGGATTATCTGGATAATCAGGCTGGTCTTCAAAGCCATACTGGGTTCCATAGTATATTCTGATAACTCCATCATCATTCATGGCAGCTGGGTCAAAGCAGACATACTTCATCATAATAGATCCATCTTTATTTCTTACATGTCCCAAAAACTGATACTTTCCTTCTGGTCTGTCAGATACAGCAACACTTATTGGCCCAGTATAGCCCCCTTCTCCGTAGTCTCCACCCATACAGTAGTATAGGTAATACCTGCCATCATTACCCTGAACTACATCAGGAGCATACATATATTTCTTTACTGCTGTAATGTCAGCACGCTGGCCCTTTTGTAAATCCCTATCTACCTGGTTACCTGTATCCACGGCATGGTCCTGTGCTTCGTAGGCATCATCCTTAGGGTAGTCTGGATCCTGGCAGGCTCTGTAGCTTACTCCCTCGTAGCGCCAATCGGTTAAATCATCGACGGGAGCGGAATATACTACATAATCGTCCATGCAGAAGGTATAGCCACCTTCCCTATCGTGGGATCCGAAGATATAAACCCTGTCACCAAATACATGAGGTTCACCATCTGGTATATATTCGTGTAGTGGCAGATATGGATTGAAAACCTGTTTCATAACTAACTCCTTATATCGAAAAAAGGCCAGATGCATTTACATCTGACCTGTTGTTCCCTCATTTTTAGGCATCTCTTTATCTTTATACTCATTGAGAAGCTTGTCTATCTCGCTGTCATTTCTAATAACCTGTCCCTTGCCAAGGTTATGCTTTAAACCTTTGCTTTCAAGGAATCTGTAGGCAATCATAAATGAGGCATCATCAAAATAGGTAAGAAACTTCTCATTAACCCTTCTAATAAGCTCCTCATTAGAGTCCACATTTAATTCATCAGCATATTTGAATACTGATTCAAATGCATACATGGCCATACTTTCCTGCTGTCTCATATCAGAAGAAATCTCCTGAATAGAAAATGCATGGATATAAACTCTAAGCCAGTTAGTAGGACCAGTCATCCATTCGTATACTGAATTATACTGAACATTCATAGCCTCTAACTCACTACGCCATATTTCAGACATATATGTGGAATTAACTATGCACTGAATCTGTTCTGGAGTAAGAGTAAGGTTATAAAGCTTATTAAACTTATCAATAATCTTCTTTCTTCCTTTTACAGAAGAAGGAAGGTTTGTTGTATGCTTAAGTGGCATAGAATACTGCTGGTAAGCACTTTGGTTTTTATTTTCTTTATCCCAAGAAGTGGCATGCCAGCCTTCTTCTTTTGATTTTTTCTCTTCCTTCTTTTTGTTTTTATAATTTTTGAAAAGAACTGCAAGGATTCCAAAAATTATTACTGTACTAAGTGGGCTGTATGCAAGAGAAATAAGTCCACCGAGAAACAGGGCAAAGAAGATGGAAATTCCAACTATTCCAAGATATAGCTTACCTATAAAGCTAAATACATTGTCTAATTTTATTTTTTTAGTAGCTACTAGAACTAAAAATATTAATAAAAATACACCCATAGATAGAATTATAACATATTTATTTGCCAGCCCCTATGGCATTTCCCTTAATTTTTTCAAAGTAGTATAATGTAGAGCGTAGTAAAAACTCAAAGAGGTATAAAGATGAAGTCTACACTTAAACGTACATGGGCTGAAATTAATTTAGACGCCCTTGAATATAACTATAAGAAGATAAGAGAACATATAGGAAGCAAGGTTAAGTTCCTTGGAGTTGTTAAGGCAGATGCCTACGGACACGGCTCAGTTGCAGTATCTAAGAAACTTGAAGAGCTTGGAGCTGACTATCTTGCTGTAAGTAGTATAGATGAGGCTTTAGAGCTAAGATTCAACGGAATCACTATGCCTATACTTATCTTAGGCCATACTCCTAAGGAGCAGGTAGACAGACTTATCTGCTTTAATATAACTCAGGCAGTAACCTGTGAGGCCAAGGCCTTTGAATATAGCCAGGAAGCTGTAAAGTACGGTGGAAAGCTTAAGGTACATATAAAGGTTGATACTGGTATGTCCAGACTTGGTTACATCTGTGAAGGTGATTATTTTGCTCACGGCGTAGATGGTATTGTGAATGCCTGCCAGCTTGATGGCCTTGAGCCAGAAGGTATCTTCACGCATTTTGCTGTGTCTGATGAAGATGGGGAAGAGTGCAAAGCATATACAAACCACCAGTTTAAACTCTTTACTGACGTTATAGCTGAGGTAGAAAAGCGTACTGGCAAGAAATTTGCCCTTCGTCACTGTTCTAATACCGGCGCAACAACTGATTATCCAGAAACATATCTTGATATGGTAAGACCAGGTCTTCTTCTTTATGGTTATGGAGAGTTTGCTAAGAAGCTGAGTTTAAAGCCAGTTATGTCTATGAAGACTACTGTAAGCACTATAAAGATATATCCAGAAGGCACTAAGATAAGCTACGGCGGTATCTATACAACTGATAAGAAGACAAGAGTTGGCGTGGTTCCTTACGGCTACGCAGATGGATTTATGCGCTGCCTATCTAACCGCTACAGCCTTATGACCAGCGAGGGACAGGCTAAGCAGCTTGGTAAGATTTGTATGGATATGTGTATGATTGACCTTACAGATAAGCCTTCCGTTGATGTTGGAAGCGAGATAGAGATATTTGGAGAGAAAAATCCTATAGAGACTATGGCTGATATGGCCGGAACTATTCCTTATGAGATTGTTTGCGCTGTATCTAAGCGTGTTCCAAGAATATATATGGAGCATGGTCAGGAGCTTTACAAAGAACTTATGCTTAGAATGTAATGGTTGACGTAAATAAGTTCATATTGTAAACTATCGAGCAATGTGTATAAATTACTCGATAAAAGGAGAAATATAATGAAAAAAAGAATTAGTAGTTTATTAATTATGCTTATGATGCTTGCTCTTGCTATGTCAGCATGTGGCAAGGATAATAAGAAGGAAGTAAATACTCAGCCTTCAGCAGTTGAAGTAAGCGTTGCAGAAGAAACACCTGTATCTGTTACAGAAATCTCTGTAGAAGAAGTTGATCCTGGTCTTGAAATCGTTGAAGAATTCGTTATTCTTGGCGAAGGACAGAAGAATTTCAACTTTGATGTAACATTTGCAGATGGTAATATTAAGCACTATGTAATTAATACAGATAAGGAAACTGTAGGCGATGCTCTTCTTGAGCTTGATATTATTGCTGGCGATGACAGCGAATACGGTCTTTATGTTAAGTCTGTAGACGGTCAGGTTGCTGACTTTGATAAGGATGGTACATACTGGGCATTCTACATTAATGGACAGTATGCATCTACAGGTGTTGATTCAACTAATATTGAAAATGGAGCAACATACGAATTTAAGGTTGAGAAATAATAATATCTAATGAAGATTTCAGTAAGGGAAATGGTAATATTTTCTATGCTTGGAGCACTTATGTATGTTTCCAAGATGCTTATGGAATTTGCGCCCAACGTTCATCTGTTGGGCGTTTTTACTGTGACTTTTACTATAGTATATAGATGGAAGGCACTTTACCCTATCTATGTATTTGTATTTTTAGTTGGTCTTTTTAATAGTTTTTCAATTTGGTGGATACCATACTTATACCTATGGGCTGTTCTTTGGGGTATGACTATGCTCCTTCCAAAGAAAATGCCTAATAAGGTTAGACCTATAGTTTACATGGTAGTATGTGCTTTGCACGGCTATCTTTATGGAACTCTATATGCACCATTTCAGGCTATTTGCTTTGGTCTTAACTTTAAAGGTATGGTTGCATGGATTGTAGCAGGACTTCCTTGGGACTGTATCCATGGAACAAGTAATCTTATTGCTGGAATATTAATCGTTCCACTAGCTACCCTTCTAAGTAAGCTTGAGAAAAACCAGCAGAATTTGTAAGCCCAGTAATTATGGTTATTTTGGGGGTATTAATTCTGATTGGGAAGAAGAAAAGGAAAGAGTGATGGATTACATCACAGCCTTTTCAGGTTCAGTTCCCCTACTCTCACATAATTCCAGATAATCATCAACTGCATCATGAAAGTCTTTTTCTAATCCTTCGGTACTTTTACCTTCATAAGAAATAAGAGATTCAATACCTTGCACTCTACCATGATATATTCGATCTGCTTCTGAGAACTCTAAACTTCCTGTAAAACCTTTATAATAAAGTAAATTTTCCATTCCATATTTCCTCCTGTTCTATAAATTATAAATATCCCTAATCATATGTGCATCTACAAGCAAACCTGATTAATTACAACATCGCTATACTCGTTCTTCTTTACCCCATTGATGGTTATCATGGTAATATGAACAGCTTTCTTTGTTTTAGTTTCATTCTTAAATGCTGTCATTTTATTAATCAGCTCTTGATGATATTTCTTATCTATGATGAATTCGTCATCAGAAAACTTCATCTCACAAAGATTTATAACATCATCTCGGCGTTCAATAATAAGGTCAATTTGAGCACCTGGGTTAGATTCTTTGCTTCTCCATGCATATTCATTGGATTCAACGCCTGAAATACCAAGCATCTCTTTTATCTTTCCTATATGATTGAGACAGAGTATTTCAAATGCATTACCAGACCATGAATTATATGATGGAGTATTTAATATATTAATCCAGCTGTTAACTTTATTTTTCCTAATATAATGAATACAAAATAGTGTAAATGGGTCAATTATCTGGTAAATATAATTCTGTTTAGAAGTAGTAAAGTTCTGATATTTTCTAATAAAACCACACTGTTCAAGTTCTAACAAAGCAGTGGATATTCCATTACCACTTTTTGAATCAAGGTATTTAATTAAATCATTTCTTGTAAGTCCGATGCTTTTGCTACTGAGTGTCTCGATAATCTTCATATGGAGAGTAGCCTTAGAAAACAGCGACTTGAATAATCTGTCATATTCATAATGAAGTTCACCATCTGGATTAAAGATTAATTCATCTACATTCTGATCCAGGCTTAGTCTGTTGTCTAACAGGTTGATATAGTATGGTATTCCACCAAAAATCATGTAGCACATAGCAACCTTGCGTCTACTAAGCTCCATATGATTTAGTTTTAGTAGCTCATCACATTCATCAAGAGTAAATGGATGTAAATGAATCTGTTTTGTGATTCTGTTATAGAAGCCGCCATGGTCACTAATAATATTATTAATAATCCAAGAGGTTGCAGAACCACAAACAATAAGAAGAAGGTCATCCATTGAAGAGCCAAAGCTATTCCAAAAATAATCAAGAGCGCTTTTAAAGTCAGATCTAGCGGTATCCATCCATGGAAGTTCATCTAAAAAGACAACTTTCTTGTGTGTTACTGGATCACGCTTAACTGAATCGCTTTCTAGAATCTCCCTCAGCCTGGAAAATGCTTCGTACCAGTTTTTAGGAATAGTTTTATCATTATGACCGTACTTAACTAAGGCATCTTTAAACACCTGAAGCTGTTCTCTTGTTTTAACATTAGGAAGGCCTGTTGTGTAAAATGCAAATTGACCATTAAAATATTCTTTTATTAAATAAGTCTTTCCTGTACGTCTTCTTCCATAAACAGCCAAAAATTCTGGACGTTTAGATTCTGAAAGACGGCCTAAAATATCTATCTCTTTTTTTCGTCCAATTATATTCATATTTATACAAAACTCCTATATAAATTGCCAACTTTAACCATTTTATGCCTAAGTTGGCAAAATATAAGCAAATAATATGTTATAAATTGCCAACTTTGATATTATTATAATATTTTATATATACCTCGTCAATTTTACAAAAAAACATCAGAAAATCAAAGAAGCCCTGCAGTGCAGGGCTTTCTTTATGCTATATAACTTTTGTTGTCCATTTTGAGCAGTCCTTAACAGAAGTTGCTATGTCATTATAAAATTCTGGTTCATGGCAAACCATAAGGACGCTGCCTCTATATGCATTAAGAGCTCGTTTAAGTTCTTCTTTAGCATCAACATCAAGGTGGTTTGTTGGCTCGTCAAGAACCAGAAGATTGCTTTCTCTGTTAATAAGCTTGCAAAGACGAACTTTGGCCTGCTCACCACCACTAAGAACCTTAACTCTGCTTTCTATATGCTTGGTTGTAAGACCACATTTTGCAAGGGCGCTACGAACTTCATACTGGCTAAATGATGGGAACTCTTCCCATATTTCTTCTATACAGGTTGTGGATATGTTCTGATCCATTTCCTGCTCAAAATATCCAATAGCCAGATTTTCTCCAAGTGAAACCTCACCTTTTAATGGCTTAATTATACCTAGTATGCTCTTAAGAAGAGTTGTCTTACCTATACCGTTGGCTCCAGTAAGTACAAGTTTTTCTCCTCTTTCCATTGTAAAATCTATAGGATGTGAAAGTGGCTCATCATAGCCTATAACTAGTCCCTTTGTTTCGAATAAGTACCTGCTAGGGGTTCTTGCTTCCTTAAAGTTAAACTCTGGCTTTGGCTTTTCTGCCTCAAGCTCTATAACATCCATCTTGTCTAATTTCTTCTGACGGGACATAGCCATATTTCTGGTAGCTACTCTTGCCTTATTTCTTGCAACAAAGTCTTTAAGCTCAGCAATTTCTTTCTGCTGCTTGTTATAGGCAGCTTCCTTTTGCTTTTTCTGCATCTCATATACTTCCTGGAAATCATCGTAGTTACCTACATATCTACCAAGTTCCTGGTTGTTCATATGATATATAAGATTAACAACACTGTTAAGGAATGGTATATCGTGTGAAATCAGTACAAATGCATTTTCATAATCATTAAGGTAGCGCTTAAGCCACTCAATATGCTCCACGTCCAAATAGTTAGTAGGCTCATCAAGTAAGAGAATATCGGGTTTTTCAAGAAGTAGCTTTGCAAGCAGTACCTTGGTTCTCTGACCACCACTAAGCTCTGTAACATCCTTATCAAGCCCTATATCAAGAAGTCCAAGCGCTCTTGCAACTTCTTCCACCTTGGAATCAATAAGATAGAAATCATGCATAGTAAGCATATCCTGTATAGTTCCAAGCTCTTCCATATACTGCTCCATAGTGGCGTCGTCTGCATCAGCCATCTTGTCGCAGATTTCATTCATGTGAGCTTCCATCTCAAAAAGAAAGTCAAATGCATGCTTAAGCACATCTTCAATAGTCTGTCCCTTTTCAAGAACAGTGTGCTGATCAAGGTATCCAACTCGTACATTTTTGGCCCACTCAATCTTTCCCTCATCTGGCATAAGTTTGCCTGTAATTATACTCATAAAGGTAGACTTACCCTCGCCGTTGGCACCGATAAGTCCTATATGCTCACCTTTTAATAATCTAAATGAAACATCCTGGAATATGGCTCTGTCCCCAAATCCATGTGATAAATGCTCTACGTTTAATATACTCATAATTAATCTCCTTATTGCCTCGGTATAGTATAACGGAAAACAGACTATCTTTCCACAACATCTACATCTAATAAAAAAAGTGTTATAATACCACTTGTGCGTAAATAAAACATTAGGAAAGGTACTAAATATGTCAAAAAATAGTAATAAAGCCAGAATCAGTACATTTATACTTCTGAGCGTGGTTATGCTTATAACATTTGCTGTATATACACTCTGTGTTGCAGTTGTTGATGTTCAGCCTATAGGACCAAATAAAGGACCAAGTGCAACTTTAGTTGGTTTTGCAGAAATCAATGGAAACTTTAGAGATGCCATAGGCCACAACTTTACCTTAAAGAAAATATCAGATATCCTTGGATATCTTGCCATAGCAACAGCTGGTGGTTTCGGTATCCTTGGACTTGTACAGCTTATTAAGAGAAAAGACCTTAAGAAAGTTGATGGAGACCTTTACATACTTCTTGGTTTCTACGTACTTATCGGAATGGCTTACCTCTTATTTGAAAAGCTTGTAATTAACTACAGACCTATAGTTATGGATGGTGGTGTTGAACCTTCATATCCTTCTTCACATACGGTTCTTGCTATTACATTCTTATATGCAGCAATAATTATGCTTAGAAGACGTGTTAAGGATTCACAGAAGATGACAGTAATTTCTATTGTTCTTTTAGTTATGATGCTTGCTATCATCCTTCTTAGATTATTCTCAGGAGTACACTGGCTTACAGATATTATTGGTGGAGTAATTCTTAGTGTACTTCTTATTTCTATATATAATCTGGCTATGGCTATATATACAGCAAAAGTTGAAGGCTAAAGATATTTTTATACATATAAAAGCCCTGCAATGCAGGGCTTTTATTTTACTTCTTAGCTTCCAGTTCTTTCTGTAATTTTTCGATTAATGCTTGTTGTTCAGCAAGCTGTTTATCTTTTTCTTTATTTTCTTTTGTTAGTTTAGCGATTTCAGCTTTATTTTTTTTATATTCTTCTTCACGTCGCTTAATACCATTCATACGACGCTTATGGTCTTCCTGAGCTTCTAGTATCCACTTAATATTCGTATCTTCTGATAATTTTTCTACTGTAGAAACCATATTCATCAGCTCCTTTCTGTCTTCAACAAGTTCCTTTAATTCATCAAGGGTTTCTGCCATGAATATTTTAGCCCATCTTATTAGTTCAGGATTAGTATCCTTTGGGGCATTATTAATCTGCGATAAATCTAATATCATTATACCAAATTTGTCTGTATATAGATTATGATTTTTGATATTCATTACTCTATATTCTGAGTAAAATTCAGGATACTTTGGAAATAATGTATAATCCATAATTCCTATATGTATTGTTGGTAATAGAAGATCATAATCCTCTCCGCTATCTAATCTCAAAAACACTTTGGACCAGTAGAATAAAGATCTATCAGTCCAATTCATATCATAATACATCTGAAGCTCGATATTTAATCGCCTATTATTATTTAGCAGTAACAATATATCAAGAATACCTTCCTTTCCTTCTATACTTTGTCCTAGTACTATAGGATTCTCAATATCACATGATATAACCTCTTCAATATCAATTCCCATAAGGGTTGCTACAAGGTGAGACAAGGCCTCCTTATCAATCTGCATTACAGCTCGGAACATATAATCATTGTTCAAGCCATAAAATTTTTTCTCTTTGTTTTCTGTTTCTTTTGCCATATAAATCCTCCTTTAATGACAATAAATGAGAATATTACATGACAAACAAATAATAGAAAACGCAATCTTTGCAAAAAGTCATCATAATATTCTCTGATTAATAATTACAAAAATTGAAATACTGCGGGATATCCGCGTGAATTCATCTCGATCGAGATGTGGAATTACATATTTCATAGTTTATATATCATATATATAGGATATTGTAAAGAAATAAAGCGAAAAAAGGGGTTCTCTGAGGGGGGAATGTGCTGGGACTATAACCTAGAATATTGGTACATTTATATGGTTCAGCAAGTGCCTCTGCCTCTGTTAGTCTTACACCATCGCTAGTAAGAGATAAAGTATAAGTGTGTTCCTGATCATCTATCTTAGGTCTTACGTTTTCTGCAAGAGCAAGTCCAGCATCTGTGTAAGATTCTTTTACTTTTATAGTAAATACACCTTGATTAACTTCAGGATCTAAAGGAGCTCCTATTAGTCCAGTTAAATTAAGTAAAAACTTTGAATTAGCTGTATCAGGTGTAAATTCATAGTCAACACCTTCGTATGTAGCAGTAAACTTAATGTACTGCATATCATCAGCTGAAAGAGTATTACCATCTTTGTCTACCTTATTTACCTCAAGAGCAACATATACAGGAACGTTCTTTACCTTATAAGTAAGCATCTCCTGTACACCACTTTGATTTGTAGACCAAAGCCATATATTTAGTTTATCTGAACCGATAGAACCATCGATAACACCATCATGGTAGTTTTTTACAGCTACATTAGAAGTATCACCTGTAAGCCATGCATACATACCCTGTGATGACATGATAAAGTCCTGTGCATCATCGGCACCTATGCCTGCAGAAGCAGCAAGTGTCTGACCTACTGTCTGTGAAAATGCACCAGTGTTTCCATTAACAGCCTGATGTACTGCTCTCTCTAAAGTGCTAAAAACGATTGTTCCGCCAGCACCAGTTATCTGATTATATAATGCAAGTGAAATAAAGTATTCTGCGTTAGTTATATTTGTACTTCCATCAATAGTTTCATATGTACCTAATGGATCTGTCATAACCGCATCAGCAAGGTCGTCTCTAGTTGTAGCAATCCATATGAAAGACTGTGTTAATGCTCTGTATCCTTGTGTAGGTACAGAAGGACTTTGAGAAGAAGCCTCCTCTCCTGCCTTATTGTTATAACAATAAACAGCAAGACAAAGAAGATCAGATACATTCTTTCCATAATCAGGATCAGCTATCATACCATCTCTATCTGCAACAAGTTCATATGTAAGTCCTGTATATCCGTGAAGACCAAAGTTAGTACAAAAAGCTGGAAACGTTTTTCCATCATGGGTTATATAGAAGTTTCTTACTCTGTGTTCAGAACCACCTGGAGTAAGCTGATAAGTGCCAAGTTGCATATCAGAACCATGTGCATTTTTTACACTATCAACTCTAAGACTACCTGATTCAGTACCTGTTATCTGATAACCAGGATGTGTTATATCATGAAATGCAACATCAGACATATCATCTAATGAGTGTCCATTACCTACATCAGAAGACTTATCTACATAATCACTGAGCTGGAAATTAATTGTTTTTCCAAGAGTATTAGTAAAATCATGAAGAGAAGTTTCACTTGTACCAGCATCTGCAGTCTGAAAATGCCACCACATAGTTTCATTAGTTATAGGATTAAGTCCATTAGCAGTCATAATGTTCTTAAGTGTATTAGAATAAGAACCATTATTAGACATAGCTGAACTATCTCCAAGAATGTATATATCTCTTCCACTATCTAAAAGAACACTTCCAGAACCATTACATAATGCAACGTCAACTGCAAGACCAAGATCATGTGCATTTGCATTATTAGAAAGATACGCAGTAGATATACCAGCACTATGACCATTATCATAAAGCGCATCAGTTACACTATTAGGATGATAACCTTCATAAAGTTTAAGGCTATATCCCTGTCCCTCTGCCTGTGCTTCAGCAGCAAGAAGCTGTAAAGCAGTATATCCATTAACGCCAAGATGATTAGAAGAAAGGAAAGACTGACCTGTAATACCTGGAATAGAATTACCGTCACCGTCTTTCATTATGTTTCCGCTAGCTTCATGGTTACTAAAGGTCATATCAGTACCCTGAGCAGCCTCAGCCATATCAACCATAAACTGTTTAGCAGTAAGCTGAACTGTTGAACCATCTTCGAGCTTAATAGAATAAGTTAGACCATTAGCTCCAGTAATAATACCCGTACTACCATTATAGGTCCAAACAGTTGCACCATTAGATAATGTACCACTAGGTGCTGCTTTTACACTTTCACCTTCTATTCCAAATATCTTACCAAAAAGATTGTAATCACCCCCTAATGGAAAGACATTGAGAACAGATATTTTGATACTAAGATATGCGGATTATGTAGAATAATAACTAGCCACAAAGATTGAGGAATAGTCATTATTCTTTTTCACTTCTTTTATATCACTTATACCTAAAGAAGATATAAACAGTATAACTATTAATAAAGTTGTAATAACAGTATTTTTAATATGTTTCCTTTTCATAATTAGTCCCCTAACTAATATATATTTAATCATTCATTTTTCAATAAAAAGCCCCCTATACTTTATATATAGGAGGCTTTAATTCTGTTAACTACTTTGTATCTGAATAATATACTTTAAATGTTCCTGGTACTGTGTTAGCAGTAAGCTTTATAGAACTTAGAGGTATTACATTTGTACCTGAGTAAAAGCTATTATTTCCTGCATAAATCAAACATTCTTCATGATTATAAGTTTCACTTACCACATGATAAGCTTCAACTAAAATCTGTGAAAAAACTGCTCCTCTTATATTTGATGCTTCTGTACAATTGTATGTCTTAGGATATGGCAATGAAACCAATGATTCTTTTGTCATACTAGGTGTTATCGCATCAATAGCTGGAACTATGTTTTTCGCCTGTGTATAAACATTATAGTTAGAACCATACTCTCTAAAGAGTGGAACACCATTTTTATTGATTGCATAACACTCCATCTTAACTGAATGTGGTTGTTTCATTGTATAGTGCTCATAAAGAGAATAGTTAATATATCTAATGTCACCAATAGATGCAGAACCAGTTATAGCTGATGTACCGCTTGTTAAACCATAAGGGTTGTAGTTCCAATTATTGAGATTATTCTGAGTAACTATAACAGTTCTACTTGTTCCTATATTATCTCCTACTTTTACTGTTAAATAAGAAAATCGCGGATTTCCCTTTATAAAAGTAAGATTAGTTACAGGATAAGCAGGAGTAGTATGTAAAGCACCACTGTTCACAGTTGGAGTTGTTGGAACAGTTGTTGCTGGAGCTGAAGCATTTCCTCTAGCAACTCTGCCTTCAGCCTTGCCTGCGTTTATATAGTGAAGGTAATACTTAGGTAAATCGTTACCAAACGCTGCTTTAAGATCAGGATAGTTATTCATATAAACGTAAACATTGAACTCTTCAGAACCCTGTCTACCTTCTTTCATACCACTTGTAACAAAATGATTGAGAAGCGCTGCATCAGTAGTTATTCCAGCAGCCTTTAAATCAGGGTATCTTGTAGAATAATAACTAGCCACAAAGATTGAGGAATAGTCTGGGTTAGCGGCATTAGTTTCTAATGGCGCTACATTTATAATTCCAATTAATATACACGTTATTAATAACAATGAAATAAGTCTTTTTTTCATAGTTCTCCCTCCACACTTCAACGTCTGCCCGCGGCAGTTTTTTCTATATTTATTATCAAGAATTTTTTGTGGTGATAGGCACTGTCAAGTGGCTATCACCACTGATAAACGTAGTGTATCAGCGCGTTTTTTTGAACTATGCCAAAGTTTTTGTCTAGGAATAAAATGCTCTAAATCGGCCTATTTTAAAATATACTTGTATTTTATGATATATATGATAAACTATATCTATATATTTATCCTTTTTACTTTTTTGAATTAATAGAATAACAAACAAAATCCGCGGGGCGGTTGCATTATATGCATTTAAAGGAAAACCTTCATCATGGGGCATGAGGGTTTTCCTTTCTTTGTTTAAAATCAAAAAATTTAATCATTTTTGATTTATTAGGCAAGCCCTAAGGGGGTAGGTGTCGGGAGGGGGCGAAGCCCCCTCCTGACCGCGGCGATTTTTGAGGTGAAACGTATGAAAAAAAGAAAAAACAAAAAAGAATATTGGCAGGAACTATTTGGCGACCATTGTTGTGCAGTATGTGGCAGGATGGATGACATCCACAGGCACCATATCTTCTATGGAATTAATAAGAAACATTCCGAAGAATATGGATTAGTCATATACCTGTGTCCATACCATCACAATATGAGTGACGAAGCTATTCACTTTAATAAGGAACTTGATTTAGAAACGAAGCAAGATGCAGAGAGATGGTTCATCGAAAACTTCGGAACCATTGAAGACTTTAGACGTATCTTTGGAAGAAGCTGGTTATAGAAGGAGGAAGATTATGATATCAGAACTTGAAAGCATATATCTAGATTTATTATTATGCCGACAGAGTAGCTGGGATGAAACAGTTAAATATGCCATTGAGAAACATAAAGACCAGCTTACTGTAGAAATAAAGAACAGTGATTGGGCTCACCGTGATGATGTTCTTCTAGCATTTAACGATGCTATCTCGGAAGAAGTGGAATCAGAAAATAATAATGACGATTCAAAAACCGAGTAATAGATTTTTAGACAAAAGAAAAAGGCTCTGGGCGCTCCTCTAATTCCAGTGGTGCGTCGAGCCTTATCTTTTTATATTTTTACATCTCTGCAATCTGTTTGGCTACATATATACCTGAAGCTGAGGCGTGTGAAAGGGAGTGGGTAACACCACTACCATCACCGATAACGTAGAGGCCTGGGTAAATTGTTTCAAGATTCTCATTTACTTCTACTTCCATGTTGTAGAACTTAACTTCTACACCGTAAAGAAGAGTATCATCATTAGCTGTACCTGGAGCAATCTTATCAAGTGCATAAATCATCTCGATAATACCATCAAGAAGTCTCTTTGGAAGTACAAGAGATAAGTCACCCGGCGTAGCCTTAAGTGTTGGGATAACCATACCTTCGCTAAGTCTCTTATAATTACTTCTACGGCCTCTTTCAAGATCACCAAATCTCTGAACGATAACGCCGCCACCAAGCATGTTGGAAAGTCTTGCTATACTCTCACCATACTCATTAGAGTTCTTGAATGGCTCAGAGAAATGCTTAGCAACAAGAAGGGCAAAGTTTGTGTTATCTGTCTGAAGGCTAGGGTCTTCGTAGCTATGTCCATTAACAGTGATGATACCGTTGGTATTTTCGTTAACTACTGCACCATGTGGATTCATACAGAATGTTCTTACACTGTCTTCAAATTTCTTCGTTCTATATACAATCTTTCCTTCATAAAGATTATTAGTAATATCCTGGAATACAACAGCAGGAAGTTCAACTCTTACACCAAGGTCAACGCGGTTTGACTTAGTAGGGATCTGCATATCCTCACATACAGTCTGCATCCATTTACTGCCGCTTCTACCTACAGAGATAATACAGAACTTACACTCTGCTTCTCCGTCTTTATGAATAACCTTATACCCATCTGTTAATTTTTCAACTTTAGTAATAGCTGTATTAAAGAAGAAGTGAATATGATCCTTCATCTCCTGGTACATATTTTCAAGAACTACATAGTTCTTATCTGTTCCAAGATGTCTAACTGATGCATCGAGAAGCTTTAGACCGTTCTGGATGCATTTTCTCTTGAACTCGGAACCTGCTGTAGAATAAAGCTTTGTACCTTCTCCGCCGTGTGTCATATTGATAGAATCAACATATTCCATAAGCTCTGTAGCAGTCTCACGACCTACATATTCGTATAAAGTACCACCAAAATCGTTAGTTATATTATATTTACCATCGGAAAAAGCGCCGGCGCCGCCAAATCCACTCATAATAGAGCATGTTGGACACTTAACACAGGTCTTTACTGTCTTTCCGTCGATAGGACATTTACGTTTTTCAAGTGGGTTTCCGGCCTCGAATACGGCTACGCTAAGCTCTGGCTTAGTCTTCATAAGCTCATAGGCAGAATAGATACCACCTGGGCCTGCTCCAATAATTATTACATCAAAATTACTCATACTCTTCTCCATCCTTTTTCGGCAAATTTCGCCCCCCGCCGACCCTTATATTTTACCATTTTTATATTTATAGGTAAAGGTATGTAGGGGCGCAAGCCCATGGCTACAGCAAGAGATTTGCGACATTAATTGCCGTGGAGACGAAATCCGTCCCGGATATCTTAGGCGCGAAGGCATTCCTGAGCGTCTTAGATATACGTGGACTAGTTCGTCGGAACGCTTGGCAATTACGAGCAAATCTCTTGTTGTAGACATGGAATTGCGCCTGACAAATATTTCCCCTACAACAGAAAAATCGCCTCTTATAAATAAGAGACGATCCTTCTGTTATGAAATGAGATTTTAATGAAAGGGCTTTTATATTATGGTTTTATTCTAAACCCCTTTCCGGCTCATAAATTACAGTTTAAGTATATTTTCTGCAGTTTGAGTATTCATAAGGCTTTACACCTGTAAACTTTTAGGCTTTGGCCTTCTTTTTATCCTTTTCTTTTTCTTTCTTTTGCTTCTGACGTTTAACCCTGATACGGTTAGAAATAGTAGCTGTAAAGCTTACTCCGCCTTCTTCACGTTTGCAGAATACTCTACCCTTGTGGTTCTGGGCTATACGCCAAACTACGCTAAGACCTATTCCGTGACCGCCGGTTTTGGAATTACGAGAAGAGTCCGACCTGTAGAAACGGTCAAAAAGTCTGTTTAAATCTACGCTGTCATCTATAGTTGCAGTGTTATATATCTTGAAGATAATATTTCTACCCATTCTAAAGAGAGAAATAACTACATCCCCTTCTTCAGTTACATACTTGGAAGCATTTTCCGTAAGGAGACTTACCATCTGGGATATTTGGGCTGAGTTAACATTGGCATAGACAGCTTCTTCTATATCAGTCTTAACTGTAACATGCTTGTTTTCGAATATCTCAGTAAAGTCATCAACTGTCTTCTTAACTATTCCAGTAAGATCAACGCTAGGCTCATAAACTACTTCACCCATCTCTTCCATACGTGACAGACTAAGAAGGGCACCAATCATATCGCTCATACGGTTTGACTGGCTGATGATGTTTTTAATCCATTCGTTGTCACCGTTCTTATACTGAAGAACCTGGGCATTGGCTGAGATAATAGCAAGTGGGGTCTTAAGCTCATGGCTAGCGTCAGTAATAAACTGCCTTTGTTTACGATTATTCTTCTCAAATGGATCCAGAACTCGCTTAGACAGTGCCCCGAATAGCAAGGTTATAAGCAAAGTGAATATCAGGGCTACCGCAATAGATACAAGGAAAACGAAGTCTCTTACGTTAATTACATCTGTACAGTCCAGGAATATAACTATCTTTCCGTGGTCTTTAAGCTTCCAGAGTCTATATCTGAAAACCCCATCATAACCAGTTTCCTCGCCTTTTTTCACGACTCTTTCAGCCATACGCTTGGCTTCATATGCATCTACTGAGGCAATCGCTGAGATGTTGGCTGCCTCTGCAGTGTCGTTCTCATCAAGGTGCACTACAAAATATCTGGTAGTGAAAACCAGTTCCTCGGTATACTGGATATTTTCCTTAATACCGCCTATATTCTCCAGTCTGTCGTACTCACTCTTCTCTGGAAACTTGCCACCATTCATGGCTATAAGCTCTGTGGTGGAATCAAGACCGATATTCTGGTAGACCGTCATAACTATCTTAATGATAAAAGATACTGACAGGAATACTACCAATGAAGAGAAAAATGCTATAAGTACAAGCTTTCCCTGTAATTTCTTCATATTCGCTTTCCTTATTTTCTTCTATAAAAGTATCTTCTATATACTGTCCTCTATAGAAGCAATGTAGAATATGTCATTTTTCTTTCTTATAACGATGTCAGCCCTAAGTTGTTTAAGTTTATTTTTAAGGTAGGTAAGGTATAGAACAGCTGTAGCTCCATCCTCTTCTTCAGGCCAAAGATGCTGCATAATATCCTGACTTGAAGAGCCTTCCTCTTTTACATTAATAAGATGCTCTAAAAGGTCCACCTCTTTAGAAGAAAGGGCAAGAGCCCCAAATGGAGATACCATCTTATTGTTATCTCTATCAAGTGTTATATTGCCTATCTGCATAGAAGGCTTGCCATATTTGATTGTTCTACGAATCATGGCATTCACCCTGGCAACAAGCTCACCAAGGTCAAATGGCTTTGCAAGATAATCATCTGCACCTTTAGATAAACCATTGATTCTGTCGTCTACCTGAGTTTTTGCTGTAAGAAGAATTACAGGAGTATAGTTACCCTCTCCTCGTATCTTCTCTAATACTTCAAGACCGCTCATACCTGGCATCATTATATCTAGGATTATTCCGTCATATGTGCCATTACATATTGAGTTGTAGGCTTCATCTCCGCTATAAACTGCATCTACATCGAAGCCTTCCATCTTAAGAATCTCGGCAACAGCCATAGAAAGAGCTTTCTCGTCTTCTGCGTAAAGTAGTTTCATCTATCTAGAATTCTCCTCTTATCATGTCCTTAATAGTCTGCATAGATAGGTCTGTAGAAGCCATCTCGTCAGCGCATCTTTTAAGTTCTGAACTAATAAGCTTTGTATTATCAATATCTTTCTTATATCTCATCTCGTGTTCAAGAGCTGCCCAGCAGTCCATGGCAATGGTTCTAAGCTGAATCTCCACTCTTACATATTTGATAAATTCATCATCAAATGGAACTGCGATGATAATATGAAGACTTCTGTAACCATTTTCTTTTGGGGAAGCTATATAATCCTTAACCTCAACTACTTCCCAGGTTTTCTCATTCTCTATTAATGTAGAAAGAGCATATACATTACCAACAAAGTGGGTAACACATCTAAAACCTATTACATCTGAAAGATTAACAAGTGCAGCTTCCACCTCTGTTGGAAGGTTCTTTCTTTTAAGCTTTTCCTTGATACTTTCACTATTTTTAATACGGCCAAGAATATGTTCTACTGATCGTTCCTCCTCTGTACCAGTTACAGATAAGGACATCTGGCTTATCTTACTTTCTATATCTTCTTTAAGTGCTTCTATCCTGTCAGCAAACTTGCCATAGAACTCTTTATCTTTATCATTCATCATAAGTTGTTACTTATCCCCTAAAAACTACATATTCTCTTTCCGGTAATGTGGAAGAGAACTCTGCTTACAAAATCTACCCTCTTTTTCATAGAAGGTTTTCCACATTTTTCAGATTTTTCATATACTTTATAAACATGCTTGCACCAGGCAGTGTTCAGCTTACTATTATTAAGCTCTTTTTGAAGTTCGTATATTTCCTTCTTACGCTTGGCATTGTCCTGACCTGTCTTATTATCCTCGTACATACGGTAGACAGAGAGAGGCTTCTTAACATATACTACCTTGCTGTGCTGAAACATCTCGGCAAAGAATTTCCAATCAAAAACATAATGGTATTTCTCATCAAGTCTAAGGTCACTGGCTCTCCAGAATACTGATGGCTGCATGATGTAATACCATCTGGAAATAACCCATTTCCTGTTACTTCTGTTGGAGTGGTTATATTCTGTATAATGCTTTTCCTTGTCGCAGTACCATCCATCACCTACAAGAACGTCCATCTGAGGGTAGGAAACCATAGATTTGTTAACTCTTTCAAGAACCTTATCATCAGCAAAGAAATCATCGGAATTAAGCCAGCAGACAATCTCTCCGCTAGCCTTATTAAAGCCCTTATTAATAGCCTCTGCCTGACCGTGGTCTTCCTCTCTTATATAGATAATGCGAGAGTCCTTTTCCATATAGCCTTCAACAATCTCTTTTGTTCCATCATCAGAGTTGTTATCTACAATGATGTATTCCAGGTCCTTATGAGTCTGATTAATAACTGATTCAATTGTGTCTTTGATGTACTCAGCCTGATTCCAGGTAGGAGTAATAACAGTAAATTTCATATATGCGTTTCCCTTAAGGGTGTATTTCTTTGATTATGTGCCTACCAAATTGTTCGTCCGCCGTCTAATACAACAGTAGCACCTGTCATATAAGAGCTGGCATCTGAAAGCATGTAAAGAACTGTACCTACGTATTCATCTGGATTAGACATACGTCCCATAGGTACCAGACTTGAAAGTTTCTTTACAAATTCTGGATCCTGACCATTTAATAGGGATGCTGGGCAAAGTGTGTTAACTCTTACCCCTTTTAGTCCCCAGTATGTTGCAAGATATTTTGTAAGTCCCATAATACCGTGCTTTACAACACTGTATGATACAGGCTTAATAATCTGCTGGTCCTCAGGAACCCCTTCTTTTCTATAAATGTTCTGGTTTGGAGAAATAATACCGTAATCAGAAGAAATGTTGATAATAGCTCCTTTTCCCTGAGCCTCCATAACCGCACCAAATACCTGACAGCAAAGCATAGCACCTGTAAGGCCTACTGCTAAGTCATCATTCCAGATATCTACTGGGAATTCTGGGAACTTGGTAGCAGCAAGATTCTTTGAACCACCTTCTACCTTAGGATTATTAGCTGCATTGTTAATAAGTCCATCGATATGACCATACTTATCCATAAGCTCATCTCGAACTTTATATAATGCATCTTTATTAGTAATATCAGTAACAAATGTTTCTACAGGTCTGTCCTGACCGTACTCTTCCTTAAGTGTTGCCACAACACGGTCCATACCAGCCTGTATAATATCAAGAAGTACAGGTACTCCGCCGCCTTCCATAACAGCCTCAGCATGCTTCATGCCAATAAGACCGCCGCCGCCTGTAATAACAACAACCTTTCCTTCAAGTGAAAACTGATTCTTATACTTGTCCATATCATTCTCCTTAAACTGGCAGTTATAACCACCAACTATAATTAGTTCACTTAGTTAACTATTAATTCCAAGTGCTATCTTAAGACCATCGATACCTGTTTCAAGAGAAACCTCCGGCTTCTTTCTTGTTTTTACTGCGTCCATAAAAAGTTTTAATTCTTCAATGAACATATCATTTCTCTGGAAATCTGGATACTCAAGGTGAGCTGTAAGTCCGTCCCCATCAATAAGGTCTATAGTTGCCTTATTAAAATCAAGTTCTATCCGGCCCTTCTCTCCTACTATTCTATAAGTATGCACTGGTGGATAGCAAAGGAAGTCAGATCTTGAAGTAACAGTTACCTTACCTTCTGGTGTTCCAGCTTCTCCATCAGATGCCTCTATCCCTTTAAAATCAGCCTCGTAGGTAATAACTGCATGATCCTCAACATCTATTTTTAGTTCACTATGTGTACCTTTTGTAATCTGTATATCACCTACTGGCTTACCGAATATCCACTGAAGAATATCTATATCATGTATCTGAAGGTTAAGGATACAGCCACCGCCCATATCGCTTCTTGCCATATAGGTAGTAGAGTAATCCTCATAGGTATGCATAGTTACAAGCCTCTCGCAAAATGCCCCCTCTACTGATATGATACGACCTATAAGTCCCTTAGCCAGATACTCACGAAGCTTCTTAACACATACATGGTACCTGTTCTGATAACCCATAAATACTATAGAACCTTTAGCATTGGTAATCTCAAGAAGCTTATCAGCACCCTCAAGAGTATTGCTTAGAGGTTTTTCAAGGAATATGTCACAGCCTGCCTCAGCGCATTTTAAAGCACATTCCATATGCTTGCTAGTAATATTAGTAATAAATGCTATATCCGGCTTCTGAGCTAAAGCCTCATCTAAGTCACTATAGCTTGTGATATGATGTTCTTCTTCAAGATTAACCCCATCTCTTATCTGCATAGCATCTGAAAATGTCTGCTGTAGGCGTCTAACACGATAAGCAATAATCTCTATATCATCACCATAAATACGTCTTATGTTACGGACATGTCTTTGGCCAATAGAGCCAAGTCCTATCATTAATATCTTCATATCTTTATCTCCAAATATCGCCCCAAAACGAGGCGGTTAATCTATAAAGGCTGGTAATTCTTCTTAAGCTCGTCTAATATCTCATTGCCGTGACCCTTGATGTAAAACTCAAGATATTCCACATCCTTAAGAGCATCAATATCAACTCCCCCAGGAACAACGTAACCTATCATATGGTCACCGTGCATAAGGTCATTTTCCACAATAAATTTAGTAGAAAGCATATCTACATAGCCATCTGGAACATATACATCTGGAAATGCCTGACGAGGATTGTTAGCTTCATCAAGTGTTATATCATCACGAATACTCTTGTAGTAGCCATCTTCTCTAAGATTAAACCACTTGTAAGGTGTATTGGAAGCAAGATGGGCGGAACGAAGACTGGTAGCTTTTGGGTCTCCCTTCATAAGCACTGCTGCCTTCTCCATAACTTCAACTGTTCTAAGTGGATATGTAGGACGAACATGCATAAAGAATTCCGGTACCTTGCCTTCGTTATCAGCAAGCCAGTTAATTGCATGCTCCATGAATTCTATATCTGTTGATTTATCACCTGAGATTTCTGCTGGACGAAGAAATGGTGTCTCAGCCCCGTATTTTCTAGCAATCTCTGCATACTCTTCTGAATCTGTAGATACGATAACTCTTTCAACAGAAGGACACATCTTTGCTGCAACTATTGAAAATGCTATAAGTGGATACCCATCAAGACAGCGGATATTCTTATTCTTTACTCCCTTGGAACCACTTCTTGCAGGAATTATGGCATAAACACTGCCTTTTTGTATTTTCTCAAGAATAGATTTGTTCATTATATTAACCTTTCATAGATTATGATTTATCCATAATATTATACACTATTTAAGATTTCATGACACAAAGTAAATAGGGGATAAGGTTTTATATATAACATCAAAACTAAACCATAACATATATCCAAATCATGTTATAATCAGAAATAAGATGAATTATTCTTAATAAAAGGGGTCATAGTAGATTGAAAAAGAAAAGTATTATAGACAATTTCTTACATTTTGCTGTTCACAACAGCTTTCTATTTACTGTAATAATAATGGGGCTGATTCATGCTATACTACTGGGAACTATGTGGTACGCAGGTGTAAAGCCTTTACTATATTTTAATATACTAAGTGTTATTGTATATATTTTTTGTGTCCTCTTATGTAGTTACGGTATTATTATGCCTGTCTACATAAGTATATTTATGGAAGTTTCTCTATATGCTGCCACATCTGTTTATTTTATTGGTTGGGAATGTGGTTCACCTTATTTTATTTTCTCAATAATCCCAATACTTATTTACTTTGGTAGCTTCTTATTCAAAGGTTCTAAAAGGTGGATCCCTGTAATTCTCCTTGCAATTTCCTTATCTTTATTTGTATTTTTATATCTACGCCGTGGACATATGGTGCCAGTTTTCTTGGTATCAATAAATGTAAAGGCATTTCTTATGCTATTTACAACATTTTCGATGGCGATTTCTATAATTTTTTACAATGTAATATTTATATATTCTTCTGAACATGAACTTAATAGACTTGAAGAAGAAAATGACCAGCTTTCCGCTGATGCCAAAGAAGATACCTTAACACATCTTTTAAACAGACGTGGTTTTATGCCTATAATTAAAGAGGTTATAAATAATGGTAATGAACCATTTTGTGTAGCATTTTGCGATATTGACAATTTTAAGCGTATCAATGATTCATATGGACACGACTGCGGTGATGAAGTACTTATTCATATAACCAAAATAATTGTAAGTATGATGCAGGGCTGCGAAGTCTGTAGATGGGGCGGCGAAGAAATTATCATACTTATGAGAGGTTACGATCTTACCAGTGCTAAAAACAAACTTGAAGATATAAGAAATACAATAGAAAATTCACCTACAACTTTCTATAATAAGCGAGTATCAGCAACTCTGACTATTGGTGTTGAGGAATACAGCAAGTCTTACAAGGATGTGGAAGACCTAATTAAAGTTGCAGATGAAAGAATGTATTATGGTAAGCAACACGGTAAAAATATAGTTATTGATAAGACGGTAGAATAAGATGGATTATAACTATTTCCTGGAATTAGCTGTTATTCCACTAAATATAATATTATATATCTATATCATCTTGCGATATACAAACATGACACCTGTTAATATCGCTTTTAAAAGGTTTGCATTTTTAGTTATGCTTGCAGACTTTATGGATGTTATAACGTCTATAGTTGTTAGCTCAACAGGTATATATTCTATTCCTGTTCGTTATATCTTTAACACTTTAGACTGTGCCTTAACAACACTTTCTGCCTACGCATTTATCTACTATATCTATGCTTATTCAAATATTAAGAAAGCAAGTATGATTAGAAGAAAGTGGATTATCAGGGTTCTTCTCTTTATTTACTTTGCTATTCTTTTAACTAATCCAATAACTGGTCTTGTATTTTCTTATGATAAAGATGCAAGCTACATTCACGAAACTCTATTTATCCCTATAGCTTATGGATTTCCAATTTTATTCTTCGCTATAGGAAGCTTCTATATGCTTACTCACAGGCAGAAATTCAAAAAGTCTCAGACTCGCATTATGGTACTGGCCATAATAGTTAGCGCCATACTCTTCTGCTTACAGATGCTATTCTTTGACAATGTACTTATAACACTTTACGTTGCTTCTGTAGGTGTATTTGTTGTCTTCTTAACACTTGAAACTCCTGACTATGTTAATTACCTTAAGGCTAAAGCAGAGCTATCTGAAGCAAAAGAACACGAGGCAGCCCTTAAAGCAAAAGAAAAACTTTCAGGTGAAGTTCTTATGGCATTTTCCAAGGCTGTTGATGCTAAAGACCACTATACCAACGGTCACTCTGAAAGAGTTGCCAACTATGCTAAAGAAATCGCCAGAAGAATGGGAAAAGAAGAGAAGGAACAGGAAGAAATCTACGAACTTGGCCTTCTTCACGATATAGGTAAGATTGGAATTAAGAAGGATATAATCAATAAAAAGGGCAAGTTAACTGACGAAGAATTTGCCAAGATTAAAGAGCATACTACTATCGGATGGGATATCCTTAAGACCATAACAGAGATTCCTTGGCTTTCTAAGGGTGCCAGATGGCATCATGAAAGATGGGATGGAAAGGGTTACCCAGATGGTTTATCAGGTGAAAACATACCTGAAGAAGCTCGTATAATCTGTCTTGCAGACTCTTATGATGCTATGACATCTAAGAGATCATACTCATCTCCTCGTTCACAGGAAGAAGTACGCGGAGAAATCGAAAGATGCAGGGGCACACAGTTTGACCCTGAGATAGCTAAGTATCTTATACAGATGATTGATGAGGATGAGAAGTATCTGCTGAGACAGAGGGATTAAATTCACTCTTGACATTTTATATAATATATGCTAGTCTTTGTTACAAGTCATGGCGATCAGCCAATAAATCTGTTTGAGCTTCTATCATTTATTCAACAGATTTTTTCAGATTTATTGTTTTATAATTTTGTTTTGTGGTTTTTAGGTTTTATATTTTTATTCAATTTAGGCTAACTCCTTTCTTATTAATTTGTTTTTTGGGATTTCTAGGAGGTGCAAATGGATGTATTGCTGATAGGTATACTAACTATTGCAGTCTTGGCGGACTTAAAAAGTTATAAAATACCAAACGCTTTGACCTATACAAGCCTGGTGGGCCTATTAATAATTTTGCTTTCAACAAAAGGCCCGCCGGGTTTATTACAAGCTATAATATCTGTATTTATAGCGTGGGGAATACTATTTCTAATTTATCTGGTAAGAGGACTTGGTGCCGGAGACGTAAAGCTGTTTATGGTTATAGCAGCTGCTCTTGGAACCAAAACCTTCTTTCTAATACTCATTGCCTCGCTGATTATCTCAGCAATCTATGGGCTATTCAAAATTACTTTTTTATTAATACTTAGAAAAAAACATGGTACATGCCATATTCACTTTTCAATACCTATTCTTGCTGCAACCTGTATGTACTATGCCAGAATAATATAGCTATTCAAAAGGAGAAGTAGATGAAAAATATACTTGGTATCTACGATGATGAAAATGAATATTGTGAGAGGCTGTCTAATTTACTTGGAAGTAATGAAGCATTTCCCTATGAAGTTTCTCCGTATTCTTCCATAGAACTGCTTACAAATGATATGAAAAGTGGCAAGCTGTCATGTGCTCTTGTGGCAGAAAGGGCTCTTGAAAGATACAGCTCCTCCTGCGATGGGCCGGCTATAGTTCTTGATGAAGGTTATAACAAAAGTGGAACCCTCCGAAGAATCTGGAAATACCAGTCTGGCGACACCATAAGAAAAGAAATTCTTAATATTCTAATTGATAATGATGATAATTTTTATGTGAAGAATGCTGGCAGAAAAATGACTTCTTCTCTAACTGTATTCTTCTCTCCGTCACATCAAAGAGAAAATAGTTCACTTAGCGTACTATATTCAAATCTGCTTACTAGCGGCAATAACAAGAAGGTTCTTCATTTGTCATTTACCTCTTATTCTGGCTTTGATGAACTTATAAATCAGACAAAAGATATTACAGAGCTCCTGTATTTTATGGAAAACACTGATGAAGATAAGCTTGTATCAACTATAGGTCTAAAGTTACAAAGTATAGCTTATACTAACGGACAGGTAGACTATATCGCTCCTGCTTATTCATACCAGGATATTATTAACAGCGACAAAGAATCTGTCACTCGGCTAATCACATATATATCAGATTGCCGACTGTATGACCATATTGTTATTGATGCCACAGAATTTATCGAAGGATTAGAAGACCTTCTCTATATGGCCGACAAAATCTACTGTTTCTTATATGACACCGGCTATGATTTTAATGTTAAATCCCGCCTGTGTCAGATTCTAAAAGATAATGATAAAGATATTCTTACTGAAAAGATTAAATTTATCACTATTCCCGAAAGTAGCTCATATTATGGTTCACTTTGTGAACTTTGTTCCAAGGAGTCGTCTCTATGGCCACCGATTACGAAGATTATAAAAGAAGAATAAAACAAGAGGTTCTGGATAGAATCGACATGATGGATCAGCAGGATGATGCTGCCATTAAAGAACTAATTAATGATTCTCTTGAGAAATCAGAAAACTTTCATGTGATACCCCTCTCAAAAAGGATCCAGTTTTCTAAGGAAATATTCTATTCCATAAGAAGGCTGGATATCCTTGAGGAACTTACTGAAGATCCTAAAGTAACTGAAATAATGATTAACGGTAAGGACAATATCTTTATTGAGAGAGACGGCAGAATCTATAAGTGGAATAAGGCATTTGAATCGGATTCCAAACTAGAAGATGTTATACAGCAGATTGTTGCTAAGTGTAACAGAACAGTTAATGAATCATCGCCTATTGTAGATGCCAGACTAGCTAACGGCTCAAGAGTAAATATAGTGCTTCCGCCTATATCCTTATCTGGTCCTATAGTAACTATAAGAAAATTCCCAGATAAGCCTATAGATATGGATAAACTTATCAGTTTTGGGGCTATATCCAAGGAAGTTGTTCTATTTCTTGAAAAATTAGTAAAGGCAAAATACAACATCATAATCTCTGGCGGAACTGGATCAGGAAAAACGACTTTTCTCAATGCCTTATCGAATTATATTCCTAAAGATGAACGTTTAATTACCATCGAAGATTCAGCTGAGCTTCAGATTCAAGGCGTTGCCAATCTTGTAAGACTTGAAACAAGGAATGCAAACGTAGAAGGATGCAAGGAAATAACTATAAGAGACCTTATTAAATCAAGTCTACGTATGAGACCAGATAGAATCATAGTTGGTGAAGTAAGAGGCAGTGAAGCTATTGATATGGTTCAGGCACTTAACACTGGACACGATGGGTCCCTAAGTACAGGCCACGCAAACTCTGCCAAAGATATGCTGGCCAGGTTAGAAACTATGATTTTAATGGGTATGGACCTGCCTCTTTCGGCTATAAGGGGACAGCTTGCAAGCGGAATAGATATAATCGTGCACCTTGGGCGACTAAGGGATAAATCAAGAAAGGTTTTATGTATAGAAGAAGTGCTTGAGTTAAAAGATAACAATATTGAAACCAATGTTTTATACCAATTTGAAGAGGAAGGAGAAAATGATGAAGGAAAGATTATCGGAACTCTTCAAAAGAAGGAAGAACTTGTCCACAAAGAAAAGCTTAAAGCTGCAGGAATTGCCTGATTATGACTCATATAAGTTCTCTTTTACGGAAAAAGGAATAGTTCTAGCTGAGGGCATAGGAATCATACTTCTATTTTCATACATATTTTATAGAAGCATTATAGCAGTTCTATTCCTTCTTCCAATACTACCTGTATTTATAAAGAAGAAGAGAAATGATTACATAAATAAACAAAAAGAAAAGCTAACATATGAATTTCGTGAAATGATGGCCAGCTTAATTGCTGCTTTGGTTGCTGGCTACTCGGTTGAAAATGCATTTGCATCTTCATACAAAGATATGGCTATGCTTTATGGAAAGGACTCCCTTATATGCAGGGAACTTTCTTATATAAACAGAGCAGTTAATAACAACAGAAATATAGAGGATTTGCTTCAGGATTTTGCTAAGCGGAGCCACAGCAAGGATATAAAAGACTTTGCGGATATATTCGCTATAGCCAAGAGAAGTGGTGGTAACCTTCCTTCAATAATAAGAAGAACTGCCGGAATAATAACTGACAAAATAGAAATAAGTACCAAAATAGCTACTATTATTAGTGCTAAAAAGTATGAACAAAGCATTATGAACTTTGTCCCCTTTGGAATAATACTCTATATTGATATGACCTCACCAGGTTTCTTCAACAGTCTATATCATAATCCTGCAGGTGTAGCGATTATGACAATTCTAATTATCGTATATATTTCTGCTTATTTACTAGCAGAGAAAATCACAGATATAAAACTTTAATTATTGGAGATTGCTATGGATAAAAATAGTTCAATTGATGAACTAATTAATACTAAAGGTATAAAAGGCCCTTTTTACAGAGCAGGATTGTTTATTACCAAGAAGCTCTTTTATAGAAAGAACAGTTCTTACTATAGGAAAATATACGAAAAGAACTCACTTTTATACTCGCCAGCTAAAGCTCATGATATGACATACGCTTATTTTACTGAGAAGTTTGGTCTTATGCTTATGTGTTTGGTTTTTGGCGGAGTTCTGATTATTCTTTTGTGCCTTAAAGGTAATGACTCTAACAAGCTAATAAATGGCACTACCTTAATTCGAAACCCTTCAGATGGTAAATCCTATGAAGTGGTTCTTAATGCCAAGATAGGAAACAAAGAATATAAGAATATTTCTATTGAAGTGGCTGAGCAAAAACTATCCGAGGATGAATTCTACGATTCCATGGATGAATTTTGTAAAAAGCTTGATAAGGAAATACTAGGCTCAAATAAGTCTATAGATATGGTTAATGAAGATCTTATTCTTTTAAACTCACTTGATGGTTATCCATATACCATCAAGTGGACCTCCTCCAGTAGACATGTAGTTAATTCCAAAGGAAAGCTCTGGGATAAGGGATATTCTCTAACAGATGATTCTCAAATAGTAACCTTATCTGCTGAAATATCTTATGGCAATTACACATATATCTACGAATTTGCTGTAAAGGTTGCTACTCCTGACTTATCAGAAGAAGACCAGATGGTAATTAAGATAAGGGATTTAGTTAATGAATCTTCGGAAAAAACTAAAGGAGATAAAGAATTTGTTCTACCGAACAGTATAGATTCTACGGAAATAATCTGGAGTGAAGAAAAGAAATCAAAGGCTACTCTATTTGTTTTGATTTTAATTCTTTCTCTTCTGGCTATCTTTTTCGGTAAGGATAAGGACGTATCCAGAAAAATTGATAAGAGACAGGAAGAGATGCTTGATGATTATCCAGAGATTGTAAGTAAGCTTGCCCTACTTACTGGTGCAGGTATGTCTATACGTAACGCATGGAAGAAGATTTCTCTTGATTATAAGGCTTCTGGAAGCTTAAAGCGGTTCATATATGACGAGATGGTTATAACTACTGGTGAGATGGAGTCAGGTGTAGAAGAAGCTGTTTGCTTTGGGCATTTTACAAGCAGGGTTAAGCTTCAAAAATATGTAAAACTAGTTAGTCTTTTACAACAGAATCTCCATAAGGGTACAAGGACATTTATGGACGATCTGGCAAATGAAGCCCGGGAGGCATTTTTCGAGAAGAAGAATAATGCTGAAAAGCTGGGAGAAAAGGCTGGAACTAAGCTTATGCTTCCCATGTTTATGATGCTGCTAATTGTAGTTGTTGTAATTATGGTTCCGGCATTTGGCAGTATGTAGATATGTCTTCCTAATTAAGGTGATGTTTACAGCTTGTAATGATAGCTGGCGCTTTATCAATACACTGCTGTTTACATATATTTTAGGTGAAGGGAGGTTGTATCATGAGGGCCTTAAAGCGATTTTTTCTTGAAGAAGATGGTATGGGAACTGTTGAAGTAATCCTTATCATCGTGGTTCTAGTCGGTCTAGTAATAATATTCAAAGATAATATCACTCAAATCGTCGAGGATCTTTTCGACAAGATAACAACAAAAACTTCAAGTGTCTAAATTTTCAACTAACCAAAGGAGTATAGATGAAAAGGTTATTAAGTAAGTATGGTATAGGAAATAATAAAGGAGTTATCAGCCTTTATCTATGTATGATGTTTGCCATTATGATTTCAGTTCTTCTGGTAATGATAGAAGCTACTAGATTGTCTGCTATCAAGCAAACTGCCGAGTGCGTTACTGATATGGGCACAGATTCTCTTCTTTCTGAATATCATAAAGAACTATTGTCTAGATACGGACTACTTTTTATAGATACTGCTTATGAATACGATGAAGGTTCTCTTGATAATCTTACGGATCATCTTATTTCCTACATGGAGTTTAATCTAAGTCCTGGAAAAGATCTGGTTATGGCTGGTTCCTATCGAGATTTTACAGGGCTTAGCATTAGCTCTGTGGATATGGTTAATGTTTCTAGGGCAACTGATGGGGAAGGTGCTGTCTTTAGACATATGGCCATTTCCTACATGCTGGATAAATATGGCTTATCTCTTATAGATAATGCTGAGGATCTTGCAAGCATCACCGATACTTATAACCTTGGAGAAGGTGACATCATTAGTGAAAACAAGAATGCTCAAGCTGAAATTGATGACATCGTGTTTCCCGAAATCGAAGGAGTTAACTGGGACGACGTTGATACTTCTAACCCTTCAGAAAATGCCAAAAAAGCTTCCAGTAAAGGTGTTCTATCTCTTGTTTATAACAAAACATTGTCAGGTAAATATGTGAATAATGATACATTGGCCTCTCATAGAGACAATGTTGCCGGAGCGGGTCTTATTTCTGATTGGGATTCCTATGATGGTATTCAGTATGACCTTCTATTTAATGAATATATCTTAGACAAGTTTAGTAATCTGTTGGATATCAAATACGACGATGCCCTTGATTATCAGGTTGAATATATTCTATTTGGCTCAGATACCGATGTAGCTAATCTGAGAAAAACCGCAGACAGGCTTGTTATGATTCGAGGGGCTTCTAATGCTATATATTATGCCACTGACTCTGGCTTACAGGCAGAAGTTAGGGCTATGGCTATAGGTTTAGCGGCTGTTACCCTTGCTCCTTATCTGGAAACAGTATATGAGCTAGGTCTTTCTGCTGCCCTAATCTACGCAGAAAGCTTATATGATGTGGCTGTACTTCTAGATGGTGGAAAGATTCCACTAATTAAAGGCAAAGGGGATTGGAATTTAACTTTGTCTACTGCCCTGGAAAAACTGGCAGGGACATTTACAGGTTCATCATCTTCTAATAAAGGCCAGGACTATAAAGATTATCTTAGAATACTACTCTATCTCACTCCTAATAAAGATAAGATTAACCGGTCCATGAATATGATAGAAGCAAATATTCGTCTTATTACTGGGAAAGACAACTTCAGACTGGATAATTGTATCGCTGGTGGAATGGTTCAAATAATAATGGAAAGTTCCTATGGTTATGAACTACTTATAAAAAGAAGTTTTAGCTATTACTAATTTTAAATATAGTGTAGTCTCACACGATACCCTTTTACGGGTTCCAAACTAATATCTATAATCACTTCTCCAAAAGCACGTCTGTAGAGTTCTCTATGAAAGCGGAAACTCTAAAGGGGTATCCTGTGAGACTATTCTAAAAGGAGACTTATGAAAAAAAGTAATAATCAGGGAAGCATAACCATAGAGGCCGCAGTAGTTCTACCACTCTTTGTACTTGTACTGATTGCAATAGCTTCTCTTATGCAAATGATTAGAGCTAATAGTGTTATTAACTACGCATCTTATACTGCTGGGAAAGAGCTGGCGCTGTATTCCTACGGAGAGAATCTGGTTGCGGACATACCAGACCCTTTGGTTAAAAATCTTGTAAACAAGGTAATGGGACAAGGCTATGCCTACAATAGGATTCAGAGTGCAGTTGATAAAAGGGAAGATTTAGAAAAGCTGTTTGTAGGTGGAAGCGACAATATCAGCATGTTTCGAACTTCCGTAAAAGCTAACGGGAAAAAGGATGACATAGTTGATATTGCTGTAACTTACAAACTAAGGCCATTATGTAATGTTTTTGGCATAGGTAACTATGACATGATATCCAGAGCCAGGCTTCATCCCTGGACAGGCTACTCTTATGATAACAATGCAGGTATAGTAGATGAAGATCGTATTGTTTATATAACCGAAAATGGTAGCGTATACCATCTTACCAAAGACTGTTCTTATCTGGACTTAACCATAATAGAAACATCAAGTGATGAGGTTTCTTCTTTAACTAACCAGTATGGTAAATCTTATACACCCTGTGAGGTCTGCATGAAGGGTAAATCTAATAATTCTCTATTATTTGTTACTGCTTCAGGAAGCAAATATCACTCTTCTCTTACTTGCAGCGGATTAAAAAGAACAATCATAGCTATATCGATAAAGGATGTTGGAGATAAAAAAGCATGTTCAAGATGCGGAAAAACTCATTAGATAAGTCTTCAAATAAAGGAATGACCACTATAGAAGCCTGTGTAATTATTCCTATTTCTTTTAGTCTTATATTTCTAATCTTCTTTCTAGGTATCTACTTTTACAATAAAAATGCTTATGACCAGTGCATCGCCAGAGCCTTGGTATCCTGTGTTCAATATGATGAAAAGGATAATGATGAATTAGAAGAGGAAATAGAAAATAAGCTTAATTCTTTGCTAAATCAAAGTCTGATATTAAAAGGTGATATTGATACAGATGTTTCTGTGGAATATGGCTACACTTCTATTAGTTTAAAGGGGTCTTTGGATATCCCAAATTTTATATATTTTGGTGGTCTTGATGCTGGAGATAATTGGGAAATATCTTCCTACTATTCATGTCCAAGGCTTAGAAGTTCACAGTTTGTAAGAATGATATCTGGATTAACAAATAACTAAGGAGATAAATTTATGAATGTTTCATATGTTAGAGGACAGGATAAAAATCAACTATTAATAGAAAACACATTGGGTGAAACTGATTCTTTTGAGTATAGAATGTTTGAAAACTGCAATATTCCAGGATTTCTGAATCTAAAGACCTCATATAAAGATGGAAAGACATATCTCGCTTATAATATTTCTTCTTTACAGGATGTAGAAAAATATTATCAGAATAAGGAAATTGGTTACGAAACGCTGGATGTGTTTTTGCATGATATATTGCTTGCCTATGATAATGCTTACACGCACATGCTTTCTGGGGAAAAGATTGTTTTGGATCCTAAGTATATGTATTTTGATGTGGAATCTAAACATCTCTTTCTGATTTATTATCCTTTGTATAATCAAACACTTGATGAATCGTTTATGTCCTTTGCTGAATACCTGTTGGAAAGGGTTGATCATACTGATGATAAGGCTGTGGTTCTGGCTTATAAGTTTTATAAGTTAGTTAAGGATTGTAACTTTACTATTAGTTCCCTGCGACATGGATTGTTTGATAAAGAAGTTTGTGCTCCAAAGAAAGATGACATCATTGAGCCTTCTCAGCAGGATTGTTTGTTTAATGATGAAAGTAACGATGTGGGTGCAGAGACAGCAATAAATAATGATGATATATATTTGCCTAAGAGCAAGGGAGGGCTATTTAAAAATCTGTTTAAGAAAAAGGGGACTGCAAAAGAAAGTATTACTCCAAGCTTCGATTCAAATTTTGATTCTATTGGTGATTCTTTTAGTGATTCATTTAGTGATTCGAGGTTAGGTGATATATCAGGTAATATATCGGATAGTGTAGCTAAAGAAAGTCACGGCTTTGACTATGCACCAGATAAAGATGATAGTTATGGGAAAACTGTATTTATACCACAGGATTCTCCAAATTTATACCATACTTTGACCTATTTATTTAAAAACAAATCTCAAATTTATGAACTTAGACACTTTCCTATTACTATAGGTAAGTTAAAGAATGAGGCTGATTTGGTTTTGGATGACAAATCCATAAGTCGAATTCACGCTAAGATTACAGAGGAAAAGGGCTGTTTATACCTGGAAGACTGCAACTCAACAAATGGAACCTACCTAAATGGAATGCCCCTTGACGCTAAGGACCACATAATGTTAGAGCACGGAGATGAAATTAAGCTTGGGAATTTTATGTTGGTTTTTGATTAAATTTGTTATGGAACAACCAGATTTTCATGAATATGGGGCTGGGTTAAAAGAAATGGTAATTTAAATTAAAAAATATAATTTAATATGCTCTCAACTTTTTAGTTGGGAGCATATTTTATTTTCTGAATTATTCACACATTCTTCATTTATTCCCCTATTGACATAGTAGGGAAATAGGGAATATACTAAAACTCCAAGATAAGCATAAAGAGGACTATATATGATTATTACAACAAAAGGCAGGTATGCTCTTCATGCAATGATAGCTTTAGCACAGCTTGAAGAAGGCGAAAGAGTACCTCTTAAAGATATAACTGCCGGCCAGGATTTATCACTAAAATATATGGAAAGTATTATGACTGTACTTTCAAAGGGTGGTCTTGTAGAAAGCGCCTCTGGTAAAGGCGGTGGCTACAAGCTTACAAGAAAGCCAGAAGAGTATTCCGTAGGAGAAATACTTAGACTGGCTGAAGGTAATATATCACCTGTAAGTTGCCAAGCCTTAGATGGAAAGGAGTGTGACCATGAAGGATCATGTATCACTCTTCCATTCTGGAGAGAACTTGGAGACTTAATCAACGATTATCTGGATAAGCACAGCTTATATGACTTAGTTCATATGTCTAAAGCTTAAAAATAAGGAGAGAACATGAGTAATTTATTAGAAGTAAAGAATCTTCACGTAAGAGTTGAGGATAAAGAAATATTACAGGGAGTTAATCTTACTATTGGAGAGGATGAAACTCACGTACTTATGGGACCTAACGGTACAGGTAAGTCAACATTTGGCTATGCTGTAACAGGTAACCCATCATACACAGTTACTGAAGGACAGATTATATTTAAAGGCGAAGATATAACAGAACTTGCTGTTAATGAAAGAGCAAAAAGAGGTATCTTCCTTTCATTCCAGAATCCACTTGAAGTTCCAGGTGTAACACTTAGTGCATTTATCAGAAGTGCTCTTGAGCAGAAAACTGGAGAAAGAATAAGACTCTTTGATTTTAAGAAGAAATTAAAAGAAACTATGGAGCTTCTTAATATGGATCCTTCATATGCAGAAAGAGATCTTAACGTAGGATTCTCAGGTGGCGAGAAGAAGAAGGCTGAGATTCTTCAGATGCTTATGCTTGAGCCATCTCTTGCTATTCTTGATGAAACAGATTCAGGTCTTGATGTAGATGCAGTAAAGACAGTATCTAACGGTATTAAGATATTCAAGGAAAGATGTAAGGGAAGCCTCCTTATTATTACTCACTCAACAAGAATCTTAGAGTCTCTTAAAGTAGATGTAACTCATGTTATGAGTGGTGGATATATTGTAAAAGAAGGCGGAGCTGACTTAGTTAACCAGATTAATGAATGCGGATTTGAAAGTCTCTGCAAAAACTGTAATGAAAACTGTCCAGCCAGAGGAAATTAATAATGAGCGAGAAAACATATGTAGAAGACATCGATAGAAGCGTCTATGACATAAAAGATGCTGAAATCGATAATTATAGAATAGAAGAAGGTCTGACTCCTGATATTGTAGAAAAGATTTCAGAAGAGAAGAATGATCCAGATTGGATGCGAGAGTTTAGACTTCACAGTCTTGATGTATATAACAAGTCTATTATGCCAGACTGGGGTCCATCTATAGAGGGTCTTGATATGGACCATATAGCAACTTATGTAAGACCTAATACAAAGATGCAGGGAAGCTGGGAAGACGTTCCTAAGGATATCAAGGAAACATTTGAAAGACTTGGTATTCCTGAAGCAGAGCGTAAATCTCTTGCAGGTGTAGGTGCCCAGTATGACTCAGAACTTGTTTATCACAATGTCCGCGCCGACGTAGAGGCCCAGGGCGTTGTTTATACAGATATGGAAAGTGCCCTTAATGGACCATATGCTGATATGGTTAAGGAGCATTTTATGAAGCTTGTTCCTCCAACAGACCACAAGTTTGCAGCCCTTCACGGAGCAGTTTGGTCTGGCGGTTCATTCGTTTATGTACCAAAGGGAGTCCATGTTTCAATCCCTCTTCAGTCATACTTCAGGTTAAATGCTAAAGGCGCAGGCCAGTTTGAGCATACACTTATTATCGTTGACGAAGGTGCTGACCTTCACTTTATAGAAGGCTGTTCAGCACCAAAGTATAATGTAGCAAATCTTCACGCAGGTTGCGTTGAATTATATGTTAAGAAAAACGCTAAGCTTAGATACTCTACTATAGAGAACTGGTCTAAGAATATGTATAACCTTAATACCAAGCGTGCAATAGTTGAAGAAGGTGGAACTATAGAGTGGGTTTCCGGTTCATTTGGCTCACACGTAGGTTATCTTTATCCATCAAGTATACTTGTTGGAAGGGGAGCTAAGATGGAATTTACCGGTGTAACATTTGCTGGTGAAGGGCAGAACCTCGATACAGGAGCCAAGGTTGTTCATGCAGCACCGGAAACAACTTCATATATGAATACCAGATCTATCTCTAAAAGTGGTGGTATCAGTACATTTAGAAGTAGTGTTGAAGTTAGAAAGAATGCTCACAAGTCTAAGGCAGCTGTTTCATGTCAGTCACTTATGCTTGATAGCCAGTCTCGTTCAGATACTATTCCAGCCATGGATATTAGATGTAGAGACGTCGCTGTTGGACATGAGGCCAAGATTGGTAGCATATCTGATGATGCAGTCTTCTATCTTATGAGTAGAGGTATGAGTGAAGAAGAAGCAAGAGCACTTATCGTTAGTGGTTTTGCAGACAATGTTTCTAAGGAACTTCCACTTGAATATGCTATTGAGATGAATAATCTTATTAGACTTGAGATGGTTGGTTCAATAGGTTAAGTATAGAAAGGCATAGTTAATACGATGCAAAAAGAAATGATAGTCAACAAAATACCTGCAAAGACATGGTACCGTTTAAATATGAACGATGCTACAGTTCTTTGGGATCAGGATAATACATATAGCCTGTCTCAGGAAAGTATAGAAACTAAGGAAAATGAGACTAAGGAAGTAGTTATTACTGTTGAAGATGATAGTTCATCAAGTGAACATTCTTATTCTTCAAAAAATATAACTATTACTGCTGGTAAGGCTAGTAAGATTACAGCCTATGTTATGATGAAGGCTCATCAGAACATGGCTATAAACCTTACCCTTAATACAGAAGAGGATGCAACTATTAAGCTTGTAGAAGTTCAACTTGCAGATTCGGATGCTGTTATTGTTAATACAATTAAAGGAACATGTTCAGACCAGTCATCAATAGAAGTAGTTCACTTCTTTATGGGACGTGGACAGATATTCTCTGATTCACAGATTGATCTTCTTGGTAAAAAGAGCCGGGCGGCATTTGACGTTGGATATATAGGAAACAGCCCAGTAGCTGGTAAAGCTGGTGCCAAGGGTGATAGCATCGATATAAACATTCTTATTAACCATATTGGTAAGAAGACTGAAAGTGATATTAATGTTAACGGTGCCCTTAAAGATGGTGCAACAAAGACATTCCGCGGTACTATAGATTTCAAAACAGGTTCTTCTTATTCTGTTGGTAACGAGCAGGAAACCGTTATCCTTCTTGGAGAAGATGTGATAAACAAAACTATTCCTATTATCCTTTGTGCAGAGGAGAATGTAGTAGGTAACCACGGTGGTTCAATAGGTGAACTAGATGATGACCTTCTCTTCTATTTTGAGAGCAGAGGTATAGGCCGTGAAGAAGCTGAGAACATAATGGCAAGAGCCAGCATAGAAAGAGTTCTCAGACTTGTTGATAATGAATCTGTTAGAGAAGAGATTACAAATAAACTGGAAGAGATTCTTTAATTTGGTGTAAAGATGGCTAATAAATACAGAAAAGATTTTCCATTACTTAATAATACAGACTTTGCATACCTTGATAATTCGGCTACATCTCAGCGCCCAGCTTCTGTTATAGCAGCTGATGCAGCATTTTACGAGCATAGCAATGCTAATCCTCTTAGAGGTTCGTATCCACTCAGCGTTGAAGCAACAGCAGTTTATGAGAATGCCAGAAAAAAGGTTAAGGCATTTATCGGAGCAAAGCTTTCAAAAGAAATAGTCTTTACTAGAAATACAACCGAAAGCATTAACCTTGTAGCATATAGCTATGGACTTAGTAATGTTAAGGCTGGAGATGAGGTGCTTGTTTCAATTATGGAGCATCACAGCAACCTCCTTCCATGGCAGATGGTGTGCAGAGCTACAGGTGCTGACTTAAAATTCATCGAATGTGACATGGACGGGTCTATTGACCTAGATAAGATTCGAGGCCAGATTACAGATAAAACTAAGATAGTTGCCATTACCCAGGTTTCCAATGTACTTGGAAGAAAGAATCCTATTAAAGAAATTGCACAGATAGCTCATGAAAAGGGAGCTGTAATAGTTGTTGATGGTGCTCAGAGTACACCACATATGAAGATTGACGTCAGAGAGCTGGATGCAGACTTCTTTGCTTTCTCTGGACACAAGCTTCTTGGACCTATGGGAATCGGTGTTTTATACGGACGTAAGGAACTTCTTAGTGCTATGCCTCCTTTCCTTTCAGGCGGTGAGATGATTGAGACTGTTACGAGAGAAGGTGCAAAATATGCCGAGCTTCCTCATAAATTCGAAGCAGGAACTGTCAATGCTGCAGGGGCAGCTGGTCTTGATGCCGCTATAGACTATATTAACTATATAGGATATGATAATATGGAGGCGTTGGAAAATGAGCTTACAAGCCGTGCATTCTACGGATTAAAGGAAATTCCTCACGTGAATATAATTGGCTCTGATAATCCTTTAGAGCATACAGGTATCATATCATTTACAATTGATGATGTGCATCCACATGATATTAGTGAGGTACTTGCTGCAGATAAGATAGCAGTCAGATCTGGCCATCACTGTGCTCAGCCACTGCTTACTCATCTTGGTGTTAGTTCATCTGCAAGAGCAAGCTTTATGTTTTATAATACTAATGAGGAAGTTGATAGATTCCTTGAAAGTGTTAAAACATTAAGATCAAGAATGGGATTTTCTAATTAAAAAGGATATAGATTAAAAACGATGGAAGACAGAAGTTTTTATAACGAAATACTTACAGAACACAATATTCGCCCAGAATTCAAGGTTGATATTCAGGGTGCGGACATCACACTTGAAGGAGTTAATCCAAGCTGTGGCGACGATATAGTTCTTAAATTAAAATTAGATGGTGACACTATAGTTGACGGTGGATATACTGGCAGCGGATGTGCTATCTCACAGGCTTCAGCAGATATTATGCTGGGTATGGTTATTGGTAAGAAGAAGGAAGAAGCTCTTGATCTTGCTTCATCTTTCATGAAAATGATAAAAGGCAAGGCTAGTGAAGAAGAGATTGAAGATCTTGAAGAAGCAGGTGCTCTTCAGGACATCTCACATATGCCTGCCAGAGTAAAATGCGCTGTCCTTGGATGGAGAACTCTTCGAGAGGCATTTGGCTATGAAGAGGAAGAAGAAGAGGAAGAATAAACTAAAGGAGGAGAAATCCTCCCCTCGCCGTAGGGGCTCGGATTTTTGCTTCGCAAAAATTAAAGGAGGATTGATTATGGCAACAACAATTAACCCAAATGGAACAACACTTGTAGAATTTTCAGCAACATGGTGCGGATATTGTCAGCAAATGAAAACCACACTTAATTCCATATCAGATAAACTTGAAGGAGTGAATGTTCAGATAGTTGATGTAGATGAAGAGATGGAACTTGCTAAGCAGTATAAAGTGCGCAGCCTTCCAACACTTATTCTTTTTAAGGATGGTGAAGAGGTTGACCGCCACGTAGGCGCTATGCCAGCAGACCAGGCTCTTGATTTTATCTTAAACTAAAAACGTTATGACAAGAGAAAAGGACGCCAGCCGGCGTCCTTTTTTAATACACTTCATCCTCATCAAATATATACAAGATATATTCATCTGTTTCAAAGACTATATTTTCATCTGGAAAATATCCCTCCCATGATGGTGTAACTTCAGCTTTATTAATAAGCAGGAATTTTCTTCCATCTGGAAGCTGCTTTCCATGGTCTACCTTTTGTAAGAAGGCTCTATTATTTCCTGTACTAAACAATGGTTTTTGTAAGTACTGATACTCATCAAAGACCCAAACCTCTATATTTCCATTACTTAACTGAGTTAAAATATTACCATCCCAATATGATGCGTATCCCTCTGATACCCCATTTTCTTCTATTACATTGACCAGTTCTTTATATTTTGGATCAACTGTAAATACATCTGTCTTATAAAATCTCAGGTTATAGAAAAGTACCAGACAGAACATAAGGGAAACAATAATAGTCTTTATTACCTTATTATCTTTTCCGCTAAGTGCCAATAAAATAATAGGAAATACAATTACTATAAATGGAATATTATATCTGTTGGCATATTCCATATCTGTTAAGCAGTAAATACACATATAAATAAGGAATGCCAATATATAATGCATTACTACTATTCTCTGCCCTGTTTCATCTTTTCTTCTAATAAGAATATAAATAACACTTAATATTCCTACTACAGTTACTACTGCACCAACCCACTTCCACTCATTCGAAGAAAAAGCAAAGAATATATCTGACAGAATTACCTTGATTTCAGCAAAGCTTCGAATTTTTACCTTTGTACGAAGGTATGTAACATATCTGATAGATGTTAGAACTCTCAAAGCAAGGTTTAAACCATAGCCTACAAATACACAAAACATCATGCATATAGACAATCTAAACTTGGTCTTATCCTGCTTTCTGTATATAAAAGACGCAATTAACAATGGACAATATAAAAGACATATTTCCCTTAAACCACCAAGTCCAGTTAAGACTGATAGTATTATAATCACAGCCATTATAAATCGACTGTACTTTATTCTATTTTTCTCCTTAAGGTCAGGATATCTGAAAAATAAACCTAAAGTAAGAAATACTGTTATTAAATGTGGATAATAATACATACCTACAATAGTTACTATTGCGTAGTTAAAAGAATGAGGCAGTATTAAGAGAGTTACTAATAAAGGTGCATATGCTCTTAAAGGATATTTATCCTTAGACTTAAATGCATATGCAAAATAGAATCCAGTTAATGAATAAAGCACCAGGATAATTATATTTGTTGTTATTCTAACCAGGGCCCAGTTGCTGGTAAAGCCAAAGCATATTGCCATGATTTGAGCAACATGTAAAACTCTAAGTTCTGTAGAATAATGCCAGCTGGTTGTTATAATACCATGCTCTCCTGACAATATTTTTCCAAGAATCATCTCTGAGGCAAAGTCTGAATTGGTATATTTAGCAGCTTTTTCAAAAATAAATTTAATATCGTAACATAAAAATATGCCAAATACAGCCCACTTAAGGATTTGGCATATTATATAAAGCATTTTCTTTTGTTTTTCTGTTAAGTTCATCTTGTTCCTACTGTATTTAATCTAGTCTATTTTATGAATTCAGGTTATGATAAGCCTGCTTTACCTTGTACATAGCCTTATCGGCTCTGGCATAGGCCTGATCAAAAGTTTCATTAGGCTCCCATCTGATATGTCCTGCAGAGAATGTGTACTTTGATCTGCTCATATTTTCATCAAGTCTTGCCATGAAATCCTGGATAACATCCTCTTCCATTCCTTTACATATAACCATAAATTCATCTCCACCTAATCGGTAGATTTGATACATACCATTATATTTACGGAAGGTTAGCTTTACTGTGTTAACAATAGACTTGATGGCTTCATCTCCTGTAAGATGGCCAAATGTATCATTAATCTTCTTAAGGTCATTAAGGTCGATAGAGATAAGGTCCACACCATCTTTCTGATTAAGGTGACGAACTGCCGCAAAGAATGACTTACGATTCATAGCCCCAGTCATCTCATCTACCTTATAATGCTCGATGTGAATATACAAGTAGTAGAAGCTGATATTCATAGAGATAACACCAATAAGGATACCTCTAAGCTGGTTCATAGCTTCTACAAAGACACCAAGAAGAGTAAGGGTAACAGTCATAAATATAATGATTGCCTCACTGTTGCGTCCATTTTTAGTTATATATACTGCGTATCCGAAAAGGAAGATACAATATAATATACATGTGATATGTGGAGTATACGCCAGTGGTCCTCTTATAATCTCACCGCTTTCTCCATATGAGAACACTAGGTCTGTAAAGAGAGCAAGAATAGTAATAAAAAAGTTTATTATAGCTGGAATAATAAGCAGATGCTTCTTAGGATTCTTGATATTTCTTAAAGCAATATAGATAAGAGAAAGCATAATAACAATACGACAGTTATAACCAAGTATGGCTATAAGTCTGTGAAGTATGCCTCTATCCGTTATATTAAAGAAATAATAATCAATATTATCAATGATAACAAGAAGAGTTGTTCCTACCAAAGGTGGAATGAAATATAAAGTGAGCCAATGCTCGTAGCTGTCATTGATTACTAAAAATACAATCAGGAATAAAATAAGGCTGATTGGAATAAAGTTAAGCTGTATTAACTGTTGTAAAGCTTCGTCGTACATATTATCTCCTAGACCCCCTGTTAGCAGATAATCTTCAAGCATTAGTTATAAGTATATAGGGTTATTTTTCTAATAGTTCAAGAATGTCTTTATAATCACTTTGCTGAGCATGGGCATTGGTAGAAACAGCCTTATGTTTAGCAACTGATGCTGCAGACTTGGCAATAGGCTGAATCGTTCCGGCACCGGCTACGCAGCCTCCTGGACATGCCATACCTTCAAGAAGGTAACCGTCGTACTTGCCTGCTTTTGCCATAGCAAGAAGCTTTCTACAATCTGCAAGCCCTTCTGCCTTCTCAACCTTAATCTCTTTATCAGGATAAACTTCCTTGATACAGTTAACCACTGCACTTGCAACACCACCAGAAACAGCAAATCCTCTACCATCTCCGGAAGCACCATGCATAGTATCATCATTAGGAAGCTCCTTAAAGTTAACATCTTTAGCCTGAAACATTCCCATTACTTCTTCAAATGTCAGTACAAAATCTATATCCGTACGTATAGAAGTACGCATAGCCTCCAGCTTCTTAGCTGCGCAAGGACCTATAAATGCAACCTTACAACCAGGGTGCATCTTCTTTATAAGACGTCCTGTAAGTACCATAGGTGTAAGAGCCATGGAAATACAGTTCGATATAGTTGGATATAACTTCTTAGCCATCATAGACCAGGCCGGACAGCATGATGTAGCCATAAATGGAAGCTTCTCTGGAACATTTTCAACAAAATCTTTGGCTTCCTCTAAGGTACAGAGGTCTGCACCGATAGCAACCTCAACAACATCCTCAAATCCCAGTGCCTGAAATGCCGGACGCATCTTCTCCGGCGTGAAATCAGCACCAAACTGACCTGAAACTGCTGGAGCGATAGCAGCATATACTGGCATATCACTCTTGATAGCCTGAATAACCTGGAATATCTGAGCCTTATCAGCTATAGCACCAAATGGGCAGTTAGCGAGGCACATACCGCATGACACGCATTTATCATGATCAATCTCAGCCCTGCCGTAATCGTCACTCTTAATAGCATTCATACCGCAGGCCTTAACACAAGGGCGCTGCATCTTCATAATTGCTGAGTAAGGACATACTGAAGAGCATTTGCCGCACTTAACACACTTATTCTGGTCAATGTGTGAGCGACCGTTCTTTATAGTAATAGCACCTACAGGACACACTTCCTGACATGGGTGTGCAAGACAGCCCTGGCAAGCGTCTGTAACGTGCATAACATTATCTGGACAAGCGTGACAGGCAAACTTAATAACATTGATAAGTGGTGGCTCGTAATACGTTGCGTCGATAGCGCATTTTTCTGCACCTTCGGTAACTGGAGCCTGCTGGTCAGCAGATCTGAAAGAAAGACCCATGGCAAGACGCATGCTTTCTCTTAAAATAGCTCTCTCTAAAAAGACAGAATCTCTGTAGATAGAAACCTCACCAGGAATAATCTTATATGGAATAGACTCCATAGCCTGAAGGTCTTTTACGTCTTTATAGTCATAAGCCAGCTTAGCAACCTCTGCATAAACCTGCTTTCTTATGTCATTAACTGATGTGTAAATGCCACGCATATTACTCTCCCTTAATTTATCGCATCTGTCAGCGACGTTTATAAGTAATATTCTACCACATTTTTATTAATATGTTTGTATAAAAATAGCCCAGGAAGGAAAACCTTCCCGGGCATATATTGTTTTGTTATTTTGACTTGCTATTAGCGAAGTCTGTAACTTAGAGCTGTGGACCTGCTGCAACGAGTGCCTTACCAGCATCGTTAGTTGTGTACTTCTCGAAGTTCTTGATGAATCTTCCAGCAAGATCTTTAGCCTTTGTCTCCCACTCAGAAGCATCAGCGTATGTATCTCTAGGATCAAGGATCTTAGGATCAACACCTGGAAGCTCTGTAGGAACTGTGAAGTTGAACATTGGGATCTGCTTTGTTGGAGCTGTCTTGATGTCACCGTTAAGGATTGCATCGATGATACCACGTGTATCCTTAATTGTGATTCTCTTTCCTGTTCCGTTCCAACCTGTGTTAACGAGGTATGCCTTAGCACCGTTCTTGTTCATCTTCTTAACAAGCTCTTCACCGTACTTTGTAGGATGAAGCTCAAGGAATGCCTGACCGAAGCAAGCTGAGAATGTAGGTGTTGGCTCTGTGATACCTCTCTCTGTACCAGCAAGCTTAGCAGTAAATCCTGAAAGGAAGTAGTACTGTGTCTGCTCTGGTGTAAGGATAGATACTGGAGGAAGTACTCCGAATGCATCAGCTGAAAGGAAGATTACGTTGTCAGCTGCAGGACCTGCAGAAACCTTGTTAACCTCAGCAGCGATGTTGTTGATATGTGAAATTGGGTAAGATACACGAGTATTCTCTGTAACTGACTTATCATCAAAGTCAATCTTACCATCAGCAGAAACTGTTACGTTCTCAAGAAGAGCATTTCTCTTGATTGCGTTGTAGATATCTGGCTCAGACTCTTTATCAAGACCGATAACCTTAGCGTAGCAACCACCTTCGAAGTTGAATACACCGTTGTCATCCCAACCGTGCTCATCATCACCGATAAGTCTTCTCTTAGGATCTGTAGAAAGTGTTGTCTTACCTGTTCCTGAAAGACCGAAGAAGATAGCTGTGTGCTTACCATCCATATCGCAGTTAGCAGAGCAGTGCATAGAAGCGATACCCTTAAGTGGTAAGTAGTAGTTCATCATAGAGAACATACCCTTCTTCATCTCTCCGCCGTACCATGTATTGATGATAACCTGTTCCTTAGATGTGATGTTGAATGCTACACATGTCTCTGAGTTAAGACCGAGATCCTTGAAGTTCTCAACCTTAGCCTTAGAAGCGTTGTATACAACGAAGTCTGGCTTGAAGTTAGCAAGCTCTTCGTCTGTAGGTACGATGAACATGTTCTTTACAAAGTGAGCCTGCCAAGCAACCTCAACGATGAAACGAACTGCCATTCTTGTATCAGCGTTAGCACCGCAGAATGCATCAACTACGAAAAGTCTCTTGTTGCAGAGCTCTTTCTTAGCGATTTCCTTAACAGCTGCCCATGTAGACTCTGTCATTGGGTGGTTATCATTCTTGTATCCCTCTGTTGTCCACCAAACTGTGTCCTTAGAGTTCTCATCCATAACGATGTACTTATCTTTAGGTGAACGGCCTGTGAATACACCAGTCATAACGTTAACTGTGTCAAGCTCTGTGTTCTTACCTACTTCATATCCTTCGAGACCAGCCTTAGTCTCTTCTTCGAATAATAATTCATAAGAAGGATTGTAAACGATTTCTGTTGTTCCTGTGATGCCATACTGTGTTAAATCAATGTTTGCCATCTTGAAATGTACCTCTTTTCTTAATATTTTTTATCTCGTAAAAACCAAAGCACTATCGCTTGGTTTCATTACACTCGCTAATAATTTTACCATTTACACGGGCATTGTCAACAAAAATCAAGGCATAAAAAAGAGGAGTTAGCTTATGTTAACTCCTCTTATACTGTACATTCTAAAGCATTTTTACATATGTTGTGTTTGATGCCTGACCGGCACACTAGTTATAGGTAAATTAGTCTTCTTTTCCTGATTCAAAATATTTATGAACAAGGGCTGCTATTATTGCACCAACAAATGGTCCTACAAAGAATACCCAAAGTTCTGTAAGAGCTGAGCCACTTCCCATTATAATAGTAGAAACAATGGCTGGACCAAAGCTTCTTGCTGGGTTAACAGATGTTCCAGTAAGGCCGATGCTTGCGATGTGGATAAGTACTAAAGAAAGACCTATAACCAAACCTGCAAATGAACCATGATTAGCCTTCTTAGATGTTACACCAAGAATTACAAGAATAAAGATAAATGTAAAGATTGCTTCAACTACAAGACCTGCAACTACGCTACCGCTAACACCTGCAAGACCATTTGTTGCAAATCCACCTGTCATGTCCAAAAGGTTTCCCTCATGGAAGATAAGTGCTAAAACCCCTGAACCTGCAAATGCACCCATAAGCTGTGCTATAAAGTAGACTACAAACTCTCCTATGGTCATACCATTGTTTATAAATACTGCAAGTGATACAGCAGGGTTAATGTGGCATCCTGACACATTGCCGATTGAGTAAGCCATAGCAACAATTGTAAGGCCAAATGCTAATGCTGTAAGAAGATATCCGCAGCCAAATGTATAATCACAGCCAACTAACATAGCTGTTCCGCAGCCTGCGAACACAAGAGTAAATGTTCCAATAAATTCTGCAATGAATTTTTTCATAATAATTCCCTTTCCTTTCGCTTAATATTCAAGTAATAAGTATTTGCTTCATGGATATTATACACCATATTAGAGGATATGATTAAATAAAAAAGCAACCTTTTCATATATAGTAGGTTGCTTTTGATGGATAAATTCTTTTCAATTATTAGTTGCTATCTGAAGCAGAATTGCTTGATACAGTTTGATTGTTCTCGTCTTCTTCTTGTTCTTCCTTATCGGTATCATTACTGTTATTGTCAGCGTCTGTATCCTTGGAATCCTGATTTGAAACTTGATTTTCTGATACGCTATTAGGATTTGGTTCTACGATATCAGGATTTTCTACTACAGGTTCTTCAGTAAGAGACTCTTCTGTTACAGATTCCTCTGTGAGGGATTCTTCTGTAACCGGCTCGGTAATGTCTTCATTATCTGATAATACTGGTTCTACGTTCCAGGTTATAACAATATTAGGTATACTATCCACCTTATCCCAGTCCGCGTTAGGATTGCAGTAACCCGTTAAACCAAATGAATATTTATCAAAATCAATATCTTTTACGTCTCTGGAATAGTCATAAGTATAGGTTCCTTCAGCATCATCATATCGATAAACATACGCATCTTCTGGTGCTTTAGCCATGCTGATATGGAGCTTAACCTCCTGTCCCTCAACCATAGGAAGTTCATTACCTTCATTATCTATAATTGCAAGATATATGCTGGTGTCTGTTGAGTCAGCAAAATCTCGACTAGATGAAGTATTAACTCCAGCTGAACCCTGAACGGTAGCACTTACTGTAACATTAACTGGAACATTGGAACGATTGGATATTGAAAGCTGGTCGCTATGACTTGAAAAATCATAAGCTCCTTGGGCATTTCTAAATAATAGATTGGCTCCCTGTTCTACTTTTCCACCGCCGTACTTGGCAGCGTCTGTTTCATATATAAGCTCATAAGGATCAACAATATAATCAAAAGGTGAATCCCCTGCCTCACTTACTGATGGAAGCACTACTGATATTATATCTGGACGGTGTGAATCTGTTGGAAGAGTTGCCGTTTCTACTCCTGGATCTTCCTCAGCAAAAACAATCATGGAAGACAACATGGACACCATGAGTAAAAGAACCAAAGATTTTGTTTTTAGAAGTCTTTTGAAAAACATACGGATATCCGCTCCTTTTCGCTGCAAATCATCCTCTAATTTTATACTTTAAATTATATTATTTTACTGGGTTAATGTAAATGAAATACTGGGTTATTAGGAACTTTGTTAGTATAGCATATGGGATACAAGCTTTAAATCAGGATCTCTTTGCATTTTTCTTATTTTGTGCTATGTTGCGTTATGTTTTTAGTTCTATGTTATATTGCGTTATGTTTATTGATAATTATCAAATCGAGATAGCTCCTATATCGCGCAGTTTCATTTAACAATTGACAATATGTGATAAAACACATATTCTGGAGGAAATGCTAGTTAGTTGATTATTTTGCTAGAAAGGAGCAGGTATGACAACATTAGATGAATTATTAGAAGAACAACTTAAAGATCCAATTTTTAAGGAGAAATACGATGCTCTAGAGCCAGAATTTATGGTTATGCAAGCAATGATAGATGCTAGAAGAGAAAAGGGAATAACACAAAAGGATTTATCAAAGGCTACAGGTATATCTCAAGCTGATATTAGCCGACTTGAGCATGGAACTGGAAATCCCTCTATCAGAACTTTAAAAAGAGTGGCAAATGCCTTACACATGTCGCTTAAGATTGAATTTGTTCCAATGAATTAAAGTCAACTTATTAAACAATTGCAAAAATGATATAATTAAATTAGCATTTGGGCTGGCAGAAATGTCAAGGTCCAACCTATCGGCGGGGAGACTCCCCGCCATTTTTTCTTTTCTTTGTTACAAAAAGCGCAATATAAATTATGTCTCATCTTTTTGTCATTTATGATATATATTCTTGACACAAGTTATAAAAAGTTATAAAAGTAATATAGAAGTTATAAAAGGTTATAAAAACTTATAAAAGGTTATAAATGGATTTTTAAGTTATAAAAGGTTATAAAAGGAGCAAAAAATGGAAAAAAACCCTTTTACATTAAAATTTGGTCAAAAACCACTTCAGTATATATCTAGAATAACTCAGACAAGAGAAATCATTGAAGATTTTCAAAGTGAACAATGTGCTAGTTCTGTATATATAATAACTGGGGTACGTGGTTCCGGTAAGACAGTTATGATGACTAATATTCTTCAGAATATGTCACAAGAAGAAGATTGGATTGTGCTTGAACTTAATCCAAATAGAGATTTATTACAGGGGCTTGCTAGTAAACTCTATGATGAACCACATATGCAAAAACTGTTTATACAGGCAAAATTAAATCTCAATGCTTTTGGAATAGGGGTTTCCAGCGAAATAGTTTCACCTATTTCTAATATTGAAACAGCTATTGAAAGAATGCTGGAACAAGTTAAAAAATGCGGTAAAAAAGTACTTATTGCTATTGATGAGGTTACTAATAGCGAAAATATGAGAGTATTTGCGTCTGCATATCAGATATTTTTAAGACAAGATATGCCTTTATACTTATTAATGACAGGTCTTTACGATAATATTTATAACCTGCAAAACGATAAGACTATGACATTCTTATATCGTACTCCTAAGATTCTGTTAGAACCACTTAATTTCACTGCAATAAGAGATCAATATAAAATGGTTTTTAACAATTCTATAGAAGAAGCAACCTATATGGCAGGCCTTACAAGAGGATTTTCATTTGCTTTCCAGGTTTTAGGATATCTATACTTTGAAAATAAGGGTAAACTAAATCTTGAACAGCTAATGCCTCAATATGACCAATTTCTAGCAGAATACGTATATGAAAAAATATGGTCTGAAATGTCTGAAATAGATAAGAAAATTGCTTATGAAATTTCTCAGGAGAAGAATGCATCAATAAAAGATTTGCGTCTTAAGCTTGATAATATGTCTTCTGAAAAATTCTCTGTTTATAGAGACAGATTAAAGCGTAAGGGAATACTCAACACAAGTACATATGGTAAACTTTCTCTTGCATTACCAAGATTTGAAGAATTCATAATGAGTAAGATGGTTGATTGATATTTTACTTTACACATTTGTGGTGTTTTACTTTACACATTTGTGATGACCTAATAACGCATAAATATATCGTATTGTAGATATTTCCAACATTTTTAGAGCCATTTTTGAGTTTTATCCAACATTTTTAGAGCCAATTGTTTCATCTCTCCCAAAATACTTATCCAAATCTCAATATTTTCCTGTGATTTGGACAAGCATTACTTTCAAGCATTTTGTCAATTTTTCATTTTTTGACAGAATGCTATTCCGTGGAGAAAAATTTATAATCTACATTTCTTGGGCGATTTTTAGTTTCCTATAATATAATTCCATAGCTGAATGCCATATGATATACTAATTATGTGCAAAAAATAACTATTATTTAAGGACATCGTGCAGATGAAAGGTAGCCATAATATAATCGTTGAAACCGAAAGAATGAAGTATGAATTCACCATTCGAAGGAATGTTACTGTCATACTTGGCGACAGCGCAACAGGAAAGACTACGCTGGTTGAATTCTTAAATATGTTTTCAAGGCGTGGAAAAAACAGTGGCGTAACCGTTACTTCTGATGTCCCATGTGTTGTGTTCAGCGATATATCAGGATTGTGGCAATCTATGCTTGAAGAGATAAAAAACAGCATAGTATTTATCGATGAAGGTCAGGACTTTATCTTTACAAAAGATTTTGCCAAAATAGCTCAAGCATCAAGTAATTATTATGTTCTAATCACAAGACGTCCATTATACAACCTGCCATACAGCACAAAGGAAATCTATGGAATCAGAACAACTGGAAAATATCATTTCCCAGAAAAGGTATATCAAGAGTTTTATCCTGTATATTCTGATGAAGCTTTACAAAATCTTGATGGACATAAAGTTCTTCACATCATATTCGGCGAAACAGAAAATGCAAACTACGGTCCAGACTGGTTTAAGACAAATTATGATCCAGAATGGCTCAAAGATGCTTTTGTTCAAAAAATGATAAAAGATATCGATAAATCAGACTATGTTGATGGAATAGTAATTAGCAGTCCCATCCTTGGTCCCATCCCTCCGGAGCGACTTTCAGGAGGTGTTCAGACCCTCATCATGATTTATGAAAAACCTGAACTTGTATTTGATGCCACAAGCTGCGGTGAAAACTGCGCAAAATGGTTACTAGAAATAGGCAAAGAAAAAGACATCACTGTAAATCTCAACTATTTGATGAAATTTAGTGATGTCAATGATTTTGAAATATTTATTGATAACGAGAACCGACTAGTTACAAGTATTGAGGACTATATTATGACTGCAGTTAAATATGTATAAATATTTTTGTGACACCCCACTAATCCAAAAGCTCCCCTGCTACATATGATTCCTCAATATAGCTAGGATTCTGGTAATACAAATCCGAGTTGAAATCACATATCATATCGCTAATAAATGACGAAAAAACCTTCTTTATTGCCTCAGCAGTCTTAGTGTCCTTCTCCTTATCATTTATAACAATAGCGTATAACTTTCCTATATCTACATAGTTAGGCACAGTATAACGACAAGTTGATACTGTATCAAAATCTCCATCTTTTATTCCATATCGCTCAATTAACTCATCGCTTACCTGTTCAAAGGAAAGACAGTGATTAACTCCAGCATCTATAAGTTGTCTGTCTATACCATCAATTCCAAGCTTTTCCACAACATAAGAACGATGATTCTTTGTCTTTCTACCTATATATTCAATTAATGCACACACATAAATCAAATCGTTATAACTTACATTATCCATGAGCCACCTCATTTCCTTCAATAGATAAACTTTTCTTCCCATTAAGTATGTTTTTCCTAATTTCTTCTTATACTTCTATATCCCTAAGTAGTCTTAATGCTTCTATCAGATACCCATATGACACTGGATCAACAATTCTCATATACGAAAACCATTTCGGCTTGGAAATTACCGGCTTATGAGCAGCATATTTTACGACATCCGTAATTTTGCAAATATCATCATTTCCAGTCAGAATACATGCTGCAAGATACATCACTCTACTCGCATAAGCTCCAGCTATCTCACCATTAAACATCTGGCTTATGATATGATTTCTAATTCTCCCTATCCCATCGATATAGTACTTAAAGTCATCAGGATTACTGCCACCCCTCGAAGCTATACAGAGACATCCTCTGATTGTATCCTTAAGTACATCTTCCACTTGGCACGTAAGACCTCTGTAGGACATCTCCGAACGAACAATACTATTGTAAGAGTTTCTTACAATCCCATAATTCTTCATTGCATCAAAAAGAGTTGCACAGTCAAAAAGCTGTTTAATTATCTCTAACTCTTTATCTTGTCCAAACTCTATCCCTGTGGTATGTGGTGCAAATGCTGTAAGCTTATCTCCAAGAATACTTTCTACATCCGGCATCTCCACAGTAAGATCCTCACCCTCCGTCAAAAGCAAGCAATTCTTAATCGGTTTAAAAATAGTATTTGGATACTGGCGTTCCTCAAAAAGTACATCTAATATAACGACAACTTCTTTTCCACTGCTTGGAGACAGGTACTTGAACCGAAAATGTCTCTTTTCTATATGATTCTTTCCTTTACGGACATCCTCTTCCTTGTCATAGAACGGAAAAACTGTCTTTGCTTTTTCAATATATGAGTCTATATCCGTGCCAGGCTCGACTACTATATCAATATCGGTACTGAATCTTTTAGGTTTATCTAAAAGTAGCATCAAAGAAGTCCCACCTTTAAAAACAAAGGGCATATCAACGATTTTTAAAGCCTCAAGAAGTCCAAATGCAAACAGAGTTCTCTCAATCATCAGCGGATCATCTCCTGTCCGCCCTCTCAATTCGTTAATATATTCCTGCGTATAGATTGCTTTAGACAGCATATATATTCTCGGCTCCCATATATCTTCCTAATATCTCTGCTTTTCCTCTTCGCCCCGCATATCGGTTCATCTTCTTAACATCTACTCTGTAATTCTTTCTTACATTCTTGAATATCTCAGGAAGCTCTGCTGGGCTATATGTTGCTTCTATGCTCTTATCTGCAATGATATCCACAAGCATCTTCTCCATAGTGATCTCATGTGGCTGCTCTGATGACAAGGGCGCCTGACTAATAAGTTCAAGAACAACGACACAGCCTCGTGTCCAGTATTTAGAAAATTCATTTTTATTCGGCTTATATAAAACCATACCGCCAAGTTCCTGCTTAAGACTATCAAAGATATAAGTGCTCAAATCCTTTTCAACCTGAACATAAACAGTGTTCTGGGCTATCTGATGATTTAAAAACTCATTAAGAGCCACGCTTTCAAACATCACGAATGACAGTTCAGGATACTTTTTCTCCAGCAAACATTTTACCTTTAAAACATCCTCGGTATAGAATGGACGATACTCCGGTAAAACACGTTTTTCAGAAATAGTATATTCATCATATCCCACCCTAAAAAGCCTGTTATTGAGCTGCATATTATAAAGCATCCACCTAAATGTACTGTCATTTAGATCCTTATTTTCTTTACGAAATACCTCGATTAGTTCATTTCGAGAATATGTCTTGTCATCTTTCAGACTTACTAAAGTATAATCTATGTTCATTCCGCTATAATCTCCTTAAGCGTTTTGTCAAATTTTTATAAAATTGACTGTGTGCTTATAGTAAAACAATTTGAAATCTTTTTCAAGCGTATTGTCAATTTTTTAATTTTTTGACAAATCACTTTTAAATTGTTACTAAAATAGGCAAAGAAAAAGACATCGCTGAAAATCTCAACAATTTGATGAAATTCCAGTGATGCCAGTATTTTTTATATATATTAAGTAAGCGCTAAATATTATGGTGGGCTGACTTAGCCCTTTAACAAATATAATATAAGATTCGTATATCGTAACTTTTACTACGATTTGCAATCGATGATTTCGTATATCATCACATTTTACTACGATTGGAGACACGATAATGGCGAATCTTAAACGTTATGCATCTCGCAGAACCGATGATGAATGGTACAGAATTATCATGGACTGCCGTAAAAGTGGTCT
>JHWS01000002.1 GCA_000687675.1 Lachnospiraceae bacterium NC2008 | reverse complement strand
CTAAGCTTGTGTATTCTTTATATTGCAAATTATTAGATAAGAGCGTATTCAAAACATACGAAGGATACGCTTATCTTAACCATATACATGACTTTTTAACTGACCATGCTGTCGCACTTACGGGCCCTGTTCCAGAAATAAATGAGCAGGCTTATATTATGCCAGTTCTTGTTTCAGAACTAGAGGCAGAGGCTGCAGCTAAGGCAGAAGAACTTGCGGCTCAGGAAGCTGCGGCTAAGGCGAAAGAACTTGCGGCTCAGGAAGCTGCGGCTAAGGCAGAACAACTTGCTGCCAAGGAAGCTGAGGTTACATCCGAATCAGTTGCTGAAAGCATAGCTGATGTAGGAAAGGAAGAGTCAGCAGAACCAGCATTTGCTATTGAAAATGAACCTGAACCTCAACCAGAGAATGTTCTGACTTCAACAGATACTGAGCAAGCATCAGTAGATGCTGAGGTAGAGTCAGATAACGATGATGATTCTTCAGAAGAATCAGAAGAGGACGAACTCAGCGCTGATATTCAGCGTATTAAGCAGCGCAATCTTGAAGATCTTATGAAGAAGTATAAGAGAACAGTAAGTAAGAATACAAAACTTAGAGAACTCTTAATGTTCCAGCGTATTGCCATTCTTCTTCTAATCATTATTGTAATTGTTATGCTTACTATAGCTAAGAAAAGTGATAGTCCAACTATTCTTAACTATAGAGAAAAGATTCAGAATGAATATGCAAGCTGGGAACAGCAACTTAAAGAGAAAGAACAAGAACTTAGAGAACGGGAGAAAAAGCTTTCTGAGAATAACTAAATTTTCTTCCTTATTTCACATGAATTTCACAAGTGCTTGTTACAATACATACTAAGAATATTATTAAAAAATAAGTGTGATTATCGAAAAAGGTATATTTATGAAGATTCTAGTTGTTGATGATGAAAGCAGAATGAGAAAACTTGTAAGAGACTTTCTTGTGAAGGACGGCTACGACGTTGTTGAAGCTGAAGATGGAGAGAAAGCTCTTGATATATTTGAAAGTCATAATGATATTGATCTTATTATTCTTGATGTTATGATGCCAGGGCTTGATGGTATTCAGGTATGTAAGAAAATAAGAAAAACTTCAAAGGTTCCTGTTATTATGCTTACAGCCAAAACAGGTGAAGAAGATGAACTTATGGGCTTTGACAGTGGTGCTGATGAATATATATCTAAGCCATTTAGCCCTAAGATATTAGTTGCAAGAGTTCAGGCTATTCTTAAAAGAACTAATCCTTTTGAAGGAGCTGTTATTGAAAAGTATGGTATATCAGTAGATAAATCTGCCCATATTGTAACTGTAGATGGTTCACAAGTCGAACTAAGTTTTAAGGAATTCGAACTTCTAACATATTTTATGGAAAATGAGGGCGTAGCTCTTTCTAGAGAAAAGATTCTTAACAACGTTTGGAATTATGACTATTTTGGAGATGCCAGAACTATCGATACTCATGTAAAGAAGCTTAGAAGTAAGCTCGGTAGCAAGGGTGATACAATCAAAACTATCTGGGGTCTCGGATATAAATTCGGAATGCAATAATGATTAAATGTAAAAAGATTTGCAGACATTCATTAAAAAAGCAGTTATTTTTCAGGTCTATAGCACTTGTGCTTTTAACCTTATTAATTGCTATTGTAATGAATGCCTTTTTTTTGAAAGACATATATATAAAGGGTAAAGAGACTAAACTTCTTGATGCTTATGAAATTATGGAAAAGTATGCTGCTAATCCAGAATCTTCTGAGTATCAGGATAAACTTCAAAGTATATGTTCAACCTTTAACCTTAGCTTTATAATTGCGGATACAGAAACAAAAACAATTATATCGTCTATTAATAACACAAAAAAACTAAACAGAATTCTAAATGACGTACAATACGCCATAGAAAACGATGATGTTATTAAAGAATTAAAGAAGACAGAAAATTATACTATATGTACTCAAAAAGATATTTCTGAGGAACTTGTTTATCTAACTATCTATGGGAAATTAAGCAACGGCAATTTCTTTGTTATCAGAACCGCTGTTGATGATATTACATATAGTGTTAAGATAACTGGAACATTTTTACTTTTCGTTTCATTTTGTTCCATGGCATTTGCCTGCATAACTTCTCTGTTTGTATCAAATCATATTTGTAAGCCTATTGAAAAACTGACAAATATATCTATTCGTATGGCTGACCTGGACTTTAATGTAAAGTATGACGGGAATAGTAACAGTGAAATAGGGGTTCTTGGTGAAAACTTTAACCACATGTCAGAAACTCTTGAAAAAACTATTAATGAGCTAAGAGAGGCTAATAAAAAGTTACTTAAGGATGTGGAACAGAAAACTCTTATCGAAAAGATGAGAACTGAGTTTATATCTAATGTATCCCATGAACTAAAGACTCCAATAGCTCTTATATCTGGTTATGCAGAAGGGCTTAAGGATGGAATAAACTCTGATCCTGAGTCAACAGAGTACTATCTTGATGTAATTATAGATGAAACCAAGAAGATGAACTATATGGTTAAGGAACTTACAAGACTTATGCAGTTAGAGCTTGGGGATGGGGACTTTGATTTAGACGAATTTGATTTTAATCAGGTGGTTAACAACTGTCTTGAGACATATAAACTATTATTTGATGAGAAGAAAGTTGATGTTATAACTAATATAGATAAAGACGAGGCGTTAAATATTGTTGCCAATGAATACCATATAGAAGAGGTCATTCGTAATTATATAAACAATGCTCTTAATCATGTAGAAGGTGATATGAGAATTGAGGTTACTACAAAGCGTCAGGAAGGCTTTGCTTATTTCTCAGTGTTTAATACCGGTAAGCCTATACCTGAGGAAAGCCTTGAATATATATGGGATAAATTCTATAAGGTTGATAAGGCAAGAACCAGAGCTTACGGTGGAAGCGGAATAGGGCTTTCAATTGTTAAAGCTATATCAGAAATGAGCGGTGGTAGCTGCGGCGTTACAAATAAAGAGAATGGTGTAGAATTCTGGTTTAAGATTGCCCTAAATAAAAGTTGCCCATAAGCACCTGCAATGATAAAATATATAGATAAAATCAGTATATATGGGGAGTAGGAGAGTGAAAAAGAAATTAACAGGAATACTTATCATGATGATATTATCCCTGACTCTATCTGCTTGTGGTAAGGACTATATACCTGAGATGACTGATGAAGAGTTAGCTGATGTTGAAGAATATGCAGTTAAGCTACTTCTAAAATATAACTCAGGCTATAATGGTCATTATCTTTCTGAAGAGGAAGCCGAGCTTAAGAACAATGCAATTATGGAAGAGGCCAGACTTCAGGCAGAGGTTAAAGCTAAGAAAGAAGCGGCAGCTAGTGCCAATGCTGTTAGTAGCAATGAGTCAGATTCTGATAAGCCTTCAGAGGACGAAAAGCAAGAACCAGTATATACAGACATAAGCGAATTTCTTGCTATGCCTGAGATAGATATTGATTATGCTAGCTATGAGATATGTGATTCATATCCAAACAATACTGAAAGCAATGATTTTCAGGGAGTTGTTTATCCGTCAACTGGAAACAAGTTATTGATATTACACTTTAATGTTACAAATAATTCTGGAGAAGATTATTTTGTGGACATACCAGGAACCGGGCTTAAATCTGCTGTTAAGATTAATGGTGTTAAGACTAAGGTTCCACTTACTACTATGCTTTTAGATGATTTATACAACTGTAGGATGACACTTACAGCTGGCCAAAGTATAGAGCAGGTATTGGTGGTTGAAATATCATCTTCTGATGCAGAGGATATTACAAGCTTAGATATTACATTTAAGTACGCAGGGCAGAAGATGGATATGTCTATTTTATAGCATTTGTATAAAATAACATTTTTTCTGAAAGTTATAGACTTTTTTTTAGAAGTTTTGTATAATTTTTAATGGGCGTTAGTTTAAAAACTATAAAAGGTGAGGTGTGTTATGGATTCAAAGATTTTATTAGAAAACGGAACCAATGAGCTTGAAATATTAGAGTTCACTTTAGCAGGTAATTCTTATGGAATTAACGTAGCAAAGATAAGAGAGATTATTCCTTATCAGCCAGTTACTCCTGTTCCAAACTCACATCCTAGTGTAGAAGGTATATTCATGCCACGTGAGACTATGATCACAGCGATTGATCTTAAGAATTGTCTCCAGCGTGGTGATGCTGAAAATAAGGGATTATTTATTATTACAAACTTTAACAAACTTGATATAGCTTTCCATGTTGAGACAGTTGTAGGCATTCATAGAGTTTCGTGGACTGAGATAATTAAGCCGGATGCTACAATATCTACAGTTGAAGATGGTATTGCTACAGGTATTGTTAAGATAAATGGTAAACTTATTATTATTCTTGACTTCGAGAAGATTGTTTCAGATATTAGTCCAGAAACAGGGCTTCAGGTAGCTAGTATTGAAGAACTCGGCGTTAGAGAAAGATGCGATATTCCAATTCTTATTGCAGAAGATTCAGTTCTTCTTAACAAGCTTATCGTTGATTCTCTTAACAAGGCTGGTTATACAAAACTGACTCATACAGAGAATGGACAGCAGGCATGGGACTTCATATGTCAGTGTCAAGAACAGGGTACTCTCGATAAGAATGTTCATTTAGTTATAACTGATATTGAGATGCCTCTTATGGACGGTCATCGACTTACAAAGCTTATTAAATCTAATTCTCAGCTTAAAGATATTCCAGTTATTATCTTCTCATCACTTGTTAACGATGAGATGAGACGAAAAGGTGAGCAGCTCGGTGCGAATGCACAGCTTTCTAAACCAGAAATTGGAGAGCTTGTTGGAGCTATTGACAGATGTCTTGGTAGAACAGAAGTATAAATGAATTTCGACAAAGAAGTCGAGCTTTTGCTCGGCTTCTTTTTGCGTTTAGAGCCTTAAAAGTTAATTGTAGTTAGTTGTCATATATGGTAAAATTATATGATAGTTTTTGTAAGAATTATCTAATTTCAATTAAGGAATAAAAGGAATGGGAACAACCGAAGATTATCTTGATAGTTTACTTGCGAATGCATTAAATAAAACTAAAGAAGAGCCTAAGCCAGAGCCAGTGGCAGAACCAGTTGTGGAGCAGCCGGCAGAGGTTGCGGCAGTGCCGGTGGTTGAGGAACAGGCTGAAGCTCAGGAAGAAGTTGCAGAATTTGCAGAACCAGCAGTGGAGGAAGCAGCTGTAGAATTTGCAGAACCAGCAGTGGAGGAAGCAGCTGTAGAGACTTCTGAGGCGGAAGTGGAAGCGGTTCCTGCTGAGGAAGAGGAATTCTCTATCTCTGATGTGATGGATAAGTCTATCGAAGAGATGCTTGGAGAAGTTTCGACTGATGCTGGAGAATTGGCTTTAGATGAGTCTGTAGATGAGTCTGTAGCTGAGGGTGATGTTGTAGATGAGGGTTCTGTAGAAATTCCATTAGAAACAGATGATAAAGAGATTAACCTTGAAGATGAACTTGAAGGTCTTCTTGGTGATTTTGAAATAGAAGATGATAGTAAGGATCCGCTTGAGAAGCAGATAGATGCTCTTCTTAAAGAGGGACCTATTGATGCAACTCCAGATCTTGATATTAAGCAGTTAGAACCTGCAAGTGAGCCAGTTAGTGAACCAGCTCCTGAAGGAGAAAATGTAGAGGAAGTTGGAGAAGTTGCAGATACTGACGCATCAGCAGATGAATTAATGAGCCTTCTTGAAGATGTTCCAACAGAGGAAGCAACACCTGAAGTTGAAGCGGTAGAAGAAGTATCAGAGGAAGCAACACCTGAAGTTGAAACTGTAGATGAAGTAGCAGAAGAAGCCGCTGAAGTGGCAGATGCTGACGCATCAGCAGAAGAACTGATGAGCCTTCTTGAAGATGTTCCAACAGAAGATGCAGCACCTGAAGTTGAACCAGTTGTAGAAGAAACACCATCTGGTGATATGTCAGAAGAAGAGATAGATATGGCCAGCGATGACCTTCTTAACATGCTTCTTGATGATGCCAGTGAACAAAGTCCAGCTGAAGAAGTAGCCCCTAGCGAAACTAAATCTGCAGATGCTGCAGTTAGTGAAGAAACAGGCTCCGATGCTGGCGATGATAAACAAGCTGAAGAACTTATGGCTTCTCTTGATTTCGATTTAGGAGAGCTTGGAGAAGAAGATATAGAAAAGCGACTTGCTCAGGCTAAGGAAGAAGGTCTTGCAGAAGCAGCCAGTGATAATGAAAAACTTGCTGCCAATGAGGGCAAAGACATACTTGAAATCCTTGGAGATGATGCTGCAGGAGCATTAGGGGACGTAGCAGATATCCTTAAGAAGTCAGATGCAGGAGAGATGGTTGATCAGGCTGCTCTTGAGGCAGGCGCTGATGTAGCAGCTCTTCTTGGAGCAGGAGCAGAAGCTTTAGAAGAAGCGGCAGATTCTAAGAAGAAAAAGAAGAAAAAAGAAAAGAAGGCCAAGAAGGATAAAAAAGAAAAGGCCGAGAATTCTGAAAATAAAGAAAAGAAAGGTCTCTTTAGTTTCTTTAAGAAAAAGAAGAAAGACCAGGATGCAGCGGTTGAAGGTGTAGAAGGAGAGGCAGCTCAGGCTACTGCAGGAGATGGCCAGGATAATGCTGGTCAGGAAGCTGAATCAGATACTGACAAAGAGGCTAAGGCATTTATGGATGCTATGGCAGGTGATACAGAAGAAACACCTATCGACGAGTCACTTCTTGCTTTCGACCTTGATGCTACTGCAGGAGATGCTCCAGCAGAAGATGAAGAAGCACCAGCAGTACTTGATGATGATATTTCAAGAGACATAGATAAGGTTCTTGGTGGAACCGGTGAAGGGCTTACTTTAGACAATCCTGAAGAGGTAAGTTCAGAAGAAGACGGCAAAAAGAAGAAAAAGAAGAAAGAAAAAGACCCTAATAAGAAAAAAGGCTTAATTGCTAAATTATTAGAGGCTTTAACTGAAGAAGTTGAAGAGGAAGCTCCTAAGGTTGCCGAAGCAGATCAGACTAAGGTTTCCGATGAAAACTTAGATATTCTTGCTCAGCTTGATTCGGAAAATGCTGAAGAAGAAGGCGGAAAGAAAGGCAAGAAGAAAAAAGAAAAGAAAGAAAAGCCACCTAAGGAAAAGAAACCAAAGAAAGAAAAGAAACCTAAGAAGGAAAAGCCACCTAAAGAAGAAGGGGGCAAAAAGATTCCTAAGGTTTATATTATTAGAACTGTTGTCTTAGCAGCATCTGTACTCGTTGCTCTTATGCTTATAGCAACTATAGTTCCTAAACTTACAGTTTTAAGTGATGCTAGAAATAACTTCTATAAGGGTGATTATCACGCAGCATTCTTACAGCTTTATGGTAAAGATTTAAGTAAGAGTGATGAGATACTTTATGAAAAGTCTCGTATGATTGTAATACTTGATAGAAAGTATGAATCATATGAAAATTATAAGAAGATGAATATGCCTGATATGGGACTTGATTCTCTTCTTGTAGGACTTCAGAAATATGAAGTTATGAAGGATAGAGCTGATGAGCTTGGAATAAAGTCTATTCTTGATCAGACAAGAGCAAAGATTATATCAGCACTTTCTTCTGATTATGGACTTAGCGAAGCAGAAGCATTAGAGATACTTACTTACGATTCTGTTGACTATACAAGAAAGATTAACAGTGTTATTAACGGTACACCATTTGTTACTGCTAAGCAGGAAGCATATACATACTATGGCTTAGATGAGAATAGTACTTCTCCTGTAGCTCCACCAGAGGATGGCAATAATACTACCAGCCCTGATCAGTTCCAAGATATACTTCCAGAGGAACAGGATTATCTTGATTCACTTAATAATAATCAGAATCCAGATATGAATGCTCCTGATGATACTGTTTCTGACAATCAGGCTAATGAGCCTACAGAACCTATAGATCCTAATAGCGAAAATGAAAACAGTGATAATCAGAATAATGAGCCTGATAACAATGTAGTTGATGGCCCTGTTACTGTTGGACCAGATAATGCTACGACAGTTATTGATTCAGAAAATTGGTCATCACAAAACAACTAGAAATATTTACTAAATAACGAGGTTAATACTTTGATAGCAATTATTGATTACGATGCAGGAAATATAAAAAGCGTTGAAAAGGCTATAGAATTTCTTGGACATGAATGCATAGTTACAAGAGATAGAGAAGAACTTCTTAAGGCTGATAAGGTTATTCTTCCAGGCGTGGGAGCATTTGGCGATGCTATGGAGAAACTTGAAAACTACGGCCTTGTAGATGTCATTCATGAGGTTGTTAATAAGGGAACTCCTTTTCTTGGAATCTGCCTGGGATTACAGCTTATATTTGATGAAAGTGAAGAGGCACCAGGTGTTAAAGGCTTAGGCTTACTAAGAGGTAAGATAGTTAAGTTTCCAGAAGGCGAACTTAAGGTTCCACAGATTGGATGGAATTCACTGCATCTAATTAATGATGGTAAGTTATTTAAGAATATTAAAGAAGGTTCTTATGTATATTTTGTGCATTCATATTATCTGAAGGCAGAAGATGAAAGTGTAGTAAAAGCTACATCGGAGTATATGACAACTTTCCATGCCTCTGTTGAAAGTGGTAACGTGTTTGCCTGCCAGTTCCATCCAGAGAAGAGCTCTGATGTAGGACTTGCAATATTAAAGAACTTTGTAGAAATGGACTAGACTAATATGTATACAAAACGAATTATTCCTTGCCTTGACGTCAATGGTGGACGTGTTGTTAAAGGCGTTAACTTTGTAAATTTAATAGATGCTGGTGATCCTGTAGAAATTGCTAAAGCATATGATAAGGCTGGAGCTGACGAGGTAGTATTCCTCGACATTACAGCTTCATCAGATAAGCGCCAAACTGTAACCGATATGGTAAGACAGGTTGCCAGACAGGTATTTATTCCATTTACTGTTGGCGGCGGTATTAGAACAGTTGAAGATTTTAAGAATATTCTTAGAGAGGGTGCAGATAAGGTTGCAGTCAATTCTGCAGCTATTATGAATCCTGAACTTATTTCAAGTGCAGCAGATAAGTTTGGTAGCCAGTGCGTTGTAGTTGCTATTGATGCTAAGAGACGTTCAGATGGTTCAGGCTGGAACATATTTAAGAATGGCGGCCGAGTTGATATGGGAATAGATGCCATAGAGTGGGCTAAGAAGGCCTGCAGCTTAGGAGCCGGTGAGATACTTCTTACAAGTATGGACTGCGATGGTACTAAGAATGGCTATGATAATGAGCTTACCAGAATAGTTTCTGAAAGTGTTAACATACCTGTTATTGCTTCAGGTGGAGCAGGAACTAAAGAGCATTTTTATGAGGCTCTTACAGAAGGCAAGGCAGATGCTGCTCTTGCAGCTTCACTTTTCCACTTCAAAGAACTTGAGATTATGGAAGTAAAGCAATATCTTAGAGACAAAGGCGTATCGGTAAGAATGTAATGGGACAGATAGCAGGTGACTGGCAGGCAGCCTTAAAAGACGAGTTTAATAAAGATTACTATAGAAAACTATATGAGTTTGTAAAAGATGAGTACTCTAACAGGCAGATATTTCCTGAGAGTCAGGATTTATTCAGTGCCTTTTCATATACTCCACTTAAGGATGTAAAGGTTGTTATTATAGGCCAGGATCCTTATCACAATGTTGGACAGGCACACGGACTTTGTTTTTCTGTTAAGCCTGGAATCGATATTCCACCGTCTTTAGTTAATATATATAAAGAACTACAGGATGACCTTGGATGCTACATTCCAAATAATGGTTATCTTGTTAAATGGGCGAAGCAGGGTGTGCTTCTTCTTAACACTGTTTTGACAGTTAGAGCTCATGAAGCTAATTCTCATAAAGGGAAAGGCTGGGAGACATTTACAGATGCAGTTATAGACGTTCTGGGTAAAGAGGACAGACCTATCGTATTTATTCTTTGGGGTTCGCCTGCACAAAAGAAAGCGGCAGGACTTAAGAATCCAAAGCATCTTATACTTAAGGCACCTCATCCAAGTCCATTATCGGCTTATAGAGGCTTCTTTGGAAGTAAGCCTTTTAGTAAGACTAATGAATATTTGAAAGCCAATGGTCTAAGTGAAATAGACTGGCAGATTGAAAATATATGAGTGAAATTAGGTTAAATAAATTTATAGCCTCTATGACGGATATATCCAGAAGAGGGGCTGATAAACTTATCGAACAGGGTAAGGTAAGCATTAACGGCAGAAAAGCTACTGTCGGCATGACAGTTAATGATAACGACGAGGTAGTAGTTGATGGCAATCCACTTGGCCATAATACTAAGAAGGTTATTCTGGCATTCTATAAGCCTGTTGGAGTAACTGTTTCCAAGAAGGATGATCATGCCAAGGTACTAATAGGTGATATTATAGATTATCCACTGCCTTTAACTTATGCTGGAAGACTTGATAAAGATTCAGAGGGTTTGATACTACTAACTAATGATGGTGACCTTATTAATGACCTTATGAAGGGGGCTAACCATCACGAGAAGGAATATGTAGTAAAGCTTGATAAGAAGCCAGAAGATGGGGCTATTTCAAGACTTGAAAAGGGTGTATATCTTCCTGAACTTAAGGTTAAGACAAGACCATGTAAGATTAAGAAGATATCTGATAAAGAGTTTATGATGGTTATAACTCAAGGGCTTAACAGACAGATTAGACGTATGTGGGCGCTTGAGGGATGCAAGGTTATAAAACTAAAGAGAACCCGTATAGAAAACATCAAACTTGGAGGGCTTAAGACTGGTCAGTACAGAGAACTTAGTCCTGATGAAGAAACTAAACTTAGAAGTATAATTACTAAAAATTAAGCATAAATATCATGCAGTAAGGAAGGTAAAAACATGGACTCATTTTTAAAGAAGGTTGACTTTTTCAAAGGCAACAAACCAGAAGATATTGTAAAGGAGTATGGAACACCTCTTTATGTTTATAACGAGGATATTATCCGTGACAGGATGCACAAGGTTACACAGGTTATTAAGAAGTATCCTCTTACAGCTAACTACTCAATTAAGGCTAATACTAATATTCATATCTTAAAGATGGGATATGAAGAAGGAATCAATGCTGATGCAATGAGCCCAGGAGAAATCGAGATGCTCCTTAAAGCAGGCTTTGAAAGCGATAGAATCTTCTTTGTACCTAATAATGTTTCCAGAGAAGAAGTTGAATATGCCGTTAAAAAAGGCATTATGACAAGTTTAGACAGCCTTGATCAGCTTGATTTATATGGACAGGTTAATCCAGGCGGCAAATGCGCTGTTAGACTTAACCCAGGCGTAGGTGCAGGTCACCATGAGAAGGTTGTAACAGCTGGTAAGAAGACTAAGTTTGGTATTGCTGAAGAAGATGTAGATAAGATTTTTGAAATTGCTAAGAAGCATAATCTTACAATTGCTGGTATTAACCAGCATGTTGGTTCATTATACATGGATCCAGAACCATTCTTAAAGGCAGTTGAAAACTTCCTTAGACTTGCTAAGAAGTTTGAAAAACTTGAATTTATCGACTTTGGTGGTGGATATGGTATTCCTTATCACAAGCTTGATGACGAGCAGGAATTCGATATGGAAAGCTTCTCAAAGAGATTTGAAGTTCTTCTTGATAAGTTTGTTGAAGAATATGGTTATGCTCCATTATTCAAGACTGAGCCTGGTAGATACTGTGTAGCTGAAGGTGCAGTTCTTCTTGGACGAGTTAATGCTACAAAGCATAACTCAGGTAAGAAGTATGCTGGTACAGATATAGGTATGAACGTTCTTGTTCGTCCTTCTATGTATGATTCATGGCATGATGTAGAAATTATCAGAGATAACGAAGTTGTTTCAAGAGATAACCTTAGCGAGATTACAGTAGTAGGTAATATCTGTGAATCTGGTGATATCTTAGCAAAAGACAGAATGCTTCCTGAGATTAAGCAGGGTGACCTTGCTTGTCTTCTTGATGCAGGTGCTTATGGTTATTCAATGTGCTCTTCATATAACTCAAGACCACGTCCAGCTGAAGTACTTATTACAAAAGATGGTCAGGTTAAGCAGATAAGAAGACGTGAGACTATTGAAGATCTTATGAGATTATTTTAATTCGCATGATAGTATAGCGAATTTATAAATATAAAGTAAATTAGGGGATGGAATTAATATGGCATACGATAATAAAAAGGTTCTTGTAGTAGAAGATGACGACATGAACAGGATGCTTGCCACTATGTCACTTGGTGAGTATGACATTACTCCAGATGAAGCAGCAGATGGTAAACAGGCACTTGATATGTTTTTAGCTTCTCCTGAAGGAACATATGACCTTATTATGATGGATGTTATGATGCCAGTTATGGATGGAATAGAATCTACCAAGAATATTAGAAGTTCAGGTAGAAGTGATAGCAATCTTCCAATAGTTGCCATGACTGCTGAAAGTGATGAGAATGAAATTCATAGATTTATCCAGGAAGGTTTAACAGATTATATTGAAAAACCTATGGAAATGGAAAGTCTTGAACTTATTCTTAATAAATATTTGGGGTAAAGATGAAAATAGGATTTTTTGACTCAGGTATTGGCGGCTTATCTTTAGTTGGATATGCAAGAACCAAGCTTCCTGATGCAGATTTTATATTCTATGCCGATACAGATAATGTTCCATATGGTACAAAGACAAAGGAAGAGATTACCGCTCTTTCAGATAAAGCAGCATCATTTCTTATTTCTAAAGGGGCCGAAGCTATAGTTATAGCCTGTAATACTGCAACAAGTGCTGCAGCGCCATATCTTAGAAATAAATATAATATACCAATTATAGGAATAGAACCAGCTGTTAAACCTGCTGTTAAGATCCCTGGACATAAAAGAATCCTTGTTATAGCGACTCCTTTTACTGTAAAAGAGAAGAAGCTCCATGACTTGGTAGATAGGGTAGATATTGAACACAGAGTTGATATGTTACCTACTCCAGAACTTGTAAAATTTGCAGAACATGGAGAGTTTGAATCTGACAAGGTTAAAGAATACCTTGAAGATTGCTTTAAAGAACTTGATAAAGAAGATTACTGCGCTGTAGTTTGTGGCTGCACTCATTTTATTCATTTTAAGAAGGTATTCTTAGATATATTTGGACCAAATATTGCGGTGCTTGATGGTGGCAAGGGAACAGTTAATAATCTTTGCAGACATATTAAAGGGGAAGGCTATCAGGTAAACAAAGAACAATCTGGTAAAACATCATATTACAGATCAGGCAGGGAGATTACTGATAAAGATACTTTGGAATTCTACAAGATGGTTATAAAACATGCTGCAGAATAATTTGCTTGTCAAATGTTATGCTTTGTGATATTATATCTCATGTTTGAGACTTTTTAGTAAGTTTGGAGGACATAAAAATGCTTAGAACAATACTTACAATCTTATTTATACTAGTAAGCGTTGCTTTATCTATATTGGTATTAATGCAGGAAGGCAAGACTCAGGGTCTTGGAGCAATAAGCGGAGCAGCTGAAACATATTGGGGAAAGAATAAGGGACGTTCAATGGAAGGTGCACTTGTAAAGATTTCCACAACACTTGCTGTTCTTTTCATAGTACTTGCTCTGATTCTTAATATTGCTAGAATCTAATTGTTAAGAACTGGTTAGCACTCCTGTAAAAAAGGAGTGCTTTTTTTGTGCAGGGGATTTTTATTAAATCTCTTATATGGGGAAAAATATGAGTAAAGATATTAAAAAAGTAAAAGCTAAAGATCTTGATATACATGGCAATCTTAAGTCAGATAAGCCAGGTAAGAATAAGAATAAATCAAAGTCTAAAGCTAAAACATCTAAAAAAACAGATAAAAAAGAAAATAAGAAAACAAAAAAAGAAGATAAAGCATCTGTAAAATCTTTAAAAGAAATAAAGAAGTCAGCTAAAAAGGGAAATAAGAAAAGTTCAAAAATTGAACCACTTATTTTCACAGGTACATTTATTAGTAATAGTAAGGGCTTTGGATTCGTAGAGGTAGAAGATCTTGATGAAGACCTTTATATTCCAGCTGACTATACCTTAGGGGCATTTCATCTAGATACAGTAGAGGCACAGCTTTTATCTAAAGGTGTAACTGCTGGCAAGCGTATAGAAGCCAGAATTACAAAGATACTTGAACACAATATGGAAGAAGTGGTAGGTACTTTCCAAAAGTCTACTAACTATGGCTTTGTTGTTCCTGATAATGCTAAACTTAACTGCGACATCTTTATTCCTAAGGAAAAGACTATGGGAGCTATGGATGGACACAAGGTAGTTGCCAAGATATATGACTATGGTCGAAATGGTAGAAATCCTGAAGGAGAAGTAAAAGAGATAATTGGTCACATCTCTGATCCGGGAGTAGATATTCTTTCTATAGTTCGAGGCTTCGATATTCCTAATGTATTTCCAGATAAGGTTATGAAGCAAGCTGAGCGTATTGAACTAACTATAAGCGAGGCTGATACATACGGTAGAGAAGATTTAAGAACTCTTCCTATGGTAACTATAGATGGTGATGATACTAAGGATATTGATGACGCTGTAAGTCTTGAAACAAAAGGCGAAGACTATATTCTTGGTGTTCATATAGCAGATGTATCTAACTATGTTCAGGAAAGCAGTGCTTTAGATAAGGAAGCTTTTTCAAGAGGTACAAGCGTATACCTTGTAGACAGGGTTATACCTATGCTTCCAAGAAGACTGTCTAATGGTATATGTTCACTTAATGAAGGCGAAGACAGACTTGCTATGAGCTGTATCATGACTATTAACAAGAATGGTGAAGTAATAGACTACAGAATAGTAGAATCTGTTATTAATGTTAATAGACGTATGACCTATAACAAGGTTCTTAGTATTCTTCAGGATAAAGACGATAAATTAAAGGAAGAGTATGCTGAATTTGTCCCTACATTTAGGGAGATGGACAAGCTTGCCAAGATTCTTAGAAAGAGAAGAAAGCAGAGAGGTTCTATAGATTTTGACCTTCCAGAGTGCAAGATTGAAGTGGATGAGAATGGAAAGCCAGTATCTATTAAGCCATATCTTTCTAATGATGCTACAAAGCTTATTGAAGAGTTTATGCTTGTTGCTAACGAAACTGTAGCCAAGCATGCTACCTTACTTAATATGCCATTCTTATACAGAATTCATGAGTCTCCTGATATGGAGAAGATTGAGAAACTTGCCGCATTTATCGAAGGCTTTGGTTTATATCTTAAGAGTGATAAAGATGGTATCCATCCATCTGAGATTCAGAAGCTTCTTGCAAGTGTTATGGGTAGAGACGAAGAGAATCTTATTACAAGAGTTGCTCTTAGAAGTATGATGATGGCAAGATATTCGCCTTATAATGAGGGGCATTTTGGTCTTGCTGCTAAGTATTACACTCATTTTACTTCTCCTATAAGAAGATATCCTGACCTTATGATTCACAGAATTCTTAAGGATGAGATTAGAGGTAGACTCACAGATAGGAAGAGAGAGCATTATAAGCAGATTCTTGAGGGTATTGCAAAGCAGTGTTCTGATAGAGAGAAGCGTTCAAGAGATGCAGAGCGTGAAACTGATAAGCTTAAAAAGACAGAATATATGGCTGAGCATATTGGTGAAGAGTTTGAAGGTATCATAAGCTCAGTAACTAACTTCGGGCTTTATATTGAGCTTCCTGATACATGTGAGGGACTTGTTCATATATCGAAGATCGAAGGTGATTACTTCTACTTTGATGAAAGTCGCTACCAGTTAGTAGGTGAAAGAAGCAAGACTACATATAGACTTGGAGAGAAGATTAAGATAAAAGTTGAGAAAGCAGATATTAACCTTAAGACAGTTGATTTTGTTATTGTAAAGGCTTAATATGTTAGAAGTGCTTATGCTAGCGGCATAAGCAGAATAGGTGATTAAAGTGAGTACTAAACAGGGCGAAGAAAACAACAAGCTTGTTGCCAATAATAAAAAAGCATATCATGAATACTTTATTGAAGATAAGTATGAAGCTGGACTTGCCCTTTGCGGTACTGAGGTAAAGTCACTTAGACAGGGCAAGTGCAGTATAAAAGAAGCTTATATTAAGATAGACAAAGGTGAGGTTTATATTATAGGTATGAATATAAGCCCTTATGAAAAGGGTAATATATTCAATAAGGATCCACTAAGAGTCAGGAAGCTTCTTCTTCATAGCTATGAGATTAACAAGCTCATAGGTGGAAGTAGTGAACAGGGCTATACCATTATGCCTCTTGCTGTATATTTTAAGAATGGTAAAGCTAAGATTCAGATAGGCCTTGCAAAAGGTAAGAAGAATTATGATAAGAGGCAGGAAATAGCCAAGAAGGACATGCGTAGAGAAACTATGCGTCAGTTCAAGGTTAAAAATTTATAAGGGCTTGACAGGTTTCGACGGGGAATTTTAAGCCAAAGAAGCTATCCGCACGGGATGCGTTAAATTCCAAATTAAATATAATCGCTGAAGATAATTTAGCATTCGCTGCCTAAGGGCGGCGTGTCCTCCCTAGTGCACCTACACATTAGGATCAGGGCATCAGTCTTGTAGGAAACGCTTTTGCAAAGCTTTGAGCAAAAGGCAGTTTTATGAAGCTACTAAAGCCGCATTCGGTGTCTTTGACGAATCGGTGGAGGGAATGTCAATCCAGAGACTATGATAGTAGAAGAGTGGTAGCGAATTTTTCGGACGGGGGTTCGAATCCCCCCAGGTCCACTATACAAGGTTTTGAAGAACATCTGTCCATAAAGGTGTTCAATATTAGGAAGACGCTTAGGAAGATGAAGCTGTTTAGTAAAAGACATAAAAAGCTAAATATTTTCTTAATTTCATTTCTTGCGCTAATCGCGCTGGTAATCGGTTTTTTTGTATACATTTATAATCAGGCTTACCATAAGGTTACTATAGAATGTGGTTCCTCAGTATCAGCCTGTGACCTTATGAAGAACGGGGACAGTAAAGCTTCTTTTGTTGACCAGTCCCTTGATATTGCATCTATGATGCCAGGTGAGTACAACGTAGAGGTTAAGTCTGGTTTCTATATTCATAAGATAAAAATAGTTATTCAGGATACAGTTGCTCCAACTGCTTCAGCTAATAATGTATGTTTATCTCTTGGGGACAGTGTAGGCCCGGAGGCATTTGTAAGTGATGTAAATGATGCAACACCTGTAACAGTTGCATTTGCATCTAATCCTGATACATCTAAGGTAGGAAATAGTCAGGTTTCTATACTACTTACTGATACATCTTCAAATTTAACTAATCTTACTGCAAGTCTTGATATAGTTCCTTTTAAAACTAAAGTAGAAGTAGAAGCTGGAAGTAAGTCTGTAGGCAAGTCTGATTTTAGTCTTGGGGAGGACGACTTTGAAGTTGTAACTGACTTAGCTTCTATATCTATGAACTCGGTATCTGATAATAAAATCGCTATTAACTATGCCGGAAAAGAGTATGTAGCTACACTTTCTGTTGTAGATACAGTAGCACCAGATGTTAAGTTTAAGAATATAGATGGATATATGGGAGCTGATTATACAGCATCTGATTTTGCTGTAAGCAGCAATGATGCTACCAAGATTAGCTATAGTTTTGAAGCGGATTATGACAGGGCTTCTTATGACCAGCAGAATCTTGTAGTTATAGCAACTGATGAGGGCGGCAACAGCGTTAAAGGAGAGGTAACACTTAAGTTAAAAGATGATACAGAGCCTCCTATCCTTGATGGTGTACATGATATATATGTATATCAGGGTAATTCTGTTTCTTATAAGGATGGAATCACAGTATCAGATAACTGTGTAGAGAAGATTAAATTTGAAGTTGATGCAGCTTCTGTTAATACAGATGAGGTAGGTACTTATCCAGTAACCTATACTGTAACAGATGTTGGTGGACATACTGTAAGTGCCAGCTGCAATGTTATCGTTCAGGAAAGAGAGTATGATATGGACGAGATCAATGCTGCTGCAGATGCTATACTTGCTGAGATTATTACTGATGATATGACTGACAGGGATAAGGCCTGGGCTATATATTCATATATTAGAGGTCATATGTATTTCATAGACGATTATGTTGAAGGTTCATATATTAAGGCCTGCTATGACGGTGTAGTTTGCTGGAAGGGTGACTGCTATGTTTATGCCTGTACAGCTCAGACTTTACTTACAAGAGCAGGTGTTAAAAATATGATGATTAGTAAGATACCAACTAGAAGACATCACTACTGGAATCTTGTTGATGTTGATGGCACAGGCTGGTATCACTATGATACAACTCCAAGAGCAGAAGAGAATCATCCAACATTCTTCTTAAAGACAGATGCTGAAATGATGGAATATTCTCATGCTCATTACAACTGCTTTAACTACGATAGAGAGGCTTATCCTGAAATCAACTAAGGCAAGCAGGAAAATGCTTGCGATGATGCCTTTAGGGATATAATCAACATGATGGAAAAGAAGATACTTGGCGTAATAGGCGGTCTTGGGCCTATGGCAACTGCATATTTTCTAAGACTTGTTACTGATATGACAGATGCTCTGACAGATCAGGAGCATATTGAAACAGTTATTATTTCAAGACCTGCAACACCTGATAGAACAAGTTATATATTAGGTAAAAGCGATGATAGTCCACTTAGACAGCTGATTCGTATGGAAGAAGATGTGTGTAAGCTAGGGGCTAAGGTAATAGCCATGCCTTGTATTACAGCTCATTATTTCCAAAAAGAGCTTGACCAGAATCTTGGTAAATTTCAGGACGCTCAGTTTATAGACGGACTCAAAGAAACAGCTTTATTCTTATCTGAAAGAGGCATAAAGTCATGCGGTATCATGGCTACAGATGGTACTATTGAAAGCAAACTTTTTCAGAATACATTTGAAAAATATGGTATAAAGAGTCTTGTACCAGATAACGAAAGTCAAAAGCTGGTTATGGCTATAATATATGACTATGTAAAAAAAGGAATTAGACCTAGAAATGAAGACTTCCAAAAGGTATATTGTAGGCTTAAGGAAGCAGGAGCCCAGATAGTACTTCTTGGTTGTACCGAACTTTCCATGATTAAACGTGACCTTGGTGTATCAAGTGATGTTCTTGACGTTCTTGAAGTTCTGGCTAGAAAGTCAGTTATAGAGTGCGGAAGCCTTAAAGAATCATATAATAATCTTGGTTTACAAATATAATAAAAGCTATATATAACTAATATAAATACTGGAGAAATAAGATGCAGAACAATGTTCTTGATTATCTGGACAATATAGTAAAAATCAAACCTAATAAGGTTGCTTTTGCCAATGAAAGCTTTAGCATGACTTTTAGTGGAGTTTATAAGGAAAGTAGAAGCCTTGCTTCATATATCGCTGGAAAGGGTATATATAAGAAGCCTGTAGTTATCTTTATGAATAAGCACCCAAGAGAGATAACAGCTTTCTTTGGTGTAATATATAGTGGCTGCTATTATGTTCCTATTGATGAGGAGATGCCAGCAAGCCGTATAGATCTTATTCTTGATAATGTTAAGTCACCACTTATAATCTGCGATGAGGATACTATAGAGAAGGCGGAGGCATTTAACACAGATGCAGAAGCCGTTCTTTACACAGATGTTATTAAGACGGATATTGATGAAGACAAGTTAGCTTTAATAGCTTCTAAAGTTATAGATACAGATCCAATCTATATTGTATTTACTTCAGGTTCAACTGGTGTACCAAAGGGTGTTTGTGCCTGCCACAGAAGCGTTCTTGATTATATTGAACAACTTTCTGAAACACTTGAATTCAACGAAGATACTGTATTTGGTAATCAGACACCACTTTATTTCGATGCCTGTCTTAAGGAGGTATATCCAACGCTTAAGTTTGGTGCAACTACCTACCTTATACCAAAGAGCCTCTTTATGTTCCCAGTAAAGCTTGTAGAATTTATAAACGAGCATAATATTAATACTATTTGCTGGGTAGTATCAGCTTTAACTATGATATCTGCTTTTGGAACATTTAAGACAGTTGTTCCTAAGACACTTACTAATATAGCATTTGGTAGTGAAGTATTTCCTATTAAGCAGTTTAATATGTGGAGACAGGTTCTTCCTAATGCTAGATTTACAAACCTCTACGGACCTACAGAAGGCACTGGTATGTGCTGCTATTATAAGGTTAACAGAGAGTTTGAGCTTGATGATGTTATTCCTATTGGTAGACCATTTAAGAATACTGAGATACTTTTATTAACAGAAGATGGTAAGCTTGCGCAGGATGGTCAGCCAGGTGAGATATGTATTAGAGGTACAGGTGTAACACTTGGTTATTATAATAATGAGGCAAAGACTAAGGAGTCATTTGTACAGAATCCTTTAAACACTTTCTATCCAGAGACTATTTACAAAACCGGTGATATAGGTAAACTTAATAACTATGGTGAGCTTGAATTTGTTTCAAGAAAGGACTACCAGATTAAGCATATGGGGCATAGAATAGAGCTTGGTGAAATCGAAGCCAATGTCAATGCTCTTGAAGGTGTTAAAATATCAGGATGTATTTATGATAAAGAAAAAGGTAAGATTGTTCTTTATTATGTAGGTGATATTGATAAGGCTGAGCTTATTACTATACTTAAGGATAAGCTTCCAAGATATATGGTTCCTAATGTAACTAACAGACTTGAGTCTATGCCATTTACAGCTAATGGTAAGATTAACAGAGTTGAGCTTACAAAGATGAACCAGGCGAATAATAAGTAAATGTTTGATTAAAAGGAGTTTATGATGGAAGAATTACTTAGCATACTTGAAGAGCTTCACCCAGAAGTTGATTTTGAAACAGAAACAGGATTAGTAACTAATGGCATAATTGATTCATTTGATATAGTTACTATTATCTCTGAGATAGGTGATAGATTTGACGTTGTTGTATCAGCAGAATATATAACACCTGAGAATTTTGATAGTGCAGAGACTATCTACGATATGATTCAGAGAATCGAAGAAGAGGAATAATCCCGTATGTTATTTGCTTCTTATGAGTTTATAGGCTTTGTTCTGGTCTTATTTGCATTATATTATTTGGTACCTAAAAGATGTCAGTGGCCTCTTTTACTTATAGCCAGCTATGTATTCTATTTCTTGGCTAACCCTTGGTATCTTGTATTTATTACAGTAACAAGTCTTACTGTTTATGGCTGTGGTCTATGGATGGGAAAGATTGCAGCTACTCAAAAGGAGTATCTTAGCAAGAATAAGGAAAACTTATCTAAGGAAGATAAGAAGACATATAAAAATCAGATGAAACAGAAGAAGTGGAGAGTGCTTCTTCTTGGTTTACTGTTTAATCTTGGCATTCTAGCCGTAATTAAATATACCAATTTTACAATTTATAATATTAACAGCCTTCTTCATATATTTGGAAGCAAGGCAAGAATTGGATTCATAGATATTCTTATGCCTATGGGTATATCTTTCTATACATTCCAAGCTCTTTCATATCTAATCGATACATACAGGGGAACAGTAGAACCTGAAAAGAATGTATTTAAGTTCGCATTGTTTGTTTCATTCTTCCCACAGCTTGTTCAGGGACCAATCAGCAGATTTGGCGATTTAAGTAAAACATTATATTCAAAGCATAAGTTTGACGGAAAGAATGTAGCCTTTGGATTCCAGCGTATACTATATGGTTATTTTAAAAAGTTAGTTGTTGCCGACAGGATGCTTATAGCAGTAAAAGCTATAATTGCCGCACCTGAAAACTATCAAGGAGCCTATGTTTTTGTCGGTATGATTTTCTATGCTCTTGAACTTTATGCTGACTTTACAGGTGGTATTGATATTACTATAGGTATTGCTCAGGTTCTTGGTATAGAAGTAACAGAAAACTTTAGACGTCCATTCTTTTCAAAGAATATTAAGGAATATTGGAACAGATGGCATATTACTATGGGTACCTGGTTTACAGAGTACATATTCTATCCAATATCTGTATGTAAGCCTATGCTTAAGTTTTCAAAGTTTTCAAGAAAGCACTTTGGAGATGTAATAGGAAAGCGCATGCCAGTTTACCTTGCTTCATTTGTGGTTTGGTTTGCTACAGGTATATGGCACGGTGCAAGCTGGAACTTTATAGTATGGGGACTTGGGAACTTTGTAGTTATTATGATTAGTCAGGAACTTGAACCACTATATAGAAAGTTTCATAACAGATTCCATGTTGATGGACATACTTCTTATAAAGCATTTTGCGTAATAAGGACCTTTCTTTTAATGAGCGCCCTTAGAACATTTGACTGTTATAGGGATGTGCCTCTTACCTTCCGTATGTTTGGAACCATATTTACTAACTGGAACTGGCATATATTATGGGATGGAAGTTTACTAAGCCTTGGACTTAGTTTATATGATTACATCATTTTAGCTGTATGCGTAGTAATTCTTACATCTGTCAGTCTTGCAGGAAGAACAGGTAGTGTAAGAGAAAAACTTTTAAAGAAACCTTATCCAGTCAGATTCGTTATATTCTACGGACTTCTTGTATGCATTATTATATTTGGCGCATATGGAATAGGCTTTGATGCAAGTCAGTTTATTTATAACCAGTTTTAATTAAGGTATATATATGAAGAACTTTTTGAAAATTACAATTTCATTATTAATAGGTATTGCTGGATTATTTCTAATTCAGAGAATCTTCCTGCCTAAATATACTAAGGATGTTGTAGAAGGCTCATTTATAGAGGAATACTATGATGATAAGCCTGATCATGATGTGGTATTTATCGGTGACTGTGAAGTATATGAGAATTTCTCACCTGTAGAACTTTGGCAGAAATATGGAATTAACTCTTACATAAGAGGAAGTGCCCAGCAGCTTATATGGCAGTCTTATTACCTTTTAGAAGACACATTAAAATACGAGAAGCCTAAGGTTGTTGTATTTAATGTCTTATCTATGAAGTATAATGAGCCACAAAATGAGGCCTATAATCGTATGTCTATAGAAGGTATGCGTTGGTCCATGTCTAAGGTTAATAATATCAATGCTTCTATGATGGAAGACGAGCATTTTGTAGAATATGTATTTCCTCTTCTTAGATATCATTCAAGATGGAATGATTTAACAAGCGATGATTTTACATACATATTTGATACACCTCATGAGTCATTTAAGGGATATTACATGAGGATAGATGAGAAGGCAGCTTCGAATGTTCCTGAGGGTCCTGCCCTTACAGATTATAACTTTGGAGAAAACTCATATTATTATCTTGATAAGATTACAAAGCTTTGTAAGGACAATGATATAGAACTTATCTTAATTAAAGCACCTAGTCTTTATCCATATTGGTATGATCAGTGGGACAAGCAAATGGTAGATTATGCTAAGGAACATGATCTTACATATATTAACTTCCTTGAACTTACCGATGAGATAGGAATTGATTTTGAACATGATACCTATGACGGCGGACTTCATCTTAATCTTAGCGGTGCCATAAAACTTTCTGACTATTTTGGTCAGTATATTATTGATAATACTGCTGTTACAGATAGAAGAGGGGAAGCAGAATTATCTGCCAAGTGGGATAAAGTTATTGCTGAATATAATCAGGAGATTGAAAATCAAAAAAAAGAGTATAATATTACAGATTAGGATTAATAATCTTAAAGAGGAAAGGAAAATATTATGAAAATCAGAAATCTTTTAATCGCAGGTCTTGCAACTGCACTTCTTTGTGGATGTAGTTCGGGAGAAAAGAGCATAGGTGGTAATAATGAGGAGGCTCCAGCTCCAGTAGAGACAGCTACTCAGGATGTAGCACAGGGCGATACAGCTCAGGCAGCACCAACAGGTTACTACCTTACAGTTAATGATTATAAGCTTGCTGTTGATCAGCCAATGGAAACTGTTATAGCTTCTATGGGTAAGGAAGAATCTTACTTTGAAGCACCAGCTTGTGCATTTGACGGTGTAGAAAAGACTTATACATATAACAATGGAGCTATTGAAGTTAGAACATATATAGCTGCTGATGGTAAGGACTATGTTAACTTTGTAGTTCTTAAGAATGACCTTGTATCTACAGATGAAGGACTTTCTGTAGGAGATAATACAGAAAAGGTTAAGCAGGTATACGGAGAAGATTATAAAGATAACAATGGTTCTTTCGAATATACAAAAGGTAATATGAAACTTCTGATAGTTATTGAAGAAGATGCTGTTGTATCTATCCAGTACATCTCAACTGCAGTAAATAACTAAAAAAAACATATAAAGAGCCTTAAATCCCTTAAAAATTGTACATTTTGTTAATATTTTTTTGAGGGCTTAGGTATTATCATTTTTAATGTTTGGTATAGAAAGAGTCTATACTACATAATAAATTTTTATTGGAGGAAAACATGAAAAAGTTAGTAAGTATTTTAATGGTACTTGTACTTGTTCTTTCTATGGCTGCTTGCGGCAAGAAAGATGACAACAAGGCTGGTTCTTCAAAGGTTAAGGCTGGTTTCATCTGCTTACATGATGAAAACTCAACATACGATAAGAACTTTATCGATGCAGCTAAGCAGGCTTGTGAAGAAATGGGTATCGAAGCAGTATTTAAGACAAATGTACCAGAAGGTCAGGAATGTCTTGAAGCAGCAGAAGAGTTAGTTGATGACGGATGTAACTTCATATTCGCTGACAGCTTTGGTCACGAAGATTATATGATTGAAGCTGCTAAGGAGTTCCCAGAAGTTCAGTTCTGCCACGCAACAGGAACACAGGCTCATACAGCAGGTCTTGATAACTTCCACAACGCATTCGCTTCTATCTACGAAGGTAGATATCTTGCAGGTATCGTTGCTGGTCTTAAGTTAAACGAGATGATTGAAAATGGTGAGATTACAGCAGACCAGGCTAAGGTTGGTTATGTTGGTGCATTTACATATGCAGAAGTTGTATCTGGTTATACATCATTCTTCCTTGGAATCCGTTCAGTATGTCCATCAGCTACTATGGAAGTAACATTTACAGGTTCATGGTATGATGAAACAGCTGAGAAGGAAGGCGCAAACAAGCTTATCGAGAATGGTTGCGTACTTATCAGCCAGCATGCAGATTCAATGGGTGCTCCTACAGCTTGTGAAACAGCTGGCGTACCTAACGTATCATACAACGGTAGCACAGATTCAGCTTGCCCTAACACATTCCTTGTATCTTCAAGAATTGATTGGGCTCCATACTTCAAGTATGCTATGGGCTGTGTTGAAAGTGGTTCACCAATCGACACAGACTGGACAGGTACACTTCAGTCAGGTTCTGTAGTTCTTTCATACTATGGTAACTCTGTAGCAGAAGGTACAGAAGAAGCAGTAGAAGCAGCTAAGGCTGATCTTGAAAGCGGTAAGATACATGTATTTGATACAGCTACTTTCACAGTAGATGGCAAGAAGCTTGATTCATATCAGGCTGATGTTGATTCAGATGCTGCTTACACACCAGATCACGAAGTTATCGTTGATGGTTACTTCGATGAGTCAGGTAAGGACTTCCGTTCTGCACCATATTTTGACTTAAATATTGATGGAATCACTCTTCTTGATACAGCATTCTAATCAAAAAATGTTTAAGTTATCTTTAAAAAGATGTATAATAAGGAACGGCGTGAGAGCGCCGTTCTTTTTTCATGCTTATAAATGCATGATGGACTGTTTAGGCCTAGCCTGACAGGTATATAGCAGGAATACATCTGCTTTTTGATTATGGTAATTATACATTTTGGAGGAATATATAGTGGAAGATAAGAAGATTGCTGTATCTTTACGAGATGTATCAAAAAGATTTGGTAAAGTACAGGCTAATTCCAAGGTATCTCTCGATATTTATAACGGAGAAATCCTTGCTCTTCTTGGAGAGAACGGAAGTGGTAAAACCACACTTATGAACATGTTAGCAGGTCTGTATTTCCCTGATGAAGGTCAGATTGTTATTAATGGTCAGGAGGCTATTATAGCTAACCCAAGAGATTCGTTTAAGTATGGTATAGGTATGGTGCACCAGCATTTTAAGCTTGTTGATGTGCTTACAGCTACAGAGAATATTATACTTGGACTTAATGGTAAGCTTGGTAAGAAGCAGGCTAGAGAAAAGATTGTTGAAATCTGTGATAAATATGGTTTCGACCTGGATCCAGATAAGAAGATATATGATATGTCTGTTTCAGAAAAGCAGACTGTAGAAATTGTTAAAGTTCTTTACAGAAATGCTAGCATACTTATTCTTGATGAGCCTACAGCAGTTCTTACACCACAGGAAGTTGAGAAACTCTTTAACGTACTTCGTAAGATGAAAGCTGATGGTAAGGCTATTGTTATTATTACTCACAAGCTTCACGAGGTTGAGGAACTTTCTGATAAGGTTGCTGTTCTTCGTAAGGGTAAATATATAGGAACTCTTATTACAAAAGAGACAACTATTCAGGAGATGACAGATATGATGGTTGGTGAATCAATCAACCTTGATATCGAAAGACCAGATCCTGTTAATCCTAAGAAGCGTATTGAAGTTAAGAATCTTTCAGTTGTTTCTGATGATGGACTAAAGAAACTTGATGATGTTTCATTTGACATTAACTCAGGTGAGATACTTGGTATAGCAGGTATATCAGGCTGCGGTCAGAAGGAACTTCTCGAAGCTATTGCAGGCCTTCAGAAAACATGTGATGGTTCAAGCATAACTTACATAGGTGATGATGGAAGCAAGGAAGAGATAGTTGGGATGGACCCACTTAAGGTTTCAAGAATGGGTATCAGCTTCTCATTTGTACCAGAAGACAGACTTGGTATGGGACTTGTTGGTAACATGGATATTGTTAACAACATGATGCTTAGATCATATAGAAATAAGGGTATTCCTGGATTCGTAGAAAGAAAGGAGCCTAGAAAACTTGCTGAAGATGTTGTAAATGAACTTAATGTAGTTACACCTGGTATTACAACTCCTGTTAGAAGACTTTCAGGTGGTAATGTTCAGAAGGTTTTAGTAGGACGAGAGATTGCATCTGCACCAAAGGTACTTCTTACAGCTTATGCAGTTAGAGGACTTGATATTAACTCTTCTCTTATGATTTATGATCTTCTTAATCAGCAGAAGAAAAAGGGAGTAGCAGTCGTATTTGTAGGTGAAGACCTTGATGTACTTCTTGCTCTTTCAGATAGAATACTTGTTATGTGCGGTGGTAAGGTCAGTGGAATCATTGATGGAAGAACTGCTGATAAGAACAAGGTTGGATTATTAATGACTAAGTTAGGAGGAGAAGAATAATGGAAAACAAAAGACGCGAGCCTTTATTCCACATTGTTAAAAGAGACACTCTTCCTGCATGGCAGTCAGTTGGAATAAGAATTATAGCTATACTTATAGCTCTTGTTGTATGTGCCATACTTACAACAGCTCTTACTGGTGATAATCCTTTTGATGTTTATTATACAATGTTCCAGGGAGCATTTGGAACAGAGAGAAAGACCTGGTTCACTTTAAGAGATTTATCTATTCTTTTACTTATATCACTTGCTTTAACTCCAGCATTTAAGATGTGCTTCTGGAATATAGGTGGTGAGGGACAGGTTCTTGCCGGTGCTCTTGCTGCAGCTGCTTGTATGATATGTCTTGAAGACAAGATTCCAGACCCTGTTATAGTTCTTCTTATGATAGTAACAAGTATATTTGCTGGTGCCTTTTGGGCATTTATCCCAGCAATTTGTAAGGCGGTGTGGAATACCAATGAAACTCTGTCTACTCTGATGATGAACTATATAGCAACCCAGTTAGTTGCCTTCTTTATTATTAAGTGGGAAGTTCCAAAGGGTTCAGGAAAGATTGGTATGATTTGTCAGGATTCCCATGTTGGTTGGCTTGTTGATCCTATGGGTAACAAATTCCTTCTTTCTATTATTGTAGCTGCTGTTATTACAGTAATTATGTATATATATCTTAAGTATACAAAGCACGGTTATGAGATTGCAGTTCTTGGTGGCAGCGTTCAGACTGCAAGATATGCCGGTATCAAGGTTGGTAAGGTTATAGTTCGTACTGTATGCCTTTCAGGTGCACTTTGCGGCGTGGTTGGCCTTTTGCTTGTAGGTTCTGTAAATCATACACTTACAACTACTATAGTTGGCGGCCAGGGATTTACTGCAGTTATGGTTTCTTGGCTTGCACAGTTTAATCCATTTGTTATGGTACTTACAAGTTTACTTATTATATTCCTTGATAGAGGAGCAAGTGCTATAGCAACAAGCTTTGGTGTAAATGAATCATTCTCGGATATGATAACAGGTATTATCTTATTCTTTATCATAGGCTGCGAATTCTTCATAAGATATAAGGTTATATTTAAAAAGAACAGTGCCGAAGCAACTGTAAATACAGCTAAGGCGGAGGCTAAAGAAAATAGCACTGAAAAAATTAAAGATAAAGCCACAGCAAATGAAGAGAAGGAGGATGAAGAATAATGTTTAATTTAGTATCTTTCATTCCTAGAGCAGTAGCTCAGGGCATCCCTCTTATGTTTGGTTCAACAGGTGAAATAATTACTCAGAAGTCAGGTAACCTTAACCTTGGTATTCCAGGTGTTATGTACGTTGGCGCCATGAGTGGTGTTATAGGATCATTCTACTATGAGCAGTCAGTTGGTAAGGGTAATCTCAATCCTTTCCTTGCTGTGTTTATTCCGCTAATTTGCTCATTATTTGGCTCATTACTTATGGGACTTTTATATTCATTCCTTACAGTAACACTTAAGGCTAATCAGAATGTAACAGGTCTTGCCATGACTACATTCGGTGTTGGTTTTGGTAACTTCTTTGGTGAGTCGCTTATTAAGATTTCAGGACTTGATGTTCCTTCAATTGCACTTTCTAGAACAAGTGCCTGCTTTAGCGCTAAGCTTCCGTTTGCTAAGAGTATGGGCTGGTTTGGTAAGGTATTCCTTTCATACAGCTTCTTAGCCTATCTTGCAATTATAGTTTCTATAGTTGCAGCTATTGTTCTTAAGAAGACTAGAGTTGGTCTTCATCTTAGAGCTGTAGGTGAAAGCCCTGAAACTGCTGATGCAGCTGGTATCAGCGTTAGTAAGTATAAATACCTTGCAACATGTATAGGTTGTATGATTGCTGGTCTAGGTGGTTTATATTATGTTATGGACTATGCCTGCGGTATCTGGTCTAACGATGCATTTGGTGACAGAGGATGGCTTGCAATTGCCCTTGTTATATTTGCTATATGGAAGCCTGATGTAGGTATATTTGCATCTATATTATTTGGTGGACTTTATATTCTTTACTTATATATTCCAAGTATGGGACACATGGAGTACAAGGAACTTTACAAGATGATTCCTTATGTTGTTACTCTTGTAGTTCTTATCCTTTCAAGTATGCGTAATAAACGGGAAAATCAGCCACCGGCCAAGTTGGGACTGCCGTATTTTAGAGAAGAACGTTAATAATATTTTTGGTGGAGAAATACTATGAAACTATTAGAAGAGAGAATAAGCAAAGATGGAGTTGTTAAGAAGGGTAATGTCCTTAAGGTAGACTCTTTCCTTAATCATCAGCTTGATATTAAGCTTTACAATGAGATGGGAAAGGAATTTAAAAGACTTTTTGCAGATAAGAATATTACAAAGATTCTTACTATTGAAGCTTCAGGTATAGGTATAGCAGCTATAACTGCGCAGTATTTTGATGTTCCTGTAGTATTTGCAAAGAAGTCTCAGTCAATTAATCTGGATGGTTCGACATACAATACAAAGATTCAGTCATTTACTCATAATAGGGTATATGATGTTATTGTATCTAAAAAGTATCTTTCAAGTGATGATCATGTACTTATTATCGACGATTTCCTTGCTAATGGCTGTGCAGTCAATGGGCTTATAGAGATTATTGAATCTTCTGGTGCCAGCATAGAAGGAATCGGTATTGCTATTGAAAAAGGATTCCAGGACGGTGGTAAGAGCCTTAGAGAGAGGGGCTATCAGGTAGAATCACTTGCTATAGTAGAATCAATGAATGATGAAACAGGAGAGATAATATTCAGACATTGAAACAAGATGGGGAGATGAGATATCTATGAAGGAAGAAAAGAAAGAGAACGACAGCTTTTGGTATAAGGTTGCCAGCTTCATTGTTAACAAACGAAAGGCAATCCTTATACTTTTTATATTTGCAGTGATTTACTGCGTTTTATGTTTTAACCGGGTAAAGGTTAATCAGGATATTACCAAATACCTGCCTAAAACATCCGAGACCCGTATCGGTCTTGATACCATGAATAATGAATTTGTAACTTATGGCAGTGCCAAGGTTATGGTTACCAGTGTTACCTATGATCAGGCAAAAGAGCTGGCTGATTCATTTCTCAAGGTAAAGAATGTTAAATCTGTAACTTTTGATAATGATACAGACCACTATAAGGGAACCTATGCCCTTATTGATGTTACAGTAGATGGTGAAGCGGAAGACAAGGCTTCTATAAAAGCAATAGATGATATTAAAGAACTTCTAAGTAACCATGATTATTACATAGAAACTACTATAGGAGAAGAGGAACGCAATTCCGAATCTCTTAATAATGATATTAGAATTATTCTTATTCTTTCAGTAATTATAATTGTTCTGGTTTTACTGATTTCAACCCATGCATTTGCACAGATTCCTGTATTACTTCTCACTTTTGGTATGGCCGCTATTTTAAATAAAGGTACAAACTACTGGATGGGCACTATATCTTCAGTTACTGATTCCATCGCAGTTGTTCTTCAGCTTGCCCTTGCTATTGATTATGCCATCATCCTTTGCGACAGATATATGGAAGAACATGAGAAAATGCCTGCGGTTGAAGCATGTAAAGTTGCTTTATCCAAGGCTATTCCGGAAATCAGTTCATCATGTCTTACTACAGTATCTGGTATGCTTGCAATGATGTTTATGCAGTTTAAGCTAGGATATGATATGGGATTCGTTCTAGTTAAAGCTATATTGTTCTCCCTGGTTGCAGTTTTCTTCTTTATGCCTGGTATATTACTTATCTTTTCAAACTTAATTGATAAAACCAGACATAAATGTTATGTTCCAAAGATATCTTTTGTAGGTAAGTTTGCTTCACTTACAAAGTGGATTATTCCACCTATATTTGCAGTTGTCTTGGTTGCAGGATTTATTATATCTAATAACTGCCAGTACTTATATGATACTAAATCAGTAGAAAGTGCCAAGAAATCTGAAAGCAGAATAGCTACTGAGAAGATTGAAGAAAACTTCGGTTCATCTAACCAGCTTGTAGTTATGGTTCCTGTTGGGGACTATGAGTCTGAGGCTAAATATATAAGAAAACTTGAAAAACTTCCTTATGTTACATCAGCGCTTGGACTGGCTAATCAGAAAATCAATGATGAATATACTTTAACGGAGAAGATAACGCCAAGACAGTTTGCTGAACTTGCAGATCTTGATGTGGAAGTAGCTGAGTTCTTATATGCTGCTTATGCATACGGACAGGAACAGTATGGTCCAGTTATTACCGGTATTGATGATTATTCAGTACCTATACTAGATATGTTTGTATTCCTATATGATCAGTATAAGCAGGGATATGTAAAGCTTAGCGCGGACCTTGATAAGACACTTAATGAACTTCATGAAAAATTAGATGATGCCCAGCTTCAGCTTAAGGGTGAGAACTATTCAAGAATTGTTCTTAATCTGTCACTTCCTGTTGAGGGCAATGAGATTTATGATGCTATGAAGACTATAAGAGAAACAGGAGAGGAATATTACGGTACAGGTAATATTATTCTTGTTGGCGGCTCAACAAGCTGTAAGGACTTAAAGGATTCATTTGCTACAGATAACCTGGTAATTAGTATATTAACCTTCCTTTTTGTACTGGTAATTCTATTCTTTACTTTCCAGTCGGCAGGTCTTCCTGTACTTCTTGTTATAACCATACAGGGATCAATATGGATTAACTTCTCTATACCTGCACTTGAGGGACAGGGCGTATACTTTATTGCTTATCTGATTATTTCAGCTATTCAGATGGGTGCAACAATTGACTACGCTATTGTTATATCTTCAAGATATCTTGTTCTTAAGAAAGAGATGAGTCTTAAGAATGCAGTTACAGAAACTATTAACCAGGCATTTCCAACAATATTTACTTCAGGTTCAATCTTAGTAAGTGCCGGTTTCTTAATTGGTAATATTTCAACTGATCCAACAGTTGCTGCTATCGGTATAGCACTTGGACGAGGAACCATAATATCTATTTTCTTGGTATTATTTGTTCTTCCTCAGATTCTTATGCTGGGTGATACTCTTATTGAAAAGACTGCTCTTGCTATTAACCTTCAGCGTGAGACTAAAGAAGCTTCAGGTAAGATTGCTGTAGCCGGTCACATAAAGGGATTTGTTAATGGTGTTATAGATGCAGATGTTAACGGTTCTGTTCAGGGTGAGATGAGAGTAATAGTTGAAAGTCTTCTTCCTTCAAGAAAAGGTGAGATAAATGAACAGGAAGATGATGAAGAAGATGACACAGATGGTTCACTTCTTGAACTAAATCTTGATAAGATTAATAAAGATAATAAAGGAGGTAAGAACTAATGAGAAAACATCTTATTTCCATAAAAAAACATATCATAGCACTTCTTCTTATCAGTATCATTTCTTCTAATGTATTAGATGTTATGGCTTCTCCTTTAGCTGATAAGGGGAAAGATGGAACTACTAATCAGACTTCTGATAATAAGGTGGAAGATGATAATACAGGTATCGTTAGTGTAGATGAAATTATAAAGATTAATGATCTTGATGATTTTAATGAATTTATCGATAACTGTAAACTTGATAGCTACAGTGTTGGAAAGACATTCGTATTAACCAGAGATCTTGATATTGATATTAAGAACTATAAAGGCGTACCTTACTTTAATGGAACCTTTAAAGGTGATGGCCATACAATTAAGGTTAAGAATCCTGATTATGTAGGTTCTGATTATGGTTTCTTCAGATATATAGGTAAGCTTGGCTTAGTAGAGGACCTTCATGTTGAGGCAAACGTAGAGGCATCGGGCAGCGCTACTAATATTGGCGGTATCTGCGGTGTTAACTATGGAACAGTATCAAGCTGCTCATATACGGGTTCTATCAAAGGTGATAAGAAGGTTGGAGGTATCGTTGGCTTTAATAAGAATGACGCCATAATTACTTCCTGCAGCCAGAATGCTACAGTTCTTGGTACTGACTATACAGGCGGTATCTGTGGATTCAATGCCGGCATAATTTCTGACAGCGAGAACAATGGCAATGTTAATATATCTGAGCTGGATTCATCTGTTGATATAGGTGACAGCGTTGATGTTGGAGCATTTAACATAACAAAAAGTATGATGAACCGTAATGATATGGGTGGTATTGCAGGTGGTTCATCAGGAATAATAACAGCTTGTTTCAACGATGGAACTATCGGATACAATCACTCTGGATATAACGTAGGCGGCATCTGCGGTAGACAAAGCGGTGAAGTTATAGGATGTAGTAACGAGGGTGATGTATATGGACGTAAGGATGTAGGCGGTATAGTTGGACAGGCTGAGCCATATATAGAATCTGAGTATCTTAATGACAAGCTAAGTAGCACTAAGGATGAGATTAACAGATTATCAGATTCTATAACAGGTATTAACTCAGCTATCAATTCGGCTACAAGTGATTCATCAAAATACCTTAATAACCTAGTTGATTCTTATGGCAAGGATCTGGATAGTATAAAATCTACTGTTGATGAGATATCAAAGAGTGTATCTGATAATAGTCCTGAAGCAAAGGCTTATATTGTTAGTATTAATAAAGCAATTAAGAATATCGAAGCACTTTCAGAAGAAGAAAAGAAGCTTGCAAAGTCTGTTCCAACAAAGGAAGAAATAGAAGATATAGAAAAACTTCAGAAGAAGTATAATATCAAAGACTTAGGGGATATCAAGAATATTAAGAATATCTCTGCTGAAGACTATAAGAAGCTTAAGGATGCTAAAGACCATATTGAAAGTGTCAGTGCTAACAAATCTACAGCAGATGAACTTCAAAAGAACCTGAAGTCCTTATATGACAACATGGATAAGCTTCAAAGCACATATTCGGTTTCTGCCAATTCAGCAGCAGATGCAGCTCAGAAGTTTGCCAATAATATTAAGGATAACGGAAATTATGATAACCTACAGAATCTTGTTAATTCAGTGGATTCTGGTACCAGTAAGATTCTTGCATCTATCAATGAAGCCAGCGGCCAGTTAAATCATATGTCTGATATGCTTTCAGAGGATATAGAATCAATCACAGGAAATAAAGACCTGATTTATGATGTTTCATCTCTCGATACTATAAGTGCCAATGGAGTTATATCAAGATGTGTTAATAATGGCAGCGTTGAAGGAGATATCAATATAGGTGGTATAGCAGGTACCATGAATATTGAGTATGAAGCAGACCCTGAGCTTGATATTGATCTTACTGAAAAACTTAATATAAGACTTAGAACTTCTGTTAATGACATTATTATTTACTGTGAAAATGATGGTACTATAACTTCAAAGCGTAACTGTGTTGGCGGTATATCAGGCTCGCAGGAATTCGGCCTTGTTTATAGCTGCGAATGCTATGGCAATATATCAACAGAAGCAGGAGACTACACTGGTGGAGTTGTTGGCCAAAGTAAAGGTAGTGTATGGCTTTGTTACAGCTTATCAAGACTTACAGGAAAAGCATATGTAGGTGGAATTACCGGATATGGTGTTAATATTACTGAGTGTATATCTCTTAGTGATCTTGAAGCAGACGGAGAATATCTTGGCTGTATAGCAGGCTTTGTTACTGAAGATGGTACAGTTAAAGATAACTACTTTATCAATGATAACTATGAAGGTATTGATGGTATCAGCTATCAGGGCAGAGCAGAAAGGTCAACCTATGATGAAATCATCTCTATGGAAGGCAAGCCGGAGATATTTGATTATGTTAAGGTTACATTTACTGCAGATGATGAACTTATAACTGAGTCTTCTATACCATATGGAAGCAGCCTTATAAGTGAGGATTATCCAAAACTGGAAGATAAGCCAGGATACTATGTAAGATGGGAAGAACCAGAGAATGAAATCATAAAGAGCAATACAACTATCAATGCTAAGTACATACCTTGGAATCAGTCGTTGGCATCTAGCATCCTTAATGATGACGGCGGTGCTATGTTCCTGGTTTCAGGTGAGTTCTACGAAGAGTCAGCACTGAATATGAAGGAAATCTCCGGCCCAGAGGCTCTTGAAAAAGGTGAAAAACTTAAATATGCATATTCCTGGTCTTTAACCAATGTAGACGGACTTAATCTTAATGGATTAACAGGACATTTCTATGTAGGAGACAAGGCTAAGGATGCTGAGATATACATCCTTCAGGATGATAAATGGAGTAAAGTCGACAGCGCAGTAGACGGTTCATATATAACCTGTACTATACCTTATGGAGCATCATTTGCTGTAGTAACAGTTGATAAGGATTATACCTATTACTACATTGCTGGCATAGTATTACTTCTTATAATTATCCTGATAATATCTACTATAAAACGTAGAAAGCTTAAGAAACTACTTAAAGAACGTGAAGAAGAAATACGTAAAAGAGATATGATGGCACGTGTAAACGAAAACTAGTTCCTCGTAGCGTTTGGCAATTTGGAGCAAAATATCTTCGCCTTAGGTCTCGCCGGGTTTAAGATAATAAACTGAAAAAAAGCTACTGGCTCAAACCAGTAGCTTTAACTTTGTCAAAATATTTTTTAAGTATTCATCAAGACTTATTTTCAGCGTCAACCAGGTTTTCACCGCCGTAAATCTTACGAAGCTTTGGCTTTTCAATTTTACCTGTTGGATTTCGAGGTACATCAGCAAAGATAATCTGCTTTGGTCTCTTGTAACGAGGAAGAGCCATACAGAATTCGTTCATCTCATCTTCAGATGATGTCTGACCTTCTTTAAGCTGAATGATAGCACAGGTAATCTCACCAAGACGTTTATCTGGAAGACCGATAACTGCAACGTCATTAATCTTTTCATTTGTTCTAAGGAAGTCCTCAATCTGAACTGGGTATATGTTTTCTCCACCAGAGATGATAACATCTTTCTTTCTGTCTACAAGGAAGATGAAGCCATCTTCATCCATCTTAGCCATATCTCCAGTATAGAGCCAGCCATCTTTAAGTGTTTCAGCTGTGGCCTTAGGATCATTGTAGTAGCAGGTCATGACACCAGGTCCTTTAAGAAGGAGTTCACCAACTTCGCCCTGCTTAACATCCTGACCGTTATTTACGATTCTTACTTCCCAGCCATATCCAGGGATGCCGATAGCACCAACTTTTTCAATATTACCAATACCAAGATGTACAGCACCAGGTCCGATTGATTCTGAAAGACCATAGTTTGTATCATAGTCATGGTGTGGGAATACTTTAAGCCATCTCTTAATAAGACTCTGTGGAACTGGCTGAGCACCTATATGCATAAGCCTCCACTGCTCGAGTACTAGTTTGCTTATATCAATCTCTCCCCTGTCAATAGCATCAAGTATATCCTGAGCCCATGGAACTAGAAGCCATACGATAGTACAACCTTCCTGAGATACAGTATTAAGGATATATTCAGGTTTTGTTCCTTTTAGAAGAACTGCTTTACCACCTACTAGGAATGAACCAAACCAGTGCATCTTAGCACCTGTGTGGTAGAGTGGTGGTATGCAAAGGAATACATCATCCTTAGTCTGACCATGATGATTCTGCTCAACTCTGGCAGCGTGCATAAGGCTTTCATGGTTATGAAGTATAGCCTTAGGAAAACCTGTTGTTCCTGATGAAAAGTAGATAGCAGCATCGTCAGCATCAGTAAGCTTTATGTCAGGTGAGCTGCTTGAACAGTTAGCTGTAAGAGAGTTGTAATCCTCTGCAAATGATGGACAGTTATCTCCAACATAGAAGAGGAGTCTGTTCTTGCTGATAGTTTCAGCGATTTCTTCAACTCGGCCTATAAATTCTGGACCAAATACAAGCACATCAGACTCTGATAAGTTAAGACAGTATTCAATCTCATCTGATGCATATCTAAAGTTAAGAGGAACTGCAAGAGCTCCTGTTTTTAATATACCAAAGTATATTGGAAGCCATTCAAGGCAGTTCATAAGAAGAATAGCAACCTTGTCACCTTTCTTAACACCTCTTGAAAGAAGCATATTGGCAAAACGGTTTGCCTTCTCATTAAATACGTTCCAAGTGATTTCACGTCTATAGCTGACAGCTCTGTTAGGCTCCATAAGATCGTATTCTTTCCATGTAATACGTCTTATCTCTTTAATTGCGGGGTTGATCTCGACAAGAGCAACATCATTGCCAAATTTTCTGCAATTATCTTCAAGAATTTCTGTAATAGGCATCTTAATACCTTCCTCCCATAAATCTTTTTGTTCTCATATCTTATTTCCACGTCAAATGCTTTATTTTAAGGCTTTGACGCGTTAAAGCGCTATATTATTATCACATTTAGGATTATAAAAGTAAAGGTTAGAATCATCCAAAAATCCAGCGTATATCTAGTAAATTAGCTGAATATAGAGCTTATATCTATTCTAAAATGAAATAATATATGTTAAAATCATTTAGCAAAATTATACGTAATATAGTCAAAAAAGAAGGCTAGAAGGAAAGCGGACCCGCTTTTCCCAAGCGGAGGTATATATGATAGACGCTTCTACAAAACTATGTGGACTTATAGGACATCCTGTAGGACATTCCTTATCACCGGCAATTCATAATAATCTGGCAGAGTATATGAATATCAACATGGCATATCTTGCTTACAATGTTGAGGATGATCAACTTGAGTATGCTGTTAAGGGCGGCCAAGCTCTTGGACTTATAGGTTTTAATGTTACAGTCCCTTATAAAGTTCAGGTTATGAACTATCTTAAAGAAGTTGATGATGTTGCCAAAAAGATAGGTGCAGTTAATACACTTGTTAAAGTTGATGGTGGTTATAAGGGATATAACACTGATTATTTTGGATTTATTGAATCTCTAAAAAGTGATGGTGTAGAAGTTAAGGACCAGAATGTAATCCTTCTTGGAAGCGGCGGTGTCAGCAATGCTATAGTTGCCGCACTGGTGCATTTAGAAGCAAAGAATGTACTTATTATTAATAGAAATGTAGAAAAAGCCAGAAATCTTAAGGAAAGATTTGAAACTGCTAAAACCAAGATATCAATTATTTCTCTTAAAGACGATATTATAAGCTTTATGGATATTGTCAGGGACAAGTACGATGTAGAACAGGGGCTCTTTGACAGTAAGTGGATATGTATACAGGCAACAAGCGTAGGTATGCATCCTCATGACGATGATGTTGTTATAGATAATCCAGAATTCTATAGCAGAATTAAGATTGGTTATGATGTTATCTTTAATCCTGAGAATACCAGGTTTATGCAGCTTGTAAAAGATTCAGGAGGCAAGGCCTATAACGGACTTAAGATGCTTTTGTACCAGGGCGTTAAAGCATTTGAACTTTGGAATGAAGTAGAAGTTTCAGATGCTGATGTAGATAAGCTATATAAGATATTGGTTAAACTGTCTCTTGGAAAATAAGGAGCAAATATGAAGAATATAATTCTGGTTGGTTATATGGGCTGCGGTAAAACTTCTGTAGGAAAGAAGATTTCTATCTTAGAGGGGATTAAGTTCATAGATAGCGACAAGGCAATAGAAAAGATACATAATGAGACTATCCCAAAGATATTTGAAACCAAGGGTGAAAATGTATTCCGTGAATATGAGACTGAGTATTTAAAGACTCTTAAAGATGAAAAAGAGACTTATGTTTTATCCTGCGGTGGCGGTATTGTTACTACTAAAGAAAATATACCTATATTAAAGGAACTTGGAACAGTCATTTTCTTAGAAACAGAGGCTGAGACTATATTAAAAAGACTTGAGGATGATCATTCGAGACCACTTCTTAAAGGCGGGGACAAAGGAGAGAAGATTAAGAATATGCTTGAAATCAGAACTCCTATGTATATGGAAGCCGCAGATCTGGTAGTAAAAACAGACGGACATGGAGTTAAAGAGATAGCAGAAGAAGTTATAAAACTCATGTCAGAGCAGGTAATATAGATAATGCAGATACCTGATTTATTTCGCAAAGGAGCAATTTATGAAACAGCTAATTATTAATGGACCTAATATTAACTTTCTTGGAATAAGAGAAAAGAACATCTACGGTAATCAGGATTATAATTTTCTACTTGAGCTTATCAGTAATAAGGCAAAAGAGATGAATATAGAAGTAGAAGTTTTCCAGTCTAACCACGAAGGTGCAATTATCGATAGAATACAGGATGCATACAGCGATGGAACAGAAGGTATCATAATCAATCCTGGTGCATATACTCATTATTCTTATGCTATTGCAGATGCTCTTAGAAGTGTTACTATGCCTAAGATAGAGATTCATATATCAGACATCAATACAAGGGAAGAGTTTCGCAAGATTTCAGTTACAGCAGATGCCTGCAATATGCAGATAAAAGGAGAGGGCTTAGAGGGCTATCTCCATGCAATGGAAGAAATAAGTAAACTAATTAATGCAGCTAACTGATTCACAGTAAAAAACTGTTGAAAAATGCTATAAACTATATTAAAATATCAAAAGTATTATTTTGATGACAATTTTAGGAGGATATTAGAATGATTTCTGCAGGTGATTTCAGAAATGGTGTTACTATTGAATTTGAAGGTAACGTATATCAGATTATTGAATTCCAGCACGTTAAGCCAGGAAAGGGCGCAGCTTTCGTAAGAACAAAGCTTAAGAATATCAAGAGTGGCGGTGTAGTTGAAAAGACATTCCGTCCTACAGAAAAATGCCCACAGGCACGTATTGATAGAAAAGATATGCAGTATTTATATGCTGATGGAGATCTTTACAACTTCATGGATGCTGAGACATATGAGCAGATCGCACTTAACAAAGAATCAGTTGGTGATGCTCTTAAGTTCGTTAAGGAAAATGAAATTTGTAAAGTATGTTCACACAATGGTTCAGTATTCGCAGTTGAGCCACCTCTCTTTGTAGAATTAGAGATTACAGATACAGAGCCTGGCTTCAAGGGTGATACAGCAACAGGTGCTACTAAGCCAGCTATCGTTGAGACAGGCGCACAGGTTATGGTTCCATTATTCGTTGAACAGGGCGAGAAGATTAAGATTGATACAAGAACAGGCGAGTACTTAAGCCGTGTTTAATCTCTGCATTATCTAATATTCTAATTTTGATATGTATTGTAAGACGCTAAATGTATGACATTTGGCGTCTTTTTTGTTACCTTCGGGGAAAAATTAAGGAGAATAATACATGGATAAAACATTAGAAAATTTAATTAGTTTAGAAGAATTTACAGAAAAAGTTAGTCAGTCTCTCAAAGAGGCATTTGAAGATGAAAGGGAGATTCGAATATCAAAAGTTAAAAAGAATAATGGTATAGAACATATTGGAATTACCTGTATAAAAGGGACGTGTAACATATCGCCTACCTTATATATGGAATCATTTTATGACTATTATAAGAGTGGCAATGATTTTGATGAGGTAATGGATAAGATAAAATCAACTATAAAAAGGGCTGAGCTTAATAAAAATGTAGATTTATCTTATTTTAAGGATTATGACAAGGTTAAAGACCGAATAGTTTATAAGCTAGTTAATAAATCTAAAAATGAGAAACTTCTAAAAGAGATACCATATGTGGAGTATCTTGATCTGGCAATTATATTCTATTACATGCTAGATTCTAACCAGTTCCCTGATGCAAGTATATTAATCTATAATTCTCATCTACAGATGTGGGATGTTAATACAGAAACAATATATGAAGATGCTAAAAAGAATACCCAGTTCCTTCTTGAACCTGTAATAACCAATATGGCTGATATTATGAAGGAAATGATTCTAAGGAATATTAAGGACAGGTATAAGGATTATGAACGTATAGAAGAGGCGGAGAAAGCTGGTAAGAGTAAAGAGGCCTGGATGGAAGATTTAGCTAATGATATGACTTCTATATTTGGAACAGATGCATTTGAGATTCCTATGCTTGTTCTTACAAATAATAAGAAACAATATGGTGCTTCCTGCATTCTTTATAATGAAATTCTTGATGATATAGCTGGTAAAGAAGATACAAACTTCTATATCATTCCTTCCTCAATTCATGAGGTGATTATAGTTCCCGATAATAATGATATGTGCCCTGATGTTTTAGGCTCTATGATTCATGAGGTTAATACAACTCATGTTAAGACAGAAGAGGTATTATCTGACTCACTTTATTACTATGATAAGGCTGCCAAATCTCTTTATATCGCATAATAGACAAAGATAGTAAATTATGCTAACATATCCTATGTTTGACCTTAGGTATAAATTAGTTTACATAATATCTTAACACAAGGTTAGACATAGGAATTGCACTTGTAGTTTAATGGATAGAACGTGGGCCTCCGACGCCCTTGATGCAGGTTCGATTCCTGTCGGGTGCATTTATTTATACTAGATTTTTAATAAGGATTTGGTCATTAATATGTCAAAGAAAAAGAACTCAAAAAACAAGAATAATTCTTCTAAAAACACAGAAAAGAACCTTTCTACAAACCTTAGTGAAGAAAAGGTAGAAGATAAGGCAGAAGAGACTATTGATGAGATATCTGAGACTGCTGAAGATGTACTTGAAACATCGCAGGAGTCAGTAGAAGAAACTGTTGAAAGATTAATAGAAGAGAATACTTCTGCAAATACCGAAGAGGAAGCTGTAGATACAGAAGAGACTTTTGATGATGATATAGATGATTTAGAAGAAGATGAGAGTGATAAAAAGATATCATTCAAGTCTATTTCTAAGGAAAAGAAGAAGTCAGAAGAAAGTACTAAGAAGTCTAAGTCTAATAAGAAGGCTGACAAGGCAGATAAAGAAGATAAGGAAAGCTTCGGTCAGTTTGTTAAGGAATTTTGGGACAAGACCCTTGTTCATATTAAGAATAATAAGAAGATATACATGATTGCAGGTTCATTATTTGTTCTTGTAATCGTAATTGTATTAATTACTTCTTTAATACAGGCTATTTCTCATAAAAATACTAAAGAGGCTACAGGAGTAAGCTCTGTAGGTGTTTCAGCATCAACTACCATACCTGTTACTGATGAACCTCTTGAAGAGAATGCACATCCTGAAATTAATAAACTCTTTGAAGATTATTTCACATATCTTCAGAATGATGATACAGAAGGCTTAAAGTCTATTAGAGATTATATTGACGATGTTGAGATAGCTAAGATTCATGTTAAGGCTAAGTATATTGAGTCATACTCTAATATCAACGTATATACAAAGAAGGGACCTGTTGAAAATTCATATATCTGTTTTGCAAGCTATGATGTTAAGACTAAGGATTATGATGTGGTTGCTCCTGCACTTCTTGCATTCCTTGTATGCCAGAGAGAAGACGGTTCTTACTATATTTATTGCAATGACTTTAGCCAGGAGATGTCTGACTATATTAATCAGATTGCAAAACAGAATGATGTATATGATCTTATTACTAAGATAAATACTCAGTACAACGATATTCTTTCTGAAAATCCAGAGTTTGCTGATTATATGCTTGCCCTTAACCAGATGATAAAGAATGAAGCTGGTGAGCTTCTTGCCCAGGCTGCATATTCTGGTAATACAACTTCAGAAAATTCAGTATCTGATAATACTGTTTCAGATAATAATGCTGATGATAATCAGAACAATCCTGATGTTAATAAGGTAACAGTTAAGAAGGTTAAGGCTACAACAACTGTTAATGTTAGATCTTCAGATTCTGAACTTGCAGACAAGCTTGGTAAGGTTACTGAAGGAACTGTTCTTACATGCAACAAGCAGATGGACAATGGCTGGAGTCAGATTGTTTACGAAGATAAAGTTGGTTATATTAAGACAGAATTCCTTGAGAATGTAGCTGATGATACTGATGTTGTGGCACCTATGACATCAGATACAGTTACAGTTAAGGAAACTGTTAAGATTAGAAAATCTGCCAGCACTAAGGCTGAGTCTTTAGGTGTTGCTTATGCCGGTGAAACATTCCCTAAGGTGGAGGAAAGCGGCGAATGGACTAAGATTATATATGATAATAAAGAAGCATATATTAAAACAGAATTTTTAGATTAGGGATAGGGAGGACGTAACCTTGAAAAAAGAAGATTTAGAGGAATCAAAGATCGATGAAGTTGATGAAATAAAAGACATCGACGATTTTGACCTTGATGAAGAGGCTTATGATGAAGCTGATGAGATTGTAGAAGATACAGAAGAATCAGAGGAAGAGCCTAAGAAAGAAGATAAGAAGAAAGAAGAGAAAAAGGAAACTAAGAAAGAAAAGCCTGAGAAAAAGAAAGATGATTCATCTTCTAATAACCTTCAGAAGGTAATAATATTATTAGTTTTAGCACTTATTTGCTGCGGTCTCATCTTTGTTGCTGTTTTCCTTTCAAATAAGGATAAGAATAAGAACTCAGCTTCTGCAAATGAAGTTAGTGGTGATACAGTAGAGAATACTCTTACTTTAGAGGAGTGTCAGGCTAATGTAGAAAATGGTACTATGCTTGAACTTACAACAGAATCTGGTGCTACAGTATATGTATATAACTATACTAATGAAGATTACATCAATGAGAACATAGCTGTTACAGATGAAGAAATTGATCAGATGATTAATGATTATATCTTATCCGGATATTCTAAACTTGTTTCTGCTAATCATGCTGATGTAAGAACAGGTGATGTAGCTAATATTGATTATCTTGGTAAGATTGATGGTGTTGCTTTTGATGGTGGTACAGGACAGGGATACAACCTTGAAATTGGTTCGGGCAGCTTTATTGATGGATTCGAAGATCAGTTAATTGGTATGCAGGCTGGTGAGAGCAAGGATATTACAGTAACATTCCCTGAAGATTACTATGAAGAGCTTGCTGGTAAGGAAGCAGTATTTACAGTATCAGTTAACAGCATAAGTGTTAATGAAGTACCTTCAAAGCTCACAGATGAAATCGCTGCTGAATACTCTGCCAATGCTGGTCGTCCGGAATTCAATACAGCTAAAAAACTTAGAGATTTCATAGTAGATAAGGAAAAGAAGGATAAGCTTTCTGCTTTAATCTTTGAAAACTATTATGTAAGTGATATTGATGAGAATATTGTTGCTGCATACGAGCAGGAATTCAATACATATATGAATAGTCAGGCTACTGCAGCTAGCTTAGAGCTTGAAGACTATATAAGCTATTATGGTATGACTATGGATGACTTCAATGATTATAGCCATAGTATGGCTCTTGATTCAGCTAAGCTTACGGTATTTGTTGAAGCAATTGCTGCAAAAGAAGGTTTAACAGTTGATGACAATGATATTGCAACGGTTGTTACAACACTTGGCTATGAAGACCTTGAGTCATACAATAAGGACTTTGGCGAGGATGATCCTTGTCTTAAGTATTATGCAATGCAGGATAAGGTTATGGCTTATATCTATGGATTATATGGATTAAGCATGGAATAATTGCAAGTATAAAATGAATTATTATAAGGCTTCGAAGTAATACTTCGGAGCCTTATTTTTCTTGCATCACTTTTTTATCGATTATATAATTAACCTGACTTAACTATGTGGAGGAAACTATGTTTCGACTTTACGAAAAGATAAATAATAACGAAGTTTATGTTATAGCTGAGATGTCTGCTAACCACGGCGGAAGTCTTGATAATGCTCTTGAAATAGTAAGACAGGTAGCTAAAACAGGAGCAGACTGTCTTAAGATACAGACATATACTGCTGATTCATTAACTATAGACTGTGATAATGAGTATTTTAAAATAAAGGGAGGTCTATGGGATGGATATAATCTCTATGACCTATATCAGGATGCTGGAACTCCTTACGACTGGCAGCCAAAGATTAAAGAAGAGTGTGAGAAACTTGGCCTAGACTTTCTCTCAACTCCTTTTGATAATGACGCAGTTGATTTCCTTGAAGATATGGGAGTTGAAGCATATAAGATAGCCAGCTTTGAACTTGTGGATATTCCGCTTATTGAATATACCGCTTCTAAGGGCAAGCCTATGATTATGTCATGTGGTATGGCCAGCGTAGAAGAAATTGAAGATGCTATAGAAGCATGTAAGAGGGTTGGTAACGATAAGATAGTACTACTTAAGTGCTGTAGTGAATATCCGGCTAACTGGGATGATATGCATCTTGGCAATATACCGGATATGAAACAAAGATTCGGCCTTCCAGTCGGTCTTTCTGATCACAGTCAGGGTACCATAGCTTCAGTTGTTGGTGTAAGTCTTGGCGCCTGTGTTATAGAAAAACATGTTAAGCTTGATGGCGTTAAAAGTGCAGATTCAGCATTTAGCATGACTATTCAGGGATTTTCAGAACTGGTTAATGATATTAAATCAGCCAAAAGTATTATGGCTGGTCCGGACTATAAACTTACAGAAAAGGAAAAAGATTCAACTAAGTTTAGAAGAAGCATCTTTGCTGTAAAAGATATTGCAGCCGGGGAGGCATTTACAGAGGAGAATATAAGAGTCATCCGCCCGGGCTATGGTATAGCACCAAAGTATTATAATGAACTTCTTGGAAAACCAGCTGGTCGCTCAATTAAGCGTGGTCAGCCATTAATAATGGATGATATAAAATAAAAAAGAACTCGAAAGAGTTCTTTTTTGATGCCGGCGGCGGGACTTGAACCCGCACGAAGTTGCCTCCAACAGATTTTGAGTCTGCCTCGTCTGCCAATTCCGACACGCCGGCCTATCAACAAGAAAGATGATAACATAAGGTAATGTAGATTACAAGAAAAATAAAGGTTTTCGCACTAAATATACTATGTTAAAATGTTAGAAGTGCAAGATATTGATAATTTTGTTTAAAAGGGAATGTTTATTATATGGATTGTAATACCTGTAGAACCCTTATAGGTTCTTTCTTAAATAATACACTTGATGATAAAAGCAAAAGAGATGTCTTAGAACATATCAAAACCTGCAGTAACTGTAATCAGGACATGAAGCTTCATTATTTCGTTGATGAAGGTCTTAGAAGACTTGAAAATGGCGGTAATCTAAACCTTGAAGCTGAGTATAACCATATGATTCAGGAAGAAGAGTTTAGAGAAGAGATTATTCTTAGAAACAGTAAGATAGTAAGATGGATATTTGCCGGAGGTCTTACATTTACATTGTTTGTGCTTATAAGAAGTATCTTTTTAGTTTAAATTAATTAGTTCAAACTGGCGAGACCTGCCACATATCACGGCGAGCAGGCCAGGCATTCCATAACAATAAAGAAAAGAGTTATATATGAGTAATAAGTTAGTTTTAATAGATGGACATAGTATTATGCACAGGGCATTCTATGGACTTCCTGATCTTACGAATCACGAGGGAATCCATACCGGTGCAATATATGGTTTCTTAAATATTATGTTTAAGATTATGGATGAGGAGAAACCTACTAATATAGCTGTAGCATTTGACCTTCATCATCCAACTTTTAGACATGAGATGTTCGCTGAGTATAAGGGCAATCGTAGTCCTATGCCAGAGGAACTTAGAAGCCAGATTCCTCTTATTAAGGATATTCTTAAGACAATGAATGTTCTTGTTATGGAAAAGCCAGGCTTAGAGGCTGATGATATTTTAGGTACTATGGCTAACAAGGCACAGAAGGAGGGGGCTGATGTAGCTCTTATTTCTGGTGACAGGGACCTTCTTCAGGTTGCTACAGATAAGATTAAAATTCGTATTCCTAAGTCTTCCATGAATGGCAAGACAACTATAGAGGACTACTATGCCAAGGATGTTAAGGAAAAGTATGAGGTTACTCCTGAGCAGTTTATTGATATGAAGGCTCTTATGGGGGACAGTTCAGATAACTATCCTGGACTTCCTAGAGTTGGTAAAGAAACTGCAAAGAAGCTTATAGTTCAGTTTGGCTCTATTGATAATATCTATGAAAGAATAGATGAGATTGATAAGAAGGCACTTAAGCAGACATTTATAGATAATAAGGATTTAGCATATCTTTGTAAGAAACTGGCTACTATTAAGCTGGATGCTGATATTCCATACAGCTTTGAAGATACAAAGATGCAGGATATGTTTAACAGCGCTGCCTATGACATGTTTAGAAATCTTGATTTAAAGAACCTTCTTTCAAGATTTGATGATAAGGCTGCCCTTCATGCTGAGGATAATTCTCCTAGCTATGAAATAGTTAATGTTACTAACAATAAAGAATTCAAAGACCTGGAAAATGCTTTATCAAAACTTGACTCTGACAATATCATTGGTCTTAAAGTATACACTCACATAAGTAAAACCAAGGGTGAAGAAGCAGGGGGCCAGTTATCATTATTTGACGTTCCATCAGAAACTAAAGCCGAAGGCTACATGACTCTTTGCTTTAACAAGGACTCATGCTACTTATTTGACCTTACAGCATTTGACGAAGGTAAGATAAAAGACCTTATTATAGGCTTAATCTCAAAGGGTATCAGAATAGCAACTTCCAAGGTTAAGAAACTTTATTCATATCTTAACCTTGAAGATAAGAAATCAAGAGATATAGGTAAAGAGTTTGCAGATGTAATAATTGGCGCATATCTTATTAACCCTCTTAAGAATGATTACGAGGTTGCTGATATATATAAAGAGTATCTTGGTATCTATCAGGGTACATATGCAGAAACAGTTGGTAAAGAAGATATTGTAGATGTATTTAAGTCAGAAAATAAGGATAAGGCAGTAAAGTATGCCCTAGATCAGGCTTATGGAATATATAATTCTTATGAACTAATCTATAACAAGCTTAAAGAGCAGGGCATGGACAAGCTCTTTGAAGAGATAGAGATGCCTCTTTCATATGTTTTATATGCTATGGAAAATGAAGGTGTACTTGTTAACAGAGCCGCTCTTAGAAAGTATGGCGAAGACCTTGGTACGGGTATAGATGAACTTGAAAAGAAAATCTATGCTCAGGCAGGTCATGAATTTAATATTAATTCACCAAAGCAGCTTGGTGAGATTCTCTTTGAAGAGATGAAGATAGAAGGTGGCAAGAAGACTAAGACTGGCTATTCTACAGCAGCTGACGTGCTTTCAAAACTTGCACCGGATTATCCGATAGTTAACGATATTCTAGAATATAGAACTCTTACAAAACTTAAGTCTACATACGCTGATGGCCTTGATAACTATATAGAAAGCGATGGTAGAATACATACCAGCTTTAATCAGACTATTACAGCAACAGGTCGTATAAGTTCTACAGAGCCTAACCTTCAGAACATACCTATGCGTATGGAACTTGGCAGGCAGATTCGCAAGGTATTTATTCCAAAGGATGGCTGTCTGTTTACAGATGCTGACTATTCACAGATAGAACTTAGAATACTTGCATCTATGTCAGGTGACCAGGAACTTATCAAGTCTTATCAGGATAATGTAGATATTCACAAGACTACTGCATCTAAGGTATTCCATGTTCCTCTTGATGAGGTTACAGACCTTATGCGTAGAAATGCTAAAGCAGTTAACTTTGGTATAGTTTATGGTATCAGTTCATTTGGACTTTCAGAGGATTTATCTATATCAAGAGCAGATGCCAAGAAGTATATTGAGGATTACTTTGTATCCTTCCCAGGTATAAAGGACTTCCTTGATAATGCCAAGAAATTTGCTTCAGAGAATGGTTATTCTGTTACTGATTATGGCAGACGTAGACCTATTCCAGAAATAAAGAGCAGTAACTTTATGCAAAGAAGTTTTGGGGAGCGAGTTGCCATGAATGCTCCTATTCAGGGAACCGCTGCAGATATTATGAAGATTGCTATGATTAATGTCTTCGATGCTCTCTTAGATAAAGGACTTAAATCAAGAATTATCTTACAGGTTCACGATGAACTTGTAATTGAAACTTTAGAAGATGAGAAGGATACAGTTGCAGCACTTCTTGAAAATGAGATGAAGCACGCAGCAGATATGGCAGTTTCGTTAGAAGTGTCACTAAGTCAGGGTAAGGACTGGTACGAAGCAAAGTAGCATGGCCTGGCATATAATAATGACTGGTACGAGGCTAAATGAGGTACAAACATGAGAACTATCGGCCTGACAGGCGGAGTTGGAGCTGGAAAAAGTCTTATAATAAACTATCTTAAAGATAAATACGGGGCTAAGGTTATCCTTGCTGATGAGGTTGCTCATAAACTTGAAGAGCCGTCGCAGCCTTGTTATAATAGATTAGTTGAGGTATTTGGTAGTGGTATTCTTGATAGCCAGGGCTATATTGATAAGAAAGCATTTGCCAAGCTGATATTTTCTGATAATAAGAATCTTGAAAAGGTTAATGAAATAATTCATCCTGCTGTTAAAGCCTATATTTTAGATGAGATTGAGGCTTCTAAAACAGCTGGAGTTAAGCTCTTTTTCTTAGAGGCAGCCCTCCTTATAGAAGAAGGATATGGCGATATACTAGATGATATTTGGTATATATATGCCAGCGAAGAAACCAGAAGAGAAAGACTTAAATCAAGTAGAGGTTATGATGACCTTAAGATAGATTCAATCTTTGCAGGTCAGCTCTCAGATAAACAGTTTAGAGAAGCCTGTAAGATTATTATCGATAACGATCAGGACTTTAGTTTTACTAGTAAGTATATAGACGGGGTTATAGGAGAAATACATGAGTGAAGAATTAAAGAAACAGGGTGAATATGTTTTCGGACTTGATATTGGTACTAGAAGCATAGTAGGTACTGTTGGATATAGAGAAGGCGACAAGTTCATAGTAGTTGCTGAAACTGTTAAAGAGCACGAAACAAGAGCCATGCTTGATGGACAGATTCACGACATAGGCCAGGTTGGTGCAACTATTAACTATGTTAAGAATATTCTTGAACAGAAGACAGGAGTTAAGCTTACTGATGTATGTATAGCTGCTGCTGGTCGAGTTCTTAGAACTATAGAAGCTCACGCAGAGATAGAGTTTGAGAAGGATACAGTTGTTACTAATGAAGATATAGCTTCATTAACATCTAAGGCAATTGAAACTGCTTACGATACCTTCCTTAAGGAGAATGATTCTGACCTTAAGTTCTACTGTGTAGGTAACTCAGTTATTAGATATTATATGAACGGATACCAGATTGGTAATCTTGAAAGTCACAAGGCTAAGGTTATCGGAGAGGATATTATCGCTACATTCCTTCCGGATGATGTAGTAGATGGTCTTTATAGAGCAACATCTCTTGCAGGACTTAATGTTGTAAATATGACACTGGAGCCTATAGCTGCTATAGAAGTTGCTATACCAGAGATGTATCGTATGCTTAATATCGCCCTTGTAGACGTTGGTGCAGGTACATCTGATATCTGTATTACAAAAGATGGTTGTATCGTTGCTTACGGTATGATTCCGATAGCTGGTGATGCTTTAACAGAGATTATTGCAAAGGACTGCCTTGTAGACTTTGTTACAGCTGAAAGTATAAAGCGCGGCATCTATGACAATGACAGCGTTGAATATAAGGATATTATGGGACTTACTCAGAAGGTATCTAAGGAAAAGGTACTTTCTGTATGTGAACCTAAGATAGATGAGATGGCTCACCTTGTTTCAGATAAGATTAAGGAACTTAATGGTGGTAAGTCAGTTAGCGCTGTATTCGTAGTTGGCGGCGGCGGTAAGATGAAGGGATATACTGAAAAGGTTGCATCTTACCTTGATATTATTCCAGAACGTGTTGCTCTTAGAGGGGAAGATGTTATGCAGAATATTATCTTCAAGGAAGATGATATTAAGAAGGATTCACTCCTTGTTACACCAATTGGTATCTGCCTTAACTACTATGAACAGAGTAATAACTTTATCTATGTGTCATTTAATAATGACAGAATAAAGCTTTATGATAACGGCAATCTTGCTGTAGTAGATGCTGCTATGCATGCAGGATTCCCTAATGACGGTCTCTTCCCTAAGAGAGGCAAGGCTATTAATTATACAGTTAATGGTATTAAGAAGATTTGCAGAGGTGAACTTGGCGAGCCCGCTAAGATTACCCTTAATGGCAAAGAGTGTGACATCAATGCTGAGATTAGAGCTAATGATGTTATCTATGTAGAAGAGTCAACAAGCGGTGAACCTGCAAGCCTGGTACTTGCTAAGGTACCTGAGTTTAAGGCAGCAATTACTGTTATGGTTAATGACAGCAAGATTCTTCTTCCTAAGTTTGCTCTTGTTAATAATGAGATTAAGACTCAGTACTATGATGTTCAGGATGGAGATAATATTATGATTCTTGACTACTACACAGTTAGTCAGGTTAAGGAATTCATGGATGTATCTCTTGATGATAACATGACAGTTGTTGTTAATAATGAAGAAGCCGATGATGATACTAAGGTTTATGATAACTTTACTATCAAATGGGTTCTTAAAAGTGAAGTAAAGTCAACCAAGAAGCCTGAAAAGAAGGCTGGAGCGGAAAATGAGGAAGAGGCTACTACTGAAGAAGTAGAAGAAAATTCTTATGAAGGAGACTACGAAAGCTACGCTGACCTTCCAGAGGCTGAAGAAGGTGATTTAGTTAAAGCTAAGAAGGAAGAATCAGTGCAAAATGCTGACGAATCAGTGGAAGAAGAGCCTAAAAAGGAAAATACTACTATAACTGTAATGGTCAATGCCAGACCAGTTACCTTAAAAGGCAAACCTTCATACGTATTTGTAGATGTATTTGATTATATAGATTTTGATTCTAAGACTGTTCAGGGTAAGCGTCTTGTTACAACAATAGATGACAAGAATGCTGAATATATGGAACCTATTTCTGATGGAGCAGTTATAGAAATATATTGGGAGAAATAAATGAGATTATATAGCATTGCTAGTGGAAGCAGTGGTAATTCAATATACGTAGGGTCTGATAAGACTCATATTCTTGTAGATGCAGGCGTAAGCGGCAAAAGAATAGAGCAGGGGCTTAAGGATCTTGAACTATCTCCTAAGGATCTTGATGCTATATTAATTACTCACGAACATATTGACCATATCGGCGGTCTTGGAGTTATAAGCAGAAGATATGGAATCCCAATTTATACAACACGAGGGACAATAGAAGGAATACTTAAAACTAAGTCTATAGGTAATATAGATACTAGCCTTCTTAATGAAATATGTTATGATACATCATATATAATTGGTGATGTAAGAATAGATACAATTAAGATATCTCATGATGCAGCTATGCCAGTTGCTTATAGATTTGAAGTCGGGAAGAAGAGGGCAGCCGTTATGACTGACCTCGGAACATATGATGATTATACTGTTTCAAATCTTCAGAATCTTGATGCAGTATTTATTGAAGCTAATCATGATGTTAGGATGCTTGAGATGGGTTCTTATCCATACTTGCTTAAGCAGCGTATTCTTGGAGCTAAGGGACACCTTTCCAATGAATCATCAGGTAAGCTTCTTACAAGTATTCTTCATGACAATATGAAGAATATAGTCTTAAGTCACTTAAGCCATGAGAATAATCTTCCAGATCTAGCATATGAAGCTGTAAAATCTGAAATTACACTGGGAGATACAAAATATAAAGGCGAAGATTTCGAGATAAGCGTTGCTAGACGTGATATTCCATCAAATCTTATTGCAATATAATACACTAATCGGAGGACGCAATGAAGAAAACAATTATTACAGTAGTAGGTAAGGATACAGTTGGTATCATAGCTAAGGTTTGTACATACCTTGCAAATAATAGAGTTAATATCCTTAATATTTCACAGACAATCGTTGAGGATTATTTTAACATGATGATGATTGCAGATCTTAATGATTCTGCAAAGGAATTTACACAGATTGCTGATGAACTTGAGCAGATTGGTGCTGAGATTGGCGTAATTGTAAAATGCCAGAGAGAAGAAATCTTTGATTCAATGCACAGAATATAATTAGCCCGGAGGTCAGCAATATGATAAGTCAGAGAGAGGTCCTTGAGACCAATGCAATGATAGAGAAAGAGAATCTTGATGTAAGAACTATCACAATGGGTATAAGCCTTATTGATTGTATAGATTCTGATCTTGATACTCTTAAGAAGAATATTTATAACAAGATTACAACAACAGCAAAAAATCTTGTTTCTGTTGGTAAAGAAATTGAAAGAAAATATGCTATTCCAATCGTAAATAAGCGTATTTCTGTTACACCAATTGCTATAGTTGGTGCCAGCGCTTGTAAGACAAAGGAAGACTTTGTAGAGATAGCAAAAACACTTGATGATGCTGCTAAAACTGTAGGTGTTAATCTTCTTGGTGGTTATTCAGCTCTTGTATCTAAGGGTATGACTAAGGCAGATCAGCTTCTTATAGAGTCTATTCCACAGGCGCTTTGTGCTACAGAGAGAATCTGCTCATCTGTTAATGTTGGTTCAACTAAGACTGGTATTAACATGGACGCAGTTCGTCTTGTAGGTCAGATGATTAAGGATACAGCTTATGAATCAAGAGAGAACGATTCTATGGCTTGTATGAAATTCGTAGTATTCTGCAATGCTCCAGATGATAACCCATTTATGGCAGGTGCTTTCCATGGTGTTACTGAAGCAGATGCAATTATCAATGTAGGTGTATCTGGTCCTGGTGTTGTTAAGACAGCACTTGAAGCAGTAAGAGGAGAGAACTTCGAAGTTCTTTGCGAAACAATTAAGAAGACAGCATTTAAGGTAACTAGAGTTGGTCAGCTTGTTGCCAAAGAAGCATCTAAGAAACTTGGTATACCATTTGGTATCGTAGACCTTTCACTTGCTCCAACACCAGCTGTTGGCGATTCAGTTGCTGATATCTTATGTGAAATTGGCCTTGAGTATGCAGGTGCTCCTGGTACAACAGCAGCTCTTGCACTTTTAAATGACCAGGTTAAGAAGGGCGGCGTTATGGCATCAAGCTATGTTGGCGGTCTTAGCGGCGCATTTATCCCGGTATCAGAAGATCAGGGTATGATCAATGCTGTAGAGGCTGGAGCTCTTACTCTTGAGAAGCTTGAAGCCATGACTTGTGTATGCTCAGTTGGTCTTGATATGATTGCTATACCTGGTGATACTAAAGCTACATCTATTGCCGGTATTATTGCTGATGAGATGGCTATTGGTATGGTTAACCAGAAGACTACTGCAGTTAGAGTTATTCCTGCATATGGTAAGAAGGTAGGAGATACAGTTGAATTTGGTGGTTTATTTGGTTATGCACCAGTTATGCCTGTTAACCAGTTCTCATGTGATGCATTTGTTAACAGACAGGGACGTATCCCAGCCCCAATTCATTCATTTAAGAACTAAAAACGGCCTGGTTTAAGAATATAATAAATAAGCCCACAGGTTTTTGCCTGTGGGTTTTTCATTTTAAACAATAACTAGTGGTTTAGTGAATTCGTGGCTAACCTCTCTAAGTTTGTTAGAGAAGTGAGAATATAAGTGGGAAGCAAAGATGTCTTTTGCTAAAAGTCTTCTTGATTCTGCACTACAGTCTTTATAATAATCCGATAATTTAGTTATTATATCGATAGAAGAACGCATCTGTAATATCTTTATAATTCCTTCGTTATCTTTTCTAAATCCAAGTAGTCTTGCATAAGTAGAAAAGTTATTCTTCTTAATCATCTCAATATCATTATCAACTATGTTAAGAAGGATATGACATAAGGCTCTCTTTAAGTGAGAGAAGGTTATGTCCTTGCTCTTTAAAGTATTGGCAAAATCATTGTAAGACTTGTAACTATATAGATTAGAGATAATCTTAGATGATAAATCAGGATAAACGTCAAAATATTTATCAAATCCCTGTTTTTCTTCAGATAATAGCTTGTATAAAAGAATCTCACTAAAAAGGTTGTCGTTAACAAGGTTATTGGTTTTGACATATGTAGCAAAGATGCTCATAGAATCTGGTGGGATAACTGGCGATAGCTGGTTAATATCTCCGCCATCTTCTGATTCTTCAGATAAAAGCTGCTTTCTGATATAAGAAGCAGAAGCAATCTCACCTGAGGTAGAGTCTGAATCATTATAATCTGTGCCTATTCTTTTGGTTGTATAAGCCTTAATGTTAAGCTTATATTCTCTAATAGCATCCATATATTCCCTGGCAAGAATATTGTTAGGAGTTTCAACTGATCCAGGAATATACTGGAGCTTTTCTATATTTTGGATATCTCCGTCTTCACTACCAAAGTAGAGATAGTCACAGCCTAGGTCCGCAAGCATTTTCACGCTGCCTCGGGCAAAGTACTGGGCAGAAGCCGTGGAGATAGCAACAGGAAGCATAAATACAGCGTCAACACCTGATTTAAGGGCTGACATGGTTCTGGCATGCTTATCCATAATTGCAGCACTACCACGCTGAACAAAATCGCCAGACATAACAACAATAACATAATCAGCACCAGTATCTTTTCTGGCTTTTTCAATTATATATTTGTGACCATTATGAAATGGGTTAAATTCAGCAACTATACCTGTAATTATAGCTTTCTTGGAAGTCATAATTATTATCTCCTTAATTAGTATATATTGTACCAAACTGGTGGGATTGTATGCAATTAAAAACAAATAAAAAGCCCTCTAATTTATTGAATAAAAGACCTAATATAGATATAATTATTGGTATTAGGGTTACGGAAGGAGAAGAACTATGTCTTATATTGATATTATTAAAGATAAAGCGCGCTCTGATAAAAAAACTATTGTGCTTCCTGAGACTACAGATAAGAGAACTCTTATTGCTGCAGCTCATATTATAGATGAGAAGATTGCCAACATAATTATGGTTGGTAAGAGAGAGAAGATTGAAGACGGTGCTATGTGGCTGGACCTTGACCTTGATAGCGTCCAGATAATAGACCCAGAAACTACAGATAAGCTTGACGAATACGTTAACCTACTATATGAAACAAGAAAAGCTAAGGGTATGACTCTAGAGAAAGCTAGAGAAACTCTTCTAAATGATTATCTGACATTTGGCGTCGTCATGGTTAAGGCTGGAGATGCTGATGGTATGGTAGCTGGATGTTGTCACGCTACAGCTGATGTGCTTAGACCATCACTTCAGATTCTAAGAACTGCACCTGGAACTAAGCTGGTGTCAGGATTCTTTATTCTAGATGTTCCTAACTGTGAATATGGTGAGAATGGTACATTCCTGTTTTCTGACTGTGGTCTTAATCAGGACCCAACAGCAGAAGAACTTGCAGCAATTGCTGATTCTTCAGCAAAGAGCTTTAGAGCACTTGTTTCTAACAATCCTGTTATTGCTCTTCTTTCACATTCTACAAAAGGTAGTGCACATCATGCACTTGTTGATAAAGTTATTGAGGCAACACGTATTGCCAAAGAACAGTATCCAGATCTTTTACTTGATGGTGAGCTTCAGACAGATGCAGCCATCGTTCCTAAGGTAGCTAAAGCAAAGGCTCCTCATAGTGAGATTGGCGGTAAGGCCAATGTTCTTATATTCCCAAATCTTGATTGCGGTAATATTTCATACAAACTTGTTGAACGTCTTGGTAAGGCAGAAGCATATGGTCCTATGCTTCAGGGTATTGCAAGACCAGTTAATGATCTTTCAAGAGGCTGCTCTTGGGAAGATATAGTTGGTGTAGTAGCATTAACAGCTGTACAGGCTCAGAATATAGATGAATAAGGAGATTTTAATGGTAAAAAATAAATTTTTAGCTAGATTACTTGCAGGTCTACTTACAGTATCAACTGTATTTATTTCAGCTCCTTCATATGTACTTGCTGATGGTGATGATGATGAACTTACAGATGATCTTGAGTCTAAAGTTGAACATACAGATAAGAAGTTTGATGAACTTGAGATAGAAGATTTATCAGAAGATGAATTCGATTCTATTATTAAAGATATAGATGATCTTTGTCAGGATGAAGCTAATTCAGATGAAGTTATTGAGATAATAACTGAGATGGAGAAGTATTTATCAAGAATCTCTGCCAATGGTTCACTTGCTTATATTTATACAACTCTTGATGCAGAAGACGAATCTGCAGATGAAGAGTATCAGAAGTGGGACGAACTTTATACTAATTGTGCTGATAAGGTTATGATTACATATCATACTGTTGCTGAATCAGCATGTAGCGATGCTCTTAAAGAAAAAATCGACGATGATGACGATTGGCAGGATATCTTAGATTATGTTCCTATGACAGATGAACAGAAAGAGATGCAGAAGAAGGATACTGAGCTTTCTCTTAAGTATGATGAACTTGCTGATAAGGAATATACATACGAGATTAACGGTGAAGAATATGATATGGATATGCTTGAAGAGGCATATACTAACGGTGATATTTCATTCGACGAGTATCTTGATGCCTTAGCAGATATCATGACAAGACAGAATGAAGAAAAAGGTGAGCTTTACATCGAGCTTGTTGAGCTTAGAACTGAGTTTGCCAAGTCTTATGGTTATGATAACTATGCAGATTACTGCTATGATAAAGTTTATGACAGAGATTATACTCATGATGATCTTAAGGCATTTGATGATCAGGTAAAAGAATATTATTCACCACTTTTAAGTGACTTATATAATGAATTTAGTGATAGAAGAGATGAATTTGATGCTCTTTCTGACCAGGATATGTCTTATGATGAGTGCTGCAGATTATTATCTGAGCATTTCTCTGATATTTCAGATGACCTTTATGAATCTTATAATTACATGGTTGACCACGACCTTTGTAATATGGAGATTGATGATAAGAAGGCTGAAGGTGGATATACAACAGATATAGCTGGTATCTACAACTCGGTTTATATCTTTAACGATGCAGATGGTTCTGTTCAGGATCTTGCTACATTAATCCATGAATTTGGTCATTATAATCAGAAGTATTTTGCTTCAGAAGAGGAATGGGAGTACGGACTTTCAAACCTTGACCTTGCTGAGATTCATTCTCAGGGACTTGAAGCAATCTATGATAAATATGCTGATGAACTTTACGGCGACTCTGCTGATATCATGCGTATATACAATGCCCTTAATCAGGTATATGGTGCAGTAGAAGGATGTAAGGAAGACGAATTCCAGTATAGAATTTACTCTGACCCTTATGATCTTACAGTATCTAAGATTAATCAGGTTTATTATGAATGCTGCGAAGAGTATGGTGATCTTTACCTTACAAACACATATTATCTTGCGCTTTATGGTAAAACTCCATCTTGTGAAATATATGAGTGGGCTGATATACATCATACATTCAAGTCACCATGCTACTATATAAGTTATGCAGTTTCTATGGGAGCTGTTGATGAACTTAAGAATGTTCTTGAAGAAGACAGAGATGAAGGAATCAAGATTTATCTTGAGCTTGTTAACATAGGTTGTAATGGTGATTTCCAGGAAACAGTTGAGAAGGTTGGACTTAACAACCCACTTACTAATCCAAGACTTGATCTTTGTGCTTACAATATAAGAACTAAGCTTGGTATGGATACATCTATGCTTGATGTTTCTAAGTATTTTGATAATACTGATCCAGATCCTACTGAGACAAGTACATCTGAAGAACCAGATGATACAGGATCTAATAGAAAATCTTCTCATACAAGAGATGATAAGAAAGATGGATTGGGTATCTGGGAGATATGTCTTATTGCAGTAGCTGGTGTAACAGCTGTAGCCTTTGTTATCTTAGTTATAGGTCTTGCTAAGTCAGGTAAGAAGAAGGATAAGAATGCAGTGCCGGGTCCTATACCAGGACAGAATATGCAGGCAGGTCAGGATACAAACCAGCCAGGACAGGGGCCAGACAACAATTTAAATAATTAATTAATATTAACATAATAAGTTGTTGACAAAGCATTTTTAACTGTATATAATATCAAAGTGCGTGAGTAATCACGCGGTTACGTAAATAATAAGCGAGTTGATCGCATCAGGATAATCTGATTGGTTGATTGGAGGTGTAATTAGATGTCTATTTGTCCAAAGAACAAATCTTCAAAAGGTAGAAGAGATAAGAGAAGAGCTAACTGGAAGATGACTGCTCCTACATTAGTAAAGTGCAGCAAGTGTGGCGCTCTTATGATGCCTCACAGAGTATGCAAGGCTTGTGGTGCATATAACAAAAAAGAAATCATCTCAGTTGATTAATTAGAATTTTGTTTACCTTGTGATTTAAGGACTTTCATGTAAGTGAAAGTCCTTTTTTACGTCCACAAATTGTTGACCATACATACTAGTTAGTTTAAAGAGCATTCGTCATGTTCTTATAGAAGCCGATTATAATTGATTTTTACCTTGTTTAATAGTAAAATCTATTAGTATGCTTTAATTGGACAGAGTATGTCCTGAGCTACATACTAGAAAAGGAAAACTTTAAGAAAGGTTTGGGATTAAAATGGGTGAAATGGTTAAGATAGCTGTTGACGCTATGGGAGGAGACTTTGCTCCGCAGAATATTGTGCAGGGTGTAGTTGATGCTCTTAAAGAGGATGAGGATATATTTGTATACCTCGTTGGTAAGGAAAAAGAAGTCAACGCTGAGCTTATGAAATATGAATTTGATGGCAATCGTGTTGAAGTAGTTAATGCTACAGAAGTTATTGCAACAGAAGAGCCACCAGTAGCGGCTGTTAGAACTAAGAAGGATTCATCCCTTGTTAAAGCTCTTCAGCTTACAAAAGATGGTACAGCAGATGCATTTGTTTCAGCAGGCAGTTCAGGAGCTATCTTAGTTGGCGGTCAGCTTATAGTTGGTAGACTTAGAGGTGTTGAAAGATCACCATTTGCAACATTTATGCCAACTCTTAACGGTGCAAAGCTTATTCTTGACTGCGGCGCTAACGTTGATGCAAGACCATCTATGCTTGTTCAGTGGGCAAAGATTGGTTCTATTTACTATGAGAACACAACTGGTAAGAAGAACCCTACAGTAGCTATTGTTAACATTGGTGCTGAGGAAGAAAAGGGTAATGCCCTTGTTAAAGAAACTTTCCCTCTTCTTAAAGAATGTGAAGATATAAACTTTATTGGAAGTATTGAAGCAAGAGATATACCTTATGGTAAGGCTGATGTACTTGTCTGCGAAGCATTTGTCGGTAATGTAATAATCAAACTTTATGAAGGACTTGCAACTGTTCTTCTTGGTGAGATTAAAAAGGGTCTTAAGAGTACAGTTAAGAGTAAGATTGGTGCAGCACTTGCCCTTCCAGCTCTTAAGAAGACACTTAAAGACTTTAATACAGATGAATACGGCGGAGCTCCTATGCTTGGTCTTAAGGGACTTGTTGTTAAGACTCATGGTTCAACAAAGCCAATAGAAGTTAAGAACTGTCTCCTTCAGTGCAAGGCATTTAAGGAACAGAAAATAAACGATAAGATTAAGGAACATTTAAAATAATGGAATATACTGTTCTTAAAGAAGCTATTGAGAAGGTTCTGCAGGTATATATAAAAGAAATAAATATAGATTCTACCTTTAGGGGAGACCTGGGAGCAGATTCTATAGATATGATGCAGATTCTCAAATTAGTAGAAGAAAAACTTAATATTGAGATTAAGGAAGGTTCATTTGACGACATCGTTACAGTTAAGGATGCCCTTACTCTTATTAAGAAGTATTGCAGTGAGGCTAAGTAATGAATATTGAAGATTCAATTAACAAGATTCAAACTGCAATAGGGTATACCTTTAAGAATAAGGATATTATTAAAGAAGCTTTAACTCACAGTTCATTTGCTAATGAAATGAGAATTAACAAAATTCATTGTAATGAGAGACTGGAGTTCCTTGGAGATGCTATTTTAGAGCTGATTTCAAGTGACTATTTATTTAAGAAATATCCTGATATGGAAGAAGGACAGCTTTCTAAGCTAAGAGCCTCTCTTGTATGTGAGCCAGCTCTTTATGTATCAGCTAAGAGAATAGGTCTTGGAGAACTTATTCTACTTGGTAAAGGGGAAGAAAAATGCGGAGGAAGAGAGAGACCTTCCATTACATCTGATGCATTTGAAGCCTTGCTTGGCGCTATATATTTAGATGGCGGCCTTGAGAAGGCTAAGGAAGTTGTTATGGACCATGTTCTATATGATACTGATAGTTTTATAGAACTTAAGGATCCAAAGTCGCTTTTACAGGAAAAGATACAGGCTGGTCATAAGGTAAGTAAGATTGACTATGAATTAGTCAGTGAAGAGGGACCAGAACACAACAAGGTATTTACTGTAAGAGTTTGCTTAGATGGTAAAGAATATGGCAGGGGCCAGGGTGCAAGTAAGAAGATTGCTGAGAAGAATGCAGCAAGACAGGCAATAACAAACCTTGGCTAACCGGAGGAAGTATGTATTTAAAAAGTATAGAGGTACAGGGATTTAAGTCCTTTGCCAATCGTATAAAATTCGAATTTAATCATGGCATAACAGGTATCGTTGGACCTAACGGTTCTGGTAAGAGTAATGTTGCTGATGCTGTTAGATGGGTACTTGGAGAGCAGCGTATTAAGCAGCTTCGTGGTGCATCTATGCAGGATGTTATCTTCTCAGGTACAGAAGCTAGAAAGCCACTTGGTTATGCTTATGTTGCAATTACTCTTGATAACAGTGACAGACAGATAGCTGCTCCATATGACGAAGTAACTATCGCAAGAAAGTTATACAGATCAGGTGAAAGTGAATATCTTCTTAATGGTAATCTTTGCAGATTAAAAGATGTTAACGAGATGTTCTACGATACAGGTATTGGTAAAGAGGGTTATTCTATTATCGGACAGGGCCAGATTGATAAGATTCTTTCTGGTAAGCCAGAAGAAAGACGTGAGCTTTTTGATGAAGCTGCAGGTATCGTTAAGTTTAAGAAGAGAAAAGTTCTTTCTCAGAAAAAACTTGAAGAAGAAAAGCAGAACCTTACTCGTGTTAATGACATCTTAGCTGAACTTGAAAAGCAGATTGGACCTCTTGAGAAGCAGTCTGAGAAGGCTAAGGAATTTTTAAAGAAGAAAGAAGAACTCAAGAAACTTGATGTTAACTACTTCCTTCTTGGTAATGAGCAGACTTCCAAGGAACTTGAAGATGTAGAAGGTAAGCTTAAGATTGCATCTGATGACTTAGAAGGAACTAAGACTAAGTTTGAATCGATAAGAGAAGAATATGATACTATTCATAACCAGATTACAGAACTTGAACAGTCTATAGAGGAAACCAGAAACTCTCTTTCTAATTCTAGCAATATTAGAACTAAGCTTGAGGGTGAGATTAGTCTCCTTAAGGAGCAGATTAACTCCGCTAAGAATAATGTCGAGCATTTTAATACAAGAATCGAAAGTCTCAATCAGTCAATTGAGGCTAAGAATAAAGAAAAAGAAGGCTATGATGCATCTAAGGCTGAGATAGAAACATCTCTTAATTCTATGGAAGAAGAGAGAACAGGTCTTAGAAATAACTTAGAAGCAATAAGAGCCAGTATAGAAGAAATCAATAACAAGATTGAAGAAGATAAGAATCTTGTTATTGAAGCAATCAATGAGCGTTCCGGTATTAAGTCTGAGAAGGCCAGATACGAGACTATGCTTGAAAATGTTGCTATTAGAAAATCAACTCTTAACTCTAAGCTTCTTCAGGCTAAGACTGATGAGGAAGAACAACAGGGAATAATCAAAGAACTTGAAGCAGAGTTCGAAAAGATTAACAAAGAGATTGAAGATAATAACCACAATCAGCAGAAGATGGAAGAGCGTCTTGAGCAGATTCATGACGAACTTACTGAAAAGGACTCTACTTTAAGAGAGGTTCAGGTTCTTTACCATCAGGAAAAGACTAAACTTGAATCAATCTCTAACCTTACTGAAAGATACGAAGGATATGGTAACTCCATAAGACGTGTCATGGAGCAGAAGGAACAGGTTAAGGGTATCATCGGTGTTGTTGCTGATATTGTTAAGGTTGAGAAGAAGTATGAAACTGCTATAGAGATAGCTCTTGGTGGTAATATTCAGAATATAGTTACTGAGACAGAAGAGGATGCTAAGAAGATGATTAGCTTCCTTAAGGAGAATAAGTATGGTCGTGCTACTTTCCTTCCTCTTACTAGTATCGAGAATCCACCTGAATTCAAGAATCCAGATGTTCTTAATGAAAAGGGTGCTATTGGTATGGCATGCGATATCGTTACTACTGATAAGAAGTATTCTAATGTAGCCAAGGCTATGCTTGGTAGAATCGTAGTAATCGATAATATAGACAATGCTCTTAAGATAGCTAAGAAGTACTCATATGGCGTACGTATGGTTACTGTTGGCGGTGAACTTCTTGTTCCTGGTGGTGCTATCTCCGGTGGTGCATTTAAGAATAACTCTAATCTTCTTGGTAGAAGAAGAGAGATGGACGAACTTAATGAAAGCGTTAAGAAGCATCTTCATGAGATAGATGAGATTATGAAGGCTATCGACGAGATTAAGGCTGAGCGTAATTCAATCAGACTTAATATTGAAGAGATTAAGCTTCGTCAGCAGGATGCTTATATTAAGCAGAATACTGCAAGACTTAATGTAATTAAGGCTCAGGAAAGAATCGATGAGACTCTTAGCGGCGTAGGAAGCCTTAAGGATGAAGAAGCAGAACTTGAGAAGCAGATTCAGGAAATTAAGGAAAAGCAGAAAGAGATAGATGGCAAGCTTTCTAGCTCTGACCATATCGAGAAGGAAACTGAAGAAAAGATTGCCATTCTTCAGAAAGAGCTTGATGAAAAGAGAGTTGAAGAAAGTGCTGCTCAGGAAGCTGTTACTGCTAAAGATGTTGAAGCTGAGAAGATTATACAGAAGCTTGACTTTGAACAGCAGAATATTAACCGTATCTTAGAGGAGTTAGAGACTCTTACTAATGACAGAGACGAAGTTAAGAATGCTCTTGATAACAATGACACAGATATTGCTGAAAAAGAGCAGGCTATTATACAGATAACTGAAACAATAAAAGCATCTCATACAGAGCAGAGCGATTCTGAAAAGCGTCTGGGTGTGATGATTGAAACTAAGGCAGAACTTTCAAGCAAGCAGGATGGCTTCTTTAAGACAAGAGAAGAGATGTCAGATAAGATTGCTGGTCTTGATAAGGAAGTCTATAGGTTAAATGCTCAGAAGGAAAAACTCACTGAGTCAATTAGCTCACTTGTTTCTTACATGTGGTCAGAATATGAGATGTCACTTACAGATGCTAAGGCACTTCGTGATGACAGCTTTGATGACATAGGAGAACTTAAGCGTTCAATAGCTCAGGTTAAGGACGGTATTAAGAAACTTGGTGATGTTAATGTCAATGCTATCGAAGATTACAAGGCTGTATATGAAAGATACGAATTCTTAAAGAAACAGCACGATGATCTTATTCAGGCGGAAGAAACTCTTACAGGTATTATTGCTGAACTTGATGAGTCTATGCGCAAGACATTTACTCAGAAGTTTGCTGAGATTAATAAAGAGTTTGATAAGGTATTCAAAGAACTCTTTGGCGGCGGTAAAGGTACTCTTGAACTTATGGATGACGATGATGTTCTTGAGGCAGGTATTAAGATTATCGCCCAGCCACCTGGAAAGAAACTTCAGAATATGATGCAGCTCTCCGGTGGTGAGAAGGCTCTTGCAGCTATTGCACTTATGTTTGCGATTCAGAACCTTAAGCCTTCACCATTCTGTCTCCTTGACGAGATTGAGGCTGCACTTGATGAAAGTAACGTAGACAGATTTGCTGGATACCTTCATAAGCTTACAGGTCATACACAGTTCATAGTTATTACACATAGACGTGGTACTATGGAAAAGGCTGACAGACTTTATGGTATAACCATGCAGGAGAAGGGTGTATCTACTCTTGTTAGCGTTAATCTTATAGATGATGAGATTGATTCATAATATTTTTACGGAGACATAGATTTTGGCATTTTGGAATTGGAAAAAGAAGAATACTGCTTCAGAAGAAGTAGTAGAAGAGAATATTGAGACTGGGGCTGAAACTAGCGAAGGCCAGGAAAGTTTTGGTGAAGCACCAGCTGTTGCAGCGCAGAACTCTTTAGCTGAAACAGAAGAAAATGCTTTATCGACAGATACGGCTATAGCAGAGCAAAATGCAGATGTATTAGAGAATATAATTGCTGAACCTTCTGCTCTGGAAACTACTGAGGCAATCAGCGAAGTTGTAGCAGAAACTGATGAAAACGCTGAAGATGAGCCGCAGGAAGAAATTCAGGAAGAAGTTCCTACTAAGAAAGGTCTCTTTGCCAGACTTAAGGAAGGGCTTGCAAAAACAAGAAACAACATCGTTTCTGGTATGGACTCACTTTTCTCAGGTGAAGGAAAGATTGACGAGGACTTCTATGAAGAACTTGAAGAGATACTTATTCTTGGTGATATAGGTGTTCATACTACAGAGAATATCTTAGATAAACTTCGCTCTCAGGTTAAAGAAAACCATATTAAGAAGAGAGATGAGTGTAAAGAATTCTTAATTAATACAATTAAGGAAGAGATGGCAAGCTGCGAATCTGCCTATGAATTTGAAAATAAGAAATCTGTTGTTTTCGTTATAGGTGTTAACGGTGTTGGTAAAACAACATCTATCGGTAAGCTTGCTTATCATCTTAAGGCAGGCGGTAGAAAGGTAATCTTAGCTGCTGCAGATACATTCAGAGCTGCCGCAGGTTCTCAGCTTGAAGAGTGGAGCCACAGAGCCGGTGTTCTTATGATTGGCGGAACAGAAGGTCAGGATCCAGCAAGTGTTCTTTTCGATGCAGTACAGGCTGCTAAATCAAGAAACAGCGATGTTCTTTTAGTTGATACAGCAGGACGACTTCATAATAAGAAGAACCTTATGGAAGAGCTTAAGAAGATGAACAGGATTATTGATAAGGAATATCCTGATGCCCACAGAGAGAATCTTATAGTTCTTGATGCTTCAACTGGTCAGAATGCTCTTAATCAGGCTAAAGAATTTGGTGAAGTAGCAGATCTTACTGGTATAATACTTACTAAGATGGATGGTACAGCTAAGGGTGGTATAGCAATTGCTATTGAATCAGAACTTGGAATTCCAGTTAAGTATGTAGGTGTTGGTGAGAAGATATATGATCTTCAGAAGTTTGATGCCGATACATTTGTAGATGCACTTTTTGATGTTAATGTAGAAGAAGAGGTTTAGTATGAGCAAAGAGGAAAATATGCTTACTTTAGAGAAGTTTGAAGAAGCTTCTGAAATCGTTAAAAAAGTAACAAATGAGACAAAGCTTATATATAGTTCTTATTTAAGCCATGCCTCTGGTAACAAGGTATATTTAAAGCCAGAAAATATGCAGTTTACAGGTGCTTATAAGGTTAGAGGTGCTTATTATAAATCCAGTACTTTATCTGACGAAGAAAGAGCTAAGGGTGTTATTACAGCTTCAGCTGGTAACCATGCTCAGGGCGTAGCTTATGCTGCAAAATGCTACGGTATGAAGGCTATTATCGTTATGCCTACAACAACTCCTCTTATTAAGGTTAATAGAACTAAGGCATTTGGTGCTGAGGTTGTTTTATATGGAGATGTATATGATGAAGCTTGTAAGAAGGCTCTTGAGCTTGCTGATGAGCACGGTTATACATTTATCCACCCATTCGATGATCTTGCAGTAGCTACTGGTCAGGGTACTATAGCTATGGAGATTATTAAGGAACTTCCACTTGTTGACTATATTCTTGTTCCAATAGGTGGCGGCGGACTTGCGACAGGTGTTTCTACACTTGCAAAACTTCTTAATCCTAAGATTAAGGTTATAGGTGTTGAGCCAGCAGGTGCTGCTTGCATGAAGGCATCACTTGAAAATGGTAAGGTTACAACGCTTGAAGGTGTTAATACAATTGCTGATGGTACAGCAGTTAAGACTCCTGGTGAAAAGATATTCCCATATATTCAGAAAAATATAGATGAAATTATAACTGTTCCAGATGAAGACTTAATCGTTTCCTTCCTTGATATGGTAGAAAATCACAAGATGGTAGTAGAAAACTCAGGTCTTCTTGCAGTGGCTGCAATTAAACAGCTTGATGTAAAAGATAAGAAGATTGTAGCAGTGCTTTCTGGCGGTAATATGGATGTTATCACTATGTCATCTGTAGTTCAGCAGGGTCTTATCTTTAGAGACAGAATCTTTACAGTATCTGTACTTCTTCCAGATAAGCCAGGTATGCTTAGCAAGGTTGCTACATCAATTGCTGAAGAGAATGGTAACGTTATCAAACTTGAGCACAACCAGTTCGTTTCTACAAATAGAAATGCTGCAGTTGAACTTAGAATAACTATAGAAGCATTTGGTACTGACCATAAGGAAAGTATCATGAACAGACTTGATAAAGATGGCTTTAGACCAAAGATTGTTCGTACAAATCTTTAATTAAAAGCTATCTTGGCTATCACAATCGTGAAATATAATAAAAAATAATATTTGCAGGGTGTAAAGAAAAAATACTTGACACCCTGCAATTTTTTATATAATATATCATTTGGTGTTATAAGAAAGGCACTTTGATATAAGTGATATAATATGGAAAAGATTGTTAGACAAGGATTATTATATGATTTTTATGGCCCATTACTTACGGACCATCAGCAGGAAGTATATGAATCTCTTGTATATGATAATCTTTCTCTTGGCGAGATAGGTCAGGAGTACGGAATATCAAGGCAGGCTGCTCATGATATTATTAAAAGATCAGATAAGATTCTTGAAGAATATGAGGACAAACTTCATCTGATAGAAAGATTTGCTGATAATAAGAATGGACTTAAGCATATTAAAGAACTTCTTGATAGTCTTGATACTAAAGACACAGATACAATTACTAAGATTAATACTACTATAGATGACATGCTTGAAAAGATATAAGAGTATGGATTAACAGGATATTTGTATGGCATTTGAAAGCTTAACTGATAAATTACAGAACGTATTCAAGAAACTTCGTAGTAAAGGTAAGTTAACAGAAGAAGATGTTAAAGTTGCCATGAAAGAAGTTAAGATGGCTCTTCTTGAAGCTGACGTTAACTTTAAGGTTGTTAAACAGTTTGTTAAATCGGTAGAAGAGAGAGCTGTTGGTGAGGAAGTCTTAAAGGGTCTTAATCCAGGACAGATGGTAATTAAGATTGTTAATGAAGAGATGACTTCACTTATGGGCAGTGAAGAATCAGAACTCCAGATGCAGCCAGGTAAGGCTATCACAGTAATTATGATGTGTGGTCTTCAGGGTGCTGGTAAAACAACTACCACAGCTAAGATTGCTGGTAAGCTTAAACAGAAGGGTAAGAAACCACTTCTAGTTGCCTGCGACGTATACAGACCAGCTGCTATTGAACAGTTAAAGATTAATGGTGAGAAACAGGGCGTTGAAGTCTTCTCTATGGGAAGCGATCACAGCCCAGTTGATATAGCTAAAGCAGCTATTGAACATGCAAAGAATAACAATGAAAATGTTGTTATCTTAGATACAGCCGGACGTCTTCATATTGATGAAAACATGATGGAAGAACTTCAGAACATTAAGGCTAATGTTGAAGTTCACAACACACTCCTTGTTGTTGATGCTATGACAGGTCAGGATGCTGTCAACGTAGCAAAAGAATTCGATGACAAGATTGGTGTAACTGGTATTGTTCTTTCTAAGATGGATGGTGATACCAGAGGTGGTGCTGCTCTTTCAGTTAAGGCAGTAACAGGAAAGCCTATATTATACGTAGGTATGGGTGAGAAACTTTCAGATCTTGAACAGTTCTATCCTGACCGTATGGCTAATAGAATCCTTGGTATGGGCGATGTGCTTACTCTTATTGAGAAGGCACAGGAGAATATCCAGATAGATGCGGATACTGAGAAAGATATGATGAGCCGTATGAAGAAAGGTAAGTTCGATTTTAACGATTACCTTGAATCTATGAAGGCTATGAGAAGTATGGGTGGTCTTGGAGGAATCCTTAAGATGCTTCCTGGTATGGGAGCTAAGATGGGAGATTTTGATTCTGAAGCTGGTGAGAAACAGCTTAAGCAGACAGAAGCAATTATCTTCTCTATGACACCAAAGGAAAGAGCTAATCCAAAGCTCCTTAACCCAACAAGAAAGCATAGAATTGCTAAGGGTGCTGGCGTAGACATAGCTGTTGTAAACAGATTTATCAAACAGTTTGAACAGAGCCAGAAGATGATGAAACAGATGGGCGGTATGATGGGAAAGAAGAATCCTTTCGGTATGCTTGGTGGCCTTGGAAAAGGCGGTTTCAAATTTTAAGTTGATTCATTGCGATATTCGCTTTGATATATATGTATTTTATTAATGGAGGAAATAAAAAATGGCAGTAAAAATTAGACTTGCAAGAATGGGTAAGAAGAGAAACCCAATTTACAGAATCGTTGTTGCAGATTCAAGAAATGCTAGAAACGGAAAGTGTATCGAAGAAATCGGTACATATGATCCTAATACAGATCCAAGCACATACAAGGTTGATGCTGACCTCGCTAAGAAGTGGTTATCAAACGGTGCTCAGCCAACAGAAGTAGTAGGAAAGATCTTCAAACTTGCTGGTATTGAAAAATAATATAACTTGCTAACTTTTGGAGGTAGGCTTATGAAAGAATTAGTAGAAGTAATCGCTAAGTCATTGGTTGAGAAGCCTGACGAAGTTGTTGTTACTGAAAAAGTTAACGGTAAGCATACTACAATCGAACTGCGAGTTGCACCTTCAGATATGGGTAAGGTAATCGGCAAGCAGGGTAGGATAGCAAAGGCAATTAGAGCCGTTGTTAAAGCAGCATCTATGAAGGATGATATTCGAGTAGATGTAGACATCGTTGAATAAGATAATTAATAGAGGGCACATTGTTGTCCTCTATTTTTTCAAACTAGAGGAATATAATGGCAGATGAATTATTTAGGGTCGGAGTTATTACTGAACCTCATGGAATTAAAGGTGAGGTTAAGGTATATCCAACATCAGATGACCCATCAAGATTAAAAAGAGTAAAAGAAATAATTTTAGATACAGGAAAAGAGAAAATTACACTTCATCCTACAAGCGTAAAGTTCTTTAAACAGTTCCTTATATTTGGTTTTGAGGAATTCACATCAAGAAATGATGTTGAAGGACTTAGAAAGAAGGAACTCTTTGTTACAAGAAAGAACGCTGTAAAGCTTCATAAGGATGAGTATTATATAAGTGACCTTATTGGACTTAAGGTTATAGAAGAAGATGAAAGTGAAGTTGGTACACTTACTGATATAATAGAAACAGGTGCCAATGATGTTTATGAAATCACCAGAAGCGATGATACTAAGCTACTTCTTCCAGCTATTAAACAATGTATATTAGAAGTTAACATAGAAGAAGGCTATGTCAAAGTCTATGTTATGCCGGGATTATAAATTATGATTTTTAATGTGATGACCCTCTTTCCAGAGATGATAGAAGATGCTATGAATACCAGCATCATGAAAAGAGCTATGGAAGGTGAATATATAGAACTTAAAACCTTTAACATAAGAGATTACACCTTAGATAAGCATAATAAAGTTGATGATTATCCTTATGGCGGTGGTGCAGGTATGCTTATGCAGGCTCAGCCAGTATATGACTGCTATAAAGCTATTACTGAAAATAAGGATAAGAAGCCAAGAGTAATCTTTGTTACACCTCAGGCTAAGGTATTTGACCAGGCTAAAGCGCAGGAACTTGCAAAGGAAGATGAACTTATCTTCTTATGTGGTCACTACGAAGGTATAGATGAAAGGGTGCTTGAAGAGATAGTTACTGATAATATATCTATAGGTGACTATGTTTTAACTGGCGGCGAACTACCTGCTCTTGTTATGATGGATGCTATATCAAGACTGGTTCCTGGAGTACTTAATAACGAAGATTCTTCGGTAACGGAGTCATTTGACGATGGGCTTTTGGAATATCCTCAGTATACCAGACCTGAGGTTTGGAATGATAAGAAGGTACCGGATGTGCTTCTTAGTGGACATCATAAGAATATTGAAAAATGGAGATATGAGCAGTCAGTTCTTCGTACCAAGGAAAGAAGAGAAGATCTTTACAAAGCCAAATTTGGAGAAAATATTTAATGATAGAAGTATCAAATCTTATTAAAACATTTAAAAGGGATATTAATGAAAAAGAAGAAACTGCAAAAAGCAAGAAAAGGAAAAAAACGCAGGAGTCTTTTAACGCGGTTAATGATGTTAGTATTACTGCAAATGATGGAGAAATACTTGGAGTCTTAGGCCCAAACGGTGCTGGAAAAACTACTCTTCTTCGTATGATGGCTTGCTTAACTACTCCAGATAGCGGCGAAGTAACTATCATAGATAAGAAAGATGACAGAGTAATTACAGACCCTATAGAGATTAAGAGAAACATAGGTTATCTATCTGAAAATACTAAGTTATATCAAAGATTCTCTCCGAGAGAGATGCTTAAGGTATTTGGAAGTGTCTATGGTATGACTAAAGAAGAGATAGATGAAAGAATAAGTCTTATCTGTGATGTACTTAAGATGGATGAATTTATAGATAATAAGATAGGAGTATTATCTACAGGTCAGACACAGAAGGTTAATATAGCAAGATGTCTTATGCATAATCCTTCTAACTATATCTTTGATGAACCAACCCTTGGTCTTGATATTATAACCTCTGAATCTATTATTCAGTTTATGAAAGAAGAAAGAGATAAGGGTAAGGCTATTTTATATTCTACTCACTATATGGAAGAAGCACAGTATCTCTGTGATAGAATAGTTCTTTTATATCAGGGGAAAATAATAGATTCTGGAACTCCAGAAAGTCTTATGGAAAAATATAATTCTAATAACTTAAGAGACACATTCAAGGCTTGTATTAATAACATCTAAATCAAAGGATTATTATGAATATAAAGATAATTAAAACCTTATATAAAAAAGAATTAACAGATATATTCAGGGACAAGAAAACTATCCTTATGATGATTATTGTTCCTATTATTCTTTATCCTCTTTTATTTGTTGGCTCTATGCTTCTTATGAACAGAGTTGCTTCTTCTAGCACTATAGATAGCTTTAAGGTAGCATTCTCAGATTCATGTTATGAAGAGGGGATAGTAGATTACTTTACTGAAAATGCTCCTAAGAAGGAGTATAACTTTATAATTGTAGAATCTGCTGATCCTGAAAAGGATGTTAGAGAAGGCAACATAAGAGCTTATGTAGATACAGATATAAAAGATGGTAAGAAGAACTTTAATATATCTTTTATGTCTTCTGATACATATTCAAGCACAGCATATCAGATGATTGCTGACATAATCTCTATGTATGAAAAAGAGATGCAGACTAAGATGCTTGAAGAACTTGGTATAGATGCAGAGTATTACCTTAATCCTGTTAGCATATCTACTAATAATCTTGCTTCTAATGAGGAAACTGCTGGTAGCGTATTTGGTTCAATTATTCCATTCTTATTAATATCCAGTGTACTTATGGGTGCTATGTATCCTGCAATTGATGTAACAGCAGGAGAGAAGGAAAGAGGTACCCTTGAAACTGTTTTAACACTTCCAGTTAAAAGTGTAGAACTTATTGTAAGTAAGTTCCTTGCTACTTCTACAGTTGCTATACTTTCAGCATTTTTAAATGTCTTATCAATTGGTATTGTGGGTGGATATTTCTATGCAACCTTTAGTACCAGCTTAGGCAATGTAGAATTCTCATTCTCATCTTATATACCAGCGATTATAGGCATGCTTTTTGTAATATCCATATTTGCTTTGTTCGCTTCTGCAGTTAATCTTCTTGTATGTATATTTGCAAGAAGCTTCAAGGAGGCTCAGAATTTAACATCACCTATTATGATTGTCTTTTTAATGGCAGGTATGGCAGGTATGCTTCCTGGTATAGCATTTAACATGACAAGTGCTATGATTCCGGTAGTTAATGTATCATTACTTATTTCACAGTTATTCCAGTTTAAGTTTGATCCATACCTTTTCTTAATCGTAATACTTGTTAATGTGGCATATACAGTAATTATTACTCTTATTATGTCCAGATTATTTAGTATAGAAAGTGTACTTTTCTCAGATGGAAGCAGAAACCTTCGTCTTCTTGAAAGAAGAGGAAATATGGCAGCGATGCAGATGCCTGGCGTAGGAGATATGTCACTTGTACTTGCTGTTATACTTATTATTCTTATATATTCAGGTACAATACTTGTTCTTAAATTTGGACTTTACGGCGTAGTAATACAACAGTTGCTGTTTGTATTATTTATAGCTTTATATTCTTGGTATATAAAAGCGGATTATAAGAAGTTGTTTTCTATTAAGGCGCCTAGACCTCTATCTGTTATAGGTGCAGTAATTACATGGCTTGGCGGCTTTATAATTATGCTAATTATGGCCTATGTTATAGAAGTTTTCTGGAAGGGTACTGCAAAACTTCAGGAAAATGACGTATTAATGTTAATTGAAGGTAAGCCACTTTGGATTATTATTGCTGTTGTAGCCTTAACTCCAGCTATATGTGAGGAAATCGTATTTAGAGGATTTGTATTTGGTACATTATTAAATAAATTTAAACCAGTAACAGCAATTATCTGGACTGGTATCCTTTTTGGCGCATACCATCTAAGTGCCTTGAAGCTTTTAACAGTTGGTTTCTTAGGTGTAATTATGGCTTATGTTGTATATAAGACAGGTTCCATATTCCTATCTATGATTATGCATTTTTGTAACAATGCTATAGCTATGGTGGTTTCAGTATATCCTGATGCTATTTTTAAGATATTACCATTCACCAGTAACATAAAAATGACACCAATAAATATGTCACTATTTGTTTGCTTTGGTATAATTGTTTTGGTTTTAGGTATTTTCATTCTTAAATTTGATAACAGAATGAAAAATAAAGGGGACAATAATTAGTGAAAAAACATCCATACATTGTTTTTAGTATAATTCTTGTTATTTCACTTGGTGCAATAATATTTAGCTTTCATAAGCTTTATCTTGATTGCAAGGCTGGTAACGAGAAGACATACCATTTTGATGTAACTAAAAATAAAAAATCAGATTTTAATTTTACTATGTCCAATTCCGGAAGCTGGCACGATGGTGTAAATTTTGGATTATCGTATGCTCAGTATGATTTTAATCTTTACAATAATTCAAAGAAAAATCTATCTGACTGGAAGATAGTGATTAGTTTTGATTCAGAAGTATTTATTGATTCATCTTGGAATGGTGACTATGAGCTTCTCGATGAGAAAACACTTAAGATTACACCACTAGAATATAATCAGATTATTCTAGCGGGTTCTCAGATGCCTTTTGGCTGCGTAATAGCTGCTAAGGGTATTAAAGAAGTTGATAGCTTTGTGCTTGAGGCTCATTATAATACAAACTGGCGACAGACTAGGAAGTATTTTGTACTTAAGTTTATTGCAGAAGCTTGGATAGTACTGCTGCTTATATATATTCTTATTATCCTTCGTGCATCATCTCATAAGAGAAGACAGGCGAGAGAAGAGCAGATTATTCTTCATGCTATTAATACTCTTGTTGATTTTATAGAGGCTAAGGATGATTCTACAAAAGGTCATTCCAAGCGAGTTGCTGTATTTACTAGAAGAATAGCAAGAAGGATGAAGCTGCCGCTTGAAGATATTCGTAACTTCTACTTTACAGCACTTGTTCATGACTGCGGTAAGATAGGTATACCTGATAGCATACTTAAGAAAGAAGATAAACTTACTCCAGAAGAGTATAACGTAATAAAGAGTCATACCACTATTGGTGCTGGTATGCTTACAAGTTTTACTGATATTAAGAATATTACTGATGGTCCACTGCAGCATCATGAAAGATATGATGGCAAAGGTTATCCTAATGGTCTTAAGGGAGAGGAGATATCCCTTAGCGCAAGAATAATCGCTGTAGCAGATACTTTTGATGTAATGAACAGTGAAAGATGCTACAAGAAGAAGTATTCAAAGGAACAGATAATTAATGAGCTTAAGGATAATTCTGGTACACAGTTTGATCCTAAGATAGTTGATATCTTCTTACAGATGCTTGAAGATGGTAGCATAACATTCGATTAGATATAAGAAATACTTTATATTTACTGTAAAAAGTTCTTGCTATTATATTCAATATATGATAAATTATTAACGTTGCGAGTAAAGAGATGTTCCGCTGTTACAAGAACATAGATATTGTGTTCACTTAGAAAGCTAAGTATATGAGTATTAAGAACGTCCGATGAAAAACAGGAGGAAACTATGAGCACAATTATTGAAGAAATCGAAAAGTCACAGCTTAAGGAAAATGCACCTGAGTTTAATGTTGGTGATACTGTAAAGGTATACGGCAAGATTAAAGAAGGTGAGAAGGAAAGAATCCAGGTATTCGAAGGTACAGTACTTAAGATTCAGAACGGTAGCAACCGTACAACATTCACAGTTAGAAAGTTCTCTAACGGTGTAGGCGTTGAAAAGACATGGCCACTTCACTCACCTAACGTTGAGAAGGTTGAGCTTGTAAGAGCAGGTAAGGTTAGAAGAGCTAAGCTTAACTACTTAAGAGGTCGTATCGGTAAGGCTGCTAAGGTTAAGGAAGTTATCAAATAATTTTCATAAGCTTTATTTTAAGAGCAACTCGTTTGGAGTTGCTCTTTTTTTATGTTATAATGTATGGGTTATGGCTAGGAAGAATAAGGGTCTATCCTTTTACGATAAAAAAAGCAAAATAAATAAAAAGACAATTGGGGCTATTGCCAAGTATGTTTTCTGGGGAGCAGTAATGGTGCTTATAGCATTTGTATCCATATACTGCTTTGGTGTAAAGACCAGTGTTGTTGGTGAATCTATGGAACCAACTCTTTATAACGGTCAGGAGATATTTATCAACAGGTTTTCATACTTCTTATCAGAACCTAAAAAAGGGGATGTTGTAGTATTTTCACCTAATGGTAATAAGAACTCACATTACTATGTAAAAAGAGTTGTCGGTGTACCAGGAGATACTGTCTTAATAAAAGATGGCTATGTCTATGTTAATGGAGAAATTTCTAAGGATGTAAAGTCTAAAGATAAGGTTATTGACGCTGGTATAGCCAAGAATGGTATAACCCTTCTAGATGACGAGTTTTTCGTACTTGGAGATAATATTAACCATAGCGAAGACTCAAGAAACAGTAACATAGGTATCGTAAAGAGAGATTACATAATAGGTAAGGCTTGGTATAGCCTTAAAACCAAAGAGAAAAAAGGCGGTTTTATTAAATAATGAATTATCAGTGGTATCCAGGGCATATGACCAAAGCAATCAGATCTATGCAGGAAGATATTAAGCTTATAGATTTGGTTATCGAAATAGTTGATGCAAGAATTCCAGTTTCTAGTAGAAATCCAGATATAGATAAATTGGCTCAGGGTAAGGGAAGACTTATACTTCTTAATAAGTCAGATCTTGCCGATAATAAGGCTAATAAGGAATGGCTTGAGTACTACAAGTCACAGAATATACAGGCTCTTCTTATTGATTCTAGGAAGTCTACAGGACTTAAGGATATTCAGAAGGCTGTTAATGAAGCATGTAGCGCTAAGATCGAGCGTGATAGAAAAAGAGGAATTAAGAACAGACCTCTTCGTGCTATGGTTTGTGGTATTCCAAATGTTGGAAAGTCAACATTTATCAATGCTATATCAAAGAAGGCTGCAACAAAAACAGGTAATAAGCCAGGTGTAACAAAGGGTAAGCAGTGGATAAGACTTAATCAGACACTGGAACTTCTTGATACTCCAGGAATCTTATGGCCTAAGTTTGAAGATAATACTGTAGGTATGCATATAGCTATGATTGGCTCTATTAACGATGAGATTCTTCATGTTGATGAGCTTGCAGCTGATATTATTGATTTTATGAAGAACAATTACGTTGGAAGATTGGCTGAAAGATATGGTGTAGAAGAAGTTAGCGATAACTTTGCTATATTAGAAGCTATTGGTAAGGCAAGAGGCTGTTTAATCAAAGGCGGCGAGATTGATTATACTAAGGCTTCTAATATCGTAATAGACGAATTTAGAAGCGGTAAGCTTGGTAATATTACAATCGAGACTGTAAATAAATAAAAAGGGAAAAATAATGAATAACGACGAACTTGAATATATGGAACTTGATAATGAAGAAAGTGAAACTAAAGAAGTAGAGAGTAAGGGTAAAAAGAAGAAGCCTAAGAAGAAAAGAACTATTCTTCAGGAGATAATAATTAACTCTATATATCTTCTTGTAGTATTCTTGCTTGCTCTTTGCATGGTTAAATTCGTAGGACAAAGAACTGTTGTTAATGGAAGTAGTATGAATCCAACACTTGAAGATGGGGATAATCTTATTGTTGATAAGCTTACATATACTTTCTCAGATCCTAAACGTTTTGATATTATCGTATTTCCATATAAGTACAAAAAAGGTGAGTACTATATTAAGAGAATAATAGGTCTTCCAGGTGAAACAGTAAGAATTGACTATGACGGTACTATCTATATTAATGGCAATGTTCTTGAAGAACACTATGGTAAAGAAGTTATCGAGAATCCAGGAGATGCTGTTAATGGCATAACTCTTGGTAAGGATGAATACTTTGTCCTTGGTGATAACCGTAATAATTCAAGTGATTCAAGAATCCAGTATGATGTAGGTAACATTAAGAGAAAAGATATTATTGGCAAGGCATGGCTTAGAATATACCCATTTGATAAGTTTGGTATTGTTAAGCATAAATAAGGCACAGGAATGAAAAAGACATCTGAAATAACAGCTGAGTATAAGAATCTTAAAGAAAGTGAATATCAGGCATTTATCGCTGAGTATAGTGGTGATGAAAGAAGCTCAGTAGTAAAGCAGGTTGCTACTCTTAAGAAGAGACTTGAAGCTATTGAAAAAGAAAAAGAGCGTATGAAGGTTATGTTTTCTTTTGAAAGAGAATATAGCGACTACGAATATATATGCGGTATAGATGAGGTTGGTAGAGGGCCACTTGCAGGGCCTGTTGTAGCAGGAGCAGTTATACTTCCTAAAGATTGTGATCTCTTATATCTAAATGATTCTAAGAAATTAACCGAAAATAAACGTGAAGAGCTTTATGATAAAATCATGGAATCTGCTGTAAGCGCAGCTATTGGTTATGGCTCACCTGAAAGAATAGATGAAATAAACATCTTGCAGGCTGATTATGAGGCTATGAAGGAAGCAATAGGGAAACTTAGCGTTAAGCCTACACTCCTTCTTAATGACGCTGTTACACTGCCTGATATGGATATTAAGCAGGTACCTATCATAAAGGGTGATGCAAAAAGCGCATCAATTGCCGCAGCAAGTATTATTGCTAAGGTAACAAGGGACAGGATGATGGTTGAATATGCCAAGATCTTCCCTGAATATGGATTTGATTCTAACAAGGGCTATGGTAGTGCAGCCCATATAGAAGCACTAAAGAAATATGGACCTTGTCCTATACACAGAAGGTCATTTATAAAGAACTTCGTATAGGCTGCCATATGTGTAAATTGGGCATATAAGGATAAGTTTACATGAGTATATTTTCTGGTATATATGGAAGTGGCATAAGCAGTAATTCATATAACAGCGCTGGAACAGAAAGAACTGGAAGCGCTGATAGTACTTATGTAAAAAATCCTGAAACTTCTACTAACACATCACTAAAGAATGCTGTTCCAGGTTCAACTATAGAGGGAACAGTTGTTAGTTCTAAGGGTGATACAGCTACTATTGATTTTGGCGGTGGCGTAAAGATTGACGCTAAGATTGAAGGTGGTATGGAACTTGCCAAAGGTCAGACTGTAACCTTTGAACTTAAATCTACATCTGGAAGTCAGATTACACTTAGTCCTTTATATACTAATATGTCTTCTGAGTCTCCAGTTATTAAGGCACTTACTAATGCCAGTCTTCCAATATCGGAGAATAACATATCTATTACAAATACTATGATGAATCTTGGTATGAGAGTTGATTCTTCATCTCTTGCAGATATGGTTCATCTATCTAATTCATATCCTGAAGTGAATCCAACTAATCTTGTTTATATGAAGCAATATGGCATAGATATAAATCAGGATAATGTAGCGAATTTTCAGGCATTTAAAGAGTTTCACGCATTTGTTACTGATGGAATTAATGAGGTGGCAAATCAGATTCCTGAAACAATTAATTCTCTTATTAGAAGTGGAGATGACGGTGAGGCATATGCCTTCTTAAAAGATGTTATTGATATCTTTACAAAAGAAGATACTGTTATGGCAGAAGGCTCAGAGGCTAATGCTGTAGTTACAACTGAAAATCAAGGTCAGTCTTTAACTTCGGATGGTTCGGTTATTAATAAAACTAAGAATTCTATACAAAATTCTGTTAATATAGCTGATTTACCAGTGGAAAATAATGATGGGGTAACAATTAATAGGGCTGATGGAAGCATAGTAACTCAGACTGAGGCTAATAATGGGCAGGTTTCACCAGAGGGGCAAACAGTTAATCCTGAGAATGTATCCACTGCAAAAGAAAGCTTGGTTAATGATGCCCTTAATCTTCTCAAATCTGTTTCAGAAGAAGGGGGTAAAGCGGCTTCTAATACTGAGGCTCTGAAATCAGGATCTGATGTTCAGACTGGCAAAGACGCATGGCAATCACTTAATGTTGCAGATAAAAATCAGATTATAGATATACTAAAATCAGCGGGTTTAGATGATAGTAAGGTGGCTTTATTAAAATCTGATGGGGCTACTAATACTGACTTTCTTAAATCGGTTCAAAGTCTGTTACAAAAGGGGAATGTTAATCCTCAGGTTAAAGAATTAATATCTTCAGAGAAGTTTGCAGATATATTAAAAGATACAGTTAAGGACCAGTGGCTACTTAAACCAGATGAAAATATTAGAAAAGAAACTATAGCATCATTATATGAGAAGCTTGAAAGTCAGACAAAGCAGCTTACAGACAGCTTATCATCTATAGTTCGTTCTGATATGCCTATTGCTAACAGTTTAAGTAACATGAACAGCAATATGGACTTTATGAATCAGATGAACAATATGTATCAATATGTCCAGATTCCACTTAAGATGAATGGAAGTGAAGCTACAGGAGATTTATTTGTATATACCAACAAGAAGAACCTGGCTAACAATGATGGAAACGTAAGTGCACTTCTTCATCTTGATATGGCGAATCTTGGGCCTGTAGATGTTTATGCATCGATAACTCCCGGTAATAATGTTTTTACCAAGTTCTATCTGGCAGATGATGCAACAATAGATTTTATTAATGACAATATTCATATCCTTACTGAAAGACTTGAAAAGCGAGGATATAATATGAAGTCTGAACTTGTAAATAAGTCAGAGGATAATGTATCTAGAGAAGATGGCTTAGAGGCAGCATCTATTAATGGTATAGGTAAAACAGGCCAAGTTAGTTCAGAGGCTGCAAGACTTATTAAGAAATACAGTTTTGATATGAGGGCATAAGTATGGCGGACAAAGTAAAGAAAAAACAAGCGATAGCCCTTGAATATGATCCTAATGATTCGGCTCCTAAAGTAATAGCTTCAGGTCAGGGAGTTATAGCTGAAAAAATTATAGCTAAAGCTAAGGAAGAAAAGATTCCAGTTCATAAAGATGACAAGCTTGCAGATACTCTTTCAAGACTTGAAATAGGAGATATGATACCTCCTGAGCTTTATGAGGTTGTAGCTGAGATACTTGTATTCGTTGATGCTATGGATAAGATTAAGGCTAAAACTGATAAGGCTATGGCCGGCAAGCATTAGGATATTAATGGGGGATATATAGGTTGCAAAATAACAGACTTGTTGGAGCTCTTTATGAAGAGAAGGCTGCAGATTATCTTAAATCTATAGGATATAGCCTAGTAGAACGTAATTATCATGCAGGCAAAACAAGTGAAATAGATATAATAGCTAAAGATGGAAATACTCTGGTCTTTGTAGAATGTAAATTCAGAAAGAACAGGTTAAGTGGTGACCCTTATGAAGCAGTTAGCTATGCAAAGATAAAGAATATATGCAAATGCGCCATGGTTTACATGAAGAAGAATAATATTCCTACTAGCCGTCCTGTCAGGTTTGATGTTATAGCTATGTATGGAGATGAGAGTATTAACCATCTAAAGAATGCATTTGAATTTATAAATCCTTATGAAAGATATTAATATAGGATTAACATAAAAATATTATGAAAACCTATATAAATTACGGGTAACATAAAATTAATATGTTAACTTTGGAGTACCTATGGAACTTTTAAAATTAGAAAAATCTCATAATGGTAAATATATAAAGACTTACGATATAACCTATCTTAATAAAAAGGGCAAAGAGAAAGTATATGAAATAGTTAGTCGAAATGACATTGAATCCCCAGAACAGCTTGGTAAAAAGGTAAGTGGAGTATCAATTGTAGCTTATAGTAAAGATAAGATGCTCCTTCTTCGTGAATTTAGAATGGGAGCAAATAAGTATGTTTACAACCTTTGCTCAGGTATGTTAGAAGAAGGCGAAAGTATTGAGGAATGCATAGAAAGAGAACTATACGAGGAAACCGGTTTAAAGGTTAAACGAATAGTTGATGTACTTAATCCATGTTTTTCAGCAGTAGCAATATCGGATATAAAGACTCAGATAGCTATTGTTGAAGTTGAAGGAGAGATAGACCCACATCTTTCAGATAACGAAGATATAGTTGCAAAGCTTTATGATAGAAAAGAAGTAGAAGCTCTTCTTGAAAAGGAAGAATTCTCCGCAAGATCACAGCTTGCTGCCTATTATTTCTCAAGACTTCCGCAAAACGGATTAGAGATTTTTCTTAAGAATGGATTAGTATAAAATACTTGGATATATCGAATATTCTGCTATAATATATAGCGTTCATGATTTATTGGAGGAAATAATACAATGACTTTATTTGAAGAACTTAAAGAAAGAGGATTACTTGCTCAGCTAACTGATGAAAAGGAGATAGCTGATCTTATTAATAACGGAAAGGCAACATTTTATATTGGTTTTGACCCAACTGCAGATTCACTTCATGTAGGACACTTTATGGCACTTTGCCTTATGAAGAGAATGCAGATGGCTGGTAATAAGCCTATCGCACTTATCGGTGGTGGTACTGCTATGATTGGTGATCCATCTGGTAAGTCTGATATGAGAAAGATGCTTACAAAAGAAGATATTCAGCACAACGTAGACTGCTTTAAGAAGCAGATGAGTAAATTCATCGACTTCTCAGAAGGTAAGGCTATGCTTGTTAACAATGCTGACTGGATTCTTGATATGAACTACATCGATGTTCTTAGAGAAGTAGGCCCACATTTCTCTGTAAATAACATGCTTCGTGCAGAGTGTTACAAGCAGAGAATGGAAAAAGGTCTTTCTTTCCTTGAATTTAACTACATGATTCTTCAGAGCTATGACTTCTACAAGTTATTCCAGGATTACGGATGTAACATGGAATTTGGTGGTGATGATCAGTGGTCTAACATGCTTGGCGGTACAGAGCTTATCAGACGTAAGCTTGGTAAGGATGCTTATGCTATGACAATTACACTTCTTCTTAATTCTGAAGGAAAGAAGATGGGTAAGACTGAGAAAGGTGCTGTATGGCTTGATCCAGAAAAGACATCTCCATACGAGTTCTACCAGTACTGGAGAAATGTTGCAGATGCAGATGTTCTTAAGTGCATCAAGATGCTTACATTCCTTCCTATGGAGCAGATAAGAGAGATGGATAGCTGGGAAGGTGCTCAGCTTAATGAAGCTAAGGACATCCTTGCTTACGAGCTTACAAAGCTTGTTCATGGTGAGGAAGAAGCTGTTAAGGCTAGGGAAGCTTCTAAGGCACTCTTTGCAGGCGGCGGATCTAATGCCAATATGCCAACTGTAACACTTACAGATGAAGACTTTACAGATGGTTCTATCGACCTTATATCCCTTATGGTTAAGGGCGGACAAGCTACTAACCGTTCAGATGGACGTAGAAATATCGAGCAGGGTGGTGTATCTGTAAATGATGAGAAGATGTCTGATGTAAAGAAGACATTTGCTAAGGATGCATTTGCAAGCGAGTTCATAATTAAGAAGGGTAAGAAGTCCTTCGTTAAGTATGTTTTATAATTTAATACTTAATATATTTTAACTAAAGATATTTATGTGTAAAACAGACCTTAATCTGTATAAGATAGGGTCTGTTTTTATCTTAGGTTTAATAGTGATATTGATTTAGTGTCTTTTAAATATGGACTAAAACAAGTTTAAATTAAATGGTTGACACAAAATAGGTAACATGTTACATTAACTTTAAGAAATGTAATGTGTTACCTATTATTTCTTCCAGGAGGATTATATGAATTACGATAAAGAAATGAAGATGGATAAAGTAGAATTTGGAGATATGCCGCCCCAGGCTTTTTTATTAGGGCTTTTAAGTGCCTTTGATAATCGCTTTCAGGCCGCAGCGGATGCGTTTTTCAAAGAAATTACATGGAAGCAGTTCTTTGCAATTATCTGCATTAATCTTTGTAAAGAAGCACCAACTATTAATGAATTATCAGATGTTATGGGAAGTTCTCATCAGAATGTGAAACAGATACTTCTTAAGCTTGAGAAAAAGGGCTTTGTTACAACTGTTGTAGATGAGAAGGACAAAAGAAAGCAGAGAATTATTGTAACTGACGAGGCTAGAAGGTTTTTAGAAGAAAATGATAATAATGGACAGCAGAGCCAGTACATAATAGGACAGATTTTTAATGGTATATCTGATAAGAATTTACAGACTACCATACAAACAATTATGAAGATGGAAAGGAACCTAAGCGAAATATGAAAACATTAATAATTTATACATCACAAACAGGATTTACAAAAAAGTATGCAGAGTGGATTTCTGAAAGAATGAATGGTGATTTACTTGATCTTAAAGAGGCTCAGAAGAAATCGACAGATTATTATAATGATTATGAAGCAATCTGTTATGGCGGCTGGGCTATGGCAGGAACAATAGTTAAGGTTAAGTGGTTTCTCGATAAGGCTGTTAACTGGAAGGATAAGAAACTTGCGGTCTACTGCGTTGGAGGTAGCCCTAATGACAATCCTGATGTAGATATTTTTCTACAGAATGCTCTTAATGATGAGCAGAGAAAATATATAAGAGCATTCTATTGTCAGGGTGGTTTTAATTATGAAAATATGAAAACTCCATCTAAGCTTGCTATGAAGATGTTTGTATCTGTTCTTAAGAATAAAAAGAATGCAACAGAGAAAGAGAAGTTTATGGCTGAAAAGATGTCCTCTTCATATGATATTTCAGATAAAAAATATATTGAACCTATTGTTTGTTACTTAGAAGGTAAAGAATATGAAGAAGAAAATTAAATATATAATTGTAATTTTAGTATTTTTTATATCGATTTTTATTATCGAAATTATAAGAATGAATAACCAGGTTAAGGCATTTGATAAGACTCCTATAGATATAAGTCATGTTGCTGATGGAGTTTATAATGGCCATAGTGAAACAGATCTTGTTAAAGTTGAAGTAAAAGTTACAGTAGAAGCTGGAGCTATTAAAGATATTGAAATTCTTAAGCATGAATGCGGTAAGGGACGTCCAGCTAATGTAATAGTTAATGATATGGTTAAGAAAAACGATGTAGAAGTTGATGGCGTATCTGGGGCAACATTTTCTAGTGAAGTTATAAAAGATGCAGTAAGAGACGCCCTGAGAAAAGGTATGTAAATCTGTAGATTTAGCAACACTTGAACCGATAATTTAAACACTTTTTTGACAAAGTAATGTAAAACAAGCCTAAATCAGTGTAATTTAGGCTTGTTTTTATTTTGAACGTATACTAAAACTATAATATTGTATAATTGTTATATAAAACCACTGATCATACAGTGGTAATATTTTTAAAAGAATGGCTAATGGATATTAGCCGAACGAAATGCGAATATATAAGATGAAAACTATGAATAAGATAAATGATAAGCTCACGGTATTCTTTGATGATCCCTTCTGGATTGGCGTTTTCGAGAGAGTATGTGATGGAAAACTTTCTGTAAGCAAAGTGACTTTTGGAGCAGAACCTAAGGATTATGAAGTTAAAGACTTTATTCTTGGTAATTACTATAAATTGAAATATAGTTCTGAAATAAAGACTGAATTTAAGCAGACTGCAGATAATCCTAAACGTCGTCAACGAAACGCTTCAAAACAGGTTCAAAATACAGGTATCGGAACAAAGTCTCAGCAAGCATTACAGATGCAGCGTGAAGAAATGAAGGTTGAACGTAAACAAATCACCAAAGAGATGCGTGAAGCTGAAAAACAAAAACAGTTTGAACTCAAACAACAAAAAAAGAAAGAAAAGCATAAAGGACACTAACTGTTTTACAATCAATAATTAAAATCTTTGCAAGGGGAAATATATGAAACAATATGTTGTGGATGCTTTTACAAATCAGTTATTTCATGGAAATCAGGCTGCAATATGTATTTTAGATCATTGGATAGCTGAAGAAACCATGATGAATATTGCAAAAGAGAATAATTTTTCTGAGACTGCTTTTGCTGTAAAGGAAGGGGAAGTATATCGATTAAGATGGTTTACGCCAGCAGATGAGATTGATTTTTGCGGTCATGCAACACTTGCCTGTTCATATGTCTTATTTAATTACTATGAGAAAGATAAGCAGGAAATAGTCTTTAATACTATGGTTGGAGAACTAATAGTAAAAAGAGATGGTGATGAAATTCTTATGAATATGCCCGCATATAATTTAAATCCTATTCCCGTTACTATAGAGATGGAAGAGGCTATAGGAGTTACACCATGTGAAGCATATAAGGATAGGGATCTTATGCTTGTACTTGATACTGAGAATCAGGTTATAAATCTTAATCCAAATATTGAAAAGTTAAAAGAATTGGATGGGCTAGGAATTATGGTAACTGCAAAGGGTGTGGATTACGACTGCATTTCCAGATACTTTGCACCTGAACTATCCATTCCTGAGGATTTGGTTACTGGAAGTGCTCATTGTATGATAGGTCCGTATTGGGGAAATAGACTCGGTAAAGAGAAATTAAACTGTTATCAGGCTTCTGAGCGAGGTGGTTCTATGCGGGTTGAACTTCAGGGGGAACGTGTTTTAATCGCTGGAAAAGCTGTTCTATTTTCAATAAGTGAACTTATGATTAATGAATAAGTTGAGAGGAGCATTATGACAACAAAGGAAAGAATCTTGGATGAAGCATTAACTCTATTTGCTGAGTATGGATATGATGGAACAAGTGTAGAAGAAATAGCTTGTGCTGTTGGAATAAAAGCTCCTTCCCTATATAAGCACTATAAGGGTAAGGAAGATATTCTTAACGCTTTAATAGACTCTGCTGAAGTAAAGTATGAGCAGATGTTTGGCTCTGAAAGGAATATTGGAAAAGTACCTGAAAGTGCAGAAGATTTCTGCAATGTAACCATGAAGAGAATTGAGTTTACCATGAAAGATCCTAAAATTCGTAAAACCAGGATGTTTCTTGTACAGGAACAGTTTAGAAATGAAAGAATAGCAGAAGTTACAAAAAGGCATCAGCTCAATGGGGTGCAAAAAATGTTTGCTAAGATTATCAAAGGGATGATGGATAAGGGTATCTTTATAGAAGATGATCCTGATTTGCTTGCTATGGAATTAACATCACCTGCAGTTCTTATGATAGCTGAGTCAGATAGGCAGCCAAAGTATGAAGAAGTTTGCCTTAAAGGTATAGAAAGACATTTGAAACATTTCTGCAAAGTTTATATGAAGTAGGTGAAATTATGAGTTTAGTATATGTATTTTTTTAAGCGGTTCTGCCATGGGTAGGCATGGGGCTATTTGTAGCGGTTGCTGATCAATATCTTATAAATAGTAGGGAAAATAATGAATAGAAAGCAAAAGAATAGTTATCACTAAAATATTAACTCTACTTTACGTAGGTAGACTCCTCAATATATGAATGTTACATTGAATTTAATCAAAGGAGGAGTTTAAAAGATGAAGAAAATACTTGTTTTTAATGGTAGCCCTAAAGGGGACAAGAGTGATACCATGCACATTACCAGAGCCTTTCTCGATGGAATAAAGGATGCTGGCAATTATGATATTCATATAGTTAATGTAATTGATAAACATATTGAGTTCTGCAGAGGATGCTTTTCATGTATGAGAAATGGTGGTACATGCATACATGATGACGATATGAGAGATGTACTTACTGAGATAAAAGAAGGTAATCTTATTATATTTAGTTATCCTCTTTATGCATATGGTATGCCCGCTTCTATTAAAGTCTTAGTTGATAGATTGCTTCCACTTACATCTATGGAAATGCGAGAAGTAGATGGAAGATATCGTCATGTAGGACAAACAGATTTATCTAAACTTAAGTTTATGATGATATGTGGATGTGGCTTTCCAAATAGTAGAAAGAACTTTGAACCTGCTGTATCACAGTTTAAATTATTATTCCCAGGAGATAGTACAATTATAACAGTTCCTGAATGTCCTATGTTCAATGCACCTGAGGCAGCATCAGTTACAGGACCTCGTTTGGAACTTGTAAAGAAAGCAGGTAAGGAATATGCAATGACAGATTCGATTTCAATAGATTTACTAGAGAATATTATAAGTCCTATGATTCCAGAAGATGTATACGCAAAGATAGTTAATGGAGGATGATGTATGAATCAATATGTAACAGGAACAGTTATAAAACAGCTTCGTGAAAAGAATAATATGACTCAGTTTCAGCTTGCTGAAACTCTTGGAGTAAGTGATAAAACAGTATCAAAATGGGAAACTGGTAAAGGATATCCAGATATTACCTTGTTAGAACCTATAGCTGAAGCCTTTAGAATATCTGTAACAGAGCTAATATCAGGTAATACAATTCATAACGAGAATGTAGCTGCCAATATGCTTAAATCAAACTTTTATGTTTGTCCAGTATGCGGCAATGTAATTCACACTATAGGAGAGGCTTCTATCCATTGTCATGGAATTTTGTTAAATCCCCTTGATGTTGAAGAAATAGATGATAAGCATAGGATTAGTATTGAACGTATAGAAGATGAGTATTTTGTGAATATAGATCACAGCATGACAAAGGAACATTATATTTCCATTATTGCTGCTATTTCGTCGGATGATATACAGTTAATAAAGCTTTATCCAGAAGGTAAATGTGAATCCAGATTTAAGATAAGAGGAGTTAGAAAGATTATATTCTATTGTAATCGAGACGGTTTATATTCAATTAATCCTTTAAAGTAGTCATTAAACAGACCTAAGTCATAAATTGATATAAGGTCTGTTTTTTATTTGATTTATCAAAACAAGATGAATATTATATAATACATATATAAAAAATAACTAATTAAGGAGATGACACTCGTGTCAAATATTGTTAGGCTTGCAGATAAAAAAGATATACCGGAAATAATGAATTTACTTAAACAGGTTAATAAAGTCCATTATGATGGAAGACCTGACCTCTTTAAACTTGCGACAAAATATTGTCCGAAGCAGCTTGAAACTATTATTAGTAATGACGAGACGCCTGTTTTTGTTTGCGAGAATGAGGGAAAAGTACTTGGACACGGTTTTTGTATACTTCAAAGACCAGAAAATACAAAGCTTCTTACTGACATATTAACTCTCTATATTGATGACATATGTGTTGATGAAAATGCCAGAGGCAAGCATGTGGGAAAAGCCATCTATGAACATATATTAAAATATGCTAAAGAAGAAGGCTGCTATAATGTCACTCTGAATGTATGGTCTTGCAATCCAGGGGCAATGAAGTTCTATGAAAAACTTGGACTTAAGCCATATAAGATTGGCATGGAAAAGATACTTTAATATTTTTATAAAAGTGTTTTCTTAAGGGGAGAATAAAGATGTTTTACTTGATTGAAGAAAATCTTAGAGAAATAAGTAGAGAAGACTTAAAGAAGGCTGATAAGCAATATGTAGCTGTATTATCATCACAAGAGTGGAAAAGTGGACGTGACAGTTTTGAAATGGGTATAGATATTGAACCTGATATGTCTGAAATCTATACAACAAAGGCTGAAGTAAACTACGATTCTTTAACCGGAACATTTTCCATACCTAGCAGAAAGAATCTTTCCGGAGAAGATAGCAAGTTTGCATTTGCTCTTGATGAGAAGGGCATAGTTTTTATTGATGATAGTGGAAAAGCTCAGGAACTCATAGATCATATCATACGAGTTAAGAAGTGGAAGTTTCCTAGTTTGGAGCGGTTTATATATGATTTTCTTGATCAGATAGTAATTGATGATTTGCGACTTATGGAAAAGTATGAGAGAGAATTAGATTCTATGGAAAAGTCTATTCTGGACGAGGAGGACACCAATCCTACCATTCGTCTTAATGATATTAGAAGTGACATTCGTGACCTTCGTATTCATTATGAACAGCTGATGGATATGGGGCAGGAGTTTGAAGAAAATGAAAACAATTTCTTTAAAGCTGAGAATTTAAGATACTTTAGACTGTTTTTAAATAGAATGGCCAGACTGCATGATACTTCAACATCGTTAAGAGATTACACCATGCAGCTTCGAGATCAATATAAAGCTCATCTGGATGTAAAGCAAAACAGAATTATGACGATATTAACTGTAGTAACAACAATATTTATGCCACTTACTTTAATTGTTGGCTGGTATGGTATGAACTTTAGATATATGCCGGAACTTGACTGGAGATGGTCATATCCGATTGTAATTGCTGCTAGTATATTAATAGTAATCGCCTGCTTATGCTTCTTTAAAAAGAAAAAGTGGCTATGATATGATTATTTTAGTGGGTCAATTTGATATGGTAGGAGGCAAATAATAGCCCTTTTTAAACAGTGGTAAAATCCATATTTTAGTGGATTTTACCACGTTTTTTTGTTAAAATGTTATCACTAAGTATAAAGGGAAAAGGGCAGAAGAGATGAGAACTTTGGGGGAAGGTCTAATTTCATATTGCATCATATCTTATCGCAGCATATCTGCGACCTTTTCACATGTAGGAGATTATAGGTTTTACTAGTCATGCATAGGTATTATGCCTTTTGCATGATTTTTTTGTTTATGAGGTGCGTAGAATGGATTATTTAATTGTTGTAGTCGATGACGAGGCACTTTGCTTAACTAATGTTAGAAATCTTTTACACGAAGAAAATATGAAGGCTGTATGTCTTCGTTCTGGAAAAGATCTTATTAAATATGTTCAAAAGAATACACCAGACCTTATATTACTTGATATTTTTATGCCTGAGATGGATGGATTTACCACTTATAAGGCTTTAAGAGAGTATGAGTCCCAGCATGGGAAGAATCATGTTCCTGTTATTTTTCTTACAGGAGACAGTGATATTGGCACAGAGAAATCATGCCTTGAAATAGGCGCTGCTGACTTTATCAAAAAGCCTTTTAACAGGGATATATTAATCAGCAGAATAAATAATACTATTGCTAACAGTAAGACAATTGAGACTTTAACAGAAGAAGCAAGCATAGACATGCTTACAGGCTTTCTAAATAAATCTTCAGGTACAAAGAGGGTTGAAGAGTACTGCAAAGAACAATCGGGTTCATTATGCATCATGGATTTAGATAGTTTTAAACTTGTTAATGATCTCTTCGGACATGATAAAGGAGATGAGGTTCTTAAAACATTTGCAGATGTATTAAGAGCCAATGTTAGAGAAGGTTCTATAGTAAGCAGAGTCGGCGGCGATGAATTTATGGCCTTTTATCCTCAGGTTTTGGATAAGAAAGAAATCGAAGATTTTTCTAATAGATTAAACAATGATTATGTTAAAGAAACTACCAGACTGTTAGGTGATGATAACGGTATACCTCTTGGAGTTTCCTTAGGTTTAGTTTTGATTCCTGAACATGGAAGAGATTTTGAGTGTTTATTTGCTCTTGCTGATAGTGCTCTTTATATGGTTAAGAATAATGGCAAGCATGGTTATTATATCTATGATAAAACCTGCCATGATAACAAAGTTTTAGACGATTCCCTTGCGGGTGAACTTGAAAAAATAACTGTTATTGTTGAAGAACGTACAGAGAATAAAGAAGCTATGCTTCTAGGCAGAGAGGCATTTACTTCAGCTTATCATTTATTAGTTAGGTATCATAAGGCTTTCAAAGGATATTATTCTAATGTTATTTTCTGGGTATCTATGGATAATGAATCAGATGAAAGAAAACTTGTTGAAGTAACTGATTCATTCGTGGATATGCTTAGAAGAGTTCTGGATCCCTGCGACCTTATTATGCAGTATAAGCCAGACAGATATTTTGTGGTCTTAAATAAAAGAACTGAAGAAGAAACTAATTCATTTTTGGATAAGATAATGGGTATGTGGAATAAGAATGATTATGCCCAGAAAGCTAAAATAGAATATTATGCCAAGCATATTAGTTACTAGATGAAGGAAATTGTATGAAAATAGACATCCTGAATATTAATAGAAATACTAAAAGAACAGTAATAGTTGGTCTTGTAGTTATACTGTTCTTTGTTTCAATTGTGTTTTTCTACTACAGTATGGTTTATCAAGAGAAGAAGAACCGTATCGTTAAATCTGGAGAACTTGCAGCCAATCAGTCTGCCACTCAATTCGATAAGTATCTTTCAACCAATGTTGATCTTATAAACCTTACTGCATATACCTTAGATGGGATGATTATTGAAAATAAGCCTAATAGTGACATACAGGACTATCTTGTTGGGCAGTCGACTGCTATTAAGAATGCTGTTCAGGAGAACTACACAGGTTTATATGGTTATATTAATGGACGATTCTTTAGCGGAACAAACTGGATACCACCTGAAGGTTATGAGGCAACCAAGAGACCTTGGTATACAAAGCCTATGGAAACTCCTGGTATTCTTACTGTTCTTGAACCTTATGTTGATGTTCAGACAGGCAATACTATGCTTGCTCTAGGTAAAACACTATGTGATGGTGAAGGGGTTATATCTGTAGATGTTTCTTTAGATCAGTTCCAGAAAATAACAGAAGATACAGTGTCTGAGGGTTTATCTGATATAGAGATGGTTCTTACTGGTGATGGTGTAGTTGTTACACATTCAGATATTAATGAAGTAGGTAAGAATTATCTTGATGAAAAAGATACTCTCGGCTCTGAGATAGCCTCATATATCTATAATTCTGATGAAACATACTTTGAGCTTGAATATAACGGTAAGAAGTATATTGTATACGATGCAAAGTTTTTAGGAGACTGGCATTGTATATCTGTTCATGATGCAACTTTAGCATTTGGCTCTATTAATAAAATATTTGGTATAACCATAGCTGTAATTTTCTTAATAATACTTATTCTAGGAATAATGCTTTCTAGCTCAAACAGGAAGGGAGTTGCTGCTGACCGTCTTAGTAACCAGCTTGCTTCTGCTGTTGATATCTATAGATCAGCCCATGATATTGATATTATTAATGATACCTTTGCTGAGATAGTAACTAATAATAAAAGAATCTCAGATATTATTGGTTCAAATATAAAGAATGCTCAGAAGACTTTATATATGGTTATGGACCAACTTACTGCACCTGAATCTAAAGAAGCTATAAATAAATTTATTGATTTTTCGACTCTTGATGAACGGTTAAAAGATAAAAAAACTATTTCTTTGGAATTTCTTAATGTTGAAAATCTATGGCTAAAAGGTAAATTTATAGTTTCTCAAAGAAGACCTGATGGAAAGATATCCCATGTTCTTTGGATGGTAGAAGATATTAATGATGAAAAAAGACTAAGAGATGAACTTATAGATGAGTCTCAAAGAGCTATAGCAGCCAGTGAAGCCAAGTCTTCATTCTTATCAAATATGTCTCATGAAATAAGAACTCCAATCAATGCTGTTCTTGGCATGAATGAGATGATACTTCGTGAGTGTAAGGATAAGAATATTCTTAGCTATTCTGAAAGTGTTAAGAAGGCAGGTCATAACCTTCTTGGTATTGTTAATGACATCCTTGATTTTTCTAAGATAGAGGCAGGTAAACTTGAACTTATTACTGAAAGGTATTCTGTAGCGACAGTTCTTTGTGACATGGTTGCCATGATTAAAAATAGAGCAAGTGATAAGGGACTTCTCTTTAAAGTTGAAATTGATAAGAATATACCAATGGAATTATATGGCGATGAGATAAGAATAAAGCAGATTATCGCTAATATACTTACCAATGCTGTTAAATATACAGAAAAAGGCGGCATAATATTTATGGTTTCATATAAGAAACCAGAATATGTATCAGATACAATTCTTCTTAATATAGCAATTGAGGATACTGGTATTGGTATTAAAGAAAACGATATTAAGAAACTTTTCTCAGAATTTGAACGTATAGAAGAAAAGAGAAACAGGAATATTGAGGGAACTGGTCTTGGTATGAATATTACCAAGAGCCTTCTTGAGATGATGGGTAGCCGACTTCAGGTTGAAAGTGAGTATGGTAGGGGTTCTACATTCTCATTTTCTTTAAAACAAAAGGTTGCTAACTGGGCTCCTATAGGTGATTTTGATAAAGCTTATAAAGCATCTGTAGAGAAACATACAGTATATAAAGAAAGAATAGAAGCTCCTGATGCAAGAGTTCTTGTTACTGATGATAATATTATGAATCTTCAGGTGTTTGCCGGCCTTCTTAAACAGACAAAGATTATTATTGATACAGCTTTAAGTGGAGACGAAGCTATAGCATTAACTATGAAGAATAAATATGACATCATATTTATGGATCATATGATGCCAGAAAAAGATGGTATAGAAACTTTTCATGAGATTAGAGAACAAGATGATAACCCTAATTGTGACACTGCTGTCATATGCCTTACTGCCAATGCAATCTCCGGGGCAAAAGAGGAATATTTAAACCATGGTTTCGATGGCTATCTTTCAAAACCAATCGATGCAGGTAAGTTAGAAGACTTACTGATTAAATTCCTTCCTGATGATAAGGTTAATATCCTTGGTAAAGAGGCTGAAAAAAATGATGAAGTAGTTATTCCGGAAATATTTGTAAGGTTAAAGGAAGAGAATATTTTAGATATTGATTCTGGAATAAAGAATAGTAGCAGCTTCGATAGCTTTATGTCTTTATTAAGAATCTTCTATACATCTATAGATGAGAAGGAAGAAGAGATAGATACAAGTTTTAAAGAAAATGATATTAACAACTATACTATCAAAGTCCATGCTTTAAAGAGTTCAGCAAGAATAGTTGGTGCCAATGATCTTGGAGAGGACGCTCAGCTTCTTGAGAATGCAGGAAAAGAAGGAAATATTGATTTTATCAAAGATAATCATGAATGCTTCCTTTCAAAATACAGGAAATTCAAAGATATTCTTAAAGAAGTTTTTGATGATGATAAAGATGATAAACAAAAACCAGAGGCAGACCCTGACCTTCTAGATGAAGTTTATAAAGAACTTAAGCTTGCTGCAGAAGATATGGACTGTGATAAGCTTTCAGCTATTTTTGAAGAGATGGAAGATTACAGTATTCCAGAGAGTGAAAAAGAAAAATGGAACAGGCTTAAAACTGCATCAGATAACTATGATTATGATGAAATAAGCGGGATTATTGAATCTGCTAACTAGTATTTTTTTCTAAATCGGAGTGATTATATGATTGAAAGACAGAATGAGAATTTTATATTGATGCTTGTTTCTCTGGCATGCGTGGGACTTACTGCTGAAAGTATTCTTATGGGCTGGGAATTCTGGGTTCCACCTCTTGTTATTATTGGTACGGTACTTCTTTGGGTTATGAATATAACTTCAAAACCTGACTATGGTACACGTAAAGTTGGATATCTTATATATGCCATGCTTGTAGCATTTTTCCATGGTGTTCATGAGACAAGCTTTTATGATGTTGCTATTGTTATTACCTTGATTATGCTTGCATATTCAATCTTTGATCATATTTATATGATTAATCTTATTATGGTTGAATACGTAATCATAATGGGAATACAGTTAATACTGGCAAATAACAATCCTGAAATAATAATTGATAAGTTATCAATTTCTAGAGCAATACTGCATTTCCTTGCGGTGCTTTTTGTTTTCTTCTGCTGTAAGAAAACTATCAATGACCGTATAGAAAACAGGGACAAAAACAAAAAGAAAGATGAGATTATTGATAATTACGACGCTGATATGGAGGATTTTCTATCTAATATTTCTCATGAACTTAGAACACCAGTTAACGTTGTTAATGGCATGTCAGACCTTATGATTAAAAGAAATGTTGGCCAGGAAGCCTATGCAGTTAAGAATGCTGGTATCAGACTTGCATACCAGATTGAAGATATTCTTGATTATACAGAGTGTAAGAGAAATAAGGTCCTTCTTGAAGAAGATGAATATATGTCTACATCACTTATTAACGATGTAGTTACAAGTTTTAGGATGCTTGATAATAGCAATAATCTTGAACTTGTTGTAGACCTTGCTCCTTCAGTTCCTACCAAGATGAAAGGAGATATAAAGAAGCTTCATAAGATATTCAGACACCTTATGGAAAATGCCGTTAAGTTCACAAAACGTGGCGGTATCCTTGTTCGTATGTATTCAGAAAAGACTGAATATGGAGTAAACCTAATCATAGAGATGAATGATACTGGTATAGGTATGGATAGAAGAGCTCTTGAGTCTATATCTGAAGGTATGTATCAGGTTAATAAAAAGCGTAACAGAAGTTCTGGTGGTATTGGCCTTGGTCTTTATATTGTTTACGGTTTCACCCATAGACTTGGTGGTTTTGTTAAAATCGAAAGTGAGAAAAATACTGGCACTACAGTAAGAGTTACTATTCCTCAAAAGGTTATAGATGAGGTTCCTTGTCTTGCTGTATCAGATTCTTCTGACGGAGATATCTTATTCCATGTTAGAGCGGATAAGTATTTTATCCCTAAAGTACGTGAATTCTACAGAACTATGGCAACTAACCTTGCTACTGGTATACATGTGCCTTTATATTCAGCAGAAACAATTGGAGATATAGAAAGACTTAAGGAAAAACTTAATGTTAAATATATCTTCATGGGCCAGGAGGAATATGTAGAAAATTCAGAATATTTTGATGAATTAAGTAAAGGTGACTTAGTAGTTGCAGTTTCAGTTTATGCTGGCTTTAAGGTCAATGCTGGAAGTCAGGTTATGACTATGCCTAAGCCGCTTTATGCATATCCTATTATTAAGATTCTTAATGAAGGTAAGAATGCTAAGAACATTGAATTTTCTGATAATACTGTTCGCCCAGTATTTAGAGGTGTAAAGGCTCTAGTTGTTGATGATGAGCCTATGAATCTTGTGGTTGCAACCAGTATCTTTTCTGATTATGAAATGATTATTGATACTGCTGGAAGTGGTAAAGAAGCAATTAAAAAATTTAAGGATAATGAATACGATGTTGTATTTATGGACCATATGATGCCTGAAATGGACGGCGTCGAAGCTATGAAGATACTTAAGAGATTATCTCAGGATACATATGGTAAAGATATACCGATTATAGTTCTTACTGCCAATGTTGTATCCGGGGCAAAAGAGATGTTTAAAAATGAAGGCTTTGATGGATTTATATCAAAACCAATACATATAGCAGAATTTGAAAGAGTTATGCTTCAGGTACTTCCTGGAATAAATACAGTGAAGGGAGGTAAAGAGGCATGAAAATAATCAAAGCAATAAATTATGTTAAAAGTGCAATTAAAGATCCTGAAAGAGAACTTTCTGAGAGAGTCTTTATTATATTTACAATTATTTCAGAGTTAGCGGCTATCTTTGCTCTTATAGGAGATATTCTCATAAAAGAGAATATTGGTGAAATCATTACATTAATTATTGTAATTACTTCAGTGCCTATTATTACTTTTGGTGGTTTATATCTTGAAAAGATAAATCTGGCTATACGGTTAATTGTTATTTGTATAGTATTGTTTATTCTTCCTTCATTGTTCTTTTTTGGAGGAGGTATACACGGCGGCGGTATTATCTGGGTTATGTTTGGATTTATTTACATTGGCCTAGTTATATCAGGTAAGTGGCGTAAAGTATTATTAACCTTCATGGTGTTAGAAACTATTGGCTTTTACTTAATTGATTATTATTATCCTGAACTTATCATAGACCATTCGACTAACTTAGATAATGTTGATACAGCTATATCTTTGCTACTTGTTGGTATAGTATGTTTTGGTATGACATGGTTTCAGACCTTTCTCTTTAGAGAAGAGAATGAAAGAGCAAAGAAAGAAACAGAAAGAGCTGAAGAGCTTTCAAGACAGCAGAACCGTTTCTTTTCAAGTATGAGTCATGAAATCCGAACACCTATCAATTCAATTTTAGGCTTAAACGAACTTATTCTTAGAGAAAAAGACGCTTCTGATGAAATTGTTAAAGATGCAACAGGAATTCAGGGTGCTGGTAAACTACTTTTATCTCTTATTAATGACATACTTGATTTCTCTAAGATGGAAGCAGAAAGTATGGACATAGTGCCTGTAGATTATCGTATAGGTGATATGCTTTCAGAAATAGTTAATATGATTTGGCTTAAGGCTCATGATAAGGGCCTCCAGTTCAATGTTAGCGTGGATCCTCAGGTACCTACTGTTCTTTACGGCGATGAAGTGCGTATTAAACAGATTATTATTAACCTTCTTAACAATGCTGTTAAATATACTGCTGAAGGTTCAATAGAACTTCGAGTTGAAAGTGAAAACATTGATGATAAGTTCACTAATATAACTATTTCTGTATCAGATACTGGTATGGGTATTAAGAAAGAGGCTTTACCTAACCTTTTTGATGCATTTAAACGAGTAGATGAAGAGAAGAACAGATATATTGAAGGAACAGGCCTAGGTCTTTCTATAGTTAAACAGCTTGTTGAACTTATGGACGGTACTATTTCAGTAAATAGTGTATATGGTGACGGTTCAACATTTTCTGTTACATTAAAACAAGGTATCTCTGATATTTCAGAGATTGGTGACCTTAATATACATAACCAGGCTCTTGCTAAACGTAGTCAATATGAGTCTAATTTCAAGGCTCCTGAAGCAAAGATTCTTATTATTGATGATAATGAGATGAACCTTGAGGTAGAAAAGAAACTTCTTATTTCTACTCAGATGAATATAGATACTGTTTTAAGCGGTAAAGATGCTCTTGAAAAGACTCTCGAGAAGAAATATGACGTTATTTTAATGGACCATCTTATGCCAGTTATGAGTGGTATAGAGTGCCTTGAATATATAAGAAGTCAGTCTGGTGGTCTTAATAGAACAACACCAGTTATTGTCCTTACTGCCAATGCAGGAAGTGATAACAGAGATCTTTATAACAGAGCAGGATTTGATGGATATCTTGTTAAGCCTGTATCAGGTGCAAGTCTTGAAGATATGCTTATGAAGTACATCTCAAAAGATAAACTTATCATTTCTGATAAGATGATGAGGATGCGTGAAGACATAAGCACTACTGCTGGATATGCCAGAAAACTACCTGTTATTATCACTACTACAAGTATGAGTGATATACCTGATGCTGTAATTAAAAAATATGGTATTCCAATTATTCCTTCTATTATTCATACAGAAGAAGGTGTATTTAAAGATGGCGTGCAGATGGATGCTAATGAACTTATCAGATACATTAATACTGGTAAAGACGCATATTCATCACCACCTGATGTTAAAACTTATACAGAATTCTTTGCAGGTGCTCTAAAGAGGGCTCATCATCTTATTCATATTTCATTAACAACAAGTATGAGTGAGGATTATTATACTGCAACTGAAGCCGCTAAGGCATTTGATAATGTAACTGTAATTTGCTCGGAGTGTCTTTCTTCTGCTACTGGTATTCTTGCTCTTATTGGATATAAATTAGCTCAGCAAAATATACCAGTTAATGAGATTGTTGAAGAACTTGAGAATGTTAAGCACAGACTAAGATGTAGTTTTATTATTGATAATACTGATTTTATGGCCAGAAGGGGCTTTATTAGTAAGAATGTTGGTAAGATAGCCAAGGCTCTTAATCTACATCCTTATTTGAAATTTAAGGATGATAAATCTAGCGTAGGAGGAATATGGTTTGGTAATACTAAAAGGGTATATAAGAACTATATTCGAAGGTCATTCCCTGTAGATATTATTCCTGATTCAGATGTTGTATTTATTACCTACGTAGATATTCCTTCAGATACGCTTATGTGGATTAAGGAAGAGATAAGTAAGCTTGCTTACTTTGAAAAGGTTGTTTTTAAACAGGCTTCAGCAGCTATATCATCAAACTGCGGACCTGGAACATTTGGTATTCTCTACTTTGTTAAGTCTAATAAGTCATACAATATTGGCTCTTTAATAACAAGTGAAGAAGTATATGACGATGCGGCAGAGGAACCATATGAGGCTATAGAAGCTCTTACTATTAATGATAATTATGGTATAAAGCAGGAGGATATTATAGTTTCTAATAATGATGAATCAGTGTTATTAGATGAGGAAGGCGATAAGCCTTGGTATAAAAAAATCTCTGCTATTGATTTATCTAAAGCTATAGAGAATTCTGGCTCAGTAGATGCATTTTTAACTGTTGCTAAGATTTATTATGATTCTATAAAGTCTAAGTCTGATGAACTTGAAAGTTTCTTTAATGATAAGGACTGGGAGAATTATACAATTAAAATTCATGCTTTAAAGAGTTCTTCAAAACTTATTGGTGCCATGGAACTTGCTGATAAGGCTCAGCTCCTCGAAGATGCAGGTAAAGCAAAGGATGTTGAATTTATAACTAAGAACCATAGCATCTTTATGGATGAATATAAAGCTATAGGTCAGGAATTCAAAGAGGCATTATCAGATAATGAAGAAGCTAATGATGATATGCCACTTGCTGATGATTTTCTTATGGAAAGCGTATATGAAGGCCTTAAAGAGTCAGCAGAAAATATGGACTGTGATTCAATTTCAGAGATTTTCAAAGAAGTTGAAGGATATAAGATTCCTGATAAAGAAAAGACTAAGTTTGATGAACTTGTGGCTAAGGCAGGACAGTTTGACTATGAAGGTATGCTTAATATTTTAAATGAAGATTGAGTTTTTAGTGAAGGAAGAGATTAATGACGACTATAGTTAAGATTAATGATATAGTTAATTCCTATGCATGGGGCTCAGTTGGACTTGTTTTACTAATTGGAACCGGACTTATATGTAGTTTAATAAGTGGATTTTTCCAGGTGTCTCATCTTAAACATTGGTGGAAGAATAAACTTTATTTGCATTTACAATGTTATGGGATGGTCTTACTATGGCGCAAAAGTTACTGAGTATCTTTTTGGAGTAACTTGGGCTAAAATAAACTAACCAGAAATTATATAGATAGAAGGTTAAAGGGAAAAGATATAATACCGATGCTTTCTTTTGACAGGGATATTCAAAGAAATGCAGAAAGGGCTGTAATTAAAGGCTTAGATTAATAGCAAGGTATATATAAAAGGAGGAGAAGTCATGTCTGACGGAAAAACTAAACTGATTATAATTCTTACATATCAGTATAGTGTTGTAGTAAAAGGAATAGAAAGGAATCTTCAGGAAGAGGGATTTAATACTGTACTTGTAAATGATACATTTGACCAGGTGGGAGGGTTAGCACCTCAGGCTAATTTGTTTTTATTTTATCTTCCAAATGATATTGCCAGCGATATAGCTAAGATTGAAAAATTCGCTAAGGTATGCGCCAAGATAAATACATATGGTAAAAATATGGTTATTCTTGGGGAGAAAAAAGACCGCAAAGATATAATGAATGGTCGATATGGAGCAGATGATTTTGTATGGCTTGACAGACCAGTTGATATTAAGAATCTTGTTAATGAGATGAATGTTGCTATGGCAAGGCCAGTTGTAACTGGAGATAAAAAAAGAATTCTTATTATTGATGATGACCCATCTTATGCAAGTATGGTAAGAGAGTGGATTAAAGATACATATAAGACTGATGTGGTTACTTCAGGTATGCATGCTATAACATTTCTTCTTAAGAATCCGGTTAATCTTATACTTCTTGATTACGAGATGCCTGTTGTAGATGGTCCTCAGGTTCTTCAGATGCTTAGAGAAGAGGAGGCAACATCCAATATACCTGTTATATTCCTTACAGGTAATGGAACTAAAGAAGCTGTAACAAGAGTTATGGAACTTAAACCAGAAGGTTATGTGCTTAAATCTACAACAAGAGAAGATCTTCTAAATTATTTATCTAAGAAATTATAATAAAAAAACCTGCCATCAGGCAGGTTTTTTAACTTTATTTAAACATCATCTTCGTGAAGGGTTCTAGCATTGTATTTCTCAACGATTTCATGAATCTTAGTAGTAGGTGTAAGCACGTTAGAAAGTGATACGTCATGATTAGAGAAATCAATTATCTGTGCTAAGAACTTACTCATATCTGCAACAAGGAGATATGGTCTATTTGTAAATTCTTTTGGAAGGTATGTAAGGTTAGTTGTAATAACGTAATCAAGATATCCTTCTTCGTGAGCCTTATCGAATAAATCAAGACCATTTGTAAAGAGTCCGAATGTTGTACAAACGAATACTCTGTTAGCATTCATCTTCTTAAGCTGCTTTGATGTATCAAGCATACTTTCACCAGAAGATATCATATCATCTATGATAATAACGTCCATACCGTCAATCTTTTCACCAAGGAATTCGTGAGCAACGATAGGGTTCTTACCATTAACAATCTTAGTATAATCACGTCTCTTATAGAACATACCAGTATTAACACCAAGTACTGTAGAGAAGTATACAGCTCGGTCAAGGGCACCTTCATCAGGTGAGATAACGATCGTGTGGTCCTTATCGATTATAAGGTCACGAACCTGATTAAGAAGAACCTTAGTAAACTGGTAACTAGGACTAAAGTTATCAAAACCATGAAGTGGAGTAGAATTCTGTACTCTGGGATCATGTGCATCGAATGTTATAAAGTTTTCAACGCCCATATCTGAAAGCTCTTTTAATGCATATGCACAGTCAAGAGATTCTCTTCCTGAACGCTTATGCTGTCTTCCTTCATATAAGAATGGCATAATAACGTTGATTCTATGAGCTTTACCGTTGCAGGCTGCTATAAGTCTCTTAAGATCCTGATAGTGGTCGTCAGGTGACATGTAGTTAGTATAACCATGCATCTCATATTCGATAGAGTGGTTAGTAACATCTACTATAATATATAAGTCTGTACCACGAACTGATTCAAGAAGCTCACCTTTTGCTTCACCAGAGTTAAATCTTGGTGTGATAGCATCTAATAAGTAGTTATCACATGTATAACTTTCAAATGCTTTATCAGATTTGTAAGCATTCTTTGTATCTTTTCTAAATTCAACAAGATATCTGTTGATGTTATCACCTAAAGTCTGAGCGCTTTTCATAGCAATAATCTTTAAAGGCGCAACAGGCATGGCTTTTTCAATCTTTTTAAGTTCAGGCATAATCTGACTCCTTCTTATCTAAAATAAATACACACCTATTTAATCACTTTAGGTAATGACACGTCAAGTAAATCCTTGTAAAATAGACAGGTAACGGAGATGAATATGAAGAAACAAAGACACATTGTTAAAAAAGTAGAAGAAGGCTCTATTGCTGAGGAGATGAATATCGAAGTTGGCGATGAGATTCTTAAAATAAATGATACTGAGATAGAAGATATCTTTGATTATGAATATCTATGTCAGGATGATTATATAGAAGTTCTTGTTAAGAAACCTGATGGTGAAGAATGGGTACTTGAAATTGATAAGGATATGGCAGAGCCTCTTGGCCTTGAGTTTGAGAACGGGCTTATGGATGATTACAGGTCCTGCTATAACCACTGTATATTTTGTTTTATAGACCAGAATCCTAAGGGCATGCGTGATGCTATGTACTTTAAGGATGATGATTCAAGACTTTCTTTTTTACAGGGTAACTATATAACCCTTACCCACCTGTCAGATCATGATATAGACCGTATGATTAAGTACAGACTTGAACCAATTAATATATCTTTCCAGACCATGAACCCTGAACTTAGATGTAAGATGCTTGGGAATCGTTTTGCAGGAGAGGCTCTTAAAAAGGTAGACAGGTTTTATGAAGCTGGTATTACTATGAATGGTCAGATAGTTCTATGTAAAGGAATTAATGACGGCAAAGAACTTGAAGATACTCTTGAAAAGTTATATAAATATTATCCGGTGCTTGAAAGCGTTTCAGTAGTTCCAGTTGGTCTTTCAAAGTTTAGAGATGGGCTTTATCCATTAGAGCCATTTACTAAGGAAGACGCCTTAGATGTTATAAGAATTATTGAGAAGTATCAAAAGAGAGCTATAAAAGAAGGACCTTATCATTTCGTACATGCTTCTGATGAATGGTATATTAAGGCAGGTCTTGATATGCCAGCTGAGGAAACTTACGATGGCTACCTCCAGTATGAAAATGGTGTAGGTATGGTAAGGTGCTTTGAAAACGAAATTAGAGATGCCATTAAAGATAAGAAGAAATCTCCTTATAATAAAGGGGAAGTTTCTGTAGCGGTTGGTCTTCTTGATAAAGATCATATGACTATGATGTGCAAAGAGATTGAAGAGGCATTTCCAGGTGTGAAGATTAATGTTTATGGCATAAGAAATGACTTCTATGGAGAGATGATTACAGTTACAGGGCTTCTAACTGGCGGAGATATTATGGCTCAGCTTAAGGACAAATCAATAGGAAAGACCCTTCTTCTTTCTGAAAACATGGTAAGAATAAGCGACGATATCTTCCTAGATGATGTTACAGTAGCAGAGGTTAGTAATGCTTTACATGTACCAGTAACAATAGTAAAATCTAGTGGTATGGATTTTTTGGAAAAAGTGCTTAATGCTTAGAATGCGAGGAAATAATGAGTAGAAAATCAAAACCCATAGTTGCAGTTGTGGGCAGACCTAATGTAGGCAAATCAACACTTTTCAATGCTTTGGCAGGAACTAATCTTGCTATCGTAAAAGATACTCCAGGTATTACAAGAGATAGATTATATACAGATGTTAGCTGGCTCGATAAGAACTTTACTCTTATTGATACAGGCGGTATTGAACCTGATTCTAAGGATATTATCCTTTCTCAGATGAGAGAACAGGCTCAGATAGCTATCGATACAGCTGATGTTATTCTTTTTATGACTGATGTTAAGCAGGGCCTTACAGATTCAGATGCTAAGGTTTGCGATATGCTTAGAAGAAGTCATAAGCCAGTAGTACTTACTGTTAATAAGGTAGATGACTTTAAGAAGGCTATGGCTGATGTATATGAGTTCTACAATCTAGGTATTGGTGAACCATTTGCTATCTCAGCTGCTAACAGACTTGGTATAGGTGACCTTCTTGATGAAGTAATCAAGCATTTCCCAGAGGGCGGAAGTGAAGATGAAGATGATGACAGACCTAGAATAGCAATAGTTGGTAAGCCTAATGTTGGTAAGTCTTCTATTATAAATAAACTTATTGGTGAGAATAGAGTTATCGTATCTGATATAGCTGGTACAACAAGAGATGCTATTGATACGCCAGTAAAACACAACGGCAAAGAGTATGTATTCATAGATACTGCTGGACTTAGACGTAAGAATAAGATTAAGGAAGAACTTGAGAAATATATGATTGTCAGAACTGTTTCTGCAGTTGAAAGAGCTGACGTAGTTCTTCTGGTTATAGATGCTTCTGAAGGCGTTACAGAGCAGGATGCGAAGATTGCCGGTATAGCCCACGACAGAGGCAAGGGCATGATTATCGTTGTAAATAAGTGGGACCTTATTGAAAAGAACGATAAGACTATGAATGAGCATAGTAAGAAGATTAGAGAGATTCTTTCCTTTATGCCATATGCTCAGATTATGTATGTATCTGCTGAGACTGGTCAGAGACTTGTAAAGCTTTATGATATGATTGACACTGTTGTGGAGAATCATTCACTTAGAGTTCAGACTGGTGTCCTTAATGAGATTATGACTGAGGCTGTATCACTTCAGCAGCCACCTACAGATAAGGGTAAGAGACTTAAGCTTTTCTATATTACACAGGCAAGCGTAAAGCCACCAACATTTGTAATATTTGTAAATGATAAGCAGCTCATGCATTTCTCTTACACCAGATACATTGAAAATAAGATAAGAGATGCCTTTGGATTTATGGGTACACCTCTTAGATTTATAATAAGAGAGAGGAAGGAAGATAAGTAAAATGATCAGGGTCGTATGCCTATTAATAGGTTATATGTTTGGCCTTATTCAAACATCATACATTTTAGGAAGGATAAAAGGTATTGATATTAGAGAGTACGGAAGTGGCAATGCTGGTACAACCAACACGCTTAGAGTACTTGGTAAGAAAGCCGGTCTTATCGTTTTTCTTGTAGACTTGTTCAAAACTATTATACCTGTAGCACTCACAGGAATAATTATTGCAAATACACCCCTTAATGATAAGTATGGGGATATGATTTATTTATTAAAACTTTATACAGGTCTTGGTGCAGTACTTGGACACAATTTCCCGTTCTATCTTAAGTTTAAGGGCGGAAAGGGTATTGCAGCTTCAGGTGGTATGATACTTGGTTATCATTGGATATTTGTTCCTATTGATTTTGTAATCTTCTTTGGAACATTTGCATTAACACACTATGTATCACTTGCATCAATTCTTTTACTTTTTGGATTCTTCGTTCAGATGGTTATTATGGCAATATTTGGATGGAGCTTCTTTGCAGGATTAACAACTGCAGTAACAGTTGAAATTTGTATTCTTACATTTATAATTAGTTTTATGGCTATATTCAGACACAGAGCCAATATTAAGAGACTCCTTGATGGTTGTGAGAGAAAAACCTATCTTGGAAAGAAAAAGTCTGAACAATAATTAGTTATTGAAAGGAATGGTAGTAACATTATGGCAAACGTAGGTATTATTGGGGCAGGTAGCTGGGGTACAGCACTTGGTATACTTTTATGTAATAACGGACATGGTGTAACTGTTTGGTCGGCAATTGAATCTGAAATCGATATGCTTAACGAAAAGAGAGAGCATGTTGATAAGCTTCCTGGAGTTAAACTTCCAGATACTATGGTATTCACTAAGGATGTAAAAGAAGCTACTGATAATAAAGATATTATCGTTCTTGCAGTTCCTTCAGTATTCACAAGATCAACAGCACATAGTCTTAAGGATATAATAAAGAAAGATCAGATTATTGTTAATGTAGCAAAGGGTATTGAAGAGACAACTCTTATGACTCTTTCACAGATTATAGAAGAAGAGATTCCACAGGCTAATGTAGCAGTTCTCTCTGGACCTTCTCATGCAGAAGAAGTAGGCCGTGGTCTTCCAACAACTATTCTCGTTGGTGCTAAGGATAAAGAAACAGCTTACTTTATTCAGAAGGTATTCTCTTCAGAAGTATTCCGTGTTTATGTATCATCAGATATCCTTGGTATCGAAATTGGTGCTGCACTTAAGAACGTTGTAGCTCTTGCAGCTGGTATGGCTGATGGACTTGGATATGGTGATAATACAAAGGCAGCTCTTATTACAAGAGGTATTGCTGAAATTAAGCGTCTTGGCGTTCTTATGGGCGGCAGACCTGAAACATTCTCAGGACTTTCTGGTATCGGTGATCTTATTGTTACTTGTGCCAGCCAGCATTCTCGTAATAGAAAAGCTGGTATGCTTATGGGTCAGGGTAAGACTATGAAGGAAGCTACGGAAGAAGTTAAGATGGTAGTTGAAGGTATCTACTCAGCTAAGGCAGCAATTGCCCTTGCTAAGAAATATAATGTAGAGATGCCTATAGTTGAGCAGGTTAATGAGATTCTCTTCTCAGATAAGCCATGTAAGCAGGCTGTTAAAGACCTTATGCTGCGTGATGCTAAACCTGAAAATGATGACGCACAGTGGAGTAAGTAAATCCCTACCACAACCTAAACCTAACTCAAAGCGTACTGTTTAACTACAGTACGCTTTTTTCGTACGCCCTGCCTAAGCCTATACCTCTCGCATATAAGCCATTGACAAGCCCCTATATTTTTCTTTGCCCCTAACAAATTTCCCTTAAAATTTCCGTTGTCATTGTTTGAGCAAAGCTGCTTACTAAGACCTGCACCTGCCCATCGGGCGCTGGTTAGACTTCACCGTGTAAAACCGGCGCTTTTTCTTTCTGGAAAATGTATTCCGCGCTTGGTGACTCATTCACTCTGAGGTAGGGGTTAACTATATAAAGCGCGGAATGAACATTTTCCTACGAAAGAAACGCGGGTTTTACATCGGTTTGTCCAAATGCGCCCGAGAACAGGTGTAGGACTTAGTTTGCAGCTGCAGCGAGTTTGACGCGGAAATTTTAGTTTAGGGAAATTTGCGGGGCATTAGAAAAATAAGGGTGCGCATGTCACAGGCGAAATATGCGAGAGGTATAGGCGTAGGCCGGGCGTGGATAAAGATGTGTAGGAAGCAGAGGCCGGAACTACATTATTAGATAGTAGTATGGCAGGAAGAGATATGACACTGGTTTTAATACTGGTGAAAACAGAGCCACATCAATGAATATTGGTGAGAATACCAGGCAGCCAAGTAAGAAGATTGGTATAAAGGCTGCAAACATGGTTTCTGACTTAATTACGATGCTTATTAGGCATACAAATATGATACACATAAGTGTGTATAAGAATAACTTACCAATTTGACTGAATGGGTTAGCAAATGCCTCACCTGAAATAAATACAATTGATACAGCACCACTAAGGAATGAGAGAAGGGATGGGATAGTAATATAAGCTATACGTACCTTCCATATTCTAAAGATAGGATTATCACTATCTTTGTAGAATACTAATGCACCACAGAATGATGTAAGAAGTATCATAATAGCGATAATACCATTAATTGGTGATAATAAGATAGAAGAAGGTGTAATCTTGAAAGAATCTGGCTGACCTTCGTAGTCAAATCTAAATGTAGAGCCATCAGAATAGTACATATTGTAAAGGCTATCGATATCTTCAAGAGTATAAACTCCATCTTTGAATAAATCCCTAATATCAGAGTTATCTGTAAGGTATTTCTCAAGGTGCTTCTCTGAAATTACAGGGAAGATAATAGAGAATAATGTTTCATTAATTACATCATCCATAGTTGTTTCAGGTGATACATAAAGGTCTATGATCTCGTCTCTGTCACCTTTAAGCATGTTATATACAAGGTCATCATTAAAAACATAAGCGCATTCAAGGTTGCTTTTTTGTATATCTTTAATTAATGCTTCTTTATCTGTATATTCAACAAAAGCAAAGATACCATCGTAGTTAGCTAAGTTTTCTCTAACCCTATCCATTGACTCTGGCAAATTACCTTCTGCCTCTTCGATGTAATATCCAACTAAAATATCATGCTCATCTATACTTGTTTTACTAAGAGTAATACCAAGGCAGATAAGTGGAATAGAAAGTAGGATAAACCACATAAATGGTCTTTTAATATAATCTTTAAGTACCAGGAGTAGTAATCTAGTAAGTCTCATTAGTTAGCCCTCCTTGCCTTAATTGTGTTAATTATTATTGTTACCAATGTAAAGCCTGCAACATAAACGGCAAGCATAATAATCAGACCCTTCTTTAGAGGGTTACCAGTCATAATATGAAGCAGTGCATCATGCATATAGGCTGTTGGAAGGTGTGAACCAAATGTCTCAAGAGTCCTAGGGAAGAATACCTTTGGAATAATAGCACCGCTAAGTATAGTCATAAGACAGCCATATATAAACATAGCAAGTATACATGATGATATCTTCTCTGATAATGAGAAGATAAATAAACACTGAGCTGCAATAAGCAGTGTAAGAAGTGTAACAATAAGAACAACTGGAAGATTAAAATGAATGTTGAACTTATCACTACCTTTAAGATACTTCGAAGCTGCAAATACAAAACCTGAACATATAACTGAAAGAATAATTGTAAATCCAACTAACTTGCAGAATATTACATATGCAGGTGAGATTTTGTATAGTCTAAGCAAGCTGGTAAATGCCTTATCTTCATTTCTAAGTACCTTATTATAAGAAACTCCAATAAAGAGAAGTAGAAGCATAATAGCTGAACCAGCATAGAATACTGTCTGATTAATATTAGAAGTTAAATCAGTACTATTTTTATGATAGATTTTTTCTCTGGAAAGAACATATGAAAAGTTGATAATATCAACCATATCAAATGCAGATGAAACTATATCGTATCTGTCTGCCTCTTCAAATAAATCACCAGTAGTATATGTACCAGCCTGTGCAGCTGATAAGAACTCAGCAGCAGATTTAGTAAGTTCGCTAAGGGTAATAGTTCCAAGGTTAATATTCTTAGGGAATATTATCTTAGCTGGAATATTCTCTCCATATAAGATACCGTTAACAACATTTTCAGGAAGATAGATGATGGCCATAATCTCACTTGTTTCCATAGCTTCATAGGCCTGATCCATATTTTCGTATTTAATGAAGTTTACAGTATTTTCAGTAGAGTCCATGTTTCCAAGATATTTAACTGCCTTGTTATACCATGAATCCTTAATATCTTCTGTTACAACACCAACATTAACTGCCTGGATCTCATTTTCCTCATATAGATTGGCAGAAGTGTACCAAAAGAGGGTTCCTACTATTAATAAAGGAATAATAGTAGCAAGCAGAGCAAGTGGTGTAAGTTTTATATAATTTTTTAATGTGTAAAGAAATAATCTAAGTTTTGTCATTAGTTTCTAATTTGTTGATATAGCTTATATAGGTCTGTTTCTTTAACCTTTTTCTTTATTGCTTTAATAATTACGTTATAATTATCTTTGATTTCAATAAGGTTGTAGTACTTACCTTCTGGGAAATCAAATGAAGAAGAATCTGTATCGGAAATTGAAATATATCCATTTACCTTTAAATATGTTTCGTGAGAGAGGGCGTCTATACTGCCTTCTAAAGTAAATGAATATCCTTCTCCATCGTTGTATATAGTGCATTTGTATAAATCATCTTTAGATACAAATACAAGGGATTTATGATTCTTTGCCACATAGGCATACAAATCGAATTTGGTAAAACCAAGGTTAGTATGAATATCATACTTGGTACACTTGGTTGAGATACCATTAATATCATAGTAGGCCTTGCTGGAAACTTTTTTTACAGTAGTTCTTCTATATACAGCCTTTAAAATATCTAGAAAAGTATAATCGGATTTACCTGTTATCTTGGAAAAATACTCTGATAAATCTGAATCCTTATCTATAAAATCTCTTAAATCTAGTAGAAGATATCTGTCTAATAAGCCAGGAACCTTAAAGGCAAAACTTGTTCCCTTATAATAAAGTCCCATCTCTGATAAATTAAATGTGTTGTAATTTAGCTGACCTTCAAGGGTTGCTTTATTATGGTGGAGGCTGGCATTGCCTTCAATACTTAGGTTCAAACCTTTTAAAGCAGTTAATATGTCTACATCTGATGATATGTCATCAAGAACCATTGTTAGTTCAAAATGCTTGGCGTCCTTATGACTGTACATGTCATAAACTTCATCAAACAGCCTGGTCCTTGAAATATCAAATAGCATCCTTTCTCTATCAGTAATGATGAGATTGGTAAAAAGCAGAATATAGGATACTAGTAATAGGACAAATGCTATAGAACTAATTATTATTCGCTTTTTTGTGAATTTGATTTTAGAGAAACTTGACAAGATCATCACCGCGAAGTTTATTATCTACTTTTACTAAGTGAGTATCCTTAATACAGTAAAGAACATCACAAAGGTCAAGCTCATCTTCATCATGGGTTGTGATAATTACGCTTCTGCCAAGAGAAATGAACTTTCTAAGGTACATATGCATATCACTTTTACATGGTAAATCAAGAGCAGCTGAAGGTTCATCCATAATAAGAACTGTTGGCTCGTTAATAAGAGCTATAGCAAGAGATACTCTTTTTTTCATACCACCTGAAAGCTTTTTAACAGGCTTCTTTAAAAAGTTATCGATGCCAAGCATAGAAACTAACTCATTCCTAAGTTCTTCATTAAGCTGTTTTTTAGAACCCTTATACCAAAGTAAGAGATTGTCATATGCGGAAAGATCAGGAAGAAGTGGATTTTCCTGAGGTACATATCCCAGATTAACATCAGAATTGATTGTTATTTTTCCAGACTTAGGTTTAAAAGAACCAGTTATAAGTGATAAGAGAGTTGACTTACCACATCCGTTTGCCCCTATTATACCCACGCATGTTCCAGGTTTTACTTCAAATGAAATATCGTTTAATACGTTTTTTTTGCTGTAAGCAAAGCTTACCTTATCTACTTTAATCATGATGACATTGTAGCAAATATGAGATGGTACTTCAAATAAAATCTGTGTTATACTAACTTTATGATTAAAGAAGATACTATCAAACAACTTATTAATGAAGCTTTGCATGCTAGAAATCATGCTTACGCACCATATTCCCAGTTTATGGTTGGTGCAGCGCTTATTACAGAAGATGACTCTGTTTACAGAGGCTGCAACGTTGAAAATGCTTCCTACGGTGCTACTAACTGCGCTGAAAGAACTGCCATATTCAAGGCTGTTTCAGAGGGGGAGAGACTTATTAAGGCTATAGCTATAGTAGGTGGTGTAAAAGACGGGGATATGACTTACGCTTATCCTTGCGGCGTATGCAGACAGGTTCTTAGAGAATTCTCTAATCCTGGTGATCTTGTAATTATTGTGGCTAAAAATCAGGATGATTATAAAACATATTCATTAGAAGAACTTCTTCCTGAAAGCTTTGGACCTGATTTTAAGTCAGCTAAATAATTAGGTATATACATGACTAACGAAGAAAAAAGCTTAATTGTCCTTGGAGTTGTATTATTTTTCGTGATTATTCTTACCCTTCTTGGAATAAGAGAGAAGAAAGAAAAGAGAAATAAGATTCTTAAAAGAATAAAAACTTCTTACGGACGTATTAATAAGAAAAAGGTATCCCCACTTAGATTTGATGGCCTAAAGGGATATCTTAATAAACATAATGATAATAGTGTACTTATAGATGATATAACCTGGCATGATCTTGATATGGACAGGTTGTTTACTATGCTTAATAGTACTCAGTCATCCTGCGGTGAAGAGTATCTTTATTATATGCTTAGAAAACCTATTCATAATAATGAAGATAGAGTAGGTCTTGATAATGATATTTGTTTTATGGCTGATAATAGCCGTCAGGATATTAGGGTTAAGATACAGGAAGAATTAGCTGGCATAGGTAAGTACGACAATAATTCTATATATGACCATCTTGACTACACCTCTTCAATAGCTGATAAATGTAAGAGTGGCACACATATATTCAGTCTATTATTTCTTATAGTTTCTATTGCTATGATATTTATTTCTACAGGTATAGGTATCATATTAGTAATAGCAGCTATATCTTATAATATTCTTTCTTATTACAGAATAAAAAGTGAGATTCTTCCTTATATGAACTCTCTTAAATATGTAATGGGATTATATAAGGCAGGAAAAAATATAACTGGATATAAAGATGATTTTAAGGAAAGCCAGGCACTTTCTAATCGTATAAATCTTGTGGAAAATGCTACCCAGGCTCTTAAGCCGTTTGCAAAGAAAAGTGGTTTTGTATTTGCATCGGCCTATGGAGGACAAAGCATATTCTCATTTTTAAGAGACTACTTTAATATGCTTACCCACTTTGATCTTATTATGTTTAATAAGATGATTAAGAATCTGGATGCATCATATGATGATGTTGATAGATTAATAGGTAATCTTGGATATTTTGATTCTATTATTGCAATTGGTTCATATAGAGAAGCTCTTGATGCATGGTGTAAGCCGGCATACGAGGAGGGCAGCATTGGTATCAAAGCTAAAAATATGTATCATCCATATATTGAAAATCCAGTAAAGAACTCCTTTGATGCAGGTTCTTGTATGCTTCTTACAGGTTCCAATGCCTCAGGTAAATCAACCTTCCTTAGAACAGTAGCCCTTGGCATAATAATGGGGCAAACTATAGTTACTGTTTGTGCAGATACATTTTCATCTAAAGATTTATATGTTTATTCGTCCATGTCCCTTAGTGATAACCTATTAAAAGGTGATTCATATTATATGGCTGAGATTAAGGCTATAAAGCGTATACTAGAAGCTAAAGATATGGTTAAAGGCAGTATTATAGCCTTTGTAGATGAAGTTCTTAGAGGAACCAACACTGTTGAACGTATAGCAGCATCAAGTCAGATACTTAAATACTTCGAGTCTAATAATATTAGTTGCTATGCTGCAACACATGATATAGAGCTTACTTCTTTATTAGAAGATAAATATAATAACTATCACTTTGAAGAGGATATAAGTGATGGTGATATAACATTTAACTACAAGCTTAATAAAGGAAAGGCTACAAGCCGCAATGCTATAGAGCTTCTTAGAAGTCTTGGCTTTGGCTCTGATATTACTGACAATGCCAAGAAGATGGCAGAAATATTTAGCCAAAACGGCGATTGGAAACTTGTATAGGAGAATATTATGGATATAACAATATATACAGATGGCGCTGCAAGAGGTAACCCTGATGGACCAGGTGGATACGGCACAGTACTTCAATTTATTGATTCAAAGGGACAACTTCATGAAAAAGAATTAAGTGCTGGCTATAAGAAAACTACTAATAACAGAATGGAACTTATGGCGGTTATAGTTGGTCTTGAAGCTCTTACAAAACCTTGCAATGTTACCCTTGTTTCTGATTCAAAGTATGTAACAGATGCATTTAACCAGCATTGGGTAGAAGGCTGGATAAAAAAAGGCTGGAAGCGTGGTAAGAATGAACCAGTTAAGAATGTTGACTTATGGAAGAGACTCCTTGAGGCTATGAAACCTCATAATGTAACCTTCAAATGGGTTAAGGGACATAATGGTCATCCACTTAATGAAAGATGTGATTTCCTTGCTACAAGCGCTGCAGATGGCTCTGAACTTCTTGACGATAATTTAGACCAATGTTAAAATTATGTAAATTAGTTTGGACCTGATAAAAGGGTATTAAATGGAGGAATTATGGACAACTTTATTGCATTTTTAAACACATTTGCATCATATCTTCTTGTATATGTAGTGTTTATTGCTGTTATAGTTATAGCTTTCCTTATTGGAGTTAAGACTAGAAAGGCTAAAGATAGCAAAGCAGCTGCGCAGGCGGTTACTGAAACTGTAAATGATGATGCTAAGGCTTAATTATGGCAAAGTCAGAAAATCAGAAGCTTAAGCTTCTTTATATTTCTAAAATATTATATGAACAAACGGATGAAGATCATCCAATATCCACTGTAGAACTAATAAAACAGCTTGGTAGTTATGATATCAAGGCTGAAAGAAAGAGTATATATACTGATATTGAGGCTTTAAAAGATTTTGGGCTTGATATAGGTTATAACTCTTCAAGAACTAGCGGTGGATATTTTTTAATGTCCAGAGAATTTGAACTGGCTGAACTTAAGATGCTTGTTGATATGGTTCAGGCATCAAGATTCTTATCAGCAAAGAAGTCCAGAGATTTAATTAAGAAGTTAGAAAATCTTACTGATATTCATGAAGCCAGACAGCTTTCTAGAACTGTTTATGTTACAAACAGGGTTAAATCTGAAAATGAAACTGTATTTTATAGTGTAGATAAACTCCATCATGCGATTAATGAAGATAAGGCAGTTACATTCCAGTACTATGAATATACAACTAAGAAGGAGCTCTCTCCTAAGAAGAATGGCCAGCTCTATCATGTAAGCCCTTATTATCTTGTATGGGCTAATGAGAATTATTATCTTGTAGGTGTTGATGAGAAGGTTGGAATCATCAAGCATTATAGAGTTGATAGAATGAAGTCTATTGACGAAACAGATAATAATCGTACATATAGTGAACTATTTGATAAGTTTGATATAGCTGCTTATACCAATGGTGTGTTTGGTATGTTTGGCGGTGAAGTTAGGAAGGTTACCCTTGAATGTAACAATGAACTTATTGGTGTAATTATAGATAGATTCGGTAAGGATGCCATGATTGCCAAAAAATCAGATACAACATTTACTGTTACAGTATCTGTTGCCTGTTCAGGTCAGTTCTATGGTTATCTGGCTGGACTTGGTCATAGGGCTAAAATTACAGCGCCACAAGATATACGCACAGCTTATCATGATTACATAGGCCAGATTTATATGCTTTCTGAATAGAAGAAATTATAATTTATGGGCTGAAAGCCTTATAAATAAAGAATTTTAAAAATATAATTTTGATTTACATAATAATATATTGACAGAGAATTTTACTTTTTCTATAATTAACATTGCCACAAGATATTGTGGCAATGTTTTTTATTAAAAACTATATGATGTATTGCTGAAAGGATGAAAGTTTAAAATGGGTGAAGTAAATTACGGGGAAAAGTTTAAGACAAAATTACCGGTAAAAGTAGTAAAAAAAGACAACTGTCTTGAAGAGTTTAATGTTCAGAAGGTTATCAATGCTGTAGGAAAGTCAGCATACAGAGCTCTTACAGAATTTACTGACGCAGAAAAAGAAACAATCTGCAAATATGTTATAGATACAGTAGATGAGATGGGAGTAGATAGAATCCCAATCCCTACAATGCATAATATAGTTGAAAGTGCTCTTGAACAGGTTAAGCCTGTTGTTGCTAAGAGCTATAGAGATTATCGTAACTACAAGCAGGATTTCGTACGTATGATGGATGACGTTTATAAGAAGAGTCAGTCTATCATGTATGTTGGTGATAAGGAGAATGCCAACACAGACTCTGCTTTAGTTTCTACTAAGAGAAGTCTTATCTTTAACCAGTTCAATAAAGAACTTTATCAGAAATTCTTCCTTACAACTGAAGAACTTCAGGCAGCAAGAGATGGTTATATCTATATCCACGATATGTCTGCAAGAAGAGATACTATGAACTGCTGTCTTTTCAATGTTGAAAAGGTACTTAAGGGCGGTTTTGAGATGGGTAATATCTGGTATAACGAGCCTAAAACACTTGACGTAGCATTTGACGTTATTGGTGATATTGTTCTTTCAGCAGCTTCACAGCAGTATGGTGGTTTCACAGTTCCTGAAGTTGATAAGATCTTAGCTCCATACGCTGAAAAATCATACAAGAAATATATAGAGAAATATAAGAACCTTGGAATATCTGATGAGCTTTGTGAGAAGCAGGCTACAGCTGATGTTGAGAAAGAATTCCAGCAGGGCTTCCAGGGATGGGAATATAAGTTTAATACTGTTGCTTCAAGTAGAGGTGACTATCCATTTATCACTGTTACAGCAGGTATTGGTAAGGGACGTTTTGAAAAGATGGCTACTATCAATATGCTCAATGTAAGACGTGTTGGTCAGGGTAAGTCAGAACATAAGAAGCCAGTTCTTTTCCCTAAGATTGTATTCTTATATGATGAGAATCTTCACGGACCAGGTAAGGAACTTGAAGATGTATTCCTTGCAGGTGTTGAGTGTTCAGCTAAGACTATGTATCCTGACTGGCTTTCACTTACAGGTAAGGGTTATATAGCTAGTATGTACAAGCAGTACGGTAAGGTTATATCACCTATGGGATGTAGAGCCTTCCTTTCACCTTGGTATGAAAGAGGTGGTATGTATCCAGCAGATGATAAGGATACACCAATCTTTGTAGGTAGATTTAATATAGGTGCTGTTTCTTTACATTTACCTATGATTCTTGCTAAGTCTAGACAGGAGAGCAGAGACTTCTATGAAGTTCTTGATTACTATCTCCAGTTAATTAGACAGCTTCATATTAGAACATATGCTTATCTTGGTGAGATGAGAGCATCTACTAATCCACTTGCTTACTGTGAAGGAGGTTTCCTCTACGGTAATCTTAAGCTTACAGATAAGATTAAGCCTCTTCTTAAGGCTGCAACTGCATCATTTGGTATTACTGCTCTTAATGAACTTCAGATGCTTTACAATGGTAAGTCTCTTGTAGAAGATGGCAAGTTCGCTCTTGAAGTTATGCAGCATATCAATGATATGGTTAATAAGTTCAAGGAAGAAGATCATAATCTTTATGCTATATATGGAACTCCAGCTGAGAACCTTTGCGGTCTTCAGGTTAAGCAGTTTAGAAAGAAATACGGCATAATCGAAGGTGTATCTGATAGAGAATATGTTTCAAATTCATTCCACTGTCATGTTACAGAGGATATAACACCTATTCAGAAACAGGATCTTGAAGGAAGATTCTGGGAACTTTGCAACGGTGGAAAGATTCAGTATGTAAAATATCCTATCGATTACAATACAGAAGCTGTTAAGACATTAATCAGACGTGCTATGGAATATGGTTTCTATGAAGGTGTTAACCTTTCGCTTGCTTACTGCGACGACTGTGGTCATGAAGAGCTTGAGATGGATGTTTGTCCAGTTTGTGGTAGCCGTAACCTTACTAAGATAGATCGAATGAATGGTTATCTTTCTTACTCTAGAGTACATGGTGATACTAGACTTAATGATGCCAAGATGGCAGAAATTGCTGAAAGAAAATCTATGTAATAGTAAAGTAAGAGGGGCTTTATCATGAGATATCATAATATTACAAAAGACGACATGAATAATGGCGATGGTCTTAGAGTTGTTCTTTGGGTTGCTGGATGCTCACACTGCTGTAAAGAGTGCCAGAATCCTATGACCTGGGATCCTAATGGTGGACTTCCATTTGACGAGGCAGCTAAAAAAGAAATTTTTGATCAGTTAGATAAATCATATATTTCAGGAATAACATTTTCTGGTGGTGACCCACTTCATAGTGCTAACAGAGATGGTGTTCTTGCTCTTGCAAAAGAGATTAGAGAAAAATATCCTGACAAGACTATCTGGTTATATACAGGTTATTGCTGGAAAGACATATACGAAGAAGAAATCGTTAACTATCTTGATGTAGTTGTTGATGGTGAGTTCAAGATAGAAGAGAAGGATAATACCCTTATGTGGAAGGGATCAAAGAACCAGAAAGTTATTGATGTTAAGAGAACACTTGGTTCACCGGATATACTTACACCAATACTTCACTGCGGAGATTACAGTAAGAGATACTAAAAAATATAGAAAGGTTTCTTAAAATGGAAACGATTAAGATTAAATATTTTTCAGACGAAATAGAAAAGCTTAGATATATAGATGGAAAATCAGATTGGATTGATCTTAGAGCAGCTAAGGACTTTGGTCTTAAAAAAGGTGAGTTTGCTTTAGTTCCTCTTGGTGTTGGTATGCAACTTCCAAAGGGGTATGAAGCCCATGTAGTTCCTAGAAGTTCAACATTTAAGAACTTCGGTATAATTCAGACAAATCATATGGGTGTTATTGATTATACATACTGCGGTGATAATGATCAGTGGTTTATGCCTTGTCTTGCTGTAAGAGATACTGAAATTCATGTTAATGACAGAATATGTCAGTTTAGAATCATGGAAAATCAGCCAGCTATAACATTTGACGAAGTTGAACATCTTGATGCACCTGACAGAGGTGGTTTTGGAAGTACTGGTAAGAACTAATTATTAAGCATGTGGCTATGTGCTACATGCTTATTTTATGCCTGTTTCACGGTTTCTGGTTTAGTTTATAGAAAACGTATCTAGTATTGTAAACTAGGTTATCTAATGCTAAAATTTATATAAATATTGTTTATGAAATCCGAAGGGGAAAATGAATGGCAGAATTTAAAATAGTAACAGATTCTTTATCAGATTTACCTGAGTCTTATCTTAAGGAACATGACGTAGAATGCATGGTGTTAACATGTCTTATAGACGGCGTTGAATATAATAAAGATAACAAAATTGGTGATAAAGAGTTTTACGATAAGATAAGAGCAGGTGCTCTTCCAACAACTTCTCAGATTAATCCAGCTCAGGCTAAGGAAACATTTGAAAAGATATATAAGGACTATACAAGAATTCTTTATATTGGCGGTTCTTCAGGTATAAGTGGTACTGTTCAAAGTGGTAACAATGCTGCAAGAGAATTCGAGGAAGAACATCCTGAGTGCAAGGTTATAGTAGTTGATTCCCTTTGCGCATCTCTTGGTGTTGGTTTATTAGTTGACTTTGCTGTTAAGCTTCGTGATGAAGGTAAAAATATAGAAGATGCTGCAAGAGAACTTGAGAATCTTAAAGGCAATATTGGACATCTCTTTACTGTAGATGATTTATTCCATCTTTGCAGAGGTGGCCGTGTTTCTAAGTCGGCAGCTGTTGTTGGTTCAGTAGTTGGTATCAAGCCACTTCTTCACGTAGATGATGAAGGTAAGCTTGTTAATATTGGCAAATGCCGTGGCAGAAAGAAATCTTTAACTTCTCTTGTTGATATGATGGAACAGAGAATCGGTACTTATAAAGAAGTTGATCAAAAGGTATTTATTAGCCACAGCGACTGCCTTGAAGATGCTAAATTTGTTGCTAACGAAGTTCATGAAAGATTTGGCTTTGAGACGCAGCTTATTAATTATATTGGACCAGTAATCGGTTCTCATACAGGTGTTGGAACTGTAGCACTATTCTTCTTAACAGATAAGAGGTAATATATGCTTTACGTTATAAGACACGGTAGAACAGACTGGAATGTACTATACAAACTACAAGGACAGATTGATATTCCTCTAAATGATGAGGGAAGGCAGATGGCAAGAGATGCTGCCAGAGAATACGCTGATATTAATTTTGATATTTGTTTTTGCTCCCCTTTAGTAAGAGCTAAAGAGACAGCCGAGATTCTTCTTGAAGGAAGAAATGTCCCTATATATTTTGATGAAAGGCTTAAAGAGATGAGCTTTGGTAACTATGAAGGTTCCCAAAGGGTTTATGAACAACCAGATCATCCTATTAGGCCTTTATTTATGGAACCTGAAAACTACAAGGCACCTGAAACAGCTGAAAGTCTTGAACATCTTATGGCTAGAACTGGGGAGTTTCTTGAGGAAAAGGCATATCCTCTTGTAAAAGAGGGAAAAGATGTCCTTATTGTAGGCCATGGTGCCATGAATTCAAGCATAATATGCCAGTTCTACAAAAGATCTTTAAAGGACTTTTGGAAAGAAGATATTAAAAATTGCAAATTAAAAACTCTTATTTGATATTAAAACCCTTATTTTATGGTGCTTTTGGTTGATTATGAAACACTAATGCGATAAACTAAAATAGATTAATTATCGAAAGTGGGAAAATAGGCCTTGAAGGTAAGACAAAACTATTCGTTTTATCGCAAACTTAATGAGGGTGTTAACGAATATGACAATAGAATAAATGCTTTACCTATTCAGCATATTGGATATGCTTATTTTAGCTCGGTTAATTATAATGCTGACAGAAATCAGTTTGCATTATATCCAGTCTGGAATGGTTCTATTAATTCGATGCTTGAAGATCCTCTTCCTGAGGGAGGCTTTAAGATTGATGTCACTGTAAATGAAGCTGCAGATTTATGCAAAGACTATCATGGTATAAAAATCTGGGGTCATTTCACATCGGTAAATTGCAAATTATACGTTAAAAAATTCTATATTATACATAACAATAAAAAGTATGAGGCATCATACATAGGTTGTCCTATGGCTATTCCTGAGAATGTATGCTTTATGGGAACTAATGATGATGAAGGTGATATTGAAGACGTATTATACAGAGTATCACCTGGCCAGAAAACCTCTTTTGGTAAGGTTTCAGGTCTTTGTATAAAAGGATTTAATAATGGCTCATTTAGAGCCCATGGTTCATACAGATGGATTAATTCCAGCTCATATAGACCTTGGGGTTCTAATAATATATTTAAAACTGGTTCCTATAGAGGATTTGGTACTTATAACTTTTTAAGCGAAACATCCTATAGAGCATTTGGAACATATAACTTCTTAGGAGAGACATCCTATAGAGCCTTTGGAACCTATAACTTCCTAAGTGAGACATCCTATAGAGCGTTTGGAACCTATAACTTCCTAAGTGAGACATCCTATAGAGCATTTGGGACTTATAACTTCTTAGGAGAGACATCCTATAGAGCATTTGGAACGTATAACTTCTTAGGAGAGACATCATATAGAGCTCTTGGAACCTATAACTTCTTAGGAGAGACATCCTATAGAGCATTTGGAACGTATAACTTCTTAGGAGAAACATCATATAGGGCTCTTGGAACATATTCATTCCTTGGTCAGTCTTCATATAGAACTTCAGGTTCATATGCTTATGAATATGAGTATGAATATGAAAAGAGCGGAAGTTATAGAAGGGGATTGGAGTCTAATACCAGCGGAATGGTTATTGAAAGTCATGATACCTTCCCTGACATTGAAAAGATGATTAATGAAGTATTTGGTATTGGAAGAATGGGTTACGGTCTTAATTTAATATAATGGACGGATTTTATTCAGTATGGTCTAAACCATATCTAAAAAATAAAAAAACAAAAACATATAGTATGCGGGATTTTGAACTGCTTACGCTTATATTATCTGTATGTGTTTGGCAAAGATATAATGGTAAAGCTTTGCTTATAGCAGATAAACCTGCATTAGATTATTTTCAGGGGAAAGGGCTTCTTTCCCTTTTTGAAGGCGGAGTATCAGAACTTAAGGTTGACGATGATATAGATACAACAGTTTACTGGGCTGGTGGTAAGCTATATGCTTTAAAGGCTATAGACAGACCTATGTGTATGGTTGACCTTGATTTAATCGTTTGGAAGTCTATGGAAGAATATGCTAAAGATGCTGACATATTAGTAATCCATAGAGAAGAGATTACTGATGAAATATATCCTGATCCTTTGGCATTTGAGTATAAGGATGGATATGAACTTCTAGGTGATTTAGATAAGAGTGTGCTTCCTTGTAATACTGCTATGTTATATTTTAATGACATAGATTTTATTCATGAATATGCAAATGAAGCTATTCGTTTTATGAAGGGAACAGCTCCTTCAAGCGATAATCTTAATCGTATGGTATTTGCAGAGCAGCGTATGATATCTATGATGGCTGCTAAGCGAGGAAAGAATATAAAGTCTATCTTTCCATTAGCATCTGATATAGGACTTCAGGATATGTTTACGCATCTTTGGGGTCATAAGAATGTTCTTAAGTACAACTATGAAGAAAGAGTTCGTTTTTGTAAGAAAGTAATTAACAGACTACGTTATGAATATCCTGCTGCTTACGACTTGATTGTAAATAGTCAGGATTTTAAAGCGTATTTATAAAAAAGGGTGGACAATGTTAAAAGTAACTAATCTTTCGAAAGTTTATGAAGAAAAAACAGTTGTTGATAACATAACTTTTGAAGCTGTAGATAATAGAATTTACGGTTTTCTTGGACCTAACGGTGCTGGTAAATCAACAACTATGAATATGATTACGGGCTATATATCTCCAACTAAGGGAGAGATTACTGTAGATGAATATTCTATGCTTAAAAATCCAATAGCTGCAAAGAAGAGTATTGGATATCTTCCTGAATTCCCGCCACTTTATCCTGATATGACAGTATATGAATATCTGGATTTTGCCTGTGGAATCAAAGGATTTAAAAAGAAAAAAGATAGGGCAGAAGAGATAGAGCGAATTATGGCTCTTACAGATATTGTTGATGTGGAAGATTATCTTCTTAAGGCTCTTTCAAAAGGTTATAAGCAGAGAGTTGGTCTTGCTATGGCTCTTATTGGTAATCCAAAGAATATTATCTTGGATGAGCCTTCATCAGGTCTTGATCCTAAACAGATTGTTGATATTAGAAATCTTATTAAGAAACTTGGAAAAGACCATACAGTAATAGTTAGTACACATATTTTAAGTGAGGCAGAGGCTCTTTGTGATGAGATAATTATTATTTCTGATGGTAAGCTTGTTGCTCTTAATACTTCTGAAGATCTTTTATATAAATATAATCAGACTCAGGAGATAGAACTTGTTCTTAAAGGTAATTCTTCAAGAGCAGAAAGTTTTATAAAGAATATTTCTGATGTTGATGATTACAAGCTTATATCTGAGGATACTGATTCCTGCAGGATTCTTGTTACATCTAAGAAGGACTGCGATATTAGAGAGGAATTATCCCTTGCGTGTCAAAAATCAGGATATACCATACTTGAACTTAATGTTAAGTCTATGTCATTAGAAGATGTATATCTTATGCTTACAAGGAAGGTGGAAGAATGAGAGCTATATACAGAAAAGAGATAAAAACTTTCTTCGGCTCCATGCTTGGCTGGGTTTTTCTCGCTGTAAACCTTTTCTTTGGAGCATTATATTTTAGGGCTAACGGACTTATTCTTGGTTATCCTTATGTTTCTTATGTTATAAGCGGTGTTATATTTATATTCTTATGTTCTCTGCCAATTATTAGTATGCGAACATTTGCAGAGGAGGCCAGACTTAAAACTGACCAGCTTCTTTTTACATCTCCAGTTCCTATCTGGAAGATAATACTTGGTAAATATCTTGCTCTTGTAACACTTCTTGGAATTATATGTGGAGTATTTTTGCTATTCCCATTAATTCAAACAATATTTGGACCAGTTCCTTGGGGCGAGAATATACTGGCTATACTTGGTTTCTTTATCTTTGGTATGACTTGTATAGCTATAGGTATGCTTCTTTCATCTATTACAGAGAATCAGGTAATTGCAGCAGTACTTACATTCTTTATCTTAATTGTATGCGTCATGATACCTGGTATTGTTAGTATGATTAGTCCTCATGCTAATTTACTTACAAGATTTATCAAGGTATTTGATATATATTCATATCTTGAATATATGCTTTACGGAGAGATATACCTGCCAGCATTTTTCTATTATTTTTCTGCTATAACTGTTTGTCTCTATGCTGCTGGTTTTATCCTTATGAAGAAGAGATGGACACTTAAGAGCCACGGTTTTCTTAAGCTTCTTAGCTCTGTCGGTGGACTTACTGCTGTTATAGCGCTGGTAATAATAGCAAATATGGCTATAAATACCCTTCCTCTTAAGTACACACTTAAGGACTTAACTTATAACAGAATATATTCGCTTTCTAAGGATGCTAAAAAGGAACTTGATAAGATTGATAAAGATGTGACTTTGTATTATATTACTGATGATGATGTCATAGATAATAATCTTAATAACACTTTATCTGCAATGTGTGAATACAACTCTCATCTATCTCTTGAGAGGGTTTCTCCAACTAAGAATCCAACATTCTATACTGCATATACAGATGTAGCTCCTAATGATGGCTCTGTTATTGCTGTGTGTGGAGATAGAAGTAAGGTTATTGACTATGGTCAAATCTATAATATTGAATATCAGTATGAGTATGATTACACAAGTGGCAAGTCTAACATAACTGATTATAAGATTACTGGCTATGACGGAGAGGGTATGATTCTCTCTGGAATCGATGCTGTTATTAATAATAACGATGCAAAGGTTTATGTTCTTGTTGGACATGATGAATATATAGCAGAAAATGACTTATTTAATATGCTTAAGAAGGCTAACCTTACAGTAGAGGAAATAAATCTTATTAACCGTGATGAGATTCCTTCGGACTGCGAACTTCTTATGGTACTTGGACCTGATAAAGATCTTTCTAAAGAAGATGTTGCAAAGATTGAAGCTTACCTTGAAAAAGGTAACAATGCTATATTTGTAACTGGTTATACTGACACTGAACTTAAGAATTATTATAAGCTTCTTGAAAGATATAATATAAAGGTTGAGCCAGGATATGTTATGGATACAGCCCCTAACTATTATGATGGTGAAGAATACCTTCTTCTTCCTGAAATAATTGATTCAGATGTTACATCACAGGTTTATAATTCAGATGTAGCTAACTATGTATATATGCCATTTGCAAAGGGTATGACCCTTAATAATGACAATAATGATATAATTACTGAGCCAATATTTGTTACTACAAAGTATGCCTATACTGTAACAAATGACAACATGGAAGAGCCTGATAAGAGTAAGCTTAAAGATTATGTTGTTGGTCTTCTTGCTACCAGATATATTGGAACAAGCGAATCAAATATAGCTGTTATTGGCTCAACATATTACCTTAAGTCTGATTTTAATCAGTATGTATACGGTAATAACTACACGGTACTTCTTAATATTGTTGATCTTTATACTAATACTGAACTTACATCAGTTGTTCCAGTTAAGAAGTACCAGTATCCTGCAATTAGGATGAGTGAACTTTACAAAATGATATTTACTGCTATAACTTTAGGGGTGATACCAATCGGTGTAATTATGGCAGGTATATTCTATAACTATGTAAGAAAACATAGACAGGATGATTAATAATACTTCGTTTGTAATATTCAGACGGATTAAATGAAAGTGAGGAAATATAGATGACAAAGATAAGAACAAGATTTGCTCCTTCTCCAACAGGTAGGATGCACGTAGGTAATCTTCGTACTGCGCTTTATGCTTACCTTGTTGCAAAACACGAGGGTGGTGATTTTATACTTCGTATAGAGGATACTGATCAGGAAAGATATGTTGAAGGTGCTGTAGATATTATATATAGAACTATGGCTGCAACTGGTCTTGTTCATGATGAAGGTCCAGATAAAGATGGTGGAGTAGGTCCATACGTACAGAGCGAGAGACAGGCTAGCGGACTTTACCTTAAATATGCTAAAGAGCTTATTGATAAAGGACAGGCATATTACTGTTTCTGTGATAAGGAAAGACTTGCTACTCTTAAGAAGTCTGTAGAAGGTACAGATGACAAGGAAATTACAGTATACGATAAGCATTGTTTATCTCTCTCTAAGGAAGAGGTTGAGGCTAATCTTAAGGCTGGTAAGCCATATGTTATTCGTCAGAATAACCCAACTGAAGGTACAACATCATTCCATGATGAGTTATACGGAGATATCACAGTTGATAATAGTGAACTTGACGATATGATTCTTGTTAAGTCTGATGGATATCCAACATATAACTTTGCAAATGTTGTAGATGACCACCTTATGGGTATTACACATGTAGTTAGAGGTAATGAATATCTTTCATCTACACCTAAGTACAACAGATTATATGATGCATTTGGATGGGAGATACCTACATATATTCACTGTCCACTTATTACAGATGAAGATCATAAGAAGCTTTCTAAGAGATCTGGTCACTCATCTTATGAGGATCTTATTGAGCAGGGATTTTTATCAGAGGCAGTTGTTAATTTTGTTGCTCTTCTTGGATGGAGCCCAGAAAATGACAATACTGAGATATTCTCTTTAGAGGAGCTTGTTAAGGCATTTGACTACCATCATATGACTAAGTCACCTTCAGTATTTGACTATACTAAGCTTAAGTGGATGAATGGTGAATATCTTAAGGCTATGGATGAAGACAAGTTCTTTGATATGGCTAAGCCTTATCTTGAAAAGTATATTTCAAGAGATGTAGATCTTAAGAAGGTTTCTAACATGGTTAAGACAAGAATCGAAATCTTCCCAGATATTAAGGATCATGTAGACTTTATCGATGCTGTTCCTGAATATGATATAGAGATGTATACACATAAGAAGATGAAGACCAATGCTGAGAACTCACTTGCTCTTCTTAAGGAAGTGCTTCCACTTCTCGAAAAGCAGGAAGATTATTCTAATGATGCATTATTCGCTATGCTTTCAGAGTTTGCTGCATCTAAGGAATATAAGACTGGCTTTGTTATGTGGCCAATTAGAACAGCTCTTTCTGGTAAGCAGATGACTCCTTGCGGAGCTACAGAGATTCTTGAGCTTCTTGGTAAGGAAGAGAGTATCAAGAGAATTAATGATGCTATAGCTAAGCTTAGCTAAATTTTGGGCAAACTTCCTTGGCTTGTATCTATTCATTATTGCAAGCGTCTTAGGCTTGTATCTATTTATTATGTCAAGCCAATATTGACTGTTAATATTCTTTATTATTTATATATGGCTGCAGGAAATCTTACCCTGCGGTCATATAATAAATATATTTCTATTAATCTATATTTCGTTATCGCGTATTTCGCGGCGAGACTCAATTCTTTAAAATCTAATATGGAAGGGTGTGGTTATTATAGGCTGCAACAAAGAACAGGAGATTGCTATTAAGCATAAGGATGGACCTATGATGGTGCTTGCTGGTCCAGGTTCTGGCAAAACATTCGTTATTACTAATCGACTTAAAAATCTAATAGAGGTATCGGGAGTTCCGCCAGAAGAGATATTGGTAATTACTTTTACTAAAGCATCAGCCTTGGAGATGCAAGGGCGATTTGAAAAACTAATGGATGAGAAGTATTATCCAGTGACTTTCGGAACATTTCACGCTATCTATTTTCATATCTTAAAAGAAACATATAATCTGACATTTTCTAATATAATTACTGAAAAAGAAAAAAGAGAATATTTAAAGATGGTATTATCCTCCTTTGATAAGGACCAGATAGACGGAGATTATACTGAAGAAATACTATCTTGCATATCTAAAATTAAAAATGATGGTAGTCTACCATCTGACCTTGATATTTCTTTTACATCAAGGGAAACATTTACCAAGATTTATAACGAATATGGTTCGATGCTTAAGGAGTATAAGAAACTTGATTTTGATGATATGGTACTTCATTGTTATCAGCTCTTTAAGGCAAAGCCTGACATATTAAAGAAGTGGCAGGTGGTTTATAAATATATTCTTATAGATGAATTTCAGGATATTAATCCTATGCAGTATGAAGTAATAAAGATGCTGGCCCGGCCTGAGAATAATCTGTTTATAGTTGGGGATGATGACCAGTCTATATATGGATTTAGAGGCTCAGAGCCAGGAATTATGCTTTCTTTTCATAAGGATTATCCGGATGTTAAAAGGGTGTTACTTAATAAAAATTATAGGTCTAGTAAGAGAATAGTTGATGCAGCAAGTTACTTTATTGGTCATAATCAAAAGCGCTTTAAGAAGAATCTTGAATCAGTTAATGAAGTCGGAAGCGAGATACAGGTTCTGGAGTTTAATACCAAGGATGAAGAATATGGGTATATATTGAACCTTATAAAGACATTAAAGAGGAAGTGTTTATATAAAGATATAGCTTTAATATTTAGAACTAATAACCTGGCCAGAAATCTAACAACTATATTCAGCATTAATGAGATACCGTTTAAGTTTAAGGAAAAGCCAAGAAATATATTAGAACATTATGCTGTTAAGGATATTCTTGCTTATTTAGAATACGCCTATGGTGAGAAAACCAGGGCAGGAATATTTAAAATAATTAATAAACCAGTTAGGTATATTAAACGAGAGTATTTTGAAAATAAAGATTCTAACTTAGAAGATGCTTTAAAAGTACCGGGGCTACCAGACTATGCTAAAAGAAATATTAAGAAATTAGTTTACGATTTGAACTTTATAAAAGATTATTCCATGTTTGCTGCAATAAACTTTATTCGTAAGAAGATTGGCTATGAGGAATATGCTGTAAAGAATATAACTGGTGGGCAGGAGAAGGTTAATGAACTAATAGAAGCTATGGATTTATTAGCTGAGATTTCAAAGAAGGCACATGGTTATAAGGGATTACTTGAACTATTAGATAAGTATCAGGAAGATATGGACAAGGCTGCAGCTAGTACTGATGAAGATGCTGACGCAGTAACCTTTATAACTATGCATGGCTCTAAAGGGTTAGAGTATAAGCATGTAATCTTACCTGAAGTAAACGAAGGTAATGTTCCTTCTAAAAAGGCAACAACTATTGAGGCTATAGAAGAGGAAAGACGAGTTTTCTACGTAGCCATGACAAGAGCTAAAGAAAACCTCTTTATTACATATCTAAAGAAAGGGAATGATAACAGATTCCCTAAAAGTAGATTCTTATCAGAATTATCCTAGTATGGATTGTTTAAACCATGACGTGAAAACTTTGTATTTATAGGATAAATTATACATTTAACAAATAATACTTGCTTTCTTCTTGCAGAGGCTTGGTGGTTATGGTAAACTTTAATAAGTTATTTTGAGTAAAGGAGATATTATCATGAAAAGAATAAAGACTCTTGAGACTCGCAACCTTTGCGAAAGCGCAAAGAAGGGCGGATGTGGTGAGTGCCAGACATCATGCCAGAGCGCTTGCAAGACAAGCTGCGGTGTAGCTAACCAGAAGTGCGAGAACAACAATAAGTAATTAAATGGTGCCTTGTAAGGCACCATTTTTTACGCCTATATACCACAAGCTTTAAATTTATATGGTTGGCGTGGAAAATGATTTATAAGATATTATTTATAGATAGAGGTAACAATGGTACATCAGTATAAGTTAAATGGATACAATATAGTTCTTGATACATGTTCAGGCTCTGTTCATAGTGTTGATGAAGTGGCATATGACATGATAGAAGGCTTTGAGAATATAGACAAAGAGGTATTAATTAATAGTCTTCTTGAAAAATACGCTGGAAGAGACGATGTTTCACGATCTGAACTTGAAGATTGCTATGATGATATTTGTGAGCTTAGAGATGCTGGCAAATTATTTACTCCTAATAATTATGAGGACATGGCTGGAACTTTCAAGGAAAGAAGCGGCGATGTAATTAAGGCTCTTTGTCTTCATGTTGCTCATACCTGTAACCTTACATGCTCTTATTGCTTTGCAGCACAGGGTAAATATAACGGTGACAGAGGCTTAATGAGTTTTGAAGTTGGTAAGAGAGCTTTAGATTTTCTTGTGGAACATTCTGGTAAGCGTGTTAACCTTGAAGTTGACTTCTTTGGCGGCGAACCTCTTATGAACTTTGATGTAGTTAAGCAGATTGTAGCTTATGCCAGAAGTATAGAAAAAGAAAAACATAAGAACTTTAGATTTACATTAACTACTAATGGTATGCTTATTGACGATGATGTTATTGACTTTGCCAATAAGGAGATGTCAAACGTAGTTCTTTCTCTTGATGGTAGAAAAGAAATAAATGATAGACTTAGAGTAGATTATAAGGGTAGAGGAAGCTATGACGTAATAGTTCCTAAGTTCCAGAAACTTGTTAAGGCAAGAGGCGGTAAAAATTACTATATGCGTGGAACATTTACTCATGCTAATCCTGACTTTACTAATGATGTATTCCATATGGCAGATCTTGGCTTTACCGAACTTAGTATGGAACCTGTAGTTGGTAAGCCAGAGGATGAAGCTTCTCTTACTCCAGAAGATATTGAAATTGTAAAACAGCAGTATGAAATCCTTGCTAAGGATATGCTTAGACGTGAAAGAGAAGGTAAGCCTATTACTTTCTATCACTATATGCTTGATCTTAAAGGTGGTCCATGTATCTATAAGCGTATTTCAGGCTGCGGCGTAGGTACTGAATATATGGCAGTTACTCCTTGGGGAGATTTATATCCTTGCCATCAGTTTGTTGGTGATGAAAAATATAAGCTTGGCGATATTTTTAATGGTATTAATAACGAAGCTCTTAGAGATGACTTTAGAAGCTGTAATGCTTATGCTAGAGAAGAATGTAGAGACTGCTGGGCTCAGCTTTACTGTTCAGGTGGCTGCGCAGCAAACGGATATCACGCTTCAGGAAGCATAAAGGGTATATATAAACCGGGATGCGAACTTTTTAAGAAGCGTATAGAGTGCGCGGTTATGATGAGAGTTTGCGAGGAAGAAGAAGGTTTAAGCAATAAGGAAGATTTAAACGAATAGTAAATCTATGAATACTCCTATAGCAGATTTTGTAAAAGAATATGCAAATAAAAATAAGATAAGAGCACATATGCCGGGCCATAAGGGCGCGGCATATCTTGGTATAGAGGCCTTAGATATTACTGAAGTTTCAGGTGCAGATGCCTTGTATCTCGCTAATGGTATTATCAATGAAAGTGAAGGGGCAGCAACATATATCTTTGGCTCGGGACTAACTGTTTATTCTACTGAGGGTTCAAGCCAGTGCATAAAGTCTATGCTTAATATTGCTCTTTGCCAGTGGAAGAGAGAAGGACTTAAAAGCAGGCCTTATATTATTGCTCTTCGTAACTGCCACAGTGCATTTCTTAGTGGAGCAGCTCTTCTTGACCTTGATGTATGTTGGATATATCCAAAAGATTCTGCTACTAGTTATTTTGGACGCTTCGATTATGAAGATATAACCTGTCAGGCTGAGAAATATATTAATGAAAAAGGTTATGAACCAATAGGTTTATATGCTACAAGTCCAGATTATATTGGAAATGTTCTTGATGTAGGTTTATTAGCTAATCTTATTCATTCATATAATAAACCTTTAATTATTGATAATGCTCACGGAGCATACCTTGCTTTTATTAACTGTGAAACAAAAGAGAAAAATATAGAAAACAAGACTTTGCGTGAAATATTAGTCCATCCTTTAGAAGCGGGGGCTGATATATGCTGTGATTCAGCACATAAGACTTTACCTGTATTAACAGGTGGTGCTTATTTGCACCTTTCAAAGGAATACTATAATAAAATCATTGTTTCACAGATGGGCACTGTGAAACATTATATAAAGTCATGTATGTTACCATTTGGCTCAACATCTCCTTCTTATTTGATATTACAGTCTCTTGACCTTTGCAACAGATACATAGCTGATGGATATAGAGGAAAACTTAATTCATATATAGATAATATATATGAATTAAAAAACAGTCTTAAGACCAAAGGTTGGAATATTCTAGATTCAGATCCACTTAAATTAGTAATTAATTGCAAAGATGGAATAGCTTTATCAAAAGAATTATCCAAATTAAACATAGAATGTGAGTACGCAGATCAGGACTATCTTGTTATGATGCTTACACCAGAATCTGGCCTAGAGTCTTTAAAGAAAATAGAAGAGAAGCTTGATGTTGTTTCATATCATAAATATGTTTCACAAACAGATGGTGTTTCACAAGATAACAATGTTTCACAAACTGTCAGCGTGAAACATCAAAACGAAGAGATAATAACTATAAGAGAAGCTTTATTTGCCCCTAAAGAGATAGTACCTGTAAACAAGAGTCTTGGTAGAATATGTGGAGCCTTTAACTTATCCTGCCCGCCAGCATTACTTATTGCAGCACCAGGGGAGCGAATAAAGGAAAATCATATAGCTATGATGAAAAAATACAATATCGAGACTATAGACGTTATCTTAGAATAAATAAAAAGCCCGCTTTACTAACTAGTATAGCGGGCATAATTATTATAGGGTAAACGACTGGAGCTATTCTCCATCAACAAGTTCATCGAATTCCTGACTATCAAGAAGTTCATCAAATGCATCAGAAGCTGCTTCATACTCATCATCATCGTCAATATAAATAAGCTCTGGCTCAGCTTCAGGGTCATTCTCATCTTCTTTGTAACCATATATCCATACTTCGCCGTCTTCATTTTCACCATCTTTGTTAAGTGGGAGAAGAGCTATGTAGTCTTTCTCATTACATTCAAAGATTGTAACTATTGAGCATTTAACTGTGCCTTCATCAAGCTCAAGCTCAACATACATCTCTTCCTCAGGCGAATTGTTCTCTTTATGTGTCTTATCTGCCATATTAGCATTCCTCCAATTTGAATATGTGATTTAAGTCCTTATTACAACTGACTTGCTACTATTATATCTGTTTATGATGTTGGAAAACAATAGTTTTTGTGCTATTATATCAAAGTGTATGTTTATGAAGGGCAGTAGTATGAATAATCATATAAATAATGCTATAAAGCATTTTAAAACAATTACAAATCATAAGCTCCTTGTTATGGAAGGCTGTTTCAGGCTTGGTTTATATAAGCAGGGACTTTTACATGACCTATCTAAATATACACCAGAGGAATTTATAACTGGTGTTAGATATTATCAGGGAACAAGAAGCCCTAATACAGCAGAAGTTGAGGCTAATGGTTACAGCAAAGCCTGGCTTCATCACAAGGGAAGAAACAAGCATCATTTTGAATATTGGATAGACTTTAGTGTTAAGGATAAGGACAAGCCACTTAGAATAGCTCCTATGCCTAAGAAGTATATCTGTGAGATGTTCGTAGATAGAGTGGTGGCTTGTAAAATTTACAATAAAGAAAATTTCAAATTAAGTGATCCTTTAGATTACTTTAACAGAGGGGATACAAGACAGTTCCTTCATCCAAAGACTCTTAAATTAATAGAGTTACTTCTCACTATGTACGCAGAAAAAGGTGAGAAATATACATTTGCATTTATCAGAAAGAAAATTCTGAAGAATGCCTAGCGATTATAATTCATTTACTTAAAGGAGTATTAACAATGATAGACGGAAAGAAAGTTTTATTCAGTGGTATGCAGGCTACAGGTAACCTTACACTTGGTAACTACCTTGGAGCATTAAAGAACTGGGTGAATTTATGTGATGATTATGAATGCTTTTACAGCGTAGTTGATCTTCATTCAATAACGGTCAGACAGGACCCATCAGAGCTTAGAAGCAGAGCAAGAAAGCTTCTTTCTTTATATATTGCAGCAGGACTTGATCCTAAGAAAAACTGTATTTATTACCAGTCACATGTTAGTGGACATGCTGAACTTGCCTGGATACTTAACTGTTTCACATACATGGGTGAGCTTAACCGTATGACACAGTTTAAGGATAAGTCATCTAAGCACGCTGATAATATTAACGCAGGACTTTTTACATATCCAGTACTTATGGCTGCTGATATTCTTCTTTATCAGACAGATGTAGTTCCGGTTGGTAAGGACCAGCTTCAGCATCTTGAACTTACAAGAGATATTGCTGAAAGATTCAACGGTGTATATGGCGATGTATTTACTATTCCAGAACCTTACCTTGGTAAGGCTGGTGCTAAAATCATGAGCCTTCAGGAACCAGAGAAGAAGATGTCTAAGTCGGATGAGAATGTTAATGCATCAATCTATCTTATGGATGACCCTGACACAATTATGCGTAAGTTTAAGCGTGCTGTAACAGACTCAGAGGCATCTGTTCAGTACAATGATACTCAGAAGGGTATACACAACCTTATTGATATTTACTGTGCATGTAAAGATGTGCAGCCAGAAGATGTTGTTAAGGAATTCGATGGCAAGGGCTATGGTGATTTCAAGACAGCAGTTGGCGAAGCTGTAGTTGGCGTTCTTAAGCCGCTTCAGGATGAATACAATAGAATTATCAAGGAGAAAGACTTCCTTGATTCTATAATAAAGGAAAATGCTGAGAAGGCTCAGTATTATTCAACAAAGACACTTAGAAAAGTACAGCGAAAAGTTGGCTTCCCGGACAGAATAAGATAAAAGATTATTATCTTTTACCGGTACAAATTTATGACAGGAGACGAACTATGGGCAATAATTACGATACTTCCATGATGGAGCTGCACGAAACTAGTAAAGGGAAGTTCAATGAACTTCTCAAAGAATGTGAGAATGCTGGTGTAATCGACCAAAGTTTATACATTGAATATGATGTTAAACGTGGTCTTCGTGATTCTAACGGTAACGGAGTCCTTACAGGACTAACAGAGATTTCAGATGTATCAGGAGCTGATACCAGTGATGGAGTAAAGGTTCCTGCACCAGGTAGATTATTCTATCAGGGGTATGAAGTTAAAGATTTAGTAAAAGGTCTACAGGGCAGGAGATATGCTTTTGAAGAGATAACCTATTTACTTATATTTGGTAACCTTCCAACGGAAGAACAGTTTGAGGCGTTTAAGTCTGTTCTTACAGATTTACAGGAACTTTCAGGAGAATTTGTTCGTATTGTTATGCTTCATAATCCAAGTGCTAACATAATGAACTCACTTCAGAAGGCTATTCTATCATTATATTCTTATGATGAGAATCCTGATGATATTGATTCTGCCAATGTACTTAGACAGTGCTTACAGATAATTGGTAAGGTGCCTCTTATGAGTGTTTATGCTTACCATGCATACAGACATTTTAACTTAGATAAAAACTTAGTTATCCGTAATCCTAAGAAGGACCTTTCTACAGCAGAGAATATTCTCTATATGCTTAGAAATGACGGTAAGTTTACTGAGCTTGAAGCTCAGGTTCTTGATATAGCTCTTGTAGTACATGCTGATCACGGCGGTGGTAACAACTCAACATTTACAACTCATGTTGTTACTTCTACAGGAACTGATACTTATTCATCTACAGCAGCATCTATAGCTTCCCTTAAGGGACCTAGACACGGTGGCGCTAACCTTAAGGTTCAGCAGATGTTTAAGGAGATAAAAGCTCATTGTCCGGATTATAAGGATAAAAAGGCTCTTAAAGAATATCTTAACAAGATACTTAAGAAGGAAGCATTTGACAAGGCGGGGCTTATATATGGTATGGGTCATGCTGTATATACAATCTCAGATCCAAGATGCGAAATCCTAAAAGAATATGCCAAGAAACTGGCTAAAGAAAAGAATATGATGGAAGAGTTTGAACTTTATGAATCAGTTGAGAAGATTTCTGCTAAACTGATTACAGAGTCTAGAAGGGTATTTAAGCCAGTGTGTGCTAATGTAGATTTCTATAGCGGATTTGTTTATACTATGCTTGGAATACCTGAAGAACTCTTTACTCCAATATTTGCTATTTCAAGAATATCTGGATGGAGCGCTCATAGACTCGAGGAGATAATCAATCATGGTAAGATTGTCAGACCTGCATATAAGTATGTTGGTCACCATAGAAGTTACATACCTATGGAAGATAGATAGGGAATCTATAGTATAAAAAAGGATGGGTGATAGTTATGGCAGATAAGTATGTTGCATATGTTTCGTGCTATACACATGGTAACAAGGATGGAATAAAGATTTATGATGTGGACATGAAGAATGGCTCTTTTAAAGAAAAGTCTAGTATTCAGGTGTCAAACTCATCATATATAACTATTTCACATAATGAAAAGCATCTGTATTCAATAACAGACTTTGGTGTAGAAGCTTATGACATACAGCCTGACGGTATGCTTACAGTTAGTTCTGCTGCTTCAATTAATGGTATGAGAGGTTGTTACCTTTCGACTGATTATGAAGACAAGTTCCTTTTTGTTGCTGGATATCACGATGGAAAGATTACAGTTCTTTCTATTAATGAAGACGGTTCTCTTGGACCTATTGTTGATGAAGTTTACCACAAGGGTATAGGTACAATTGCTGATAGAAACTTCAGACCACACGTTACCTGCGTAAAGATGACAAGAGATAATAAGTATCTTCTTGCAGCAGACCTTGGAGTGGATCATGTTAAGGTTTATGAACTTGATCATACAACTGGTAAGCTTAGAATGGTTGATATTATTCACTCCGAGCAGTACTCAGGCCCTAGACATCTTAAGATATCAAAGGATGGTCAATATATTTATATAATTCATGAAGCCAAGTGTTACGTTGATGTATATAAATATACAGAAAAATCTCCTGGTGTACCACAGTTTGATAAGATACAGAATGTACTTACTCTTAATGAATATCATGCCGGAGACTCTGCAGCTTCTGGAATTGATATATCTGATGATTATAAATATATTACCTGTTCCAATGCTGGTGATAATTCAGTATCTATGTTTGAGATTAACCAAAAGACAGGTAAGCTTAGCAAGGTATTTTGCCTTCCAATAAGCGGAAGTTATCCTAAAGATACAGCTTTATTTCCAGATAATAAACATCTTGTATCCCTTAACCATGAATCAAATACTATGACATTTTTTAAGGTTAATGTTAAGGACAAGACACTTGTAATGAATACAAAAGCGCTTAACATTTCTCTTCCTAACTGCATAATATTCTATAAATGTGGTAAGTAGAAAATGGACTCTTATAAGCATCAAAAGAGATTAAATGCTCTTATAAATAAAGGCAAAAAGAATAAATTCTTAAAAATACCAATTCTTATATTGGTATTTTTTGAGATTGCTTTATATCACATCTCACTTAAACTTCAAAGAAATGCTATTCGTTTATCATTTGTCTTTGGCTTATTCTTTACTTTTTTTCTTTTTGGAAGTTTTGCTATTAAAAATCAGGACAATAGTAACCATAGAGAAAGCAATACAAGCTCCAGCTTAGAATCTATGGGAGATTATCAGGCTGTATATGCTGAAGATAACGAAGATATTGTTTCATCAAATCTTGCGGACTTAAATCAGGCTTCTATTGATATAGCTGAAGAAGAGGAAGATACTCCTATTAATATTGAGGGAGATGAAGTTTTCTATTCTGCAGATGAAATTCTGGAACTTGATACAGAAACTTTAGATGATAATCAGGTTCCAATAAATGATTCTTCGCTTCTTGATGAAAAAGTGGCAGATATTACTTCTTTTGATCCTAATTTATGGTGTCTTATATTAATAAACAGACAGCATCCTATTCCAGAAGATTATGAGTTTGAACTTGGAAAACTTAAATCAGGTATGAGATGCGATTCAAGAGTTATAACTCCCCTTACTAACATGCTAAAGGCTGCTAAAGAGGACGGTGTTGACCTTGTTCTTTGTTCTCCATACAGAGATTACAACAGACAGGTAGAACTCTTTAATAAGAAAATTGATAAATATATGAAGAAGGGCTATTCCTATGCAGAAAGCTACCAGATGACTTCTCAGGCCGTAACAACACCTGGTGCATCTGAGCATGAAGCTGGGCTGGCATTTGACATAGTAACTAAGAGATATGCCTTACTTAATGATGGCTTCGGAGATACAGAGGCAGGCAAGTGGCTTGCTGAGAACTGCTATAAGTATGGCTTTATACTAAGGTATCCTCTTGGAAAGGAAGATATAACAGGTATTGAGTATGAACCATGGCACTTTAGATATGTAGGTAAGGAAGCCGCAACTTACATGACTAAAGAGGGACTTACTTTAGAAGAATTTACAGATTTGATTAAGAATAATTAAGGATTAATATGTACGAATTATTAAAAATAGAAGGAAGAGCTAGAAGAGGACGATTTACTACACCTCATGGCGTAGTTGAAACTCCTGTATTTATGAATGTTGGTACTGTTGCAGCTATTAAAGGTGCTGTTTCAACTGAAGATTTAGAAAGAATTGGTACACAGGTTGAACTATCTAATACTTACCACCTTCACGTAAGACCAGGTGATAAGATTATTAAGCAGATGGGCGGTCTTCATAAGTTTATGAGCTGGAATAAACCTATACTTACTGATTCTGGCGGATTTCAGGTCTTTTCTCTTGCAGGTATACGTAAGATTAAAGAAGAAGGAGTAACATTTAGAAGCCATATTGATGGTCATAAGATCTTTATGGGACCAGAAGAGTCAATGCAGATTCAGTCTAATCTGGCATCGACTATAGCTATGGCATTTGACGAGTGTCCACCTGCTCTTGCTGAAAGAAAATATGTTGAGGCATCTGTTGCCAGAACAACAAGATGGCTTGAAAGATGTATTAAAGAGATGAAGAGACTAAATAGTCTTGATGATACTATTAATAAAGAGCAGATGCTCTTTGGTATCAATCAGGGTGCTATATATGAAGATATTCGTATAGAGCATGCAAAGCGTCTTGCTGAGTATGACCTTCCTGGATATGCAATAGGTGGTCTTGCTGTAGGTGAGACTCATGAAGAGATGTACAGGATACTTGATGCAGTAGTTCCAGTACTTCCTCAGAATAAGCCAATATATCTTATGGGTGTTGGAACCCCTGCCAATATATTAGAGGCTGTAGAGCGCGGCGTTGATTTCTTTGACTGTGTTTATCCAACTAGAAATGGCCGTCATGCTCATGTATATACAAACCATGGCAAGATAAATCTTATGAATGCCAAGTATGAAACTGATTCTTCTCCAATAGAGGAGGGATGCGGTTGTCCTACCTGTCAGAGATATTCAAGAGGCTATATAAGACATCTTCTTAAGGCTAAGGAAATGCTTGGTATGAGACTTTGCGTCTTGCATAATTTGTATTTTTATAATAATATGATGACTGAGATTCGAGATTCTCTTGATAAAGGCTGTTTCCATGACTATAAGAAAGCTAAGCTTGCTGCTATGGAAGGCCAGGATGAGAATTAATAATAGACTATAATGAAGGCGAGGAAAGACTAATGTTATTAGCTGGTGGTGCTGGAAGCGGATCAATCGTTATGATAGTAGGCTATCTTGTAGTGATAATAGCTATATTCTATTTCATGATGGTTCGTCCACAGAAGAAAGAACAGAAAAGAAAAGATGAGATGTTTGCATGTATGGAACCAGGAAATCCTGTTATGACAACTTCAGGCTTTTATGGAGTCATTATTGATATTACAGACGAGGACGTCATCGTGGAATTCGGTAATAATAAGAACTGTCGTATAGTAATGACTAAAGAAGCAATTGCAAAGGTTGAAAAGGCTGAATAATATTCACGTAAATCTTCGAGGCGTTACTATACGCCTCGATTTTTTTATATCGCAGAGCCGACGAAAGGAAGATGTCAGCTAAAGCTGACCGTCGGCTCGCGGTGCGAGTAGGGTGCGATTTCATCTTCCCTACTCGATTTCTTTAAATGACTAAGGTTGAGTAAAAAATACTCGATAACATGGAGGACATAATAATGAATATGAACGTTGTTAGAATTAAAGGTGATGGTATTGGACCAGAAATCGTAACAGAGGCAAGTAAGGTACTTGAAGCTGTTTGCAAGAAGTACGGACATACTATAAATTTTACAGATATTTTAATGGGCGGATGCTCAATTGATGCATATGGCGTACCTCTTACAGATGAGGCTATTGAAACAGCCAAAGCTGCTGATGCAGTTCTTATGGGTTCAATTGGTGGAAACACATCTACATCTCCATGGTATAAGCTTGAGCCATCTAAGCGACCTGAGGCTGGTCTTCTTAAGATAAGAAAGGCTCTTGGCTTATTTGCTAACCTTCGTCCAGCTCTTCTATATAAAGAACTTTATAAGGCATGTCCTCTTAAAGAAGAAACAGCTGAAAAAGGTTTTGATATGCTTATTATGAGAGAACTTACTGGTGGTCTTTACTTTGGTGCAAGAGAAACTAAAGAAGTTGATGGCCAGATGGTAGCAACAGATACTCTTACATATTCTGAAAGCGAAATTAGAAGAATTACTATTAAGGCATTTGAAGTTGCTATGAAGAGAAGAAAGAGCGTTATAAGTGTTGATAAGGCTAACGTTCTTGATTCATCTAGACTTTGGAGAAAGATAGTAGAAGAAGTTGCAAAGGATTATCCAGAAGTTAAATATGAGCATATGCTTGTTGATAACTGCGCTATGCAGCTTGTTAAGAATCCAGCCCAGTTCGATGTGGTTCTTACAGAGAACATGTTTGGTGATATTCTTTCTGATGAAGCATCTATGATTACAGGTTCAATCGGTATGCTTCCTTCAGCTTCACTTAATGATACTAAGTTTGGATTATATGAGCCTTCAGGTGGATCTGCTCCTGATATTGCTGGTAAGGGAATAGCTAACCCAATCGCAACTATTCTTTCGGCAAGTATGATGCTTAGATATACATTTGACCTTGATAAAGAGGCTGATGCTATTGATAATGCAGTAAAGAAAGTTCTTGAAGAAGGTTACAGAACAATTGATATTATGCCTACAGATGGCGATACAAGCGCTGTAACTCAGGTCGGCACAGCTAAGATGGGCGATTTAATTGCTGAAAGAGTTTAGTGTTTTATATTAGCCATATATGTGGTAAAATAATTTATTGTGTTAGCGTACTAAAGTGCAATGTTTAATTTTAAAATAGACAAGGAGATTTAGTTATGAGAAGTGATAATGTTAAATCTGGCATGCAACAGGCACCTCATCGTAGTTTGTTCAATGCTCTTGGTTTCACTGAAGAAGAAATGAAAAAACCTATGATCGGTATTGTTAGCTCATATAATGAGATAGTACCAGGTCATATGAATCTTGATAAAATTGTCAATGCCGTTAAGCTCGGCGTTGCAGAAGCAGGTGGTGTTCCTGTAGTATTTCCAGCAATCGCTGTTTGTGATGGTATTGCCATGGGTCACACAGGTATGAAGTATTCACTTGTTACTCGTGATCTTATTGCAGATTCAACAGAGTGTATGGCACTTGCTCACCAGTTTGATGGTCTTGTTATGGTTCCTAACTGTGATAAGAACGTACCTGGACTTCTTATGGCTGCTGCCAGACTTGATCTTCCTACAGTATTTGTTTCAGGCGGTCCTATGCTTGCTGGTCATGTTAAGGGTCAGAAGAGATCACTTTCTTCTATGTTTGAAGCTGTTGGTTCTTACGCAGCTGGTAAGATGACAGAAGAAGATGTTAGAGAATTCGAAGCTAAGGTTTGTCCTACATGTGGTTCGTGCTCTGGTATGTACACAGCAAACTCTATGAACTGCTTAACTGAAGCTCTTGGTATGGGACTTCGTGGTAACGGTACAATCCCAGCTGTTTATTCTGAAAGAATCAAACTTGCTAAGCATGCAGGTATGGCTGTTATGGATATGCTTAATAAGGGTATCACAGCTAGAAAGATTATGACAAAAGAAGCAATCTTAAATGCTCTTACAGTTGATATGGCACTTGGATGTTCAACAAATTCTATGCTTCATCTTCCAGCAATTGCACATGAGATTGGTTTCGATTTTGATATAGCATTTGCAAATCCTATTTCAGAAAAGACACCTAACCTTTGTCACCTTGCTCCAGCAGGTCCTACATATATGGAAGACCTTAATGAGGCTGGTGGTGTATATGCCGTTATGAAGGAACTTGCTGATATAGGACTTCTTAATACAGAGTGTATGACAGTTACTGGCAAGACTGTAGGAGAGAATATTAAGAATGCAGTTAATATGAATCCTGAAGTTATCAGACCTATTGATAATCCATACTCTAAGACAGGTGGACTTGCTGTACTTAAGGGTAACATCGCTCCAGACGGATCAGTTGTTAAGCGTTCTGCAGTAGTACCTGAGATGATGGTTCATGAAGGACCTGCAAGAGTATTTGAGTGTGAAGAAGATGCTATAGCAGCTATTAAGGGTGGCAAGATTGTTGCTGGTGATGTAGTTGTTATTAGAAATGAAGGACCAAAGGGTGGCCCTGGTATGAGAGAGATGCTTAATCCAACATCTGCAATTGCAGGTATGGGACTTGGCTCAAGTGTTGCTCTTATTACAGATGGTCGTTTCTCAGGTGCATCAAGAGGTGCTTCTATCGGACATGTTTCACCAGAAGCAGCTGATGATGGTCCAATAAAGTATATTCAGGAAGGAGATATCATCTCGATTGATATTCCGAACCTTTCGCTTAATGCAAAGATTTCTGATGAAGAATTTGCTAAGAGAAAAGCTGCTTATGTAGCTAAGGAAGAAAAGCCAGTTTCTGGTTATCTTGCAAGATATAGACATCTTGTAACAAGCGGTGCTAAGGGTGCTGTTATGAAAAGACCAGAAGAATTAGGCAAGTAAGAAGAAGTAAGAAGGAGCAAGAAGGAGATAGAAATGGAACTTACAGGTTCACAGATCGTAGTTGAATGTCTTAAAGAACAGGGTGTTGATACAGTATTTGGATATCCTGGAGGAACTATTCTTAATATTTATGATGAATTATACAGACATCAGGATGAGATAAGACATATCCTTACAAGCCACGAGCAGGGTGCCAGCCATGCTGCAGATGGTTATGCCAGAGCAACTGGTAAGGTTGGTGTATGTCTTGCTACATCAGGGCCTGGTGCTACAAACTTAGTAACAGGTATTGCTACAGCAAATATGGATTCGGTTCCACTTGTAGCTATTACAGCTAACGTTGTACTTCCTATGCTTGGTAAGGATACTTTCCAGGAAGTTGATATTGCCGGCGTTGCTATGCCTATTACAAAGCATACATTTATTGTAAAGGATATTAAGAAGCTTGCTGATACTATCCGTAAGGCATTTGCAATTGCAAGAAGCGGAAGACCAGGTGCAGTTCTTGTAGATATTACTAAGGATGTTACTGCTAATAAGTGTAACTATACATACAAGTCTATGGAAGATTCCATGAAGGAGTATGACTATCTTACAAAGAAGAATACCTATACAGACAAGGATATCGATAAAGTAATCGATATGATTGGCAAGTCTAAGAAACCATTTATCTATGTAGGTGGTGGTGCAGTTATTTCTGGTGCTTCTAAGGAAGTAAGAGATTTTGCCAAGAAGATTGATGCTCCTGTATGTGATTCTCTTATGGGTAAGGGTGCATATAGTGGTGATGATGAACTTTATACAGGTATGATTGGTATGCACGGTACAAAGACATCTAACCTTGGTGTTAGTGAGTGTGACCTTCTTATTGCTCTTGGTGCAAGATTCTCTGACCGAGTTATTTCTAACGCTAAGAAGTTTGCATCTAAGGCTAAAATCGTTCATATCGATATTGATGCTGCTGAAATTAACAAGAATATCACAACAGATGCTTCTATAGTTGGTGACCTTAAGGAAGTTCTTACAATTCTTAACTTTAAGCTTGAGAAGCAGGAGCATACTGACTGGATTAATCATATTAAAGAGATGAAAGAGAAGATGCCTCTTTCTTATGATAAGTCAAAGCTTACATGTCCATATATCTTAGAGACACTTGATAAGCTTACTAAGGGCAATGCTATTATTACAACTGACGTAGGTCAGCACCAGATGTGGGCTTCACAGTATATTAAATATACAGAGCCTAGAACACTTCTTACATCAGGTGGCCTTGGTACTATGGGATACGGTCTTGGTGCTTGTATTGGTGCAAAGGTAGCTAAACCAGATAAGATTGTTTGTAATATTGCTGGTGATGGCTGCTTTAGAATGAATATGAATGAGCTTGCAACAGCTTCAAGATACAATATTCCAATCATTGAGATTGTTATTAACAACCACGTTCTTGGTATGGTTCGTCAGTGGCAGACACTTTTCTATGGAAAGCGTTATTCACAGACTATACTTGAAGATAAGGTAGACTTCTGTAAGGTTTCAGAAGGACTTGGATGCGAAGCAATCAGAGTTACAAAGAAGGAAGAAGTTGAACCAGCACTTAAGAAGGCTATTGAAGCTGGTCATCCAGTAGTTCTTGATTGTATCATCGAAGAAGATGACAAGGTATTCCCAATGGTACCTGGTGGAGCTCCTATTGCAGAAGCATTCGATGAAGAAGATTTAAAGAAAAAAGAGGCTAATCAGTAAAACTGATTACAAAATAACGAATAATAGTTTTTAATGATTATTAAAAATGCGTGTCGTATTGACGCGCATTTCTAATTAGTCTAATATGTTAAATGTTCACTTTAAAAGTTGACAGCTATAAATAAGGCTGATTACTTAATTATTTTTTACGGAGGTAACTTAAGATGGGAAGAGTTTATAATTTCTCAGCAGGACCAGCAGTATTACCAGAAGAGGTACTCAAAGAATGTCAGGAGGAGATGCTTGATTACAAGGGATCCGGACAGTCGGTAATGGAGATGAGTCACCGTTCCAAGGTTTATGATACTATCATCAAAGAAGCTGAGCAGGATATCAGAGATCTTATGAATATTCCTGATAACTATAAGGTACTTTTCCTTCAGGGCGGTGCTTCACAGTTCTTCGCAGAAGTTCCTATGAACATGATGAAGAATAAGAAGGCTGGATATATTATTACAGGCCAGTGGGCTAAGAAGGCATTCCAGGAAGCTAAGATTTATGGTGAGGCAGTAGAACTTGCTTCTTCAGCTGATAAGACATTTAGCTATATTCCAGATTGCTCAGATCTTCCAATAACAGATGATATGGATTATGTATACATCTGTGAGAACAATACAATCTACGGTACAAAGTATAAGAAATTACCTAATACAAAGGGTAAGATTCTTGTATCTGACGTTTCATCTTGCTTCTTATCAGAGCCAATTGATGTTACAAAGTACGGTGTTGTTTACGGTGGTGTTCAGAAGAACGTAGGACCTGCAGGTTGCGTTATTGCAATCATCAGAGAAGACCTTATCACAGACGACTGCTTACCAGGAACACCTACTATGCTTAAGTGGAAGACACAGGCTGATAACGATTCACTTTACAATACACCACCTTGCTACACAATTTATGTATGCGGTAAGGTATTCAAGTGGCTTAAGAAGATGGGCGGACTTGAGAAGATGAAAGAAATCAATGAGAAGAAGGCTAAGATTCTTTATGATTTCCTTGATTCATCTAAGCTTTTCAAGGGTACAGTTGTTAAGGAAGACCGTTCACTTATGAATGTTCCATTCGTAACAGGTGATGCTGATCTTGATGCTAAGTTCGTTAAGGAAGCTACAGAAGCTGGTTTTGTTAACCTTAAGGGTCACAGAACAGTTGGTGGTATGAGAGCTTCTATCTACAATGCTATGCCAAAAGAAGGTGTTGAGAAGCTTGTTGAGTTTATGAAGAAGTTCGAAGCAGAGAACGCTAAATAATATAGTTTTAAAACTTAATAAAGGAGTTAAACAAAGATGTTTAAATATAATTGCCTTAATCCTATCGCTCAGGTAGGACTTGCAAAGTTCGATAAGAATTATGAGAATACTGAGAATGTAGCAGAAGCTGATGGTATCTTAGTTAGATCTGCAGCTATGCATGATATGGAATTATCAGACAACCTTAAGTGCGTAGCAAGAGCTGGTGCTGGTGTTAACAATATTCCACTTGATAAGTGTGCTGAAAAAGGTATCGTAGTATTCAATACTCCAGGTGCCAATGCTAACGCTGTTAAGGAACTTGTTATCTCAGGTATGCTTCTTGCAAGCCGTGATATTATCGGTTCAGCTAAGTGGGTTGAAGCTAATAAGGATGATGAGAATCTTGCTAAGACTCAGGAAAAAGAAAAGAAGAAATTCGCTGGTACTGAGATAGCTGGAAAGAAGCTTGGTGTTATCGGACTTGGTGCTATCGGTGTTCTTGTTGCTAATGCAGCTATAGGACTTGGTATGGAAGTATATGGTTATGACCCATATCTTTCTGTTAAGAGCGCATGGAGCCTTGATAAGTCAGTTAAGCATGTAGTTGATGTTAATGATATCTATAAGAACTGTGATTTTATTACAATTCATGTTCCTCTTATGGATTCAACAAAGAATACAATCAATGCTGAAGCAATCTCTCTTATGAAGGATGGAGTTATTATTCTTAACTTCGCTAGAGATATCCTTTGCGATGAGAAGGCAGTTCTTGCTGGTATTGCAAGCGGTAAGGTTCGTAAGTATGTATCTGACTTTGCTAACCCAACAACAGCTGGTCAGGTTGGATGTATCGTCACATCACACCTTGGAGCTTCTACAGAAGAAGCAGAAGATAACTGTGCTAAGATGGCAGTTGATGAGATGCGTAACTTCCTTGAGAATGGTAACATCATTAACTCAGTTAACTATCCAAACTGTGACATGGGTGTTTGCTCAGCTAAGGCACGTGTTACAATCTGCCATAAGAATACAGCAAACATGATTACTAAGTTCACAGCTACATTTGGTGATCTTAACATCAACATTGAAAACATGATGAACAAGTCTAAGGGTGATTACGCTTATACAATCATCGATGTTGCAGATGACATTAACGATGACATTATCACAAAGCTTAATTCTATTGATGGTGTGATCAAGGTTAGAGCTATCTAATCATAAATTCAAATTATTAGGGCGAGCAGGTGACTGCTCGCCTTTTTTGTTTATCTTAACCTGTTGTTATGAATTAATAGTGTTTTATGATATATTAGTTAAGTGGAGGATATATAGATATATGTTTAAATTACTTGATAATCCAACTTTGTTACTAGCTATTAATGAGATGGTAATTATATATTTATATAGCTATATTCAGCGTACATTTTTTATAAAAAAAACATGGGCAAAAGAACATCCTATGATGGTTAAAGCTATATATGTTTTAGACTGGGGATTATTCTTTGGATTAAATATACTTGGTATAGTTTGGGTGAATATGCTTATTTCTATAGCGGTTTTCTTTATTCCACTTTTTATTTGCTATAAAGCTAATAATCCAAGAGGTATTTTATACTTCGTGTTTTTCCTTTTTTCAAACCTGGTAATAGAGCTTATTATGGGAATTATTATTGGCAGGGTTAATGAAGATATTGGCTTTAACATAAGTTACGATTCTGTTACTGCTCTTGCTATGGCACCGGTTAATATGGCGGAGATTATAGCTTGTATTCTTATATGTTATTATGGCAACAAAGATAAAGATAAAAGACTAAATAAACTAAGCCTTATTTATATGATTATCCCTGTTACATCAATAATAGTTATTGCTTATTTCTGTGTTATTGATGTTATTAATTCTGGTGATCCGCGCGATGTTTCTCATTACGCAGCAATGGTTCTTATTATTCTTTTCTTTAACATATTCATTTTTATAATCTTAGAGAATCATACCAATGTTATGAAAAGAGATTTTGATCTTAAAATGAATGAGATGAAGCTTAGGTCTGACGCGGAGGTTATGGAAGTTGCTGCTGCTAATATGAAAGAAAGGCTTATTTTAGCAGAAAATGCCATGGACCAAGATAGAACACTTCGCCATGACAGAAGACACTTCGAGGCTCTTCTTTTAACTCTCGCCAAGGAAGGTAAATTTGAAGAGGTTCAAAGATATCTTGAAGAGCGTATCGCTATAGAGCCGAAGGCTGAAAAAGTATTCTGCGATAATGCAACTGTTAATGCAGCAATAACTCATTATGTATCTATTGCTACAGCTAAAAATATAAAGATAACTATATCTGCTAATATTCCTTCTAAACTGGAAGTAGATGAGATGGGGCTTGCAATAACTATAAGCAACCTACTTGAAAATGCTATACATGCTGCAGAAAAACTTCCTGAGGATAAAAGATTTATAGAAATTACAGCTAAATATAAAAAGCAGCTAATCCTTGAGATAGTCAATTCCTGTGAAAAGAAAGCTACTTTAGATGAAGATGGTTATCCTGTAACTTCTGAAGAGGGCCACGGAACAGGAACAAGAAGTGTTCTTGCATTTATAAATCAAACAGGAAGCGATATTATATATATTGCTGGAAATGATATTTTCAAGGTTAGAATGATAATCGGTTAGAACCTCTAATTACTTGTTAATTCCTAGGGTATTTGGTAAAATTATTCTTGGCTTTTTATGACAAATAACTAGTTTTGAAAGGATAAAACATGGCAACAGTTAGACCATTTAAAGGTGTAAGACCTTCTAAAGATTTCGAGAACATTATTCCAGCGCTTCCTTATGATGTTTATAGCAGAAAGGAAGCAAAGGAATTCGTTAATAAATATCCACATTCTTTCTTAGCAATAGACAGACCTGAAACACAGTTTGAAGATGATTTTGATATGTATAGCAAGGAGTGCTACGACAAAGCTTCTTCTATGCTTAGGGACTGGATTAAAGAAGGTAGCTTTATTCAGGATGACCAGCCTGTATATTATGTATACGAACTTACTATGGATGGCAGAAGTCAGACTGGTATCGTAGCATGTGCTTCTATAGACGATTATCAGAATAACATTATCAAGAAGCATGAGAATACAAGAGCTGATAAAGAAGTTGATCGTATTAATCATGTTGATATTTGTAGTGCTCAGACAGGTCCAATCTTTTTATCTTATAGAGAAGATATAACTATATCTGACATAGTTATTTCAAAGAAGAAAGAAACTCCATTATATGACGTTACAACTGAAGATGGTGTTATTCACAGAGTATGGATTATTAATGAAAAGGAAAGCGTTGATACTATCTATAATGAATTCTCAAAGATAAATGATATCTATATTGCAGATGGTCATCATAGATGTGCATCTGCTGTTAAAGTTGGTCTTAAGAGAAGAGAGGCTAATCCTTCATATACAGGGGATGAAGAATTCAACTTTGTTATGAGCGTACTTTTCCCTGACAACCAGCTTAAGATTATGGACTATAACAGAGTTATTAAAGATTTAAACGGTCTTAGTAATGATGACTTTATAGAGAAACTTAAGAAGATATTTGATTTTGTTAAAGAGGATTCAAATATTATTAAGCCTGAACACAAAGGTCAGGTGTCTCTCTTTATAGATAAGACATGGTATCTTCTTGAAACAAAGGATGAATATAAATCAGGGGATCCAGTTGATGGACTAGATGTAGCTATCCTTCAGAAGTACGTACTTGATGACATACTTGGTATTAAGGATCCTAAAACAGATAAGAGAATTGATTTTGTAGGTGGAATCAGAGGTCTTAAGGAACTTGAAAAAAGAGTGTCAGAAGACAGCGTGTGCGCATTTGCCATGTATCCAACATCTATACAGGAACTATTTGATGTTGCCGATGCAGGTCTTCTTATGCCACCTAAGTCAACATGGTTTGAGCCAAAACTTAGAAGTGGATTTTTCATTCATTTAATATAAAAAAGTATAGGGGTCAGAGCATAGCTCTGATGTAAGAAAGGATTGGGTATAAGTATGAATAAAAAGCTATACAATCTTATGGACTGGGCAGCTATTGAAGAGATAGTTTATGGTGAGTCTGTTCATCCAGAAGAAATACTTGGGGTACATACTAGAGGAAAGAACAGCCTTGTTCAGGCATTTTTCCCAGGAGCTGAGAAGGTAACTCTTAAACTTGCTGAAACTAAGTCAATAGGACTTAAGGATGTTAAGGAAGTGAAGATGGAAGAGGCTGATGAAGCAGGTTTCTTCGCTACTCTTATTCCAGGTACTGTTAAGGCTGGATATACATACCAGGTTTCATACCCTGATAAAAAGAAGGCTGTAGAATATAAGGAATTATATTCTGGTGCCCATGTTCTTACTGAAGAAGAGTCAGATGCAGTAGTAGCTGGTGCTGAGTATAAGTTATACAAAAAGCTTGGCAGTCATATTATGACTATTAATAAGGTTAGCGGTTGTGGTTTTGCTGTTTATGCGCCAAATGCTCTTAGAGTCAGCGTTGTTGGTGATTTCAATGACTGGAATCCACTTTCACACCAGATGATGGCTATTGGTAATACTGGCATCTTTGAACTTTTTGTTCCTGACCTTACAGTTGGAACTAATTATAAGTATCAGATTCTTGTTAAGGGATTTGAAAAGGTTACTAAGTGCGATCCGTTTGCTATGACTGTGGCAGGAGATAATTCATATAACTCAGTAGTAACAGATCTTAAAGGATTTACATGGCAGGACGGTGACTTTATTTATAACCGTAAAACATACAATCCTGATAAGAGTGCAGTTAATATATATGAACTTAACATCGGTTCTTATCTTAAGGGTAAGGGCTATGACAATGTTAAGAAGATGACTAAGGATTTAGTTGCTTATCTTAAGAAGATGTCTTATACACATGTAGAATTTATGCCATTTATGGAATTCTATGATGATACATGCGCTGGCTTCTATACAACAGGTTATTTTGCTCCTACATATAGATATGGTTCATATAAGGACTATATGCATCTTATTAATGAACTTCATAAAGCTGGTATCGGTGTTATTATGCAGTGGACACCAGCATACTTCGATAATAGTGAGATGTCATTTGCTATGTTTGATGGCACATCACTTTATGAGAATGGTGATTATAGAAAGGGTATAGATACCAGAACTGGTAAGTATATCTTTGATTATGGCAATCCATATGTTATGGAATTCCTTATTTCATCTGCAAACTTCTGGATTAGCCAGTATCATATTGATGCTATTAAGTTTAATGATGTAACCAGTATGCTTTATCTTGATTATTATAGAGAAGATGGCAACTGGGTTCCTAATATTTATGGTGGCAATGAGAATCTTGAAGCAATTAACTTTATTAAGCTTTGCAATAAAGTAATTCATGACCGTAAAGAGGGTGTATTTACAATTGCTGATGAGAAATCAGGCTTTGCAGGTACAACATTTACTAAAGATATGGATGAAGCAGAAAAAGAAAACTGCTTAGGTTTTGACCTTACTATTAACAGTGGTCTAAACAGTGATGTATTTGATTACATCAGCCTCGATCCTATTCTTAGAAGTAGTCATCACGACTGCGTTACTCTTGGAAGTGTATACCAGTATAGAGAAAAGTTTATGTTCTCTGTATCACATGAGGATACAGATTTTTCAAAGGGCGGTCTTATTAACAGGATGCCTGGTATAGAGCATGATAAGTATGCTAATCTTAAGGCTCTTTATGGTTATATGTATCTTAACCCTGGAAAGAAAGAAATTCTTATGGGGCAGGAATATGCTGATCCGAATGCATTTAACTGTGAATATGAATATACAGATTCTTATGAAGATGATTCACCTAATTGTGTATTTGCTCATTATATGCAGGAACTTAACAAACTTTACAAAGAAACAAGCGCTCTTTATGAACTTGATAATGATGTAAAGGGATTCGAATGGATTAACAATCTTGCAGCAAATGAGAATATTATTTCTTTTATCAGAAAGGGTAAGGGCAAAGATGATATAGTTGTCTGTCTTATTAACTTTGCAAACTGCTATTATGATAAATATAAGATTGGCGTACCTGTTAAGGGTAAGTATGTAGAGATATTTAATTCTGACAGGGAAGAATTTGGCGGTTCCGGACTTTCTAATATGAAGTCTATTCTTTCAAGAAAAGATAAATGGGATGAAAGACCTGAATCAATAAGAGTTAAACTTGCGCCACTTTCTGTTACAGTTCTTAAGTTCACTCCACTTAGTGAGAAAGACCTTGCTGAAATTAGTAAACGAGATGAACTAAAAGAGAAGAAGAGAGAGGCAAGAGAGAAGGAGAAGGCTGCTATTCTTAAAGAAAGAGAAAAACAGCGTAAGGCATTCCTTCGTGAAAGAGCTAAAATCAAAGATTCTCTTAAGAATGACCTTGTGAAAAAGATTGAAGAGGCTGAAAAATGGAGACCATAAATTACGAGATAGGCACAATCTCTAATAACATAATCGAAGCAGCTGATACTATTACAGATGTTAAGATGTGGGATAAGATATTAGAGAAGGCTATAGCATTTGGTATTAAATTTGCCTGTGCAATATTAATCTTTGTTATTGGTACAAAGATTATCAATATTATTAGAAAGATTGTTAGAAAAGCACTTGATAGAAGAGATACAGAAGTTGGCGTAAAGCAGTTCCTAGACTCTTTTATTAAGGCGGCTTTATATGTAGTTCTGTTTTGCATACTTGCAGGATTCTATGGAATACAGACTGCATCACTTATGACTATACTTGGCTCTGCCGGTGTTGCTATCGCCCTTGCCCTACAGGGGTCACTGTCTAACTTTACAGGTGGAGTTCTTATATTAATTCTAAAACCATTCAAGGTTGGGGATTATATCAAAGAAGATAATAAGAACAATGAGGGTTTTGTACAGGAGATTACACTTTTCTATACAAAACTCCGTACTCGTGATAATAAACTTGTTATCCTTCCTAATGGTACCCTTGCTAACACTTCTATGACCAACGTATCGGCTCTTCCTGAACTTAGAGTCTCAGTTAGTGTTGGAATTTCTTATGAATCTGATATTAAGAAAGCTAAGGATATTATAAGAAGACTTATTAAAGAGGATGACAGAGTTATTCTTGATATGGGAATAACTATATTTGTAGAAGGGCTTGATGAGAGTCAGGTTACTATAGTTGCAAGATACTTTGTTAAAAATGATGACTATTATACTTCGGCTAATGAACTTAGAGAAGAGATTAAGGAATCATTTGACAGAGAAGGTATTGTTATACCATTTAATCAACTTGATATTCATATGAAGAATGACGTATAATACCAAAGTGTGCTGAAATAGCTCAGTTGGTAGAGCACTTCACTCGTAATGAAGGGGTCGTGGGTTCGAGTCCCATTTTCAGCTCTCACTTTAAGCGGGAAATAAAGTATTTGTCTAATATGAAATTCATATATATAGGAGAAATTCGATGAAAAAATTCACATCAAAAGAACTAAGAAATACATGGAAAGAGTTCTATATTAAAAGAGGCCACGTAGATGTAGGTGCTGTATCACTTGTATCTGATGGTTCAACAGGTGCTATGTTCAATGTTGCTGGTATGCAGCCTATTATGCCATACCTTCTTGGTAAGAAGCACCCACTTGGAACAAGACTTTGCAATGTTCAGGGCTGTGTTCGTACTAATGATATTGATGGTGTAGGTGATAAGAGCCACCTTACATTCTTTGAGATGATGGGTTCTTGGTCACTTGGTGATTACTTTAAGAAAGAAAGATGCCAGTGGTCATATGAACTTCTTACAGAAGTATTTGGCTTTGATAAGGATCATCTTGCTGCAACAGTATTTGAAGGTGATGAGAATGCTCCTAGAGATGAAGAAGGAGCTCAGTATAGAATAGAATCAGGCTTTAAGAAAGAGAACGTATTCTTCCTTCCAGCAGAAGATAACTGGTGGGGGCTTGAGTATGGTCCATGTGGTCCAGACTCTGAGATGTTCTTTGTTTCTGATCAGGCTCCTTGTGGACCAAACTGTAGACCAGGCTGCTCATGCGGTAAGTATACAGAAGTTGGTAATGATGTATTTATGCAGTATGACAAGCAGAAGGATGGTTCACTTCTTCCACTTAGTCAGAAGAACGTTGATACTGGTTGGGGACTTGAACGTAACCTTGCATTCCTTAACGGTGTCGATGATGTATATAAGACAGACTTATTCACTGGCGTAATTGCTAAGATTGAAGAGAAGTCTGGTGTTAAATATGGTAGCGATGAGAAGGCAACAAAGTCTATGAGAATCATTGCTGACCACCTTCGTACAGGTGTTATGCTTATTGGTGATGAAGCTAAGCTTCTACCTTCTAATGGTGGTCCTGGTTATGTTCTTAGACGTCTCCTTAGACGTGCAGTAAGACACGGACGTGCTCTTAACCTTTCACTTGAAAATATGCTTGAAGTAGCAAGCATCTATATTGATGATGTATATGCTGACAGCTATCCACTTCTTACAAAGAATAAGACATTTATCCTTGATGAACTTAAGAAGGAAATCGTTCGTTTCGAAGCAACTCTTGAAAATGGTATGAAAGAGTTTAAGAAGATTTCAGAAGAGAAGAAGGCAGCTGGTGCTAAAGAAATCGATGGTAAGTCTGCATTCTATCTTTATGATACATTCGGCTTCCCTGTAGAGCTTACTATAGAGATGGCTGAAGAAGAAGGTCTTAGCGTAGATGAGGCTGGCTTTAAGGAAGCTATGGAAGAGCAGAAGAAGAGAGCTAGAGAAAATTCTAACTTCTCTCAGAAGGCTGTTGATGCTGACTTATTCGAATCTCTTGACCCTTCAGTTACATGTGAATTTGTAGGATACGATAAGTTATCACTTACAGAGAATATTGTTGCTATGGCTAATTCAGAAGCTATGGTTGATTCGTTAAATGCTGGGGATGAAGGAACAATTATCACAGCAAAAACTCCTTTCTATGCTACTATGGGTGGTCAGAAGGGTGACTGCGGTTTGATTAAAACAGCTGGTGGTACATTTGTTGTTGATGAAACAGTTAAGGTTCCTGGTGGAAGAATAGGCCATATCGGTCATGTTGAGTCTGGTGTTATTAAGAAGGGCGAAAGTGCGCAGCTTAATGTTGATACAGCCAATAGAGCTAAGACATGTAAAAACCATACAGCAACTCACCTTCTTCAGGCTGCACTTAGACAGGTTCTTGGTGATCATGTTGAACAGCAGGGTTCTAACCAGGATGCTGACCGTACAAGATTTGATTTTAGCCATGGTCAGGCTATGACTAAGGAAGAACTTGCTAAGGTTGAAGCAATTGTTAACGAGAAGATTGCAGAAGATATTGAAGTTATTACAAATGTAATGTCTATAGATGAAGCAAAGAAAACTGGTGCTATGGCTCTCTTTGGTGAGAAGTATGGAGACTCAGTAAGAGTTGTTTCGGCTGGTGATTTCTCTAAGGAACTTTGTGGTGGTACTCATGTATCTCATACAGGACAGATTGCTGCATTCAAGATTCTTTCTGAATCTGGTGTAGCTGCTGGTGTTCGTCGTATAGAAGCTATTACAGCTACTAATGTAACTGCTTACTATAAGAAACTTGAAGAAGAGCTTGATAATGCAGCGGCTATAGTTAAGTCTAGCCCAGCTCAGCTTATTGAAAAACTTACATCTATTATGGCTGAAATGAAAGCTCTTAATTCTGAAATAGAATCACTTAAGTCAAAGGTTGCAAAAGAAGCTCTTGGCGATGTTATGGATAATGTGAAAGATGTTAAGGGAGTAAAATTCCTTGCTGCTAAGATGTCTGGAGTAGATATGAATAAGCTTCGTGATCTTGGAGATGAGCTTAAGACTAAACTTGGCGAAGGTGTAGTACTTCTTCTTTCAGATTCTGATGGTAAAGTATCTATGGTAGCCATGGCTACTGATGGAGCGGTTAGCGCTGGTGCTCATGCAGGTAACCTTATTAAAGGTATTGCTGCACTTGTTGGTGGCGGCGGCGGTGGTCGTCCTAATATGGCTCAGGCTGGTGGTAAGAACCCAGCTGGTATTGATGATGCTATAGCAGAAGCTGGTAAGGTACTTGAAGGCCAGATTAAATAATAATTAGTTGTTTTACACATATATTGAATAGGCTTTATTATTAGCTACTAGAATTAGTCCTTGACATTTAAGGAGAATTCTATATAATCAATTTTGTGTGATTACATAAAAAATACCCTAGTTTAGGTTCGAGGGGAGGTTGAGATAGATGTCTAGAATAGAAGTTAAGCCTAATGAAGATTTAGATAGCGCATTAAGACGTTTCAAGAGAAGCTGTCAGAAGGCAGGTATTCTTCAGGAAATCAGAAAGCGTGAACACTATGAAAAGCCTAGCGTAAAGCGTAAGAAGAAATCTGAAGCTGCTAGAAAGCGTAAGTTCAACTAATTCAATTTTAAAGGACTCGGTTTCGGGTCCTTTTTTATTTCAAAAATCAGCCACTTAACATAATAAAATTATGTAAACTTGCATAAAAAATCACGGATTTTTTGTTAAAAATTATTGGAGAATAAACTATATTGTGTTATAATTCGGATGTTGCATACTAGATATTGATGTTGGGGTTAATATGAAGCTTGCTTTAGGTCTACTTACTGGACTAACAACATTCTTTGCAGGTGTAATTTTAAGTGATGTTCACACAATTCACAAAGTTACCTACAGAATAAGGTCTAGAAAGATAAAGAAGAATATAAAGATTGCTGTCCTTGCAGATCTTCATGGAACTTCATTTGGTAAGGACAATGAAAAGCTTATCCGTATGATTGATGCTGAGAAACCAGATATAGTTATTATGGCTGGGGATATGATTAGCGCAAAGCTTAAGCTTGATATTGAGGCAGCTATAGATCTTACAAGCAAGTTATCTCACAAATATCCAGTATATTACGGTATGGGAAACCATGAGAATTTCATAGGTGAACATCCAGAGGCATTTGACTATAGCCTTAAAAAGCTTGAGGCACAGCTTAAGAAAGCCGGAGCCAAGATACTTAAAAACAAGTCTACTTACCTTGAGGAGTATGGAATAACCATTACCGGTCTTAATCTTCCTAGAAGATATTTTAAGAAATTTGGTAAGGAAGCATTTACCGAAAAGGGTATAGGAGAGTGGCTTGAAGATAAGGATGATAGCTTCGAAATCCTTATAGGTCACAACCCTGAGTATTTTGACCAGTATGTAAAAAGAGGAAGTCAGCTGACATTTGCTGGACATCTTCACGGAGGAATTATGAGACTTCCTAAGGGAAGAGGATTCATATCTCCGAGATTCAGATTATTTCCTAAGTATGCAGGCGGCTTATTTAAAAAAGATGGCTGCAAGATGATAGTTTCAAGAGGTCTTGGAACTCATACAATACCAGTCAGGGTATTTAATCCTGGTGAACTGGTTATTACACAGTTAGAAAAGTATTAAGAGGTTTATTTATGTCTATTGTAGTTAGATTACAGGTATTTGAAGGTCCGCTTGACCTTTTACTTCACCTTATAGATAAGAATAAAGTTGATATTTATGATATTCCTATTGTTGAGATAACAGAGCAGTATATGGACTATATCCGCAATATGGAAACTGAAGATATGAATATTATGAGTGAGTTCCTTGTTATGGCAGCTACTCTCATAGATATTAAGTGTAAGATGCTTCTTCCAAAAACTGTTAACGATGAAGGCGAGGAAGAAGATCCAAGAGCAGAACTTGTTCAGAAACTTCTTGAGTATAAGGTATATAAGTATATGTCTTATGAACTTAAGGACAGACAGGTTGATGCAGCAAGAGCAATCTTTAAACAGCCAACTATTCCAAAGGAAATCTTAGATTATAAAGAACCTGTTGATTATGAGAAGCTTGTTGGTGACATGACTCTTAAGAAGCTTAATGAAATCTTCAGAAGCATGGTTAAGAGACAAGAAGATAAGATTGACCCAATTAGAAGTAAGTTTGGCAATGTTAAGAAGGATGAAGTTCCTCTTGAAGCTAAGCAGAAACATATATTTACTTACCTTTCTATGCATTCAAAATGCTCATTTAGACAGCTTCTTGAAAGACAGGGAAGTAAACTTGAGATTATTGTTTCTTTCCTTGTTGTACTTGAACTTATTAAGGTTGGTCAGGTTAAGATAGAACAGGATAACTTATTTGATGATATTATCATCACAAGAACTAATGAAAATATGCCAATCGGCTTGGATGCTGATTTCGCTATTGTATAAAGGAGTTTGTTTTGGAAACGGTTAAACTTGCATCGTTAGTTGAAGCCCTTTTATTTGCTCAGGGTAATTCAATATCAATAGATAAGCTTTGTGAGATTTTTGAAGTAGGTAAAAAAGAACTTAAGGCTGCAGTTGCACTTCTTAAGGAAAAGTATGACAAAGAAGATTCTGGTATCGAACTTGTTGAACTTGAGAACAATTTACAGCTTGCAACTAAAGCATTTGCATATGATTATTTAACAAAACTAGTTAAAAATGCTCCTAGATATGTTCTTTCAGATTCAGTACTTGAAACACTTTCTATCGTTGCTTATAAACAGCCTGTAACAAGGGCGGAGATTGAGAAGATAAGAGGTGTATCCTGTGACCATGCTATTAACAAGCTCCTTGAGTATGAACTCATAGAAGAAGTTGGTAGACTTGATGCACCAGGTAAACCACTTTTATTTGGTACTACAGAGCAGTTCCTTAGAAGTTTCGGTGTTAAGTCACTTACAGATTTACCACAGATGAATCCTGAGATTATTGAAGAATTCAAGGAACAGGCTGCATCTGAAGCTACTGAAATAAAAGAAGATAGCATGAACAGTGATATTAATGTTGATATCTAAATGCTAGACAAAAATAATGTTAGTCGTCAAAGAAATTTTCATATTCTTTGGCGGCTTTTTTGATGCAAAGAAAATCAAGCATTTTTCCTAAAAAACCTTAAAAAACATATACGAAAATAACAATCAATATGTTATAATATTGAGCGGTGCGGAAATAGCGAGTTTTTTCCGCAAGATTAATTATTATTAGTGGAGGTCATTAAAATGAGTAGTTCGACAAACTCAGCGAGTATGCGTATTGAAAGCTTACTCGACGAAAAAAGTTTCGTTGAAATCGGTGCTAAAGTTACAGCAAGAAGCACAGATTTTGATCTGAAACAAAACGATACTCCGTCAGATGGTGTTGTAACCGGATACGGAACAATCGATGGCAATCGTGTATATGTTTATGCACAGAACCCAGCTGTTCTTGGAGGAACAATTGGTGAGATGCATGCAAAGAAGATTGCTAACCTTTATGACCTTGCGATGAAGACAGGTACTCCAATCGTTGGTATCGTTGATTCACAGGGTGTTCGTTTACAGGAGTCTACTGATGCTCTTAATGCTATCGGACAGATTATGTTTAAGATGTCTATGGCTAAGGGAGTTATTCCTCAGGTAGTTGCAGTATTTGGTCAGTGCGGCGGTGCACTTGCTTCAGTAGCTGCTCTTTCTGATTTTGTATTTATGGAAGAGAAGAACGGTAAGCTTTTCGTTAACTCTCCTAATGCAATCGAAGGTAACTACGCTGAAAAGTGTGATACTTCAAGTGCTGAATATCAGTCAAAGGAAAGCGGTGTAGTTGATTTCGTTGGTAGCGATGCTGATGTATACGCTAAGATCAGAGAGGTAATCTCAATTGTTCCAGCTAACAATGATGATGTTGCTCTTAGCGAATGTGAAGATGATCTTAACCGCAAGGTTGAAGGTATTGAAGGATGCGTAGGCGATACATCAATCCTTCTTTCTCAAATCGCTGATGATAACAACTTCGTTGAACTTAAAGAAAACTATGCTAAAGATATGGTTACAGGTTTCATCAAGCTTGATGGCGTAACAATCGGTTGTGTAGCTAACAGAACTGAAGTTATCGGTGAAGATGGCAAGGCTGCTGAGAAGTTTGATGCTGTTCTTACAGCAAAGGGACTTGCTAAGGCTGCTTCTTTCGTAGATTTCTGCGACAGCTTCGGTATTCCAGTTCTTACAATCACTAATACAACAGGTTTCTGCACATGTGCATGTTCAGAAAAGAAGCTTGCCAATGCTAACGCTAATCTTATTAGCGTATTTGCAAACTGTGATGTTCCTAGAGTTAACCTTATTGTTGGTAAAGCATATGGTTCTGCTTACATCACAATGAACTCTAAGGCAATCGGTGCTGATCTTACATATGCATGGCCATCAGCTCAGGTTGGTACTATGGATGCTAAGCTTGCTGCAAAGATTATGTATGACGGCAAGGATGCAGATACAATTGCTGCTAAGGCAAATGAGTACAGCGAACTTCAGAACAGCGCAGAAAGTGCTGCAAGAAGAGGATATGTTGATTCAATCATTGATCCTGCTGATACAAGAAAGCATCTTATCTATGCATTTGAGATGTTATTTGCATAAAAAACAACCATAGGAAAGGATGACAATTAAATGAAAAAGATTAAAACTTTATTGCTCATGCTTGCCTGCGTCATTTGCTTTACAGCTTGTGGAAATAATGAAGCTAAAACTATAGATTATAACGAAGAACAGATTAAAGTTCAGACAGATATAATTTATAACTATATTTCACAAGAGGGTATTAAAGAAAAAATTCAGAATTATCCTACATATTTAGGATTAAATGATGATGGATTAGATTATCTTTCAAGTGATTTATTTGAACTTGGCAAACAGTGCGGTGTTCATCTTAAAATCGAAGGAAAAGTATTCTTAAAAGCAATTGATTCATACAATGATAACCTTGAACTTCTTGGTGATAGAGCTCAGGTTCAGAAAACTGGCGAGTATGATTTTGACGCAAAGAAGGACGAACTTATTGTAACAATGTACCTTTCAGGTCCTGTTCATGACGGATCAGTTGAGTTCATGTTTGATAAGAACCTTCATATTACAAGCGTAACTACAAACGTTAAGTATTCACTTGGCGAATCTATGAAGAAGGCTGGTATCAATACAGCAATAGGTATGGGTACAGTTTTCGTAATGCTTGTTGTTATAATGTTTATCATTATGCTTCTTGGCCTTGTACCTAAGTTATTTAACTCTGATGCTAAGAAGAAGAAAGCTGATACTTCTAAGGCAGTAGATAAGACTATCGAAGCTATTGTTGAAAGAGAAGAGGCTGAAAGTGATGACTTAGAACTTATAGCTGTTATTTCAGCTGCTATTGCTGCTGCGGAAGGTACATCTACAGATGGCTTCGTAGTAAGAAGTATTAAGAGAATTAGATAATTTTAGGAGGATTTAATCAATGAAGAATTATACAATTACTGTTAATGGTAACGTATATGATGTTACAGTAGAAGAAGGCGCATCTACAGGTGCAGTTGCTGCAGCTCCTAAGGCTGCTCCAAAGGCAGCACCTAAGGCAGCTCCAGCAGCTCCTAAGGCTGCAGGTGGTGCAGGTTCAGTTAAGATTGAAGCTGGTGCAGCTGGTAAGGTATTCAAGATTGTTGCTAACGTTGGCGACTCAGTTAAGAAGGGTGACACAGTAGTAGTTATCGAAGCTATGAAGATGGAAATCAACCAGGTTGCTCCTCAGGATGGTGTAGTTGCAAGTATTGACTGTGCAGTAGGTGATGCAGTTGAAGGCGGCGCAGTTATCGCAACATTAAAATAATTGACTGATATAGTTAATTAACACTATTACGGAGGTAAATAAGATGTTAGACATTTTAAAGAATCTGCTTGGTCAGATGGCTTTCATGAATGATGCGTTTACATATAAGAACGTAATCATGATTGTTGTTGCTTGCGTCTTTCTCTTCCTTGCTATTAAATTAGAATTTGAACCATTACTTCTTGTTCCAATTTCTTTTGGTATGTTATTAGTTAATATTTATCCTGATATCATGCTTAGCTTTAAGGATTCAAGCAACGGAGTAGGTGGTTTGCTTTATTACTTCTATGTATTAGATGAATGGGCAATCCTTCCTTCACTTATATTCCTTGGTGTTGGTGCGATGACAGACTTCGGTCCACTTATTGCTAACCCAAAGAGTTTCTTATTAGGTGCTGCGGCTCAGTTTGGTATTTTCGCAGCATATTTCGGAGCATTATTTGCAGGTGCTATGGGATGGGCAGACTTCAACGATAAGGCTGCTGCAGCTATCTCAATCATCGGTGGTGCTGATGGTCCTACATCAATCTTCCTTGCTGGTAAGCTTGGACAGACAAAGTACCTTGGACCTATCGCAGTTGCTGCATATTCATATATGTCACTGGTTCCACTTATCCAGCCACCTATTATGAAGGCACTTACAACTAAGAAGGAAAGAGCTATTAAGATGGCTCAGCTTAGACCTGTAACAAAGCTTGAGAAGATTCTCTTCCCAATCATCGTTACAATCGTGGTTTCAGTTGTACTTCCTACAACAGCTCCACTTGTTGGTATGCTTATGCTTGGTAACCTCTTCAGAGAGTCAGGCGTTGTTAGACAGCTTCAGGAAACAGCTTCTAACGCACTTATGTACATCGTAGTTATCATCCTTGGTACTTCAGTTGGTGCTACAACAAGTGCTGAAGCATTCCTTAACACAGAAACATTATTCATCGTTGCATTAGGACTTGTGGCATTCTGCTTTGGTACAGCTGCCGGTGTATTATTCGGTAAGCTTATGTGCATCTTCTCTGGCGGTAAGATCAATCCTCTTATCGGTTCAGCAGGTGTATCTGCCGTACCTATGGCTGCCCGTGTATCTCAGAAGGTTGGTTCTGAAGCAGATCCAACTAACTTCCTTCTGATGCATGCTATGGGACCTAACGTTGCCGGTGTTATCGGTACTGCAGTTGCAGCTGGTACATTCATGGCAATATTCGGTGTATTCTAAAGCAAATGAAATTCTTCCAGCTGGAAGATAAGACGGGTTCTGCTAGTTGCAGAACTATGACATATGATTAATTGAAAGGAAATAAAACAATGGGTGTTAAAATTACAGAAACAGTTCTTCGTGATGCTCATCAGTCTCTTATTGCTACAAGAATGCCTACTGAGATTATGCTTCCTATCGTAGATAAGATGGATAAGATTGGTTACCATTCAGTAGAGTGTTGGGGTGGTGCAACATTCGATGCTTCACTTAGATTCTTAAAGGAAGATCCATGGGATAGACTTAGAAAGCTTCGTGATGGATTCAAGAATACAAAATTACAGATGTTATTCAGAGGACAGAATATCCTCGGATATCGTCCATATGCAGATGACGTTGTTTACTCATTCGTTGAGAAGTCAATCTCAAACGGTATTGATATAATCCGTATTTTCGACTGCCTTAACGATCTTCGTAACCTTCAGGCTGCAGTTGATGCTACAAACAAGATTAAGAAGCAGGAAGGCCGTGGTGAGGCTCAGATAGCTCTTTCTTATACACTTGGAGATGCATATACACTTGATTACTGGGCAAAGATGGCTAAGGATATCGAGAACATGGGTGCAGATTCAATCTGTATCAAGGATATGGCTGGTCTTCTTGTTCCTTACAAGGCAGAAGAGCTTGTTAAGACTCTTAAGGAATCTACAAAGCTTCCTATCCAGTTACATACACACTACACATCAGGTGTTGCTTCTATGACATATCTCAAGGCTGCTGAAGCAGGTGTAGATATCATTGACTGTGCAATTTCTCCATTTGCTATGGGTACTTCTCAGCCTGCAACAGAAGTTATGGTTGAAGCATTCAAGGGAACAGATCTTGATACAGGTCTTGATCAGAACAAGCTTGCTGAAATCGCTGACTACTTTGCTCCATACAGAGAAGAGTGCTTAAAGAGCGGTCTTATGAACACTAAGGTTCTTGGTGTTAACATTAAGACACTTCTTTATCAGGTACCAGGTGGTATGCTTTCTAACATGGTTTCTCAGCTTAAAGAACAGGGTGCTGAAGATAAGTTCCGTGAAGTTCTTGAAGAGATTCCTAAGGTTCGTAAGGACTGCGGTGAGCCACCTCTTGTTACACCTTCATCACAGATTGTTGGTACACAGGCTATCTTCAACGTACTTATGGGCGAGAGATATAAGATGGCTACTGGTGAGTTCAAGGATCTTCTTCGTGGTAAGTATGGTCAGACAGTTAAGCCTATGAATCAGGAAGTTATCGACAAGGTTATTCCTGGTGAAGAAAGACATACAGAACGTTCTGCAGATGCTGCTGGTCTTACTAACGAGATGGAGAAGATTGAAGCAGAGATGAAGCAGTATAAGCAGCAGGATGAAGATGTTCTTTCATACGCACTTCTTCCACAGGTTGCTACTGAATTCTTCCAGTACAGAGAAGCTCAGCAGACTGGCGTAGATGCTAAGAAGGCTGATAAAGAAAATGGCGCTTATCCTGTATAAGCATTAGACCAAAGCTAATTAAATATATAATAATAATTAATTAATACGACCCCGCTTACAGCGATGATTTGGCCCTGCCTTACGTCTCTTGTAAGGCGGGGTTGTATTATTTTTAGAGATTTTATAGAATGAGTATGTTTGAGATAGTGATTTAAAGTATAAAAACAGATTCAAGCATAATATAAAATATTACTTGCGGGCTTGAATTGTTATTATAAGGATATAAGATTTAATGAAAGATGTTATTGTTGTTGGAGGCGGCGCTGCCGGCATGATGGCTGCCATAGCTGCAGCTGAAAATGGGAATAAGGTTACCTTAATAGAGCGCAATGATAAGCTTGGTAAGAAGATATTCATTACAGGTAAAGGAAGATGTAACGTTACTAACGCCTGCGATACTACAGAGTTTTTTAATCAGGTAATATCAAATCCTAAATTCTTATATAGTTCTATATATGGTTATGACCATGACATGGTCTATGACTTCTTTGAATCTAACTCATGTCCTCTAAAAATCGAAAGAGGAGAAAGAGTATTTCCAGTAAGTGACCATTCTTCGGATATTATAAGAACTCTAGAAAATGTTCTTAAGAAAAAGAATGTTAAAATACTAAAGAATAAATATGTTACAGAACTTACTGTTAAAGAAGGCAAAATTACTGGCCTTAAAATAGCAAATACAAGGCCAAGCAAATCAGGTAGCTTTGTTACATATGAACCTGAAAGGATGACGGAAAGTATATCTGCCCATGCTGTTATACTTGCTACAGGAGGCATTTCATATAGAGTTACTGGTTCAGATGGTAATATGTTTAAACTTTTAACAAAGCTTGGACACACTATTACGGAGCTAAGACCTGGACTTGTTCCATTAGAGTCAAAAGATTCATGGATTAGCCCATTATCAGGCTTATCACTTAAGAATGTTAGCCTACGTCTTATGGTTAATAATAAAAAGGTCTATGATGGCTTTGGAGAGATGCTTTTTACCCACTTTGGTATAAGTGGACCTTTAGTTTTAACCGGAGCATCTTATCTTAATAAGAAGTATGCTTGTCAGCCTTGCAAGGCTATAATTGATCTTAAGCCAGCACTTGATCATGATACTCTTGATAAGCGCATCTTACGTGACTTTGAAGATAATAAGAATAAGTCATTAAAGAACGGGATATCAGGACTTCTTCCATCTAAACTTATATCAGTTATTCCATTACTAGCTGGTATAGATGAAGATAAGAAAGTTAATGAGATAACAAAAGAAGAAAGAGAAAAAATTGTTCATACTTTAAAGAATCTTGAAATCAATATAACCGGTTCAAGAGACTTTAATGAAGCTATTATTACTATAGGCGGTGTAAGTACCAAAGAGATTAATCCATCTACTATGGAATCAAAGATAATTAAAAATCTTTTCTTTGCTGGTGAGATGATTGATGTTGACGCTTTAACAGGAGGCTACAACCTTCAAATCGCCTGGTCTACAGGACACCTTGCTGGTCAAAGTGTTAATGAATTATAAATAAGGCTTGTCCTTAAATATAAATGCGAATAGAATTTTTGGGAGGAATATATTATGTCATTTGTAATTGCAATTGATGGACCTGCAGGAGCAGGAAAAAGTACAATAGCTAAGGCTGTATCAAAGAAACTTAATTCAATTTATGTAGATACAGGAGCTATGTATAGATCTATAGCATTATTCATGATTAGAAATAATGTTTCTAAGGAAGATACAGCTTCTATAGCTGCAAAATGTAAGGATGCTGATGTGACTATTAACTATGAAGGCGGCGTTCAGAATGTAATCCTTAACGGTGAGAATGTTAACGGTCTTATTAGAACAGAAGAAGTAGGTAATATGGCTTCTGTAGTTTCTGCCGTTCCAGAAGTTAGAGCGCATCTTTTACAGCTTCAGCGTAACCTTGCTGCATCAACAGATGTTGTTATGGATGGTAGAGATATAGGTACAACAGTACTTCCTGATGCAAACCTTAAGGTATACCTTACAGCATCTTCAAAGGTAAGAGCTAAGAGAAGATATGATGAGCTTACAGCAAAGGGCGAATCTTGTGATATTGATATTATCGAGAAGGATATTATTGATAGAGACCATAGAGATATGACTAGAGAAATATCACCTCTTAAGCAGGCTGATGATGCTATCTTAGTTGATTCTTCTGATATGACTATTGAAGAAGTTGAAAATAAGATTATCGAACTTGCTAACGCTGCTGGTAAGTAATTATGGAAATATTAAAGGCTGACAGTGCAGGTTTCTGCTTTGGGGTTAAGAGAGCAGTAGACGCAGTTTACGAAAATATAGAATCTAAAGACAAACTATATACTTTTGGACCAATTATTCATAATGATGAGGTTGTTAAGGATTTAGAGTCTAAAGGGGTAACTATCTTATCTACTCCAGAAGAACTGGTAAGTGCCAAAGATGGAACGGTTATTATAAGAAGTCATGGTGTATCAAAAGAGATTATTGACCTTTTAGAGGAAAATAATATTGATTATATCGATATGACATGTCCTTTTGTAAAGAGAATTCATAACACTGTTTACAAAGAATCTGAGGATAAAAATATTATAATTATTGGTAATCCTGTACACCCCGAAGTAGTTGGAATTATGGGCTGGTCAAGGGGTAAAGCCTTCGCAGTAGAGAAGGAAGAAGACGTTTCGAAGATTCCATTTCCTAAAGATCAGCAAATATGCGTGGTCTCACAGACTACATTTAACTACAATAAATTTCAAGAACTTGTTGAAATCTTGCAAAAAAACAGTTATTATATATACATTGTGAATACTATCTGTGACGCTACTAGAAAGCGTCAAAGTGAAGCTAAAGAAATTGCTTCCAAGGTAGATGCAATGATTGTAATAGGGGATAAAAAGAGTTCTAATTCCAAGAAACTTTACGAGATCTGTGGAGGTGTATGTGAAAAGACACAGTTTATACAGTCACTACATGAACTTAATGATTCTTTGTTACAAGGAGCATCTCAGATAGGTATTACTGCGGGGGCTTCCACCCCAAACAATATTATTGAGGAGGTTCAAAATTATGTCAGAATTAACTTTTGAACAAATGCTGGAAGAATCATTTAAAAATATTCATGTGGGGGATGTAGTGGAAGGAACTGTAATCGCAGTAGCACCTGAAGAGATAGCTGTAAACATCGGTTATAAGTCTGATGGTATTGTTTCTAAGAACGAGTATTCTAATGACAGTTCTATTGATTTAACACAGGCTGTTAAAGTTGACGATACAATAACAGTTAAAGTCCTTAAACTGAATGATGGAGATGGACAGGTTGTTCTCTCACACAAGAGAGTTGTTGCTGAAAAGGTTAGCGCAGTTCTCGAAGAGGCATTTAACAACAAGACACCACTTAAGGCTACAGTAACAGAAGTAGTTAAGGGCGGACTTAAGGTTGTTGTTGATGAAGTGCCTGTATTTATTCCTGCTTCTCTTGCTACAGATTCATTTGGCAAGAAAGACCTTTCAGATATGGCTGGAACAGAAGTTGAGTTCGTTATGAGCGAGTTCAATCCTAAGAAGAGACGCTATATCGGTGACTGCAGAACTATTCTTGCAGAGAAGAAAGCAGCTGAAAGAGAAAAAGTACTTTCATCAATCAAAGTTGGTGATGTTATCGAAGGTGAAGTTAAGAACGTTACTAACTTCGGTGCATTCGTTGATATAGGAGGAGCTGATGGTCTTCTTCATATCTCTGAGATGAGCTGGGGTAGAATTGATCACCCACAGAACGTATTCAGACGTGGTGATAAGGTTAAGGTATTCGTTAAAGAAATTAACGGAGACAAGATTGCACTTTCTGCTAAGTTTGAAGATGAGAATCCTTGGACAGATGCTGACAGCAAGTTTGCTATCGGTAGCGTAGTTAAAGGTACAGTTGCAAGAATGACAGATTTCGGTGCATTTGTTAACCTTGGTAACGGTGTTGATGCTCTTCTTCATGTTTCTCAGATTGCTAGAGAACACATCGAGAAGCCTTCTGATGTACTTAAGGTAGGTCAGGAAATCGAAGCTGAAATCGTTGATGTTAACGTAGAAGAGAAGAAGATTAGCCTTTCAATCAAAGCACTTCTTCCTGAAGCCCCAGAAAGCGAAGAAGCACCAGCTGAAGAATCAGCAGAATAATTATAAGATTTAGTTTGGAATCTATATAAATTTATGCTCTCTGAATATAACATTCGGAGAGCATATTTTTTATTTTTAACGTTTCCTATTATAGATTTTTTTGATAAAATATATACATATATTCTAGAATGAAACCTACGAGAGAGAGAAGGGGGTTAAATATGGCAGACGATTATGAAGGATTCAAATCCAAAGTATTAACTATGACTGGCATAGATCTTTCTTGTTATAAGGAAAGGCAGATGAAGAGACGTATCGACGCTCTTATTGCTAATCATAAGGCAAAGGGTTACTTGGATTTTGTTGAGATTCTTAAGAAGGATCAGAAGGTATTTGAAGAATTCGTTGCATATCTTACTATCAATGTTTCTGAATTTTACCGTAATCCAGAACAGTGGGAGTTCATGGATAAAACGGTTATACCAGAATTGATTAAGAAGTTTGGTAAAACACTTAAAATCTGGTCAGCAGCTTGCTCAACAGGCGATGAGCCATATTCACTTGTTATGGCTTTATCTAAGCATATTCCACTTAATCAGATATCAATTACAGCTACTGATATTGATAAACAGATTTTAGCTAAAGCTCAGGTTGGTTTATATAATGAAAAATCTATAGCTGCAGTTCCAGATGAATTCAAGAAGAAATACTTCACTAAGGTTGGTAATTCATACAAGATTTCTGATGAGATTAAGGCTAGGGTTAAGTTCTCTCAGCATAACTTACTTGCAGATAAGTATCCTACAAACTACAACATGATAGTTTGCCGTAACGTACTTATCTACTTTACAGATGAAGCTAAGGAAGAAATCTTTAAGAAGTACTGTGATTCTCTTGTTCAAGGCGGGGCACTTTTCATAGGCTCTACAGAACAGATTATTAACTACGCAGAACTTGGTTACAAGCGAATGAATTCATTCTTCTACGAGAAAGTTTAATAAGAAAAATTAAAGCTCCGGTATTTGACCGGAGCTTTTTTATTGCGTTAAAAATTCGCTTGCAATGCAGCATGAGATTTAAACTCCACCTGCGAAGCGTTGGATATAAAAAGTCACCTGCGAAGCAGGTGACTTTAAGTTTTTATTCAATTCCATTTTTAAGCATTGAGTCTAATATGTGAGAAGCATACATAGAAAATGCTGAACGGGATTTTTTGAAATCATCTGTAAGTTCAAAGAACATAGCTTTTGATTTGTATTCACGTTTGAAGAATGGTGTAAATACTAAGTCAAACTGTGGTAAGAACTTTGATTTTTTACGCGTATAGCAGTTAGATGCATTAGCCTGTATACGATGTGATTTATCAACGTATGAGGCAACTGACTTATGCATAGCTATATCTTCAGCTGGGAGGTAATAATAGTTCTTATAGTTAGAATAGAAATACTTCATCTCTTCATCGTACATAGGAACTGAAAGAGAACCATCTATACCTTCAGCAGTAAATTTACATCCAAGAGATTTAAATGATACAGGCATAGGAAGTGGAGATTCAAAACGAAGCTTCATAACGATTTCTTCACTGCCACGTCTGTCATCACCGTTATAGTAATTTGCCTGGGCCTTCATAACTCTAATTGGCTTATTGAATATATCTGAGTATGAGAGCATAGATACCACACTTAACATACCCTTAAGATCTTCCTCATTATGAAGAAGAAGTTCATTAAGTTCGTTTTCTGTTGGATTACATACGTAGTTATGATACTTAGAAATAAGTTCTCTTCCTGAATATGTATCTTCACGATCGAGTCCGAGAAAATCTTCAACAGTTTTCTGCTTAAGATCTGCAAGTGGGAATAAATCTCTGCAAAGAGATATTCTTCTGTAAATATCAATACCACCACAGTTATCAAAGTTATAATCTAAGTTGTATTCCTCACATTTTTTAAGAAGATAAGGGATATCAAAGTTATTACCATTGTAGTGGATAAGATATTTGTATTTCTTTAAAAATTCAAAGAATGAAGTAAGAACCTGAAGTTCTTCCTCGTATTTTTCTGCGAACCACTGAATAGAATGATATGATTCGTTTTCGTAGTATACGCAACCTATTAAGTAAAGGTTTGAATTCTTTGGTGTAAGACCAGTAGTTTCTATATCAAGAAAAATGATATCTTTAAGATCTGCTAGAGATTCAAGATTGTAATTTGGTTTTAATTCTTCAAAATTTGTTGTAATTGTCTTCATAAACAAAACCCTTTTTATAAAATTATATACCTAATAAATAATACCATATTTTCGCCTATATCGTTAGTGTTTTTTCTCGCAGCATTGTGTTACCATAATCGCCTTGCGATTATGATCTTGCAGCGGTCGTCAAGAACGCATAAATGTGTTCTTTCCTCGTCGCTTACGTGGTATAATAGACTACAGTGAGACTAAAGAATAGGAGGCGTTATTATTATGGGGCGTAATACCTTTAAAGGCGGAATTCATCCCTATGATGGCAAGGATTTGTCTAAAGACAAACCTATAGAATCATTTAAGCCTGGTAAGCTTCTTTATTATCCTTTATCACAGCATATTGGCGCACCTGCCAAAGCTATAGTAAATAAGGACGATAGAGTTCTTCGTGGTCAGATGATTGCAGAAGCGGGAGGATTCGTATCAGCACCTATCTATGCATCTGTTTCAGGGGTTATTAAGGGCATAGAAAAGCACAGAGTAGTATCTGGCGACATGGTGGACTGTATAGTTCTTGAAAACGATGAAAAGTATGAAGAGGCTGAGCCTATAAATACTGCTAAATTAGAAGATATGTCTAGAGACGATATTATCGGCGTAGTTGGTAAAGCTGGTATTATCGGTATGGGTGGTGCCGGTTTCCCTACACATGTTAAATTATCTCCTAAGGATTCAGACGCAATTGAGTATGTAATAGTTAACTGCGCCGAGTGTGAGCCTTATCTTACAAGTGATTATAGAAAGATGCTTGAAGAACCAGATAAGTTAATAAAGGGTCTTTCTATTGAAGTATCTTTATTTAAAAATGCTAAAGGTATCCTAGCAGTTGAAGATAATAAGATGGACTGCGTGGAATTAATTACTGAAAAAGCAAAAGAGTATTCTAATATCGAAGTACTTCCTCTTAAAACAAAATATCCACAGGGTTCTGAAAGACAGCTTATATATGCCTGTACAAAACGTAAAATTAACTCTAAGATGCTTCCGGCAGACGCTGGCTGCGTAGTTAATAACGTTGATACTGTTATATCTATTTACAAGGCTGTAGTAGAAGGAAAACCTCTTATGGATAGAATAGTAACAGTTACTGGTGATGCTATTAATAATCCTAAGAACTTCGAAGTTCCTGTAGGTACTATTTACTCAGAGCTTCTTGAAGCAGCTGGTGGATTTAAAACAGAACCTAAGAAAGTTATATCTGGTGGCCCTATGATGGGTATGGCTTTATTTACTTTAGATGTTCCTGTAACTAAAGCTTCATCAGCACTTCTTTGTATGACAAAGGATGACGTATCAGAGTTTAAGCAAACACAGTGTATTAACTGCGGCAGATGTGCTCAGGTTTGTCCATCAAGATTACTTCCAGGTTTTGTTGCTGATTATGCTGATGCTTATGATGAAGAGATGTTTCTTAAGTACGGCGGACTTGAATGTGTAGAATGTGGTTCTTGTTCTTATGTTTGTCCAGCTAGAAAACATCTTGCTCAGTCTATAAAGTCTATGCGTAAGATTCAGCTGGCTAAAAAGAAAAAATAAAAAGAAAGGATATGTAAAATGAGCAATTTATACAATGTATCATCTACGCCACATATTAGGGGTAAAATGAGCACGCAGCTTATTATGCTTATTGTAGTTATATCCCTTCTTCCAGCTTGCGGATTTGGCGTATACAATTTTGGTTTAAGGGCATTATTTGTTCTTTTATTCTCAGTAGCAAGCTGTGTATTATCAGAATATGTATTTAATCTTATTACTAAAAGACCTAATTCTATTTCTGACTTGTCAGCTGTTGTAACAGGTTTATTACTTGGTATGAACCTTCCTTCATCAGTTCCATATTTTGTTCCGGTACTTGGTGGTTTCTTTGCGATTATTGTTGTAAAGATGTTATTTGGCGGACTTGGTCAAAACTTTATGAACCCAGCTCTTGGTGCAAGATGTTTCTTACTTATATCATTTCCAAAGCTTATGACAGACTTTGTATATAACGGAGCATCTGGTGCAACACCACTTGCGCAGGTGAAGAATGGTGGCTGTCCTGATCTTCATAAGATGATTATAGGTAATATTCCAGGTACAATCGGTGAAACATCTATGATAGCTATAGTTCTTGGTGCCTGCATCATGATTATGTTTGGCATCATCGATTTAACTATCTCAGGAACTTATATTGTTTCATTTGGTATCTTCCTTCTGGCATTTGCAGGTAAGGGATTTGATTACACCTTCCTTTGCTATCACCTTGCTGGTGGTGGTCTTATGCTTGGTGCCTTCTTTATGGCAACAGACTATGTTACAAGACCTTATACCAAGAAGGGACAGGTTATATATGGTATATTCCTTGGATTCTTAACTGCAATCTTTAGAGTATTTTCTCCATCAGCAGAGGGAGTATCATATGCAATTATTATCGGAAACCTTATAGTTCCTTTAATTGACAGAATTACTGTTCCAAAGCCATTTGGATGCGAAAAAACTAAAAAGGAGGGAGCAAAATGAAAACAATCATAAAAGATTCTCTTATCCTTTTTGCAATAACACTTGTGGCAGGCCTTCTTCTTGCAGTGGTAAATCAGATTACTGCACCTAAGATTGATGAGGCAAAGAAGAAGCAGAAAGAAGAAGCATGCAAGGCTGTCTTTGTTGATGCTTCATCATTTAAAGAAGTCCCTGAATTACTTGAGGACGCTGATGTAGTAGCATATCAGGCTACTGATTCAAAGATTCAGTGCACTGAAGTATTAGCTGCTTATGATGAGAATAATAACCTTCTTGGCTATATTCTTAATATGACAACAAAAGAAGGTTATGGCGGCGAGATAAGCTTTATGATGGGGGTTAGAAATGACCGCACTGTCAATGCTTTATCAATACTTACAACTAATGAAACTGTAGGTCTTGGCCTTCAGGCTGAAAGCGTTCTTCTTCCTCAGTTTGAGAATAAGAACGTTGGAACATTTAAATATACTAAGATGGGAAGTTCAGCACCTGATGAGATAGATGCAATTAGTTCTGCAACAATTACAACTAATGCATTTGTCAATGCTGTAAATAATGGTCTTGGTTTGTTTGACATCATTGCTGGTAAAGGAGGTGCTTTCTAATGGCTAATGAAAAGAAAGAAAGCCTTGGAAAAGGCATAGTTAAAACCTTTACTAACGGTCTTATATTTGAAAATCCAACATTTGTGCTTATGCTTGGTATGTGTCCAACCCTTGCAGTTACATCATCTGCAATTAATGGTATGGGTATGGGATTAACAACTATGGTTGTACTTACACTTAGTAATATAATTATTTCTCTTCTTAGAAATGTTATACCTGCTAAAGTTCGTATCCCTGCATATATAGTTATTATTGCATCATTTGTTACTATAGTTGGACAGTTCTTAGAGGCATATCTTCCAGCGCTTAATGCTTCCCTTGGTATGTTTATACCTCTTATAGTTGTTAACTGTATTATACTTGGTAGAGCAGAAAGTTTTGCTTCAAAGAACAACTTTATCTTATCGGCATTTGACGGAATTGGTATGGGACTTGGATTTACATGTGCCCTTACAATTATCGGTCTTGTTAGAGAGCTTCTTGGTGCTCATAAGATGTTCGGTTATTCACTTACAGAGATAGCTACTAATATTGGAGCAAATGGTCTTGCTGATTGGTTCTCTAAGCAAACGCCTATAGCTATATTTGTTATGGCTCCTGGTGCCTTCTTTGTACTTGCAGCACTTTGTGCAATTCTTAATAACATAAAGAATAAGAAGGATTCAGCAGGTATACCTAATAAGTTATTATCAGGATGCTCATCAGAACATGATTGCTCTTCTTGTTCTCAAAGAGGCGGCTGCCATAGTGCATTCTATGATACTAAGGCAAAGAATCAGCCTATAAGCAAGATGGGAGAGGAGGCTAAGAACAATGATTAAAGAACTTTTGATTATAGCTATAAGCTCAGCTCTTATTTCCAACGTAGTACTTAGTCAGTTCTATGGACTTTGTCCTTTCCTTGGAGTTTCAAAGCAGCTTAAAACTGCTGCCGGAATGGGGCTTGCTGTTATATTTGTTATTACATTATCATCCCTTGTATCAAGTGTTATTTATATCTATATACTTGATAAGCTGGGACTTGGTTATTTAAAAACTATTGTATTTATTCTGGTAATTGCCTGTCTGGTACAGTTTGTTGAGATGTATCTAAAGAAGAAGATACCATCTTTATATCAGGCACTTGGCGTTTACCTTCCACTTATTACAACTAACTGTGCAGTACTTGGTACAGCCCTTACTAATGTACAGAACTATGGAACTGAAAAGCATGCAATCCTTTTCGGAGTTATGAATGGTTTTGCTACATCATTTGGCTTCTTTATATCAATCTGCATATTAGCTGGTATAAGAGAGAAAATTGACAGAAATAATATTCCAAAAGCATTCCGAGGTATGCCAATAGTTCTTGTTACAGCAGGGCTTATGGCTATAGCCTTCTGCGGATTTTCAGGACTTTTATAAGGCCTAACAGTAAAGAAGAAAGGAATGATTAATTATGGATATTAATGCAATACTTATAGCTGTTGCTGTTATAGCATTTCTGGGACTCTTTATAGGTCTTTTCCTTGGAATCGCAGGCGACAAGCTTAAAGTTGAAGAAGATGAAAGAATAGGACTGGTTGAAAGCGCGCTTCCAGGTAACAACTGTGGTGGTTGTGGCTACGCAGGATGTTCTGCTATGGCTAAGGCTATTGTAGAAGGTGCAGCGCCAGTTAATGGCTGCCCAGTTGGCGGCGAAAAAGTGGCTAAGAATATAGCTGAGATTATGGGTGTTGATTCTGGTGAATCAGTACGCCTAACGGCATTTGTAAAATGTAACGGTGACTGTGAGAAAGCTACAAAAAATTATACATATTCAGGCGTTAAAGACTGCCGAATGTTATCATTTGTACCTGGTAAAGGTGAAAAGGCATGTTCTTACGGCTGCCTTGGTTACGGTACATGTGTAAAAGAGTGCCCATTCGATGCTATTCATATTGTTGATGGTATAGCCAAGGTTGATAAGGAAAGATGTAAAGCCTGCGGCAAATGCGTGGCTATCTGTCCAAAGAATCTTATAGAACTTATTCCTTATGATGCTGCATATAGCGTAGCATGTTCATCTAAGGATAAGGGCCCTGATGCTATGAAGAACTGTAAGGTTTCTTGTATTGGGTGTGGACTTTGTAAGAAGAACTGTCCTGTAGAAGCGGTAGAAGTTACTGATTTCTTAGCAAAGATTGATTATGATAAATGCCAGGGCTGCGGTGCCTGCGCTGAGAAGTGTCCTAAGAAGGCCATAGTAAAGAACTAGAAGAATTAAAAGAATTAGTTATATAAATAATCTTCAAAGCCTGAAGAATATACAGGACTATAATCATCTAGTATGTACATACATTCATAGCCTGGATAATTGTTTTTAAGGAACTTAAGACCTTCATCGGTTCCGAGTGCAAATAAGGTTGTAGACAGGCCATCGCATATAGTTGATGAATCACCTATAACGGTTACGCTGTAGATATTATTATCTATAGGGTAGCCGTTATTTTTATCAAGAATATGATGATAATACTTGCCATTGTAGTATAGGAATCTTTCGTATATACCTGAGGTAACAACGCTTTTATCTTTTATAATTAAAGTGCAATAGTATTCAGAAGAATCAAATGGCTTTTCTATTCCTATAATATAGCTGTCTTTTTCTGCAGGACTTCCGATGCAGTCTACGTTGCCACCAAGGTTAATAAGGGCATTGTTTATACCCTGTGATAATAAATATTCTTTAATTTGATCTGTAATATACCCTTTTGCAATAAAGCCAAGATTGATTGTCTGATTTTCGCCGATTGAAACTGTGTTTTTATCTACTTTAATATTTCTGTAATCAACAGTGGCTAAAGCATTATTAATATCCTCGTTAGATGGAAGAGGATTATTTTTGTGTGCTAGTTCATTAGAAAATGTCCATAATACGTAAACACTATTAATACTTGGGTCAATTATGCCATTTGTCTTATCTGAGAAAATAAGAGCCTGTGATAAAAGATATGCTGTATCTTCAGATATGGTAACATCTTTCTTTTCTGAATTTATTTTAAATATATCGCTGGATTCTATAGATGGTGAGAAGAGATTGTCGTATTTCTTACATATATCCTCAAGTCCCTGAACGATATTGTCGTTACAATTATCATAGATAGTAATTTCAATATAAGTATCAAAATAAAAGCCAGAAAACTTATAAGGGCTATTCGTATAATTATTAGAATCTTTCTTTAATCCCTTATAAATAAACAGGACCATGATTAAAATAAGGATTATATATAGAGTTCTTTTAAGGATAATTTTTTTCATGACTGTATTATAAATCCAAATAAGATATAATAATATAAGTAATTAATAAAGGGGACATATTTACATGCGACTTGATGACGATTTTGAAGAAGAAGACGACGATTATATAAGCGAATATGAGATGGCTTCTAAAAAGAAGGTTACTAATTTGTATGCCATAGTATGTGCCAGCGCAGTTATACTTCTTGCTCTGGTTGTTGTTTTTGCGTCTAATTCAAAGAATAATCATAGATATACAAACCAGTCTGCTTCTAATAATGCTACGGCTACTCCAAAAGGCGATGAATATTATATATCAGGTGAAACCAGAGTGGCTTCTGATCTTGATTTCTGGGATGACTATAACCAGACACCTAAGCCAGTTTCAGACAATGTAGTTGTTTCGGTTAATGAGGCACTTAACGAGGAAAATGACCCGTCAACAGATGGTAACCATACTAAGATTGTTCATGCAGATGGTTCAGAAGAGTGGATTGAGATTAATAAAGGCCTGCCTCTTAATGATTATAACTTTGACAATCTTTCCTACAAGAAGCCATTTATGCAGTATTCAGAGAATAATCATATAGTTTCTTACGAAGGTGTAGACGTATCGAAGGTAGAAGATTATATTGATTACAATGCTCTTAAAAATGCTGGCGTAGATTTTGTAATGATAAAACTTGGCCAAAGAGGATATTCTTCTGCAGAGCTTTCTCTTGATGAAAACTTTGAAGATAATATTGAAAGAGCAACTGCTGCCGGACTTGATGTGGGAGTATATTTCTTCTCCCAGGCTACAACAACAGAAGAAGCAGTAGAAGAGGCTGAATTTGTTATTGGTGCCATATCAGAAAACAAGGTAACATATCCTGTTTGCTACTATATAGAACCTATATCTGGTGTTGAAACACGTAATGATAAAATAAGCCAAATTCAGCGCACTAACTATGCCAAGGCATTTTTAGAGAAGATATCTGAAGCTGGATACTATCCAATGATTTATGGTAATAAAGAGTATCTTATTCAGAAGTATTCACTTGGTTCATTACTTGGAACTGGTTATGATTACTGGCTGACTCAGGAAGAAGATATACCTGATTACCCGTATAACTTTGGTATGTGGCGGTATACCACAAAAGGAAAAGTAGATGGAATATCTGGATATGCCAATTTGGATATATGTTTTATAGACTATTCAATAAGATGATTTAAACCTGATAATTAATGATTTTATCTGAGATTTCAAGTTCAAGATATATATGAGCATATTCCTTTGGAGACATACCTGAAATCTTGTTCAAAGCATATTTTTTACCTATGCCTTTTTGTATAAGCATATCGGCAGCCTTGTTATAAGCAATGGCTGCTTTTTCTATTGTGTCATAGGTTCCAATAATATAATTACCATTAACATGAATATAGGCTTTGTATAAAAGCCCATCTTCAGCATTAATAATCTCAACACCGTTATACGTGTTAAGAAGTTCTATATTAGAATATCTAAAGTCAAGATTATCACCGTTTATAAAGTTATAATCTCTGCCAACTACAGCATTGGCCTTGATTCCATATTTAGAAAAGATGCTAAGCTGAGAACCGAAGTTCGAAACAAACATATGGCCCTGTCTACGCATGATTTTATGAGAGGAATAGAAGAAGAGGTCATCAAGATCAAACTTAAGAATCTCTTCAGGAGAGAGGTAATAGTAAAATAACCCTGGTCTAAGATAGATAGGATTGGCAAAGTATATGTTGTTATCTCTGTAGTTTATAAGACTAACCCATTTATCAAATGACAGCTTAGATACATCGGTATAATCACGAAGAGTTATTCCAGCATCAGAAGTAATCATAAGAGCATCTTCATAGGCGTCCTTGGCATCTTTTTCATTATCAAAAGAGCCTAGACTTAGAGACTTGTTCTTATAAGCTAAGAAAACTCTGTAATATAAACTTTTGTCGTTTTTACGGGCTTTATACACACCGGATTTACTATTTGTCATGGATAAATTATATCAAATGCTAAAATAGGTGACAATTAGGTGTAATATGTTTACTATTTTCTTTACTCTATGTTATAATCGTTGCGTTAATAAAGAAAATTAGGTATATAATTCCGGTTTAAACTGGGTTTGCGCATGATGCGCAGCATAGAAGAAAGGTTGGTTAACACTATGGACGTTATGTATTCAAGTACAAGAAATGCATCTGAAAAATATACAGCTTCAAAGGCTATTCTTCAGGGACTGGCTCCTGACGGAGGTTTATTTGTTCCGTCATTTATTCCTAAGTTTGATAAGACTTTAGATGAACTTATGAATCTTAATTATCAGGATACAGCATATGAAGTTATGAAGCTTCTTCTTTCTGACTTTACAGAGGAAGAACTTAGATATTGTATCAATCATGCATATGATGACAAGTTTGATACAGATGTTATTGCACCACTTTGCTATGCAGATGGGGCATATTATCTTGAACTTTTCCATGGTAAGACTATAGCATTTAAGGATATGGCTCTTTCTATCCTTCCTTATCTTATGACAACAGCTGCAAAGAAGAATGACCTTAAGGAAAAGATTATCATCCTTACAGCTACATCAGGAGATACAGGTAAGGCTGCCCTTGCTGGTTTTGCTGATGTTGAAGGAACAGGTATCGTTGTATTCTTCCCTAAGGATGGTGTAAGTGCTGTTCAGAAGAAACAGATGGTAACTCAGAAAGGTAAGAACGTTAAGGTTATTGGTATTCATGGTAACTTTGATGATGCCCAGACAGGTGTTAAGAAGATGTTTGGTGATCAGGCACTTCGTGATGAGCTTAAGAAGGGCGGATATGTATTCTCATCTGCTAACTCAATTAATATAGGTCGTCTTGTACCTCAGATTGCTTACTATGTATATGCTTATACAAATCTTGCTAGAAGTGGTAAGATTAACAATGGTGATGAGATTAATGTTGTAGTTCCAACAGGTAACTTCGGTAATATTCTTGCTGCATACTATGCTAAGAACATGGGACTTCCAATTAAGAAGCTTATCTGTGCTTCAAATGATAACAAAGTTCTTTTCGACTTCTTTGAATCAGGAACATATGATAAGAACCGTGAATTTATACTTACAACTTCACCATCTATGGATATTCTTATTTCAAGCAACCTTGAAAGACTTATCTATCATATAGCTGGTAATGACCCAGAGAAGAATGCTTCACTTATGAAGAGCCTTTCTAGCGATGGTAAGTATACAATTACAGATGATATGAAGGCTAACCTTTCTTCATTTGAATCTGGTTATGCAACAGAGGCTCAGACAGCATCAAAGATTAAGAGTCTTTATGAGAATACAGGTTATATTATTGATACACATACAGCTGTTGCTGGTTATGTATATGATGAATATAAGAAGAAAACTGGTGATGACGCTGTAACTGTTATTGCTTCAACAGCTTCACCATTTAAGTTCTCAAGAAGCGTTATGAGCGCTATTGATTCTAAGTATGATTCACAGGAAGATTTCGCACTTATCGATGAACTTTCTAAACTTGCTAATGTTAAGGTTCCAGGTGCAGTAGAAGAAATCAGAAATGCTGAAGTAATCCATAACACAGTTTGTGAAAAAGAAGATATGGCTAAAGAAGTTAAGGCATTTCTTAATATCTAATATATAGCTACATTAAAGGAGATATAACAGGATTTGACTCTGTAATAAAGGGTCAAATCCTTTGTGTTAATTATGAAACATATTTTAATGGTTGATGACAATACAACTAATCTTAAGGTTGCAGCTTCTGTATTAAATCCTTATTACAAGCTTTCTATGGCTAAGTCTGGAAAGCAGGCCCTTAATTTTCTTAAGAAGAATAAGCCAGATTTAATTCTTCTTGATATTAAGATGCCAGAGATGGATGGATATCAGACTATGGAAGAGATTAAACTTAATCCTGAAACATGTGATATTCCTGTTATATTTTTAACAGCTGATACAGAGCATGAAAGTGAAATGAAGGGTATCAGAATGGGAGCCCTTGATTTTATTACCAAGCCTTTTGAAGAGTCTGTTATGCTTGGTAGAATCGAGAAGGTACTTATGATGGAAGATGTTAGGAAGAATCTTATTGATACACCTGAATCTGATAATTCTTCAAATGAAGTTTCTTTAGGAACTATAGATAGTGATTTAGATATTAAAGCAGCTATTTCAAAGGTTGATCATACACTTCTTAAAGCATTTGCTTCATTAGAAGATATATATAAGCTTTGTGATGAGGCTATTCTTTACCAGACAGCGAGTGTATGTATACCACCATCTTATGTAAAACCTGTTAAGGAAAAATATGGCTCAAGCCTTAAAATATGTACTGTTATTGGCTTTCCTCTTGGCTACGAAACAAGCCAAGTTAAAGCCTTCGAAACTAAAGATGCAGTTGATAATGGTGCTGATGAAATAGACGTTGTTATTAACATCGGTATGGTTAAGAATAAAGATTATGATAGTTTACTTAATGAACTAATCATGGTTAGAGAAGCATGTAAAGATAAGATACTTAAAGTTATTATTGAAACATGCTACTTAGAAGAAGATGAAAAAATAGAACTTTGCAAACTTGTTACCAGAGCAGGTGCAGATTATATTAAAACATCTACTGGTTTTGGAACTGCTGGGGCTAAGCTTGAAGATATTGAACTCTTTAAGAAGAATATTGGCCCTGATGTAAAGATTAAGGCTGCTGGTGGCATAAGCACTAAGGAAGATTTTCTGGCATTTATAGCTGCTGGCTGCGATAGAGTTGGAGCTTCTAGAACAAAGGACTTTTTATAATATTAAGATAGGAGATATCCTATGGTAAGAGATAATCTTAATCTTCTTAGAAAGAAGATGCGAGAAAATGATATAAGCTATTTTATTACTGCTGATGCCGACCCACATATGTCTGAATATGTAGGTGGGCATTATAAAGTTAGAACATATTTATCTGGCTTCACTGGCTCTAATGGGACATTAGTTGTAGGTCTTAAAGAAGCAAATCTTTGGACTGATGGCAGATATTTTGTTCAGGCTGCAGATGAACTTAAGGGTTCAACTATAGGTCTTATGAAGATGGGACAGAGAGATGTTCCAACTATTATTTCTTATCTTGATAAGAATCTTAAAAAGGGCGATAAGATTTTCTTTAACGGGAATCTTATTTCTATTAGTATGGGCCAGGCTCTAGAAGAGGTTGCTGTTAAGCATAATGGCCAGGTTATATATGACTCAGAATTATTTGATGACATATTAAATAAGCTTTGGGCTGAAAGACCAGAAGACAGTGCTAAGGAAATATATACACTCCCTTCTAAGGTTCACGGTGAAAATACTATTAAAAAGCTTCAGAGAGTTAGAAAGCATCTTGAAGAAAAAGATGCAGATTACATTTTTATCTCTAAATTAGATGATCAGATGTGGTTGTTTAATATTAGAGGGGGTGATATAGAGTGCAATCCTGTTGCTTATTCTTATACCTTAATTGGCAAGAACAAGGCCTATATATGCCTTAAGGATGCTTCTTTAAGCGATAAGCTTATTAAATACTTTGAGAAAAATGCCGTAAGCATTATCAGCTATAACAAACTATCAAGTCTTATTAAAAAGGCTAAGGGTAAACTTCTTCTTGATAAAGATGGAACATCCTATGGCGTTTATAAGAGGTTAGAAGAGAACTGTCAGATTATTTTTGAACATAATATAACCGAAGATTATAAGGCTGTAAAAAATAGTCTTGAAATAGAGAATATTAAAGGTTGCTATCTTAGAGATAGTCTTGTTTTAACCAGATTTATTAAATATATTAAAGAAAATGCTACTAAAAAGCATATTACAGAAACAGAAGCAGCTGATATGCTTGATAATATGCGTAGAGGCATAGAAGATTTTATTGATTTATCATTTCCTACAATATCAGCCTTTGGTCCTAATGCTGCCATGATGCATTACGAGGCTGTAAAAGGTAGTGATGCAAAGCTTTCTACTGGCGGCTTATACCTTGTTGATTCAGGTGGACAGTATCTATCTGGTACAACAGACGTTACCAGAACCATAGTTCTTGGTAAGATTCATGCTAAAACCAAGATGCATTATACAAAAGTTGTTGTTGGTATGCTTAGGCTTATGAATGCCAAGTTTTTATATGGCTGCAGTGGTCGCAATTTAGATATACTTGCCAGAGGACCTTTATGGGATATTGGAATTGACTATAAGTGTGGTACTGGACATGGTATTGGTTATATTCTTAATGTTCACGAAGGACCACAAAATATAAGACCATTTAGACGAGCAGGAGAGTATGAAGCCAAACTTGAAGAGGGTATGGTAATATCAGATGAACCTGGCGTATATATTGCAGGTCAGTATGGTATTAGAATTGAGAATGCTATTCTTTGCAAAAAGTTAGAACAAAATAGTGACGGCCAGTTCATGGGATTTGATACACTTACCCTGGTTCCAATTGATCTTGATGGAATCGATACAAAATATATGAATGATGATGACCTTGCTATGCTTAATGCTTATCATAAGTTAGTGTTTAATTCTCTTAAACCTTATATGAAAGGTGAAGAACTTCGCTGGCTTAAGAATGCTACAAGAAATATAAGAAAATTTAGTAAATTTAATAAAGAAATATAACCCCTAATGTGTTCATTTTTCGCTATCTTTATGGTATAATGAACCTAACCTGAGATGTAGTGATTATCCCATAATTTTGATCCTACATTTCTTTAAACGGGATTCCTATATTGCTAGTTTGATGCCAGGCCTCATCATATCAGTGGAAGGCAGAGGATGTAGCTGCGGTTACCCACCTAGCTTAGCTAGGAGTCAAACATGGGATTACATTTCGGGCCTTATGAAATATGATTAGGAAAACAGCTGGATTTTTTAAAAGATTTTCAACTATAGTTAATGATGCTCAGGTAAGCACTTACGCTGCAAGTGCTTCCTTTTTTAGTATTATTGCTATATTTCCTATCATAATTCTATTTGCCAATATCTTACCTTTAACTAATCTAAATCCTGATTATATCTTTAAGTTTCTAAAGGATTTTCTTCCAGGGTTCGTTGTTAAGATTGTTAATGATGCATATTCTGAATTCTCTTCTTTTAGAGGGGTTCTTATTTCTATTACATCTGTAATGATTTTATGGACAGCTGGCTCAGGAGTCTGGTCTATGATGAATGGTATGAATGCCATTAATGGAGTTAAAGAAAGACGTAACTGGCTTCTGGTACACTTTATAGCAACTCTATATACAATTATTTTTCTTGTTTTAATAATCTTTGCCGTAGTATTCCTTATTCTTGGTAATAAGATGTATAAGGCTCTTGATAAGAACTTCTATGGCTTATCTATTGTTTATCTTGTAATTAACAGATTTAGATTTATATTTATATGGTTTTTCTTACTGGTTATGTTTATGTCTATGTATACAGCATTTTCAAGTAAGAAGCTTTTATTCCATGCCCAGTTTCCTGGAGCTCTTATTTCTTCTATTTCCTGGACTATAATCTCATGGGCTTATTCAAAATTCATTGATGCAGTTGGCCTTAATGGTGTATATGGTACATTTGCTACTTTTATATTCTGTTTCTTCTGGCTATACTGGACTATGTATTTTATATTTATAGGAGCAATTATCAATACCTTCTTTGAGCCTTACTTTGTTAAGAAACATAAAAATAAACTTGAAAGAAGACGTATTGTTAAGGAATACAAGGTTAGACAAAGGCTTATTAAAAAAGGCCTTATTCCTTCAGATAATAGTGATTTAGAAGATGGACCATCTCCAGAAGCATCTTCTGGCAGATATGAATAATATATATACAAGGTTACTACTATGAATATTTTTATAACTTCAGTTGGTACAGCTACCAGTGTAAATTTAATTAAATATTTCAAAAAAGCAGGAGACTATATTGTAGGCGGTGATATAAATGAATATGGATATACTGCCGGCTCTATTATGTGTCACGAATACGTACAGCTTCCATACGCTACAGATTCATCATACTTTGATAAAGTTTGTAATATTATAAAGCTATTTAATATCGAGCTTTTTATTCCGGTAAATGATATAGAGGTTTATATTGCAGCTCAGCATATTAAAGATATTCCTTGCAAATGCATTATTCCTGATTTTGAAACAATATCAAAAGTTAGAGATAAGTATATCTGTTCATCATCTTTAGCTGGAATCATTGACGTTCCAAAGATTCTTGAAAATGATGATGTTAACAAGAATAGAATACTTAGAGATAAGCTGGGAGTAGGAAGTAAGGGTATTACCTTTATTGATAAAGGAACAGAAGCTCCTGCATATAACAAGGACGATAGCTTTCTTCAGGAAACAGTAGATGGGGAAGAATATACTGTAGACCTTCTCTGTGACTTGGCAGGACATCCTATATATATAATCCCTAGACTTAGACTTGAAGTAAAAGGCGGCGTTGCAACTAAAGTTAAGGTTTGCAATGATGGTGAACTGATTTTACAGGTTAAGAAAATCTTAGAAGTATATAAATTACCTGGTTTTTCTAATATACAGTTTATTAAAGGCCAGGATGGTAAGTATTATTTTATAGAAATTAACTACAGATTCTCTGGATGCGGCGTAGGAAGTTTATTATCATCTCCAAACTATCTGGAGCATTTTAAGGCTGTATCCTTAGGCGGCATCTATAACGGCGATGTTAATCCTGATACTAAATTCAACCTAATAGTTACAAGATATTACGAGGAAATGGTTTATGAAGATCGCAATTCTTGATTTAGACGGTACATTAATTGATAGTTCCTATAGACATGTTAAACTACTTGTTGATGTAATAAATAAACTTGGCAAAGGTATTACCGAAGAAGATGTTAAAGATTATCTGTCATATAAGGCGGATGGCCATTCGACTCTGGATTATCTTACAGAAGTTATGGGACTTGAGCATAGTCAGGCAGAAGAAATTGCTCTTGAATGGTCTGGTAACATAGAGAACATCCAGTATATGTCTACTGATAAATTCTATGACGATGCCTATACTTTTGTTAAAGGGCTTAAAGATGCAGGTTATGACATATATGCTTTAACTGCAAGGCAGAATAAGGATTATATTACAGGATTTGTTAATGGTTCTAAGTTAAGAGATTATATAACTTATGTTTTTGTAGTAGATCCTTTTAAGGCAAAAGAAGAAAAGCTTGACGTTATAAAAGGGCATTTCCCAGATAGTGAAAATCAGCTTGTTATGGTTGGGGATACCGGAGTTGACTATGAAACAGGGGTAAATGCCGGCGCTAAAACTTTTATTTTAAACAGAGGATTTAGAAGTAAAGCTTACTGGGATAATAAAGGTATAAAAAGTTACGATAATCTGGGGCAGGTTATGGAAGCGATTAGGGAATTATAATATAATTCCATGTGGCAACGATTTACTTTATCGCAATATTTTATTTATAGAGGGCAATATGGACTTACAGGATATTAGAAAAGAATTAGATCAGGTTGATAATCAGATTATCGACCTATATTTTAAGCGTATGGAGCTATGTACTAAGATAGCTGAATATAAAAAATCTCATGATACAGGAATCTTTGATCCAAAGAGAGAAGATGAGAAGATAGCCAGTGTCACTTCTAAGGCTAACAATGAACTTGATAAAGAATCTTTAAGTCTTTTATTCAAGCTTCTTATGGATCAGTCTAAAAAACTTCAAAAAGAACTAATCAATAAGTAAAAATTGTATATATATCTGATAATAAATCAAAACTAACATGCGTGAAACGTAGTATTTATAAGGGCTTCACGACATCAATAAAAGTTTTTGATTATTATCGCCAGAATAATTCATATATTATGGATAACTTTGTTTGAATTACAAGGGTGTCTATGATATTATAAATCATGCTTTAACTTTTTACGAAAGGTGGTGTCGATGTGGCACAGCTATGGGGCGGAAGATTTACAAAAGATACAGATCGTAACGTTTATCTTTTTAATGCTTCCATTAACTTTGACAAAAGACTTTATTTACAGGATATAGAAGGCAGTATCGCTCATTCTATTATGCTTGAAAAACAGGGGATCCTTACTCTTGAAGAAAAGGATGCAATTGTTAAAGGTCTTACATCAATTAGAAATGATATTGAGAATGGCACTCTAGAGATTACTGACAAATACGAAGATATACATTCATTTGTAGAAGCTAATCTTATAGATAGAATTGGTGATGCTGGTAAGAAACTTCACACAGGAAGAAGCCGTAATGATCAGGTAGCACTTGATATGAAGCTTTATGTTAGAAGTGAAGTTACTGAAGTAGATGAACTTCTTAAGGCATTTCAGAAGATTCTTCTTAGAATTATGGAAGAAAACATTGAAACTTATATGCCTGGATTTACACATCTTCAGAAGGCTCAGCCTGTAACACTTGCTCATCATATGTCAGCATATTTTGAGATGTTTACTAGAGACAGATCAAGACTTGCAGATATATACAAGCGTATGAATACCTGTCCACTTGGTGCAGGAGCTTTAGCTGGTACAACATATCCACTAGATAGAGGATATACAGCATCCATGCTTGGATTTGAACAACCAACACGAAACTCTATGGATTCAGTATCTGACAGAGATTATATAATAGAGTTTTTAAGTGCTCTTTCAACAATTATGATGCATTTATCAAGATTTGCTGAAGAGACTATTATCTGGAACTCTAATGAATATGGCTTTATTGAGATAGATGATGGTTATTCAACTGGCTCAAGTATTATGCCACAGAAGAAGAATCCTGATATTGCAGAACTTGTTAGAGGTAAGACTGGTAGAGTATATGGTCACCTTATGGCTATGCTTGCAACTATGAAGAGCCTTCCACTTGCATATAACAAAGATATGCAGGAAGACAAAGAAGGAACCTTCGATGCAATAGATACTACTAAAGAATGCTTAACTATGTTTATGCAGATGGTTGACACTATGCAGTTTAGAAAAGATGTTATGGCTAAGAGTGCTATGAACGGATTTACCAATGCTACAGATGCAGCTGACTATCTTGTAAAACATGGTATGCCATTTAGAGATGCACATGGTGTTATCGGTAAATTAGTTCTTACCTGTATCGATAAGAATAAGTCTATTGATGAGATGTCTATAGAGGAACTTAAAGAGATTTGTGATGTTTTCGAAGAAGATATCTATGATGCAATTTCTCTTAAGACCTGCGTAGAGAAACGTCTTACAACAGGGGCACCTGGTCTTAAACCAATGAAAGAAACAATAGAAATATATAAAAAATATCTTAATGATTAATAATACACTAGGAGGAAATTATTATGAGTAACAAATTAAAGGTAGGTATCTTAGGTGGTACAGGTATGGTTGGTCAGAGATTTATCTCTCTTCTTGAGAATCATCCATGGTTTGAAGTAACAACAATTGCTGCTTCACCAAGAAGTGCCGGAAAGACATATGAAGATGCTGTTGGTGATAGATGGAAAATGGATACTCCTATGCCAGAAGCAGTTAAGAAGATTGTAGTTATGAATGTTAACGAAGTTGAAGCTGTTGCTTCACAGGTTGACTTCGTATTCTCTGCTGTAGATATGACAAAGGACGAAATCAGAGCTATCGAGGAAGCTTATGCTAAGACTGAGACTCCTGTAGTTTCTAACAACTCTGCTCATAGATGGACTCCAGATGTTCCTATGGTAGTACCTGAAATCAACCCAGAACACATGAAGGTTATTGACTTCCAGAAGAAGCGTCTTGGTACAACTAGAGGATTCATCGCAGTTAAGCCTAACTGTTCAATCCAGTCATATGCTCCAGTTCTTACAGCTTGGAAAGAGTTTGAGCCATATGAAGTTGTTGCTACAACATATCAGGCTATTTCTGGTGCTGGTAAGACATTTAAGGATTGGCCAGAGATGGTTGGAAACATCATTCCTTACATCGGTGGTGAGGAAGAGAAGTCTGAGAAAGAGCCACTTAGAATCTGGGGTCAGATTAAGGATGGCGTAATTGAGCCAGCTACTTCACCAGTTATTACATGCCAGTGTATCAGAGTTCCAGTTCTTAACGGACATACAGCAGCTGTATTTGTTAAGTTCAAGAAGAAAGTTACAAAGGAGCAGCTTATTGAGAAGCTTGTAAACTTCAAGGGAGTTCCACAGGAGAGAAATCTTCCTTCAGCTCCAAAGCAGTTTATCCAGTATCTTGAAGAAGACAACCGTCCTCAGGTATCTATGGATGTTGATTATGAGCATGGTATGGGTGTATCTGTTGGTAGAATCCGTGAAGATTCAGTTTATGACTGGAAATTCGTTGGTCTTTCACACAACACTGTAAGAGGTGCTGCAGGTGGTGCAGTTCTTTGTGCAGAGCTTCTTAAGGATATGGGATACATCCAGGCAAAATAAGTACTCATTTAGTTATTTATTGAAGATGCGTTGGCATTTTCTATGGATTATATTTGGCTATTTGGGGAAAGTTTATGTTTGTTGGAAGAGAAAAAGAATTACAATATTTAAAAGATAATTATTCTAAAGATGCAAGCAATATAATAATACTTTATGGTCACAGGGGTGTCGGTAAGACATCCCTTGTGCGCCGTTTTGCTGAAGGTAAATGCGCTGCATATCTTACATGTAGAGATTGTTCTGAAAAAGAGCAGTTATTTATATGGAATGAAGAATTTAACTTTGGAATTAATGAAGCTGATCTTTCCTATGAAACATTATTTAACCGTGTTTCTTACGAAGGTGAAGGAAAGAAACTTCTTATAATAGATGAATTTCAGGCGGCTGTTAAGAATTCAGATAATTTTCTTGTCATGCTTATGAGATATGTAAAAGAAATGGATGAGAAGGTTATGGTTCTTCTTGTTTGTTCTTCTATTTGCTATGTTGAGAATTCATTTGTTGATAAGGTTGGCGCCTTAGCTCTTAATATTAGCGGTTACTATAAGGTAAGTGAGCTTACATTTGCAGATTTGGTATCATATTTTGGCGGATATGATATTTTTTCATGCGTTAAATTATATTCAATCTTTGGTGGTATGCCTTCATACTGGACAAAAATATCTCCAAAACTATCTGTAAAAGACAATATTGAAAGATGTATTTTACATCCAGATAGCGTTCTTCATAATGAAGGGCTTAATATTGTTTCACAGGAACTTAGAGAACTCAATGTATATTCTACGATTCTTAACTGCCTTGCTAATGGCAAGAATAAGCTTAATGAGCTTCATGTTCATACTGGTTATTCAAGAGCTAAGATATCAGTATATATTAAGAATCTTATGGAGAGAGAGTTAGTAACTAAGGTATTTTCTTTTGACAATGCCTCTACAGCTAATTCTAAGAAGGGCGTATACCGTATTCAGAACAGATTTTTACAGTTCTATTTTAGATTTATGTATAACAAGCTTAGTCTGCTTACTGTATATGGACCAAAGAAGTTCTATGAAACGTGTGTAGAACCTTATATTGATGCTTATTATCAGGAAAATCTTCGCTTTGTAGCATACGAATATATGGATATTAGTAATCAGATGGGACTTCTTCCATTCAAGGCTACAAAGATTGGAGAATGGGTTGGTAAGAATGGTAGCATAGATGTTATCCTTCAGAATGATGACTGGGATACAATTTGCTGCTACTGCAACTGGAATAAAGACGTAATTACTAAGGATGATTTTGATAATTTTGCTTCTATAGCTGATGATGCCAGAATTCATCCAGACTATTTCTATATCATATCTAAGGGTGCATTTTCTGATGAGTTACTTGAATATCAGAAAAATGACAGCCGATTACATCTAATTGATCTTAAATCATTTTAAGAGGAACTTTTAATGGCTAAATCCTTATTCATTGCAGAGAAACCTTCTGTAGCGAAGGAGTTTGCAAAAGCATTAAAAGAGAATATGAAATCCTGTGATGGTTATATGGAATCAAATAATATCATAGTTACCTGGTGCGTTGGTCACCTGGTAACTATGTCTTATCCTGATGCCTATAAACCTGAATTAAAAAGATGGTCTCTTGGTACTATTCCTTTTATACCGGAAAAATATTTATATGAAGTTATACCTGATGTAAAGAAACAGTTCGACATAGTTGCTTCTTTGCTTAAAAGAGATGATGTGTCAACTATATATGTCTGCACCGACTCGGGACGTGAAGGTGAATACATATACAGATTAGTTGAAAATATGGCTGGGGTAACTGGTAAAGACAGACGCCGCGTCTGGATTGATTCACAGACAGAAGAAGAGATTCTTAGAGGTATAAAAGAAGCTAAAGATTTATCTGAATATGATGATTTGTGTGCTTCTGCATATCTTCGTGCCCAGGAAGATTACCTTATGGGTATAAACTTCTCAAGAGTATTAACCCTTAAATATGGTCAGATAGTTAAGAACTACCTTAAGGCTGACAAAGGGGTTATAGCTGTTGGACGTGTTATGACCTGTGTTCTTGGTATGGTTGTTAACAGGGAAAGAGAGATAAGAAACTTTACAAAAACACCATTTTATAGGGTTCTTGGTGATTTTAATATTAATGATACAACTGTAAAAGGTGAGTGGAAGGCAGTAGAAGGTTCTAAATACTTCGAATCACCACTTTTATATAAAGAAAATGGCTTTGCAAAAAAAGAAACAGCTGAAGGTTTAATTTCTGAGCTTTCTGCTAATGGGCTTCCGATAAATGATGCTCTAATTAACAGCGTTGAGAAAAAGACTGAAAAGAAAAATGCACCTCAGCTATTTAACTTAGCTGAGCTTCAAAACATTTGCTCTAAGTTGTTTAAAATTAACCCTGATCAGACACTTCAGATTGCTCAGGAATTATATGAAAAGAAACTTACAACATATCCTAGAACTGATGCCAGGGTTTTATCCAAGGCTATTTGTAAGGTGATAAATAAGAATATATATGGTTTAAAGAACTATCAGATTTGCGGATCTATTGCAGAGGCTGCTCTTCAAAATGAATCTTATAAGAAATTATCTGCAAATAAGAGATATGTTGATGATTCAAAGATTACAGACCACTATGCAATTATTCCTACAGGACAGGGACTTGGTGCGCTTCAGGGCTTATCCCAGACTGCTCAAAAGGTTTACGAAGTAATAGTTAGAAGGTTTTTATCTATATTCTTCCCGCCTGCCCAGTATCAGAAAGTTGCTCTATCAATGACAGTTAATAATTCATCTAAAGAAGGAGCATATGAAACTTTCTTTGCAAGTTTTAAAGTCCTTAAAGACGAAGGTTTCTTAGCTGTATCCAAGTATTCATTTGCTAAGAAGAATACTGAAGAAGCTACTAATGATAACGAGGATAAGAAAGAAGATTCGGAAGAGGATGTTAAGTGTAGTCCAGAATTCTTAGAAGCACTAGCTAAGCTTAAGAAGGGAACTCAGATTAGACTAGATAGCTTCGAAATAAAAGAAGGAGAAACTTCTCCTCCAAAGCGTTACACAACAGGTTCCATGATTCTTGCTATGGAAAATGCCGGCCAGCTTATAGAAGACGAAGAACTTCGAAGCCAGATTAAGGGCTCAGGAATAGGCACTTCAGCTACCAGAGCAGGTATTCTTACTAAGCTTGAACGCAATAAATATTTACAGACTAACAAAAAGACTCAGGTTATAACTCCAACACTACTTGGAGAGATGATATTTGATGTTGTTAATAATTCTATTCGAAGTCTTCTTAATCCAATACTTACAGCCAGCTGGGAAAAAGGACTTACTGGTGTAGCAGATGGCTCTATAAGTAAAGAAGAATACACCAGCAAGATGAATAATTATGTTATAAAAAATACAAACAATGTTAAAACCCTTAATAATTCATCTTACTTACTTAGATTCTTTAATGAGGCTTCTAAATTTTATAAATAATTTTGGTATAGTGCATGACAAAATTAGAAGAGTACTACAACAAATTTAATGAAGAAAAAAGACTAAGCTCAAGACATGGACAGGTTGAGTTTAGAGTTTCTATGCATTATATCGAAGAATATATAAAAAGAGTATGCATGCAGTGCAGGTTACAGGCAAACAATGATGGCTACGTTGAATGTGATGAAGAAGATAATAGGTGTATAAAGATTCTTGATATAGGTGCTGGCACAGGCCGTTATTCCATACCGCTTAGTCTTAAAGGGTATGATGTAACTGCTGTTGAGCTTGTTAAGCATAATGTAGCCAGACTTAAACAGTTTGCTGAAAAACAGGGTGCTAACCTTACTGCTTATCAGGGCAATGCCCTTAAGCTTAAGAAATTTGCTGATGAGACATTTGACCTTACTTTGCTTTTTGGCCCTATGTATCATCTTTATAATGACCAGGATAAGATTCAAGCCCTTAATGAAGCTAAAAGAGTAACTAAAAAAGGCGGTTATATCTTAGTTGCTTATTGTCTTAATGAATATGCTGTTATTATGCATGGATTTAAAGACGGACATTTTAAAGAGGCTCTTGATAAGGGGAAATTAGATAAAAATTATAAAACAGTATCTTCAGAGGAAGATCTTTATGAATATGTTAATATCTATGATGTAAATTCTTATAATGAGGCATGTGGATTAGAGAGAGTTAAAATAATATCTCCTGATGGACCTGCTGATTTTATAAGAGAATCACTTAAGGCTATGACAGAAGAAGAGTTTGACTTGTTTGTAGACTATCAGCTTAAGAATGCCGAAAGACCAGACTTAATTGGTGCCGGTTCTCATATTGTAGATATACTTAAAAAGTAAAACGCAGGGTGCGTTTATTTATAGAAAAAGGAAAACGTAACAGAATATGGAAAAGAAGGAATTAATTCAGTCGATTAAGGCATCTAATCGGTCATTTTTTGAATTGCTTAAAAATTTCGAGATGGACGGCTATATAAAGAATTTACACAAGGCTTCTGCAAACAACGATAGTTTAAGCGTTCAGATTATGACTGAACTTGCGGCTTACGTGGCTGGAAAGTATTTGTTTGAAATTAACGCAGTTGACGCTGAAGCAGGTCAGGCATACGTTGATACTGTTCTTGAAACTATGGAAGGATTAATATCTATTCCTATGTTTGAAGATTATGTAAGAATTTTCTATAATAATGCTGATGAGAATACTCTTCAGGGAAGAAAGGTTCTCGATGATTTTGATAATATGACAGCTATGTTCGATGGGGCATTTTATAAAAACATGGGTGTAGATACCCCAGGAGCTGTCCGTGAATTATATGATACTTTACTTGAAGCTTACGAAAAACTTTCTAAAGCTGCATAAAGGTATCTGTTTGGGGTAAAGGGAATGAAGCATAGAGTTAAAAGGTTACCACTTGATAAGCATGAGAAATTCATGGCTATATTAAGTGATGTAAAAAAAGACTCAAGATTTAGAAAGACAAAAGATTTTATACAACACGGCTCAACAACTGTTATGAGCCATTGTATTAATGTAGCTTATACAGCTTATTATATTTCGCATAAGCTTAATATTAAGGTTGATGAAGAGGAGCTAATTAGAGGAGCACTTCTTCATGACTATTTTCTATATGACTGGCATGAAAAGTCTTTAGAAAATTCTGTTCATGGATTTACACATCCATTAAAGGCTCTTAATCAGGCTAAGAAGGACTTTGAACTAAGTGCTATTGAAAGAGATATGATACTTAATCATATGTTTCCTTTAACACTTAATCCTCCAAGGTCTAAGGAGGGTAAGCTTCTTTGTCTTGCTGATAAGCTTTGTGCTACTAAAGAGACTCTTAGAGGTAAGAATCGCAAGGTTGTATAAAAGATGTAAACTGGAAAAGTACAGTTTATGGTGGGAGAGCGTTAGTAATGTATTATTTTAATTACACATATCTGGGCATGGATGTGCCTACAGTTATTCTTTTGATGCTTATCTATAGCTTTATAGGTTGGATCTACGAATCTACAGTTTTTTCTCTTGCAGAACAAGGTAAATTTATGAATAGGGGATGTTTTATCGGCCCTTATTGTCCAATATACGGGGTAGCCTGTATGTTTTCCTTATATTTGCTTAATGGCATAACAAGCGGTTTTAAAATTGTTTTAATTGCCGGTCTTGTAGTTTCTGCTATAGAGTATGTTACCAGTGTTGTATTAGAGAAACTATTCCACGCAAGATACTGGGACTATTCATATTTCCCACTTAATATAAACGGAAGAGTAAGTGTTATTTCTGGTATTTTCTTTGGCCTTGCTGTATTACTTTTAATCAGAGTTATTCATCCTGCATCTCTTCACCTTGTGCTTAAACTTTCTTACGGTAAAAGATTTTATTTATCTTTATCAGCCCTTATAGTTTTCTTCTTAGATGCAGTATTCACTACAGTATCTATGTGTAACCTTAATAGAAAATGTAAGGAACTCTACGATGCATGGGACAGATATGTAGAAAAAGGGCTTGATAAGCTCAATGCCAAGAAGGATAACCTTGATAAATTTATTGTGGTTGAAAAAGGTAAGAATATAGTTGTTAAGCTTAAAGGTGTTAATAAGAAGTTCGTGGATTTGGAAACAAGATATCTCAAGACATTTCCTGAGTTTAAATCAACAAAGTACAGCGCTGTAATTGATAAGATGAAGATGGTTATTACTCATAAGTCTCCAGATGATATAGAAATAGAGCATGGGGTAGATAAGATATTTTCGGAAATTAGTGGCGTTGACAGTAACGAAGATATTGATGGAAATAATTTAGAATAAAATTTAAAAAGCACTCATATTGAGTGCTTTTATGCGCATGGCCGCGTAATGATATTTTCTTACTTCGTCAGACGCGCCCAGCGCGGCGATTAGGAGGTAAACTCCTAATCGATAAAATTATTCATTTACCTGATTCTGGGAAACGATTATGTCCTGTCCCATAAGTGCTTGTCCCATATATGATGCATACTTCATAGCTTCATTATACTGGGCTCTAGCGCTTTCATATAATACTGAATCGAATACTTCAGCTTCAAGCGCCTGATGGTATAACACATTGGCCTGGTCCATAAAACCAGCAGCTTTCTCAATTATCTCATCGCATGCCTGATACTTTTCAGGTGCATTATATTCCTGCATAGTTTTAAAGCTGTCATTCATCTTATCAAGTGATGCTAAAAGCTGGGTTTTTGAATCTGGATTATTTACATCTAAACTGTCTATTTCATTACCGTAAGCAGTTATATTATCAGTAAATTCCTGAACAGCTTTTTCATAAGGAGAAGCTTCTTTCTTCTTGCCGCATCCAGTAAATAATAATCCGCATAAAACTATAAAAGTAAAACTGGTTAATAATATTTTTTTCATCTCTCTCCTCTTTGAGCATATGCTCATTTCATTAAATATTATGTAAATCTCATTTATTGTAATACAAACTATTCAAAAAACATAGTCCAAAGATTAAGAAAACCTTTACTGACGTTGCAAAATAAGGCTTTTAGGTGTATATTACTACTTATTAACGTGAAATAACGGAGGAACAATCATGAACGGCGCAGATGCCATTATAAAATGCCTTGAAAACGAGAAAGTAGAAGTAGTATATGGTTATCCAGGAGTTGCCATATGTCCTTTTTATAATTCAATACTTAACTCAGATATAAAGACAGTCCTTATTAGAACAGAGCAGAATGCCGCTCATGCTGCAAGTGGACTTACAAGAACTTCAGGTGGTCCTGGTGTTTGTGCAGTTACATCTGGTCCTGGTGCTACAAACCTTATCACAGGTATTGCTACAGCATACGCTGATTCTATACCTCTTATTTGTATTACAGGACAGGTTACAACGGATCTTCTTGGTTCTGATGGATTCCAGGAAGCTGATATAACAGGTGCTGTTGAGTCATTTGTTAAATATTCATACCTTGTTAAGAATGTTAATGATATTCCTAGAATATTTAAGGAAGCATTCTACATAGCTAATTCTGGTCGTAAGGGACCTGTTCTTATCGATATTCCTTTCGATATTCAGACAGCTGAAATAAAGAACTTCAAATATCCAGATGAAGTTAAACTTCGTACATATAAGCCTACAATTAAGGGTAATGCCCTTCAGATTAAGAAAGCTGTTACAGCACTTGAGAAGGCAAAGAGACCTCTTATATGTGTTGGCGGTGGCGTTATTCTTGGCGGCGCAGTAAAGGAACTTAGAAAGTTTGTTGAAGAATACAGAATACCAGTTGTATCTACAATGATGGGTATCTCTGCTATGCCAACAGAACATGAATTATACTATGGTATGGTTGGTAATAACGGTTCACCAGCAGCTAACAGAGCTATGAAAGAAGCTGATTTCATTATGCTTGTTGGTGCCAGAGTTGCAGATAGAGCAGTAAACCAGCCTGAAATCGTTATGAAGGATACAGTTCTTGTTCATATCGATGTTGACCCAGCTGAAATTGGTAAGAATGCTGATTTTTCTATTCCAATCGTTGGTGATTCAAAGTCTATATTTAAAGACCTTAATGAATATGAAGTAGACTGCTTCTGTGCAGATTGGATTTCTACATTAAATGAATACAGAGAGAAGCTTGTTGTTAAGAGAAAGACTAATAGCAAGTATGTTGATCCAGCTCAATTTATTACAAAACTTTCACGTAAGATGAAAAATGATGGTATCTACGTAGCCGACGTAGGACAAAATCAGATTTTCTCTTGCAGATACCATATTGTAAAAGAAGGAAGATTCCTTACAACTGGTGGTATGGGAACTATGGGATATTCAATTCCAGCTGCCCTTGGTGCAAAAGTTGGTAACCCTAAGAAACAGGTTGTCTGTGTCTGCGGTGATGGTTCATTCCAGATGTCTATGATGGAACTTGCAACTATTAAGCAGTATGACATAAACATTAAGATTATTGTTTTCAAGAATAACTTCCTTGGTCTTGTACGTCAGTACCAGCATTTTAACTATAAGGATAAGTATTCTGTTACAGAGCTTGAAGGAACTCCAGATTTAGAGAAGCTTGCTTCTGCATATGATATTAACTTTATTAAGATTACTAAGAATGATCAGATAGACGATGCAATTGATAAGTTCCTTAAGAAGGATGAAGCATATCTTATGGAAGTAGACATTGACCCTATGGATTTAGTTTAAGAATCAGTTTTTGGAAAGGTATAGAGGAATATGAAACGTATATTTTCAGTATTAGTAGAAAACAGAAGCGGTGTCCTTTGTAAAGTGGCAGGACTCTTCTCTAGAAGATGCTTTAATATTGACTCTCTAGCTGTAGGAGAAACTGATGACAAGGCTGTATCCATGATGACCATCGTTTCTACAGGTAGTGAGAATACTATGGCTCAGGTTGAAAAGCAGCTTAACAAGAAGCTTGATGTTATTAAGATTAAAACATTAACAGAGCAGATGGCTGTTTCAAGAGAACTTATGCTTGTAAAAGTTAAGTATAATAAGAACAATCGCCGTGAGATTATGGAAATCTGCGAAGTTGTTAATGCTCAGATAGTTGATACTTCAAGCAATATGATGATATTACAGATTTGCGACACTCCAGACAAGATAGAAGCCATGCTTGAACTTCTTAGTGGAATAAGCTTAGTTGAAGTTGCCCGTACTGGAACTTTAGCTCTAGAAAAATGTAGAGTCTAGCATAAATATATAAAATTGACTTCTAAAAAGATTGTGCTATACTTTAACGTGTTAGCAAATTAAAGGATGAATTTTTGTTATGAACAAGAAAGTTATACAGTTATTAGTTGACAACACTTCAGGTGTTTTAAGCAGAATATCAAACCTCTTTTCAAGAAGAGGATACAATATCGAAAGTATTACTGCTGGTGTTACAGCAGATCCAAGATTTACACGTATTACAATAGTTACATCAGGTGACAATACAGTACTTGAACAGATTGAAAAGCAGGTTGAGAAACTTGTTGATGTAAGAAATGTTAAGGTACTTGAGCCTGATTCATCAGTATATAGAGAGTTATGTCTTGTTAAAGTAGCTTGTGATTCTACAAACAGAAATGACATAATGCTTTTTGCTGAGAATATATTCCATGGTAAGATAGTTGACGTTACAACAAAGTCTATTGTGGTTGAAGTTACAGGAAAGCAGACAACTATCGAAGCATTTCTTAATATGCTTGACGGATATGAGATACTTGAACTTGCAAGAACAGGTATCACAGGCCTTTCAAGAGGCTATGAAGATGTTGTAGTTTTATAAAATAAAATTATATATATTTTTTCTAGGAGGAAAAGAACAATGGCTAATAAGATTTATTACCAGGAAGATTGTAACCTTGAAGCTATCAAGGGTAAGACAATCGCAGTCATCGGCTATGGTAGCCAGGGACATGCACACGCACTCAATGCAAAGGAGTCAGGTTGTGATGTCATTATCGGACTTTATGAGGGTTCAAAGTCATGGGCTAAGGCTGAGGCACAGGGATTTAAAGTATACACAGCTGCAGAAGCTGCAAAGAAGGCTGATATTATCATGATTCTTATCAATGATGAACTTCAGGCTGATATGTACAAGAAAGACATCGAGCCAAACCTCGAAGCAGGTAACATGCTTATGTTTGCTCATGGTTTCAATATTCACTTTGGTTGCATCAAGCCACCAGCTGACGTTGATGTAACTATGATTGCTCCTAAGGGACCAGGACATACAGTACGTTCTGAGTACCAGGCTGGTAAGGGTGTTCCTTGTCTTGTAGCTGTAGAACAGGATGCTACAGGTAAGGCTCTTGAGAAGGCACTTGCATACGCACTTGCAATCGGTGGTGCTAGAGCTGGTGTTCTTGAGACAACATTCAGAACAGAGACAGAGACAGACCTCTTCGGTGAGCAGGCAGTTCTTTGTGGTGGTGTTTGCGCACTTATGCAGACAGGTTTCGAAGTTCTTTGCGAAGCAGGTTATGATCCAAGAAATGCATACTTTGAGTGTATCCACGAGATGAAGCTTATCGTTGACCTTATTTATCAGTCAGGTTTCGCTGGTATGAGATATTCAATCTCTAACACAGCTGAGTATGGTGATTACATCACAGGTCCTAAGATCATCACACCTGAAACAAAGCAGGCTATGAAGAAGATACTTAAGGACATCCAGGATGGTACATTTGCTAAGGAATTCTTACTTGATATGTCTCCAGCAGGACGTCAGGTACACTTCAAGGCTATGAGAAAGCTTGCAGCTGAGCACCCATCTGAGAAGGTTGGTGAGGAAGTTAGAAAGCTTTACAGCTGGAACAACGAAGCTGATAAGTTTATCAACAACTAAGAAATAAAATTAAGGGCCGGCGTTGCCGGTCCTTTTTTATTTCTTAGTTGTTGTAAGTAGAGAGGCGCGGGGCGCGCCATGGCCTTTTTTTTTGCGGCTAGCGCCTCGGGCATTTTCGAGATGTTCGTCGGCCTCATGCCATGATTGTATGTTTTTAAGCTGGGTTCTGTGATATAACAACCGCAAGCGGTTGTTATCACACTGCGGTCGTCAAGAACATATAAATATGTTCTTTCCTCGTCGCCTATGTGATATAATCTATGTTATGATTAAGCCTAGAAAATCCTTTTCAAAAGATATAGTGGTTAACATTTATATTAGCTTTGGTATTTCATTTACCTTGCTTTTTTTAGGTTCCTCAGCATTCTTATATCTAAGCAGAGACGAGATAGAGTATTTCTATACTAAGGTTATATCCCTTTTTGGGGCTTTTCTGCTTATGTATATTATTCTTACAACATTCCTGGTTAATAAAATAAAGAGATTGTTTAATCCTCTTGATACTCTTTGTTACGGTATCCAAAGTGAGAAGCTGTCTGTTTATGGCAATTCAAAGGATATGAAAGAGTTTGTTAATGCTATAAGAAGTAACATGGACAAGATGGATTATCTTGAACAGGAACTTTTAGAGACCAAGAATGATATTGATGATATTCAGGAAGAATCAGACAAAGCTATTAATGACCTTGATAATAAGCTGTCATCCGTAAAGAAACTTTCTGATAAGCTGATAGAGAAACAGAATAAACTCCTTAAGTCATCTGATCAAATTGACTCTAATATTAATGATATTATTGATATAGAGTCTAGGTTCAAACAGTATAAAAATAACCTTGATGAAAATAACGAGAATGTTAAAGCTATCTTTAAGCTATCAGATAAAACAAGTGAAGATGCTAAGTTTGATATTAATACAACCAGACAGGCCTATAAGGTTTTAGTAGATAACTTAAACGAGTCTATAAGACAGCTGGAGATGCTTTTATCAGATATATCCATACTTCAGACATTATCTACTAAAAACAACCTGTATTCAGTTAATACAACAGTAGAAGCATCCAGAGCAGGTACTTACAATATCAATATTGTAAATGCCCTTGATGAAATAAAAAACACATCTGATAAGATCCTTGAAAAGACAGACCAGCTTTCTCTTGAACTTATTCAGGCCAAAAACTCAATAAATCTTGCTCTTATGCAGGCTTCATTTTGTGATGAAGAACTTGAAGGCCAAGGTAAAACTCTTGCTATGCTTGGAGATAGAGCAAGAGATATATCTGGAGAACTTGAAGGAACCATATATTCTATAGATGAAATATATGATAATATTCGAGAACTATCTCAAAAAGCATACGAGATTCAAAAAATTAATGAATCTCATAATAATACAATAAAAGAGGGACTTAAGATTTGTACGCTTATATCACAGGAACTATAGTCGAAAAGAATAACGAAGGAATAATTATAGAAAACAACGGCATTGGTTATAACATATTTATGCCAAAATCAAAAATAGATATTATACCTGATGAAGGTATGGAGGCTAGAATATTTACCTATACTTTGGTTAGAGAAGATGCCTTTCTCTTATATGGATTTGCTAAAAGAGAAGAACTTAATATCTTTAAAAAACTTATATCTGTATCAGGAATAGGGCCAAAGGGTGCTTTATCTATCCTTTCAACATTAACAGTAGAAGAACTTGTTATTGCTCTTGCAAACAGAGATGCAGCAGCTATTAGCAAAGCTCCTGGTGTAGGTAAAAAATCAGCTGAAAGACTTGTTATAGATCTTAATGATAAGGTTAGTAAAGAAGAAATAGAAATTAGCATCGATGGGGTGGATAAACCAAGTGATGATATGACAAGCGCTATGAACGAAGCAATAGAGGCTATGTTGGCTCTAGGCTTTTCAGCTAAAATATCTAAAGAAGCAGTTGAAGACGCTGCAAAACGTGCTAATAATGATACATCAAGCATCTTAAGAGAAGCTTTAAAATACATAGATAACTAATAAAGAGGCTATATATGGCTAGCAAAATAACTCTTAAAACACAATTTACAGAAGAAGATAAAAGTATAGAGAATGTACTACGTCCTCAAACACTTAAGGACTATGTAGGACAGACAAAGATAAAAGAAAAACTTTGTATATTTATTGATGCTGCAAAGCAAAGAAAAGAATCTTTGGATCATTGCCTTTTTTATGGGCCTCCTGGACTTGGAAAAACAACACTTTCTAACATAATTGCCAATGAGATGGGAGTAAATATTAAAGTTACATCTGGTCCTGCAATTGAAAAACCAGGGGATTTAGCATCTATACTAAACCGTCTTGAAGAAGGAGATATTCTTTTTATAGATGAGATTCACAGACTTAACAGACAGGTAGAAGAAGTTCTTTATCCTGCTATGGAAGACTTTGCTATAGATATTATGATTGGCAAGGGGCAGGATGCTAAAAGTGTAAGGCTTGATCTTCCGCATTTCACTTTAATAGGTGCAACAACCAGAGCGGGACTTCTTACAGCACCTCTTCGTGACAGATTTGGATTTATAGAAAAACTTGAATTCTACACTGATAATGAACTTGAAACTATTATTTCTAACTCAGCCAAGAAACTGGATGTAGAAATTGATTATGATGGTGCTTTAGAAATGGCAAGAAGAAGCCGCGGTACTCCAAGACTTGCTAACAGACTTCTTAAGAGAGTAAGAGACTTTGCTCAGATTAAGTTTGATGGAATTATTACTCATGAAGTAGCATCTTATGCCTTAGATCAGATGGAAGTAGATACTATGGGCCTTGATTCTACTGACAGAGATTTACTTCTAACTATTATTGAAAAGTTTTCAGGCGGTCCAGTAGGACTTGATACTTTGGCTGCTGCAACAGGAGAAGATAGCGGAACAATAGAGGATGTTTATGAACCATTCCTTATTAAAAACGGTTTTATTAACAGGACTCCAAGAGGCCGCGTGGCTACAGAACGGGCCTACAAGCATTTTAATATGGAGATGCCTGCAGATGGCAAGTAAGCATAATAGAGTTATTTACTTGCCTCTATCCTATATGCTATAATCTTACATGTATTGTTTATGTTTGAAAGGTGAAAACAATGACCGAAAAAACCGACGTTCAAGTTGTTATTAATGGTAAAGTTCTTACCATGAGTGGATATGAAAGCGAAGAGTATTTACAGAGAGTCGCTTTATATATAAATAATAAAATTGCTGAGTGTAACAGATCTGATGCTTACAGACATGCAAGCAAGGATGACCAGCATATGCTTCTTGAGATAAATATGGTTGATGATTATTTCAAAGCTAAGCAGGATGCTGAAAAGTTTGAAGCTGAACTTAAGGTTAAGCAGAATGAACTTTATGATATGAAGCATGATGTTATAAACAAAGACATGATGATTAAGCAGACTAAAGAAAGTCTTCATAAATGTGAACTTCAGCTTCAGGAAGCTCAGAAAAAGATAGCTGTTTTAGAAGCAGAAAATAAAGATAAGAGAAGATAATTAATAAAAACCTGCCAGTGACGGCAGGTTTTATATTTAAGATACAGGTTTATTATGACATATACACCAGAACTATTAGCACCTTGCGGTGAGTATAATAGCGCTATTGCTGCATTCTCAGCTGGTGCTGATGCTATATATCTTGGCGCTGATGCATTTTCAGCTAGAGCATATGCTAAAAATCTTTCTACTGATCAAATCGTAGATGTAATTAAATACGGTCATATACTAGGCAAGAAGATATACCTTGCCCTTAATATTCTACTTAAAAATACTGAGATGTATGATGCTTTAAAGCTTATTGAGCCTCTGTATCAGGCTGGGCTTGACGGTATCATTATTCAGGATTTAGGTCTTATTGATTTACTTTCTAATACCTTTCCAAAACTTGAACTTCACGGTTCTACACAGATGTCAGTTATGTCTTCTGAGGGGGGACTATACCTTAAAGATAAAGGTATAAAAAGAATCGTACCTTCCAGAGAATTATCTCTATCTGAATTCAAGCATTTAAAAGATACTGGACTTGAGGTTGAGTGTTTTATACATGGTGCCATGTGTTATTCCTATTCTGGCAAATGCCTGTTTTCATCTATGGCAGGAGGAAGATCCGGTAATAGAGGCCGATGCGCTGGAACCTGCAGAAAGTCTTATTCATTATACGAAGATGGTAATTCTAAGAAATTAATGGATGATGCCTATATTATAAGTATGAAGGATATGTGCACCTTAGAAGATATAGGTGCTCTTATTGATGCTGGTATTGATTCTTTTAAAATCGAAGGCAGAATGAAGTCTCCAGAATATGCCGCTGGCGTAACAGCTATTTACAGAAAATATATAGATTTATATCTTAAGAATGGTTCATACAAGGTTTCAAAAGAAGATCTGGAAGAAATCTCTGATTTATATATTAGAAGTCAGATTTGTCAGGGCTATATGAATACTCATAATGGCAAGTCTATGATCTCTATTGAAAGCCCTTCATATAAAGGAATTTCTAAAGAAAAAGCAAAAGAGATTGCTGATAAATATATTGAAAACAGAATTAAGAAAGACATTAAACTTGATGTTTTTGCCTTTGTAGACAGCCCTATAAAGATTAAAGTTACTTATGGTAAGGATTTATCATTAGACTTTGAAGGACCAATTTGTCAGGAAGCTCAGAACAAAGCATTATCAGAAAAAGATATTATTGATAAATTATCTAAGTTTGGTAATACTCCATATAATCCTGTTAGTATAAAAGTTAAAACAGATGATAGGTCATTTATACCTGTATCGGTTTTAAATGAATGCAGAAGAAATATTTGTGATTTATTAGAAGATAAGCTTATTACTGTTAATAAAGATACAGATACTTCATATTTTGATAAAAAGAAAGCGTTAATAAATAATAAATCTTCTAAAGCAAGTGAAAATAGCTATATAGTTGCAGTAAAGAATATTGGCCAGCTTAAGGCTGGTTTAGAATACGATTTTTATTCTAAACTTATATTAGATTGTTTTATTTTAGAAAAACTAAATAAAGCTCTTGTATCAAAATTAATGGATAAAGAGGTGTATATAAGCCTTCCTCCAGTAATGAGAGATAATAAAATTTCTTATATTAAAACATATCTTGATAATGAAATATCTAACTTGTTGGATGATGGAATAGTTATAAAAGGTATATATGCCGGTTCTATAGATGCTATAGCATTTGCAAAGAAGCATTATCCTGAATATGAAATATGCGGTGATACTGGGCTTTATGTATTTAATATTTATTCTGAAGATTATGTATTAGATATGGTATCATCATATACTTCATCTTATGAGAATAATTTTGGAGAGCTTAAGCATTATAATAGAGAGGATAAGAGAGAAGTCGTTATATATGGCTATACAGAACTTATGCAAACAGCAAACTGCCTTCTTAAAACAAGCCGTGGTTGCAATAAGGATTATGAAAAGATTCTTTATTTAGAGGATGATAAAGGACGTAAGTTCCCAGCCCTTCTTAATCATAATTTATGCTTTAACACAATATATAACAACTTACCTCAAAGTTTAATGGACAAAACCAGTGAATTATCCGGTAGATTCAGTGGACTTAGATTTAATTTCACAATAGAAGACTATAATGAGACTAAGAATATATTAGTTTCATTTGAAACAGGAAATATTAATAATTCATATACAAGAGGACATTATAATAGAGGCGTAGAATAGATGAATTATATTATTGCTGAATTATCAAACTATATAATGTGCGGCCTGTTATTCGTATATCTTATTGAATCAATCTGGCCATTATTTGTAAAAGGCGGAGACAGAATTAAGTCTCTCTATATTAGACAGTCTATATATGTTCTATTAATTTATACATTAGGAACAATAACTCTTTTAATTAATCTAAGAGATAACAGGTACATAATAATCTATGTATTTGGAATAATGATTATGTTTATTGCTGGAAGGATATGCTTTACCTTATATAGAAATATATCCAGAATGCTGCTTAATCATATCTGTCTCTTTTTATCTATTGGTTTTATTATTCAGTCACGAATAAGTTTTACCCATGCATTTAGACAGTTAATTATCGTAGCAATATGCGTTGCTTTATTTGTTGCAGTGCCTATAGTTATTAGAAAATCATCTTTTATCCAGTATTTTACTTACATATATGGTACAGTAGGTATCCTTATGCTTCTTCTGGTTCTTTCTTTTGGAAAAAGCGTTAATGGATCAAAACTGTCTTTTAGAGTTCTTTCTTTAACCTTCCAGCCATCTGAGCTTGTTAAGGTTTTATTTGTATTCTTAATAGCTGGCATGCTATTTGAAAGTCATTCCTTTAAGAAGATTGTATTAACTACAGCATTTGCCCTGGCATTTATAATGATACTTGTTCTATCAAGAGATCTTGGTACAGCCTTAATTTTCTTCTTAACCTATATGGTTATGCTTTATGTAGCAACAGGTCATTATATTTATTCTATTTTAGGTTTAATCGTTGGTTCTATAGGCGCTGTATATGCATCTAAGGTATTTAGCCATGTTATGGTTAGGGTTAATGCCTGGAAAGACCCTTGGGGAGATATTAATTCTACTGGCTATCAGCTTGCCCAGTCTTTATTTGGTATTGGTACAGGCGGTTGGCTCGGTATGGGACTTGGTAAAGGTGAACCTGGAACTATTCCACTTGTTGATGAAGACTTTGTCTTTTCTGCAATATGCGAGGAAATGGGAACTTTATTCGGAATACTTCTGATTATTACCTTCCTTGCCTGCACATTTTTGTTCTTAAAAATAGCTGTAAGAACAGTTTCTCTTTATTACAAGCTTATAATATATGGACTTTCAACTATATTTATTGCTCAGGTTATATTAACAATTGGTGGCGGTACAAGGTTTATACCTCTTACCGGTGTTACACTGCCTCTTATTTCAAGTGGTGGTTCTTCAGCATTTACCATACTGATTTTATTTGGTGTAATAGCAGGAATATCTATGATGCCATCTAAGGAAGAGCTTGCTGATAAGGAACTTGTCTATGATTATCCTGAAGATGACTGGATATATGTAGAAGAAGGCTATTATGACGAAGATGACGAATATATAGACCCTGGATATTATGACAGCGAAGGTTACTATATTGAGAATGGTTATTACGATGAACATGGTAGATTCGTTGAGATAGATGATTCTTATTATGATGAATTATATGAAGAGGAAAAAAGAACAAAGATTTCTAAAATACTATTTCCTAGACCTGATATTGTTATTAATGTATTAAATGTCCTTATATTTATTGGTATCATATTTAATATATGGCATTTTATGCATTTCGATAGAATGAAGGCTATAAATAATTCTTATAACTCAAAAAGACTGGCTGTATTAGAAGAACAGAATACTAGAGGTTATATCTACGCTTCTGACGGAAGTGTTCTGGCAGGAACTTACAAAGATTCTGATGGAAATATATTTAGAAACTATCCATATGGAAGTTTATTTTCACATGTAGTTGGATATAGTACCTATGGTACAAGTGGAATAGAAAGTGCCTATAACATCTACCTGATTAGTTCAGATATAGGCGTTGATCAGAAGATAAAGAATGATATGGCAGGAATAAAGAATCCTGGTAATGATGTTTATACTACTTTAGATCCCAAGTTACAGCAGATAGCGGCTGATTCTCTTGGGGCATATAGGGGAGCAGTAGTTGTTCAGGAGGCTAAAACCGGACGTATACTTGCTATGGTTTCTAAGCCAGACTATGACCCTAATTCAATTTCTGTTAATATGGCTACCTTAAGCCAAAGTAAAACAGAAGCTCCACTTTTAAATAGAGCAGCCCAGGGCTTATATCCACCAGGTTCTACTTTTAAGATTATTACTACCCTTGAGTATATTAGAGAGAATCCTGATACTTACAGTTCATATTCTTATAACTGCTCGGGAAGATTTACTGCAGATGGCAATACTATTAAATGTTACCACGGTATGACTCACGGAAGCGTTGACCTTAAACATTCATTTTCAAAGTCATGTAACTGCTCATATGCCAATATAGGTCTTAAGCTTAACAGAGACCAGTTTTGCGCAACTTTAGATGAGCTTATGTTCAATGCTAACCTTGATTTAGGCTACGATACAAAGCCAAGTAAGATATCAGTTGGAAATGATATGACTATCGATGATATGATGCAGTCAAGTATTGGTCAAGGTACTGTGCTTATGACACCTATGCATCTTAATATGATAACTGCTGCAATAGCCAATAAAGGGACTATGCTTAAGCCTTATATGGTTGACTGTGTAAAGAATAGAAACGGCAAGGTAGTTGCAGAGTTTAAGCCTCAGGAAATAAAAAGTATTATGTCAGATAATGAGGCGGCTATTCTTACTGACTATATGAAAGAGGTTGTTGCTACTGGTACTGCTAAGAAGATTAATGACAGTGGCATAACTATTGCAGGAAAAACAGGTTCTGCAGAATTTGCGGATTCATCTTCAAGGTCCCATGCTTGGTTTACAGGATTTGCGCCTGCTGATGACCCTGAAATAGTAGTAACTGTTATTATTGAAAATATAGGTTCAGGTGGTGATTATTCAGCTCCTGTAGCCAAAAGAATTATTACTGAATATTTTGCTAATTAGTCCATAATAATGTATAATATTACTTAGTATTTTTATGGAGGGACACACCATGTTAGCTAATATGTTTGGGGATTATCTGGTAGCTAATGGTAAGCTTACCAGCCAGGAACTTGCTGATGTTAAAGCTAGTCTTGGAAAGAATAGAGTTAAGCTTGGTCTTATTGCTGTTTCCGAAGGTCTACTTGACCAGAAAAAAGCAGAAGAGATAAGACGTAAGCAGGCTGTTATGGATAAGAGATTTGGTGATATAGCTATTGAACTTGGCTATCTTAATTCACAGCAGGTTTCTCATCTGCTTGATATGCAGGGTAATGCATACATGCAGTTTTGTCAGGCTGTTACAGATGGTCAGTATATGACTATTGAAGAACTTGACCAGGCATTTGACCTTATGTCTAATGAATATAATATCGAAGCCTCTGATCTTGATGATGTTAAGGCAGACGATATTGATATTATTGTAAATAATCTTATGAGAGGAATGGAAGAATCGTCGCTTGACCTTCTTTCAATATTTGTAAGAACTCTCAACCGTCTTATATCTACAGACATCCTTGTAAAATCTTATGAAACAATTGCTTCATATAAGAGAAACGGCCTTTCATACCAGTGCTTAGAGGGTGATTATAATTCAATAATTACTTTAGGTGGTTCTGATGATGGACTTATTCTTATAGCTTCAGTATTTGGCTGTGAAACTTTTGAAAAAGTTGATATGGACAGCCTGGATTCAATAGGCGAGTTCCTTAATATAGTTAATGGTTTATATGCAACATCTCTTAGCTATAGAAATATCAATGTAGAGCTTATGGCTCCATCACTTAATGAAGGCGAAACGTCTTTACCATTTGAAAACCTTTACAAGGTTCCAGTTGTTATTGATGGTAAAGAGATTGAAATAGTATTAAAAGTACAGAAATGAGGTTATGGTAATGGCTAAAATACTTATTGTTGATGATTCCCGTACTTCAAGAAAGATTCTAAAGAATATATTTGAAAACAACGGTTATGAAGTTGTTGGAGAAGCAGTTGATGGAAAAGATGGAGTAGAGAAGTTTATTAAACTTGATCCTGATATTGTAACTCTTGATATCACCATGCCGGTCCTTGATGGCGTTAGTGCCCTTAAGGAAATTATGAATATTAATAAGAATTCAAAGGTAATTATGGTTACAGCTGCCGGACAGCAGAACAATGTTCTTGAAGCTATTAAATATGGCGCTTCAGAATTCGTAACCAAGCCATTTGAGGAAGACGTTATACTTGATGTAGTGTCACGCCTTACGGAGGATTAAACAATGATCGAAGCAGTTAGCTGCGGCGGCATAGTTATATTTCGTGGCAAGATATTACTTTTATATAAAAACTTTAAAAACAGATATGAAGGTTGGGTTCTTCCTAAGGGAACTGTAGAAAAGGATGAGGAATATCCTGAAACAGCTCTTAGAGAGGTAAGGGAAGAAACTGGCGTTAGAGCTTCAATAGTAAAATATGTAGGTAAGAGTGAATATTCTTTCAATGTACCTGAAGATACTGTTGATAAGGATGTTCATTGGTATCTTATGCGTTCTGATAATTATCATAGCAGACCTCAAAGGGAAGAATACTTTGTTGATTCTGGATATTATAAGTATCATGAAGCTTATCACTTACTTAAGTTTTCTAACGAGAAACAGATTTTAGAAAAAGCTTATGAAGAGTATTTGAGTCTTTCAAGAAGTAAGCTTTGGCCAGGAAACTAATCTATGCACTACGCTAAAGATCTTTACGTTAGCCCATCTATTGGGTCTAAAATCAAAAAGATTATTAGAAATATTAAACATGGAACAGGTAATAGATTCGAATATCTCGTTTACTTTAATGAGAGAAATAATCGTCTTGAATTTATGAGAGCCTATTATTTTTCCCAAAACTATTTCAAGGATTTTCCATTTGAGATTAAGGCTGTTACCTCAACATATAAAGAAGCACTGGAATACATAGCTGGTGTAATATGTACTAATATGTGTGTTTCTTTAGATAAAGCAGAGGAAGAATGATATTAACTATATTAAAAATAATAGGAATAGTACTGCTTTCCATTATTGGACTGCTTCTAGTTATTGTTCTGGCTCTTTGTTTTGTTCCATTTAGATATAAGATTAATGCATCAAAAGATGATAGCTTGATAGCTAATGTGAAGATAACCTATTTACTTCATTTTATTAGTCTTAAAGCTATATACGATAAGAAGCTGACAATAGAAGCAAGGATACTTGGAATCAGGGTATATAAAAAGACTTCTGAAGGTGGTCACGACAAAGGCAAGGATGAAGATATCCTTGAAGATTTTGATGAATTCGAAGAAGATTCAAAGGATAAAAAATCTTCTAAAAAACCTGATAAAGAGGTTGATGCTTCAGAAGAGGCCAATGATTCAGCTACATTATTAGAAAGTTCCGATACAGATATTTCTAGTAAAGGTGATTCTAATGATGAAAGCACTATTTATGATTCTGGCGTAGAGGCTTCTGAATCGGCTGATGAATATTCTATAGAAGATGAAGGTTCTGATAATAAGAAAAAGAACAAGCTTTTTAGAAAGTTATCCAGATTAAATCAGAAGATTGCAGTTATTCCTTCTAAGTTAGAAAGTATTTGTGAAAACATAGAAAAGAAGATAGACGACTTATTTGATACTATAGCTTACTATGAATGTTTATTTTCTAAAAAGGGAACAGAATATGTTATACAGTTCCTAAAAGAGAAACTAATCAAACTTCTAAAACATATTTGTCCTCGCAAATGTAAGATTGATTTTGATTATTCCAGCGAGGATCCAGATAAAGCTGGTAAGATGTGGGAGATATATGGTATCGTTATGCCATTTCTTCCAGGTAAGAATAGAATTAATATAGGATTTGATGAAGAAGTCCTAAGATTTAAAATAATGGTTAAGGGACGTATATTCCTTGGTTACATTGGATTAATAGGACTTCAGATATTATTAAATAAAAAGGTTAAAAAATTTATTAAGCTTCTTAAAAGGGAGGATAAAAGATAATGGCAGATAATAGTTTTAACGGAGTAGTTGATTCTCTACTTAAGAATACAGATGCTCTTATGGGAGCAAAAACAGTAGTAGGTGATGCTATGCAGGTTGGGGATGCAACAATAGTTCCGCTTGTAGATGTATCATTCGGCGTAGGTGCTGGTGCTAAAAACAACGATAAGAAGAACTCTGCAGCTGGTGGTATGCATGCAAAGATGAATCCTAGCGCTGTATTAGTTATTCAGAATGGTCACGCTAAACTTGTATCAGTTAAGAATAACGATACTCTTGGTAAGGTAGTTGACCTTATTCCTGATCTTATTGATAAATTCAAAGCAAAGAAAGATGGCGTTATGAATAACGATGAAGCTATTGATAATGCTTTCAGTGATGATAAGAAAGAAGATTAATGGAAAAATTCGAAGATAAGCTTTCTGGTGCTAATTCCAGAGAGGAACTCGATAAAATTAAACATCAGCTTTTCATGGAAAATGTGAGACTTACTGCTGAAAGAGGTCAGATAGAGTCTGATTATGACGAGATTCATAAAGAGCGTAAGGTTATACTTCAGGAAAAGAAACAGCTTGCTAAAGAAAAGAAGCAGCTTTCTACAGAACTTCTCTTATTAAAAGAGCAGGTTGAATATGAAAGAAAACGTCTTAAGGAAGATGAAAAGCTTATTGATCAGAAGCTCAAGATAGTTCAAAGGTCATATGAACTTCTTGAGAATGACCGCAATAATATCTCTAACGAATACAGAAAAATTGAGATAGAAAAAGAAAAGCTTAAAAATAGGTCTGAGTCATTTAGAAAATCTATGGATAACAGCCGTAAGAAGTTTACTTACGAAGCAGGATTTTTCTTTAAGGGCGTCAATAATATGGTAGCTTTAAAGAAAAGATATAAAGAACTGCTTAAGATTTTCCACCCAGACAATGTATGTGGTGATAATGAAATCTTGCTAAAGATTAATGAGGAGTATGCAGATTTAAAAGAGAGATTTGATATATCCAGAAACGCTTAGCTAAGGCTGGGCGTTTTTTATTATGTAAAAACGAGTTACGATAAAAGTTATAAAATAAACGATGTTTATTTTATAACTGTCGCGGAGCTCCCCACAATAAAATACACCCAGTAAACAACTTCTATGTGAACATAAGTTGTTTCCTGAGTGTATTTCATTTTTTATCGAAACTCGCACAAAAAAAGAAACCCTTAGGTTTCTTTTTAATTTACTTTCTATGCTCTTTCTACGTTACCTGACTTAAGGCATGTTGTACATACATGAAGTCTCTTAGGTGTACCGTTAACTACGCATTTAACACTCTTAATATTTGAATTCCAAATTCTGTTAGATCTTCTATGAGAATGGCTTACGTTGTTACCAAAATGAGCACCTTTACCACAAACATCACACTTTGCCATTATGACACCTCCTTAAAAAATACTAGGGGTCGCATCTCTTATCAGACCCGCAACAAATTGTATTCTACCAAAAGAAATATTAAAATGCAAGTACTTTATTCTTAAATTTTAACTATTGTTACCTTCATTTTTCTTTCATTTTCCGTCAAAATAATATATACTAATGTAGTTGAAGTATGGTGCCATAGAAGGCATACCTTCTTGTAACAAATAAAAGGAGAAAAACTTATGGGAAACATGATGGATACACATTTAGGAAGTATACAGATATCTAATGATGTTATCGCTCAGTATGCAGGTAGTGTTGCAACTGAATGTTTTGGTATCGTTGGTATGGCTTCTGTCAATGTTAAGGACGGACTTGTTAGACTTTTAAAGAAAGACAGTCTTAATAGAGGTATTGCAGTTAAAACTAACGGCGATAAGATTTGCCTTGAATTTCATGTAATAATTGCATATGGTGTTAGCATTCTTGCAGTTACTGATAATCTCATTAGTGACGTTAAATATAAGTTAGAGGAATTCACTGGCCTTAAGGTTGATAAGATTAATGTTATTATCGAAGGCGTTAGAGTTATAGACTAATTACTTATTTATAATACTGATTCTAATTTTAGGAGGAAGACAAAGGTGTCGGTTAAAACAATAGATTCCGCTATGCTTGCAAAGATGTTTCTTTCAGGCGCTAAGAGTCTTGAGAATAAAAAGGATTATATTAATGAACTTAATGTATTCCCAGTTCCTGATGGTGATACAGGAACAAATATGACTCTCACAATTATGTCAGCAGCAAAGGACGTTAGTGCACTTGAGAATCCTGACATGAAGTCATTATGTAAGTCTATGTCTTCTGGTTCACTTAGAGGTGCCAGAGGTAATTCAGGCGTTATTCTTAGTCAGCTTCTTAGAGGCTTTACTAAGGTAGCTAAAGAATATGATGAAATTGATGCTGCTATTATATCTGCAGGTTTTGATAAGGCTGTTGAATCAGCTTATAAGGCTGTTATGAAGCCTAAGGAAGGTACAATCCTCACTGTTGCCAAGGCTGCAGCTGTTAAGGCTAATTCCTTATTTGAAGATGGTGTAGAAGATCTCGATGAATATTTTAGAGGCATTATCGAAGCTGCTAAAGTATCGCTTGATAATACTCCAGAACTTTTACCAGTTCTTAAGGAAGCTGGAGTTGTAGACTCAGGCGGTGCTGGTTTATTGGAAATCTTAAACGGTGCTTACGATGCTTTCTGTGGTAAAGAAATCGTCTTTACTATGGATGATGACACCGCTAAGGTTGCCGGAGAAACAAGAAAATTTGAGACTGCTTCAGGTAAGATTGAATCTGATTTAAAATATATTTATGCTACAGATATTATATTCTCTACAGTTGCTAAGACATTTAACTTACAGCATGAAAGTGATTATAAGAGATATCTTGAGAACATCGGTGAGAATGTAACTATCGATGTTAAAGACGCTGAAGTAGCAGTTAGCTTAGTTACTAACGATCCAGGCCTTGTATTACAAAAGGCACTTAAATACGGTCCACTTACTAAGGTTTCTGTAAATAATCTTAAAAATGAAGAAACTCCTACTGAGGCTCCTGTAAAGGTAGAAAAGAAGGCTAATGAGCCTAAGAAACCTGTTGGATTTATAGCTGTTTCAGTTGGTGCTGGTATAGCTGAAGTATTTAAAAACCTTGGAGTTGATTACCTTATTGAAGGCGGTCAGACTATGAACCCAAGTACAGAAGATATGTTAAATGCTATAGACCAGGTTAACGCAGAAACAATCTTTATTCTTCCTAATAATAAGAATATCGTTATGGCTGCAAACCAGGCTAGAGATATGACAGAAGATAAACGAGTAATAGTTATTCCAACAAAGACAGTTCCTCAGGGTATTTCAGCTGTTATTTCATATGTATCTGACAGCAGTGTAGAAGAAAATCAGGATTCTATGCTTGCTGAGATCTCTCTTGTTAAAACAGGTCAGGTTACATACGCTGTTAGAGATACTGTTATTGATGGATGCGAGATTCACCAGGATGATTATATGGGTATCGGCGATAAGGGTATCCTTTCAAATGGAAAAGATATTGAAGCAGTAACCCTTGAGATGGTAGATAAGATGGTTGAAGATGATAGTGAAATCATTACAATCTACTATGGTGAAGATATTAAGGAAGATGATGCTAATAAGATTAAGGCTCTTATCGAAGAAAAGCATGGCGACCTTGAAGTAGAACTTCAGGCTGGTGGCCAGCCAATCTATTATTACATCATATCTGTGGAGTAAGATGCTATCTTTAAAAGATGATATAAAATCTGTAAAAGGTATAGGTGAGAAAACGGCGCTTTTGTTATCAAAAGCGTCTGTTTTTTGTGTAAATGACTTGTTACATTATTTTCCTAGAAACTACTCCTATGTACCAGAATCCTGCCCTATAAGCGACTTAAGTGATAGCGGGAACGTAATAGTAACTGCTAAAGTTGTTACAGCTCCAAGAGTCTATTCATCAGGTGGAAAATCTATTCTTTCTTTTGATATATCTGATAAGTCAGATATTATGCATGTCTATTACTTTGGCATGCCATATCTTAAGAATAATTATAAAGTCGGCATGGAATGCATCTTCTATGGTGGTTTTTCAACAACCAGAAAAGGTAAAATGCTTTCTCAGCCTTCTATATTAAAGCCAGATGAATATGAAAGCATAAAAGGCTCTTTAGTGCCTCTATATCCATTAATTAAGGGCTTATCAGCTAAATTAATAACTAAATCGGTTAAATCCTGCCTGGAGGCCTTAAATGAGGTTAAAGACTTTATTCCTGAAGATATATTAGAAGAATATAACTTACTAGGCATAAAAGATGCTATTTATACCATGCATTTCCCAGAAAGTATGGATGATGTGTATAAGGCAAGAAGGCGTCTGGCTTTTGATGAATTTTTATTCTTTATGATGAAACTTAAGCATCTTAAAGAAGGCGAAGTAAAAGAAAAAAATAAATATAAAATAACTCAGGATAATCTTGCAGATAAATTTATAGCAGCATTGCCATATAAATTAACAAATAGTCAGCGGGGTTCATTTAATGATATTAGAAAAGATCTTAAAAGCGACTATCTAATGAACAGATTACTTCAGGGTGATGTTGGCTCAGGTAAAACTATTGTGGCATTTTTAGCTGCCATTATTATGGTGGAAAATGGCTATCAAGTGACACTAATGGCACCTACTGAGGTACTGGCCACCCAGCACTACGAAGACATAGAAAAAATAGCAGAAGAGTATAAATTACCCTTTAATGCATGTTTACTGACTGGGTCAGTCACTGCAAAGAACAAAAGATTATTAAAAGAAGATATAACAAACGGTAAATATAATGTAATTATCGGTACCCACGCCCTTATTCAGGATGATGTATCCTTCCAAAAATTAGGACTTTGCATATGCGATGAGCAGCACAGATTTGGTGTAAAACAGCGTCTTTCTCTTATGAATAAAGGAGAAAATGTCCATGTTCTGGTTATGAGTGCTACCCCTATCCCAAGAACTTTAGGACTAATTTTATACGGTGATCTTGACATATCTGTCATTAATGAATTGCCAGCTGAAAGACTTCCTATTAAGAATTCTGTTGTGGATAAGTCCTATTCTTCAAAAATTAATGCCTTTATACAAAAGCGGTTAGAAGAAGGGCGTCAGGCATATATTATCTGCCCTATGGTTGAAGAAGGCTTGGAAGATAATAATCTACTTGATGTTACAACCTGTAAAAATGAAATATCAAAAGAACTAGGTTCATATAATATAGAAATACTTCACGGTAAGATGAAGAATTCTGATAAGAATAGAATCATGCAGGAATTCAAAGAAGGCAAGATAGATATTCTTATATCTACAACTGTTGTAGAAGTAGGTGTCAATGTTCCCAATGCCAGCGTTATCGTTATAGAAAATGCTGAAAGATTCGGCTTAGCCCAGCTTCACCAGCTTAGAGGCCGTGTAGGTAGAGGTAAATACCAGTCATACTGTATATTCGTATCAGGCACTAACTCAAAGAAAAGTATGGAGAGACTGGATGTTATAGGTAAATCCAACGATGGATTCCATATAGCCAGTGAAGATTTAAAATCCAGAGGACCAGGAGATTTCTTTGGGTATAAACAGTCTGGTATTCCTATGTTTAAAATCGGAGACATCTATACCGACTCAGAGGTTCTAAAGATTGCAAAAGAAGTTTGTGACAAAAGACAAGATTATCTAATGCGCAAAATTAGGTCAGATAGTCTTGAAAATCCAGCATTTTCCTTTATTGACTTTCATTTTATATGCCTTTAAAATGAGTTTTATCATCGTGCTTGGAGGACAGAAAATTGGCAAAAATAGCCGTTATTACAGATACTAATTCGGGAATGTCTAACGAAGAGGCTGCAAAGCTTGGAGTTATCATAGTTCCTATGCCATTTAATATTAGTGGAACAGAATATTTTGAGGGTATTAGTCTTACACAGGACCAGTTTTACGAAAAGTTAGTTGGAGGCGACGACATCAGCACTTCACAGCCTACACCAGGTTCGGTTATGGAGATATGGGACAAGGCCCTTGAGGATCATGACGAAGTTGTTTACATACCTATGTCTAGTGGTCTTTCAAGTTCTTGCCAGACAGCTCTTATGCTTGCTGAAGACTATGATGGTAAAATTCAGGTTGTTAATAACCATAGAATCTCTGTTACACAAAAGAGCGCTGTTCTTGATGCACTTTATCTTGCAAACAAAGGTTTATCTGCAGAGCAGATCAAAGATAAACTTCTCGAAGAGAAAGCTAACTCTTCAATATATATAACACTTGATACTTTATACTACCTTAAGAAAGGTGGACGTATCACACCTGCAGCTGCAGCTCTTGGTACACTTCTTAAAATCAAGCCGGTTCTTCAGATTCAAGGAGAGAAGCTTGATTCATTTGCCAAAGCAAGAACTATGAAGGCTGCCCGTCAGACTATGATAGATGCTATAAAAGCTGATATCGAAGGTAAAATATCAGAAGGTGGCAAATATAAATTTAATGTTAATGTTGCTCATACTAATAACTACGAAGCAGCCAATCAGCTTATTGAAGATCTTAAAGTAGAGATTCCTCAAGCTGAGGCTTACTATGTTGATCCATTATCACTTAGTGTTGCCTGCCATATAGGACCTGGCGCTTTAGCTATTGCAGCATCACGAGTTATAGAATAATTTATATAAGATAATAATGTTTAAAAATACACTTTGCCAAAAGGCAGGGTGTATTTTTATTATACTGAAAATATGTTCGATTTTACTTGATATTAGCTTTGCTAGATGTTATACTTTCAAAATGTATAGATATGGTGTATCATACCATACGGATATCTATATAATGTATTAAAGGAAAGGGTACTAAGATGCCACAAGATAATAGTTATGGTGCTGAAAATATTACAGTCTTAGAAGGACTTGAGGCTGTAAGAAGAAGACCTGGTATGTACATCGGTTCTGTATCTACTAAAGGTCTCAACCATCTTATATATGAAATAGTTGATAACTCAGTTGATGAACATCTTGCAGGCCACTGCGATAGAATCAATGTCTACCTTGAAAAAGACGGTTCTGCAACAATAGAAGATAACGGACGTGGTATACCTGTTGAGATGCATGAAAAAGGTATAAGTGCTGAAAGACTTGTTTTCACAACCCTTCACGCCGGTGGTAAGTTTGATGATTCTGCATATAAAACTTCCGGCGGTCTTCATGGTGTTGGTTCTTCAGTTGTCAATGCTTTGTCTACACATCTTAAAGTTACAATAAAAAGAAACGGCCACGTTTATGAAGACGAATACGAAAGAGGTATACCTGTTAGAGAACTTAAAAACGGGCTCTTAGAGGAAGGTCCTAAAACTAACAAGACAGGTACAACTATAAACTTTACTCCTGATGGAGAGATATTTGAAAAGACAGTATTTAAAGCTGAGGATGTAAAATCAAGACTTCACGAGACTGCTTATCTTAATCCAAATCTTACTATCTACTTTGAAGACAGACGTAAGGATGAAGTAGTTGGTATTACATACCATGAAGAAGAAGGTATCCGCGGCTTTATTAAGGATATTAATAAGGGCAAGGAAAGTGTCTGCGATATTACTTTCTTAAAAGGCGAGATAGACGGAATAGAGGCAGAGATTGCTTTCCAGTATATTAATGAATTTCAGGAAGTTGTTTTAGGCTTCTGTAATAACATATACAATGCTGAAGGTGGTACTCATATTACAGGTTTTAAGACTGCCTTAACTACAGTAATTAATAGCTATGCTAAGTCCCTTGGTATTCTTAAAGATAAAGATGCTAATTTTACTGGCGCAGATGTCAGAAATGGTCTTACAGCTATTGTAAGTATTAAACACCCTGATCCAAGATTTGAAGGTCAGACCAAGACTAAGCTTGATAACCAGGATGCTGCAAAAGTTATTGGCAAAATATCTACAGATGAATTAACAAGATTCTTTGATAGAAACTTAGATAGCCTTAAGGCGGTTATTTCATGTGCTGAAAGAGCAGCTAAGATTAGAAAGAACGAAGAGAAGACTAAAACTAATATGCTTACAAAGCAGAAGTTTTCTTTTGATTCTAATGGTAAGCTTGCTAACTGTATATCTAAAGATGCATCTAAGTGTGAAATCTTTATCGTAGAGGGTGATTCTGCTGGTGGTAGTGCCAAGATGGCAAGAAACCGTGAATTCCAGGCTATATTCCCAATTAGAGGTAAAATTCTTAACGTTGAGAAGGCCAGTATGGATAAAGTACTTGCTAATGCTGAAATCAAAACTATGATCAATGCCTTCGGCTGTGGTTTTTCGGAAGGTTATGGTAATGATTTTGATATAAGCAAGCTGAGATATGACAAGATTGTCATAATGGCCGATGCCGATGTGGATGGTGCCCATATCTCAACACTTTTACTAACATTTTTCTACAGATTTATGCCTGACCTGATTTCAGAAGGTCATGTTTATATTGCTATGCCTCCACTTTATAAGGTTATCCCTTCAAGAGGCAAGGAAGAGTATCTCTATGACGATGCAGCTCTTTCTAACTATAGAAAAACTCATAAAGGACAGTTTACATTACAGCGATACAAGGGTCTAGGTGAGATGGATGCTGAACAGCTTTGGGAAACAACGCTTAACCCAGATACAAGACTTCTTAAGCTTGTAAGTATTGAAGATCCTATTATGGCAAGTGATACAACAGAGCTTCTTATGGGTAGCGACGTTCCACCTAGAAAAGCATTTATCCACGAAAATGCTACAGAAGCTATGCTTGATATTTAATATTGGAGTTTACGATGGCAAAACAGTACGAAGATAGAATTATAAAAACAGAATATTCGGAAGTAATGCAGAAGTCCTACATAGACTATGCTATGTCAGTTATTGTAGCCAGAGCACTTCCTGATGTTAGAGATGGTTTAAAACCAGTACAGAGACGTGTTTTATATGACATGAATGAGCTTGGTATTAAATATGACAAGCCACACAGAAAGTCAGCGCGTATCGTCGGTGATACCATGGGTAAATATCATCCACATGGTGATTCATCTATATACGAAGCTTTGGTTGTTATGAGTCAGGACTTTAAGAAGGGCTTAGCATTAATCGATGGTCACGGTAACTTTGGTAATATCGAAGGTGATGGTGCCGCTGCTTCCCGTTATACAGAGGCAAGACTTGCAAAGGTTGCTCAGGACGGTATATTAGCTGACCTTGATAAAGATGTAGTTGATTTTGTTCCTAACTATGATGAATCAGAAAAAGAACCTTCAGTACTTCCAGCAAAGTTTCCTAACTTATTAGTTAATGGCTCTGAAGGTATTGCTGTTGGTATGGCAACCAATATACCACCGCACAACTTAGCAGAGGTTATTGATGCAACTAAGGCTTATATTAGAGATAATGACATCTCAACAGAAAGTCTTATGAAATATGTTAAGGGACCAGATTTCCCAACAGGAGGCATAATCATTAATAAAGATGAGCTTCCAGAGATATACAGAACTGGTGCTGGCAAGGTTAAGATTAGAGGTAAGGTAGAAGTTGAAAACCTTAAGGGCGGCAAGGTTAATGTAGTTATTACTGAGATTCCTTATACCATGATAGGTCTTGGTATTGGTAAATTCTTAATGGATGTAGCTGCCTTATCAGAGAATAAAACTACAACTGATATTATTGATATTTCAAACCAGTCTTCAAAAGACGGTATTAGAATTGTTATAGAACTTAAGAAGGATACTGATGTAGATAACTTCATCAATATGCTTTATAAGAAAACAAGGCTTGAAGATACATTTGGCGTAAATATGCTTGCTATATGCGGCGGTAGACCTGAAACTCTGGGCCTTAGAGACATAATTAAGCATAATGTAGACTTCCAGTTTGAAGTTGCCACAAGAAAGTACACAAACCTTCTTAATAAAGAAAAAGATAAGAAAGAAATACAGGAAGGTTTAATCAGAGCCTGCAATGTAATTGACCTTATTGTTGAAGTTATCAGAGGTTCTAAAGACAGGGCTATGGCTAAGAACTGCCTTGTTAATGGTGTAACAGATGGCATTAAATTTAAGAGCAAGGTATCTGAGATTCAGGCAGCTGACTTTAACTTTACTGAAAGACAGGCTGAGGCTATCTTAGAACTTAAGTTATATAGACTTATTGGTCTAGAAATAGATGCCCTTAATAAGTCATATAAAGAAACTATGGAGAATATCTTTAGATATGAAGATATCCTTGATAGAAGAGATTCTATGGCTCAGGTTCTTATTAATGAACTTGACGCTATTAAGAAGGAATTCAAAAGAGAAAGACGAACTGTAATCGAAAATGGCCAGGAAGCTGTATTTGAACAGAAGAAGGTAGAAGAGATGGATGTTGTGTTCCTTCTCGACAGATTCGGTTACTGTAGAACAGTTGATAATCCAGCATTTGAACGTAATCAGGAAGCAGCTCTTACAGAGAATAAGTACCTGATTTCATGTAAGAATACAGGTAAGATTTGTCTCTTTACTAATAAAGGTAACTTACATACTATCAAGGCTATGGATGTTCCTTTTGGTAAGTTTAGAGATAAGGGTATACCTGTTGATAATATTTCAAATTATAATTCTTCTGAAGAAGAGATTATATATGCTGCAAGTCAGTCAGAACTTAATCTTTACCGCTTAGTCTTTATTACAAAACAGGCCAATGCTAAAGTTGTAAGTGGTGGAGAGTTTGATGTTGCTAAGAGAAGCGTAGCTGCAACTAAACTTATGGATGATGATGAAGTGGTATCGGTTCAGGTTCTTTCAGGCATATCTTACATAGTATTAAAGTCTAAGAATGGCTTCTATCTTAAGTTTGAGATCAGTGAGATACCAGAAAAGAAGAAGACTGCAGTTGGTGTAAGAGCCATGAAACTTGCAGGAACAGATCTTATTGATAAAGTATACTACTTATCAGGTATGGATAATGCTATTATAGATGACGATGGTAAGAGCGTAGACCTTAACGCTATCAGAGTTAATAAGCGTGACGGTAAAGGTTCTAAAGTTAAATAAATAAACGAAAGGTGTATTAATATGCGCGTTATTGCAGGAGAGGCCAGAAGTCTAAAATTAATAACTCCAGAAGGTAATAATACAAGACCTACTGCAGACAGAATAAAAGAAACGTTATTTAATGTAATTCAAAATGAAGTTCCTGCAAGTATATTTGTAGACTTATTTTCAGGAAGTGGCGGTATAGGTGTTGAAGCCCTTAGCCGAGGTGCTAATAAGGCATATTTTATTGATACTGATAAAGAAGCTATAAGATGCATTGAAACAAATCTTAAACATACAAAGCTTTTTGACAAGGCAATGGTTCTTAAGCAGGATGCTATAACAGCAGTATCATACAGCATCAAAGAAACAGCTGATATTATATTTGCTGATCCACCATATGGTCAGGGATTTGATAAGACTCTGCTTGCTGCAATTAAATCTTCAAAAGTAGCTAATGAAGATACACTAATTATCATAGAAGAAGAGAAGCATACTGATTTTTCTTACGCTGAGGACCTTGGATTTGATATTATCAAGGAAAAGGTATATAAAACTAATAAGCATGTCTTTCTTAAAAAGAGAGCATAATTCGCAAAAAGATTATTATATTTCCGGAGGAATATATGAAAAGAGCCATATATCCAGGTAGTTTTGATCCAATTACACTTGGACACCTTGATGTTATAAGAAGAGCATCATTTATGTTTGATGAACTTACAGTTTGTGTACTGGACAATAAAGCTAAAACTTCGTTGTTTTCTGTAGAGGAACGTGTTAAAATGATTACTGATGCCACTGCAGACCTGCTTAATGTTAATGTTGATTATTACAGTGGATTACTTATTGATTATGCTAAACAGAATAACCTGCATATTGCAATAAGAGGTCTTAGAGCGGTAACAGATTTTGAATATGAACTTCAGATAGCCCAGACAAATAAAGAGCTTTCTAACGGATCTCTTGACACAGTATTTTTAACAACAAGTCTTGAATATTCTTATTTAAGTTCATCTGCGGTTAAAGAAATTGCAGCATTTAACGGTGATATATCAAAATTCGTTACACCAGAGGTTTGCAAGCTTCTAAAAGAGAAGTATAAAAGATAATCGGAAAGGAAGGCTTTAGGATGCCTAAGTCAAACAGTAAGATTGAGAATTCTATTCAGGAACTTGAGAACTTTCTTGAAAACTGCAAGAAGGTACCATTATCTCCAAACAAGATTATGGTTAATAGAGAAGAACTTGAATATATTATTGAAGATATAAAGAAAAATATTCCTGAAGAAGTTGAAAGATATAGAAAGGTTATATCTAACAAAGAAGCTATCGAGAAAGAAGCTCAGGAAAGGGCCAGCGAACTTATTAAGCTTGCTACTGATAAGACTAATGAACTTCTTAGCGAAAACGAAATTATGCTTCAGGCTAGACAGAAAGCTGATGAAATCGTTGATATGGCTGCTAAACAGGCTCAGGAAATCTATGATGACGCTGTTATGCAGGGTAACGCTTACAAGGCTTCAGCTCAGCAGTATCTCAATGATATGCTTGTAAATCTTCATGATTTAATTTATAGCTGTGTAGATCAGACAACTCGTAATACAAACAAATTCCTTGATTCTCTTAAGGATGTTGGTAGCACAGTAACAGATAACCTTAACGAACTTAACGGTTACAGTGTTCCAGAAGAAGAAGCTAGCGAAGAGCAGCCTGCTATCGAACCTCTTGATCTTGATTTACCAGAGGAATAAAACATTACAAATTAAAGCCGGCTTATATCAAGCCGGTTTTTTTACGCAATCTCGAAAGGGGATTACATATGAAAATAGCTGTTATAACTGGTGCCTCATCAGGTATGGGTAAATGGTTTGCAGCCTACGCCAAGGCATTTTTCCCGGAAATAGAACAGATATGGTTAATAGGAAGAAATCAGAAGAGACTTCAGAGAGTAAGTGACCATATACACCTTAATTCAATAATACTGCCTCTGGATTTAACAGACGAAGAGGATATTCAGGCTTATGCTGATTTATTAGAGAAAGAAAAGCCAGATATTAAGCTTCTTGTTAATTCTGCTGGAATGGGGCTTATCGGTCACTTTGAAGATATGTCCAGCATAGATTCAAGAAAAATCATAAAGATCAACTGCGAAGCATTAACTAATATTACAAGACTTTCTCTTGATTATATGCATGAGAATTCAAATATTATTAACCTTGCTTCAAGTGCAGCATTTGTTCCACAGCCAGGATTTGCTGTATATGCTGCTTCTAAGTCTTATGTACTTTCATTTTCTCAGGCTCTCTCTAAAGAGCTTAAGAAAGCGAAGATATATGTAACGGCAGTTTGTCCAGGAACAGTTGATACACCTTTTATAAAGACAGCAGAGAAATATCAGAATATAAAGGGCTATAAGAAGTTCTTTATGTCTGACGAGAAGAGAGTTGTTATAACAGCTCTTTGGGATGCTAAAAAGCATAGAAGTAAGTCTGTATATGGAATCTGGATGAAGCTTCTTTTGCTTGCTGCCAAGCTTTTACCAGTAAGATTATTACTTATGTTTATGAAATAACTTGTGAGGATTCTAATGAGAGTTAATAAATGCGACTACGGCTACGGAGCCTTTCATAAAAAACAAATGCTTGTAAAATCTATATTTTATCTGGTTTTATCTGCAATTTGTTTTACTATTGGTTTTACAGCAAAAGTAAAACTTGCTACATATTTATTTAAAGTACTAGGTGCTTTAGATTTGCTTCCTTTTGCCAATGCCTTTGTTGGTTTCGTTATGAGTCTTAAGCTTTATAAAGTAAGATGTGATGAAGAAACATATAATAAGATAAAATCAGTATGTAAAGTAGATAAACCGGTTATTAGATACGACATGTATATAACTACTTATGATAAGAATTTCCCTATTAAATCATTAACATGTTTTGATGGTTCTCTTGTTGCTTATACAGAAGATAAGAAGTTTGACCATAATAAGTTTAATGAACACATAAAGCTTATGCTTGCTAATAACATGCTTAAAGTTGGCAATATAAAAGTATTTGATAACCTTGATAAATATCTTGGCCGAATCAGTGATATGGCTGAAACAGGTAAAGAAAATACAGAGAATGACTTTAAGGTAATGGAACTTATGGAGAACCTTTCTGTATGAAAGAAGTACAGATATCAAAGAATAATGACGGACAACGTCTTGATAAGTATCTAATTAAATATTTTCCAGGAACATCTCCATCATTTCTTTATAAGATGCTTAGAAAAAAGAATATTGTTCTTAATGGAGCCAAGGCTACTGGTAAAGAAATAATTAAAGAAAGGGATACTATTAAAGTATTCTTTTCAGATGAAACTTTTGATAAATTCAGAGGTTCACAGAAGCCCCAGCCTAAGGCACCTGTTAAGACTTCTTCTTTATTAGATAATCCAGCATTTAAAACTATTAAAGTTTTATATGAAAATGATGACATCATAATTCTTGATAAGCCAGCAGGAGTTCTAAGCCAGACAGATGATAGTGGTCTTCCTTCCATTAATGAATGGCTTAATGAATATCTTAAAAAGAAGAACTTTGAATTTGATAACTATAAACCAGGAGTATGTAATCGCCTTGATAGAAATACAAGCGGTATCATAACCTGCGGCAAGACATATAGAGGTGGAAGATATCTTTCTTCTTTAATAAAAGAACATAAAGTTGAAAAGTATTATCTTGCTTTATGTAAGGGAGAGATTACTGAGCCAATTATTCTTAAAGGATATTTAGAAAAAGATACTAAATCTAATAAGGTTAGTATCAAAGAATCAGGCAGTGATAAATCTTCTTATATAGAAACACATATAAAACCCTTAAAGATTTTTGATAATCAAACTTTATTAGAAGTTCAGATAATTACTGGTAAGTCACACCAGATTAGAGCTCACCTTGCTTCAATAGGTCACCCTTTAATAGGAGATAGTAAGTACGGCGGACCTTCAAGTAAAGAGTTTAAATACCAGGCTCTTCACTGTTATAAGTATATTCTTCCAGAAACAGAAGATAACTACTTAGGATTATCAGGCCTTACGGTTGAATCTATGCCAGGATGGGCTAAATAAAATAACTGGTTGACAATAATTATCCTTTTCTTTATAATTTAGCATATTATCACGTTATCACTCTACCGCACTAAAGTGAAGCGCATAAAATTACAAATATGGAGAATGCTATGTACAACAACATGATACATACCCCAGAAGGTGTTAGAGACATCTATGGAGATGAATTAAAAAGAAAAATCGAAATCAAGAATAAGATTCATAAGAAGATAGGCTCTTATGGCTTTAAAGATATTGAAACACCTACATTTGAATATTTTGATATTTATAATGATGTGGGAACAACTCCAAGCAAGGAATTATATAAGTTCTTTGATAAAGACGGTAATATTCTTGCACTAAGAAGTGACTTTACACCATCTATAGCAAGATGCTGTTCAAAGTACTTTTTAGAGGATAAAGTACCAGTAAGACTTTGCTATGAGGGTAACTCTTTTACAAATCTTAATGACCTTCAGGGTAAGTTAAAGGAATATACAGAAATTGGTGCTGAACTTATTGACAATGATGGCTTAGCTGATGCAGATGCTGAGATGATTTGTTTATCAATAGAAGTTCTTAAAGCTTCCGGTTTAAAGGATTTCATGATTTCAGTTGGTCAGATTGATTATTTTAAATCTATCTGTGATGAAATAAACTTATCTGAAGATGATTTTGAAAAACTCAGATCTTATATAGCTCTTAAGAACTATTTTGGAGCAAGAGAATTCTTAGAGTCATTATCTGTTGCGCCAGAAAAAATATCAAATCTTCTAGATGTTACAACATATACTTCAGTAGAAGAACTTACAAAGTTTAAGACAAAGCTTACTAACGAAGGTGCTATAAAGGCAATCGACAGATTAGTTGAAATATATGAAATTATCAAACTTTACGGCTTAGAGAAGTATGTTTCATTTGACCTACTTTTAATAAATAAGTTCCATTACTACACAGGTGTAATATTTAGAGCTTATACATACGGTACAGGTGATGCTGTAATCAAAGGTGGAAGATATGACAAGCTTCTTTCTAAGTTTGGTAAGGATTCCAAGGCTATTGGTTTCTCTGTACTTATAGACGACCTTCTTACAGCTATGAAGGCTCAGGATATTACCAGCGTAATTAATGAAGACCATGCCAATGTTATCTACGATGAAAAGTCTAGAGATAAGGCATTTGCAAGAATAAAAGAACTTCGTGAACGAGGAACTACAGTAAGCGCCTATTGTGTAACAGATAAAGCCAGCTTAGAGCTTTATAAAGAAAGAAGCGATAGTGCATGTATCCGATTCGAAACATTTTTACACGGAGGTAAATAAAGTTGAACAATAAAGAATATCTGACATTTGCCCTTACAAAAGGCAGACTTGCTAATAAAACACTTGAACTTCTTAATAAAATCGGCATCTCATGCGAGGAAATGCTTGATAAAGAAACAAGAAAACTTATCTTCACTAACGAAGAGCTTAAGCTTAAATTCTTCTTATCAAAGGGACCAGACGTTCCAACATATGTTGAATACGGCGTGGCTGATATAGGAGTTGTTGGTAAGGATACAATTATGGAAGAGGGAAGAAGAGCTTATGAAGTTCTTGACCTGGGATTTGGTAAGTGCAGGATGTGCGTCTGCGGACCTGAAAGCGCAAGAGCACTTTTAGAGCATCATGAGATGATTCGTGTTGCCAGTAAGTATCCTGTTATTGCTAAGGATTATTTCAATAATCAGAAGTATCAGACAGTTGATATTATTAAACTTAATGGTTCAGTTGAACTTGGACCAATTGTTGGGCTTTCTGATGTTATCGTTGATATAGTTGAAACTGGTTCAACACTTAAAGAAAATGGACTTGTTGTTCTTGAAGAAATATGTCCACTTTCTGCTAGAATGATTGTAAATCAGGTTAGTATGAAGATGCAGCAGGAGAGAATCACTGACCTTATTATGAAGCTTAAGAGTCAGCTTGATTAATTGAGAGGAAAATATACTTATGAAAATTATTGAACTTAATAAGAATAATGCTAATGAGTTATTAGATTTATTAAAAAGCAGATCAACTAATAACTTTGATGCTCAGGAAAAGATAGTTAAAGATGTTGTAGAGAACATTAAAACAAATGGTGACAAAGCCCTTTTCGACTATACAAAGCAGTTTGATGGCTTTAAGCTTACTAAAGATAATATCAGAGTTACTGATAAAGAAATCGATGATGCTATTAATTCGCTTCCAAAGGAATTTATTAGAATTCTTGAAAAAGCTGCTGAGAACATCAGAGAATTTCATGAAAAACAGAAGAGAATAAGCTGGATAGATACTAAGCCAGACGGAAGCATCTTAGGTCAGAAATTTACTCCAATAGAAAGAGTTGGTGTGTATGTTCCTGGCGGTAAAGCTGCTTATCCTTCATCAGTTCTTATGAATATTATTCCTGCCAAAGTTGCTGGTGTTAACAGAATCGTTATGGTTACACCTCCAGGAAAGACTGGTGTCATTAATGCAGGTACTCTTGCAGCAGCTAAGATTGCTGGTGCTGACGAGATATATAAAGTAGGTGGCGCTCAGGCTATAGCAGCACTTGCATATGGTACAGAGTCTATTCCAAGATGCTATAAGATATGCGGACCTGGTAATATATTTGTCGCTCTTGCAAAGAAGGCTGTATATGGACAGGTTTCAATCGATTCAATTGCAGGTCCTTCAGAAGTACTTGTTATTGCAGATGAAACAACTAATCCAAGATATGCTGCAGCTGATTTGTTATCACAGGCTGAACATGACGAGCTTGCATCTGTAACACTTATTTCTACTTCAAAAGAAATTGCAGATAAAACTCTTGAAGAGATTAATAAATTTACTGAAGTACTTGAAAGAAAAGATATTATTAAGAAGTCTCTTGATAACTTTGGAACAATCTTTATAACAGACAATATGGACATGGCTATTGATACAGTTAATGAGATAGCTCCAGAGCACCTTGAGATTCTTACAAAGAATCCATTTGAGATTATGCCTAAGATTAACAATGCCGGCGCAATCTTCCTTGGAGAGTATACCTCAGAACCACTTGGTGACTATCTTGCTGGTCCTAACCACGTACTTCCAACTAATGGTACAGCAAAATTCTTCTCACCACTTAACGTAGATGACTTCTGTAAGAAATCAAGTATCATTTCATATTCTAAGGAAGCTCTTACTAAGGTACATGCTGATGTAGAATATTTTGCTAAGCAGGAAGGTTTAACAGCTCACGCTAATTCTGTTGCAGTAAGATTTGAATAAATAGTAATTAACATATATAATCTTCTTATTAAGGTCTAAGAAAGGTAAAATATTATGAGAAAAGCAGAACTTGCACGTAAAACAAGTGAAACAGATATTAAAATGTCACTTAATATAGATGGTAAAGGCTCTTATGACATAAAGACCGGCATCGAGTTCTTTGATCATATGTTAAATGGATTCGCTAAACACGGATTCTTTGACCTTAAGGTTAAAGTAGATGGTGATATAGGAGTTGATGGACACCACACAGTAGAAGATACTGGTATAGTTCTTGGTAATGCTATTAAAGAAGCATGTAAAGACACAAAGGGTATGGCAAGATTTGGCTACTTTATCCTTCCTATGGATGATGCTCTTGTTCTTTGCTCTATAGATTTCTCAGGAAGACCATATCTTAACTTTGAAGCTAACTTTAATCAGGAAAGATGCGGATATTTTGAAACTGAACTTGTTAAAGAATTCTTCTATGCAGTTTCATATAGCGCAGGAATGAATATACACATTAAACAGCTTGCAGGTGATAATACACACCACGTTATTGAAGCTATGTTTAAGGCATTTGCCAAGGCTCTTGATATGGCTACAAGCTTAGACTCAAGAATCACAGATGTACTTAGTACAAAAGGCAAACTTAGATAATGCTTTAATAAGACTTGTATATTAGGGAGAATACTGTAAGTATGAAAAAATTAATTGCAACTCTTTTCTTATCTGGAGAAAAGGCTGTTAAATCTATAGGTAATAGAGAAGTTATATCTGATGATCCAGTTAGATACGCTCTTAGACTCATTGATTATAATATTGATGCTTTATATGTTCTTGAGATGTCAAGAAGCGATATAGAGCATGAAATAGCTCTAAGTGTTATACATCAGATAGTTTCAGTAAGTGATGTTCCTGTATATGTTGCAGGTAATATTAAGACAAAGTTTGATGTTGAGAACCTTCTTGAGATGGGTTGTAGAAGAGTATTCTTAAATCTTTCAAAAGAAAGCAACATAGCTATTCTTAAGAGATTCGCTTCTATAGGATTTAAGGACAATCTGGGTGGTGCTGTAACTGAAACAAACCAGATACCTATGTATCAGGAGCTGTTTGATGATGGAGAAACTGAGCTTATCGTAATGAGAGAGTCTATTATCTCTGATGTAATAAAATCAGGATTCCCAAAGCTTATTATTCCAGTTTCAGATATTCCACTTGATAGGGCTATGGATATTCTTGAAAGAAAAGATGTTACAGGAATATTTGGTTCTTTCATTAATTACAACCTCTCTAATGTTAACTCTGTTAAGCAACTCTGCAGAGAAAGAGGAATTGATGTCAATGCATTTGTTCCACAGTTTAAGTGGAGAGACCTTAAGAAGGATAGCAACGGGTTAGTTCCTGTAGTAGTTCAGGATCATACTAATAACGAAGTGCTTATGGTTGCTTATATGGATGAGAATGCATATAACAAGACTATAAACACTGGAATTATGACATATTACTCAAGAAGTAGACAGTCTGAGTGGATTAAGGGAGAAACAAGCGGACATTATCAGTTTGTAAAAATGCTTTATACAGACTGCGACCTTGATACAATCCTTGCTAAGGTTTCCCAGGTTGGAGCAGCTTGCCATACAGGAAAGAGATCATGCTTCTTTAACGAGATAATCTCAAGAAAAGCTGCAAATTAAATATTAGAAAGTTTTATATATGATAGAAAGAAAATTAGCTTTATCTAATGATATCTTGATGAGTGTTGAGAAACCTGCAAGATACATTGGTGGTGAATTAAATAGTGTTATGAAAGCGAAGTCTGATATTAGACTTCGCTTTGTTATGTGTTTCCCTGATATATATGAGATAGGTATGAGCCATCTTGGTATATCTATTCTTTATAACTTATTTAACTCTTATGATGATGTTTGGTGCGAAAGAGTTTTCTCTCCATGGACTGACCTTGATAAGGTTATGAGAGAAAACAAGATACCTTTGTTTGCACTTGAAAGTCAGGATAAGGTTAAAGAGTTTGATTTTCTTGGTTTCACACTTCAATATGAGATGTGTTATACCAATGTACTTCAGGTTCTTGATTTAGCTGGTATTGCTTATAAGTCTACAGATAGAGAAGAAGATGATCCTATAGTTATTGGTGGTGGTCCTTGTGTATATAACCCAGAACCAATAGCTGACTTTTTTGATATTTTCTATATTGGTGAAGGTGAAACAAAATATAGAGAACTGTTTGATTTATATGAAGACTGTAAAGAAAAGAAGCTTTCAAGACACGAGTTTTTAAGGCTTGCCAGCCATATCGGTGGTCTTTACGTACCGTCCTTATATAACATATCTTATAACGAAGACGGTACTATCAAAGCTATGGAGCCTATATATGATGATGTTCCAAAAGTTGTAAAGAAAGAAGTTGTTAAAGATCTTGATGATGTTTCATATCCTTTAAAACCTATAGTTCCATTTATCAGAGCTATTCAGGACCGTATGGTACTTGAGGTACAAAGAGGATGTATAAGAGGATGTAGATTCTGCCAGGCCGGTCAGATATACAAGCCTATTAGAGAAAGAAGTGTTGAGAAGCTTTTAGAATATGCTGATACCTTAATAGAAAATACAGGCTACGAAGAACTTTCTCTTAGTTCATTATCAACCAGTGATTATACCAGACTTGGACCTCTTCTCGAGAATCTTATAGATAAATGCAACAAAAAGAAGATTAATATATCTTTACCATCACTTAGAATCGATGCATTTTCACTTGATGTTATGAATAAGATTCAGGATGTTAGAAAGTCTTCACTGACATTTGCACCAGAAGCTGGTAGTCAGCGTATGAGAAATGTTATCAATAAGGGACTAACTGTAGATAACATACTTGAAGGTGCCAAAATGGCTTTCCTTGGTGGTTGGAACAAGGTTAAGCTTTACTTTATGCTTGGACTTCCATTCGAGGAAGAGGAAGATATTAAGTCTATAGCAGAACTTTGCAATGAAGTAGCCCTTGCTTACTACGATGTACTTCCAAAAGAGAAGAGAAATGGCCGTATTTCCATAACAGCATCAACTTCATTCTTTATCCCTAAGCCATTTACTGCTTTTCAGTGGGCTAAGATGAATGATATGCAGCAGTTTATTGATAAAGCTGAACTTACAAAGAAGTCTATATCAAGCGTTCTTAACCAGCGAAGCATATCTTATCACTGGCACGAGGCTGGAACCTCTATAGTTGAAGGTATCTTTGCAAGAGGCGACAGGAAAGTTGCAGATGCTATAATATACGCCTATGAGCACGGCTGTATATTCGACGCGTGGACAGATAACTACAACCACGATATGTGGATGGAAAGCTTTGATAAAACAGATGTTGATTATAAAAACTATATCTTCAGAGAAAGAGGCGAAGATGAAATCTTCCCTTGGGACTTTATAGATATAGGTGTTACAAAGAACTACCTTCTTAAAGAGTGGAATAATGCTAAAGAAGGTATAGTAACTAAAAACTGCAGAGATAAATGCAGCGGATGCGGTGCATTTACATACAAGTGCGGTATATGTCCAGGAGTTCACAATGGCTGATAATGAACAAAAATATATAAGAGTAAGACTTAAATTTTCAAGAAAAGGCCCAGTGAAGTATCTTGGTCATCTTGATATGCTTAGATATTTTCAGAAGGTTATGCTTAGAGCTAATATTGATATTAGATATTCAGAAGGTTTTAACCCTCATCAGATTATGTCATTCGCATATCCTCTTGGAGTTTCCATGGAGACAACAGGGGATTATCTTGATATAGATTTAGTATCTTATGATGGTCTTGAAGATTTAGTTACAAGACTTAACAAGGTTATGAATGAAGGTATAGCTATAGAATCTGCTAAACTTCTTGATGAAAAAGCTTTAAATGCCATGGCTGCAGTCTATGCCGCTGGTTATAAGATTACTGTATCTTCAAACGAGATGGACCAGGCTGAATTAGAAAAGGACAAACTTGAACTTATGTGCCAGGAACTAGTTGCTAAACCGGAAATCATAATAAGTAAGAAAAAATGCGGTAAGAAGAAAAAAGAAGAAGTAGTTGAAAAAGATATTAAGGAAGGTATCTTTGAACTTAAAGCTGATTCAGATGGTATTTTATATATGTTACTTAAGTCTGGTAGCGCCCTTAATATAAAACCAGTTTCTGTTATAGAAGCCCTTTCTGAAAATATTGGAAAGAATCTTAAGGTAGAAGCAATACTACGTACTGATATTTATGGCCAGGCCGAAGATGGCAGTATTGTTTCTTTAAGTCAATAAAGAATTTTTGACCAGTTTGGATAATAAATGATTAAACCAAGAATCAAAAACGAAGAACAGAATATAATTACAAAAGACAAAACCCTTCTGGCGTTTAAAACAGGGGATGATTTTGTCTTTTTTTCTGTTGCTGATAACAGGATAGAAGAATTCTTGGTTTATCAGAGAAATAAAGCGAGCTATAAAGATATCTATATTGCCAGAGTTAATAAATACATTAAAGGAATCAAAGGATATTTCCTAGCTATATCCGATAAAGAAGAAGTCTTTTTACAGGAAGATGAAATTGGACAGGTAAAGCTACTTAACAGAAAATATGACGGAAGCCTTAAATGCGGCGATACCCTTCCTGTTCAGATTAAGAAAGAAGCGTATAAGAATAAATCCGCTTATGGTACAACACTTTTCGAGCTTACTGGAAGTTTGTCTGTAGTTTCTTTGGCAAAATCTCAGGGCCAGGTTAGTATATCTAAGAAAATAGAAGATAAGAAAAGGACTTTAATCAAAGACGCTGTTCTTAGCTATTTTGCTTCTAAAGATATAGATATTAGTAAATATAACATCACTGTTAGAACAGGTGACTTTGCTACTTTGGATGAAATAGATACTTTAATATCTGAATTATGTTCTGATATAGAAGAGAAAATAGCATTTTTAGATGGCATAGAAGATAAGTGCAAAAACAGACTTTTGTATAACAAGATATATACTGATTTCTCTGCCCTCTATGAACTTATTAAAGATTCAACAAAGATTATAGCTGATAATAAAGAAGCCTATGATTACATTAAAGAACTTGCTCCAGAATATGAGATAACCTTATATGAGGATAGCAAGGTTGATCTTGTATCTCTATATGGACTTAAATCCAAGTATCAGAATATTATCTCAGACAAGGTAAATCTAAAAAATGACGGCTATATTTATATCAATCCTACAGAAGCTTTGAATGTTATTGATGTAAACAGTGGCAGTGCCAAGAATAGCAAAGATAAAAATCAGTATATTTTAGATGTAAATTTAGAAGCAGCAAAAGAGATTGCATACCAAATAAGGGTACGTAATTTATCCGGCATACTAATTGTTGATTTTATTAACATGAAATCCGAAAAAGATATAACTATTTTGACAAAAGCCCTCACTTCAGCACTTGAAAGCGTAAAACATAGCCCAAAACTTGTAGATATAACTAAATTGGGGCTTTTCGAACTAACGAGGGTTAAGCAGTCAGGGGATATATACAGTTATAAAACTACACTAGATAAAACTATATTGCGCTAATTCAATAATTAACACTTGTAAATCAAAGATAAAATATAACTATAATAGTTGATTTAAGATATTGGTTATTTTGAACAAAAAACTGTTTGAAATGACCTTTTTTAATTGTTATTATAAACATAGTCTTAAAATGAATATTTTAATGGAGGTAATATTAAAATGGGTGTTGAGGTATTTCAATGCAACTGGGGAAGCAGTTTAAAGAGCTTCTTATCAGCAAAGAATCAGGAAAAACTTTTCTTACAGATTGATGACACAAAGCCAGATGGGGTAAAGATTACTGGTAAAGGTTACATCTGTAACGAAGAAGGTAAAAATGAATACATTTCTCAGTATGATTATCCAGCAAAGGATATCAGAGACGTAAAGAAGGGTGAGTTCCAGGGTTCTGACGCACTTATTCTTGTTACAAAATTACAGACACTTTACGGTGCTAAGAAGACACAGACAATTCTTCCTGGCCTTAAAGATATGGATAGAGCAATTGAAACTTTAAACAAGGTTGCTAAAGAAGCAGGTGGTCTTGGATCAGATTCTAAGAAGTCATCTTCATCAGCTCCAAAGGCACCTACACCAGTTCCAGCAGCAGCTCCTGCAGCTAAGCCTGCGCCAGCACCTGCTCCAGCACCAGCTCCAGCGCCAGTACCTGCTCCAGTAGCAGCTCCTGCACCAGCTCCAGCGCCAGCACCTGCTCCAGCAGCAGCTCCAACTCCTGCTCCAGCATTTGCACCAATTAATCCAGCGCCAGCTGCAGCTCCAACTCCTGCTCCAGCACCTGCTCCAGCAGCAATTCCTACACCAGCACCTGCACCTGCTCCAGCAGCAATTCCTACACCTGCTCCAGCACCTGCTAAGAAGGAAAATGATGAGACATACGAGCAGAAACTTAAGAAACTCGATGTTATGCACGAATGTGGTATGACAACAGACGAAGAGTACAAAGAGAAGAAGCTTAAGTTATTCTGTGATGAGAAGGGTCTTGGTAAGTTCTGTGACAAGATTCAGAAGATATTCCAGATGAAGAAGGCGGGTATGCTTTCAGACGCTGAGTTTACATCTAATAAAGAACAGATTGTTAACGAAGTATTTGATGTTAACGTTAAGGATCTTACAGTATTCAAGGATAATATGGCTAAGGCACCTATAGTTCTTATGAGCGAGCTTATTAACGATTCAGAATATGCAGCTAAGAAGCAGTCAGTTCTTGATTCAGTAGCTTACAATCCACTTGATCCTGATGATTTATTCTGCTTAAAGCTTCAGAAGCTTCCAATTCTTAGAGATGCTGAGATGATTCCAGTATCTGAATATGAAAGCGACATGGCTGAACTTAAGAAGATTCTTACACCAACAGCTAGAGATACAGTAGAAGCTCTTGATATGAAGCTTTCTAAGTGGCCAGCAATGGTTAAGTCTGGTACAGTAGCTGATGCTGAATACAAAGATAAGCAGAAGACACTTATTTCTGAAGTTATGACTCTTCCTGCAGCTGATGAAGATTCATTCAAGTTCAAGTCAGTTAGAGTTCTTAAACTTAAAGAAAAAGAATGGATTTCTGAGATGGATTTCCACGGCAAGAAGGTTGAGATGCTTAAAGAAGTTGGTTCTATCGGAGATGACATCTTAAGAACAAGACTTTACCTTGCAGCAAGAGATACAGGTCTTATTTCTAGCGAAGATTACGAAGCTAAGAAGAATGAACTTATCAAAGATATCTTTGCACCAAGTAAGGATGAAGATGAATTCACAAAGAAGATTAAGATGCTTATGGATCTTAATAAGAATGGAATCATCAATGATGAGGAATACAACGGATATAAGACAAAGATTATGAATGAATTATAATTTGTTTTATGAACAGACGAGGGGTGAATATTTATTCACCCCTCATTTTTATGCACAGGCTCCCGCAGGGATGTTACCGGCTAAAGCCGGACGGGAGCCGCGCAGGGAACATACGTCGATTTCATCACGTCTGTTCCAAATAAAACTTGACATAATATCTTCCTAATGGTATTATGCTAGAGTATGCCGCATAAAGAGGTAAAAGTCTGCCTATATGTAAGCAATTATATATAGAAAGCACCGAATTTAGCGAGTAAATGTAATAGGAGGAAACGTCATGTACGCAATTATTGCAACAGGTGGAAAGCAGTACCGTGTATCTGAAGGTGATCTTATCAAAGTAGAGAAGCTTGAGGGTAACGCTGGTGATACTGTAACATTTGACCAGGTAGTTGCTGTTTCTGATGGCTCACTTAAGGTTGGCAAGGACGTAGCTAAGGCTAGCGTATCTGCAACAGTTGTAGAGCAGGGAAGAGGCAAGAAGGTTATTGTATACAAGTACAAGAGAAAAACCGGATACCACAAGAAGAATGGTCATAGACAAGCATACACCCAGGTTAAGATTGACAAGATCAACGCTTAATTATATTTAAGGGATATGTATTATGATTTCTGTAACAATTACAAAAGACAGAAATGGTATTTTTAAACAGTTAGAATGTGACGGCCACGCTGGTTTCGATGAATATGGAAAAGACATTGTTTGTTCCGCAGTTTCTATGCTGGTAATCAATACAATTAATTCTATAGAAGAAATAGCAGGTTGTGACATGAATCTCTCACAGAATCCTGATAATGGATATATACTTATGTCTCTAAAAGATGGAAACAGTGAAGATTCAGTAAGAGATGCTTCGTTATTTGCTGATTCTTTAATTCTTGGTTTAAAAGGAGTTATTAAAGAATATGGTAAGAAGTATGTTAGTTTAGTAATTAAGGAGGTATAAAACCATGATGAATTTAAACCTTCAATTTTTTGCTCATAAAAAGGGTGTTGGTTCTACAAAGAACGGTAGAGACTCAGAGTCAAAAAGACTTGGAGCAAAAAGAGCTGATGGTCAGTTCGTTAAGGCTGGTAACATTTTATACAGACAGCGCGGAACAAAGATTCACCCAGGTGTGAACGTTGGTCGTGGTGGTGATGATACATTATTTGCTTTAGTTGACGGAGTTCTTAAGTTTGAAAGAAAAGGCCGTGATAAGAAGCAGGCTAGTGTATATCCAGTTGAGAAATAACGAATTATTATAAGTTTGCTATTATTTCAAACTTTGGCCTGAGGCCCTTGTGGTCTCAGGCTTTTTTAGAATCATAGGTATTAGACGGAGATTATTATGTTTGCTGATAGAGCTAAGATTGTGATCAAAAGCGGTAAAGGCGGAGATGGTCACGTATCATTTAGAAGAGAAAAATACGTTCCAGATGGTGGTCCAGATGGCGGAGATGGCGGCAGAGGCGGCGATGTTATTTTTGTAGTTGATCCAGGTATGAATACTTTGGTTGATTATAAGCATAAGCATAAATTTGCAGCTACCAATGGTGAAGAAGGCGGCAAACGTAACTGTCGTGGTAAAGACGGCCAGGATATAATACTTAAAGTTCCAAAGGGGACTATTGTTAAAGAAGCATCTACAGGCAAAGTAATTATAGATATGTCTGGTGATGTTAAAGAATATAAAGTCTTAACAGGTGGTAGAGGTGGATGCGGTAACCAGCATTATGCTACATCAACTATGCAGGCTCCAAAATACGCCCAGCCAGGTCAGCCTTCTAAAGAGGTAGAAGTTATTCTTGAACTTAAGATCATTGCTGACGTAGGACTTGTTGGTTATCCAAGTGTTGGTAAGTCAACATTCTTATCAAAAGTTTCCAATGCCAGACCTGAGATAGCAGATTATCACTTTACAACATTATCACCTAATCTTGGGGTTGTAAGTGTAGGCCAGGGTTCATCATTTGTTATTGCAGATATTCCTGGACTTATTGAAGGCGCTTCACAGGGGGTAGGTCTTGGACATGAGTTCTTAAGACATATTGAAAGAAATAAAATACTTATCCATATCTTAGATGCCGCTTCAGTAGAAGGCAGAGACCCAATCGAAGACTTCTATAAGATAAATGAAGAGCTTAAAGCATATAGCGATAAAGTCGCTTCACTTCCACAGATTATAGCAGCTAACAAGATAGATGCTATAAATACCGAAGTTGAGCCAATTGATATTGATGAAGATGGAGAACTTATTTATCCAGAATTCGTTTCTCCTGTAGATAAAATAAAGGCAGAGTTTGAGCCAAAGGGTATTAAGGTATTCCCGATAAGTACTCTTACTGGCGAAGGAGTTAAAGAGCTTATTTCATATACATATCAGGAGTTAACTAAACTAAAAGGTAACGAGACTGTATTTGAAAGCGAATTTGACCCTGACAATGAACTTGCTCCTTCAGACGAGCCATTCTATGTATCATATGATAATGAAAATGATGAATATGTTGTAGAAGGACCTCGTATTGAGAAAATGCTTGGTTATACAAACTTAGAGTCAGAAAAAGGTTTCGCATTCTTCCAGAAGTTCCTTAAGCAGAATGGTATCTTAAAAGAACTTGAAGCTTTAGGTATAGGAGAGGGCGATACAGTTCGTATGTATGGTTTTTCTTTTGAATATTATAAGTAAGAGGATTAATTATGAATTTAAGCAGTAAACAAAGAGCTTATTTAAAAAGTTTAGCAGCTAACGAATCTCCAATTATGCAGATTGGTAAGTCTAACCTTACACCAGAGATTACAGATGCTGTATTAGAAGCATTTAACAATAGAGAGATTATTAAGATCAACGTTCTTAAGTCTTCTGATGCAGATATTATGGAGATGGCTAACAGTATAGCTGACAGAACCAGATCTACATTAGTTCAGGTTATTGGTAGAAAGATAGTCCTTTATAAAGAAAATAAGGATAATAAGGTAATAGAGCTTCCTAGATAGCGTTATGTTTAGAGGCTAAACTTGTTTTTAAGAAACGCTTCCCTTCTCCTAGATTTATTTTTCTCCTGTTGCAAGCAAATGTCGAAAAATACACCTAGGGGAGGAAGCTGGGTATGAAAGTATAAGCACGAGGGCTTAATATGAGCGATAATATATGCTTATTTGGTGGAACATTTGATCCTATACATATAGGCCATCTAAAAATGATTTCTACTATATTAGAAAATATAGATATACAGTCCTTATATGTTATTCCAACTGGTGATTCATACTTAAAACGTGGCGTTACAGACGCATTAATTAGATATGACATGTGCAGGATTGCCCTGGATGTTTATTTTAAAGATAATTCTAAGGTTATATTATCTGATGTAGAAGTTAAACGAGAAGGTCCATCATATACCTTTGAGACAATTAAGTATTTTAAAGACTTATATCCTAATAAAACAATATATTTTTTAATAGGAGAGGATTCCCTCTTATATATTGATAAATGGAAGAATTATCAGGATATATTAAATGATTCTACTTTATTAGTTTTAAGGCGAAGAATTAATGGAAGTTTTAATGTGGGAACTGAAGCTGAAGCTAATAGGTTAGAAAGAGAATATAAGGCTAAAATAAAGCTTATAGACTTTGATTTTGATATTTCATCTACATCTTTAAGAGAAATGCTTGAAAAAGGTGATAATAGAGCTGAAAAGTATATAATACCAACTGTTTACGCCTTTATCAAAGAGAAAAACTTATATTAACATGAACTACGATATAAAAGAGTTAAAAAAATCATTAATAAAAGTATTAGAGCCTAAAAGATATGAGCATACTATTGGAGTAGCTTATACAGCATTTGCCATGGCTTTAAGATTTGGAGCAGATCCTGAGAAGGCCCTGGTTGCAGGATTACTTCATGACTGCGCTAAATGTTATGATAACGATAAAAAATTTGAACTCTGTAATAAATACGGAGTTAAGCTTACTAAAGTCGAGATTCAAAATCCATTTCTTATACACGCCAAGCTTGGTAGCGTTATGGCAAAAGAGAAATATGGTGTTAAGAATAAAGAGATTCTTTCAGCTATTAAGTACCATACAACAGGTAAGCCTAATATGAATCTTTTGGAAAAAATCATCTTTTCAGCAGATTATATTGAGCCTAACAGAAAGAAGATTCTTGGACTTGACCAGATTAGAGAAGTTATCTTTGATGATTTAGATATGGGAATATATATTATCTTAGAGAACACTCTAAAACATCTTAATAACAAGGAAATGATTATAGATTCGAAGAGCCAGAAGGCTTATGAATTCTACAAAGAATTAATAGAAAACAGGAAATAAATTAGGGTTTAAATAAATGGAAATAAAAGAAGTATTAACTAAAATTTATAATGCTATAGACGATAAAAAAGGCATGGATATCAAGCTCATAGACATAAGCCAAATATCCAGCCTTGCAGATTATTTTGTAATATGTGGCGGAGATAATATTAACCAGGTTCACGCCATAGCAGATAACGTAGAAGAGCAGTTAAAGAAACTTTCTTTAGTTCCATCTCAAATCGAAGGTTATCAAAAGGGTAACTGGATTCTTATGGATTACAAGGATATAGTTGTTCATATCTTTGATAAAGAAAGCAGAGGCTTCTATAACCTTGATAACATCTGGAGAGATGGTAAACAGGTTACTCTTTAATTATAATCACACATTGATTTCATAATAAAAACCAGGTTTTTAAAGCCTGGTTTTTATTTTACAGTATTCATATAAATCATTATCTACATAATCTAAATACACCAAATACTTTACCAAGTATCTGACAATCTGGTACGATAATAGGCTCCATAGAGTCATTCTCAGGCTGGAGTCTAACGTGACCGTTCTCTTTATAAAATGTCTTAACAGTAGCGCTGTCATCTATTAAAGCTACTACAATATCCCCATTGCGAGCAGTATTACAACATTCTACAAATATTGAATCTCCGTCGTAAATTCCAACGTTGATCATGCTTTCCCCTTTTACTTTTAAAACAAAAGTTTCAGCATTAGGAACATATTCAACAGGAAGAGGGAAGTAACCATCAATATTCTGCTGAGCTAAAATAGGAAGTCCTGCAGCTACAGTCCCAATAACAGGTATACTTGTCATTTCCTGACGCATAACATTGAAAGAATCATCTAAGATTTCAATAGCACGAGGCTTTGTAGGGTCCCTTCTAATATAACCATTCTTTTCAAGTGTAGCAAGATGAGCATGTACTGAAGAAGTAGAGCTAAGATTAACAGCTACACAAATATCTCTAACAGTAGGCGGATAACCCTTTTTAACGATACTGTCTTTAATAAAATCTAATACCTGTTGCTGCTTAGGTGTAATTTTACCTTTAGCCATATATTAAAACCTCCTATAATTGTTTTTTCTTATTTTAACACATACTTTCCAATTTATCAAACACATTTTCGGAATAAATGTTCGAAGAAATGAAAATATGTTCGAATTTAGTATTGACATTCGAATTTTTGTTCGTTATTATTAGAACATGAACAGACGTTCAGTGTTAGTTTGGAAACTGTAAAAGCATTAGCTATATGGAGGTAATGTAAGATGTTTTTAGAAAATGCCTTGGTAAAAAACACATTAAAAATCGGAGAATTGATCTTCCTTATCCTTTTATACTTTTATCAATCCATTAGAAGACTAATTAAGAGAACAATTCGTAAGATTAGAAGAAGAGGTTTAAGAAGAGGTATAAGTAGAAGAGCATCCTACGTTATCTTTACAGCTATTGCAGTTATTTTTATAGTTTTTACCTTATATCCAAACAAATCTAACGCTCAGAGCCAGGATGGCGCTTCATATAAGTATTTTCATAAGATTTATGTAGAATCTGGTGATACATTATGGTCTATAGCTTCAGAGAATAAATCTGATAAAGAATCAACTACAGATTACATTAAAGAAGTAAAATCAATTAATAAACTTAAATCCGATGATTTATATGCAGGCCAGATGCTTGTTGTACCTTATTATGCTGAAACACTACGTTAAAATGATTAAATTAAATATTCTTTATATACCCAGGTTAATTGAAATGTTATAATGACTACTAATTGATTATAATTTAAATTTAGGAGTGAATATAATGGGTATTCTATTATTAGTAATTGCAATTATTTTTCTAAGTGGTGTGATTAAAAAAATGTAAATCTACATGATAAAACTGCCAGAATAGCAATAAAGAACTCTTCGCAAAACGCAGATTTTACGAAGAGTTGCTATAGTTAATTATTAGAATAAATCAGAGCCCTTTATCGGCTGCAAAGCCGCTCTATATAAGGATTTTAGTCTTCTTTATTAGTTTTATTTTTCTTATCTGTCTTAACCTTCTTTTTAAAGCCAAGAACATTCTTTTTAGATATAGGATTAGTCTTAATATATTCCAGATGATTATTAATATTCTTAGCAGATGTAATTGTAACTATATCTTCCTTAGGAATAGTTACGAATTTATCATCCTTATCAATAAAGTTCATATTAGTATATGCATCTGTCTGAGAAGTTAATCCCTTAGCATTTAACTTAGTTTTTAACATAGCTGAAATTACAGTATAAATTACAGCGAATAAAGGAACACCAACAATCATACCAGTTGGTCCCCATAAACCCCCAAATAAAGTAATTGCAAAGATTACCCAGAAACCTGTAATACCTGTAGATGAACCAAGAATTCTTGGTCCAAGGATATTTCCATCGAACTGCTGGAGTAAAAATACCATAATTAAGAAGTATAAGCATGCCTTTGGATCAACTAATAAAAGAAGGATTCCGCAAGGAATAGCTCCAATAAATGGTCCGAAGAAAGGAATTACATTAGTTACACCAATAATTACTGAAACAAGTATTGGATATGGTGTTTTAAGGAATATTGTACAGATATAGCAGATTATACCGATAATAATTGAATCAACAATTTTACCTACGATAAATCCGTTAAATGTTTTATCAGCAAATCTTACATTATGAATAAATGCATTGGCTGTATCTTTCTTAAAGAAAGCAAAACAAATTTTCTTTCCCTGAGCCGCAAATTTTTCCTTGCTAAATAATAAGTAAAATGAAATTAAGATACCAATTAAGAAGTTAAAAATTGCCTTGATAAATGAGAAAATTCCAGTTGTTAAATCAAGAACCATATTCTGGATCTTTGGGATAAGTTTCGAATTAAAATATTCATTAATTTTAACTGAATATTTATCAACGAATATTTCAATCTGTTTACTAGCCTTAGGATATTTTTCCTCAAGACCAGTAAGCCACTTCATAAAGTTTTTATAATATTCGTTGTAGTTATCAGTAATATTTGTAATAGAAGAAATAAGCTGTGGAAGAATAAGTGATATACAGCCAAAAATAAGGAGTATAAAAAGTATTTCAACAAAGAATGTAACAAGTACTCTTACTCTCCTACGCTGCTTTGCATTATAATCGTGCTTCTTATATATAATTCCTTCGATGCGATTAACTGCTGGAGAAAGTAAATAAGCTATAACTATACCTATAATAACTGGTGTAATTACGCTAAAGAATGTTCCGATACTATTAAGTAAATTTCTATGATTAGTAAGGATATAATAGAATAACAAAACTCCTGATAAAGAAAAGAATATTGTTAAGCCCCATCCAAGATACTGTTTATACTTTTCTTTGTAGCTCATACAAAGCCCCTTTCACAGCGATTACTTTATCACTTTAAACTGTTTACATAATAAATTTTACCACAAAATAGTTTCTAGTGGTAGAAAATATGCATATTTAGAAGACACTGGCTGGCAAAAACCCTTTTAACTACAGAACATATTACTTCGCAAGCTGCTAAATTATGCTAAAATATAAACAAATCAAACATTTTGAGGCATACCTGATATGAAGGAATTCAAATCTACTGGAAATTATCATAACGATATAAAAATCTATAATTCTTTAAAACTTCGTGAACTTGAAGACAAGCTTCCTGATTTTTGTACTCAGTTTTTTAGAGGAATTAATGACAGAGTTTCAACCAGAACTCAGATTGGTTATGCCTATGATTTAGCTGTATTCTTTAGATATATAGCTGGCGATGAAGATAAAATCAAAGATTTAAAACTTGATTGCTTAAATAAAATCTCAAAGACAGATATTGAAAACTACATGGAATATTTGTCTTATTATGATGGCCAGGATGGTCAGATTCATACCAATGATGAACGTGGAAAAGCCAGAAAACTTTCAGCTGTAAAAGGGCTATTTAATTATTTTTATGAATCAGAAAAAATAAAAGAAAATCCAGCTTCAATAGTTCATGCACCTAAGATTCATGATAAAACAATTATAAAACTTGACCCTAATGAAGTAGCTAAACTCCTTGATATAGTAGAAAATGGCTATGAAGGCCAGTCAAAACATCAAAAGAAATACCATGCAATTACTATGCCAAGAGATTTATGTATCCTTACTCTCCTACTTGGAACTGGTATGCGAGTTTCAGAGTGCGTAGGTATTAATATTAAGGATATAGACTTTGATAACTGCAAGATTAAGGTAGTTAGAAAAGGCGGTAACGAATCTAATATCTACTTTGGAGATGAAGTCCTAGAAGCTTTAGAAAACTATTTAATTTACAGACGAGAAATTATTCCTTCAGAAGGCCACGAAGAAGCCCTCTTCTTATCTATGCAAAACAGACGTATATCTGTAAGAGCTGTTGAAAACCTGGTTAAGAAATACGCCTCTGAGGTTACAACCCTTAAGAAAATAACCCCTCATAAACTTAGATCTACATACGGTACATCTTTATATCAGGAATCCGGTGATATATACTTAGTTGCCAGCGTACTTGGCCATAAAGATGTTAATACCACAAAAAAACACTACGCATCCATGGATGAAGATATAAAAAGAAAAGCCGCTAACATAGTAAAACTGCGTAAAGAATAAAACATCAAAAACTAAATCGATAAAATAATAAAATACCAAAACTACGTAAGGAATATCTCTACGTAGTTTTATTTATTTCGAAGTCTATTTAATATTTTTTCAAAATAATCAGGAAGTTCACTGTCAAAAGAAACATATTCTTTAGAACTAGGATGAATAAATCCAATAGTTTTAGCATGAAGCATCTGACCAAATGTTTTGAATTCACTCTTATGACCATAAACCTCATCACCAACAATTGGATGACCAAGTGAAGCCATATGAACTCTGATTTGATGAGTTCTTCCAGTTTCAAGGTTACATTTTATAAGTGTGTACTTACCAAATCTTTCAAGAACCTTATAGTGGGTAACAGCATTCTTACCATCAGGATTGTTTACAGACATCTTCTTTCTGTCATTCTTATCCCTGCCAATTGGCTTGTCTACTACACCTTCATCTACCTTTATATTACCATCACATAAGGCGATATAAGTTCTTTCTATGCTGTGTTCCTTAAGCTGAGCTGCAATATCATTATGTGCTTTATCATTCTTACAGATAATAAGAAGACCAGTTGTGTCCTTATCAATACGATGAACAATACCAGGTCTTAGTACGCCGTTGATACCAGATAAATCCTTACAATGATTAAGTATTCCATTAACCAATGTGCCACTATAATGTCCCGGAGCCGGATGAACCACCATATCCTTAGGCTTATTAATTATAAGAAAATCACTATCCTCATAAACAATATTAAGAGGTATATCTTCAGGCTCAATATTTGGAACTACAGGTTCGGGTATATTAATAAACACTTCATCTGAAGTGTTTAAAACAGTTGAATTCTTGCATTTATTACCATTAACAGTAACAAATCCATCTTCTTTAATTAACTTTTGGATATAAGATCTGGATAAGCCAGGATTTAGAAGTGAAAGGTACTTATCGATTCTTGTACCTTCATAATCCTCAGATACAATAAACCTATTCTCTTCCATCTTGTTTTGAAATCTTTCTGTTTTCTTTCTCATTCTTAAGGAAGTTAAAATCTTCCTCCTTATAGCAGAATATAATAAATATCACTACAAATAATGTAGCTACAGTAATATATACGTCAGCCACGTTAAATACTGGGAAATCAATAACTTTAAAGTAAATAAAGTCAATTACATATCCTCTTATAATTCTGTCTACAGTATTGCCAATAGCCCCTGCAAATATAAATGCAAATGCTATATTTAATTTAAGGAACTTCTTCTCATATGGAAGTTTGGCAATTAAGAAGCCCATAAATAAGAAGAAAATTATAGCAAGAAAAATAAAGAAAATACGCTGACCCTTAAGCATACCAAAGGCAGCCCCTCTATTTTCTACATATGTTAATTCAAGAATCTTATCAATAATAACAATAGGATTCTTACCTTTCATAGGAATAAAAACATATTTTACAAACTGATCTAAAGCAACTAATACAAGCATAAGAATAAAGTCGATAACTATCATCTTTGCCCTATTATTAACTAATTTATTTTCCAAAACAAAAACCACCTTATAGGATTATTTTTGGCTAATTTAAGCCTTCATATCTTCTTCAGTAAAATGAATTTCTCTTATTGCAGCGAGAATCTCTTCATCAGTAACCGTTTCATCAATATAAGCTTTACCAACCTTCTTAAGTAAAATAAACTTAACTGTCTTTCCGTTACTCTTCTTATCATGCTTAAGAGTTTCAAGTATCTTCTGAGGATCAATATTATCAATTGTAATTGGAAGGTTAAATGGTACAAACATATCTCTTATTTCATAGAATTCATCAGAAGAAATCTTCTCTTTTTTAAGAGACATATATGCTGCAGCCACCATACCAAGTGATATACATTCACCATGTAAGAATTCAAAATTCTTTTCTCTTTCAATAGCATGACCAATTGTATGACCAAAGTTAAGAAGCATCCTGTCTCCCTTTTCAAAAGGATCCTTTTCAACTATACGCTTCTTACAGTCGATACAATATCCAACCATCTCTTCAAGAGTTTCATACTTTTTATCATGGATATCATACATTTTCTCAATTATCCATTCGTATAATGAAGCATCCATAATAAGACCATACTTCATTACTTCGCCCATACCGTTATAGTACTGTCTCTCTGGAAGCGATAAAAGTGTATCAATAGCAATATACACAAGTGAAGGCATCTTAAATGCTCCAACAAGGTTCTTATAAGACTTAAAATCAACACCGGTCTTACCACCTATACTTGAATCTACGCAGGCAAGAAGTGTTGTTGGAACCTGTACAAAATCTATACCTCTCATATATATAGCAGCTGCATAACCTGTTATATCACCTACAACACCGCCGCCAAGAGCTATAAGAATATCATGTCTGTCAAATGAGTTATTAACTAATGTTTCAATAATAGAATAAACAGTATCTGTATTCTTTCTTTCCTCACCAGCTTCAAAGGTATAATCTACAACAGTATCAAAAACACCTTCAATAGCCTTTTTAAACTTAGAAAGATAAAGCTTATTAGTATTAGAATCACATACGATACAGCATCTTTTTCCTGTATATTCAAGCTCAACCAGCTTACCCTTAAGCATAGAGAAATCCTTCTCAAGCATAATATCATAAGCAGGTTTCTTATTAACATTCACTGTAATTAACTTAGACATAATATATAACCTTTCTTTAAGTAAAATAATCAAGTATATTGTAGCTGCCAAATGCCGCCTAACTTTAAAGCACTAAGCAGAATAAAAAACAGCAGCAACAATATAGATTATATCGTTTACTGCTGTATTTATCAAATATATATATTCAGGGTGCTGTTAGAATTACTGAGATATTCCGTCTACAAATGCACCTGAAATATCAACACCTTCAGGAACAATTACATAAATTGAATCTGTAATCTTCTGAAGTGTTCCGCGAAGTGCGTAAGCTGAACCTACAGAGAAATCAAGTACTCTTCTTGCAAGATCAACATCAATATTGTTTAAGTTAAGGATTACTGCCTTGTTCTCTAATAAAGTATCAGCAACTTCTTTAGCGTCATCAATACTTGTTGGCTTTAAGCAGTAAATTTCAAGATTTGAGCTATTTGAAGCTCTCTTCTTTGAAGCGATAGAAGTAACTTTGTTAATCTTCTTCTCTTCATCATTAGATCTTACTCTCTTAGCTGGCTTTACAGCTTCTTCTTCAACATCATCGTAGCCATCAAGATAATCGTCATCATCAACGTCTGTGTTCATCTTCATAGCATTTAAAAACTTATCAATTGCACCCATGATAAAAATCTCCCTTAGTATACACAATATATTTTGTGAAATAAAAAATATTATCCCACATATTGATATTATGATACATAATAATTATTATGTCAACTAAAAGTTTACATAATTTTATAAAAAATATAGAGGTTAACATAAAATTATTATGTCAACCCCTATCAATAATATCATGTTTAATTATTTTTTGCTATAATCTCTTTCACCAAAAATTCCAGTTCCAACCCTAACCATAGTAGCTCCTTCTTCAACAGCTACTACATAGTCACCAGTCATCCCCATTGATAAAACCGGAGTTCCGCTTATATATTCCTTAGCTTCATTATATGCAAATGCCTTAAGTTCTTTGAAATAATCCCTATTAGTTTCTGGATCTTCAGTATAAGGAGCACTTGTCATAAGACCTTTAATAACAATATTTGGAAGTTTTGAGATTTCTTTAATCATCTCAAGGTTAGCAGACATATCGCTTGTTCCAAACTTAGACTCTTCACCAGCAACATTAATCTCAACCAGGATGTCCGAGGTTACATCTCTCTTTACGGATTCTTTAGATATAGCCTGAGCAAGATGCAGTGTATCTACGCTATGTATAAGAGATACCTTACCAACTATATACTTAACCTTATTAGTCTGAAGGTGGCCAATCATATGCCATCTAACATCTTCAGGCATCTGAGGAATCTTATCTACAAGTTCCTGGACATAGTTCTCACCAAAGTCTCTTTCACCTGCATCATAAGCTTCTTTAAGCATCTCTATAGACTTGGTTTTACTAACATCTATTAGTGTTACTTCTTCAGTCTTACGCCCTGCTTTTTCACAGGCTCTTTTAATATTTTCTTTAACAAACTTAATATTATCTTTAATCATACTAGTCTTCCTTATTAGCATTATTTATATAATATTTCTTCATCTTTAACAGTTGAAGAATCTAAGACAATATAGTCATAAACATTAAGACCATATGCTGTATTTGAATTAACTATGGCATATTCATCATTTTGATAAAGGATAGAAATCTGTCTAAAATCAGCGTATCCCTTATTAATGTTATAAACACCAACTAGTTCACCTTTTGTACTAACTGGGAACTCGCTTGTTGAATCCTGCTTTAGAAGATAATCACCTATCTTTAAAACAGTATCATCAACATAGTAGGAATCTTCTGTTTCCGAATATACCTCAACTTCAGTAAGCTCAGCTGAAATAGTACCATCATCTTTAAACGACTTCTTAAGGAAATAATAAGTATTCTCCTCGCCTTTTTCTATGGCATATTCCTTAGGTATTATAAAGAACTGCTTATGAACAATAGACGTTACAGGAATCTTAAGACCCTTTCTTGCTGTTCCAAGAAGCTCAATATCTACATATCTTTTAGTAGCATAGGTTAATACATTAGTGTTAAATGTTAGCAAGGCAAAGTATTCGTCACCATTTTGAATAAGGTCGACTTTACCATTAAGTTCCTTCTGGTCTTCAAGGAATCTAACCCTTACATAATCAGTACCTTCAAGAGACTTATACTTATCTTTAGTTATATTAATAGCAACCTGCCACTCTTCATCATTAATTAGTTTATAAGCTGCAGTTGTATCTGAAACTAAATCATTGCTGGCAAAAACTGTCTTTTCATAATTAGCTTTATCAAACATGTCACTGGTAATACCGTTAACAGATACAGATTCTAAGCCATCAGTATTATAAACAACATAGCCAGCCTTTTGCGCTGTACACATCTTAACAATAGTGCCCATAGCATTGTTACTTGAAAGTTTATCAAGCAGGTTCATATTGCCAAGCTTGCTAACAAGCCCTTTAATAGAATATTTAAAATCATAGACCTTATAGAAGTTAGAATTAGAAAATGAGCCCCTAAAGTTAGAAGCCTCTGTTCTAAGTTCATTAAGATCTTCATTTGTTAATGAATTCTCTCCCTGACTAGAGTTAACGATATCTTCAATAGCGCCGCTTTCGTCGATAGTATATATAAGATCACCTACACCAACGTGCTCGCCTTCTCTGGCAAAGTAGTTAATATAACCATTGCCTTCACATTTATAAATAGTCTCATCTCTTATAATAAGACCGGTATAAATATTCTTTTCAGCAAGCTCGCCTTCTTTTACCTGATAAGCAAATACTTTAGATTTTCCGGCATAAGTAAAGATTATGTATAGAACATATACAAGAAATATTAATGAAAAACCAATTAAGATATTATTTTTTGAACCAATTTTAGGTAAAGATTTCATATCTATCTAATTGTATCGTTACAAAGCTTAATCATAGTGTTATAGAGATTTTCTTCACTGCTTGCCCCCATAACAACACTTATATAAGGATTACCATTGCCATCAACATCATAGAGGATTATGCATTTACCAGCTGCAGCTGTAGATCCAGTTTTACCACCCTGAACCTGTACAGAACCTGGCATAGTATAACCACCAGTTAAAAACTTGTTTGTGGTGCTGATTTCTTTATCCTTAGCTTCCCCTTCTGCAGTTGTATAAGAAACTGTATACTTATCTGTAGAAATAATATCAAGAAATTCCTGATGCTTACATGCAGCATTGAATATAAGGTATAAATCATAAGCAGTTGTATAATGCTCGCTACTTGTTAATCCATGAGGATTTATAAAGTGTGAATTGCTGGCACCAAGACTGGCAGCTTTAGCATTCATCATCTCTGCAAATGCTGCTTCAGATCCAGCAACATACTTTGCAAGACAAAGAGAAGCATCGTTACCTGAATAAACAAGAGAAATATAAAGAAGGTTCTTAACTGTAATCTTATCCCCTTCTTTAAGTCCAAATGTCTGAACACCTTCTTCTCCAATAGATACGTCAGGTACAGTAACCACATCATCAAGATTACAATTCTCAATAACAACAAGGGCTGTCATAATCTTTGTAAGTGATGCAGGATTAACTCTTTCATTAACATTGTAAGCATAAAGAGTCTTCTTTGTATTAACATCAAAAACACCTGCTCCATATAATGAAGAAGGGTCAATTGAAGATGTATCAGTAATATTGTCCTTTACTGCACATATATCAGATGCAAAAAGTGGTACTTCACTTTGAACATCCATAGATTCAATATTGTAATTATCTGGTAAATTATACTTGCCATACTCAAGAGGTAACTTCTCTTTACCACAACCTGTTAATGATAAAGTTACAATAGTTAAAGCAGCAAGTAATACTTTATTTGAACATCTCACGCCACTCAAGCTCTCCTCTTTCAAGTGATTTGATAAGTAATTCTGCAGAAGCAAGATTTGTAGCAAGTGGAATATTGTGAATATCACAAAGTCTAACTATATTATTAACATCCATCTCGTTAAACTTAGGATTAAGAGGGTCTCTTAAAAAGATAACAAGATCAATCTGGTTATGCTCTATCTGAATACCAATTTGCTGTTCGCCGCCAAGGTTACCAGCAAGATATTTATGAATTGTAAGGTTAGTAACCTCCTCAATAAGTCTTCCAGTTGTACCTGTAGCATAAAGATCATTTCTGCTAAGTATCTGTCTATATGCTATACAGAAGTTCTGCATAAGCTTTTTCTTAGCATCATGTGCGATTAAAGCAATGTTCATACTATTCTCCTAACTACTGATTACTATTTCTTAAGCTTTTCCTTTGAAAAGCAACATTAAGCACTAAACCCATACCTATATACAAGCTTACTAAACTTGTAAGACCGTATGAAACAAAAGGAAGTGGTATACCTGTATTTGGTATGATTCCTGTTGCAACTGAAACGTTGATAAATGTTTGCAAACAGACCACACAGCCTACCCCGGCGCATATTATGGTTCCAGCAACATCCTTGGCCTTACCAGCGCAGACGAAACATTCAAGAGATATAAGCATCTCAATGATAATTACTATACATCCACCAAGGAAACCTGTTTCTTCACCAATAATAGCAAAGATAAAGTCTGTCTGAGGCTCAGATATATAGTTACCATTCTTTACAGAACCAACTTCGTTATTATTGATTCCCTTACCATATAACTGACCTGAACCTATAGCTGTAATAGAATTCTGTGTCTGCCAAGCAGTTGTAAGTTCGTATTTTTCTGGCTGAAGCCAGGCAAGGATACGTTCCTGCTGATAATCTTTAATTAACTTCTGATCAGGTTGAAGTACGATAAATAAGAATACAACAACCAAAGGAACAGCTACTGCTATAGCCCCACCAATAATCTTAAACGACAGACCACCTACAAATAATACTGCTGCAAAAACAGCTAAAATAATAATACTTGTCGATAGATCAGGCTGGTCTAAAATCAGATAAAGTGGAGGTATCAGAAATAAAACAGCCTTAACTAAAAAGCTTATTTTATTAAGATTATCCTTGTTTTTCATTATAAACGCTGCAAAAAAAACTATCAATAATATTTTTGCTGTCTCAGATGGCTGAAAACGAATACCAGCAATAGATACCCATCTTTGGGCATTGTTGGAAGATTCACCAAAAAGCTTAACAAAAAGTAATAGTCCAAGATTAAGTCCATAAAGTGGCCAGTAGAACTTAAGTATTAGATTATAATCAATAAATGCCACAAAAAACATAAGGAACATGCCAAAAATAGCACCAAACATCTGCCTTGTCTGAAGAGATGGTTTCGCACTACCAATAGCCATAATTCCAATTACTGTAATAATTATTAAAAGCAGTAACAGTTTAAAATTAAAATTTTTAATCTCGTACTTATTTTTCATAATTAAAGTCTATCAAATATATCTTTACTATAATTTTCTATTATAACTTTATTATCTTTTACAAATGCTACAGCAGGTACCAGCTTAGGCTTAATCCCCCATTTTGAAGTCTTCTTATCATTCTCATATTCTATACCGTCAATAAGAAGTTTTTCTGGAGCCATATCGCAGGAGGTTACTATTGAAGTTCTATCAGAATATGTTTCCGTAGCGCCTTCATTTCTATATCCTGCCATACAGGTTCCGTAGAGGCCGCCAAATATATATACATTCTTTTCAGAAACTACAGTAGCCCCTGGATAAACATCACCAATAATTACAATATCTTTAGAAGACTTAACAAAGCCTTCATTAATAATACTTTCCTTAATGAAGTAGATATCAGACTTATCTTTTTCATCATTTACAAGTCTTATACATTCATTAAAAAGGCCTATTTTCTCACCATTTTCATGATAAACACATAATATATCAAGGTCTGTATTATCTTTAATAATCTGGCAAAGAATATCTTCCTGCTCATCAGTAAATGATATGTTATCAAAAATTATACAAACAGTATTCTTCCCAAAGAACTTTCTAGAAGATGCAAACTTCTCCTTAGTTACTTCCACCATCTCGTCAAATGTCAGAGATTGATTATATGAAATTATGATTCCATTAGGATAACCTTTAACTTTAATATCTGACATATTAATCACCTGTAGTTTCCACAACAGCTTCTGAGGCAGTACCTGTAATAAGCTCATTGGTATCTTTAATCTTAAAGTAGTAAGTAAATACGTCCTTGGCAATCTGTGCAGCATAGTCAGATGAATAACCATTAGCTACACGGGTTGCAATTGCAATCTCTGGATTATCAAAAGGAGCATAGCCTACAAATAAAGCGTGGTTAGGCTTATTAGCAGACTCCTGGGCTGTACCAGTTTTACCGGCACATGCTATAGGATAATCTGCGTAGTATTTCTTACTTGTAATAACATCTCTCATACCGTAGTGAACATTGTTCCACAGGTCCTGACTAAGAGTAATCTGGTTTCTTATTTCAGGAGTATATGTATACAAATCATTACCCTTAGAATCTTTTATAGCATGTATAAGAGATAGTTCATAAACTGTACCATTATTTGCAACAGCACTAACATATCTTGCAAGACCAACCGTCGTATATGAGTGAGTACCCTGACCAATAGCTGAAGCAACCGGGTACTGATCCGATACCTGAGGTTCTGATTCGGATATCTCAACACCTGATCTTTCACTTAAGCCAAACATCTCTACATATTTAGCCAGTCTCTCTATACCATACTGGTCATTATATCCAGTACCATCATTAGCAAGTCTGTAACCGGTTTCGTAGAAGAATACGTTACATGAATTAGCTATAGCCGAGCGAAGGGTCATATTCCCGTGTCGCCCTGGGCTAATCCAACATTTGTGGATAGTTCCGTTAAGTTTATCGAATATACCGTTACATTCAATAACAGTATTTGTTGTAATTACACCCTCTTCTACACCAGCTACAGAAGTAACAATCTTAAATGTTGAACCAGGAGCTGTTCTTTGCTGTGTAGCATAATTCCAAAGTGGCTTAGACATATCATTATTAAGCTTGGCAAGATACTTGGAATCAGCATTATTAGCTAGCTTATTATTGTCATAACCCGGATAAGAAACAAGAGCTAATACCTCACCATTATTAGGGTCTGTAACAACTATCGACCCAGAACATGGCTCAAGACCAAGCATAGCTGGTGTAACCTTAATATTTGATATAAGGTCTCTCATAAACTGATAGGATGATATACTTCCACTTTTAAGAGCTGTAATATCCGATGATGGAACCTGAATAATATCCTGTTCCCATAAGATCATACAGATTTCTCTGCCTGAAACAGTATCATCAAATATCATATATTTATATAATTTTTTGGCAAAATCTGAGTTAGTCTTAAGATGGTCAATTATATAATCAACTAAAGCATCGTAAACTTCTGAAGAATCAGAATACTTGGCATCAAGATCAAGCTTGGAAGTATCTATCCACTGCTGAGATATAGCATACATAAGATAGTCATGAATGCTTATATCTTCCGCAACCTTCCACCTGTTATATATTTCATCTGAAGTATCAATCTGACTTTCAATAAGGATTCCATAGTTAGGTGAAGAAATCATAGAGATAATAAAGCTTTCATATACCTGATTTTCTTCGCTTAATTCCTTATATGGTGTATCGCTGTATAAAACATTGGTCTTAAGGTTGTTTGTAACATAGTCCATCTTGGCATCAAATTTGGCATTGACCTGCTTCTCATAGTCACCTGCGTAAGACTTAGTCATATGGTTAAGGTTGATGACATTATTATTTATAAGGGCATAATAAACATCATAGATAGGAATCTCTTTATTACGTCCATTCTTAGATGAAACCTTATCATTAACAAGTTTATTAACTATAATACCTGCAATTTTCTGCTCAAGAAGGTTATAGCAAGCCTTCTGAAGGTCAGCATCAATAGTAAGATAGATATCATTACCAGATGAAGGATTAACTGTATCCTTAGTTTCAATAATTCGACCAAGGTTATCAACGTAAAGAGTCTGGTGTCCCTTCATACCCTGAAGCTGACTTTCCATAGAATACTCTATACCAGTTTTACCAACGTAGTCATTGGAATCATAGTTAAGTTCGCTGTCAGCGTACTCTTCCAGTTCTTCCTTACTAATCTTACCTGTATAGCCAATAATAGGGGAGAAATAGACGCTGTCATTGTACTTTCTGATGTTAGTCTCTTTTATTTCTACACCCTCAAGACTTGAGATATTTTCCATAACAATAGCTATGGTTTTATCTGATATCTGAGTTGATATTGTAGTAGATATGTACTTCTGATAGGTATTAAGACTAAGGTTATATCTAACCTTGATAATATCCAGAACTTCTTCCTTGGTATAACCCATCATAGGAACGAAGCTGTCCTTAGTATTTTCATCACCCATATAAAGACCTACGCCGTACTTTTTAGATGATGCAAGGTAGGCGATAACAGTATCAGGGTTAGCATTCTTTTCTTCGTATTCAAGGTCATTGATACTAGATCTGCCATAAATATCAGCCAAGAATCTAAGAAGTTCATTACCTGATATTGAGAAACAATAGTTATCATTCTCATCAAGATAGATGGCAAAGTCACTTGTTATAGTATCTCCACCTTCTTTAATCATTAAAGAAGTTCTGTAAATAATATCATTAAGCTTCTGGTTCTTGCCTGAACCTGATTCAATAGTATCAGTAATAGTAATCATATATGCCAGGTCATTGTAGGCAAGAAGCTTACCATTTCTGTCATATATGTTACCTCTTGTAGAAGGAAGACTTATCTCCTTCTCACTCTTTAAAGTAAAGTTCTCTTCATACTGCTGACCATCAACTATCTGAAGGACAAAAATTTTGTGTATAAGAATACAGCTTAATGTTATAAGCATTAAGTACAGAATAAAGAGCCTTGAAGTAACAAGGCTTATGATTTTGTCTTTAATCTCATACAGCACTGTCTTTTTCCTCTGTAGCAGTAACGTTCAGGAATTTCTCATCCAGTAAGTTAACAAGCGGATATAAACCAAGAGCGATAATACTTGTGAAAATTAGTTCAGGTACTATAACTCTTATAAAGTAATAATCAATATTAAAATGCTTGTTAAGCATACACATTAAGAATAAATAAGAGAAAAGGTTTAAAGCCAAATCGCTTACAGCAATAAATAATATAGGCAGGAATAAGATTTCCTTAATATTAAAGTCCTTAAGGAAGCCATTAAAATAGCCTATAAACATATATGCAAATGCAAAGAAGCCAAGGAAATTCATAGAAAATACATCAAGTAATAAACCACAGATAAAACCTGCAATCATACCATCGTTACATCCTCTTAAAAATCCGTAACATGAAACCAATATTAATAGTAAATTAGGAATAATTCCTCCAAGAGCAAAATTAGGGAATACACAAACCTGTAAAATTAAAAGAACTAAGATAGATATAAAACTAAGGAGGATTTTTCTCATATTTAATCCTCCATACTTTCCTTAAGCTGTGTAATTACAAGAACCTCATTGATTTTAGAAAAATCAACTGCAGGCTCTATATAACCTGATTTTGTAAGATTGTTAGAATCTGTATCAACAGTAACTATATAACCAATAAGGATTCCTGGAAGGTACTTATCAGAGATGTTGCTTGTTACTACCTTATCACCTTTAGCAACAACATTCTCATGATCTACAAGTGAGCCATAAGCTACATAACCCTGGTTTGCAAGCTGTAAATCACCAGATACTATAAGGTTGTCCTGTGAATGTAAGATAGATGCCGAAACATTGGAACCATCATCGATAATAGATGTAACCTTAGCCCAGTTAGCCCCAACATCTGTAACAATACCAACAAGACCACTGCCCGATATAACGTTCATATCAACCGCAATACCGTCTTTTGTGCCCTTGTTAATTACAAATGAGTTAAACCAGTTAGTACCGTTCCATGATATAACTCTGGCACCGGTTTTAGGGTAGTTATTATAAAGTTCATCTAATTCATAAAGATTACGAAGCTCAGCAAGTTCGTATTTATCCTGAAGAAGAAGTGTGTTCTCATTCTTAAGGTCATCAAGCTCTTTTTTCAGTTTTTCATTTTCAGCTATAAGCTGGTCTTTTGTTTTAACGTCATTCTTTAAATCAAGAAGAACGTCATTTACAACAGATAACCCTTTTTGGAATGGCACAACAACAACTCCGCAAACATTATTAATAAATGTATCCGGAATCTTTCCCGAGAATGTTACCGCCATAAGTATGAAACATACTATGGATAACATTAATAATATGTATTTACTTGGGATTTTCTCAGCTTCAGGTTTTTTCTTAACTACTGGGCTCATATTTATATACAGCTTCTAGGAAGAAGCCCTAAGAACTAATTATTATCAATACTATAAGCAAGAGAATTGTACTTATCATTCTTTATGATCTGTGAAATACCCTTAATAACACAAGCCATAGGTTCCTCATAAAGATTAACACTAAGTCCAGTCTGCTCTTCCATAAGCTCACTAAGACCATCTACTCCTGCTGCGCCGCCCGAAAGATAGATACCATGCTTATAGATATCCGCACCAAGTTCAGGTGGAGTACGCTCAAGTATCTGCTTAACATTATCAACAATTGACTGGAAGTTATCCTGAAGGGCATCAGTTACAAGCTTAGAATCAACAGTCTTCTCAACAGGAAGTCCAGTTACAATATTTCTACCATAAACAACAGCATCTCTGCCATCAGCCCTAAGCTCTTTGAGAGAATACTTAATCTTTTCTGCTGTCTTATTTCCAATTACAAGGTTATATTCCTTACGAACTGCACTCTTAATTGCCTCATCAAACTTATTACCACCAATCTTAATAAGTCTTGAAACAACTATACCACCAAGGGAAAGAATAGAGATTTCAGTTGTATCATATCCAACGTCTACAACAAGAACACCCTGGCTAGTCTTAACATCAATATCCATACCAAGACCGTCAGCAATAGCCTTTTCAACAACAAGAACACGTTTTGCCTTTACACCAGAATCCTTAATAAGTTCGTAGAAAGCTCTCTTCTCTACTTCTGTAACATCTGTAGGAACTGCAATATAGTAGTCAGCTGGCTTAACATTGCCCTTGAAAAGGTCATTAATAAAGTTCTTAAGAAGAACCTGCATATTTCCTATATCTGCAATAACACCATTGCAAAGTGGTGAAGAGATTGTGATATTGTCAGGTGCTTTTTCATACATCTCAAATGCTGAATCACCATATGCAAAAAGATTATTCTTACCTTCAATGGCAATCATATTCTTTTCCATAAAAAATGAATCATTATTTCCGTTGTATATCTTAATATTACCTGTACCGATATCTATACCAAAAGCGTTCATATAATGCTCCTTTTACAAAAACTTAGTATATTCTACCACAAAAGGGATACTTTGTATATTGCAGGAAGAAACCCGCTTCCAGCAATATAATTTGAGACGGTGGAATCGTCTCATTATTAAAGCAACTTCCTGTCCTTCATAACCTGCAGTGAATTAAGGATTCCAAACCTTGCATGTTCAAAGGTTAAGCCACCCTGGAAGTAAACATTATAAGGCTCTTTAATAGGACCATCTGCACTAAGTTCAATAGAAGAACCAGAGATAAATGCTCCTGCAGCCATAATAACTTCGCTGTCATATCCTGGCATATCCCAAGGCTCAACATTAACAAATGAATCAACAGGTGATGATGACTGTATACCCTGACAGAAGGCTATAAGTCTTTCCTTACTTCCAAGAGTAATTGCCTGAATAATATCATGTCTAGATTCTGTTGAGTTTGGTATTACGCTAAAGCCAAGCTTCTCATAAACATTTGCAGCAAATATAGCAGTTTTAAGAGCGCTTGCTGTAACAGTTGGTGCAAGGAAAAGTCCCTGATAAAAATCTTTAAGTATTCCAAGTGATGCTCCAACTTCTTTGCCAAGTCCTGGTGAAGTAAGTCTATAGGCAGCATTCTCAACACATTCTTTACTACCTGCAATATAACCACCTATTGGAGCCAGGCCACCGCCTATATTTTTAATAAGTGAGCCAACAACCATATCAGCCCCTACAAAAGAAGGCTCAATAGTTTCTACAAACTCACCGTAGCAGTTATCAACCATAACCTTAAGATCTGGCTTAATATCCTTGATAAATGCTATAAGTTCGCCAATTCTGGCAACAGATAAAGTTGGTCTTGTCTGATATCCTTTTGAACGCTGGATAGTAACAAGTTTAGTCTTATCATTAATTGCCTTCTTTATACCTTCAAAGTCAAATGAACCATCATCTAATAAATCCACCTGAGAATATGTAACACCATATTCCTTAAGCGAACCCTTGCTTTCCCTAATGCCAATTACTTCTTCCAAAGTATCATATGGCTTACCTACAGGGCTAAGAAGCTCATCCCCTGGTCTTAAATTACTCATAAGAGCAAGGGCTAAGGCGTGAGTTCCGCAAGTAATCTGAGGTCTAACAAGTGCATCCTCAGTTTTAAATATATCAGCATAAACCTTTTCTAAAGTATCTCTACCAATATCGCTGTAGCCATAACCTGTTGTACCAAGCATACATGCTTCGCTAACATGGTTCTTTCTAAATGCATCAAGAACTCTAAGCTGGTTATACTCAGCTACCTTATCAATCTTTTCAAATCTCTCTTTTAATGAATCAAGAATAGTTTCACCAAAATCAAAGGTATCTTCCTTAATCCCCATGCTTTTATATATTTCTTTAAGATTTGCTTCCATTCTTTTCCAGTTCCTTTTTAATTATATTTATTACATAATCAGTTAATTCTTTGATGTCTTTAAACTGACTTCTGTCTACCCAGATAGCATCCTTTTCTCGCTTAAACCATGTTATCTGTCTCTTAGCAAAATGCCTTGTATCCTTCTTAATTAGTTCTACTGCCTCTTGCAGGCTGTATTCACCGCAAAGATGGTTGTAGATTTCCTTATAGCCAATCCCCTGCATAGAGGTATTTTTCAAAGTTAGTCCCATATCTTTAAGTTCTTTTACTTCTTTGGCAAGGCCATCTTCCACCATCTTATCAACTCTTTTATCTATACGATTATAAAGAGTTTCCCTATCATCAGTTAAAACAATAAATACTGTGTTGTATGGAGAAGTTTTTTCTTTTTGAACTTTATTATGATCAGATATTTTAAGACCAGTTAATTTATAATATTCAAGAGCTCTTATAACTCGCTTAACATTATTCTTATGAATAGATAAGGTTGACTCTGGGTCTACCTCACTTAGCATGTTATATAAGATGTCTTCGCCGCCTTCTTTTTCAGCTATGGCTTCCAGCTCTTTTCTATAATCGTTATCAGCTTCGGTATCTTTAAAATCAATATCATTAACTAGTGCCTGAATATAGAAGCCGGTGCCGCCGCAAAGAATAGGTGTGTGACCAGACTTATAAATCTCTTCCATAGCTTCTTTAGCCATAGACTGAAACTTGGTCACATCATAGATTACTTCAGGTTCAAGCTCGTCTATGCAGTAGTGCTTAATTCCCTCCATCTCTTCAGGAGTAATCTTTGCAGAACCAATATCAAGTTTTTTATATACCTGTATAGAATCGCCGCTAATTATTTGACCCTTCAGTGCCTTGGCTACCTCTATTGATAGAGCAGATTTACCGCTGGCTGTTGGACCGGCAATTACAATAAGATTCTTTTTCATACTAATTAACTATTCGTTTGAATTTCTTTTCAAGTTCATATTTAGACATAGAGAATATAGTTGGTCTGCCATGTGGGCAGTGATAAGGATTCTCTAAAGTTAATAGTTCATCAAGAAGCTCTTCTATTTCCTGATAAGATATTTCATCTCCGCCTTTTACTGATGCCTTGCAGGCCATAGTAGCTATATTTCTTGTTATGGCATCTGGTGTGCCAGAAAGACCTGACTCATCACAGTCAGCGATTATCTCTAAGAATAAATCCTTAGGATTATTAAAATATAGTTCCATAGGAATTGCTCTTATAACAAATTCTGAACTTTCATATTCCTCAACTTCAAAACCTATTTTATTAAAATATTCAAGGTTATCTTTTAGTGTTATGCACTCGCTTGGGTTAAGGGAAACGATTATTGGTGGGTTAAGATTTTGAGAATATATTTCATTCTTTTCTACCCTTGCCATGATTCTTTCGTAGTTAACCTTTTCATGAGCAGCATGCTGATCCACAAAGTAAATCTTATCGTTGAATTCAATAATCCAGTAAGTCTTAAATATCTGGCCAACGATTTTATAATTTCTTCGCGCCTTCTCACTAATAACTTTTTCGTTGTCAAAAATAGAAAATTGATTTTCTTTTGTAATTTTAAGGTAGGGCGTCTTATCTTCTTTTTTGTATGAAAGACCTGTGTAGTCTTTGAATGCTGAAACACCCGCGCCACCGCTCGCACCTGCCGTGCTTTTGCCTGCACCGCTAACGGCCACCATATTGCCGCTAACGCCCGGACCGACTGTTCCTACGCCATTATCGCCTAGGCCAGTGCCTTCATCTTCGAAAGAGAACTCCTCCTGTGAAACACTCTCGGCGATGTTTTGTGAAACATTATTTGAATCACTTTGTGAAACATTATTTGAATCACTTTGTGAAACATTGGCAATATTAGTTCGTGAAACATTCGCAAACTGATTCTGTGAAACATTAGATGCGATGTTTTGTGAAACATCAGCGCTGGATTCCTGGGCAGCAGCCCTATAGGAGTTCTCAAACGGTTCATAATGTGAAACATTCTGAGGCGCAGCATCTTTCTCTTCCTCAAGCTTTACGCTTGCTATCATCTCATTCTCAGAAAGTGTTTTTGCCACAGCATGGGTTAAGGTATTATGAAATACTCCACCGTCGTGGAATCTAACTTCCATCTTTGATGGGTGTACGTTAACATCAAGTTCGCTTGTATCCATATCTATGTGAAGGACACAGAAAGGAAACTTATGCTGCATAACATAAGCCTTATAGCCTTCTTCAATACTTTTTGCAATTATATTGCTATGGATAAATCTTCTATTGATGAAATATGTTTCATAATTTCTAGAAGGTCTGTTAAGAGATGGAGTTCCAAGAAATCCTTGAATCTCTATACCATTTTCTTCAAAACTTACAGGTATGACCTCATTGGCTGTTTCCTTGCCATAAAGTCTATAGATAACTTCTTTTAGGTTCTTATTTCCACTTGTCTGGAACTTGGTTTTACCATTATTTATAAATGTATAAGATATATCAGGTCTGCAAAGAGCAAGATGCTCAACTATATCAGCAATCTTTCCAGCTTCTGAAGCTTCACTTTTTAAAAACTTTCTTCTGGCTGGAGTGTTATAGAATAAGTTTCTAACAATAATTGTTGTACCAGTTGGAGCACCTACTTCTTCAAGCCCCTCTTCCATACCACCGTTAATGGTATATCTGGCACCTATAAAATCATCTTCTCTTTTTGTAACAAGTTCAACCTTGGCAACAGATGCAATAGATGCAAGCGCCTCACCTCTAAAGCCCATAGAAGTTACAGTATTTAAATCCTCTATAGAGGTAATCTTACTTGTAGCATGACGGAGGAATGCCTTCTTAATATCTTCTTTAAAGATACCGCAGCCATTGTCAGTTATACGTATAAACTCGATGCCACCATTCTTTATTTCAACAGTAATAGCATCTGCTCCAGAATCCATTGAGTTTTCAATAAGTTCCTTTACTACGCTGGATGGTCTTTCAACAACTTCCCCAGCGGCTATCTTGTCTATTGTATTGTCGTCTAATAATTGAATATGTGGCATAAAATATTCACACCTTTTCCTGTCCCTCCCCCGAAGGGGAGGGACAATATTAACACCTGTTCTTCAACTTATTCTGTAACTTATAAAGGGTATTAAGCGCGTCCATAGGCGTCATATTAGATACATCCGCATCTAACAGTTCATTAATTACATCCTGATCTGTAACTGTATCAAATAGTGACATCTGATCAAGTTCAACCTCTTCAATAGTTACAGGTGTATGTTTCTTAGATTTATCGTTACTATCAATATTGATAGACTGTAATTTTTCTGTAACATCATTATCAGACAGTGTCATAGCAATTTCTTTAGCCCTGTCTATAACCATATCTGGAACTCCAGCAAGCTTGGCTACCTGAATACCATAACTTCTGTCGGCACCGCCTTTAATAATCTTACGAAGGAATACAATATCGTCTCCCTTTTCCTTAACGGCGATACAGTAGTTATGAACATTATCCATCTTACCTTCAAGTTCTGTAAGTTCGTGATAATGTGTTGCAAATAAAGTCTTAGCACCAAGTATCTTCTTGTTGGCAATATGCTCAATAACGGCCCATGCAATAGAAAGTCCGTCGAATGTAGAAGTTCCTCTACCGATTTCATCCAAAATAAGAAGAGAATTAGATGTAGCATTTCTAAGGATATTAGCTACTTCATTCATCTCAAGCATAAATGTAGACTGACCGCTGGCAAGGTCATCGCTGGCACCAACTCTGGTAAAGATTCTGTCAACTATACCAATATTAGCCTTAGTAGCAGGTACATAAGAACCTATCTGAGCCATAAGAACTATAAGGGCTACCTGTCTCATGTATGTAGACTTACCAGCCATATTAGGTCCAGTAATTACATTGATAGCATCCTTCTTGTTATCAAGATAAGTATCATTATCTATAAACATGCCGTTAGAAAGCATCTTCTCAACAACCGGATGTCTACCACCCTTAATATCAATAACTCCCTTAGTATTAATATGAGGGCAAACAAATCTGTTTCTTTCAGCAACTACAGCAAGTGATGCAAATGCATCGATAGCCGCAATTGATTTAGCAGACTTCTGTATTCTAACAAGTGATGCCTCAATATGGTCTCTAACAGTGCAGAATGCATCATACTCAAGAGCGAATAACTTGTCCTGAGCATTGAGAATCATATCCTCTAACTCTTTAAGCTTAGGTGTAGTAAATCTTTCAGCACCAGTAAGAGTCTGCTTTCTTATATAATCTTCAGGGACTAAATCCTTATATGAATTAGTTACCTCAAAGTAATAACCAAATACCTTGTTATATTTAACCTTAAGCCCCTTGATACCTGTTCTTTCTCTTTCAGTAGTTTCAAGTTCAAGAAGCCAGTTCTTTCCATCAGTTTTAGCTACTTTAAGCTTATCAATATTCTCGTCGTAGCCTTCTCTAATAAAGCCACCTTCCTTGGAAGAAAGTGGTGGGTCCTCTATAATAGCCTGGTCTATAAGATTAGCTATATCCTCTAAAGGATCAAGATTCTCATTAAGTTCTTTAACAAGCTGACATTCAAAATTAGAAATAATATTCTTAATATGAGGAAGCATCTTAAGAGAGTTCTTAAGTGCAACTAAGTCTCTAGGATTAGCAGACTTATAAGAAACCTTAGTAAGAAGTCTTTCTAAGTCATATATTGCAGATAAGTATTCTCTAACTTCATCCCTGTCTACGGAGTTATTAAGAAGCTCTTTAACAAAGTCCTGACGCTTTATAATCTCTTCTTGATCAATAAGAGGCTGCTCAATATAACCACGAAGTGTTCTAGCCCCCATAGCAGTCTTAGTCTTATCAAGTACCCAAAGAAGTGTACCTCTCTTTTGCTTTTCTCGTAGTGTATAAGTAAGCTCAAGATTTCTACGAGTAGAAGAATCAAGAAGCATATACTTAGAGCATATATATGGTGATATGTGAGTAAGCTGACTAAGAGAAACCTTCTGAGTTTCATAAAGATATGTTAAAAGAGCCCCGCTGGCAATAATACCAGAGGCAAAGTCTTCTATACCAAGAGCTGTAATATCAAGGCACCTGAAATGCTTGAGTAAGATATTCTTACAGTTATCCTCTTCAAAATACCAAGGCCCCAGGGCATTGATACAGATTTTAAGACGGTTTTTAATATCCTCAGTATCTACGCTTGATACTAAGAATGCATCGTTGCAGATAATCTCCTTAGGCATAATCTTATTAATCTCATCAAGAAGTTTTTTGTTATCTTCAACTTCTGTAACAAAGAAATCGCCTGTAGAAATATCAGCAAAAGATATGCCTATCTTATTCTGAAGATGAACGATAGACATAATATAAGAGTTTGTAGATTCATCAAGAGACTCAGGGCTAACATTGGTACCTGGAGTTACTACCCTGATAACTTCACGCTTAACTATACCCTTAGCAAGCTTAGGGTCTTCAACCTGTTCGCATATTGCAACCTTGAAACCTTCAGACACAAGTCTATTAATGTAACCATCTGCAGCGTGAAAAGGTATACCACACATAGGTGCTCTTTCCTCTAAGCCACAAGCCTTGCCAGTAAGGGTAAGCTCAAGAGTCTTCGATACAAGAACTGCATCCTCAAAGAACATCTCGTAGAAGTCACCTAGTCTGTAAAAAAGAATACAGTCGCCGTACTCTTTTTTAGTTTCAATATAATGTTGCATCATAGGTGATACCTTAGTAAGATCCACCTCGCTAGTATTAGTTGCCATCGATTCTAGTTCCTAAAAGATAAAATCCTTTACTTTGGTCTAAATGCACCTTGCAAAATGTTCCTATAAGAGAAGCATCTCCCTTAAAATGAACAAGGAGGTTGTTAGCAAGTCTTCCTGTAACAAAGCCCTCTTCATGGTCATTAACATCCTCTACAAGAACTTCCATATCTCTGCCTTCAAAACGCTTAATACGCTCTTTGGCAGTTTCCTGAACAGTTTCAAGAATCATATTGAAGTTTTCCTTAACTTCTTTCTCGTCACACTGTACCATAGAGGCAGCAGGTGTTCCTGTTCTCTTAGAATATATAAAAGTAAATGCGTTATCGTATCCAACTTCTTTAACAAGTGAAGCAGTTTCCATAGCATCTTCTTTAGTTTCACCAGGGAAACCAACAATAATATCTGTTGTAAGAGTTATATCAGGTATAGCTTCCTTAAGCTTATTTACAACTTCAAGATATCTTTCTCTTGTATAATTTCTGTTCATAGCCTTAAGAATACGGCTAGAACCAGACTGAACAGGAAGGTGCATATAAGGGTTGATCTTCTTAGAATCCTTCATAACCTCTATAAGTTCATCAGAAAGATCCTTAGGATGAGAAGTCATAAATCTGATTCTCTTAAGCCCCTCTATCTTCTCTATTCTTCTAAGAAGCTCCGCAAATGTAATATCCTCATCAAGGTTCTTGCCATATGAGTTAACATTCTGACCAAGAAGCATAACTTCTACAACGCCGTCAGCTACAAGTTTCTCAATCTCAGCTATAATGTCTTCTGGTTTTCTGCTTCTTTCCCTACCACGAACATAAGGAACGATACAATAAGAACAGAAGTTATTACAGCCAAACATAATATTTACGCCTGACTTAAATGAATACTTTCTGTCTACTGGAAGATCTTCAACTATAAGATTAGTATCCTTCCAAACATCGATAATCATATGCTTTGGATCATCATTAACAAGCATAAGATAAACAAGTTCAGGAAACTTAAAGATATTATGAGTACCAAAGATAAGATTGATAAATCTATAAGATTCTTTTAACTTATCAACTACAGTTGCTTCCTGTGTCATACAGCCACAAAGAGCAATCATCTTTGAAGGGTTCTTTTTCTTTAAAGAGCCAAGAAGACCAAGTCTTCCGTATACCTTCTGATTAGCATTGTCTCTAACAGTACAGGTATTATATAAAACAAAATCAGCCTGCTCGTCATCGTCTTTAATTTCAAAGCCTGCTTTATGAAGTATACCTATAAGCTTTTCAGAGTCTCTGGCATTCATCTGGCAGCCAAAAGTAATTACAGAAGCCGATAGCTTTCTGCCAGCCTCCTTTTCTTTCTCAGCTAATACTTCTTTAATTTTTTCAATATAATCAAGCTGTTTATGTAATTCTTCATTTGATGAGTATGTTATCTCATCCATAGTTATATTACTCAATCTATCACCTATATCCATCTTACTTCGTTATCTGAACCGTCATTGTAGATTGCCTTTTCAGTAACGATTTCATCCATACATACGTCGTTCTCATCTCTAGGGCATTCGTCAACCATCTGAATGTTGTAGCAAACGCCTATTTTATAAAGGTTTGTATATCTTGATAAGAACTTATCATAATAACCTCTTCCGTAACCGATACGGTATCCATCTCTTCCAAATACAGAACCTGGAACTATAATAAGATTCTCTTTTTCGCCGCCCTTATATGATACGTCTGTTGTAAATGGCTCCATGATACCCTTGAAACCTTCTGTAAAATCTTTCTTTGAATTAACTTTATAAAAGTCCATAATATCCCCATTAACCTTTGGGTAATATACATGTTTACCTTTTTCTATAGCCTTCTCAAAGATATAATCAGTTCTAACTTCAGAGCCAAAACTATAATATAAAAGAATATCCTTAGCCCTTAAGAACTTTGTAGAAGCACAGATACACTTACATATAGTTGTAGAAAAATCATTGATATCAGCTGGGTATATCCTATCTCTTTGCTTAATAATATTCTTTCTAAGAATAGATTTCTCTATATTAATTCTGTCTTTTTCACTATACTTCTTTTCGTCTTCCATATTTGTCTCCAAGATTTGTGACACTTCCGTCTTTTTCTAAAACATCAATATTATCAAGCTGGCTCTTAAGGTTGCCCTTAATAATATCAACATATTCTCTTCTAAGCTTTGCCTGTTCCTCTTTCTCAGCATCAGTTAAGCCACCATTTTGAGACTTATGATAAAGCTCATTAATTCTTTTGATTCTTTCTTCCATTGAAGTCATATCTATATCTCTTTTCTAATTAATATCAAAAATCAAGGAAATATAACCTTTTCAGCATACTTAAGTATAATTTAGATTAATATTTTTTGCAATTTGCTCGGCAACTTTCATACCATCTACTGCAGCTGAGGTTATACCTCCGGCATAACCAGCACCTTCTCCGCATGGATATATACCCTTTATATTAGCCTCGAAACCATCATCTCTAATAATTTTTACAGGAGAAGATGTTCTTGATTCTACAGCGCAGATTAAGGAATCTCCATCATTAAAGCCCTTTATTCTGCCCCCATAATACTCCATAGCTTCTATAAAATTATTTTCAAATGCCTCCGAAAAAACTCCTCTAACGGAGCCAGCTACGCTTTGGCCCTTGCATACAGGTTTAACCTCTCCATAATCTACAGAATCTGCTCCCACTTTGTAGTCTTCATAACGCTGAAATACAAGCTTACCATCAGCCAGATTATAAGACTTAGTTTCTAACTCTTCCTGAAGTTTCATACCATCAAATAACTGGTGACCGTAATCATCTTCGTTAACTGTAATAACTATAGCAGAATTAGCATTGTCAGAATCTCTTCCTAAGTATGACATACCGTTAATAGTAAGCTTCTTATTAAAGCTAGAAGCATTGACCACATAGCCACCTGGACACATACAGAATGAATAAACTCCGTGACCATCTTTAGATGTATAAGTTAACTTATAATCACTGGCAGGCAGGTTATACTTTTCAGCATTACCAAAACCATACTGATCATCGTTAATAAGCTTCTGCTTATGCTGAACCCTGTAGCCTACTGCAAATGGCTTATTCTGCATTTCTATACCCTTTTTATGAAGAAGTTTAAATGTATCTCTTGCAGAATGTCCTATAGCTAAAACCACATTATTGGTTTTTATTTCCTCATGTGAACCATCTGGAAGTAGTATACTTATTGAACTAATCTGTCCTTTCTCATAAGATAAATCTTCCATAAGGGTATCAAAGTAAAAAATTGCCCCCATTTCTTCCATATCCCTGCGCATAGAAGAGATAATCCCGGTTAAAACGTCTGTACCAATATGAGGTTTATTAATATAAGTAATAGCCTTATCAGCACCGTACTTTACAAATGTATCAAGCATATAGCCTATACGGCCATACTTGTCCTTAACTCCTGTATTAAGCTTTCCATCAGAGAATGTACCAGCACCACCTTCGCCAAACTGTACATTGGTATTAAGGTTAAGCTTACCGCCTTCCCAAAACTCTTTAACAGCCTGAGTTCTGGATTCCACCTTAGAACCACGCTCAATAATAACTGGCTTAAAGCCGTGAAGAGCAAGAAGGTAACCACAAAATAAACCTGCTGGTCCAAAGCCAATAATCACAGGTCTCTCTTCTAGATTCTTCTTATTATCACATGGAAAGTTATATAGAACTTCTTTATACAGGCTTGTATTCTTATTTCTAAGAACCTTGTCAGCTATATTATCGCCAAGACTTACAACAAGACTATATACATAGAATATTTCAGGCTTATGCCTTGCATCTATAGATTTCTTTTTGATGAATAAATCTTTTATCTCATCTTTACTAATTTTTAAATTATTAGCAACCTTACCAGTTAAAGTATTTCTGCTTTCGCTTACATTAACCGGAAGTTTAATCTCATTAACTAAAACCTTTTTCATTTATTAAAGAATATGTATCGCGCGTCCAATATTACTAAATATCTTTCCTATTAAAGCATTGGACAAAGTATAGGAATTAACGATTCCAACTTTAACCATAGCAATAAATGTTGAAAGAATAAATAAGATAAATGTTGCAGCAAATATAGCTACATCATTCATAAAGAGTCCAAATAACAAGATAAGAAGGAATACTACAAAGCCTGTAATTACACTGATAATTAAAGCAGGAAGTACTCTCTCATTAATTGAAAGCTTATATTTAAGAACATTCATAATAAGAAGAATGTTCATTACAATCAAAACAGTACTGTATATATAAAAGCTAATTATGATTCCATATATGCCAATCTTAATTGTTGAAGTAAATAAAATTAATGATAAGAAGCCAAATGCTAAAGCAGTAAGCGAATTAATAAGAAGTCTAGTCTGCTTTGATAAACCATTAATTATATTAGATGTAACTATAGCAAGTGAGATGAAAATTATAAGTGGAGAACCTGCTCTAAGTACATTAGTTACAAGCTGGTTTTCACCCTTGCAAAGTATAGAAGCTATCTGACCTGCACTTATCTCAGCAAATATAGTTAAAGGAATAGTAAATACTAAGCAAGCAGATACTAAATCATTGCCTTTAATTCTAAGTTCTGAAACATTGGTATTCTTCATAGCTATCTTAATAGACTTACTATGAATCTTAGAATCTAAATAGAAGTAAAGAACTGCAAATATAAGCACATCAAATAATGGGCCGCAGAAGCTACCGTAGATATATGTTCTAGTTACAAAAAGTGGCTCCTTAGCTGTTGTTTTAAAGAAATATGTCTGGCTTATAGTTACAAAGATAAAGAATACAGTTAAGAAACCCGAATTCTTAATTACATCAGAAGAAATCCAGCTAAATACATCATAGATGTCATCTGTTTTCTTATCAGAACCATTCTCATAAAGTTTGTCCTGATTAAGTCTAAATAAGAAGTATGAGAATAATAAAGATATAAATAAGCCAATAGTTATACCAAGAGCAGCACCAAGTGCTGAGTAAGCATATTCGTACTCTTTGTTATATAAAACATTGGCAACCTTCTGTCCTTTAGCATTGAATATATTGCAAAGAAGGACTGTAGAAACAATTACGCTAACCTTCTCTACAAATTCAGCAAGCATGTCTACGCTATGAGCCTTGATTCCAGCAAAATATCCCTTAATTACTGAGCCAAATGCCACAAAGAAAATCGATGGAATAAGGTATAAAATTACAGTTTCAGACTGCTTACCAAGAAGAAGCAGCTTGCAAATATTGCTACCAAATACAAGAAGAATAACAGAAACAACTATGCTGTAGAAAATAGCAATTAAGAATGCTCCGTATATAACTCTTCTGGCATTGCTACCCTGCATGGTTCTAATCTTTGCATTAATAAGCTTAGATACAATTGATTTTAATGCAAATGGCAGATATACAATAAATATCATTATAAAATCAAGAGCAGAGAATATATAAGATGAACCAGCAAGTCCAAAATCTCTAGTAATATATAATCTTGTAAAAACTACAAGCAGGATAATTAAAACTATCATGCTTTTCTGGTTTGATTTACTCTTTTTCAAAATACTATATGTCCCTTCTTATTCCTAACTTATCAAGAATCACTCTTTGCTTCTCTTCCATTCTTTCTCTCTCATCATCTTCCATATGATCATAACCAAGAAGATGTAAGATAGAATGTGTAACAAGGAATGCAAATTCTCTTTTAATACTATGGCCATATTCCTCAGCCTGAGAAAGAATTCTCTCATAGCAGATAACAATATCACCAAGCATAAGTTTTCCAGTTTCCATATCAAAGTAATCAGCCTGATTTCCATCATCAAGACATGAAATTACACCTTCTTCTTCAAAGTCCAAACATGGAAATGACAGCACGTCTGTTACCTTATCAATCTCTCTGGTATCTCTATTAATATCCTTAATCTCTTCCTCGTTAACAATATAAAGGTTAACAGAGGAATCAATATTAACATTATGTATGCTAAGAGCTTCATTTATAACGTCTTTAGCAATTGCTACAGGGTCAAAATCAAAGCTGTATTCATGTTCATTTTCATAATAAACAAGTAAGTCTTCCATACTTTTCCTTATATGTTCATCATCTTGATATACTTCTTCTGACTAAGTATACCTGACTTTATATTTTCGAAATCTTCAAAAGTAATAAGAGCCTTCTTAAGGCATCCATCAGAATATAAATTATCAAAATATGAACTTATCTCATTATCGAAATTGTCGTATTTAATCTTGTGATCGTATATAGAATCAACTATTTCATTGGCAAGATAAAGACTTAAGAACTCTTTAGAGAGTGTCTTATCAGACCTGTTATCTATATAGTCCTTAACATCATCCACCAGGTTAATTAAATCCTCTGGGTATGCCTTGTCGGCTAACAAATCCTCTCTGGACTTATATACATCAGTGTCTTTAATTATACCATCTATATTATAATAATAACCTCCACCTTTGCAAAGATAAGGATTAGCCCCTATAACCTTTCCAATAAAGGATGAGAAGTAAGAAAGATGGATACGTTTAAGGTACTCTTCCTTATTGCTGTCCTTAAGCTTGGTTAAAAGAAGGGCTGTCTGGTCATTAATCTTAATATACTTTCTTGTTTCACTGTCAAATATATATGTTTGAGCAAAACCAGCAATCATAAGAAGCAGTATATTAGAAAGAAGTATATTTATAAATGGAACTATAAAAAACTCTGCATCAAGCTTAAAGTTCTGATAGAAAACAACTATAGCTCCAAGTGTAATTAAATCAAACAGAGTATTAATAATCACATAGATATACTTCTTATCAGATAAAAACATCTTCTTAACAAGAAATACTGCTATAATACCTGCTTCTAGATAAAGAATAAACACACCATATCTGGCTCCTGAAAATATTGTAGCCATCATAATATATGATATAGAACACATAAGTCCTGATAAGAAGCTGGAATTAAGTGTTACCAAGGCAAACATAGACGGGAATATCCAGCCAGATATTGGAAGTAGTGGAAAGAACATAGAAAGAGCCATTAATACTAAATTAACAGCGTAAAACTTTCCATATGAGAAGTATTCTTTAGAGAATAGCTTATCTTCCTCAATATCTTTAGATAAACAATAATGCATAACGATAAATGATAATATTAGCATAATTGTGTCTCTAATTAGTTCACCATATGAACTTTTATAATAATATCCAAATACTACCGCTAAAACTATCCATGTAGGAAGTATCAGGAATAATAAACCTTTATTTTTTCTTTTCATATCTTTCGTATGCTTCTACAATCTTCATAACAAGTGGATGTCTTACAACATCTTTACTTGAAAGAGTAATCATACCTATATCATCAATCTTTCCAAGTACCTTAAGTGCTTCATCAAGACCAGATTTAACATTAGCACCAAGGTCCTTCTGAGAACGGTCACCTGTAATAACGCATTTTGAGCCAAAACCAATACGTGTTAAGAACATCTTCATCTGAGAAGGTGTTGTATTCTGGGCTTCATCAAGGATAATAAATGAATTATCTAAAGTACGACCTCTCATATAGGCAAGAGGTGCTACTTCTATAAGCCCCTTCTCCATATTCTTGATAAATGCGTCTGCACCCATTATTTGATATAAGGCATCATAAAGAGGTCTAAGATATGGATCAACCTTGCTTTGAAGGTCCCCAGGTAAGAATCCAAGCTTCTCTCCTGCCTCTATAGCAGGTCTTGTAAGAATGATTCTACCTACCTCATTATTCTTAAATGCAGTTATGGCCATAGCCATGGCAAGGAAGGTTTTACCAGTACCAGCAGGGCCTGTACCAAATACAATCATCTTATCTCTAATAAGATTAACGTACTTTTCCTGTCCTTTTGTTTTAGGCTTAACTTCTTTACCTGATATAGTATGGCAAATAACGCTTTCATCAAGGCTTTGAAGAACCCCTGACTCATTCTGCTTTGCCATATAGATGCCATAATCTACTTTTTGTCTGTCTATGTTTTTATCATTTTTACTAACCATAGAAAGATCAAGAAGTAGTCTTTTAGCACGACCAACCTTAGGCATATCACCATATATCTTAGTAGTATCCCCGCGGTTTACTATACTAACTCCAAGATTATTCTCTATATCTTTAATATAAGAATCATATTGTCCAAAGATAATCTTCTGAGCTTCAATATCAAGTTCTACAGTTTCAAAATATTCTTCTTCCATTTATACCCTTTAACCTTTAAGGTGAAATTTTTGAACCTTGAAAAGCATATATAATCCTCTAGCAAATCTTATCAATAATTACTTTCTTAGTCTTGTTATAACTATCACCAATTTGATAAGCATCCTTAAGTCTCTTTACAGCATCTTCTTTCTTCTTATCATCATTGTAGTGAACATAAGCAAGTACATCTCCAGCTGAAACCTTGTCACCGCATTTTTTATTAAGGACAATACCAACCGACAAATCGATTACGCTGTCTAAGGTCTCTCTTCCGCCGCCAAGAACAAGTGATGCTATACCAACTTCCTCGCAGTTAATATGAGTAATGTATCCGTCCTTATCTGCCTTAAGTTCGTAAACATTATTAGCCTTAGGAAGCAGGTCTGTATCGTATACAGCCTTAGAATCGCCGCCCTGTGCTGATACAAACTCAGCAAGCTTATCAAGTGCCTTGCCGTTAGCTATATTTTCCTTAAGTAAGGCCATAGCCTTATCTTCATCTGTTTCTATACCAGAAAGCATAACCATTCTGCAGGCAAGGTTAAGAACAAGTTCTGTAAAATCTGCAGGACCCTTCCCCTTTAAAGTATCGATAGCTTCTTTAACTTCAAGAGCATTGCCCACAGCACATCCCAGTGGTTCGTCCATATCTGTGATAAAGGCAAACATATCTCTTCCTGCACCTTTACCTATAGTAACCATAGCTTTAGCAAGCGCTCTGGCATCATCAAGATTCTTCATAAATGCCCCGGAGCCAGTCTTAACATCAAGAACTATAGCATCCGCACCGGCTGCAAGCTTCTTACTCATAATAGATGAAGCTATAAGAGATATGTTCTCAACTGTTGCTGTAACATCTCTAAGTGCATAAAGCTTCTTATCAGCAGGAGCCAGGTCTTTAGTCTGTCCCATAATAGACACGCCTATAGTATTAACCTGCTTAATAAACTGTTCGTTAGATATATCAACTCTAAAGCCGTCAAATGACTCTAATTTATCAATAGTTCCGCCGGTATGTCCAAGTCCTCTGCCTGACATCTTGGCAACCTTAACACCAACTGATGCAACAAGTGGAGTAAGTGCTATGGAAGTCTTATCACCAACACCGCCAGTACTATGCTTATCAACCTTTCTTCCTTCGATAGCAGAAAGATCAAGCTGATCACCGCTATCTCTCATAGCAGTTGTAAGCTTAAGGGTTTCTTTATCATTCATACCCTGAAAATAAATGGCCATCATCATGGCGGACATCTGATAATCAGGAATATCCCCTTTTGTATAACCTGTTATCATGAAGTCGATTTCTTCATCGGTAAGAGCTCCGCCCCCACGTTTCTTTTCAATAAGATCATACATTCTCATAATAAATAACCCCCTATTCTAAAAAATATATATCTATGATAAAATCACTTCGTTATGAATTTACCAGTAGATTTCACAAACAGAATGAAAAACATATTAGGTAATGAATATGAAGCATTCATTGCCTCTTTTGATATGCCTAATGTTAAGGCGTTTCATATAAATACAAAGAGAATATCTAAGAATCAGATTTCTAAACTTATAGATAATACTCTTTCTTCACCCCTTAACGATATAACTTCTATAAGCCAGGTTAGGGATTACAACTCTTATATCTATGAAGGTAAAATCGGCAGATGCCCTGCCAGCCACGCTGGACTATTCTACTCTCAGGACCCTTCTGCTATGCTACCTGTAGTTGATATACCATTTGAAGTTACAGGTAATGAAAAGATTCTTGATTTATGTGCAGCTCCTGGAGGTAAAACCTCTCAGCTCTCTATGTTTGGAAAAGTTTTAAGCAATGAAGTTGTTCCATCAAGAAACAAAATTCTTATATCTAACATAGAAAGAATGGGCTATCTTAGTAATCTTGTTACTAAAGCTATGCCAGATGAGCTTGCAGCTTACTACCCATCATATTTCGATATTATACTTGTTGACGCACCTTGTAGCGGTGAAGGTATGTTTAGAAAGTACCCTGAAAGCATAGATGAATGGTCTCTTGATAATGTTAAACTTTGCGCCGACAGACAAAAGGATATATTATCATCAGCCGTTACTATGCTTAAACCAGGTGGTCATCTAATTTATTCAACCTGTACTTATGCCCCTGAAGAAGATGAAGACATGGTAGAATTCATATCTTCTCTAGGTTTATCAAAGCTTAAGATACAGGACTCTTACTTTGTAAAATGCTATCCACACGTACAGCAAGGCGAAGGCCAGTTTTATGCCTACTTTGAAAAGCCTGCATCTGAGGATAGTGCTTCTTTTGATACTATATATAATCCTTCACAGGATAAGTCTCTTAAGAAGCCATCAAATAAAATACTCGATATCATACGCAAAACTCTTAAAGACAGCGTAGATATTACTAATCTTAATATATACGAATCAGCTGGTAACCTTATTACTATTCCAGATGATTATATTAAACTGCCTCCTCACGGAATAACCAAAGCTGGTATAATCCTTGGAAATATTGAAAAGGACCGCTTCGTACCTCACCACCAGTTCTTCCACTGTCTGCCTCATCTCTTTAAGATACAGGTTAACTTTGAAGAAGAAACTGAAGAATTATATAAATATCTTCATGGTGAAGAAATCTTCGTAGACGGTACTCCAACTGGCTTTGGCGTTATTACCTATTTTGGAGCAGCTATCGGCGGCTTCAAATCTGTTAATGGCCGTCTTAAAAACTACTATCCAAAAGGACTAAGAAATCAATAATTACTTATGATAAGGTTCGTGATTATTAATCTTGTATGCCCTATAAACCTGCTCTAATAAGATTAATCTCATTAGCTGATGTGGAAATGTCATCTTAGAAAAGCTAAGTTTATGATTTACTCTTTTCTTTATATCCTCATGTAGTCCAAAGCTTCCACCAATAATAAACTGAATATCAGAATATCCATTAACCATAATATCCGATATCTTTGAAGCGAATTCTGTAGATTCTACCTGCTTTCCTTCGATACAAAGACCAAATACAAAAGCACCTTTTTTAATAAAAGAATCTATCCTGTCACCTTCTGTTTTAAGAATAATATTCTTCTCATTTTCAGAAGGATTATCTGGAGTCTTCTCATCCTTTACTTCTAATATGTTTACATTGGCAAACTTAGATAGTCTTTTTGTATATTCATTTATGGCATCAACAAGGTATTTTTCTTTAATCTTGCCAACGCAGATAATATCAATATTCATACTGTCTCTAAATTAGAAAGGTCCGTCTGGCTGAGGAGCCCCTGGATCTGGCTGAGGTGCTGCTGGAGCAATCATAAGGTTAGGATCAATTTCCTCTCCCTTAGTAAGGATACCCTCATCATCCTTGCCAGTCATATATATCTTGCCTTCCTCAGTATCAACAAGATAATATGTACCAGTCTTCATAGAATTGCCATATACATCAACCATAGCTTCTGTAACTATGAAGTAAATCTCTATATCATCAAGGTCAACTTCTTTTGCCTTTTCAACGTCAGACTTTTCATCCTCTTCAACATCGATACCTTCTTGGCCGTGGTCTAAAAGGAATAATGAACCGTCTTTGTTATAAGTAATAGCATTGGTAATTGTATAGTTATACTTAGTAGTTGATGCAGCCATATGACCATCCATATCAACAGATTTACCAGTTAATAAGTCATATGCAAGAAGCTTTGTATAAACCTCTTCAAAATCAACTTCTGAATCAATGTTAAGGTTGTAATCACATTCTGTAATATCACCCTGCTTGCTTTCCTGTGAAAATGCCACAAAGATAAAGTGACTTGATCCAATAGGCATATAGATAGGTGACTCATACATCAAACTGTTAAGGTTAGGTGGTGTTCCATCTGTTGTGTAGTAAACATCACAGTATCTCTGAACATCTACTTCAATAGGAATAGGGAAGTCATATGTTCCACTTTCAAGAAGTACATTAGGTGCATTAGGCTGTACAATATCAATAAGATAAGACTTTCTAATAACATCAGACTTTATTCCATATGAATTAACAAAATAAGCATTGATTGTATGCTGGCCAAGGTCTTCCATAACAATAGGAACTGTATATACCTGGCTGCTTTCATTAGGTTCAGAGCCATCAGTTGTATAGTAGATAGTACCGTTAGTATTAGAAGAAAGCTCCAAAGTGACAATATCGTCATAAGTTCCTTCTTCCTGACTAAATGTAGGCTCTAAAGCAAGATACTCCTGATATTCATCAAGTACGCTGGTAATAGTGCACTCCTTAAGGATAGTATTAATCATTGCATAATCCTGAAGGGATGCGTAGTATTCAACCATCTTCTTATATGCGCTGGCAGCAGTATCTCCGCCGCCTCTAATAACTTCCCATAAAGTAAGAATTGCAGAATCTGGATTGTTATTCTTAAAGTAATAGTCAGCAAGTAAAAGCTTCTTAGAATAATCATCAGGATCAAGACTAATTGCCTTATCAAGATACTTGATAGCAGTGTCATAATCTCCATCCATAGCAGCTTCCATAGCCTGCTGATACTGGTAATCGATAGAATTAGCCTTTCTAATCTTATTAAAGCCAAGGAATACTAATACACCAATAGCTATAAAAACAACAGCTATTCCAGCAATAATAAGCCACTTGGCACGGCTATTACGCATGAATTCTACAAACTTTCTGATAAGTTCTGATTCATATTCAAAGTCATCAAATGGATCAGCTGAGAATTCTTCATCGAAGTCGTCATCTTCATCATCGTAATCATCATCTGAATAATCTCTGTCAGAGTATTCCTCGTCATATTCATCTTCGTAATACTCATCATCATATTCCTCATCAGAGTATTCTTCTTCTGAATATTCATCTTCAGCAGGCTCTTCTTCTAAATACTCATCTTCAGCATATTCCTGGTCTTCGTATTCTTCAGAATATTCGCCTTCTTCAGGGTACTCTTCCCCTTCGTATTCATCAGCATACTGGCCATCTTCAGCGTAGTATTCTTCATCTGACTGACCTTCTACAAACTCAGCATCAGAATACTCATCGCCATAGCCATTATATTCACCTGGTTGAATCTCAATATTTGAAAGATTATCTGTTATAGACTGCTCAATCTCAGGCTCAAAAAGAGGTACAATATGTATCTCCTGGCCGCAGTTCTCGCAGTATAAATCTTCATCTTTCATTTCAAATCCACAATTTGGACAGATCATAATCTAGTATTACCTCACACTGTTTACGCAGTTTTGCATTAACATAGCAATTGTCATAGGACCAACTCCGCCTGGAACTGGTGTGATATAAGAAGCCACTTTCTCAACGCTGTCAAAGTCAACGTCGCCGCAAAGCTTGTTATCAGCATTTCTATGAATACCAACATCAATAACAACAGCTCCGTCTTTAACATATGACGCATCTATCATCTTTGGCTTACCTATAGCAACTACTAATATATCAGCTCTCTTACATACTTTCTTAAGATTCTTTGTCTTAGAGTGTGTAATAGTAACTGTTCCGTTTTCTCTTAAAAGAAGTACCCCCATAGGCTTACCTACGATATTACTTCTACCAATTACAACACATTCCTTACCTTCTATGCTTATACCAGAACGCTTAATAAGCTGGATAATACCAGCTGGTGTACAAGGAAGGAAACCTTCCTGACCTATAAGAAGTGCTCCAACTGATGATGGATGGAAACCATCAACGTCCTTCTCAGGAGCGATAGTCTTAATAACTTTGTCCTCATCAATATGCTTTGGAAGAGGAAGCTGAACTAAGATACCATTAACCTTGTCATCATTATTAAGCTCTTCGATAGTTTTAAGTAAGCTTTCTTCTGTTATATCTTCCGGAAGTTCATAGGCAAGAGAATTGATTCCAATATATTCACAAGCCTTCTTCTTATTACCAACATATACTGTTGATGCAGGATCATTACCAACCTGAATAACAGCAAGTGTAATCTGCTTGCCCTCTTTCTTAAGGTTAGCAACCTTTTCCTTAAGCTCATCCTTAATCTGTGTACTAATTAACTTTCCATCAATTATATTTGCCATATGTGTCCTTCCTTTCCAGTTGTATGCCTAAAATTAAGGAACTAGAATAATCCCTTAATTACTCCGTTATCGTCTACGTCAATCTTGTAAGCCTGTGGAGACTTAGGAAGACCAGGCATAGTCATAATATCGCCTGTAAGTACTACTACGAAACCAGCACCTGCTGATACGTATACGTCTCTAACTGTAATCTCAAATCCTGAAGGTCTTCCAAGAAGTGTTGGATCATCAGAAAGTGAGTACTGAGTTTTAGCAACGCAGATTGGTAAATTACCAAATCCAAGTTCATTAATCTTCTTAAGATTCTTAACAGCTGTTGATGAATATGAAACTCCATCAGCGCCATATATCTCTTTAGCAACCTTGCTAATCTTATCTTCAAGTGAAAGCTCATCTTCATAAAGTGGCTTAAAGCTACTTTCCTTGCCATCAACTGTTTCCATAATCATATTAGCAAGCTCTACAGCGCCTTCGCCGCCCTTTGCCCATACATCTGAAAGAGTAAACTTAACATCATTTTCCTTACAGATATTCTCAAGGAATTCGATTTCTTCCTTAGAATCTGAGACAAATGCATTGATGGCAACAATAACAGGAAGGTTATACTTCTTAAGGTTTTCAATATGTTTAAGAAGGTTAACGCTACCCTTTTTAAGAGCATCAATATTTGGAGTACTAAGCTGATCCTTAGGAATACCGCCGTTATACTTAAGAGCTCTGATTGTTGCAACAAGAACAGCTACATCAGGCTTAAGTCCTGCTTTTCTACACTTAATATCAAGGAACTTCTCAGCACCAAGATCTGCGCCAAATCCAGCTTCTGTAATAGTATAATCAGCCATCTTAAGAGCTGTCTTAGTAGCAATAATTGAGTTACATCCATGAGCAATATTTGCAAATGGACCACCGTGAATAAGACAAGGTGTATGCTCAAGTGTCTGTACAAGGTTAGGCTTAATTGCATCCTTAAGAAGTGCTGCCATAGGACCAACTGCACCGATTTCCTTTGCAGTTACAGGCTGACCTGATAAGTTATAAGCAACGATAATATTACCAAGCTTTTCCTTTAAGTCTGCCATATTATTAGCAAGACAGAATATAGCCATGATTTCTGATGCAACAGTTATAACAAAGTGGTCTTCTCTAACGAAACCATCTGTCTTTGCACCAAGACCAACAACAACATTACGAAGTGATCTGTCATTCATATCAAGACATCTCTTCCAGAGAATCTGTCTTGTATCAATCTGAAGTTCATTGCCCTGCTGGATATGATTATCAATAAGAGCTGCTAAAAGGTTGTTAGCTGAAGTTATTGCGTGGAAGTCACCTGTAAAATGAAGGTTGATTTCTTCCATAGGAACAACCTGAGCATAGCCGCCACCTGCAGCGCCGCCCTTCATACCAAAGCAAGGTCCAAGTGAAGGCTCACGAAGTGCAAGCATAACTTTCTTATCAAGCTTATGGAAAGCATCAGCAAGACCAACAGATGTTGTAGTCTTTCCTTCTCCAGCTGGAGTTGGATTAATAGCTGTAACTAAGATAAGCTTGCCATCTTTATTCCCTTCAATCTTTCGAATGTAAGAATCGGAAATCTTAGCCTTATATCTTCCATAGCATTCATAATCTTCCTCTGAAAGATTAATACTTTCAGCTATCTTAGAGATAGGTAACATTTCTGCACTCTGTGCAATTTCAAGATCTGATTTCATAACGTCCTCCACTTATTTATTTAATTGATTTAATATACTAGCAAGTTCTATTTCTGTAACAAGTACCTTTCGAGGTTTTGTTCCTTCTTCAGGACCTACGATACCTGCACTTTCCATCTGGTCGATGATTCTGGCTGCTCTGTTAAAGCCTATCTTATAAACTCTTTGAAGCATACCACTTGAAGCCTTTTCCTTATCAAGAACCAGATAACAAGCCTTCTCAAAAAGTTCGTCAAACTCATCTCCATCACCGCTAGATGTGCCTTGACCGCCTTGGTCACCGCCATTACCACCTGCAAGGGAGTTAATCTCATTCTCAATAGATTTATCATAATCATCCGAAGCATAATTCTGCTTTAGATAATCAACTACTCCAGCAACTTCTCCATCTGATACAAATGCTCCCTGAACTCTAAGTGGCTTGCTCATACCCTGTGGGTAGAAAAGCATATCGCCCTTACCAAGAAGCTTCTCTGCACCTACGCTATCAAGTATGGTTCTTGAGTCCACACCACTTGATACCTTAAATGCTACTCTTGATGGCATATTAGCCTTAATAAGACCTGTAATAACGTCAACTGATGGACGCTGAGTTGCAATTATAAGATGGATACCTGCAGCACGGGCCAGCTGAGCCAGTCTACAGATTGATTCTTCAACATCATTCTTGGCAACCATCATAAGGTCAGCAAGCTCGTCAACGATAACGATAATCTGAGGCATATATGGATATTCAGGATTGTTAGCCTCTCTCGCCTTCTCATTAAAGCCCTTAAGGTCTCTAACACCGAAATCTGCAAATGCCTTATATCGTTTTGTCATCTCGTTAACTGCCCACGCAAGTGCTGCACTGGCCTTTCTTGGGTCAGTTACAACCGGAAGCATAAGATGAGGTATGCCATTATATACGCTAAGCTCAACAACCTTAGGGTCAATCATAATAAGCTTAACATCATCAGGACTAGACTTATAAAGAATACTCATAATAAGAGTATTGATACATACTGACTTACCTGAACCAGTAGCACCTGCTATAAGCATATGTGGCATCTTGGCAATATCAGCAACTATAGTATCTCCCGATATGTCCTTACCAACTGCAAATGTCAGATTAGAAGTAGATTCTTTATACTTCTTACTTTCGATTAAGTCTCTAAATGCTACCCCGCTTGCCACTTTATTAGGAATCTCAATACCTACAGCAGACTTACCTGGAATAGGTGCTTCCATACGAATATCCTGAGCAGCAAGGCGAAGTTTAAGATCTTCTGCAAGACTTGTAATCTTATTAACCTTAACACCAACAGCAAGCTCGATTTCGAATCTTGTAACTGATGGTCCCTGACAAATATCAGAAACTCTTGCATCTACACCAAATACCTTAAGTGTATCTTCAAGTAAGATACCTGTTTTCTTGAGATCCTCATCTGAATCTCCCTTAGTCTTTGAATCTCCCTTTTTAAGAAGTTCAATAGAAGGCTTCTTATATGGTTTCTTAGGTTTAGGTGCAGGTTTTACCGGCTTATCATATATTTCAATTTTGTCATTATTAGCAGCATGAGTTCTCTCTGTTGTAGGATTAACCATGTTCTTAAGACGGTTCTGATCTACAAATAAATCATGTTCCTCACCTGGAGTTTCTATAGGCGTTGGAGCTGGAGTTGGCGCAGGAGTAGGTATAGGAGTTTCTGCTGCGCTATTCTCTTCAAACTCAGCTTTATCCTCATAAGAAATAGGCTTAATATCAAATTCATCTTCTTTTACAAGAACCTTCTCATCTTCTTCGGTCTTATCCTCTGCTGACTTATCTAAACTTGAAGCTTCTTTAGTGCTGAATGCTACAGCCTTAGAAGTATCTTCTTCAGCTGCGTGAGCTATGCTGGCAGATAAAATATCATTATCTGAAGCAAGGCCTGCCTTCTCTAATGTCTTATTATCTATATGACCAAGATTTGCCATACCAGCACTAATAGGTGCCTCGTCAGCAAAGTTTCTAAGTGTAATTTCGTGTATATCATCCTTCTTAATTCTAGGATTGAAATTAAAATCATCTAAAGAAGGTTCTTTTCTCTTAGCCTGTTCTTTCTCTAAAGCAGAATTAATCTCTGAAAGTTCAGGAATCTTAGCTGTATCAGAAAGTTCATCCTTCTTCTTTTCTGGAAGAATCTCCCTAATCTTAGGCTTCTTATCCTTGCTGCTTTCATCAAAGTAGTTATTAAATGCTGCATCAGATTTAAGAACTTCCTTCTTCTTTACTGGCTTCTCATTTCTTACTGGTTCTTCCTCTTCGTCATAGTATTCCTCATCATCTTCATCTCTTTCTGTTAAAGAAGAAACAAGAGCAAATAATGACTTCTCAGTAAGAACAATAATACAAACAATAAGTATGGCTATTGCAAAGAAGATAGAACCACCATTACCAAGCATCTTAAATAATAAGAGAGCTACAAGACCAAATATTACACCGCCGCCTGTCTGGAGGTTATAAAGTTCACCAATAATGTTCTTCTCTTTAGCAATATCCTTAACAGGTATACCTGTAATATGTGAAAGTATAACTCCTACCATAAAGATAAGAACTATAAAGCAAATAAGCTTAAGTGTAGCTACTGTGTTGGCCTTATTCATCATCTTAAAGACTATACAAAGTCCCAGTAAAAGTGGCACAAGATAGCCAAGAACGCCAAATAGACCAAGTATAAGATACTTGATCATAGGACCAAAAGAGCCTTTCACAACACCAATCATACATAGAAAAATAAAAATTACAGCTAAAGCAAGGAGGAATACAACTGCCTCCTGCTTAATACCTGTATCTACATCTTTTCTTGCTGGTTTGTTGTTTTTATTAGAAGAAGACCTTCCTTTAGATGATGAAGGCTTTCTAGTATTACTATTTGTTCTTTTTTTACTTGTCCCTGAACCGGAAGGTTTACGTCCGGTTCTTTTAGTGGATGAAGCCAATTTAAGGATCTCCGTTCATATATGTATCTATGCACTAGTTAATATCGAAGTAGTCATTATCTTTAAGATCAACTAAATCAAAGTGCATATCATTATCAGCAATAATTACATCATAATCCATGTCCTTTGGAACATGTTTCTTTGGTGTAGGAAGTGGGTTGTGAATAGGCTCGTTCTTCTTGAGTCCAGTAAGCGAACTTGCTTCTACTATTCTTGTGCCACTTAAATCAACTGTATTAGGCTTAACCTTTTCACCATCATGGTTGATAATAGGATTCTCATTACCAGTCTTAACTACGGCAGTCTTATAATCCTTTCTTCTACCAAACTTCATAACAGGAATATATGGAGATTCAGCCTTGTTTTCAGGTGCTGAAGCTGGTGTAACAGCTGGAACATCAGGATTTTCTGTATTCTCAGTCTGAGTATTATCAGTAACAGGCTTAGTCTTTGAGTTATCAACTGTAGGCTTAGAATTAATCTTAGCCTGAACTTCCTGGCTCTTCTCAGCAGCAGGTGCTGGTGTTGGTACAACCGGTGTAGGAGCAACAACTTCTTCAGTCTTAGGCATAGGAGCTGGTGTTGGCGCAGCTGGTGCAGGCGCTGGAGCTGGTGCTTCTGGCTTAGGTGCAGCAACAGGTGCAGGCGCTGATACAGGTGCTGGAGTAGGCGCTGCTGGTATAGGTGCTGGCGCTGGCGCTGGTGCAGCTGGAATAGGTGCTTCTGGCTTAGGTGCAGCAACAGGTGCAGGTGCTGGAGTAGGTGCTGCTGGAATAGGTGCTGGCACTGGTGATGGAACTGGCGCAGGGGCTGGTGCAGCTGGAATAGGTGCTGGTACGGGTGCGCTAACTCTAGGTCTAGGATTAGGTGTAGCTGGTCTTGGTGTCTCCACTGGCTTTGGAGTCTCTATTGGCTTTGGAGTTTCCACTGGCTTTGGAGTTTCCACTGGCTTTGGAGCTTCAACTGGCTTTGGAGTCTCAGCAGGCTTTGGAGCAGCCACAGGCTTAGGAGCCTCTACATTCTTAGCTAGTTCTGAAGCCTTAGATGGCTTAGAAGTTCCATTATCCTTGATCTTAGACTTACTATTGCTACTAGCCTTCTTAGCTTCTTCAGCCTCTTTAGCTAGTCTTCTTTCTTCTTCTATCTTTCTTGCGTACTCATCCTTGTTCTCTGTAAGGAAATCAAGTGTAGGTACTTCGTCTTTTTTAGAATTTAAACTAATATCAGTAGATGCAGCTGAAGCATCAATCTTAGCTGCCTTAACCTTACTTCTGATATTGTTCTTATAGGCTCTCTTATCAGCAAGGGCGTGGCTTCTAGCCTTCTCACGTTCTCTTATATATTCGTAATCGTCATCAAGTGACTTATCAGATAAACTTGCAATACCTATACTTGCAAATATGCACCATACATATGTTGTAAAGAATCCAAGATTAGTTGAACTAATACTAAGGAATGAAAGTAGTGCAAGTAAGAAACCATAAAGTACAAATGGTGAACCAAGATCTCTCTGGCAGTTAAAGATTCTTTCAGCCCAAATAACAGCAAAACCAACAATAATAATTGCTGAATATGTAGCATAAGCAGGGCTGTTAATATAAAGATTCATCTTTATACCGCCTATGTAACCATTGAAATCATTAATGATTACATTAACAAATGAATCTATTGATGAACCACCAAGGAACATATACGAAAGTACAAATCCTGCTATGTAAGTAACCAGGAATGTAAGTATAAGAATTACAGGATTAAATCCAGTAACAGCTTCATCATTTCTCTGTCCCCAGATAATAAGGCTTATACCAAGAACTATAAGGCAAAGACCTGATATATCAAGGAAGCCGCTAAAACCACCAAGAAGACCTCCTGCTACAAGGAAACCTATAAACTGTGCAGGATTATGTTCTGGCTTATTAGCATACTTAACTCCAAGAGTGATAAATAATATAGCTACAGCATTGAACATAGCTACGAATCCCTCAGAATCAATATGTGAAATATTAGAATAAATATAAGGGATAAAGGTAAATATACAGGTAGCAACAGCACCTGAGAACATACCTATAAGACTTCTTAAAGTTATATAAAGCGAAAGTACCATAATAACCTGAAGAGCTACCTGGAAGTACATAGCTATAACTTCTTTCTTACCAAATGTTGAGAATAAGAAAGATATAACTCTTGTATAGATTCTTTCACCATTAGATGCAAAGTCGATACAGTTAAAGTTCATAAGAACTGCGGTGTTGTAAAGGTTAGTAGAACCTGAAATAGTTCCCTTCTGATTTGCCAGGTATATAAAGCGAATCATGAAAGAAAGAACTGTAATAAATACAACTAATATAACCTCAGTATAGTTATTACTCAGGCTAAAGTTGCCATTCATAGGGAATAACTTCTTAATAACAAATGCTATAAGGTTAATAGCAAGTACAAAGAAAATAATACCAAGAAGCCCCATACCGATGAACATAATATCACCAGTATTGCCCATCTTCTCAGTAAGACCGTAGCTAGTAACCATAATAGTGCCAAGAAGAAGCACTAAATATAATACCCATGTAAAATATGTAAATTTACTTTTAGCCTGAACCATATAATAACCCCGTTAGTTATTTTTATTATTATCATCAAGGACAGTTTCAATATTGTACTTTGGTCTTCTCTTAACTTCCTTGTATATCTTTCCAATATACTGACCAATAACACCTATTGATAAAAGCTGGATTCCTCCAATAAACCATATTGAAAGAATAAGTGAAGTCCAGCCACTGTCTGTATTTCCTGTAAAGTAAGAAATAAATGCGTATACTGCAGCAAGTATACATACGAAAAGCACAAATACACCAAGACCAACAATCATATTAATTGGCTTGATACTAAATGATGTAATACCATCAAATGCAAATGAAAGCATCTTCTTAAGTGGATACTTAGATTCTCCTGCTTCTCTCTTACTTCTGCTGTAGTAAACACAGGAAGTCTTGTATCCAAGAAGAGGTACCATACCTCGAAGGAAAACATTGACTTCTGTATATTTTGAAAGTTCTTCTACAGCAATCTTGCTCATAAGTCTGTAATCAGCATGGTTATAGATAGTCTCTACTCCCATTCTGTTCATAAACTTATAGAAGCCCTGTGCTGTAAATCTCTTAAAGAATGAATCGCTCTTTCTATTGTCACGAACACCGTAAACTATCTGGCAGCCATTATGATATTCATCAACCATATCCTCTACTTTAGTAATGTCATCCTGAAGATCGGCGTCAATAGTTACCATGATATCAGCCTTCTCTTTAGCCACGCTAAGACCTGCAAGAAGGGCATTCTGATGGCCAGCATTTCTAGCAAGTTTGAGAGCTAAAACTTTCTCATCTTCCTGGTGCTCTTTTTCAAGAATCTCCCATGTCTTATCTTTAGAACCATCGTTTACAAATAAAATCCTGCTAAGAGGAGATATCTTCCCCTTAGTTACAAGATCAACAATAGTTTTCTTAAATTCTGGAATTGTAAGAGGAAGAACCTCTTCCTCGTTGTAACATGGAACTACAATATAAAGAACGTCCATCGTCAATTATTCCTCTTCCCAGTTAGTATAAACGTTCTGAACGTCATCATCTTCATCAAGTAAATCAAGTGTTCTCTGAAGCTGGTTAACACTTTCCTCATCTGTAAGAGATACATAATTCTGAGGAATCATAGTAATCTCTGAAGATGCGATTGGAAGCTTAAGTGGCTCTAACGCCTTAGCAACCTCTTCAAATGCATCTGGATCAGTGATGATTTCGTATGAATCTTCTTCCTCATTAAAGTCATCAGCTCCAGCTTCGATAGCCTTCTCCATAAGTGAGTCGCTATCAAGTGGACAGTCTTCCTTAGCAATAATAATCTGTCCCTTTTTATCAAACATATATGACACGCAGCCTTGTGTACCAATTGAGCCTTTACCCTTAGTAAATGCACTTCTTACATTGGCAGCAGTTCTGTTCTTGTTATCTGTAAGAGCCTCTACGATAATAGCAATACCCTTTGGTCCGTATCCTTCGTATACAACCTGTTCGTAGTTAACGGCATTGCCATCACCAGCAGCCTTCTTGATACCTCTTTCAATAGTATCGTTAGGCATATTGTTAGCCTTAGCCTTAGCAACTACCTGGGCAAGCTTAAAGTTATTAGCAACATCAGGTCCGCCTTCCTTAACAGCTACAGCAATTTCTCTACCGATGATTGTAAAAATCTTTCCCTTTGCTGCATCATTTTTTTCTTTCTTGTGCTTAATGTTAGCGAATTTTGAATGTCCTGACATAATATTCCTCCATATAAATTAATCATCAAAATTTTATCATTTTTATGTGAATCATTCAACCTTTGAAGCCTTTACAGATAAGGGCATAGCTACTACCTGTTTGATGCATTTGTCCTCAACTTCTGTAATCTGAAACTCATAATTATCAAAGGTGAAAATAAATGATTTATCTTCCTGGGCTGGTATATGTCCCAGCTTGTCTGTAAGATAGCCATTAATAGTATCAAAATTAGTCTGTCCAAATGAGATACCAAGAAGGTTCTCAACCTCTTCAAGTGGGGCAAAACCATCTATCTTAAATGATTTTTGGCCGGCATTCTTCTGGATAAGGTGCTGGTCTTCATCATACTCATCCTGGATATTACCAACTATCTGTTCTAGTATATCCTCCATAGAGACGATACCTGTTGTCTGACCGTACTCGTCAACCACAATAACCATCTGGGTTTTAGAAACCTGCATCTCTCTAAAGAGCTTGTTGATTACCTTGTTTTCAGGAACGAACTTAGCCTTACGGATTATGTCCTTTCTGCTAGAGAGAACAAAATCGTCCTTAGATGAGTTGTTATAAGCTTTAAAGACATCCTTTAAGTGAAGGATACCAACAATATGGTCTATATCCCCATCAAGAACAGGATATCTTGAAAATGAATGATTAAGCATAATATCTATAACCTCTTTAATAGTCATAGACAAATCAACAGACACAATCATACCTCTGTTTGTTGCTATCTCGCCTGCACTGGTATCATCAAGGGCGAAGATGTTGGAAATCATCCTTGCTTCGCTTTCCTTAATAGCACCGTTATCAGTACCCTCGTTTACTATGGATAATATTTCACCTTCAAGTTTGTCATCTTCCTGAAGGTCTTCATTTTTCTTAAATCTGCTACTTTTCAAAGTCCCTTATCCTTTTATAACCTGATTTATATACCTGCTTATGCCTTCAATTATGTCGCTGGCTGTAACGGAGTAAGTTGTTTCTTCAGCCCCCATAAGACTTCCAGCTGCGCCATGAAGGTATACACCATAAGCAACGCTTTTAACTAATAGAGTCTCTTTATTGCCAAGAACCATAGCTGCAATTATTCCAGTAAGCACATCTCCGCTACCAGCTGTTGCAAGAGCATCGGATCCTGAAATATTGATGTATGCCTGCCTACCGTCTGTTACAATAGTTCTTGCATCTTTAGCTACAAGTACCAAGCCGTACTTAGAGGCAATCTCCTTGCAGTAATTTACATCCTGATATTCTTTATCCTTAATTCCAAAGAGTCTTTTGAATTCTCCTGGATGAGGAGTAATTATAGTTTTATATCCTGCTTCTAAACGTTTTGCCAAAAGTTCGATATTATCAGATAAGATATTTAATCCATCTGCATCTATAATCAAAGTTTTAGTATAGTTAAGAACTGTATATTCTAAAACCTTCTTGCTAAGATCAGACTTGCCAAGACCTGGACCTATAATGCATATATCTGAAAAATCAAATCCTGCCTTAAAATCCTCTTCAAAATCTTGGCCATATACAGTTGCCATAGCTTCTGGAAGTGCTGTCATAAGACTAGTTCTATCTGAGCAAGAGGTTAAAAGCTTAACCATACCGCAGCCAGCCTTAAATGCTGACTTAGAAGCAAGTATCCCAGCTCCTGGCATATCATCGCATCCAGCAACAACAAGAACCTTACCAAACGTTCCCTTATTTCCAGCTATGTCGCGAACCGGCAAAAGTTTATGGCTATCTTCTTCTTCAAGAACCTGGCAGCCAGTCTCAGAATTAATTATGTTCTCATCCTGAACTATTCCAATATCCTTACAAAGAAGCTTTCCTGTATATTTAAGGCCATCGCCTATTAAATGACCAAGCTTACTATAACCAAATGTATATGTATAATCTGCTTTAACGGCAGCCCCAAGAACAAGTCCTGTATCTGTAGATAAACCCGAAGCTATATCAACAGATAAAACAGAATACTTATCAGAAGCATCTTCTTTAAGTTTATTAATAAATTCAATAATCTTACGAAATACCCCACCAACTTCTCTTGATAAACCTATACCGAAAAGACCATCTATAATAAGATTAAAGTCGCTAAGTCTAGATTTGACATTTTCAAAAACATCATCTAAATCCATATTAGCAGGCGACACATATAAAGGCTCCCCACCCAGCTTAGTATAAATCTCAAGCTGAGTCTTATTTTCTAGAGACTGCTTTGAAATATCCCCTACCATAACAACCAAAGTCTTCTTTCCATCAAGAAGTAACATTCTGGCAGCAGCTATACCATCTGCACCATTGTTACCCATACCACAGAAAGCAACTGCCCCTGTTTCATATAACTTCAAAGACTCTTCATACACAAAAAGAGCTGCCCTCTCCATAAGTACTAGAGACGGCACTCCTATATTGTTAATGGTATTAGATTCAACTTCTTTTGCCTTAAAGGCATCAATAGCGTATCTCATTTAATCACATGTTCAGATTCAGGATTGTATTTCATATCGAAGATATCTATAACATCTGCTCCAAATATGTCATGCATGTAGGAATATATCTGCTGATTCTTATATTCCTTCTCCTGTTTCCTAACAACATTAAGCTTTAGTTCTTTGCGAATATTATCAATCCAGTCACCTATCTCATTAATAGCATCGGTGTTAGTCTTAATAGAATCGTAGCAAAGCTCCATAGTCCCAAGCATAAGACGATAGTTAATCTCATTAAGTAGCTTTGGAATATCTATAAGTTCATCCATGTACTCGTCCATAGTACGGTTACATTCTTCAATCTGTTCCTTTATGTCATCCATAGTGGAACCAGCTTCTTCATCCATGTTACCAACTATCTGAGCCATCAAATGATTCTTTTTCTTTTTTAATTCTTTAAGTGAAGTATTAAGCCTGCCCTGCTTTTTAAGAAGCTCTTTAATCTCCTCTTCGTCGGCTACCATCTGCTCAGTCATGGTATAACCACTCATAAGCTTGTACCATTTATTATCAAGAGGAAGTAAAGGTATCTTTTTACCAGACAGGGCTGGTTTATATACATCATCTGTTCTAGACATTTATAAATCCTTTTCTATAAACAAGAACAAATTATAAGCTCTTCTCAAGTGTTTCCTTAATTGCCTTAATAAAGTTCTGGCTGTTAAGAACTTCAACATTCTCAAGAGATGTAATAAGAGCAAGGTCCTTAGTCATCTTTCCTGATTCAATTGTTGCAATAGTAGCCTTCTCAAGCTTATCTGCAAATGCTGAAAGCTCAGCAATACCATCAAGCTCACCACGCTTCTTAAGTGCTCCTGTCCAAGCGAAGATTGTAGCTACTGAGTTAGTAGATGTCTCTTCACCCTTAAGGTGCTTGTAGTAGTGTCTCTGAACTGTACCGTGTGCAGCTTCATACTCGAAAAGTCCGTCTGGAGATACAAGTACAGAAGTCATCATAGCAAGTGAACCGAATGCTGAAGAAACCATATCTGACATAACGTCTCCATCATAGTTCTTACAAGCCCAGATAAGACCACCCTTACACTTCATGATTCTTGCAACTGCATCATCGATAAGTGTGTAGAAGTATTCAATACCAGCCTTCTCAAATTTGTCCTTATATTCAGCCTCAAAGATTTCATTAAAGATGTCCTTGAAGTTGTGATCATATTTCTTAGAAATAGTATCCTTTGTAGCGAACCAAAGATCCTGCTTAAGCTCAAGCGCATAATTAAAGCATGCTCTGGCAAAGCTTGAGATTGACTTATCTGTATTGTGGATACCCTGAAGTACACCGCTACCCTTGAAATCATGGATAAGTTCTTTACTTACTGTTCCATCTTCACCCTCGAATACAAGATATGCCTGTCCAGGGCCATTAACCTTGATTTCAGTATTCTTATATACATCACCATAAGCGTGACGAGCAAGTGTTATAGGCTGCTTCCAGTTCTTTACACATGGTTCGATACCTTTAACGATAATAGGTGTTCTAAATACAGTACCATCAAGAGCTGCTCTGATTGTACCGTTAGGAGACTTCCACATCTCTTTAAGCTTGTACTCATCCATACGAGCAGCATTAGGTGTGATAGTTGCACATTTAACTGCTACACCATATTTCTTAGTAGCCTCAGCTGAATCTTTAGTAACCTGATCATCTGTCTCATTTCTATGCTCAAGACCAAGATCGTAATACTCTGTCTTAAGGTCTATATATGGAAGAAGGAGTTCATCCTTAATCATCTTCCATAAGATTCTTGTCATCTCGTCTCCATCCATCTCAACAAGTGGAGTTGTCATCTGAATTTTTGCCATTGTAGTAAGTCTCCCTTAATTTTTATTTAGTTAATCCTTTGGCAAGGATATATTTTATCTGTTAAGTCCGCTGTTACCGTAAGTAACCACGTTATCACCAAGATTGTTGATAGTCTCTATATTTGTGTTATAGAAAGAGTTATCACCAAGAGCCTTCAAAGAATCAGGGAATGTAACGGATTTAATCTCGCTATGTCCTGAAAATGCTGCCGGCGCAATAAACTTAACTCCGTCAGGTATTACTAAATCTTCATCCTGACCATTATAAGAGTATAACACACCATCACCAACAATCAAAAACTTCTCTCCAGAAGCTAACCATTTGTCATACCAAGGTGTATGGTTGAATGCATAAGCTTCTACACTTACAACACTTGAAGGAATATTGATTTCTTCAAGACTATCGCAGTGATAGAAAGCACCATACTCAATAGAAATAATATTAGAAGGTATATTGACCGACTTTAAATCCGATCTGGCAAATGCTAAAGTTCCAATAGTATTTACGCCAGAATCACTAAAGTCATATGAAGTCATATCTGAGTTGTAATACTGATAGTTCTCTATTCTGCCACTTGCTGAAGAACTTGTAGTAGATGACTGGCTATTACCAAGGTCTTTACCATCAGTAACCTTCATACCATTAGTCATAACAAATACTTTGTCAGAAACTATAACACCGTTACCATACATAACTGAGGAATCATCATTAGCTGGCGCCTGCGCTTTATCATATCCTGGCTCACCAGCTATCTTCTGAACAAGACTTGATACAGCATCTGATGACATGTTATTAGTTGGAGTATCCTGTCCATTATTATTAGCAGTATTATTATCTGATACAGCGTTCTGACTAGAATTTGTATTAGTATTATCTTCTTCTAAAACATAAGTGCAAACAGAAGTTACATTAAATCCTCTGTTTCTAGCATATGAAGCTGCATATGAAGTATCGAGACATCTAAAGTATACCCCTTCATTACAGTCATCGAAGGCATTGTCATAAATATTATTAATAGACATAGGAAGTTCAACTTCCTTAAGTCCAGTACAGTTCTTAAATGAAGTAAAGCCAATTTCCTTAGTAGGCTCGTTTATAATTACATGCTCAAGAGAAACTGCATTGTAGAATGCATTGGAAGGAATCTTTGATATACCTGTAGATAGGCGAAGTTCCTTAAGATGCTGACATCCTGAGAATGCATACTCAGATATAGATGTTACAGTATCAGGCATATTATACTTGGCATTCTTATTACCTGGCATATAAGATATAAGACCAGTCATATCCTTAGTATAGATAGCCCCGTCCTTATACTGAAAAGCTGAATTTCCAGAAACAACATCAACCTTTTCAAGATTCATACATGAAGAAAAGATACCATCTCCAATAGATGTTACTCCTGTACCAATTTTAACAGACTTAAGATTCTTACACTCTGCAAATGCTGAAGAATCAATCTTTGTAACAGTATCAGGAATCTCAATAGACTCAAGTGCTATACAAGTTTGAAATGCTCTCGAATCAATCTTTTCTATTTTCTTAGGGAATTTAACAGTTTTAATGTAAGGATTACCAGAGAATGCATCAGAGCCAATCTCTGTAACATTCTCTGGGATAACTACATTCTCAGCGGTTCCTGTATATTTCGACAATACGCCATTAGAAATAACAAAGTCAGTAGAATCTGCCTTTGAGAAATACCCTCCTGCTAAGCCTATGGCTACAACAAGAGCAAGTATAGGTAATGAAATTGAAAGAATTAATTTCTTCTTTGTCATAAAATCATCCAAATATTATTTAGCACTCTGAGGAAGCAGCTTCTTATCTTTCCAGAAGAAAAGTACTCCTGAGAATGCTGCAAGCCCAAGGGCTAAGAACCACTTAGGTGCTATACCATCACCAGTCTTAGGTGTTGCATCCAGATCTCCGCCAGTAAGGTTTGATGTATCAACATAGATTGTATATGGCGAGAAGTGGTTAGCTGTAAATGTCATACATGGTACACCATCAATAGTTGTAAACTTAACTGCCTTGTCATCGATTGCACCATTAATTACAGCAGCAATCTTGTTATTACCAGCGTAGCTTACAAGATCATCTGGTATAGGAAGGGTAATTGTAACAGCCAGATTCTGATAGTTCTCAATTGGATAAGTACCAGTCTCATCATAGAGAGATATATCGAAGGCAACGAACTTAATATTGCTTATGTCTCCGCCGTACTTAGCCTTAAGAGCTTCTTCAACAGCAGCTGATGCAGCAGCTGAATCAGTAACCTTAATTACAAAGTTATCTGTAGAACCTGCAACTGTAGCAGATGCAAGATTCTTCTTACTATTATCAATAGCTTCAGTAGTAACTCTTACGTCTGTATTAGAGTTACCCTTCTTATTAGCACCATTACCTGAAGTAGAATTCTTCGAGGTTGAACCATTGTTGCTATTGTTGTTCTTGTTACTGTTATTGTTGTTAGCACTATTATTCGATGTTGAATTCTTAGATGCTGAGTTACCTGAAGATGACTTATATGTAGCAGTAACCTTTACATTGTGTGTAGGCATAATAAATGTTGTAGATACATTGTTAGCATTACTAAAGCCTATGTCAGTATTTGATGTTGTCCACTTATCAAATACCATACCATTAGTAGCTGAGTATGCTGTAATAGTAACTACCTTACCAGCTTCGTATGTACCAGAACCAGCACCATTTTCAACGATAACATTGTACTGAGCCTTGTTATCTGATGCAGAATTGCTTGATGCTGAGTTCTTAGATGTAGTTTCTTTCTCAGTAGTATTACCATTATCATCAACGAATACAGCTACAGCCTGTCTGTCTTCCGTTACATTTCTGATACCATTATCATCAAAGAACTTCCAGTAGCTGAACTTATAGCCCTTGTGTGAAGAATCCTTTGGTTCAGGTGTCTTTTCAGGATAGTAACCATTACCGCCATCCTGAACTTCTATCTCTTCAAATACTGAGTAGTCATCGTTGAGATATTTTATCTTATGTATAGTAGAGTCATCATGGAATACCGCAATTGCCTGTCTGTTTTCTGTTACGTTATAAATCTTATTGTCATTATCAAACTTCCAGCCTGAGAACTGATATCCATTATGCTCAGCAAGTAATGGAGTTGGGTCTGGCTCTGGATAATATCCATTACCGCCATCTGATACATAGACAGCCTTATAAAGTGTAAGGTCATCATTTAAGAACTTGATAACATATTCAGAGCCAAGGAACTTAACATATACCTTGTCATATCCCTTAGGATCATAGTTGGCAGTAACGTTACACTCCTTATAAGTCCAGATTGTTACAGTTGAATCCGGGTCAAATGCCTTATCAGAAATCTGTGAGTTAGAAGGAATCTGTACGTCAAGGGCAGGTGCAGAATTATCAAATGCAGCCTCACCAATATTAGATACAGTCTTAGGAAGAATAACCTCTGTAAGTGTCTTACAACCATTGAATGTATCAACAGGTACTGAGTCAATTGTTGTATCTGAAAGGTCTACCTTTGCAATATGAGAACATGACTGGAATGCACCTTCGTTAAGTGATGATACATTAGGAAGGTTAGGGTCATTGGCAGTCTCAACCCAGATTTCATCTGAGCTCATACCGATACCTCTTGCTGGAAGACATGTTGTTATTTCATATGTTCCATCAGGAAGTTTCTCATATAAGATATAATTGTCAAAATCATATTTTGTATTACCGTTAGTACCTATACTTGCAAGATCTGTACAGTTTACAAATGCTGAAGAACCTATATCTTCAAGAGCAGGACCTACAATAATAGACTGTAATCTTTCGCATGAGTCAAATGCATAATCAGGTATCTTCTTAACACCTGGAATCTGGATAGATTCAATCCAGTCATTACCTTTAACGCATGTCTGAGCACCAGAATCCCCATCTTTGCCAAGTTCAAAATTTTCATCCATCTGACCTGAGAATAAACCTGGGTGATATCCGCCTTGGGCATCATAATATTTAGTAAGAAGTTCATTAGATGCATTAGTAAGATTCTCATTACTATAAACATCTTTACGAGTATAATCAGTACCAAATACTTTATTAGAACTAATAATATATATAAAGTTTCTTGTATTGATATTATTATTACCGTTAACAAATGCTGGCATATCAATTGATTCTACAGCGTCAGGAACATCAAGATGCTTTGTAGCATCAAGTTGAGCCTGCTGAGATGTGTTAAGAGGTGTAGTACCACCACTTTCAAATGCAGTTCTAACATCAATTGGCAGATCTTCATAATGTGGATAATCAATAAGAGTTATACAATCATTCTTATCATCCTTAAGAACCTTGAAGTTTGTTGGGTCTGGTGACTGATAGCAGATATATACAGAGTCTGTATTAATCTCATTGCCACCCATAGCATAATCAAAAGGTGCATATCCCTTAATAATATCACCTGTAAAATACAAGTATGGACTTGTTGTTTTAAAAGCATCAGTTCCAATAGACTGGAAGGTATCGTAACTTGAAGGATGCTCAAAAATAACATCCGTAAGAGCTGGATTATTTGCAAAAGAAGTTTGACCAATAGTTTCGATGTTCTCTCCTATTGTAACCTTTTCAAGAAGGCTGTTATCTGCAAAAGCATCTTTACCTATAGACTTAACTGAATTGCCAAGGTCTACTTCTTTAAGCATTGCACATTTCTGGAATACACCATCATCTATAGATTCAATAGAATTGTCAGCTATATTAAGCTTAACAATTTTATTTTTAATTTCATCAGAAATACATCCTGGTTCCATATCCTTAACAGAATACTTTGCAACAGTACCAGGAATAGTAAATTCTGGAATAGAAGTTACATTACCCTTAATAAGCTCGCAAGAAAGAAGTGAAGCTGTATTATTAGAATCATTAACTTCAAGCTCGTATCTGTAATCTCCTATACCAACTTCATAATGGTTCTTACCATCTGCATAATATACATAAGGTATATAGTCAGATACCTGTGTTGCTTTCTTAGGATTAGGAGGATCTGAATTATCTTCCGAAGTAGCCCAGGTACACTTTCTAGGGTTAGCAAAATACTTAAGATTAGAATCTGCATAAAGAGATGTGTCAGGACCAAACACATAAAAACTTTCTGTTTGAACATCTTCAAAAAGATATGGGTCAAAGCAAGCCATACGGTTATAGCCTGTTGTAAAGTCAACATGTTCAAGATTAATACACATATCAAATGTATTAAGCGGAACTACTTCATAACTAGTACTTGAGCCAAAGTTTACAGGCATAGTTACTATCTTAAGATTATCTCTGTTAGCAAGTATGTAATCACCTATTCTTGAAGTATAACTAGCGTCAGAAGCTGTATAGTATTTTTTTTCTGTATTATATAACTTGTAATTAGTTTCACTATAGTCATTAACAGTTTTAGCACTTACATAATCTTTAATTGTCTTAGGAAAATTAAATTCTGTAAGCTGAGATGCAGCACCATTACCTGGTGATAAAGCAAATGCTGCCTTACCTATTGCAAAATCATAGTCATCATTAAAGGTAACTGATGAAAGTTTCGTACAGTCATAGAAAGCATACTCACCTATAGTACAACCATTAACATTCTTTGAAAGATCAACACTTTCAAGAACCGGACAGTAAGCAAAAGCTCCAAATCCAATATTCTTCATACCTTCAGGAAGTTCAACTTTTTTAAGCTTGTTACATCCCCTAAAAGCCTCCTTACCGATAGTTGTTGTAGAGTTTGTAAGGGTAATATCTTCAAGATATGTACAATCTTGGAATACATGGTTACCAATATATGTTACACCTGAGAATTCAACATTCTTAATAAATGAACCCTTGAAAGCACTGTCACCTATATATGCAATACCGCTACCAACAATAAGCTTATCTACTTTTTCTGTTCCCTTAAAAGCATCTTCACCGATTGCTTCAATACCCTTTGTAGAGAGCCATCTAAACTTGTAACCACCAACTTCAACAGTCTGATTTGTAGCAGCTGTATTATCGTTAACAACAACAAGATAAACCTGATCGTTAGTAGGCATATTTCTTTCTGTGCCACTAAAATCAAGATACTTCTTACCAGGTGCATAGTTTCTTACAGGAAGAAGGGTATATCCCTGCATTATTTCAGTTGTACCAGTAATAGGATTATTCTCACAATAATAGATTCTCTTATTTTCCTCAGTCATATTCTTACCAAGGACATCAAGTGGGTTCATCTGAAGATCAGCTAGCGACGACGGTTCTGTGTCAGGATGATCCTTTTTCCAATCAGAATACCTGGAATCATAAAGAGTTTTCCATTCGTTATATTGTTCTGGAAGATACTTCTTAACAAGGTTTGGATCATCTTTATATGTATTACCATTGCCATCAGGACCAGTCTGACTTCCATGTATATATGGTGATACATCAAGGTAAAATCTAAGAGTATTTATAGAATTAGAAACATAAGTATTATATTCATCTACCGTAACAACCATAAAACCTGAATAGATATTAGATGCAAGGTTAAGCTCACTAACGTTATAAGTATCATTATATTTATAGATAACACCTGCACCTGTACTAGAACCAGATGGTACAAAATACTCGTACATAGAAAGAATTGTCCAGTTACCATCAATCTGTCGTACGTCATAAGCTTCATATGGGGTATCTGGATGTGTTGGATCCGAATTGAATGCTAATGAATATGTAACATTGTCAGGTTTTTTAACTTCCTTATTTCTATCAAGTTTGGAATCTTTGTCGTAATCAAGTGCTTCATTATTGTTTGTAGGCGCAGCACTAGCACTACCAGATTTATCTTCTGGTACAGCAGCAACTATTAATGCAGATGCCATAAGAACACCAGCTATAGATCTTCTTATAACTTTCCTTCCTTTAGCATTTAACTTTCTTTTTTTCTTAGTCTCAGATGCTTTAGCCATCATTTACCTCCACTGTTGTAAGGGGCTATGTCGCATATCTATCCCCCTAGAATAAATATGCTTACTTATTAATAAATCTTCTTGGCCACAACAACAAATCGGCCATTCTTTTCGTTATAATCGCAGGTTGATAAGGTAAGAAGCTGGTCCCCATAGTAAGCTTCTACTCCTGTATCGTAGAATGAGTCTTTTCTCATCTCATTCATATATGATGTAAACTCTTCTTCGCTGGTTGCATTGATAAACTGATAATACTTAAATACAACCTGGTCCGAATCGTATACTCTTGAGCGAAATGCAAACATCACCTGATAAGTACCTTCTTCGTATATAGTATCGAAGTTAATATACTTATGCTTCTCATAGTAAGACTTACTTTGATAGTCGCTAAGCTTAGAGAACATACCTCCACTACTTAGATGATGTCCGTATATTATGTAATTATCACAGCCAGAAACTACGTCGCACTGGTAATCAAGGAAGAGGGCTCCTGCCTTAGATTCCTCCTGATCAAAGTTATGATTAAGATAATATTCATTATCTGTAGTCTGCATAACCGGATAATCAATATTAGTATCGGCTATTTTTATCCAACCTATTAGTTTATTGTTAGATTTATATAATGTTTCGTACTTTGGAAGTACGGTAAGTGTTCTTGTTTCGTTATTAATAGTGGCAGTTACAGTTGTAGGAGTATCCCCCTGCAATGCATTAGAACCAACTAAATTAGAAATATCTTTATACTCGTCGTTATGCTTTGAGCCGTTTACGTAGTAGATGATGTAGTATCCTAAAGAAGCTACGGCTGCAATAAGAAGTGTAGCTACGGTAAGCTTTCTTCTTCGCTCTCGCTTCTTAAGCTGTCTTTTTACTTCCGCCTGCATAGCCGGCGACATATCTTCAAGTTTGGTAGGCTGTTTCCTGGCCCCGCCATTTTCCTCGCCGCCTTTGGCCACGCTGCCTTTAGCCACGGCGCCCTTGGCCAAGCCTCCTTTGGCGCCGCCGCCATGGGTCAAGTTTTTGCCATTCTTGGCACTACTACCTGTTCCTGTTAATTTAACAGAGTTCCCGTTCTTACCAGTCCCAGAGTTACTTCCTACGTTGCCCTTTGAGGTTTTGCTTGCACCGCCTGCAGTTTTGTTAAATAAGCCTCTTTTTTTAGTATCAGGTCGGTTAGCAATCTCTTCTCGAAGTTCAGTTATCTTGTCATCAAAATCATTGCCTAATGCGCTTTCAAACTTTAGTGAACCGTCAGAAAGCATCATATAGACTTTATCTAGGTCAGCCTTAGTTGCTGAATCAAGGTCTTTAATCTTATATTTCTTCTCAAGACCTTCAATTATCTTACTGTCTCTAAGAGCTGCTTCGTAATCTTTAGCAGTCCTAAAACGTCTTCTATCAACCTGCATACTATCTCTTCACATAGTTATGTTAATCTAACATAATATTTTACTAGATATACAGATAATTGCAAGTGCCTGACACACCATATTGTGTTTTTTTATGAAAATTTGGCCCATCCGCGCCACTGCGTTTACTATACACCTACGTAGGCTATCAGTGCCCCATTGTGTTAGCTACTCCTTGGCGATGACAATCGGTGCCCGCGGTGGGTTGCAATAAAAAAACCGGCCCAAAGGCCCAATGTCATTAAGTTAACATTGAATTTGTGACAATAAATATTTAGAGAGGATGTTGGAATAGTTCCTTCATCCTCTTTTTCTGTACTTTTCCATGTCAAAAAGACGGATCAAAAATCCGCCTGATGATAGCGTGTAAAATCTAATGCTTTATGCTACCCTATAAAGGAAACCTCTAAAGACTCTTGCAGACGGGTATCTGGCTCGATGTCTGTCTGGTCTTATAGGTACAAGATTTCTTGATATGATGGTTTCCAGAACAGGTGGTGATGTCATACCGCGGTAATACTTCCTGCACATGTGAGCTGCAACCGAAAAGTTTGCTTTATATGTATATTTTTTTTGCTTTTTCTTAATGACTACGTGCGAGGTAATCATTTCCGCAAAGTTATACATTACAAGATGTGCATATATTTCCTGCTGTATGCATGCCACCTTTTTGGAGTGGAAATTAAGCATTCCCATTGTATATTTCAGATTTCTAAAAGATGTTTCAATTCCCCACCTCGATGCATATAGCTTTTTTATTTCTTCTGCAGGATATTTATCTATTGGAAGATTAGTTATGATTGTTTCATTTGTGCCGTCAGATATAGGAAATCTCACAATCCTGAATGATAATTTATAGAATTTAACAGAATCTGATTTCTGATTTTTGCGCGGAAGATAATCAAAAACTACATTACTAGGAATCCACCTGTAATGATTTTTGTCTTTTATCAATTCCTTCACTTCTTTTGTTTGCTTCCGTGTGAGATTAAGTTCAAAACTAATATCATAAGAATCTTCATCTGGTAATGACAACCCTTGCCTAATACCTTTTTCACCATCTTTGATTCGAAACAGAAAATACCAGCCTTTTTCCTGAATGTGAGCAAGGTTGTTATAACTTTCATATCCCCTATCAGCCATCAAAAGAGCACTGCGTAATAAAGAACGATCTACCATCTCTACAAGAGCAAGATGTTCATTGGCTGTCTTAACCTTCTGGATAATCGCATCTTGATATATTTGATGCTTGAGGTTATATAGTGCATTTAGATGTAAAAGATTGTAAGGCTTCTGACCATTTGAGCCTGGCAAAAAAGAATCTACATCATCGGGATTAGTTGGGATTTGAATTTTTGAACCATCCACAGCCAATATAGGTAATTCATCATCAAAAGAATCAAACAGCTTTTCTGAAAAAAGTCGAAATATTGTTTCGAATGCGTCCACAGTTATCTTGCACCGCTGTTGGCAAAAAGCAGAAGAAGTTGGAGTTTCAAGACTATTATTAAAGATATCCAGCATTTCATTTGTAAGACTGCCACTTCCCATACCAATGATTTCAGTAATAACCCTTTCCATAGTCAGTTTTCTTTTCCGTGAAAAATTTCTTTCAACATCGATACAGAAAGACTTGGCATTGGCAGCAACAGTTTTAATCTGAGACATCAAAAGATTCTTTACCATTTGTGGTTTCATGTGCACCTCCTTGAAATTGAGAAATATGCCTACAATTTCAAGGGCCGCTTTCGCTACCTCTAAAGATAATCAATAGCGAAAGCGGCCGCACTTATATGATTAACTGTCAACCCTATTTGCAGAAAAAAAGACCCCTGTACCTTTTGTGATACAGAGATCTTTATAGATGCCTCTTAACTTAATGACATTGCCCAAAGGCCGGTTAGATTCAAATTATTTATCATAAACACCGTTCTCATCGAATGTGAAGTATATTTCAATACGTTTTGAATCGACTTCACTCATACCAATGAATATACCACCGTAGTTAAATGTATCACCGATTTTGTTCATACGAACAATTTCAATAAAGGTATGAATAGTTTCCTTTGTCCATATAGTAAGTTCGCACTCGTAAACTCCACCGATTGATAACTGGAAGTCACAGTTAAAACCTATACCACTCTTAGAAACATCCTTAATATGTATCTTAGCCTTAGTTTCCTTCTTTGGCTCTGTATCAAGTTTCTTAATAATAATTTCAGACTGAAGATCAAGTCTTCGATCTTTTCTTTTTTCTTCCATGGTATTCTCCGAAATACAAAAGATTTATTTTTTGCCTCGCAAAAAACTTAACAAAAACATAAATATTGTAACAAGGAATATGATTTTAATCAATATATAAATCTAAAAGCCACAAAATTTACTATATCTAGTTGCAGGCAGCTTCGATTCGGCTTGCTTCAGGAGAGGGATATGTTATGAACACCATGTGAGATTAAGGTGCGTGGGTACGTGCGCTGAGGAACGTTTTAGCCCCGAGGTGTGTGGGCACGGGTGCGGAGGAATGGTTTAGCCCCGGGCTGCAAGCTCCGCTAGTCCTTCTTAAGGAACATGGCGTCGCCGAAGGAGAAGAAGCGATATTTCTCTTCAACAGCTACCTTGTATGCGTTTAAAATCTTCTCGCGTGATGCGAAGGCACTAACTAACATAATAAGTGTACTTTCTGGCAGGTGGAAGTTAGTTATAAGACAGTCTGGTATCTTAAACTCATAACCAGGATAAATAAAAATATCTGTATCCTTGCTGCCTGCGCAGACGTGGCCAACTCTGTCTGCCATAGATTCCACAGTTCTAACTGAAGTTGTTCCTACACAGATAACTCTTCTGCCTTCTTCTTTAGCCTTATTAATAGCATCAGCAGTTTTCTTATCAACCTGACAAAACTCTGTATGCATATGATGGTTAATAAGATTATCTTCCTTAACTGGTCTAAAGGTACCAAGTCCAACATGGAGAGTTACATATCTTAGTTCAACTCCCATATCTTCTATCTCTTTAAGAAGCTCTTTAGTAAAATGCAGGCCAGCAGTTGGTGCTGCGGCGCTACCATCAAACTTAGCATATACAGTCTGATAACGTGACTTATCTTCAAGTTTGTTGTGAATATAAGGTGGAAGTGGCATCTCTCCAAGTTTATCAAGTATCTCTTCGAAGATACCATCAAATGAGAAAGTTATAATTCTGTTGCCTTCCTCAATAATATCTGTAATTTCACCCTTAAGAAGACCATCGCCAAATTCAAGCTGGCAACCTATTCTAGCTTTCTTACCAGGTTTAACCAGACACTCCCAGCTAGAAGTTTTATCTTCAAGTCTCTTAAGAAGAAGTACCTCTACTACAGCTCCTGTATCAACTTTGGTGCCATATAATCTGGCAGGGATAACCTTAGTATTATTAAGTACTAAAACATCACCCTTTCTAAGATAAGACTTAATATCAAAGAAGTGTTTATGTTCTATCTCCCCGCTTTCTCTATCGAGAACCATAAGCCTAGAGGCGGTTCTGTCCTTTAGAGGGTCCTGGGCAATAAGTTCCTCAGGAAGGTCATAATAAAAATCTGATTTTAATAGTTGTTCCATACTTTGTCCTTTATATACATCCCCTTTGTAGGGATAAATTTTAATATTCGCGCACTGGGTGTTGTTTTTTCCTCCGCTGCGCGGAGGAAAGGCATGCGCGCGGGAAACACGAGTCCGGCGGGCGACGCGCCCCCCAGTAGCGCTTTTCGTCCCCTCGCTTACGCGACGGCCAACGTTGAGCAGGGGCGACGCCCCGCTAGCTGAATATTTTAACATAAAAACTGCCTAGCGGGGAAATTATTCCACCAGGCAGTTAACAATTTTATAAATATATTTTTTCATATTCCTCTATCGGGATAGGCTTACTGTAGTAATAACCCTGAATCACTTCACATCCAAGTTCCTTTAACTTCTCAACCTGCGTCTTCTCTTCTGCACCTTCAGCCAGACAGGTAAAATTCAGTTCCTTAGCAAGAGAAATAATATGTTTTATAACCGTAACATTCTTATCACTTTCTAAGCTTGTCCCAACACAATCAACGAATGACTTATCAATCTTAAGTGTATCAAGTGGCATATCTGTAAGAAGAGAAAGTGACGAATATCCAGTACCAAAGTCATCCATAGATATCTGGAAGTCTCTGTCTCTTAGCCCGTTAAGTACATTAATCATATGAAGCTTATTATCATATGTAGCACTTTCAGTAAGTTCAAAATCAATTAACTTATGATCAACATCATAGCTATCAACTATCTCAGTAAGATTATTAATTAAATTACCATTATAAAGCTGATTTCTTGATATATTAACAGATATAGGATAAAGAGGCTTACCTTCTTCTTTCCACTTCTTAAGTGCCTGGCAAACCTTGTGTAAAACTATATCGTCAATCTTATCTATAGAACCATCTTTCTCAAAGAAAGGAATAAACTTACTTGGTGGAAGTATCTCCTGATTCTTATAGTTCCATCTAATAAGAGCCTCAGCACCTTTAATCTTCTCAGTATTAATATCAAACTTAGGCTGAAGATAAACCAAGAATTCATCATTAGCTATAGCTGAATCAACATAGGCCTTAATATGGTTAGACCATAAAATATCATCATGCATAGAGTCTGTATAGAAGGTAATATCTGTCTTACCAAGACTTTTACCAAGACTCTGGGCAAGCTTACCTGCATCGGCAACTCTGTTACCAAGAAGCATAGCTCTCTGCATAGGAACAACGCCGCATCTATAATATATCTTATAGTTAAAATTCTCAGGAAAATATGAAAGCTTCTCAAACATACTTTCAAGGAAATTGTATGTATCCTCGTGCGGCATATCCTTAATAATAGCTGCAAAGTTATCATTGTGACATCTGGCACTGGTATATACATATTCAGACTCATTAAGTGCAGCTACAACTCTCTCAAGTGCCCTGTTGGCAGCAGCATGGCCATAAACTTCATTAAGAACCTTAAACTCTTTAATATCAAAATGTATAAAGGCATAATCCTTAATACCATAGTCACTAGGCATCTCTAAGAATGGTACTAAGTGATTCCAGTTATAATGATTAGTAATCGGATCGATAAATGCCTTATTGTAAAGTTCGTCCCTGTCTATAGCTTCCTTATCATCATTAATAATAGCCTGAGCATTATCCTTAACTACATTAAACTGATGCATAAGGATAACCTTCTTATCATTAACAAATGCCGCCATAACATCTGGCTCATCAACAATTCCAAGCCAGCTATATATTCTACGCCCGTCATTTTCATCAAAGAGGCCATCAAATATCATATGGATACTATCATCAGTAAAATCAAAATCAGTATCAACTTCCATAGATGCAAAGAATGATTCATCTAGAATAATACTTTTAAGATTTTTAGGATATTCGATTCTATCATCATCAAGACGGAATTCGATACCAAGAACTGGTCTAGGAAGGTCTTTTATATAAAAGATACCTGGATAATCATATACGCCAAAATTATAGACATATTTAAAAACTTCACTCTCACGGGCACCAGCGAAGAAAGCCTCGATTTCTTCATCAGAGACTTCAGTATAATATAATATTCTTTCTGGTTTATATAATTGATTAAGCTTGTTTATAAACATAGATTACATCCTTTGAACTAGTTTATCATCATAAGCAAAATATTATTAGTCTATTTTATATATTCTCTAAGTGTATTAAATAACTTGCTGGTATCAATTGGTTTTGCAATATGGTCATTCATACCAACTTCTATAGCATTCTTCTTATCTTCTTCAAATGCATTGGCTGTCATGGCTATAATAGGTATAGAAGACTTCTTATGGCTTGGCATCTTTCTTATGGCTGCAGTTGCTTCATAACCATTCATATTAGGCATCTGAATATCCATAAGAATCAGGTCATAATATGAAGGATTCGCAGAATCAATCATGTCCACACATATGTTACCATCAGCAGCTCTTTCAACCAGGAAGCCTGCAGCAGTAAGGATCTCAATTGCAATCTCCGCATTAATATCATTATCTTCCGCAAGAAGAATACGCTTATCTTTAAATATACTAAAGTCTAATTCTTCAGTAGTTTTCTCCTTTATTGCCGCTCTAATATCTTCTTCATTAGCAAGTCTGTGAGGAATAGTAATTGTAATCTTTGTACCCTTATCCAGTTCTGATTCAACTTCAATAGTTCCCTGCATAAGGTCAACGTACTTCTTAACTATACCCATACCAAGACCGGTTCCAATAACCTTGCTCTCCGTAGAGTTTCTTTCTCTGGAGAAAGAATCAAAGATATGAGGCAGGAAATCCTTACTCATACCAATACCATTATCTTCAATAATCGATCTATAATATGCAAACTTTGGATTGCCTGCAGGAAGTTCCTTAAGTTCCATCTTAATATGACCGCCTACCGGGGTATATTTAATTGAATTACTTAAAACATTAAGAAAAACCTCATGAAGTTTAATTCCATCAAGAAACAGATTATCATGAATAATATCTATTGTTCTTTCCATAGTAATATTCTTCTTAAGCATATCGTTATAGAAGGCATCTTCCAAAGAATCGTTAAATGCCTTAGCAGACCATAAGCTTTCCTGAAGCGCAACCTTACCACTTTCGATTCTGGCCATCTCAAGAACACCATTGATCAAATCGAGAAGATACTTACCCGATGTTTGAATTTTCTCAATATATTCTTTCTCTACTTCTGGTTCATCAAGATGTTTAGACAATAGTTCTGAATAGCCTATTATGGCATTCATAGGAGTTCTTATATCATGGGACATATTAAATAAGAAAGTAGTCTTAGACTCCGATGCCATCTTAGCCTGATCAAGCGCCTTCTTAAGCTGGTTTTGAACAGAATTTTCCTGTGTCTGAACGCCAATATAAAGAATGCAAAGCCCCATAATAAGTGTAGGTACATCTGTATGTAATCCAGGGAATAGTCTAAGAACCGAATCAAAAATCATCGGAACAATAAAGAATATTGTCCAGGAAATAACAGCCTCTTTACCAACCTGCTCTCTCTTAAGAAATATAATAAGTAACATGCACAGTTCCCATGCAATAACAGGATACATGGCAACAGCACCAACGCTCTGACTAAATGGTTTTTGCACAATAGTAATATAATAAAGATATACATATGTACAAAGAATCATAATCCCATATGTGCTCCATATCCATAATTTTGCACGATAGGTAAGAATAACGCTTCTATATTCAAGAAATCTTATTAGGTATAAAGAAAGTCCAGCAGAAAATGCCAAATTGAAAATCATATCCACAGTTAAAACAACTAACTGTGAAGACATAGTTACTGGTGCACCTTCAAAATGCTGGATAATATACTTGATTGGAGTTTCAGAAAATGCTACAAGACATAATGTAAATAGAAGCTTCATCTTAAAGTCCTGACCTACTGTCCTGTACATAAGACAAAGAAGTATGATTACGTCTATAATAGCTACAATAGAATTGTTTAGATTAACAAACTTAATTGCTTCTGCTGTTATCATCTAGTTTTCCCCTTTTACATATGCTTATTTGCATAAAACCCTTATGTAATATTATAACTTACGTTAATGCTATTTGGTATATATAAAATAAAAAAAGACGCTGATATTTTAATCTATCAGCGCCTTTAAAATCATATTACTTAAGCATTTTTAAGAAATGCTATATAGCCCATCTTGTTCTCGTATAAATCCGCCTTTGAAATTGCTTCGTATGGAGCATGCATATTCATAACTGGAACGCCGCAGTCAATAACATTCATACCGTAAAGGGCTGTCATATAAGCAATAGTTCCGCCGCCGCCAAGGTCAACCTTACCAAGTTCAGATAACTGATAAGAACAGTTAGCATCATCAAAGATCTTACGAAGCTTGCCAAGGTATTCAGCATTGGCATCGTTAGAACCGGACTTACCTCTTGAACCTGTAAACTTATCAATTGAGAAGCCGTATCCAAGCATAGATACATTCTTCTTGTCGAAGCTTGATGCATATAATGGATCAAAACCACTTGATACATCACTTGAAAGCATAAAGCTGTTCATCATGCAGCGTCTGAATCCAAGTTCACTGTACTTTCCAAGACCTTCCATAAGTTCTCTTGTAACATTTTCAAAGAACATAGAACGCATACCTGTTGCACCTACAGAACCGATTTCTTCTTTATCAACTAACATACAGCAAGATGTTCTCTTGCATGTACCAGCCTCTAAGAAGCCCATAAGTGATGAATAAGCACATACTCTATCATCGTGACCATAAGCAAGAACCATAGACTTATCAAAACCGGCATGTCTAGCCTTACCAGCAGGAACTATCTCAAGTTCTGCAGAGTTAAAGTCAGCTTCTTCTATGCCATAATTGTCTTTTAATATCTTAAGTACGTTATTAGATATAGCATTTTTCTTGTCTTTATCTTTTGCAGCCTTAAGTGGCATATTAGCTATAGTAATATCAAGAGCTTCACCTTCTACTACCTTAGCTCCCTTCTTCTCCATCTGCTCGCTTGCAAGATGAATAAGAAGATCTGATACGAAGAATACTGGATCATCTTCATCTTCACCGATATTAATTTCAACTGTAGTACCATCCTTCTTGCAAACAACACCGTGAATAGCAAGTGGAATAGTTACCCACTGATACTTCTTAATACCACCGTAATAGTGAGTATCAAGATAGGCAAATGGACCATCTTCATATAAAGGATTCATCTTAGCATCAAGACGAGGTGAATCGATGTGAGCGCCAAGAATATTCATACCATTTTCAATATTCTCAGAACCGATGTTAAATAAGAAGATAGCCTTATTCATATTAACGAAATAAACCTTATCGCCCTTCTTAAGTGAGCCTTTCTTAATCTTTCCAGGAACAAGTTCCTTGAAGCCCTTCTTTTCAATAAGATCTACAAAGTAGTTAACACACTCTCTTTCAGTTTTGCACTGGCTCATGAACTCAACGTAGTCATCACCATATTTCATAACTTTTTTAAGAGTTTTTGCGTCATATTTTTCCCATGCTGATTTCTTTTCCATATATAGCATCCTTTCTTGTTAATAGTCGCTAACAAATATTATAACCCAGTAAGTCTATAATTCAACACCTACCAGACCGCAAACCGCCACCAGCTTTTACCGCCATCATTATAGGGCGCCTATAAAACAGTACTATAAAAGCCTGCAAAATGCAGGCTTTTTAAACTTATGCTCTAAGGTCTATATCAAGGTGGAACTTAAGGTTCTTAAGTATCTTCTTAACATATTTATCAACAGCACCTTCTTCAAATCCGTCCTCACCTGGAACAAATTTTAAAGTAAATGCCATAGACTTCTTATCCTCAGGAATCTGTGAACCTACGTAAACATCGAAGAGTTTGATTGAGCTTATTGCTTTGCAAGCTTCCTTCATAACCTTCTCAACCTGACCACAGTTAATATCCTTATTCATAACAAGTGCAAGGTCTCTGTCTTCATCAGCAAACTTAGATACTGGTGTGAAGCTTGGCTTATTACCATAGTACTTTTCAAGACCTGCAAGATCGATTTCTGCAACATAAGCAGCTGTTCTAAGGTCATACTTCTCAGCAACTTCGTAAGAAACCTTACCAAGGTGACCAACTGTTTCACCATTACAAACAATCTTAGCTGCCTGATATGGATGATGGTATGTAAGAGCTTCTGCTTCATATTCAAACTCTACAAGAAGTGTTTCAGCAACCTTATTTACAATACCCTTAAGGCTGTAGAAGTCTTCCTTGTCACCCCAGATACCAATAACAAGAGTATTTCTCTCTTCTGGATAATCAGTAAGAGGAAGGCTCTTTGGAATAAATCTGCTGGCAACTTCAAATAATCTTCCTTCCAGGTTGTCCTTCTTATTATTTCTACTAATTGCAGCTATCATCTGAGGAACAAGTGTAGTTCTCATAAGTGATAAATCTTCATTAATAGGATTAAGTATCTTAATAGCCTGACGCTTAGGATCATCCTCAGCAAGGTCAATCATATCAAGGTCGCTTGGTGAGAAGAATGAATAATGCATGCATTCATATGCTCCTGTAGAACAAAGGGCCTTCTTAAGCTTAAGTTCTGTGCGCTGCTTTGGATTAAGACCACCCATCGTAACCTTAGAATCCGGCATGAATGTAGGGATTACATGATCATAACCATACATACGGATAACTTCTTCAGCTATATCTGGATAGCTTTCCATATCCTCTCTGTAAGCAGGTACTTCGATTGTAAGGTTGTCACCATTTACTACAGGATTAAAGTTAAGATTCTTAAGAATTCTAACTATCTCATCTGTAGGAACTTCTATACCAAGTACTCCATTAACCTTAGCTATAGATGCTTCCATCTTTCTAGGTTCGATTGAGTTACCTGTATTAACATCTTCATGAGTAGATGAAACCTTACCACAGCCAAGCTCTTCAATAAGGTGAAGTGCACGCTTCATAGCAAGCTCTGTTGAGTATTCATCAACACCCTTAGAATATTTAGCAGATGCATCTGTCGACTTACCAAGTGCTCTTGCAGACTTTCTAATATTGTCTCTTGCAAACTTAGCAGACTCGAATACTACTTCATTAGTTGTCTCTCTGATTTCAGAGTTAAGACCACCCATTATACCTGCAAGTGCAACTGGCTTCTTGCCATCGCAAATTACAAGGTTGTTAGTAGTAAGTTCGTATTCTTCACCATCAAGTGTTGTAATCTTCTCTTTATCAGCAGCACGTCTTACATCGATTACGCCGCCTTCTAAGAAATTATAGTCAAATGCATGCATAGGCTGACCAATTTCGTTCATAACATAGTTAGTAATATCAACTATATTAGAGATTGGTTCCTGACCGATAAGAGCAAGTCTTCTCTTCATCCAGTCTGGAGATTCAGCAATCTTAACATCATATACATAGTGGCCAACATATCTTGGGCAGATATCCTGTGCCTGTACTGTAACCTTGAAGCCTTCCTTCTTAACATCTGTCTCTGTGTAGTCTGTAGCAGGCATCTTAAGAGGCTTATCAAGTACTGCAGCAACTTCTCTTGCAAGACCGAGGATGCACTGGCAGTCAGGTCTGTTAGCTGTAATAGATACATCAAAGATGTAATCATTAAGACCAAGAAGTTCTTTTACATCTTCACCAAGGTTCATATCATCAGGGAGAACCAAGAGACCGTTATAACCGGCCCCCTTGTACATACCTTCAGAAACACCAAGTTCTGTACCAGAACAAAGCATACCTTCTGAATCAACGCCGCGAAGTTTGCCCTTCTTAATAGTCATAACACCTTCAACAGTCTTATGATCCTTAGCTGTCATAAGTACGCTTGCACCAACGAGAGCTACTGGGAACTTCTTACTAGCTTCTACATTATCAGCGCCGCAGCAAATCTGGAACTTACCCTTATCGCCGCAGTCTACCTGACAGACATGAAGGTGAGTATCAGGAATAGGCTCGCACTCTGTAACAAGGCCGCAGACAACTCCGCTTATATCCTTACCAACTTCAATTAATTCTTCTACTTCGAAACCGCAGTCGAATAACTTCTTCTCAAGTTCCTTAGCAGTAACATCTATATCTACATATTCTTTTAACCAGCTTAATGGTACTAACATCTCTTCTTACCTCCTTAATTGTCATTGATCTGCTTAAGCACACGAAGGTCTGATTCAAATAACATCTTGATGTTATTGATACCATACTTAAGCATAGCTGTACGCTCTATACCAATACCGAAGGCAAGACCTGAATACTTCTCAGAATCGATACCACAGTTCTCAAGAACCTTCTTATTAACAATACCTGCACCAAGAATCTCTATCCAGCCTGTACCCTTACAAAGCTTACATCCCTTACCACCACATTCGAAGCAGCTTACATCAACTTCAACAGATGGCTCTGTAAATGGGAAGTATGAAGGACGAAGTCTTGTTGTTGTATCTTCGCCGTAAATCTTCTTAACAAATACATCAAGCATACCCTTAAGGTCACAAAGTGTAATCTTCTCATCAACTACAAGTCCTTCCATCTGAGAGAACATAGGTGAATGAGTTGCATCATCATCTGATCTGAATACCTTACCAGGTGAAAGAATCTTAATAGGTGGCTTCTTAGATTCCATTACGTGAATCTGTCCTGAAGAAGTCTGTGTTCTAAGTAAGAACTCTGGTGAAAGGTAGAATGTATCCTGCATATCTCTTGCAGGGTGATCCTTAGGTGTATTAAGAGCTGTGAAGTTGTAGTAATCATTCTCAACTTCACTACCTTCATAGATTTCAAATCCCATACCAGCAAATACATCGATAAGCTGATTTCTCATCTGAGTAATAGGATGAAGGTTACCTGTCTCAATATTCTTAGCAGGCATAGTTACATCTATCTTTTCTTTAGCGTAACGTTTCTCAAGCTCTAACTTCTTCATCTTCTCGTCAAGAGCTGTAAACTGTTCAAGTGCCCAGTTCTTAAGTTCGTTAACACTCTTACCAAACTCTGCTTTCTCTTCTGGAGCAATAGTCTTCATCTGTTTCATAAGACCAGATATCTTACCCATCTTAGAGTCAAGATACTGCTTTCTAAGTTCAAATGCTTCTGCTCTTGAAGTAGCTTTTTCTTTGATTCCATCAAGAATCTCTTGCTTAATCGCAGCTAATTCTTCTTTCATTTTTTAGCCTCCATATTTAAATTAAATGTTTCACAAAAATTATTGTTTCACAGGGTGGATTGTTTCACGCTTCGGAATGTTTCACGGCATAGATTGTTTCACAGTTTGATTTTGTGAAACAAAAAAGTCCTGAAACATAAATCCACGATTGTGAACTATGTTTCAGGACGAATAATCCGCGGTACCACCTGAATTCGTATATAAATATCCTTATATACGCTCTTATAAACTATTGACGCAAGCTTACGGGAGAACCTACTTAATTTCATGTTCAGAACTCCGGCTCCGGTGTGAAATTTCATATACTGCCTTGCTGATGAATGGGCTTTCAGCCGGTGACCCTTTCTCTCTTTCTCAGATAGCAGCTACTACTTTGCACCATCTATGCCTTTAAACATTAGTAATTTTATATAGTATATATATTTATGTCAAGCAAATCTTATCTTGAAGGATAAGCCTTAACCTTTGATTTAGAAGCAAAAGGATGAGCTATAATTACATAATCCCCCGCCTGTACAGGTATATTGGAAGTATACTGAACTCCGTAAAGTGCCTGCATATTCTGCTCATTTATAGCATTAACATACTTGCTTTCTACGTTATTAATCATCTTACGATTAACCTGAGTTACTTTAAATACAGCCCCCTGTTTTGGTGGAATAGCATCTAATAAACATGCAATCATAACTAGGCCAAGTATAACTGTAAAAATAATAAGACCTATAAGGCTCCATCCATCGTAAGTAAAGTATAAATAAAAACCGATGGCATCAACTATTGCTAAGAATACCAAAACAGCTAAAGCGCCACCTAAGCTAGAAGCGCAGCCCCGCTTTACGCCCATGTATTGAATATCTGAAAGTGGTTTTACTAATAAATCTTTAGGTTTGATATCTATAGGCTGTCGCTCGAATGAGTACTTAGCCTGAAATTCTGCGTCGTTGTTATTAAATCCGTCCACGGCGGGTGTTTCCTTTCTACTTAGCTATTAACCGGTCTATCGCAAATTTTATGGCGTCGGCGTTGATTGGCTTGGCGATGTGGCCATTCATACCTGAATTAAGTGCCTTGATTATATCGGCCTTAGATGAAGAACCGGTAACTGCGATAATAGGAATCTTAGAGAATCCCATATCAGTAAATCTTCTTATACTGACAGTTGTTTCATAACCATCTAGTCTAGGCATCTGAACATCCATAAATATAAGATCATACTTGCCATCTTCCGAATCAAGCAGCATATCTATACATTCCTGACCATCGTGAGCCCAGTCTGTGTTATAACCAAGGTCACCTAGAATCTCAGCAACCATATCTGCGTTGATGTCATTATCTTCAACAATAAGAATATTCTCAATCTTATCAACCTTAATATTTCTCTCGATAGTTATCTCATTCTTAACTATATAGCCTGTATCAACAACAGGTTCATTACCAACTGCAAAAATATTATCTAATACATCTTTACTAACTGAACTTTCAATATTTCTGCCAATATATGCAGATACATTGTGAAGGAATGTTGTAGAATAATGTGCTGGATTATCAACAGTAACATAACCCATAAAATGGTCATGAGCGTAAACCTTACTTATAATAATTCCATCTATAGCCCATTCCTTAAGTAGTTTAGCTTCAGTAGTAGATGCAGTATTCTTTGTAATATAATACACTGGAATCTTCTCAAGAAGTTTCTGCCAGCAATCTAGCTCTTGAAGTGGAAGAATATCAAGCATATGGAGTTCTGAATCTATACCATCAAAACACCACTCGTATGTATTAAAAAGATTAATCTCACCATCAAAAGTCATAATAAAGTAAGCTCTATCACCCTGATAGTACTCACCGGTAATCTTAAGTAACTCTTGAATAGAGATAGAAAGATCATCATTATAGGCAATATTGTTAAAGTTATAATGAATGTTCTTTAAGATATTGTCTTTCTGCTTTGAAATATCGTTCATAAATAGCCCCCTATTTATACACTAACAGCTTTACTTTTCAGCTTTATTCTTTTCGAGATTGTTTGTCCATTCTATGATAGCCTCTACAGTAATCTCTTGTTGCTCTTCTCTGGAAATGCTTGCCTTATTATCTCCTTTTTGCAAACCATAATATCCAAACTGACTATGGTTACCACCTCTGATAACAACTTCCTGAGTCTTGTAAGACCAGTTGGATATACAGTCATTGAATCTCTTGGTATTCATAACGCCGTCATTGGTTCCGTATATGGTAATTACAGGAACGTAGTGCTTAATCTTAAATGTAGAATACGCAGCCAATAAAATTATACCATCAACATGGTTATCTGTCTTATATAGAAATGCAGGTATAACTGCTCCGCCAAGTGAATGGCCCATAAGGTACCAGTTCTCGTATTCATAATTATCTATGTAATAATCAGCTGCCCCTATATCCAGAAATGCCATATGAAGTGGCATATCAACAAGGAAACAGTCCTTGCCATCCTCAGCCAGCTTATACATAAGTGGTGCGTATGCCTTAGTATCCACCTTGCCACCAGGATAAAAAACTATAGCAGACTCAGTTCCTGGTCCGTCAAAGAAATAGCCCGTCTTTGTAGTACTAACAGTAACTTCATCTATAGTTCGAGTACCTGATGAATCTGGAAGGTAGTCGTAGCATATATCTTCACAATGGGTATAAGGTAAAAATATAAGAAATGGACCTATTAGATTGAATGAAATAAATAAAAAGAAGAAAATTAAAAACTTATGTTTTATCTTCTCACCTTTTATATGTTTCCTAATGATTAGAACAATCGCTAGGATAAAATAAACAATCGCAATTGTAACTGCAATTGGTATAATTGTCCTCACTTTAGCCTTACCCCCAGATGGACTAAATCTATAGAAGATATTATAACCCAAATCAAAAAATAAATAAACCCTCCCTATTAGCATAAATACTAATAGAGAGGGTGCATGCCTGGGGCTAAAAATTAATTATCTCCGTAAAGAATCTGAACAAGTTCTGAATTCTTATCAAGGATAATAGTCTTATTCTCACCTGCAAGAGACTTCATAGCATCAAGTCCTCTAAGGTAGTTATAAAACTCAGCCTTACCTTCATCATCATAAGCATCAGCAAGGATTCTCATGTACTCTGCTTCACCTTCTGCCTCTATTTTAAGAGCTTCAGCATTGGCCTCTGATTTGATAATTGAAACATCTTTGTCTGTTTCGTTCTTAATCTTCTGTGCATCGGCATTACCCTTTGCAGTGTAAGAAGCTGCGATGTTATTTCTGTCCGAAATCATACGTCCGTATACGGCATTCTTATTATCATCCGGAAGATCAAGAGCCTTGATTTCAGCTATCTCGATTTCGATACCATACTGAGCCATCTCAGAGTTAGACTTCTTAGTAATCATATCAGTAAGTGTGTTACCTCTTGCAGCGATAATCTCATCCTGCTTCATAGAAGAGATAGTAAGTTTTGTTGCGTTATAAACAGCAGCTTCGATACGTTCTTCTGCTCTACCTCTAACTGCACCAAGCGACTGATAGTACTTAGATGGGTTAGTTACTTTCCATACAACATAGTCGTCAGCAATCATAGACTTCTTGTCAGAAGTAATTACGTCAGATGTTGGTATATCGTAGAGGATGTCTCCTGTGTATACCTTAGTTACTGATTCAACAAATGGAAGGTGAACATGGAAACCAGGTGTGGTAACAACAGTCTTAATCTTTCCAAGGTGAACTACGATAGCATTTTCATTCTTTTTAACTGTATATCCGCAGCTAAGAAGGAAGAAAGCTAATAAAATAATTACAGGTATCCAAAATACTTTTTTCTTAAATATCTTCATATCTTTAAACCTTTCTATAACTAAATCCGTTTACACTGTGAACTAATTACCTGATGAGAAATCATCAAGTGGAAGCATAGTCTGTGTCTTGCCATCTGTTACGATAACCTTAAGGTCTGGAAGGATATCCTCCATAACCTCGTAGAACATACGCTTCTTTGTTATAGATGGGTATTTTTCATACTCTGCGTAGATTTCATTAAATCTATCAACCTGACCTGTAGCTTCTGCTATACGGGCAGCCTTGTTAGCACTTGCTGTCTGAACAATCTTATCGGCAGCAGCTTCAGCTTCAGGAATCTTTTCATTCTGATACTGTAAGGCATTGTTCATAGCTGTTTCAGCATCCTGCTTAGCAGTTTCAACTGACTTGAATGCAGCCTTAATTTCATCTGTAGGTGGCTCAGAATCCTGAATAGTAATATTTGTAACTGTAAGACCAATATCTCTCTTAGCAAGCTCTGAAAGGATAGCTTCCTTGATGTCAGCCTGGATCTGGCTCTTACCAGTTGTCATAGCTTCGTCTACGTTGTAGTTAGAAACTACAGTACGGATGTTAGCCTGAGCTATGTTGGAAAGTATTGTTTCAGGATCCTCCGAGTTATATACATAAGCGATTGGATCAGAAACTCTGTATTCTAGATAGAAGTCAATGTTAAGAAGGTTGAAGTCAGAAGTAATCATGATACCTGAGTCTGTATCAGTGATATTCTGTCCCTTACCATTAACTGTGTAACCTATACCTGTACCATGTGTTGTCATATCAACCATAGTTACATCCTGCCATGGTGCCTTGAAGAAGAAACCGGCAGAGTCAACTCTGATAACTTCTCCGAACTGTGTAACGATGGCATTTTCCTGCTCGCTAACAGTGTAGAAGCATCTAAAAACTACGATAAGAGCGATGATAATAATTACTATCACGCTTACGTGTTTCTTTATGCTGCTTTTAGCCTTATCTTTTGCGTCTTTTACTCTTTCTAGCATAAAACTAAGTCCTCCCGTTATTTTGCCCATTTGCCCCGGCTTGCCCCGCATAGCGCTTTGATTTGCTTGGCAGCGCCGAGCTTTGTTTTTTCCAAACAAGGTTTATTGTAGCAAATTTAGGCAATAAAAAACAGACCGGATTAATTCCGGTCTGGCTGCAGGCGCTTAGGCAAGTATATTGTCTGTCAGCACCTATGCAAGTTTCATTGCACGGCTATCGGTACGGTCAGTCTTTAGGCAAGTTTCTTTGCCAGCTCCGACTTCATAAGATTTTTAACTACAGGGTCCTGCATAGCCTTGATAGCTTCGATAGCGCACTGATAAATCATAGCCATCTCATGTGATGCAGGATCATCAAGATTGCATTTGCTTTTAAGCATCTCAAAATGCTTAAGTGCCTTCTCTGCTACACTTGCAGAAATCATAACGCCATTAGAATAGAATGTTCCAGTGTCTGAATCGAATTTTGACTGTTCATATCTTGTCTGGGCAAATTGTCCTGCCCCCATAGATGCAGCAAGTTGATTAATAAGATCTGCTCTGTCTGCCATTGTTACCTCTCCTTGAATTTTACTCTTCCTTTTCATGTCATCTTTGTATGCCCAAATTAGTTATATCATCTGGTTTTATACCTTAACAACGATTAAGTTAGCATAGATTTTATGTCATATATGTTATCGATTTCATATAATATCAATTTTAATATTCCTTATCAAGCGTTAATTTGTGGCAGATTGTAGGGATTTAGTGGTTTAGTATTCAAGGAGCTGGCCGTTATAGATTAAGTTCCAGTTCTTGATGTGGTTCTTTTTAGCAAGATACTTTACTGTTACGCCAAGTTCGTTGGCAATCTTTGTAAGGTAGTCTCCAGGAACTACTGTGTATGTTCTAACTTCTGGCATTTCTGTACAAGTTGTTGTAGCGCAAACTACAACCGGTGTAGCTGTCTTGCCATAGTGTTCATATAAGTATAATGGGCCATACCAAGGAATAGTTACATAAGCCTTAGGTCCCTTAATTGTTGCAACATAGTCAACGTTGCCGTATGTATAGCTAAAGATAAGAGTTATCTCTGGGTGGTCTTCAAGGCGCTTCATTATATCGTAAGGAAGTGCTGTACCCTTATTCCATGTTACGGTCTGCTCACCGCCAAGTTTTATTGCAGCTTCGATTTTTCTTCTAAGTTCATCAAGGTAATCAAAGTCGGCAACTATAACAGGTTCTTCAACTTTAGTTACAGCTGAGTTAGAAGAATCGCTATCTGAAGATGAACTTCTTGAAGATGAACTTGAGCTACTTCTTGAAGATGAACTTGAACTAGTATTAGTGTTTGAGTTGTTTATATTCGAGTTATTTGTATTCGAGTTATTTGTGTTTGAGTTACTTGGTGTTGATGAAGGAACTCCGCTGTTTTCAGGATCCGATGGGTTGCCTGAGTTTGTTGGGTCTCCTGCATTTGTTGGGTCAGCTGTGTTTGTTGGGTCAGCTGTGTTTGTTGGGTCAGCTGTGTTTGTTGGATCCGCTGGGTCTGTTGGGTCTCCGTTGTTGTTTGGATTTGATCTTGGTGGAGCATTTCTTCTAGGGCTAGATGAGCTACTTGAAGTGTCTGCTGGCACCTGGATAGCTACAGGGCTTGATGCATAGTCAGTCGCTTTACCTGAGTTAACATCCTCAGCAAGGATATATACGTAGTAGTCGCTGCCGCATGTCTTATCAAGGTACTGGCTTGGAAGTGTAAATGTTCCTGTACCAGAAGTTCCCCAAGAATCTACGCTAAGCTTAGCATATGTAAATCCACTAGTTACGCTTCTACCTGCCTGGTACTGGCTATCCATAATGAGTACTGAAACCTGGTTAGCTGCATCTGCATGTGAACCAGTAATTGTATATGGAACAGTAACCACACCATCTTCAATAGTAATTGTGTCAGCTGTTATGCCAAGGTTCGAATCTTTAATAGTAAGTTTGTATTCTGAACCTGATATTAAAGATGTTGAAATAATAGATGATAACTCAATGTTCATGGCTGGACTGATACCATGTCTACCATTTAAATTATCGTAGCCTTCTTTACCATCCTGACTAGCGATTGCTAATTTGTTGTCACTTACGCTATAAGTTGAACGGAGCCACCATCCTGCTGATACGCCGTTCTGATTTTTTCCATAACTGCCTGATGTATAACCATATGATGAATTATCAGTTTCGCAAGAATCAAGTACGAAAATCTTTTCACCATTTAACGACTGAAAATCACAATTCACTGATTCATCATTTTCATCTTTATATCTAAAACCATCTCCGTCTGATGATGAAGCACTGTCTTTATAGCTTGATGCAATTGCCCCGCGTTCAAGTTCAGTAAATACATCACCATCATATAAAAAGTCGCTTCCATTAAGCCAGTCTTTTAAATCACTGTTGCTCCAGCTATCACCGTCTTCATCAAATACGTAACTTTGAAACATCTTGTCACAGTCAAGTAACATAGTGTTTCCACCAAAGTCAGACGAATCATTATCAAGTACACGATACTTTACTGGACTGCCGTTATAGTTACCGTAGTAAACGTAGCTCCATCCGCCGCCACTTGTACTTGGGTTGCCGATGCTACCTGTTCCTAAACCGTCGATAGTTGTTTTGTAAGACTCCTCTGCTGCACTTGCGGTAAGGGCAAACTTATTGCCACCTGTGTAAGCCATAACTGATAAAATCAGTAACATATTTAAGCTTACAGCTATAATACCTAAGCACTTTTCTTTCAGTTTTTTCATTTTTTTCTCTCTTTCATATTTGGATTCTAAATCCACCCCATCTGCAGACCTTACGAGATTTTTAATCCTCCAAACCTAAAATCTTTACAGGATTTTTAATCCTTCAAGCATAAAATCTTTACAAGATTATTAATGCTCTGTTCTGCAATCATTTTCAGATATTATCATTGAGTATATGCCTTAGCAAGCGTTATTTTACTTATTTATCGTTAGTTTTAATGTGTAATCGTTTGCATATATTTTCATAATCATTTCAGTTTTATTTCATTTTTTGTATCAAATAAACAAATAGTACAGAGGTTTTTGTAGGTATTTCATATAAAATATAATAAGTCGTGTTAACAAATTATTTACATAAAAAAAATCCCTCAAACCGCAAAAATCGCGATTTAAGGGATAAATTATTCAACTGTCAATATTTATTGATAATCATAGGGGGCGCGGTCTTAGCCGGCGGTCTTAGGTGGCATTCTTAGGCGGCGGTCTTAGGCGGCGGTCTTAGCCGGCAGTCTTGTCAGGCCGCGTGTGCTGCTGCACCGTCGGGTTCTTACTCTTCGCCAACTAAAGTATATCTTACCATATCTCTTGCTACGCTTTCATCAAGTGCGATAGCATCTCTTACCTTGCCATCTGCTCCTATAAGGATACCTTCGTTGCATTCTTCATCAGTAAAGTAATATCCATATACTGCATCAGTAGCCTGAATCTCTGCATAATCTCTTCCGTCATCAGTTGTTTTATCTAATGTTTCATACATACCATAATCCCAATGACCAAGTTCATAGATGATATAGATAATATCTCCTTCTTCGTTACGGAAGATTGCAAGTTCCATATCATTTTCTGGATCATGATTAACATATAATCCACCCATATATGTAAGAGTAGCCTGAACCTTGGCTACTTCCTCTTCCATGTCGATTTCTTCATACATAGAATCTTCTGTTGTTGAAAGATCTGTTACAGAAACCTCTGTCTTTACTGAATCTTCAGTTACTACACTTTCCTTTGGCGCCTGCTGTGGCTGATTGTCATCTTTTGCCTTGCCACATCCAACCATAAGGCCCATAGCTGCTACAACTGTAATTGCTAATAATTTTACTTTCTTCATTCCGTTCTCCTCCAAATTAATTGTTGAAGACGATACTACTCCAAAGCCAACCCTTTTGCAATACATGTATTGTACTAAATACCATACAAATGCTAGCTAGCAAAAAGCCGGTGTCAATACGCCGAGAATGGCCGAAGCCTACCGCTAAAGGACGCTGGCAGGTCGCCTGGCCGAAGGCCGAGGTGGATGCCGTGGGTGTCGTTCAAGCGCGATTTGATATTAATTCTACACTGTGCCTGGGATGCCAAGGGTGATGCTGATTAGTGGTTTGCTGAGGCGCAGGGTTTTGTCCCAAGGATTGATTATTACCCCGTCGATTTCAGGAACACGGATTGCTCGTTCAAGAAGCTGCTTTATATCTGTCTGGAATGTAGACATAACCTTGCTTTTGCCTGCAAGCTGCTGATCCATAGATGTAAATGCTACCCACCACTTCTTACCATCAGCAGTTTCGATACAGGAAAGCTTAGCCTGTCCGCTACCATCCGGAGCTTCAACACCTATAATAAACTCTCCGCCTTCCTTCATGCGGTTTCTAATTAAAGTTAGTGTATGAGCAAGTAGCTCATCAGAAGGTTCTTTCGCTAGAAGCTCAGCCGCCTCTTCTATCTTCTCATTTCCATCTAAAGTATTATCTGACATGTAATCTACCTCTTTTTAAATTCTATCAATATATACATATCAGTTTTTAACCTGTTTTTCTATAAAAAGTTTACCCTTATCAGATATAAGATAAATAAATGCGCCGGGTAAAAGACATAGAAGAACCACTTATGAAACGCCGCCTTGCTTCCGCCCTTTCCGTTGTAGCAATATGTAAACAGGAAAGGTACCATAAATACACCAAGTTGGAAAGCCGACTGCCACCAAACGTTTTGCATAAATGTTGATAAAATACACATAGCAATGGAAACACATACGAAAGCAGTCCACTTCTTCCTTGGTTTATCATGATATAAAAAAGCATAATATGACCAAAGCACCGAGAAAATACACCAATCACCAAGCAGTGATAATGCGCACATCAAAATCACTATAATAATCTTAATTACTTTATTTATCTTTAGCTTATCCCACATCCATAAGTTTACAAATCCGCAAAAAAGTGTCCATATCATACCAAGACAGCCAATTCCATAATAAGGAAAAGTATTATAGTCAAATAGGCAATATGGTGCCCACGAAATCAAAGCAAATGCAAAAAGTCTTATGGCATATTTTACTTTGTTTTTAGTATAAATATAGCCATCTGCCAACAGCAAAGACATGGCAGGACCTGTGAGTCTGCCTACAAAATGCATCCCCTGACCGGTTAAAGTAGATTTTGAAAACAGCATCCAGGCTATATGATCAATAACCATAGCGATTATAAGTAAGTACTTAAGCTGTACTCTGTTAAGTTTCATGATAAATAACTCCTATTAATGTTCTCTCTGTAAAAACATATCACGCAAAAAGAAAAAGACTAATATCCACACAGATATTAGTCTTTTTTACACTGTATTGTCGCTGCCTAAATCGCTATGAAACTGAGACAGGTGTTATATATTTTTGATAGGCTACACTATATTCTTTATCCCCTCACAAATCCTCCTTGCAATCACTGGATTATTCATGGTGTAGAGGTGGATGCCGTGGGTGTCGTTAACAAGAAGATCGATGATCTGGCTGAGGGCATATGACATACCGGCATCAAAGAGGGCCTCGGGATTGTTCTCGTAGCGGTCTACGATTTTGCGGAAGCGTTCTGGAAATGCCGCGTGGCATAAAGACACCATACGCTTAATCTGAGCCGCTTTCACAACTGGCATAATACCAGGAATAATTGGAACGTCTATATCTGCTATCTCACACTTCTCCTTAAATTCATAAAAATTATTATTATCAAAGAAAAGCTGAGACAAGAGAACCTCGGCGCCAGCAGAAACCTTAGTCTTAAGATGCTTTACCTCATCAATCATGTTAGCAGATTCTGGATGTTTCTCAGGATAACAGGCGCCAAGAACGCAGAAATCATACTTTGCCTTAAGATAAGAAACCATATCCGAAGCATAACTAAAATCATCCTTGGAAACTATATCCTCACGAGCATCCCCGCGAAGGGCCAGGATATTCTCAATACCAGCATCAATTAGTGCATGAGCAAACTCATCAATCTCATGCTGATTATAATGAAGGCAGGTAAGATGAACCACCGGCTCTACCTTATACTTATCCTTAATCCTGCGGGCCAGCTCTATAGTCTTATTGCAGTTGCAAGACCCACCAGCACCGAATGTAACACTGATAAAGTCAGGATTAAGTTCACAAAGAACATCTAAAGTATCATCAATATTATTAAGTTCCGTATCTTTCTTTGGAGGAAAGATTTCAAAAGAAAGTGTCTTCCCTCCATTCTTGTAAATCTCAGACACCTTCATGACTTAAGCCCCTTTACGAATAATGTTAGCAGCTTCTACCAGGTTGATAAGACTAGGCTTTGTTTCCTCTTCTCCTCTTGTCTTAAGACCGCAGTCAGGATTAACCCAAAGTTTATCATCAGAAACCTTCTCTCTCATCTTCTTAAGGGCCGCTACAATCTCATCAACCGAAGGAACTCTAGGCGAGTGTATATCATAAACACCTGGTCCAACCTCAGTTTCAAAATTATGCTCCTTAAGTGAATCAAGGATAAGAAGGTCAGATCTTGAAGCCTCAAAAGTAATAACGTCAGCGTCCATGTTGTCGATTGCAGGTATGATATCTGTAAATTCGCTGTAGCACATATGAGTATGAATCTGAGTATCCGCAGCCACACCGCTGTGAACCAGACGGAATGCAGGTATAGCAAAATCAAGATATTCACTGTACCAGTCAGATTTTCTAAGTGGAAGCTTCTCGCGAAGGGCAGCCTCGTCAATCTGAATAATCTTGATACCATTTGCCTCAAGGTCAAGAACCTCATCTCTTATAGCAAGAGCAATCTGAGTCATAGACTCTTTGATAGAGATATCCTCACGTGGGAATGACCAGTTAAATATAGTCACAGGTCCTGTAAGCATACCCTTAACAGGTTTATCAGTAAGTGACTGAGCATATACAGACCACTCTACTGTGATAGGTTTCTTTCTGCTTACATCACCCCAGATGATTGGTGGCTTAAGACATCTTGTACCATATGACTGAACCCAGGCCTTCTCCGTGAATAAGTATCCGGAAAGTGATTCACCAAAGTATTCAACCATATCGTTACGCTCATACTCGCCGTGAACAAGTACGTCCAGACCTATCTCTTCCTGCCACTTTATAGCACGCTCAATCTTCTCTTTATTAAACTTCTTGTAAGCCTCTTCGCTAATCTCCCCTTTTCTATAAGCAGATCTGTTAGACTTAACATCCTTAGTCTGTGGGAAAGAACCTATAGTTGTAGTTGGAAATGTTGGAAGCTTAAGCTCCTCTTTCTGAATCTTTTCTCTCTCACTTCTTACAGGAAGCCTTGTGTAGTCAGAATCATTAATCTCTTTAAGTCTCTTCTGAACTGCTTCATCTCTACAGTTTCTACCTGATTCAAAGAGCAAAGCATTCGCTTTGTAAGCTTCAGATGACTGATAATTATTCTCCTCAGCAAGAGTTGCAAGTTCCTTAAGCTCTTCAAGCTTCTCTATTGCAAATGCAAAATGCTTCTTATACTCTTCTGATAATTTCTCTTCAGCTTTAAGAGTATATGGCACATGAAGTAATGAACATGAAGTTGAAAGTACAAGGCTGATTCCCTTATTTCTAAGACCTGCAAGAGTTTCAAGAGTTTTAGCATAGTTGTTCTTCCAGATATTCTTTCCATTTACAAGTCCAGCAAATAAAATCTTATCCTTAGGGAAACCATACTTCTCGATTAAAGATGCTGTCTGCTTACCTTCGATGAAATCAAGACCGATACCATCAAAGTCAAGTCCTGTAATAGTTTCATAAACATCTCTAATATCACCAAAGTATGTCTGAAGAAGAATCTTAAGACTTCCCTTGTCTGCAAGTATTTCCTTATATAACTTTACTAAGAATGCCTTATCATCTTCATTAATATCTCTTACAAGTGATGGCTCATCAAGCTGAAGCCAGAGAGCACCTCTCTTATTAAGTCCATCAAGTATAGCCTTGTATGTATCAACAACCTGCTCAAAGAAATCTTCTCTTGTCTTCTTTCCTGTAAATCTTGTAAGAGCAAGTAATGTATAAGGCCCAACAAGAACCGGCTTAGTATCAACGCCAATTTCTTTTGCTTCTTCATATTCATCAAAGATCTTGCTTCCTGATAAGCTGATGATTGTATCATCTTCGATTTCAGGAACTATGTAGTGGTAGTTTGTATTGAACCACTTCTTCATTGCAAGAGCCTTCACATCACCCTTTTCTCCCTGGTAACCTCTAGCCATAGCAAAGTATGTATCTATTTCTGAAAGACCAAGCTTCTTATATCTTTCTGGAACGATACCAAGAAGATATGCTGTATCAAGTAAGCAATCATAATATGAAAATGTATTAGATGGAATAAAGTCTATTCCGCTTTTCTTCTGCGAAAGCACATGCTGCTCTCGAAGCTTCTTTCCGACAGCTAGTAACTCTGCTTCAATAATCTCCCCTTTAAAATACTTTTCAGATGCAAATTTAAGTTCTCTTTGTGAACCAACACGCGGATAACCCACAACTGACGTAAACATGATATATTCCTCCTAAATGTTTGTTTATATTTTTTGTTCTGTATGTAGGATATGACCATTAGCTAAGTGGGTAAAATATTTATATTATAATGTTCTCCATAGATTAAATCTATGGTATAATAAATATGATAATCAAAATCTATAACCAGTTATAACTAAAATTTATATTAAGAGGAAATAAAATATGACATTAAAACAGCTACAATACGTAATAACAGTAGCAGATACAGGTAATATTACAGAAGCGGCAAAGAAGCTATTTATTGCCCAGCCATCTCTTACTGCATCAATACATGAACTTGAAAAAGAATATGACATCACTCTCTTTTCAAGATCAAATAAAGGTATAGAACTTACACCTGATGGGGATGAATTCTTAGGATATGCTAGACAGGTTTTAGAACAGACTAATCTTATAGATGAAAGATATACAGGAAAGTCAAAAGGTAAGCAGAGATTCTTTGTTTCGGCACAGCATTATTCGTTTGTTGTGGAGGCATTTGTAAGTTTACTTAAGGAATATGGCGGAGACAAGTATGAATTCCATATGAGAGAGACACAGACCTACGACATCATAGACGACGTGGCCCATCTTAGAAGTGAAATTGGAATATTATATTTAAACAAGTTTAATGAGACAGTTATAAGAAAGACACTTAGGGACAGTGGACTTACATTCACCACGCTCTTTAAAGCAAAGCCCCATGTATTTATAGGTAAAGATAATCCATTAGCGAAAAAGAGAAAGCTTAATCTTGATGACTTGAAGCCATATCCTCGTCTTTCTTATGAGCAGGGAAGCCACAACTCATTCTACTTTTCAGAGGAGATTCTTAGCACGGTAGACTGCGACAAAGAGTTGGTTGTCTGCGACAGAGCCACACTCTTTAATATGCTTATAGGTCTTAATGGATATACAATCTGCAGCGGTGTGATTAACGAAGAGTTAAACGGGCCAAATATCATAGCCAAACCTCTTAACGTTGATGACTATATGGAGATAGGATATATCCTTCCCGGTTCCATCCACCCTTCATCACTCACCCAGAGATATATAGAGATACTTAAAAATATGACCTAAAGATAGAATTATTCATATGGATTAATATATTCATCTGTAAAATGCCAAAGGTTTGTAGTATCGTACTTATCCGGCAGCATTTCCCAGTTGCCATCACTGACTTCTATATACCATTTTTCGGAATCCATATCAAATTCCATCCAGCCATAATCACCATAATCAGATGATATACCTTCGTACCAGTACTGCCACTGATAAGGTTCAACTTCATCGTTATACCAGAACCAGCACTCAGTAGCAGAATCATACCAGTCCCCATCTTTACGATAGCAGGTTCGTCCTATCTCTTCTACATAGATAGATGTCTTAGGCGTCGGCGTAGCACTAACAGTAGCATTATAATTATTGCTATTTGTAACAGAATATCTATTTGAAGCAGCCTTATTACGCTCGCGAAGTATAGCATATTCAAGTCCGGCTTTTAAGAACAGCAATACAAGATATATTATGACGCCTCGTTTAATCCACTTTTTTATATTTCTTTTTTTGTTTTCATCGAGAGTTCCAATATTATTGGCATATTCATCAGATTGATCACTTATATCAATCTTAAACTGGGCACCGCATTTACTACATATAGGAAGTTCTCCTTCCTTGCAGGTATATATCATATTATTGCCGCAATATTCACAGGAAAGTACCAGGGTCTCCTTTGGCACATAGAGATTCCTGTAATACTTACCATACTCATCATAATATCCCGCTTCAAAATGCTTTCCATCAACTGTATCCCAGGATGTAGGATAATAGTCATAATCATGACTCTTACATCTAATATGCCTGATAATATCAGTTTTACTATACCATCCTTCAGGCTGGTTAATACGGGAACGCGGCTCACGTGAAGTATACGAAGAAGGCCTTCTTCTCGAAGAAGAATATGTCCTTGAACTTCTAGCCGTAGAGTATGAATGATGAGAAGAAGAATGGGAGCTGTGACTCGAATGACTTCTCGAACTACTAGACCTGCTTCTAGAGCTATGACTTGAACTACTTCTATGATGTGAACTGCTGTGTCCTGATGGTGGCATTATAATCCTTCCCCCTAAATCATAATAATCAAACTATCCCAATTTTATCATCCAGATAATTAATATCCAAACAATTCTTTTCTTAGTTTAAGATACTCATCTACTGATATTTCCTGGTCATTAAATTTACACTGAGCTATATCTGCATCAAATTCAACAGAATCCCAATACTCTGCTGTTAAAGAAAGGGATTCAACATTCTGACCGGAACCATCATACTGATCCATCATGAAATATTCTCTGCCGCCATGTGAATTGTCTACGTGGCAGATATAACGCTTACCTTCATAATCTGTATAGCAAAGAACTCCTGTAGTACCTTCGCCCTGAGCAAGCTGGTAAACACCATCAGTTCTGGCATCGAGATAAATGCCTCCGTCTGGACCATTAATAACAAGTTCAGTAACCCCATCATTATCAAGGTCGATTCTTTCACCAACTTCATATGAATAGTAATCATCAGGGTCATTAGGTAAGTCAGTTATATAATAGTTATTAATAGAACCATCTTCATACCTGGCCTGAACTACGATATCGCCGTTAATAGCTTCTTCAAAAAGCTGATCAGCTTCCTCCTGAGTAGCTGAACCAGAGTTTACAACATCAGATGCGACATCTTCTGCCTCATAACTACAGCCATATGCGAACTCGCTCCAGTCACTGTATTCTCTGGCATCGCCATCTCCTTTATAAGCTCTAACCTTAATTCTAAAATCAAAATAGTCCTGAGCACCAGTTGTATATGTAGTATCTTCTGTTGTTGAAGTTACGCCTTCAGCCTCACGGTATTCATCTTCATCATAAAACTTATTCTCTTCATATACTTCATATCCGTCAGCACCCTTAACTGCAGCCCAGGTAAATACAACCTCTACAGCATCTTCACCTGGTTTTGTCTCTCCCATAGAAACCTCAGGTACCATAAGTGTCTCTTCACCTGCATCAACCACAGCAACCGATTCGGTGCTTCTTTTATCCTCAGCTGTTTCTTTCTTCCCACAACCAGCCACAAGCGCCATTGTAGTTAATAACATTAAAACCTTTATTTTTTTCATAAAGTAAATCTCCTCTAGTCATAAAATTTAATTCCAATAAAGGATAACAAAAAGTGTGATTTTATTCAAATTTGCGATAAAAAAATAGAGAGCCTATGGCTCTCTAAGCAAATATAAACTACTTATGCAATATTATTCCACCAAAATACTCAGGCACACCATCCTTATCAGATAAGATAAATGTCCTGGTTGTTAAAGTAACATATGTCCCATTCGCAAGTCTGGCCCGGTAATATACTGAGTTAAGAAGCCCTTTGCCGCATAAAGCATCTTCAACCGCCTTACGGTATATCTCCAAATCATCCGGGTGTATACAATTCTGCCAGATTCGATCGGCATGATACATATATTCTGACTCAAGATTAAAATCCACAATAAGAGGAAGAGACCAACGTGAAAAATCATATCTCATATCACACAGGTAGATATAACCGCCACCGGCCACAGTTAATAAGGCTCCAAACATACCATCTAAAATGTGCTTTCTTTCTTCTGGTATAGGTGTGTCGATGATGTCCATGGTATTGAAACCATCAATAAAATGAGAAGACTTCAGCTCCTTCTTATCTAAATACATCTGGGCATCCGCCCACTGACAAACGTCCTCTATATTTTTGTCCCTTTCTGGGTCATACTCTGCCATACCACAGGCTACTACTGGTCCAGTTCTGGACTTCTTATTTGCAAGAGACTCTTCTTTAATTTTGGAAAGCAGCCCTTCTCGCTCATCATAATCGTCCTCAACTAATATAGCAACGAACTCATCCCCACCCACTCTAAACACAGGACTTCTATGGAATATCTTGCAAACCATACGGCTAGCCTTCTGTATGGCTTCATCGCCAAATGCGTGCCCTCTTGTGTCATTAATATGTTTCAGGTCATTCACATCGCACATAACAATTGCAAATGGCTGAACCGGCTGGCCAGAGCTAATCCTGGCATTGATAGAAGCAGTATATTCCATAAATGAGTTCTTATTACGTATTCCAGTAAGTTCATCAAGTCTGGCCATACGCTTTGCAGACTGCAAATCCTGCTCCAGCTCCTTCTTTTGGCGAATCTCTTCCTCTATTCTTTCCAAACAGAAGATGATATGTTTTTTATCTTCGCACATAATATATATGATTCTAACATGCTCAATATTTCCTCTTAATAAAAGTCGAAATACCATTGAGAATGTATTATTTTTGGTTAATTTTTCAAGCATAATGCTCTTATCATGAGCACGCATAACCATATCTAAATCATCGATATATACAAACTTAGGGGCATGAAATCTGAAATCAGCAAAATAATCATCACCACTTTTAGGGATGTCATTCCTGGTTTGTTCGTTTAGATGCACATATTCACGGTAACTGCCAGTTACAATATCCACGTAATAAACACAATCAAAATGATTAGCCAATGTAATCCCCATCTGGCTTAGAGCTTCCTGATTCTCTCCCATAGCAACCCCTCCTTTTATACAAAATATCATATCAGAGTATGATACTCCCATTATACCATAACCATCGTTAATCCCCAACAAAAAATGTCCGCCTAAGGGACCAAAATTTGCCCCATCAGCGCCTTCCCGCATAAAAAAATACCGCTGGGCGAACCCAGCGGCCTAATTATTAATCTCCGGAAATGCCTTGCCGTGCCACCAACTCTCAATCTGGCTGTACAGTTCCTTGGGACCACCTATCTCTAATAGTAAGCCATCTGTTGTCTCAATTATCATATATTCACTAAAAATCTTTTCTTTATAGAATATATTCTTAATTTCATTTGGTCTAAGTCCCATGCAGATTTTAAAGACATTTGGCCCATATAATTTTTCGTCTATAGCATCATCTATCGCTCCAAGGAGAGTGTATCCCTCGTCTTCATCCTCATTATGTTCAATTCTTTTTTCCAAAAAAACTAAGACATTATATGAAATCTCAACAAAATTATCCTCGCAAAAATGCGCCGAATGAACCATCCCCTGAGAATTCGGTAATTTGCCTACCAAGACTGGTACAGGCGGCGTAAGGAATAATGGATACTCCACCGGTGGCTCCGCCACCTGGCCATCTTCATACTGTTTAAGCCAATTCATGGTTGCAATATGTTCAGTCAGCAGCAAACCACACATAGGGCATATCCAAGTTTGACTAACAAAACTCTTAAATCCGCAATTCGGACATTCATATTCCTGATTCAAGCATTTCCCTCCATAGCAGGTTGCTAACACATAGTTCATAATATGAACCTTTTTTATATTCAAAATATGCCTAAATTTATATATATCATTTAGTATTAGCCTTAACAACAGTTAAGTTTTAAGGTTTTCCAGTACATAATACAAATATTAAAAAAAGCCGCTGGGGTTCGCCCAGCGGCAACTATACTAGAACACAAACGGAAATTCATATACTTGGCCAACGGTGAGGAAGGAATCCCCTGTGACATCTGTCACTTCGAATTTTGCTCCATCCCAGCCATAAGTTATATTTCCTTTAATATTGCCATCGTCGGAAACAAATAAGGCACGTCCAGCACCGTCATCATCTTCAATAGTTCCATGGAATGTACCCAGTCTGTAAAGTGTTATGTTTGCTTCAATTTCCCATACTAATTGAACAGAAAGAGAACTGTATATATCACTGGTTCCTTGAGTATCCACATATAATCCCTGCAGAGATTTCTCTGGCATATCATATGACTGGCCGGTGTATGAGGCTAGGGCATCGGCCAAATAATAGCAACGTCTCTGTGTAGCCTCCAAAAGAACGATATTGGCTGTCATAGGATATATAGTGCCGCCATCTTCCCTTGGGCCAAGAATCACTTCAACAGCCAAATCTTTTATAGCAATCCATTTTCGCTGCTCTGCCAGAAATTCATCCTTGGTCTTATCATCAACAGTTTCCGTAAATCTATCCCACAGGTTGTTAAGCTCGCAGTCCCAGACTTTGTAATAGTAATAAGATACCATATTCAATTCATACTGCGTCTCATGCTGACTTCTGCGTGATTTAATATGATCAATGATTTCATCCATCTTGGCAAACTCATCTGCAAATGACTTAGACGCAGCAACAGCATCATCCACTGCAACTTTTATTTCATCGTCATAGTCATAATCATAATCAAGTTCTGTCGTTTCATCGCAAATGCTTTCCCCACCAACCTGTGATGAAGATACTGAAACGTTATTCTGATCACCGCCAGTCTCTAAGCCCGAACTGTCAGTTGTATCCACAGATAAGTTAATCTCCTGCACAGATGATGATGTAGCAGGGGCATCGCCTGTATCCTTCCCACAAGCCATACAAACCACACTAGTCAAAGCAAGTAATTCTATTAACAATCTCTTTTTCATTTTCTTCAGTCCCAGACTTCATCCTCAGTATAGTATATCCCTGCCTTCATTTCTTCATCACTTCTATCAACTCTTTCTTTTTCTTCCGGAGTTAGTTTTGTAAAATCAGGGTCCCAAGATCTAACAAGTTTTTTTACTAATTCATATACTAAATTAAGGTCTTCTTCTGGAAGTTCTGATAACAAATTTGATGTTTTTTCTACAAGTGTATTATTCATAATCATGCCTCCTACTTATATATGTCGCCACGGTTACCAATATCAATAATTGAAAGTATTAATAAATCACCTTTTTCATCATATCTAAATATAATACGTATACTTCCAACTCTTAAACGTCTTCTACCATCATTATATCCTACTAAAGGCTTTATATCACCTGTGAAAAAACCGCTGGGCGAACCCAGCGGCCTATATATAACAGCGGGCAAGGGCCCGCGAATCGAGATTAGGCCTCCATCTCCTGGAGGGAATATAAGGCAATGATCATATGCAAAGCCTCCTTTCCTAATATCGATAAATATTATAAGTTAAATGCCAGTCAGCAACAATACGCAAAGCAATATTTTGCAATATATATAATAATGCGAAATATATTCACAAAAAACTAGGCTAACTATCCAACATCATAAAGTATATTAATAAACTATTTACTCTACCCAATATATATGTTATCTTATATCTAACTTATGAAATTCACGTGTAGTTTCTTCTACACACTATCATGTGCATATCGCACAGATTTTCATTTCTATTATTTTTATTCTATTTTTAAGGAGGTTATTTTATTGAACTCAAAATCTAATCCATTTGAAGAAAAGCTCCCTCAAAACTCAGAGCTTAAGGCCAACAGAAATTATAAGGATGGTCTATTTCGTTTTTTATTTGCAAAGAACCCGCAGTATGCATTAGACCTGTATAACAGTCTAAATAATTCGGATTATAGAAACACGGATGATTTAGAATTTATTGAACTAGAAGATGCCTTCTTTATCAGAATGCGGAATGATGTGGCATTTATGTTTGATAAGACATTAAATCTATATGAGCATCAAAGTACATTCAACCCTAACATGCCACTAAGAGGTTTGCTTTACTTTGCTGATTTATATAGGAATACCATCGACATAGATCTAATGTATCGCTCTAGTTTAATTAAAATTCCAACGCCTAAGTACATAGTATTCTATAACGGTAATGACAAACTACCAGATGATGATATTCAGTATTTATGTCTATCTGATGCTTTTGAAATCAAAGAAAAAGACAACCGTTTTGAATGGACAGCAACAATGATTAATATAAATACCGGTCATAGTAAAGAACTTCTTTCCAAGTGTAAAGTACTCTCCGATTATTCAATGTTTGTTGCTAAAGTTCACGAGTATCTCAGTTGCAAAGAGTCCCTTGAAAATGCTATATTAAATGCAATAAGTTATTGTTTAGAAAATAGTATTCTTAGTGATTTTCTTAAGAGATATAAATGGGAGGTGGCTTACTTGGAATGGACTGATGCACAACAAGCAGCTTTCGAAAGAGTAAGGCAGCAAGAGGTAGACGAAGAAAGAGAAAGAGCTGATAAAGCTGAAGCAGAACGTGACGCAGCTCTAGCCAGAGTAAAAGAACTCGAAGCGGAGCTTAAAGCTATCAAATCAATTAATAGTTAATTTAAAAAGGACAGCTATCATAATACTAGCTGTCCTTTGATATATATAAATGGCAACGCACGCCCCGTCAGCCTATATAACAGCGGACCTCGGCCCGCGAATCGAGATTAGAGTCCCTTATAATAATACACCCCATCCCTCAATTCCAACTTATCAACCGTATTTCTATTTATCAAATCCACAGCCATATTCTCTGGCCCATCCATAAACCAATAGTAATAATCCCCAAGTATCAAATAATTATTTGGGTGGCCATAAAAATATCCCCGCACAGCATGCTCATTAATAGTCTGGACAAACCTTTCAAAGCCGCGCTGGTCTTCTTCACTTAGCCATCTCTTCACCAGATACTCATGTGGCGCCGTCTTTGCGTATGTTTTCGCAAACTTCCATTTATGACTTTCGGCGAAAAACCTTGCCTCCGGGATAGTGTATGGCTCCGCAGACATTTCCCTATCTTGCTCAGCTTCTATAGCTTCAAGCATACTCCTGGCATCGGCATACGTATCAAAAACAAGAGGTTTAAAATCCTGGGTAAATGCCTTCTTATCCCCATTATCATCTTCATAAAATAACCCCCACCTCGTTTTGCCATCTTCTACAAAGGGAGCTATATAAACATCCGAAATACCTAACAATAGCAATGCCGGCATATATTCCGTATCAGGAACCATCCTACTTATGCAGTGAAATAACTGGGCAAATATACTTCCACCCGTCCAAAATGTTTTTTTCAATTTACTCCCATCAGAATATTTGATATTAAAGGAATATCCACCAACATCTGTGCAAAAGACCTGGTCCGGATCAGTTTCATAGACTATAGAAAGTAAAGAAACTACCTCATTAAATAATTTCTTAAATATAGGACTATTAGTTGTATATCTCCACTTTCTTAAAGGATTCAGCGGGGATTCCTGGGCAGGCTGGTATAAATATTCTATAAATGCCTGACCAATAATAAGCTTATCATTATATCCCTCTTCAATAGGGCCATACCCAGATGTCCCTTCTATCATTATCTTGGTAACTTCTTTCATGTTGGCACCTCCAAACGGTTAGAGTAACAATATGGTTCATACTATATACTAATTTTAATTTATTACCAGTACCAATAAATGTACTAAAAAAGGCATCTTCTCAAGCGAGAAAATGCCTTCGGTTACGATTCTATTATAAATTAACCATAGATTTTTTAGGAAATTATTAAGTGAACTTGCAACTAAAAAAGATTAAAAGTAGAATATTACTAAGTTGCTAACGACAGATAAAACACAGACAAAACGACGAGGAATCAACTCAAAGTTCAATATATTGAAAGAATATAAAAGTATGAGAATTGAAATAAAAGTAAAATTTAAAAATAAAGAAGATGAATACGATAAAAAGATAATGGATGTTCTTACTTACGAACCAATGAGACCAACTGCTATTTTTGTTAAAAATCCAGAAGAATTTGGGAGTATTTCCAAAATTGAAAAAGCTTTATCAAGGCTTATCAAAGAAGGCAAGGTTGTAAAAGATGGAACAGGCTACAAACGAGCTCATTCTACTCTACGTCAATACAATACCTCTCCAATAAATAGTTTAATAGATGAATACGATAAAAAAGTATTGGAAGTACTTACTTACGAGCCAATGACAGCAATCGCTGTTTTTGTTCAAAATGTTGAAGCATTTGGAAGTGTACCGAAAATAACAAGTTCTTTAGAAAGACTTGTTTATGAGGGCAAAGCTAAGCAAGTCAAACTTTATGATGGAAAGACAGGCTATTATTTAGCTTAACCCTCAATATTCTAATAAAACATAGTCAAAAATCAAATTAAATTAGAGCATCATATTTTTTCTTTTTTTCATCAAGTTCATTTCTGGCATTAGTTAGTTTTGTTCTTGCTTCAGAAAGTTTTTTCTCTATCACATTTACCTTTTCCAATTCGGTATTGTTCTTTTTTTCCATATTCTTTATTTCTAAATCAAGTTTTTGTAAAGCTGCGATTTTATTATTATTTGCCATGTTCAGGTTATATTTGCAATCCTTTACAGATTCCTCTAAAGAAATAATTACCTGATTCAGTTCGGCTATATTTTTTCTCAAAGCCTTCTTTTTACCGAATCTTATAAAAGAGGTTTTTGATAATTCAATATTATTGTTTTCAATATTTCTCCTGGCCTCAAGAAGTCTGCTCTCGGTATTTGATAAATTTGATTCCAACTCATTAATATTTCTATCCCATAATGATTCGGTTTCATTTTTATCTTTATAGTATGATGACATTCTTTTATTAAAGTCAGAAATAGCTTTATCCTTTTCCGCAACACAAGCATTATACTCAAGTTCATATTGATTTACTGTTATAGCTAATTCTTTGCAGATTTTAGAAGCTCTATCAATTTCATCCTTAAGAGTCTTAATTTCCTTAAGTTTTTCTAACTTTTCATCACATTCAGATTTAAGTTTATCTGCATCTAAATATCCATCAATTTTGCTTAATACATCTGATACTTCCTCGTAATCTTCTATCTCTTTTGCTCTTTCAAATCTTTCCTTAGCATAAATATATTTTTTATGCTTATTTAAATCTTTTTCAGCTACTCCATACTTTTGGGATTCTTCGAATTTTCTATCTTTTTCTTCTTGTTTCTTTTCTTCTTTTTCACGTTTTTTGAGAGTAGATTTAATATCATCTAATTTTTCAATAAGTTCTGAAATATCATTATCCCAATAATACTTATAATTAACATCCAGTTCTTTGTTGCAAATACTTGCGCCCTCAACATATTCTACAGCCTCCTCTATTGCTTCAATAAAACTAATTGCCACTTTAGGAGTTGCAAATTTAATAATTTTATTACATGCATCAATAGATTCTATAATTAATTTTTCTGAATCAGTGCCTAATTCCTGCATATAATCATCTAACTCTGAAAAAAATTCTAATAACTCTGAATCATGCGGTCCGTCAAAAGTACGTGATTCTATAATACGCTTATGATGTTCTACATTCCTTTCAAAAGTTCTCTGAACATTCTTTATCCTTTTACAAAAAAGGTCTATAATTCCAGTAAACTTCTCATCTTCTTTTTCTCGTTCTTCTCTTTCTTTTTTTCTTTCATTTATGCCTTTTATGCGATCTCGTTTTACCTTAATTTTCGCATTAAAGGCATCTGGTGAAATCTTTTTCCACTTATCTCTAATATCTAAAATAGCCTTTGGTAAATCAATTACTGTTTTTACATTGTCAAATTCATATTCTAAAACATCATCATTAAAATCCGAAAGAATCTGCATTGCATCATCTATTACTGATGAAGGAGCTGATTTATTAATTAATTTATCAATTAACAGATCAGCTTTCTGCATAAAATACAATTTAACATCAATTGCTTTTTCAAGGATTAGTTTTATTGCTTCACCATCACCAACATCAAAAAGGCCATTACTGTGCATATATTCAAGGCCTTTGATATTACCATTTATTGCAATAGTGTATTCATTTACAGCTTGTTTTACAGCTTCTTCAAATTTAGTAAATTTTCCTTTTAACAGTTCATTAAGACAAGCAGTACCATCAAATTTTGTTTTAGATGGACAAGCTTTATTTGGATTATCAAATCTAAAAGTAGTTAACCATTGCAGTACCGAATTAGTCAGGATTTTTTTCTGTTCTTCTGTAACAAATTCAACAACCACGCGTAACGCCTGTGATTTATCTGCTGTTATCACATTACATTGATAATTATATGATTTATGTGAAGTATCCTGGATTAAAGAATAAGCCATAATATCATCAAATGCACATGATACGATTTCAAAATCACAATTGATAATACTGCTAATTCCTGAAATTTGAGCAACCGTCTCTGCGGCTGATAACCCCATAACCTCCGCAACACCCTTTCTTGCGTATGGATGGTGCATCCAATGATCCTTATCTACATTTATTGAACCCTCATTACCAGCAAGGATTTGAATAGCAGGATTATCTTCTTTTTCCAATCCTTTTGGAACAGCTTCAAAAAGCCTTTCTTTTGATTTGATAACATTAAATCCATCAGGGATAGCAATTGACCAACCTTTTCCTTTTACATTTTTATTTTCAGTAAAGGTCCAGTTGTACATATCATATCCTGTATCACCAATATTCGACGGATTCCTATCAATACCAGTTACCTCAGACAAATCATCCAGAACCTTGTCTACTGTATCTACTAAATCCTCTAACTTTTTAAACTGTTCATTCTCTTTAATAGTTTTAACTTTTTTTAATTCTATCCCGACATCGTCATTGTTATCTTCCTCGTCCAACTCTTCAAGATGAACTTCAGATTCTTCGTCTATTACAAGTTCATACGGAAAATTTTCATGTAAAACAAATCCTCTTTGAAATTCAGGATTAAGGCTATAATTCTTTGAATACATAAAATCAGAATATGCCAATAATTTTTTATTCACAAGATTTTGTAGAGCTATATTAATATCCTTTTTTTGATTTCTTTTAAAGTGTTTAGCAACATCATCTAAGGAACAAAAATTATTTTCCTGCCAAAACCAATCAAATATATCTGCTTCAAGTTTAGAAACTTTAATTTTATTTTTTGAATTAGACTCTTCTTCCTGACCACTTGCAAAAAAGTCACACATAAGATTCATTCCAAATAAACCATCCAACCTTTCTGCAACTGCATCTTCAAACTTACCATCAATATAAGCAAAACTAAGTACATAACGTAAAAATAAAAGGGCAATATTTGTATCACCCATTTGATATGGAAAGTCAGCTATTTGTTGAGCGAGCTCGTAGTCACTCTCCTCAATGTCAGATCCTAATCGATTGTATATATAATCACAATATTCACTTCCCACCTCACTAAAAATCTGGTCAATTAGAATTTTTTCCGGTGGATTAATAACACCATCCCCAGAGACTCCAAGCTTAGCGCCTAAAATCATAACCTCCAACCAGGCTTTGTCTGTAAAGCTATCTCCAATAGTCTCAAAAAGCTCTTTCAAAGATTTTTTTGCTATCTCAATTATTTCTTTCTTGGTTGCATGTTTAAACTCATTTTCAACATTTTCAAATAAATTACTGCGCATCCCCATCCTTAGATATACCTCCATTAATACTATAAAAATATAATTTTATGATTCCTACCCGGATTTAACCCGCCAAAAATTTTAGGTATTGCTTATAACTGCTGAGAAACCATCCTTTGTATTTATCAAGTAATTAAATTCATTCCATTTTTTACGGAAAGGAAAACGATAATTTATTTTTCCGCGTTCACCTGTCTGTACAAAAACAAAGCTTTCTTTAAAATCTTGTGTCGGATTCTTGTCCCATACAAAAGGGAAGTCACTTTTATGGTCATAATATCCTACAAATTTAATATCAGTCACATAATTATAGCCAGGCGCAGAATAAACAACACTTCCCTCTCCATATAATTCATCATAAAAAGATACCATCTTTAAACACGGATATTTGGCAAGTACCTGGCCTACAATGTCATGTGTTTCATCCTGATCAATAGTGTTCATTATACAAATCTCATATATATCGGGAATTTCAGTATTTGAGATTTTCATAAAACCATCATAAATATCATATTTTGGCGTTACTGTCTTATAAATAAAATCAACAGCCTCATCAATTTGACTTTTCAAACCTCTAAATACAGCTCGTCCATAGGCTGAACGAATCCAATAACCACCAGTTTTGCTCCATTCTATATCAGTCTTAATTTTTGGATTTCTATCTATTTCAGGAAGCTTTATTGGTTTAGTTGTATATTTTTGAGTTTTTTTATCAATAGAATCCTGCGTTTTACCTTGAAAAACCTGAGATTTTCCACCCGATAATAATCCCTGCTGACAAAGATATTCCTTTGATGATACCCCATACAGTTGCTTTGCATTATTTGCTAATGTCTTAAGTTTTCCAGCCAAATCAGGATTTGCATTAAACAAATCTCCCTGTTTTGAAAAGGCAGGTCCATCAGGATATCTTTTTTTCAATTCTTCAATAACATCATCCGTATCAGTTGTAGGCCTGCCACCTTTTTGTAAATACTGACATTCGAATCCGTATGTTTTTAAAAACTCTTCCGAATTCTTATATCCTAACCATTTTGAAATGCCTAAGATTTCACTTGAAAGTCTTTTATGATCATTTTGTAATGATTTTGTTATTATTTTGTCCGGATAAGCATCTTTAAGCTTAATAAGAACACGTTCAACTTTTGATTTTATTATTTCTGGTTCTTTACCTGGCGAGTATTTAGCAGGACCTCTTAATGCGTATACATCATCTCCGCTAATCGATTCAAAACCTATTTCTTTTAAAAGTTCCTCTGTATTTTTTCCATGGTCTTTAGCATATTTAGAAAAATCTTCCCTTAAATGTTTATCAATGGCATCCATCAAATATACCTTATGTTCTGGATACCACATTTCTAATTTAGCATATAATTTTACGAATTGAGCATCCATAGCATATTTCTCATTAATTAAGCCCTTCTTTACCATTTTTAATCCCCTCCAATACTATTAATTCATAAGAGTTACTATAAACAATATTATTTATCAAAAGCATACTGATTTATTTTCTATAGTCTTCAATACGAATCCCTGCTCCTTGAGCAATTTCTAATAATTCCTTATCATCCGCTCTTCTTGCATCCTCAAATTCCAAGTATGCCCCTCTACATACGCCAGAAAATGCCGCTCCGCTTAATTCGTCTAAAGTAGCCTTTCGAATAGCTCTCATGTCATAGATATCTTTTAATTCCATCTTTCTATTACCCCCATTACCATCTGACACTTTATAACAGTTGCTCTTTTTACCAGTTTTTGCCTTTTTTTCTGGAATAATTATTTCGCAATAATCCGATTCATTCATTTCATTTATAAATCTAGAAGCATCACGTTTTTCCACGTCTGCATATACATATAAATAGTGTTTTGCTCTTGTCAAAGCAACATAAAAGAGTTTTCTTTCATCTTCTAACGTTGATTCATAGCGTTCTTTTTCTTCTTCAAATACTCCTCCAAGAACCTTGTAATATTTCTTTCCACCAATTTTATTAGCTGGGAAAAAGCCTTCTTGAAGATCCGGAATAAAGACTGCATCGAATTCCAATCCTTTAGATTTATGAACTGTCATTATTTCAACAGCATCTTCTATATCATTATTTTCTGTTTCCATTCTCAAATATTCATCTTCCGCCATATATTCAAGAAACTCACAGAAATCATTTGTTCTAACAGTCCACGAATCAGTCTTATAAATCTGGTCGAAATCAGAAAGAATCCTTTCAAATATATCGATTCCATCCACTATATCAGCAGGATTCTCATAACCTAATGCCTGAAGAAATTCATGAAAAGTATTCAAAAAATAGTCCTTGTTTTCACCAGCTCTTTTTAATTTTCTAATTCCTGCTTTTACCTCTTTAGTATCAACAATATGCTTCCAATCTTCTTCTATATTTTTTATATTCTCATCAGATGAGTCTTTAAAATATGTAAATATATTTCGAAACCTTGCATAATAGTCGCCTTCAAAGAAAGAAATATTATCCTCTGCCCTGTATGGAATACCATGCACTTTTAGTTTGTCTGTTAATTCTTCTATACGACTTCTTTTTCGAAGCAATATAGCCATTTTTGAATAATTAACTCCTAAAGAATTGCAACTTAAAATATCTTCTGCCAATCTGTCATATTCATTTGTTCCTTCTTCACAGCAACCATCTACGGAACCAGATAATGCATCAGAACGAGCTTTCATAGTTTTGGTTAATCTGTTGCTATTATTCCTAATTATATTATCAGCAACATCTATAATAGCCTTATCAGACCTGTAGTTAACATTAAGATTTATTGTTACAACATCTTCATATCTTTTCGAAAAATCAATCATATTGTTTGCATTGCTTCCTCGAAACTGATATATAGTCTGATCATCATCCCCTACTACACAAATATTTGCTCCTCTTTTAGCAATTGTATGAATAAGTAATTCCTGTAAGTCATCAACGTCCTGATATTCATCAACGATTAAATACTTTATATTGGAAAAATATTCGATAATCTGTTTATCATTGCAACGATTTAATACCTCGAAAATTAGAAATGAAAAATTAAGAAATTGATTTTCAATTAGTAAATTATGGTATTTATCAAAAGCTTCCCTACAATTGTCACTCCATTCCTCTTCTCGTTCATACATAGAAATCATCTTGTCTATACAAGTAGAATAGAGATTAGTTTCCATTTTGCTTAAGTCTAAACATTGAGCCCCGGACTTTTTAAAATTTTTCATCATAAACATATGTTCTTTAGCAGTGTCCAGAATTTTAAAGTCCTTGAAATCCTCTGTATATTTATCCAATACATTTTTACAAAAAGAATGTATAGTACCAATATACATATCAGATATATCTATATTTTCCCCAGTTTCTTTTATATTCTTGTCAATTCGTTCCCTCATATTTTCTGCTGCTTTATTGGTAAAAGTAAATGCAACAATATTCTCAGGTTTGACATCATTCTTTTTAGCCAGGATATTACATATTCTTCTAGTTATAACCTCAGTTTTTCCAGAACCTGCACATGCTATTATTTGAAGATTATTATCGAGGCACTCAACAGCCTTACTTTGTTCTCTATTTAATTCCATTTTTTCTCATTTTTTCGATAAGTTTGTATGTTAATTCAGATTTCTTCTCGCCTGAAACTTCATCTTTTAAATTATATTTTTTTAATAATGATTCACTTGTAAGGGTTTCAAAATCATCTGCATTATCTTCTGCATATTCAACAACATCAAAAATAGTATTTTTAATTTCATTCTTTTCACTATAACGAGCAAGACGTTCAAGTAATTTACCCTGTTTACCAAAGCTTACATTCGCAAGTATATTTCCATCTACAAAAGATACAAAATCTGAGAAGACTAATTTAATGATTTTAGCATCTTTCAAATTCTCTTCACTTACAGATTTTGGATTTTTAATGATATTTACAGGCTTTACATAGCTATGATATTTATCTGTTATCTTCCCATCGCATACTTTAACAGCACTTATTTCAACTACCTCTTCAGACTTTAAATGAAACTCAGAAGTAAGCCAGAATGCAACGTAATCATTAGGAATAGCATCATCGTTATCATATCTTTTATAAGGTTTGAAATCACTTTCTTTTACTTTATTCTTTCTTGAATTAGACTGGCTTTCATGAGGTATGCCCTTTTCATCTAAAAAACTATAAAAGACTGTAATATCTTCAGCTTTTGGTGGTTTATATCCTTTCTTTTCACCAGTACTTCTGTGTGTTATATCAAGTGACTCTTCCTCAATACGTTCCACAAATTCTGGGAATAACTTTTTAGCTTTGTCCAACAATTGTAACGCTTTCTTATAATCCCTAAGCTTCATATAATAATCAGCCATTATTGAATATGGCTCGAAGAAACTCTTATCAAACTTTATAGAATCAGAAAGTTCCTCTGCTTCTTTCCATCTAAAATCTAATAGAAAAGCATTTAATTTCAGTGCTAATACAAAGTTCTTTTCTTCATCGTTAATATTTTGTGAATTAATACATAAATCTGCATTTTCCAAAACAAAAGCTCTATATTTACTAGAAACTCCTGTTTTTTTATACAGAAGGTTCATGCATAATAGTTTTAAATATAATTTTCTGTCTTCATTTAAATAATCAGCAAGTTCTAAAGAATATTCTCTAAATATATAGCCGCTTACTAATTTTTCGGCAATAGAAGCCCACAGTTCATTATCTGGATTTAAGTAATCAAAAACAGCCACTTTCTGGCAAAGTTCTTCAGTTACATTAGTTTTACACTCTTCGCAAATTATTCCTTCTGATATATTCTTGCCGCATATTAAACATTTAGTTTCTTCAACTTCAACTGTCATTTTAAAAACTCCTTTTATAAATTAAATCCAATAAATATATTATATAACACTATGAAACCAATGTGCTATTTTAAAGAGTTTATCTAGCTGTTGAATTTTCTAGATTTATATCCTAGACCAAACACAGATGCCCCTCTATCATTATCTTGGTAACTTCTTTCATGTCGGCACCTCAATCAGTTAGAGTAACAATCTGTTCAATCAATATATTAATTATAATTTAATGTTAGTCCCAATAATTGTACTTTATAATAAAGGCATGTAAATGCATGTAATTTATTTTTGTTCAACAAAAAACATAAAAGCAACATGTATAGAGTTCTCTCACATAATAATCAACAAATAATTATATAAATCTTGTTAATTAGATAATTGTATATATAATAATAATAAAACAAATAATGTAAGGGGTATATAATGCACCTAAAAACTTTCATAGATTTATGTTCAGGAATTGGTGGCGGACGATTAGGTCTTGAACAGGCCGGATTGAAATGTGTTGCATATTCTGACACAAGTAGATTAGCAAAAAAAACATATAATTTACTTCATAATACAGATTCTGAAATTTTCTTTTATAATATAAAAAAAATAGACTCATCAAAAATACCCAGCTATGATTTACTAATAGCAGGTTTTCCATGTCAATCATTTTCTGTTATCGGAAGAAAAGAGGGTTTTGATGATTGCCGAGGTCAACTAATTTTCCATATTTCGAGAATTTTAAAAGAAACTCAGCCCAAAGCTTTTATACTTGAAAATGTTAAGGGTCTTGTCACTCATGATAAAGGTCAAACATTAAAAATAATATTAGAAAATTTAACTGCATCCGGATATAACACAACATACAAAGTTCTTTCAAGTATTGATTATGGTGTTCCGCAGATGAGACAAAGAATCTATATTATTGGAATAAGAAATGATTTTAATTATGATATTTCTAAATTTCGTTTTCCAGCACCAATTGAAAAACCCGATTTAAAAAATTTTTTAATTGATAACAATATTATTTCTAATGAACGATTAGAAATACTAAAGTATTATTTAAAAACACAAACAAACAAAGGTCATTATACTATTGATACCTTAAAGCAAATGGAGGGTAAAATTCTTGATACAAGAATGAACGATTTAAGAATATATACAGGTAAGTGCCCTACTTTACGTGCTCAAAGAGATGGCATCTTATATGTAAAAAATGGTGAAATATATCAATTAAGCGGATATGAAGCCTTACTCTTACAAGGATTTCCTAAAACTTATTGTGATAAAGTAAAAAATGTAGTTTCTGACAGACATTTATTAATGCAAGCTGGAAATGCTATGACCGTAACTGTAATAAAGCAAATTGCTGAATCGCTATTAAATTTTATTAAAATAAAGGAGAAAAAATGAATCCAGGAGAAGATTTTGAAATTAGATGCTTTGAGTATCTAAAAAAAGCCTATTCAAATCCCAAATTAAAATTTAAACATAGTGGTGGAATGGATTCTACCACATCTGATATTGCTTTGTATAAAGATGATAAGCTAGAATTTTATATTGAAGCAAAATCACCAAGTGCACAATCAGGGCAATTCGTACTTATACCTGACGATAATACTAAATCTTTTATTTATTCTGATAAAAATAAAAGTAAACAAAATGAAATCTCTAAAATCATTATAAATCATATGAATAAAAATTATGAATTGTATAAAAATGCTGGTACAGCCGGAAAAAGCATAAATCTAGACCAAAATATATTTGCAGATTGGATTATAGATCATTATCAGAAGCGAAATGTTAAGTTTGTAATTAGTTATAACAGTGATTTTGTTATTTTCCCAATAAATAGATTTGCTTCATATTTTAATATTGTTGCTAACTATAGAGCCAAAAAAAGCGGTTCTTCAGATCCTGCCAGAAAAGATATTAAATTGATAGAAAATGAACTAGATAAAATTTATTCAAAAGTAACATATCAATATGTAGACAAAAAATTTTATGCAACTATTAATGAAATTATTAAAAATCATTATTTCTCTGTTGACAATAAAACTTATTACTTATCAAAACAAAATATCGCCGATAATGTATATAGAATCACTCGTTTATCAAATACAAATAATATGAATGTCATCTTTTCTATTAGCATAAAAAAGGAGCAAGAAAAAAGTGATTTAAGCACATTCCTAGAACAATTATAAAAAAGGGCAATGCCCTTTTTTATAATGATGTTTTAAATCTGATATATTCTTTAACTGAATGACTATATGTACACATATAGTATTTTCCTATCGGCAAATTAATCTCTCCGTATTTTTGCATTTCAGAATTTAACCCCTTATTGGATAATATTTTTAAAACATCTTCCAAGTAATTAGATTGAAATTCTATATCTAAATCTAATTCTAATTCACGCTCAATTCTTCTTAATCTAGATATACAATCCGTTTGCACTTTTCTTTGTTTATTTCCTTTTGATAACCATTCCCTAAAACCAATTTCGTCCATTTTAGTCCCTCCTTTTACAAATAATTTAATTATTAATTATCATTAATAGTCATACCAATTTGTATTGCTATATATTGTAAAACATCAATTATGACAGAATTTCCAAACTGCTTATAAGCCTGACATGAACTTGATGATATTTTATATGAATCAGGAAATCCCATGAGTCTAGCACACTCCCTTGGGTGTAATTTTCTAGCACCTCCCTTTATATAATAACCTCCAGTTTTTGCAAACACACCACCTCCATTAGCAGAAAGAGTAATTGCAATCCCTTTGGTGCTATAGATTCTTTCTCCCTGTCCTCCCTTGTTAACAGTCCCTATTCGAATTGTCTTATTACTATATTCATTTAAAAAATCTTTTGAATAAATAATATCAGGTCTATTGACATACAAATCATTAACAATAATATCATCATTTAACAAAATATCTTCTACATGTTTAGTTAATTTGATTGGTTTTGGATATTCGAAATTATATATACCTAAGTCATTTCTAAAACAAACCATATATATTCTATCTCTTTTTTGAGGAATACCAAAATCACTTGCACTTAGTACTTTCGCAAAGAAAGTATAACCCAAATCTTCTATTGTAGATTTTACAACTGAAAGAGTATTTCCATTGTCGTGAATAGCAAAGTTTTTTACATTTTCCATAAAAATAATTTTAGGTTTTTTTTCTTTTACTATTCTTGCTACATCAAAAAACAAAGTTCCACGACTATCTTTAAATCCTCTCTGTTTCCCACTAATCGAAAAAGCCTGACAAGGAAAACCTGCACAAAGAATATCATGATTAGGTATTGTTTTTTCATCAACTTTAGTTATATCATCATCTGGAATATCTCCAAAATTATTTTTGTAAACTTCCTTTACCTGTTTATCCCATTCATTTGAATAAACACACTTGGCACCAAGCGATTCAAGAGCTAATCTAAAACCTCCCAACCCTGCAAATAAATCTATAAAACTAAATCCATCAAGCAATTTTTTTTTAATAGAAATCATTATTATCACCCTCCGAAGAAATTTTAGCGCAGTGCGCAATTTTTTTCAATTTAGTATTTATAAAATTCACTATTTTTTAATGACTATATTTATGTTCCTCTATAAATTTTATATCTAGTTATACTTTTAAATTATTATAATTATAGTTGAAGTAAACAGACTTAATATTAATAAAAATACATTAATTACCAAATATATACTTTATACTATTCTAATCTAATAATTCTCCCAATAATCATACGCATCATCCCACTCTTCAAAATCTATTCCCCATGCATCATCTGCAAAATCATCTGGATTATCATAATCCTCGGGATCAGTATATAAATATTTATCATCACCATTTATATGACTTATTGTAGATGATTTTGTTTTATTATTCGTTGTTTTATTATTCGTTGTTTTATTATTTGTAGATGATGTGCTTGATTTATTAGTTGTTGAGTAATTACTAGATTTAGAAGAATTTGATTTTTTAGATGAAGATTTTCTACTTATGGCTTCCATATACTGCATAAACTTATAATGATCCTCACAGTAATTATCTTTATATATCTTTTCATTACATCCGGAGTACTTGCACCTAGAACGATCATCAATGGTAGCAACAATCGCAAGAATCACAAAAAGGATAATACCAAATATGATTTTTTCTTTTTTAGTAAATAAAGACCACATAACTAATCCCCCCCTTCGTAATTTTAACGCATTTAATCCTTAAAGTAATCACTTTTTAAAGCTTATTTCGATAATTCATTTTATGTTTTGATTATCATATTTTGTACTGTTCCTTATCCATTCTGGTGCCGGAATATTATATCTTCTGAACTGAATTATAGGTACCTCTCAATATTTAAAAACAACCTTTTTGTACATTTGATAATTCTTTTATTGAACATGCCGATTTACTTGGGGCTATTTTCAAAAAACTGTTCTTTAATTAATGTTAAATTTGATAATTCAATATTAAAACAAGTCTCATTAATTGAATAGGACTTAAAAAACGCTACATTTAATGAATGTGAAGTAGCAAAAGCACATTTTGAAAAAGCCCAAAATTTAAATATTCTCAATTTACTAAAAGCTAAAAAGGAACAGAAACAAAACTTACAAAAGAATTATTAGAAATAGTTAAGAGAGATTTTCCATTAATAATAGTTCAATTCCATACCTGACCAAATGCATAATAATTTATACCCTTGGCCAGGCAGGGACTCGACCCCATCGGGACATAGCAAGTTCAATCTTATCGTTGCTATGACTACCAGTCAATTTAACCCTACCAGCTTTTCACAGACGAACATATTAATACCATGTAGTCAATTATATTATAGAGGTCATATAAGCAATATACTTAGATAAACATAGTATGATAGCATTAATCCTAAGTTATAACTTTTCTAAGAAATAAAAATTCTAATTTTTTCCACAACAAAATTTATATTTTTTCCCACTTCCACAAATACATGGTTCATTTGGATATATTTTCTTTTTATTATTATTAACTAAAAATTGTTCTGTCCTTTTTTGGCAAATTTCTTTTCCGTATTTCATCAATTCTTTTCTGTTTTTCTCTAGAATATCTGATTGACAATAGACTTTATAATAAATATCTTTAATTTCACTTTTATCATCCAAACAAATTGTAATAGACCAACAACTATCAAGTTTATTAGTTGCCAAATTTGCTAAAATATATTTTTCTCTTTCATCTTGTGGGAAAATAGGTATATTGGGAATTTCGACAAATAATACATAACAATTTTCACCGAAACAAGCGGCTGGAAACATACGTCCCAGTTCTTTTTCTCTATCTGCAACTTTCATTATAGTGTTTGCAAATACTTCTCTATTTTCAAACGATAAATCTAACAGAAAATTTGTAAATAGAGTTTTAATTACAGTTTTTTCTTTAGCAATATCAAGTATTTTTTCAAGTGCAAAAGGAACTTGTTGTATTGGTTTTTCATAATTAATATCTAAATTTAAACTAGAAAAATACTTATCAAGTTCATCTCTATAACCTATGAAATTTACTTGCTTACCTAGCCCCATTTCTTTTGCTTGCATTGAATAATCATTATGAAAAATGTACATTCCTAAATGATCTAATTCATCAGAAGTCCCGATTTCTAATGTTTCAGTTGCAATAGTTCTATGCTTTATAAAATGAATGAACTTTAAAGGATCTTCAAAATAATTCTTATAAACCCACAAATCATTTAATGAAATCACAATAATATCCTCTTTGGCTTTTGCAATTTTTATTTTTTCCATTTGAGAGGTAAATTCATTAAAATCAGATACCGTTACATCAAACATATAAATTTGACTAAATTTCTCTTTATCAATAAAAAAAGCTTTTTCGTCTAATTTATCATTTGTATAAAAATTTCTAACTTTTTCAGATTCATCATTAATATAATCTTTTATACGAATGCATTGATATTCAGCCTTTTCAACGAGTGCAGAAAAAGATTTTTTATGTGCACTATAATCCATCATTGCTGGAGTATATACAAAGTTACCTGCTTTAACTTCAACAATAATAAGCACATCTTTATATTCAATTAAAATATCATTTTCTGCACTTTTTTTATTACCTATAGGATAAAAATTAGAGTAATGAACTCTACATCCTGGTAGTATTTCTTCAAAAATATCTCCGACTATTTTTTCAATTGAATGTCCCTGTATTTTATTCCATCTAGCTTCATATTCTTTACCATGAGATCTAACAGCCCTCTGAATAGAAGAATAAAAGTTATCAAATAGTATATAATAATCAAAACAATAAACAATTGAATCAATATTTATAAAAGGCTTATATTGAACAGGTAAATTCCAAATTGGCCATCCTGGATACTCATCATGATTCATAAAAGATTTATCACTTCCAAGATTAAGACATAAATCATTAATAAGACTATCCGGCCAATTTGTTGTATTTTTGACATCAAATAGTCCAACCCCTAATAATTTTTCAACAATTTTCTGATTCTTTTCAATAAAATCATCAGGATAAACTTCATCTTCAAATTGAACTAATTTATCCATTTCAGCTTTAAATTCATTTAAAACATCAAGTCTTCCTGATGAAAGATTCTTTTCTAATATTTCTAAACCCGAAATAATTGTTGTCAAAGGAATACCGTATATTTCTTTTATAAGTTCTTCAAAAGGAGTTAGGATTTTAATTAATATTGGTATTCTAAACACCTGATACTGTGTTCCTCTAACTTGAGACATTAATTGCGCGTAAATTATATATAATATATCGTCTTTGTCTAAATTACCCTGCATTTCTTGTTTTGCACTCCAAAACATATAAAATTTTGGGATTTCGCTGTATAACTTAGTACATAGTTCTAATATTTCATGATATAAAATCTCCTGTTTTTCTTCATCTATTTCATTTTTCTTATCATGTCCCAAAGCAATTAATAAACTTTGTAAATATTCAACACTTCGTAATTGAAAATTTCTTTCAGGTGAACTTTCATATTCAGAAGTAACAGTAGGACTTACACTTATTAAAAAATTCATAGATGTAATGAAATTAAATAACTTAAGTACATCTACCTTTGATAGTTTATCTATAATTTTATTTATAAGATTATCAATATAGTTTTTTTGTTCTTCATATTCGTTAACAATACCAGCAATAAGTTTTTTATTCTGTTCTTCGGTCATATTATTTCGAGTTATAACTGAATTGCCAAATCTTGCAACTTCAAAAGGTCCATCGCAAAAATATTCATCTGGCTTAATTTTTTTCAATTTATATTTTCCCTTTCTCACTTTATTATTTATAGATTTATTCTATTATCAAAAAATAATTTAATATAGTCTATCTATAATTGAAATTACAACTGTTCCTATGTAATAATTTATTTTGTCAATTTTGAAAACATATTTTTTAAATACAAGAAAGTACATCTATGATTTGTAGCAAATGCGGTAAAAAAATCCCTAAAGGAAATCTATATTGCGGCAAATGCGGTGGCAGCGCCGATATTGAATCAATATATAAAGCCGAGGATCTAATAAAATCCATAGAACCAACTCCTACCAAAAAAGAAAGGAAAATCTTGAATGATATTCTGGCATTTTTAGGCTTCTTTATTCTTATAGCATTGGCAGTTGTTTTATTCTTTATTCGTACTCCCCTATTCTCACCTGAGAAGACAGCAGGCAAGTTTATGGATGCATTTATTGCTGTAGATAAGGATGTTATCGAATCAAGCAGCCGAATAGTTATTGAAGATGATTATTCTTTAGAGCTCACCCTGGATAATATCGCAGACTTTATAGATGATGGTGGAACTATCCGTTACGAGCTTCAAGACTACGAACCTGAACATGTAAATAAAGACGAAATATCTTCTATGGTTTATTCTTTAGGTTATGGCCTTGATTCAAAGAAAATAAATAAACTAGGCTCAATTAAAGCTACAATCTATCTCACTGATTCCAAGCAAAATGTTAATGATATGGAGGTTGAACTTAAACTCGTAAAATATCCTTCAAAGTGGTATGTCTACGATTTTTCAGTTACTAAGCCATGGTTCTATTACGACTTCTCATATTAAGAAATGTTTTAAAGTGGTTACATGTGAGCTATTTTTATTCAAAAAGGTTTACATGTGAGCTATTTTCGCTCAAAAAGGTTTACATGTGACCCCTTTTTGACCTCGAACCAATCAATGCATGATTACCTGGGTGGGTAGGGAGGCAGGCATTTGCATCTTTATTAAGTTTGAGATGCTTATGCATGGGGCTTAGAAGTCACCGTCCTTAATACACCACCAGTAATGCCTGCATATTAAGCAGCATGAGCTGCAGTTCTTCTTGATTTTTCGCTTTTTGAAGTGGATGAAATATAATAATCTCTTCATTGTCATGTCCTTTTTGGGGTTTTCGGGTTTCTGTAATAAAAAATACACCTTTAAGTGTCCAATATATGGGGCTTAAAGGTGTATGGGGTATGTATGGGGTATGTTATGGTATGTTTATCTTATGCAGTGGTTTTTCTACTAACCTGTCAAAGAATGCGTGTTTTATATTTTTATAATCTTCAGCGCTACACATTCTTTTGAGGAAGTCCAGACCTGCTTCAATAATATTGTCAAACATAAATAGATTGTTGCGAGAATTTTTTTCGCTCTCGTAGACAAGCCAACCATCGTCCGTTCTTTCAATACAGACAGCACTTTCTTTTTGACCATAGAGGCTATATTCATCTTGTTCAAAATTCTCTTTACAGAATTTATCTAAGATATTAAGACAAAGTTCTTCATTTGGAATTGTCATAAATAAACACCTCCTCTATATAAGAAAAGGACTCTGGGCCCTTCGTTTACAACAATGGGTCGAGTCCAATCCTGTTTATATAGTATCATTTTTAGGTGCGGATAACAATAAATTAATTTTCGGTGAAGTGATCTTTTTGATCTGATTTAAGGGTGCATATGAGGGCATTTGGCAAGATGATTTTGACTTTGCCTTTAGCATGCTCTCCTATTTTGTCATAGATTCTGCCGGCGCTATATGAATCGCCAATGACTGTTTTGTGGCTATTGGCTACGTAGCCGATTTTGCCCAGGCCCTTAACATATACAGCTATAGCTTCCTTGTCATACTCGTTGTCAGGCTCTTTGCGCAGGGTCACCTTCATGCCTTTCTCGGCAAATTCTGTGCCATATCTGTAACATGTTCCTGTTACTGTGAAATATATCTTTTCCATAGAGTGCTCCTTTCCTACGGGGCCGCAGGCCCCATATACAACAATTTGTGAAATATTTTTTGACCTTAAGAGGTTTTCTGTAATTAAAAAATACACCTTTAAGTGTCCAATATATGGGGCTTAAAGGTGTATGGGGTATATTATGGTATTTTTATAATGATGCATAGCATCGCTGAGATTTGGATAATTATGCTTTGGCGAGGAGCTCCGCTTCGATTTGCTTTATGTAGTCGATGGAAACGTCCAGGTAGTCGGCAATGTTTTTAAGTGGAACATTCTTTTCAAGCATGCGAAGGACACTTTCACGCTTTTCTTCTGATTTGCCTTCTTCTTTTCCCTCTTCGAAACTTATATTCTTTTCATTTTTAATATGCTTTTCTTCGTCGTATTCATATAAACATGAGTGCATAACAGCCTCCCGGTTTCTAAGTAGGAAACCTTTTAACACATTATTATTAATACAATCGTTGATAGCTTTATTGATGGCATCATTTTTATGCATCTTAGCCTTTAGATTATCTCTAATCTCATCAACCAATATCATATATTCTTTAAGAGCTTTGCAGGCATTTTTAATATCTTCATTCATGCCTCTATTAATATTATATACCATAATCTTAAGTTCTAGGGCAGGGTTTTCAGTTTTTTGTTCAAACATATCAGACAACTTATATTCAAACTTTTCTTCTTGACGTTCTGTACCATTATACAAAACAATAAAGTATGGTGCTTTTATTTTAAGTATTCTTGAACTGTATATATCGTCTTCAGCATGATCACGATTATACATATCCGTCACATAATATAGGTCTCTTAAAGGGAGGTTTGGATTTGGTGTACTTTGATGCTCGAAGATATTTAAAGAAAACCTAAATATAAATGACACATCATTTTTCTTACTAAGATAAATGGCATTTTCTAGTGTATTAATCTCAATTTCATTCTCATTTTTGTAATCAGTACCATTGAATGCATTATACAAACTTAGAAGATTTTTCTTATTATTGAAAAGCATTCTAAATACACGGTCTTTATACTTGTCGTCCATGGCTACTTTTGTGCCATTTTTCTTTTGGGCAGTAATCTTCCTAGAATGATTCCTTTTATTGTTTCTTCTTTTCATGTTATTGTTCCTCCTGTTCTGCAGAAGGACATGAATAGGCCTTCTGCTGGTTTTAATTTTTTGTTGGTTGAATTGAAAGCAGAAGTTTTAGAATTAATAGAATGATTAGAATTCTTAGAAATTGATATTCGCTTTCTAGATTTTTATATCATATTTGAGGGTGGAGGGCAATAAAATTTTTGTGAGGTGAAATTTTTGCACCTCACCAATTCGATATTCTCTTATATTGTTGACACCATATATGGTGGCGTATGATATAATATTTGTTAAGGATGTCATATCGGAGGTATTGAAGAATGAAAAATAAAAATTTAGATTACTATCTTAGTCTTCCATACAAATTAAGCATTATTCCTGATTTAGAAGAAGGTGGCTATGCAGCCGAATATCCTGAACTTCCTGGATGTATTACATGTGGCAAAAAAATCGAGGAGGTAATTGCTTTTGCTGAAGATGCTAAGAAGAGTTGGCTGACTGTTGCACTTGACAATGGTGATGACATTCCAGAGCCTGAGTCTTTAAAAAAGTATTCGGGTCAGTTTAAACTTCGTATTCCAAAATCACTTCATAGACTACTTGTATTACATGCTAAAGAGCAAGGTGTGAGTATGAACCAGTACTGTGCTACTATCCTTGCAAAACACGCATAAATAAAATATTTCAAAATAACTGTTGACCCTAACGTTACGTCATAGTTTATTGTATAATTACCACGGAGGGAAAGGCAATGATGACAGTAAATGAAGTAAGCAAATTAGCAGGCGTGAGTATACGCACACTGCAATACTATGATTCAATTGGACTACTAAAGCCGGCAGAGTACACTGAATCAGGGTATCGACTGTATGACGATGCAGCATTGGAACGTTTGCAACAGATTTTATTATTCAGAGAGCTGGAATTCCCGTTAAAAGAAATTAAGGAAATAGTTACGCGGCCTGATTTTGATAAGAAGAAGGCCTTGGAGCAACAGATTGAACTTCTTACAATGAAAAAAGAGCATCTAGAAAGCCTTATAGATTTCGCCCGTGGAATACAAAACGGAGGAAATAATAATATGGATTTTACAGCATTTGATACTAGTAAGTTAGAGGAATACACAAGAAAAGCTAAAGAGCAATGGGGTGACAGCAAGGCATTTTCAGAATATGAACAGAAATCAGCTTCACGCTCTAAGGAGGATGAGAAAATGCTTTGGAGCAATTTCATGAACTTATTTGAGAAATGTGGCAAGCTTAAGGATTCTGACCCTAAATCTGCCGAAGCTCAAGCTATGGTGAAAGATATCCAGAACTACATCACACAGAACTTCTATGAATGCACTAAAGAAATTCTTGCAGGTCTTGGTAAGATGTACGCCGCAGAAGGCGAATTCAAAACAAACATCGATAATGCCGGTGGAAACGGTACTGCCGAGTTTGTCAGCCGTGCCATTGCAGAATATGTAAAGTAACCTGGCAGGAGGCACCAAAGTGCCTCCTGTTCTTTATTTTATACTTAATATGACTTCTGTCTCTGATCCACTTAACACACTTTCAAGTTCTTCGATACTCGATGCTTCCACTTTACCTATTTTAGTATATGACCATGAATTAGTGCCATAAAAGAATACAATCTGATTTCCACTGTATAACATTACATCACCAGCCTCAGTTGTAATCTGCTTGTCGTTTCGTGGTAGAGTTTTTCCCAACTGACAGACCTTCTCAAAACCTCCGTAATTTGATGCTGAAATAGTCAAAACCTCATCCGCAAGCATTTCTCTTAAAGCTTTGGCAGTTTCATTATCTTCCAGATTCACAATAAAAGAACTGCTCCCTACTGTTACACGAATCTGATTATCAGCCAGTGTGCTTTCATACGCCATTTTCATCTCAGTCTGCTCCTTTGATTCATTTGTATTTGTTTCAACAACGGACTGTGTCTGCGATACATCAACTTCTTGAAAATCACCGGTATTATTGGCCTTACACCCAGTTAACAACAAAAAGAAGACCACCAGTGTTGCTATAATTCTTTTCGTCATCATTTTATTTCTACCCTCTACCGAATTTTACTTTAAATACTCATGGAAAAAACTCTCTAACTTATCAAATGGAATATAATCCTTATCTCCACCATCATATAGATCAGTATGTACTGCATCAGGGATTATCATTAGTTCCTTGTTATCTGCATACTTGCTGTCTTTAATCATATCTGCATAAGCATCCTTTGAGAAATAGCATGAATGTGCCTTTTCTCCATGTACAAGTAAAACTGCACTTCTGATCTCATTGCTGTACTTAAGGATTGGCTGGTTAATGAAGGACTCACAACCGATCACGTTCCAGCCGCCGTTGGAATTAAGACTTCTCTTGTGATAACCTCTGTCGGTCTTGTAATAGTCATAGTAATCTTTCACAAAGAAAGGCGCATCCTCCGGAAGTGGATCTACTACTCCACCGCCAAGCTTATATTCACCGGCCTTAAGGTCTTCAAGTCTCTGTGCACACATAGCTGCTTTTTTCTGATATCTCGCTTCTTCACTATCTTCCGAGTCAAAATATCCATTGGCATTTACTCTAGTCATATCGTACATAGTTGAAGCAACCGTTGCCTTAATTCTTGTATCCAGAGCAGCCGTATTGATTGCCATGCCACCCCAGCCACAGATTCCGATGATTCCGATTCTGTCTGGATTCACTTTGTCATTTAATGACAGAAAGTCTACAGCTGCCATGAAATCTTCTGTATTAATATCCGGAGATGCCATGTATCTAGGCTGACCTCCACTTTCACCCGTGAAAGATGGATCAAATGCAATGGTAAGGAACCCCCTCTCTGCCATAGTCTGCGCATAGAGGCCGGAACACTGTTCCTTAACTGCTCCAAAAGGTCCTGATACTGCTATAGCAGGAAGCTTTCCAGTCCCATTCTTTGGTACATACATATCTGCAGCAAGGGTAATCCCATAGCGATTCACAAATGTCACCTTGCTGTGATCTACTTTCTCACTCTTTGGAAAAGTCTTGTCCCATTCTGTTACCAAATTAAGTTCTTCTTTTTTAATCATCTTCAGATACCTCCGTACTCATTTTTTCTTTTTCAAATTCTCTAAGCATAAAATCCATGCAATCAATTTTTCTTCCACATTCATGATATTCATCCATTATGCGGCAACGTTCTTTTTTCAAAAGTCGAAACACATTTTCCATGCTTCCAGATTCATATTGCTTAAGGATATTTTCCGATGCATCTTCGTGACATCCTGTATCCATAAGGCACTGTTTCAGTTTTTCTTTATCCATGAGATTTCCTCACTCAATCGTACTGTTTACCTGTCATCTTTATTGTACGAGCTTGTAAATGCTCTTGCTAATGGTTATAATGAATATCATGTTATTCCAAAAATGCATATCATTGATAATGGAGGTGTTCTATGGAAATTAGAACTTTAAGATATTTTTTAGCAGTGGCAAGAGAAGAAAATATGAGTAGAGCAGCTGAAATTTTGCATGTAACTCAGCCTACCCTGTCAAAACAGCTTAAATCGCTAGAGGAAGAACTCGGGAAAAAGCTTTTCACAAGACATGCTTTCAGTATCAAGCTTACAGATGAGGGAATTCTGCTACGCAATCGTGCCGAAGATCTTGTCAGCATGGCTGATAAAATCGAGCAGGAATTTGTTTCTCTTGATGATATAGCCGGTGGAGAACTCTATCTTGGTCTTGCTGAATCCTACCAGCTTCGATACCTGGCAAGATCTATAAAAGATTTTAAAGGGCACTATCCGAACCTTCATTATCACATCACAAGTGGTGATACAGAGCAGCTCTCTGAAAAAGTCGATAAAGGCTTACTTGATTTTGTAGTACTGGTAGAACAACCGGATATCCACAAATACGAATATATCGAATTTCCTCAAACAGACACCTGGGGACTTATCATTCCAGATACCGATCCCCTAGCAAAGAAAAATGCCATCCGTTTGGATGACCTTGTAGGCTTGCCTTTATTCTGTTCTGATCAGGCATGGAATGGAGATATTAGAAACTGGGCTGGAAGCAGATTTTCAGAGCTTCAATTAGAAGGTTCCTTCCGCCTTTCCTACAATGGTTCAATTTTTGCCATGGAAGGCTTAGGATATCTTCTCACCTATGAACATCTTGTAAATACGTCAAAAGACAGTGGCCTTGTATTCCGACCACTGTCTCCGAAGCTTGAAAATAGAATATATATAGCATGGAATAGATATCAGGCATTTACACCTATCGCTGAAAGATTTCTAGCTCATCTAAAAGATTCTTTTGAGTAGATTTTATTTGTTAAAGAGGTTTTGGTTTGGAAGGATTATATTCTAAGATCAAGAAAATTGAAAATGAAGTTAAGAAACATGAACATGTTGAAGGACAAGTAGGCTTCTATTTTTTATCACGAAAAGTTGCTATGTCTTTGGAGGATTTATCTAATCTTAAGGCTGCTTTGTTAGAAGAAAAGGTCATTGGTGACGAGGATAAGGTATTTCTTGTAGATGTTGATGATCCTTGCGAAGATATAAAAGCAGTATGCAATGATTATTATATTAGTTCGGAATTCGCGCAGGCATTTGCTGATGTAATTGAAGATGCTGATGAATATTATAAGGTGGCTGCTGATGGGTTCTATGAAAGGACTGGGTATCTTTGGGCCGATTGTAGGGTGATTTCGAAAGATGGAGAATATGTGCTGATGATGTTTTATATTTGTGATTAATAGACTGAGGCCCCTACGGGGCCTCATGTTTACTTATACTCTACCTCTTTGCCGCATCTTTCTTTGAGAAGGTCTAAGACTTCGTCTTCCATAGATGAGGCAGCGCACATTGTAAGTTTTTTGTGATTTTTACTAATTACAATAAGCTTATATAAAGTGCATTTTGATCTAGATGAATTAGCCCAAATTGCAAGTTCAACATTGTATCTATCGCTGTTTTTCCATCTTGAGCCGTTTGGAGCAGATCCCCAATTTGTATGTTCCCTACTTTTCAAAATGACTTTTTCTACATCATCATAGCGTACAGCCGCCATACCTCTTTGAGTTCCAATGAGGATTTCCGGTGCGAAATAAAGTCCCTGTCTCTGAAACCACTTCGACTTCTTGCAGTTTGCCTGGTCATATATTTCTTTCGGAGTTAATTTTACGCTTCCATGTGCTGGATGCATATGCCTGAAAGCAAATACGGTTCCCACAGAGAGTATTAGCATCGTATTTATAATAAGAATAGTCAGTCCAAATATAAAACCCAAGGGATGATCCTCGCTAAACGTTTTTACAAATATCTTGTATGTGCACTTTAAATTTTGATTGGCAATATCCTTGTATGTATTGTAAAAGCTTAAAAAACACAAATAAAACCCAAGCAGTTCCATCGTTACTAAGAACCACACTCCAAATGTATTCTTTTCAACTTGAGCATACAGGTGCTTGTTTTGATAAGGTATTTTCATAGTTATGTTTAATATTACCTCTTATATTCAAAAATATCCATATATGCCACAATTCCAATACCCCTGCTAATTGCGTCATTGTATGACATTTCCTCATATAAAAGTTTCTTGGTTATATTGTTGTAATCCGATTCATAGAATCGACTTTCAATTATTTCCTTTAGCATCTCATTAATGTTATATTTTAGTTGTGCAGATGGATTATTCTTTGACTTCATACGATCATCACGAACCCTATCAATTAATGAATCCAATTCAGGTGTAATCTCAACCTTTGGTAGCAATTTCGCTATATCATATATATGTCTCGAATCGCGATCCATCATATTTTGAATTCGGTAGTCACAAATCGCAAATACCTTATCAATAAATGTACGCGCTAAAGACTGTACCTGCATACTAATTTTTGCTTCATCAAATGGTATTGGTAAGATAATTACGTTCTTTTCGCAGAATTTTCCAACAAAACTATAAACATCATGAACCTCTACTGGATATACATCCTGATAAAAGCTTGTTTCAACAATCAACTCTAAAGGCTCATCACTAAAGAGTGATTCATATTTAAATACATATTTGTTATAACTATGGCGAGATTGAATATCCTCATCGTTCATTAAAGAAAGACCTAAATTCTCTGCCAAATCCATAATAATACTCTTCGCCTGTTTCTTTTCGCCTTCTGTTGGTTTTCTATTCATAGATAAATCAATATCCTCAGAAAACCTATCAATAAGACTATACGCCTTTGACAAAGAAGTGCCTCCTTTAAACACAAATGGAAGCTCACTCCTAGAAATACCAGAAAGTATCATTGATTGAATAGTATCCTTCTCAACCATCTGGGTGGTCCGATGTTCCTCAGCAGCCACCGTCTCAATTATTTCTTTCCACTGACTTCTATAATCTTTATACCAGTTCACCCATTAGGCCTCCCTCGTAAATATTTCTATAAACCTTATCTGGGTATAATGACAAATATTTCTTTACAAGCGAAAAATCAACCCCAACAGATTTAACATAAGCTTTTAACTTTGAGGTTAACTCATGGCCTGAAATCTCACTATATTTGTCGACTGTAGACATCAAATCCAAGAATTGTAATGCTGATTTATTCTTAAACGTAACCTCTGTAACAGGCTTATATACAACTATAGTATTTCCATCAATCTCCTGCTTACGCTGTTTTGTAGATGCCTCATTACTACAAACCTCATAACAAGAAGGATTCTGCGTTGTAAATCCGTATTTATTTGCAAGTTGTAAACCTGTTATGTAGCCAAACACTTTTTCAGCTGTACCAAGATATTTTTTCTCGATGTATTTATCTACAGAAATCCTTCCCTTTGTACCTAAAATCGTAGCATAAGAAAGAAAATATACACCATTATATAAGCGTTCTAACTTACCTTCATCAACAAGCTTCTTCATCTCCTGGCGAAGATAATCTTTTGAATCCACAGGCAGCTCAGTTAGAAAAATAGGCTCACCATTTTCAAAATTTTCAATTATATAATCATATACCATTTTACCCTTCCTCACAAATCTGAAATAAATCATTTCATTTTTATAATACGATTATATATCAAAAATTTCAAGATTATTTATTTTTAATAATATGAGGCCCCTAAAGAGCATAAGTTTTTTATAGTCTTTTTAATATTTTAGGGAACTTTTGCTTTGTTTTTCACAATAAAAGTTCCCTAAATCATAAAAATTCCCTGCCCCGAAAGGAGCAGGGAAATATTTTATAATAATTTTTTTAAAATTATTTCTTGCCCAGCGTGTGCGGCAGCCAGCGATTACTTATCAGCGATAGCGGCCTGGGCGGCTGCGAGGCGGGCGATAGGTACTCTAAATGGAGAACAAGATACATAATCAAGTCCTATCTTATGACAGAACTCAACTGATGTTGGGTCGCCACCGTGCTCACCGCAGATACCGATGTGAAGCTTATCATTAACTGGACGGCCAAGCTGGATAGTCATCTCCATAAGCTTACCTACGCCGTTCTGGTCAAGGCGGGCAAATGGGTCATTCTCAAATACCTTAGCTTCATAATATGCCTCAAGGAACTTACCTGAGTCATCTCTAGAGAAGCCGAATGTCATCTGTGTAAGATCATTGGTACCAAAGCAGAAGAAGTCTGCATCCTTAGCAATAACATCAGCTGTAAGAGCAGCTCTAGGAATCTCAATCATAGTACCAACCTCGTACTCAAGGTTAGAACCTGCAGCATTTATTTCTTTGTCTGCAGTCTCAACTACAAACTTCTTAACATATTTGAATTCCTTAATATCTCCAATAAGTGGAATCATGATTTCAGGCTTAACATTCCAGTCTGGATGTTTCTTCTGTACATTGATTGCAGCTCTGATAACAGCTGTTGTCTGCATCTTTGCAATCTCAGGATACGTAACAGCAAGTCTAACACCTCTGTGGCCCATCATAGGGTTGAACTCATGAAGTGAAGCGATAAGAGCCTTAATCTCTTCTACTGTCTTATTCTTAGCCTTAGCAAGCTTCTCAATATCAGTTTCTTCAGTAGGAACGAATTCGTGAAGTGGTGGATCAAGGAATCTGATTGTAACTGGGTTACCTTCAAGTGCCTCATATAACTTCTCGAAATCTTCCTGCTGCATAGGAAGAATCTTGGCAAGTGCTTCTTCTCTTTCCTCTACTGTGTCTGAACAAATCATTTCGCGGAATGCATCGATTCTGCCTGGTTCGAAGAACATGTGCTCAGTACGACAAAGACCGATACCTTCTGCCCCAAGCTCTCTGGCCTTAATAGCATCCTTAGGTGTATCAGCATTGGTTCTAACTTTAAGTTTTCTGAACTGGTCAGCCCATGCCATGATACGGCCAAACTCGCCACCGATTGTAGCATCTACAGTAGGAATAATTCCGTCATACACTCTACCTGTTGAACCATCTATAGAAATCTGGTCGCCTTCGTGATATGTCTTTCCTGCAAGAACAAACTTCTTGTTCTCCTCATCCATATCGATTGCAGAACATCCAGATACGCAGCATGTACCCATACCTCTTGCAACTACTGCAGCGTGGCTGGTCATACCACCACGAACAGTAAGTATACCCTGAGCAGATTTCATACCCTCAATATCTTCAGGTGATGTTTCAAGTCTTACAAGTACAACCTTCTCACCTCTAGCGTGCCATTTCTTAGCATCCTCAGCTGTAAAAACTATCTTACCGCAGGCAGCACCTGGTGATGCAGCAAGAGCCTGAGCAATAGGAGTTGCAGCCTTAAGTGCCTTCTGGTCAAACTGTGGATGAAGAAGTGTATCTAAGTTTCTAGGATCAATCATAGCAACTGCTTCTTCAGGAGTTCTCATTCCTTCATCAACTAAGTCGCATGCTATCTTAAGAGCAGCCTGTGCAGTTCTCTTACCATTTCTGGTCTGGAGCATGTAGAGTTTCTCGTGCTCAACTGTAAACTCCATATCCTGCATATCTCTGTAGTGAGATTCAAGCTTGGCACATACATCCTTAAACTGTGCAAATGCCTGTGGGAACTTCTCTTCCATCTCGGCAATCTTCATAGGAGTACGTACACCGGCAACTACGTCTTCGCCCTGGGCATTTGTCAGGAATTCTCCAAAAAGTCCCTTATCACCAGTAGCTGGATCACGGGTAAATGCTACACCAGTACCGCAGTCATCACCCATATTACCAAATGCCATAGACTGTACATTTACAGCTGTACCCCATTCGTAAGGAATATCATTATCTCTTCTATAAACATTGGCTCTAGGATTGTCCCAAGATCTAAATACAGCCTTGATTGCTTCCATAAGCTGTTCCTTTGGATCTGTAGGGAAGTCCTTCCCAATCTTATCTTTATATTCAGCCTTAAACTGATTTGCAAGTTCTTTAAGGTCATCAGCAGAAAGCTCAACGTCTTGAGTTACGCCTTTTTCCTTCTTCATCTTATCGATAAGCTCTTCGAAGTATTTCTTACCTACTTCCATAACTACATCAGAGAACATCTGAATAAATCTTCTATAGCAGTCCCAAGCCCATCTTGGATTATTAGACTTAGTTGCAAGAACATCTACAACATCTTCATTAAGACCAAGGTTAAGAATTGTGTCCATCATACCAGGCATAGATGCTCTGGCACCTGAACGAACAGATACAAGAAGTGGATTCTCTTTGTCACCGAACTTCTTACCTGTAATTTCCTCCATCTTAAGGATATAGTCCATAATCTGTCCCTGAATCTCATCATTAATCTGTCTTCCATCTTCATAGTACTGAGTACAAGCCTCTGTAGTAATAGTGAAACCCTGAGGTACAGGAAGCCCAAGGTTAGTCATCTCAGCAAGGTTAGCGCCCTTTCCACCAAGGAGATTACGCATATCTGCTGAACCTTCGCTAAACAAATACACCCACTTTTTTGCCATTCTCTCTTTTCCTCCCAATAAACTTTATCTTTTCGCACATTTTTGGGACTCTTCATCCCCCACTGCGCCCCTCAACCTACATACGTTAACGAGCACTATAATATTATACCCTATCCTTTGTATATATGCACTAAATTATCATGATACATCCCTGCTCTTTATGTAGATTTTTACAAGTCATTTTTGTATCAATTTACATAACTATGCCCCCGGCGGGTTGCCTTCGTGCTTATATGAGGCATTGACAAGCCCCTATGTTTTTCTTTTGCCATAACAAATTTTCCTTAAACTTTCCGCAGTTACTGTTTGAGCAAAGCTGCTTACTAGGGCAAGCACCTGTCCAGCGGGCGCTGGTTGGACTTCACCTTGTAAAACCAGCGCTTAGTCTTTCTGGAAAATGTATTCCGCGCTAGGTGACTCATCCACGCTGAGATGGGGGTATACCCCGTAAAGCGCGGAATTAACATTTTCCTACGAAAGACACGCGGGTTTTACAGCGGCTTGCCCAAATGCGCCCTAAAACAGGTGCCAGCCCTAGTTTGCAGCTGCAGCGAGTTTAACGCGGAAAGTTTAGCTCAGGAAAATTTGATGGCCTTAGAAAAACAAGGGAGCGCATGTCAC
>JHWS01000001.1 GCA_000687675.1 Lachnospiraceae bacterium NC2008 | reverse complement strand
GCATCTTGAGTATCACGGAGTTCACGCTTGAGACGAGCGATTTCTTTCGCCTCCTCTGAAGCATAACTACCGGAGCCAATAACCGGAATATCGCCGTCGTTATCCCTAAACTGTGATTCCCAACGGCCTAGGGTACTAACACCGATACCTAGATTCTTGGCGCATTCAACTTGTGTAAGATCAGGATGCTCCTTACGATAGTTGATAGCATCCAACTTGAACTGCTTGGTGTGATGAATTTTTTGACGAGACATAATGAGTTCCTCCTCTTCTAGATTATACAATAGCTTAAGGGGATATCTCATTTCGTTTTGTACTATTTAGATGCTAACACTATCTTGATATACTCTTGCTATTAAATAATAATAGGCGAATAAATATTGAACTTCAGATGTATTATGATATGGATTGGACTGATAGATCTCTATTCTATTGGTCAAAAGTGTTTTTGCAACTAGATAGTGGAGATGACTATGATCTTCTCTTACCTACAATACATATAGGAATTATGGATTACACATTATTTCCTGAGTATCCTGAGTTTTACTCGGAATATAGAATAATGAATGTCAAAAATCATCATCTCTATACAGACAAATTTGGTATAATGATATTAGATTTATCACAGATTTATAATGCCCCAAAGGATATTAATCCTGAACTAATAAGGTGGGCTAAAATATTCATGGCTGAAACCCTTGATGAATTAAAGGAACTTGTTGAAGGCAGAAAGGAGCTGATGAATATGGTTTCTACTGTAGAGAAGCTATCAGAAGATACAAATATTAAGTGGATACTAGAAGCTCAGGAAGACCATAAGCGTCGTATGAATGGAATTAAGAGACGCGAAGAGGAATACAGAAAACAAAAAGAAGAATTCAAGAAATCTGAAGCAGAATTTAGGGAACATGAAGCTGAATACAAAAAGAACGAGGCGGAGTTCCAGCAAAGAGAGATAGAATATAAGAAGCAAATTGCTGAACAGGCTGCACTTATCCAAAAACTTCAAGAAGAAAGAAAGAATTAATAACTGCTTAGAACAAAACTTTAGTTGACTGACGCGTTGAAGTGTGATAACATATCACTATCGAACTTATAGGAAAGGAGTTTATCATTATGAACAATACTGGTCTTAACACATACAAGAACATAGTGGTAAGCTCAGTATGCCTTTTTTCCTATCGATTTACAGGCTATTATTATGGTGCAAAGAATTGTCTGTAAATTGTTCGAAGATGGTATAGCTTGAAATTAACTTTTAGCGGTTCTGTTTTTCGAACAGAGCCGCTTTTTTTGCGCAGGGGCGTGCAAGGAAACTTTCCGGCAAAAGCCGGACACGCCCCGCGCGGCGAGCAGGAGAATGACGGAGCATCTCCCATTCGATTAAAAAAGCAGGGGTGTGAAAGGAAAACCTATGAAAAACTCTTTTGGAACAAATGTAATAGTTACCTTATTTGGTGAAAGTCATGGCCAGCAGATAGGCGTAGTAATTGATGGCTTAGCACCAGGACTTGAAGTTAATGATGACTTTATTAACAGCCAGCTTGCTAAAAGAAGACCTAGTGGAAAGATTTCAACAAGCAGGGTTGAGATGGATGAGTATCAGATTGTAAGCGGTGTGGTTAATGGCCTTACTACTGGAACTCCAATATGTATATTGATTCCTAATACTAATACAAAGAGCTCTGATTACGAGAAACTTAAGACTGTTCCAAGACCGGGACATGCTGATTATACAGCTTGTTGCAAATATCATGGTTTCCAGGATCCAAGAGGCGGCGGACATTTTAGCGGAAGAATCACAGCTCCTTTAGTAGCTGCAGGTGCTATAGCAATAGACGCTCTTGCTAAGAAGGGCATAGTTATAGGTTCGCATATTGCCAGGTGCGCTGGAGTAGATGACAAGAAGATTATGGGAAGTAATCTTGCTGTTGATAATGACGAACTTAAGAAAACATTAGCTAAGCTTAATGAAGCTGATTTTGCTCTTATAGATGATAGCGTAAAGTCTGCCATGATAGAGAAGATGGAAGCTGCAGCAGCAGAGGGCGACAGCGTAGGCGGCGTACTTGAAACTGCTATAGCTGGTCTTCCAGCAGGAATAGGAGAGCCGTGGTTTGATACCTTCGAAAGTGTCATGTCACATATGCTCTTTAGCGTACCTGCAATTAAAGGCGTAGAATTTGGTGATGGCTTTGCTATGACAGATATGATGGGAAGTCAGTCTAATGATTCATTCTATATGGATGGAGATAAGGTTAAGACCAAGACTAATCACAATGGCGGTATAAACGGTGGTATAACCAACGGTATGCCAGTAGTATTTAGCTGCGCCGTAAAGCCAACACCTTCTATATATAAGAAACAGGATTCTGTAAATCTTAAAGAGGGCAAGAATGAAGAACTTGTTATAGAAGGAAGACATGATCCGGCTATTATACACAGAGCAAGAGTGGTTGTAGACAGCGTAGTAGCACTTGTTCTTGTAGATATGCTTTCAGGCAGATATGGAACAGATTACTTAGCTGATTAATGATTGCAGCTATATAAACTATAAATATTCATTAGGAAATACATACTTATATGATAGCAACAATTTCTAAGGGCAATGCAAATGGAATAGTTACTGCTCCACCGTCAAAGTCTATGGCTCATAGGCTTATGATATGTGCAGGATTATCTAATGAGACATCCCTTATTAAGAATGTAAAACTTTCACAAGATGTTCTTGCAACAGTAGATTGTCTTAAGGCACTTGGTGCTGATTGCAAATATGAGAATGAAGAATTCTCTATTAAAGGAATTGGTTCACTGTGTAAACTAAATTCGAATGAGACAAGTTGTGAAAAAACAATAGTCAACAATATAATTACTCTCCCTTGCAGAGAGTGCGGAAGTACACTTAGGTTTATGATTCCTATAGCTATGATGACTGGTAAAGAGTGCTTGCTTACCGGCTCAGAAAGACTTATGGAAAGACCACAGGATGTATATGAAGACATCTGTAAAAATCAGGGAATTACTTTTATAAAAGACAGCGAAGGCATAAGGGTTAATGGAAAACTGTCAGCAGGAAGATATAAAGTACAGGGTAATATAAGTAGCCAGTTTATCTCAGGCCTCTTATTTGTACTTCCTCTTTTAGATAAAGACAGTTCTATAGAACTTATTCCACCAGTGGAAAGTCGTTCATATATAGATATGACACTGGATGCACTTAAGTTATTTGGAGTAAATGCTGATTGGGAAAATGATACAACAATCGCTATACCAGGAGGCCAAACTTACAAAGGAAGAGACATGGAGGTCGAAGGAGATTACTCCAACGCAGCATTTTTAGAAGCATTTAATTATATAGGGAATGAGAGTAATAAGGTAACAGTAGAGGGGCTTCTTAAAGATTCCAGACAGGGCGATAAAGTATATCTTGAATATTTTAAAGAATTAAAAAAAGGAAGTCCTGTTCTAGATATAAAGAATTGTCCAGATCTTGGCCCGGTACTCTTTACAGTAGCTGCAATTAATAACGGCGGGCATTTTACTGGTACAAGAAGGCTCAAGATAAAGGAAAGTGACAGAGTTCTTGCTATGAAAACTGAACTTGCAAGGTTTGGGGTTGAGGTTCAGGATGGCGAGGATGATGTAATCATAAATAAATCAAATCTGCAGCCACCTAAGGAAGTCCTTAGTGGACACAACGACCATCGTATAGTTATGGCACTAAGCTTATTACTTTCTCTTACAGGTGGACAGATAGATGAGGCTCAGGCGGTAAGAAAAAGTTTTCCAGACTTTTTCGATTATATGAAATATTTAGGAGTAGAGGTTGAATTAGATGGAATGGATTAGTCATAGTAACATCCTTATTGTAGGACTTGGTCTTATGGGAGGAAGCTACGCAAAAGCACTTAAAAGACTTGGCTTTCACGTTATGGCAATTGATACAAGAAAGGATGCCATAAGCTACGCTGTAGAAAATAATATTATTGACAGAGGTAGCACAGACAACGACAAAGAACTTATTGCTGATGCTGATGCTGTTATCTTTGCCCTTTATCCAGGGGCATTTAAATCATGGATAGAAGAGAACCAGAAGAATTTTAAATCAGGTATCTATATAACAGATGTTACTGGTGTCAAGGCACCTGTAGTATATGAGATACAGGACGTGTTAAGAGAGGATGTAGAGTTTATAGCAGCTCATCCTATGGCAGGTAGAGAAACATCAGGAGTTGAGCATGCAGATAACAGTATGTTTATTGGAGCTAACTATATAGTAACTCCAACTAAGAAGAATACTAAGGCAGCAGTAGAGTGGTGTAAGAGTCTTGGAAGAGTTCTTGGATGTACTAACATAACAGAACTTAGTCCTGAAGAACATGATCAGATGATAGGCTTTGTATCACAGCTTACTCATGTTGTGGCAGTTTCTCTTATGAATGCTAATGACAACCATCACCTGGCTGATTATACTGGAGATTCATTTAGGGATCTTACAAGAATCGCAAGAATCAATGAGACTATGTGGAGCGAGCTCTTCTTACTAAATAAGAAAGCTCTTCTTGAACAGATGGACAGCTTTATAGATCAGATTAATGAAATCAGAGACATGATAGAACATGATGACAGAGAAGGTTTGTGCCAGAAGATGATAACATCTACAACAAGACGTGCATGGTTTGACAAGCCTTAAGATGTGTAGCATGTCTTAAGGCGTTTCGGGAATAATAAGATACGGATAAAAAAAGAAATAAAGGAAGGAAAAATATAACTATGAATATGGATTTTGAAAGAAAACTATCTATCCCACAGGAGGTTAAGGAACTATATCCTATAACAGCAAAAACAGCTGAGATAGTTGATAAAACTACAATGGAGCTTAAGAATATATTTAGCGGCAAATCAGACAAGATTGTTCTTATTATCGGACCTTGCTCAGCTGATAACGAGGATAGTGTTATTGACTACATCTCAAGACTTAGACCGGTTGCAGATAAGGTTCAGGATAAGATTCTTATCGTACCTAGAATCTATACTAACAAGCCACGTACTACAGGTGCAGGATATAAGGGACTTCTTCACCAGCCAGATCCTAATCAGAAGCCTGACTTATTCAAGGGTATTGTTGCTACAAGAGAACTTCATATGAGAGCTATTCAGGAAACAGGTTTTGCCTGCGCAGATGAGATGCTTTATCCGGAAAATCATAAATATCTTGATGATATCCTTGCATACGTAGCTGTAGGTGCTCGTTCAGTAGAAAACCAGCAGCACAGACTTACAGCATCAGGTATCGAAGTTCCAGTAGGTATGAAGAATCCAACAAGCGGTATGCTTTCTGTTATGTTAAATGCTATATACGCTGCACAGCACAAGCATACATTTATCTATAGAGGCTGGGAATGTCATTCACAGGGTAATCCATATGCCCATGCAATTCTTAGAGGTTATTCTAACAAGCATGGTCAGAGCATGCCTAACTACCACTATGAAGATCTTAAACTTCTTTGTCAGGAATATGCAAAGCAGGAACTTGAGAATCCAGCAGTTATAATCGATACTAACCATGCTAACTCTGGTAAGGATCCATTCCAGCAGCCACGTATTATTAAGGATGTTATGTCAAGTGTGAAGTTTGACCCAGAAGTTAAGAAGCTTGTTAAAGGTTTCATGGTTGAAAGTTATATCGAAGATGGATGTCAGAAGATTGGTGAAGGTGTATATGGTAAGTCAATTACTGACCCATGTCTTGGCTGGGAAAAGACAGAGAAGATGATATACGAACTTGCAGAGCTTATCTAATAAGGGGCTCTATAAAAAATAATAATTAGACGCCAAAAGAAAAACAGGGCATACCCTTTGTGGATATGTCCTGTTTTTGTGGAGCGATATTTTGTAGTAGCTGTATAACTACCGGTAACGGTGGTTATACAGTTAGTGTGGAAACTAATATTATCCCTCTATAGAGATATACTTCTGCTGAGGAATCTGTTTAACAGGCTCTTTCTTAGGAATGTTAAGTGTAAGAATACCGTGCTTAAAGGTTGCTTTGATATCCTCTTCGGTGATATCTTCACCTACATAGAAAGTTCTAGAGCAGCTGCCGCTGTATCTTTCCTGTCTGATATATTTACTCTTCTTAGCTTCTTTCTCATTTTTAGCTGTATCATTCTCAAGTGACTTGTTAGCTGTGATGGTTAGATATCCGTCTTCAAGCTTTGCAGAAACATCTTCTTTAGTAAAGCCAGGTAAATCCATAATCATCTCATAGCCATGTTCGTCTTCTTTTATATCAGTATTCATTATATTCTTTGCTCTATGACCATAGAGTTTCTTTTCTACATCCTTTGCTGCACGGTCATCAAACCAGCAGTTGTCAAAGAAATTATCTAATAATCCAAAATTGTCATTAAAAACTGTAGGCATCAACATAAGTCATCCTTCCTTTCATAAATAACTGTTAAGCCTTATATATAACTGTTTGCAAACATTTTTAAGGGCTTTTTCTTTTCTTGTTAACTACGTTATAACACCATTGTTAGCACTCGTCAAGAGCGAGTGCTAACAAAATTGTAAAATTTTTGTGAAATGCTTTATTAACGCCAAAAACTAAAGTTTTATATGTTGATGATTAACGGACAATAACATATAATAAAACCACTTAATTTATATTATATAGGAGGGTATTTTTATGAAATATGTATGTAGTGTATGCGGCTATGTTCATGAGGGAGATGAGGCTCCAGATTCATGTCCAATCTGTAAGGCTCCAAAGGAAAAGTTTGTGAAGCAGGATGATGAGATGACATGGGCAGCAGAGCATGTTGTTGGCGTAGCACAGGGTGTTAGCCAGGATATTATAGATGATCTTAGAGCTAATTTTACAGGTGAGTGTTCAGAAGTTGGTATGTACCTTGCTATGGCTCGTGTAGCTTTTAGAGAAGGATATCCAGAAGTTGGTTTATATTATGAAAAGGCAGCTTTTGAAGAGGCTGAACATGCAGCTAAGTTTGCAGAGCTTCTTGGTGAAGTAGTTACAGATTCTACAAAGAAGAATCTTGAACTTCGTATTGAAGCTGAGAATGGTGCAACATTCGGTAAGAATGAACTTGCAAAGCGTGCTAAGGCAGCTAACCTTGATGCTATTCATGATACAGTTCATGAGATGGCTCGTGATGAAGCTAGACACGGTAAGGCTTTCAAGGGCTTATATGACAGATATTTTGCAAAATAATTATTTGTACTAAGACAGGCAAGAATTAAAAATAGGCGTAGCTTCTATAATTAAATAAAGAAGCTACGCTTTTTTGTTTGCTTGCCTTTAGCATTTATGGTAGCATCTTATAGTATGAATACTAAGCTAAGGAGGAAATGAGATGACTAAAGTATTTATTGATGGAAGCGAAGGAACTACAGGACTTCGTATTTTCGAAAGATTCCAGTCAAGAGATGATATCGAATTATTACAGATATCTTCTGAACTTAGAAAGGATCCTGAAGAGCGAAGAAAGTTCATCAATGCATCGGATATTACTTTCTTATGCCTCCCAGACGCAGCTGCTATAGAAGCAGTAAGTCTTATAGATAAGGACAATGACCATACAGTAATTATTGATGCTTCAACAGCTCACAGAACAGAGGCAGGCTGGGCATATGGATTCCCAGAACTTGGTAAAGAGTTCAGAGATAATATAAAGAATGGAAAGAGAATAGCTGTCCCAGGATGCTATGCTTCTGGTTTTATGATGATGGTATATCCACTTATAAAAGGTGGAATCATAGCTGATGATTATCCAGTATGCGTATCAGCACTTTCTGGTTATTCAGGAGCTGGTAAGAAGGCTATTGCTATGTATGAAGGTGACGATAAGACAGAGGACTTATATGCTCCACGTCAGTATGCGCTTTCTCAGCAGCACAAGCATCTTAAAGAGATGAAAGCCATAGCAGGCCTTAAGAGAATGCCACTTTTCACACCAGTTGTTGACGATTATTACAGCGGTATGATTGTTACACTTCCTTTATATGCAGATCTTCTTAAGGATAGAAAAACTCCAGAAGAATTACATGCATACTTTGAGGAATATTATAAGGGCGAGAAGTTTATTAAGGTTATGCCTTTTGGAAGTGAAGCAGAAGGTAACAACTTCTTTGCTGCCAATGCTATGAGCGGCAGAGACGATGCTCAGATTTATATTACCGGTAACGAGGACAGACTCCTTGTAACAGCAAGATTTGATAACCTTGGAAAGGGCGCTTCAGGTGCCGCTATCCAGTGTATGAATATTGTTATGGGTCAGGATGAGGCTAAGGGACTTAACCTATAATTTGCCATCTATTCTAACTCACCATAATATATACAAAATTCCTGCTTTATGTGGTAAAATATTTCTTGTACGGTACGGCTTGTACTTAAATTAATGTATAGGGGAGTAACAAAGTTGAATAAGATTTGTAAAAACATATTTAAATGTTTAATTGCACTTGTTGCAGCATTATTTATTAGCGGAGCAGCTTTTAGTCCTGTTAATGCCAGCGCAGCTTCTTATAGTAATCAGATGTTTGAGGCAGATGGTACAGAGGCTAGCGTAGTAGAAGAGAAGGCAGACGGGGAAGAAGCTGATGACAATACAATGATAGTTATGATTTGTTTAGGCGGCGGTCTTATAATCATAATTGCAGTTGTTATATCTGTAGTATCATCAACAGTATCTTCAGTAGCAAGCGCTGTAGAAGATGAAGAGGATGAATAATAATTAAAACTTGAGCCGCCGATAAGGCGGCTTTTTTCTTTGTTAGGAAAGTTCGCTGTAAGGGCGTTGCCTCTACGGGATAGGGAGAGAATAAAGATGGAAACAGAAAAGCAATATGTCTCTAAGGGGAGCCATAAGGTTAAACTATCTCCTCCTAGTTTATATAATGTAATTATGCTTAATGATGACTTCACACCTATGGATTTTGTGGTGTGGGCTCTCGAAACATATTTTGATAAAACCAAAGATGAAGCTACAGCACTTATGCTTGAAGTACATCATGGCAAGAAGTCAGTTGTAGGAACATACTCCTATGATATTGCTATTACAAAGTGTTATAAGGTTATAGCTGAGGCTAGAAAAAAGGGCTACCCGTTTAAAGTGGTTGTAGATAAGAAATAGGTATTTAAAAGTGCCAATGGAATTGGCGCAAAAACGCTTTCCAATTAATTATGGATAAGAAAAAATAAAAAGTATATGCCAGCAACTTATTGCAGGCAGGGTGATATATATGAAATTTAACGCACAGACAGAAGAAATAATAAAGATTGCAGTGTCAAAGAGTATGCGTGAGGGTAACGAGTTTGTTACTCCAGAGCATATTTTATTTGGCATGCTTTCACAGAAGGAATTTATAAGAACACTGGTATCTATGGGAGGAGACCCGGGTGAACTTCAGGATGATCTTGAAGAGTATTTCCATGATATGGTTCCTCATAGAAAAGAACTTCCTGCAAATGAACAGGCCGATGTATCTCAGGGATTTACAAGTGTTATAGAGATTGCAGCTCAGGCAGCAGGAAACTCAGATAACTCTGAGGTAGGTATGCAGCATCTTATCTGGGGTATGTATGAACTTCAGGAGTGCTTTGCTACATACTTTATTGAAAAGCAGGTTGGAGATAAAGAAGAATTCTTATATAGAATTCAGGATGCACTAGAGGAACATGAGAGCCAGGAAAGCGGCGCATATGATTCTTTTTCTCAGTGCCTTACTGATGAAGGTATGCATAAGCCTGTAATTGGCAGAAATAAAGAAATAGAACTAGCTATGCTTGTTCTTTCAAGAAAAGATAAGAATAATCCTATGTTTGTTGGTGAGCCAGGAGTTGGAAAGACAGCTATGGCCTATGGTATTGCAGACAGAATAGCTAATGGACAGGTACCTGAAGGTCTTAAAGAGGCCAGAGTATTCTCTCTTGATATGGCTTCATTATTTGCAGGAACACAGTACAGAGGAGAACTCGAAAAACGTATCAAGTCTATTATGGCTGAGTTTGAAAAAGAAGAGTGCCCTATAGTATTTATCGACGAGATTCATAGCTTAGTTGGAGCAGGTGGCCCTTCTGGTAATACTATGGATGTATCATCACTTCTTAAACCATATCTTGAAGATGGCAAGATTCGTTTTATGGGCGCCACAACTTATAGCGACTACAAGAGATATTTTGAAAAGAATGGTGCGCTTACAAGACGTTTTCAAAAAATAGACATACCGGAACCAACAGATGAGGAAGCTGTTGAGATTATTAATGGAATAAAGAAGAATTATGAGAAGTATCATAAGGTACGTTTTGCAAAGGGCGTATCAGAGTATGCTGTTTCATTAAGCAGACGATTTATTAATGGCAGATTCCTTCCAGACAAGGCTATAGATCTTATGGATGAGGCTGCTACTTATAGAAAACTTCATCCAATTCCAGACAAGAAGATACAGATGGTTGATAAAGAAGCTGTAGAGACAGTGCTTTCTCAGTTTAACAATATTCCTCTTCAAACAGCTAAGACCAGTGAAGTTGATAAACTTGGTATGTTATTTGACAGTATCACTTCTAAAATATTTGGTCAGGATCAGGCGGTTAGAAAGATTGTTGATGCAATATGTATGTCCAGAGCAGGACTTCTTGATGACAATAAACCAGTTGCCAGCTTCCTATTTGTAGGCCCAACAGGCGTTGGTAAAACTGAAGTTGCAAAGGTACTTGCAAATGAACTTGGCATAGAACTTGTTAGATTCGATATGAGTGAGTATGCAGAGAAACATACAGTTGCCAAACTTATTGGATCTCCTGCAGGTTACGTTGGATATGAAGATGGTGGACTTCTTACAGATGCAATAAGAAAGACTCCACACTGCGTATTACTTCTTGATGAAATTGAGAAGGCTCATCCAGATATTTACAACGTTCTTCTTCAGGTTATGGATTATGCAGCTCTTACTGATTCTAAGGGACAGAAGGCTGACTTTAAGAATGTTATCATCATTATGACTTCCAATGCAGGTGCTAGACAGATCGGTAAGAAGAAGATTGGCTTTGGCGAGGATGAATTCGATGCAGGAGTTATGATGGACGAAGTTAAGAGAGTATTTGCTCCTGAGTTTAGAAACAGACTTAGTGCTATCGTTTCATTTAATCAGATTTCCAGAGAGATGGCAGAACGTATTGCTTCTAAGAAACTTCTTGAACTTGAGAATAAGCTTAAGAATAAGAAGATTAGAATGAAGGTTTCTAAGGATGCTCTTAAGAATCTTACTGATAAGGGTGTAACTAAAGAATACGGCGCCAGAGAGATTGAGAGAATCATTAATAACGATATTAAGCCGCTTCTGGTTAATGAGATTTTATTTGGTAAGCTTAAGAAGGGTGGCCCTGTAACCATTAAGCTTGATGAGGGTAAATTTAAGATTTGACGAAATTAGAGCTGATAAATAAGAAATCCGCAGTGTTTACTGCGGATTTTGTTATTTATATAATGTTACATTAATTCATATCTTCTTCGCGAAGCTTTTCGAGATAATATCTTATGCTTCGAATGATACCTATTACTGCAGATATAATAAGCCCAAGGCCTGCTAATGTGAATATACCTGATACAATATAAAGTTCTGTAACAGTGTTCCCTTCTGCAAGCATATTAGGACCATCGATAAATGCAAAAAGAGAAAATGCTACAAATAACCCGCCCATTACTAATTGAATAAGTCTTTGGGCATTGGCAGCTAAAACACTTGTAAGTAATAGATATTTTCTACCCCATCTGGTATCTTCGTTGCCTGAAATCTGAATATAAAGAGATAAACCATGGCGTATGAGCGAGAGAGCGCCCATAACAATTAAAATCAAAAGAAGTGTTTTAAATCCATGAAAAAAGGTTTCCATAACCGGGTCCTTACTTTCAATCATGACATTAAACATTCTTGAGCGAAAGGCTGTAATACAGACAAAAATCATAATTACGGAAGAGACTATACCTTTAACTGCCATTATTTTAAGCATGGTTGAATCATTAAGTATCTTATCGATATCAAATCCTTTTATAGCACCCCTTTTAGGAGGTTCAAAACCGTTTTGTCTGTAGATATCATTGTTAACAGGCGGGCTGTTGTATATGCTGCCCGGGTTATCTCTATCAGTATTAAATTGGTTATTTACATTATAATTAAAGTTATTATCCCCATTATAATTATTATCCATACTTATACCCCCTTATACATTTTCATAAAACTATATACATATCATAAACTGTAAAATTCTATATATTTTTTTATTTCCTCCGGCAACCTGCCATCATTGGCAGCAGCTACCTTGTTGTAATGAAGCTCAAGCCCCTTAGTCTTCTTTGCACACATAGCCTCGTGCCTGTTAATTATATCTGCGTACATAGGGTTACTCTTAAGTTTATCCCTGTACTTCTTAGCAAATGGACAATAGGTAAATAAGATAGCCTTAGATACCTTGTTAAGTCTAGGAGAACCTCCCGACTCATACTTAAGCCATATAATGTAATCAACTATAAATACATTTTTAAAACTGTTCTTTGCGTTAGTTATAGCATTTCTTATTTTTTCTTTTGCGTCTGAGGACAGGTCGCTGTTCTTTCTATAGAACTGTAAGTAGTCAAAGTATTCACTGGTAAGTGACCGGTCTGTAACATCGTTCCATCTTGAACCCTGGATTCTCTTACAAAGCTCCCATCTAAAGTCGCCGGCAACCTTCATCTGAAGGCTAAGCAAATCTTCGTTGGCAAAGATAGGCACTACGATGCGTCCACGGCTGTCTCTTCTAACAGAACTTGTTTCCTGCCAAAGTGAAGCCCTTTGTCCGATAGAAGGCATAAGAACAACATAAGGGAATACCTCAAGTTGGATAGGCTCTCTGGCTATACCATATTCTGGAGCCTGAAGAGAACATTCTCTATAGAAAAGGGAATAATCAATATCTCTAATTGCATCCCAGTTATTCATAACTGCGTCAGCAGTAACCATAATATCTTCAAGAGGTTTAATAATATTGTGGTCTGAAAGTATAGGGCAGAATGTTGTTGGTCTAGGTGATGTAATCTTAAGTCCAAGTTTAAAGAAGTTTCTAAGCTCAAAACGAAGCTTCTCCTTATTGGAATTAAGGTATCTTTCCATCATTTCTTCTGTGATATAGCCACTAGACTTCTGTTCTTTTAAAAATGCTGGATATGTTAATTCGAACTCGTTCTTAGATGGTTCTTCCTGGCCAGTGTATATCTTGTAAAGCCAGTCGTAAGCGGTAAGAACTGTGTCTGATGAAGATTTTTCAAGTGTTTCAACTAATTTATATAGTTTAAGGGCATTTTCCTTGCCAACAAGGTCCTCATCCATATATCCGAAGTAGAAGAACATCTTTAATATAGTAGGAACGTTAGTTGATTCGAATGCCGATACAATAGCTGCCTCATAGATATCAAAGAAATATTTTGCTAAGTCATTTCTAAGTTTTCTAACATCATCATCAAGAGAGTTTTTATCATGGAGCATCTTATACTCTGAAACAAGCTCTTTGAATCTTTCTTCTTCAGCCTCATCCATAGAAGCATAGGCAAGTATCTTATCAAGGGAACCTGTAATCTCATCAAGACCTGAATCAGATATAGCCTCTGTTATTTCCTGATTATCTTCTGTAATGCTGTCATAGTAGTCTCTCTTTTCAAGGAGCTTCGCATCAGAAACGAAGGATACACCTGCAAGTCCGTTAAAGAAGAGGTTAACTGCATTATCAATATCGGAATATATGTATAAAGGTGCATCAGAAGACTTGGCCTTAGTATATAGATTTACATAGAGGTCGATAATGTCACCTGATGATGTATCAAAATAAGCTGCTAAGCTTTCATTAGCATATGAATTAAGCTGGTCGCAAAGGGACAAATAAAGCGATGCATGTGATGCAGCTTCCCAAAGTGTAGCTGTTACAAGTGAAGTGTGGGCAGAGAAATAACCTATCTTAAATTCTTTTGGCATAATTTCAAGCTGGTCATAAAAGTCAGATACCCAGTCTGGCATTTCTTTAGAAGGGACGAACTCAGAAGTTGTCTCTAAAAATGGAAATGATTGTATTTCAAAATTGTATGTAGAACAGATCTCTTTGTATTTCTGGTATGAAGACTTAATTGTATTAAATACGTTGTCACATTCCTTTCGCATGCGGCGGTACTTGGTAGCTAAAGATACCATAGTAGATGCAAATGCTGTTATAAGCACGTCGCAGGTAGAAAAGCTATCCTCTACAATCTTATCTACATCAGAAAAACGGGTAAATGGATACACTGTGCATATTGTGTCTTCAAGAGCTGTGTAGTCGTAAGAATAAGGGGCGCCAGCTGACTCAAGAAGGCCAAGAATAGACCCTTTTTTAAGCTCAACATTAACATTACCGATGTTAATCTGTACGCTTCCTTTTACAACAAGAAGAAGTGATTCGGCTATATCTCCACTTTTATGTATAATATCGCCTTTTTTGAATACTTTTGTTTGCATATAACCCGCCTCGTTTCTGTAATCCCCAACAAATATATTTTATGAAAATGTTGTCTAAAATGCAAGAAATACAAGGCGTATAGGACTAACTACTAGCATGCTAGTAGTTTTAGTCGAAAAAATACTAGCATGCTAGCTGTAAGGTTTACCATAATAGTTAGATAATAATAATCGTGGAATTAAAATCACAAAACCTTTTATAGGTGTCAGACTAAAAATATCAGGCTACAGCAGATCGCTGTGAATTCCATTTTTTCAATATTCAGACATCATGGTCATGATGGTGTATATGCCTGATTCAGGTCTGATTCAGGCATATATAATTCATGACGAGAGGTTGCAGGAATGGCTTCAACTAAAATGTCAAAAATTAAAAAGAAAAAAGATGATCGACTTGTTAAAATAGGGGAACTAATTCGAGAAAGAAGGAAGATGCTTGGGTTAACTCAAGAAGAACTTGCGGAAGCAGTTGATGTTTCTGTAGCTACTGTTGGAGTTGCTGAGCAAGGAGTGCATCCTATTAGCATTGATGTAGCAGTGAAAATATCGGAAAAATTAAATATATCCCTAGATTACATGCTAGAACCATTGAAAACAATAAAACCAGATGATATTGAAGGAAGAAAGTCAGTTGAGTTATGTTATGCTTGTGAAGATACAAGGGGAATAATTGTGAAATATGCTGAGATGATAGTTGCTGCATTTTTTCAAGGTGGTATAAAAAGAAAGAAAAAGAAATAACTTTTTTAATTGTTTAGAAAAATATAAGTTATAGGATATATTATGTGCCTGCTAGTTAAATGAAAGAAGACAAACTTTCAAATTGACTTAGTGGGCATTTTTAATGCTGTGGACACTATATAGGGATAGTTTATTGGATACTTTGTCGGTTGCATAGTTTGCAAGATATGTTAAAATTATTTGGTCACTTATAAAGATAATGGAGATAGAGTGGCGTTTTTGGCTTGATATTTTATGGAGGATGCTATGGAAAACAAGGAACTTCAAAGACTTGCGAATGAAGTCCGTAAGGAAATTATTAAATCTACTCACGCTGCAAAGTGTGGTCACCCAGGTGGATCATTATCAGCAGCTGATATCTTTACATATTTATATTTTGAAGAATTAAATGTAAATCCTAAGAATCCTAAAAATCCAGATAGAGATCGTTTTGTATTATCAAAAGGTCACACAGCACCTGGTCTTTATGCAGCACTTGCACTTCGTGGATTCTTCCCAAGAGAAGACCTTCTTACACTTAGAAAGATAGGTTCATATCTTCAGGGACATCCAAGTATGAAACATACACCAGGCGTTGATATGTCAACAGGTTCACTTGGACAGGGACTTTCAACTGCAGTAGGTATGGCTCTTGCAGCTAAATTTGATAAGAAGTCATATAGAACATATGCACTTCTTGGTGATGGTGAGATTCAGGAAGGTCAGGTTTGGGAAGCTGCTATGTTTGCAGGTGCAAAGAAACTTGATAACCTTGTTGTTATAGTTGATAACAATGGTCTTCAGATTGATGGTAATGTTGAAGACGTTTGTTCACCATATCCTATAGATAAGAAGTTCGAGGCATTTAACTTCGAAGTATTTAACGTAGATGCTCATGATTTTGATTCCCTTAGAGAAGCATTTAACAAGGCTAAGGAAGTTAAAGGCAAGCCAGTATGTATCCTTGCAAAGAGTATCAAGGGTAAGGGCGTTTCATTTATGGAAAACAATGCTTCATGGCATGGTAAAGCAACCAACGACGAAGAATTTGAAAAGGCTATGGCAGAATTGGAGGCTAAATAATGGAAGAAGTAAAGAAGATTGCTACAAGAGAAAGCTACGGAAAGACTCTTGCAGAGCTTGGACATGAGAATCCAGATATATATGTTATGGATGCTGACCTTTCTGCAGCAACAAAAACTTCAATATTTGCTAAAGAATTTCCAGAGAGATTTATCGATACAGGTATTGCAGAAGCTAATATGATGGGTATAGCAGCTGGTCTTGCATCATGTGGTAAGACAGTATTTGTTAGCTCATTTGCTATGTTTGCTACAGGTAGAAGCTACGAGCAGATTCGTAACAGTATCGGTTATCCAAAGTTAAATGTTAAGATTTGTGCTTCACACGCTGGTATTACAGTTGGTGAAGATGGTGCATCACATCAGTGTATCGAGGATATAGCCCTTATGAGAGCTATCCCAGGTATGGTTGTTATGTGTCCAGCAGATGATATAGAAGCTAAGGCAGCAGTTAGAGCAGCAGCTAAGTATGAAGGCCCAGTATATATGAGACTTGGTAGAGCAGCTGTTCCAGTAATCAATGATCCTGAGACTTACAAATTTGAGTGGGGCAAGGGTATCAAGGTTAAGGAAGGTAAGGATGTCAGCCTTATTGCTTCTGGTGTTATGGTTGATAGTGCAATTAAGGCAGCAAAGATGCTTGAAGCAGATGGTATTGATGCTGAAGTAATTGATATTCATACAATTAAACCTATAGATGAAGATATTATAGTAGAAACAGCAAAGAAGACAGGAGTAGTTGTTACTCTTGAGGAACACTCTGTAATAGGTGGCCTTGGAAGTGCTGTTTGCGATGTACTTTGTGAGAAGTACCCAGTTAGAGTTAAGAAGATTGGCGTTCAGGATGTATTTGGTGAGTCAGGCCCAGCTGGCGGACTTATGGAAAAATATAAGCTTGACGGCAATGGAGTATACGCGCAGGTTAAAGATTATATGTCTACTCTTAAATAAGAGCAGACCTTAAGAGGTATGTTTTAAAAATGAGTAAGAAAGAAATGGAAAAAGAATTAGAAAAGGACCAGAAGCAGGAAACAAAACTTTCTAAAGAAGAGAAGAAAACTGCTATTAAGGAACTTAAAGAAGCAAGAGCAGAAGAATTCAAATCCAGAACAAAAAAACAGCATATTATGGTAGCACTTTTCTACTTAGCAGTATTTGCTATTATGCTTACGTATGATGAACTTCTTCTCAGATTTGTTTTTTCTAAGAAGATTGAAGTTAGAAATCTTACATTCTTAGTATTTATTCCAGCGGAAGCTGCATTCTTTGCAACAATCGCAGGATTTGGTAAAAAGGGAACAGCAGCAAGAATTATATTCCCTATAGAGTCATTCATTATATCAGCATATTATATTGGCCAGGTATTGTTCTATCACAATTCACAGTCAATATTCTCTCTTGCCCTTCTTGGTATGGGTGGAGCTGCTATTGGTAACTTTGGATGGGCACTTCCTAATGCCTTCCGTAAGTCACTGGTATTCATGATACTTATGCTGATTCCATTTATCTTATCAGTTGTATTCAGTGTTAAGAAGAAACCGGATAAGATTAAGGGATATAGTTTATTAGTACACCTTTTCGCGTTTATCTCAGTAATTGTTTTATGGGTAGGCGGTATTGGTGCTCTTAGACTTGGTGGTACAGGTAGAACTAGTGTGTATAGATTATTCTTTAATACACTTGCTGATACAGATACAACATACGGAAGACTTGGTGCTCTTACAACTAACGTTGTAGAGCTTGGTGCTAAGTTCTTTGGTATAGGTGGTAACAGTGCAGAGGATATTGTAGAGATTGATAAGAATGCTCTTTCTCTTGATGATCCATCTACAACATCAGAAAATAAAACTAGTAAGAACTCTGTTTCTGAAGATACAGCAGTTGAGGTAGTAAGAGAACCTTGGGTTAATGAAGACATTGATTTTGATAAGGTCCTTGCATCTGTTGAATCTGACGATGAGAAGAAATTAATTGAGTATTATTCTACAAAAGAGCCTACATGTACTAATGAAATGACAGGTTATTTTGAGGGATATAACTTAATCTATATTTGCGGAGAAAGTTTCTGGACATATGCATGTAATGAAGAGGTAACACCTACTCTTTACAAGATGGCACATAACGGAATCGTTCTTAATAACTACTACAACAGCTTTAAGAATACAACAACTAACGGTGAGTATGCATTCAACACAAGTATGTGGCCTGATGTATCGCGTATTGCAAACAACGGTACTGACGTAGGTTCATTTGCTCAGTCTGCATCTAAGTTTATGCCACAGGGACTTGGGGATCTTACTCTTCAGGATAAGAATACAACTACACTTGCTTTCCACAACTACTATGGTAAGTACTACAGACGTATTCTTTCATGGCCAAACCTTGGATATCAGTGTAAGTTCATGGGTTCTGGTATGACATTTACAACAACATGGCCTTCATCTGACCTTGAGATGATGCAGCAGTCAATACCTGATTACATCAATAGTGATGAACCATTCTATGCATATTACATGACATTCAGTGGACATGGCCCATATACATCTACTAACAACATCTATAGAAAGAATATAGATTATGTTAAGAATACACTTGGTCCTAACACAAATATTACAGAAGAAACAGCTGTAGGTTATCTTGCATGTAACACAGAGCTTGATAAGGCTATGGAATACCTTCTTGATGAACTTGAGAAGGCAGGTAAGCTTGATAATACAGTTATCGTAATTGCTGGTGACCATTATCCATATTACCTTTCAACAGAAGGTAGAGATCAGCTTGCTGGTTATACAATGGATGAGAACTTTGATATCTACAAGTCAACATGTATCATTTACAACGCTGGTATGAAAGAGCCTATGGAAGTTGATACATATTGCAGTAACGTAGATATTCTTCCAACTATACTTAACTTATTTAACATCGAGCATGATTCAAGACTTATGGCTGGTACTGATATCTTTGATAACAGAGACGGTGTTGTTCATAGAGCAGCCCTCTATAACATGAGCTTTATCACAGATAAGTGTAAGTACAACGGTTCAACAGGTGAAGCAACTTGGACAGAAGAAGCACAGAGACAGTACACACCTGATAAGCGTGATGCTTATGTAGAGGCTATGGTATCAGATCTTACTAATGATTATGTAGCTGCTACTCAGTCAATAGAGCTTAATGTATTTAAGGATATTTGGTATTACTCAGGTATGCTTACAGAAGAAGAACTGTTAGCTGAGGAAGAAAGAGAGAATAACGTACTTACTCAGGACGAAGAGTTCAATGCTCAGGATGCAGAAGAAAAGCTTCGTAAAGAGCAGGAGAAGGCAGCTAAGCAGGCAGCTGAAGAAGCAGCGGCAGCAGCGGCAGCAGCAGCTCAGAATGCTGAAAATCAGATGGCTGACCCTAATAATCAGACAACTGACCCACAGAATCCACCTGCAGACGTTATTACAGACTAATCGAATAAAATTAAAGATATAAGTGTGGAAATCTGTGATTTTCACACTATCTTTATATGAAAGGCGAGGAATAAATGGAGAACAAAGGAAAGTATTATTTAACAACAGCAATTGCATATACATCAGGTAAGCCTCATATTGGTAACAGTTATGAGATAGTACTTGCTGATGCAATCGCAAGATATAAAAGAGCAGCTGGCTATGATGTATTCTTCCAGACAGGAACAGATGAGCATGGTCAGAAGATAGAGCTTAAGGCGCAGGAGAAAGGTGTATCTCCTCAGGAGTTCGTTGATGATGTTGCAGGTCAGATTAAGGATATCTGCAATATTCTTAATACTTCATATGATAAGTTTATAAGAACAACTGATGAAGACCACACAAAACAGGTTCAGAAGATGTTCAAGCGCTTCTATGACCAGGGTGATATCTATAAGGGTTCTTATGAAGGTATGTATTGTACTCCATGTGAATCTTTCTGGACAGAGTCTCAGCTTGTAGATGGCAAATGCCCTGACTGTGGACGTGAGGTTAAACCGGCTAAGGAAGAGGCATATTTCTTTAAGATGAGCAAATATGCTGACAGACTTATTGAATATATTAATTCACATCCTGATTTTATTCAGCCTGTTGCAAGAAAAAATGAGATGATGAATAACTTCCTTCTTCCAGGACTTCAGGATCTTTGTGTATCAAGAACATCATTCAAATGGGGTATTCCTGTTGATTTTGATGACAAGCACGTTGTTTATGTATGGCTTGATGCACTTACAAACTATATAACAGGTATTGGCTATGATTCAGATGGTAACTCAAGCGACCAGTATAAGAAGTTATGGCCAGCAGATCTTCATCTTATTGGTAAGGATATTATCAGATTCCATACTATTTACTGGCCTATATTCCTTATGGCGCTTGGTGAGCCGCTTCCTGAAAAGGTATTTGGTCATCCATGGCTTTTACAGGGCGGCGAGAAGATGAGTAAGTCTAGAGGTAATGTTATCTATGCTGATGATTTAGTTAATCTCTTTGGTGTAGATGCTGTTAGATACTTCCTTATTCATGAGATGCCATACGACAATGATGGTACTATTACATGGGAACTTGTTGTTGAAAGGTATAACGCAGAACTTGCCAATGTACTGGGTAACCTTGTTAACCGTACAATTTCTATGAGTAATAAGTACTTTGACGGAGTGGTTAATGCTACAGGCGTAGATGAAGATGTTGATAACGACCTTATTAAGGTTGTTACAGAAACAGCTGCTAAGGTAGAACGTAAGATGGATGAACTTAGAGTTAATGATGCCATCAGTGAAGTATTTACTCTCTTTAGAAGATGTAATAAATATATTGATGAGACTGAGCCATGGGTTCTTGCAAAGGACGAAGCTAAGAAAGACAGACTTAGTCAGGTTATGTATAACCTTACAGAGTCAATTGTGATTGGTGCATCTCTTCTTGCTCCATATATGCCAGATACAGCTGAGAAGATATTTAAGCAGTTAAATACATCTGCTCGAGACTTTGATACACTTAAGGAATTTGGTAAGTATCCATCAGGCAACAAGGTAACAGATAAGCCTGAGATGTTATTTGCAAGACTTGACCTTAAGGAGATTATGGTAGAGGTTGAGAAGATTCAGGAAGCTCAGAGAGCTGAGTATGCTAGAGAAAATGGCACACCAGTAGAAGAGGAAGCTGGTATCGATATAGAAGCTAAGCCTGAAATAACATTTGATGATTTTGGAAAGATGCAGTTCCAGGTAGGAACAATTATCGAATGTAAGGAAGTTCCTAAGTCAAAGAAACTTCTCTGCTCTCAGGTTAAGATTGGCAGCCAGGTTAAGCAGATTGTTTCTGGTATTAAGCAGTACTATTCAGCAGAAGAGATGTTAGGAAAGAAGGTTATGGTTCTTGTTAATCTTAAGCCTGCCAAGCTTGCTGGGGTATTATCAGAAGGTATGCTTCTTTGTGCCGAGGATGCAGAAGGTAATCTTGCTCTTATGACTCCTGAGAAGGATATGCCATCCGGTGCAGAAATCTGCTAATTAAATTATTTTTATTATTAAGCCGCATGTATATGCGGCTTTTTTAGTATAATAAGATTAATAAAATCTGCTTTAGGAGAATATATGGAATTTACCCCATCATTTTTTGAAGAAGAAATAAGAGACGGATATTATATATCTGGTGTTATGAAAAGATACTGGGCAGCCCAGATGGAAATTCTTATGGACGTTGCCAAAGTATGTGAAAAATATAATATAAAGTGGTTTGCTGACTATGGTTCTTTACTGGGTGCAGCAAGACACGGAGGTTTTATTCCTTGGGATGATGATTTGGATATCAGTATGCTGAGAGATGACTATATGAAGTTTCTTGAAGTTGCTCCTAAAGAACTTCCTTCTAACTATAGACTTCATAACTTTAAAATCTCTGAATATTATGAGAATACCACCAGAGTTGTTAATACTGATGGTATAGTTTTTCACCCAGACTTCACATCAAAATATCATGAAATACCTTATTCAGTAGGTATAGACATCTTCTTTATGGATTATATATCAAGGGATAAAGAGGCAGAAAAAAAGAGAGAACAGGTTTATTCTCAGGTTGCCTCTGCTGCTGTATCCTGTGACTTTACCTTACCACTGTCAAAGGATGTAGAAGATATTCTAAGTCTGATAGAAAAGATTTGTAATAAAAAAATTGACAGACAGGGCAATATTAAAAAGCAGCTCTACTATATAGCTGAGATTTATGCTACAGAATTCACGGAAAAAGAGGCGGACCAGGTAGCTGTTCTTAATCACTATGTAGATAGAGGAAGCCATATATATCCTAAGGATTATTTTGAAAATCCAATAAAGTTAAAATTTGAAAATATTACTATTAATGTTCCTAGATACTATACAGGTAAGCTAGCTAAAGACTATGGAAATTATTATCTTCCAACCAGAGCAGGTGGTCTCCATGGTTATCCTTTATATGAGAATAATGAACAGGCAACATACAAATATTTAGGGGCAGAAGATTTCTTTCGATATAAGCCAACACCAGACATGATCAATTCTTCCCTACCTGTTGATGTGACTGCAGGTAAAGTTCTTATCCTTATCAGGCATATTGAAGATTTCGAATATGTTAAAGGATTTGTCCTTTCTTATTCTGAAACAGGTCAAGTATATGTTATGGCTATGCCATATTACTACAGGGATTTTACAGGAAGATTTTTAGATCCTAATTTAGATAATCTTTCCCAGTATCAGGATAAGATATGTCTTAATGAGAATATTCATATAGCAGAATATGTATCATACAACCTTCAGGCAGAGCATCCAGATGTAATTATTACTACCAATGCCTACGATGGCTATAATCAGGTATATTCTGTTAATCCTGAACTATATACTGATAAGCTTAAAGCCTGTACAGATCACCTAATATATGTTCAGCCATTTGTAACAGAGGCAATGGCATCACCTGATGAAAAGACTCTAAAAATGATGGCTTACTACGTTAATATACCAGCTATAACGAACTGCCAAAACTTTGTAATATGGTCAGAAGATAATAAGACTGCGTATATAAATTTCCTTGTAGAAATATACGGGGAAGAAAAAAGAAAAATTTTTGAAAAGAAGATTATTGTTTGTCAAAAAGATAAAAAGACTGTAAACAAAGAAAAGTCAGGAAAATTATTTTATTATCTCAATCTGGCTGAGTGTATCTATCATAGCGAAAAAACCATAGCAAAGCTAAAGGCTAACATAGCAATATTTAAAGGGAATAGTAGCATACGTCCAGCAATATATCTGGATGATAATCTTAAGAGGGAACTTGCCAGTCATAAACCTGAAGTATTATCGGAGATAGAAGAAATACTTAGAAACAATAGTGAGTATATAGATGTTTGCTGTGAAGAACCATATAAACTAGCTGATGAAGCTGATGCCTATTATGGTGATGCCAGTCCTTACCTGGTTCCATTTTACATAGATAAAAAACCAGTTATGATAGCTAATATTGACATAATGACAAATGATAACTTATAATCAATAACAGAATGACGACGAGGCGCGAGATGTGGCTGTCATATATGCCAAGTAATAGTCTGTTTTATCTATATTCTCGTTAATGGAAATATAAGGCTTTCTTGGATATACTGTTCATTAGGGTTTGTGCGAAGTAGCACAACTATAAATTTATTAGGAGGCATTACATAATGGCAAGTTTATCATGTAAAAACATTTGCAAGGTTTATCCTAACGGTTTCGAAGCTGTTAAGAATTTCAACCTTGAGATTTCAGACCAGGAATTCATCATCTTCGTAGGTCCTTCAGGTTGTGGTAAGTCTACTACACTTAGAATGATCGCAGGACTTGAGGATATTTCTTCTGGTGAGCTTCGTATCGGTGATAGAATCGTTAACGATATCGAGCCTAAGGACAGAGATATCGCCATGGTTTTCCAGAACTATGCTCTTTATCCACATATGTCAGTTTATGAGAACATGGCATTCGGACTTAGACTTCGTAAAGTTCCAAGTGATGAAATAGATAAGATGGTTAAGGAAGCTGCAAAGATTCTTGACCTTGTTCCACTTCTTGATCGTAAGCCAAAGGCTTTATCAGGTGGTCAGAGACAGCGTGTTGCTATGGGTCGTGCAATCGTTCGTAATCCTAAGGTATTCCTTATGGACGAGCCTTTATCAAACCTTGATGCAAAGCTTCGTGTACAGATGCGTATTGAGATCGCTAAGTTACACCAGAGATTAGGTACAACTATCATCTACGTTACACATGACCAGACAGAGGCTATGACTCTTGGTACACGTATCGTAGTTATGAAGGATGGTGTTATCCAGCAGGTAGATACACCTCAGAACTTATATGACAGACCACAGAACCTCTTCGTTGCAGGTTTCATGGGTTCACCACAGATGAACTTCCTTGATGCTGTAGTTGAAGTACAGGGTGAAACAGCATATCTTAAGATTGCTGATCACGCTATTCCACTTCCAGCTGAGAAGTCTAAGAAGCTTATCGAAGGCGGTTATGATGGAAAGACAGTTACATTCGGTATCCGTCCAGAGGATGTTTACGATAGCGAAATGATGGTTGAGGCTTCTCCACTTTCAGTATTTGAAGCAACAATCAAGGTATACGAGTTACTTGGTGCTGAAGTATTCTTATACTTCGATCTTGACGAGTTCCCATTAACAGCTAGAGTTGATCCTAGAACAACAGCTAGACCAGGCGATGTAGTTAAGTTTGCATTCGATATCGAGAAGATTCACGTATTCGATAAGGAAACAGAAGCTGTTATCACAAACTAGTCTAGAACTAATACTTAAACATTTAACTGCCAGGCAAACTGCCTGGCAGTTTTTTTGTTCGTGACTTTGTGATACAATATTCATTTGTAAAGCTTAAAAACAGGAGAAAAACCATGGATTTTAGTAAATATATAGATGAAAGTATAGGCCTTGAATTTTGTGGAGACCAGGAACTTTATACGGAGATGCTTGAAAGTTTCATCGAAGAGTATGATGAGACTAAGGCTAATATTGAAGATACATATAGCAGTAAGGACTGGGCAACATATGCTGTAAGAGTTCATGGCTTAAAGAGTGCTTCTAAGATGATAGGTGCTATGCCACTTGCTGATAAGGCATATGAACTTGAGATGGCAGGTAAGGAAAGTAATGAAGCCCTGATTCAGGAAAAGAATCAGGCCCTTCTTGATTTTTATAAAGAAACAGTAGATGCAATAAGCGAGCATATTGCATAGGCATTTATTAGAAATAATAAAGACTATAATAAGCTTATATACAAATGAAGGAAAAAGATATGTATGTAATAGCAGGACTTGGTAATCCTGGGGACAAATATGCCCTTACAAGGCACAATGTAGGCTTTAGGACTATCGATCTTTTATCAGATAAATATAATATTTCATTAACAGAAGAGAAACATAAGGGGCTCTTTGGTAAGGGTGTCATAGAAGGAGAGAAGGTTATACTTCTTAAACCTCAGACGTATATGAACCTTAGCGGCGAATGTATAAGAGAAGTGCTGGACTACTATAAAGTAGACGAAAAAGACCAACTTATAGTTATATATGATGATATTAGCCTTGCACCGGGAAAACTTCGGATAAGAGGTAAAGGCAGTGCAGGTGGACATAATGGAATAAAGAATATAATTCTTCATCTTGGACATGATACATTTAAACGTATCAAGGTAGGAGTTGGAGAAAAACCTAAGGGATATGATCTCGCTGATTATGTACTTGGACACTTTAGTAAAGAGGAAGAGGATATTATGAAAGATTCCTTTGAACGGGCAAGTCAGGCTGCTGTAGCGCTTATGCATGACAGCATGGATCAGGTTATGAATAAGTTTAATTAAAGGTGAGTAGATGAATATATTAAATGCACCACTTAAGGCATTTGACTGGTATGATGACCTTAAGATTAAGTTTGCTAAGGATGCAGCATCTATAAGATTCAATGGCTGTATCGACCTTGAAAAACTTCATATCATAGACTTTATGGCGACGTCAGTTGATGTCGCCCTTATTGTCACATACAGTGAGGCCAGAGCAAGACAGATAGTAGAAGACTATGCATTTTATAACAGTGATGTTTTATATTACCCTGCCAAGGATATGATTTTCTATCAGTCTGATGTTAATGGAAAGCAGCTTGCGGTTCAGAGACTAGAGGTTCTTGATGCTATCTTAAATAACAAAAAATGCACTGTAGTTACAACTATTGATGCGTTTATGGCACCTATGATGCCTGCTGACATCATAAAGAACAATATTGTTCACATTGATATGGACAGCCTTATAGATGAGCATGCTATAGCTTTAAAACTTACTCGCATGGGTTATGAAAAGGTATATCAGGTTGAGAACAAAGGAGAGTTCTCTATAAGAGGTGGTATTGTCGATATCTATGATCTTACTAAAGAGAATCCTGTAAGAATAGAACTCTGGGGTGACAATATAGAGTCTATAAGATCTTTTGATGTACTTAGTCAGAGGTCTGTAGAGAAACTAACAGAGGTTACTATATTTCCTGCGTCAGAACTTCTTCTTAGCGATGATGTTAAACAGGAAGGCTTTGAACGTATTAAGAAAGATGCAGAGACTCTTGAAAAGAAGTACAGAGAAGATTTCAAAACTCAGGAAGCCTATAGAATCAAACTTACTTTAGAAGAGATAGAAACAGGACTTTTTGAACTTTCTGATGAATACAATATGGAAAGCTATATCAAGTATTTCTATCCTGAAGTTAGTTCACTTATAGAACTAATTTCCGACAAGCAGTCTTGTATATTTATTGATGAATATGGAAGAACTATGGAACATGCCAGAGCTGTGGAGATGGAATTCAGAGAAAGTATGATTCACAGACTTGAAGGTGGTTATGTTCTTCCAGGACAGACAGATATACTCAGAAGCGTAGATAAGACACTGGCGGATATATTAAGGGTTAAGAACGTTACTCTCACATCTCTTAACGCAGGAGAGCATGCTGAAGATGAAATTAAGTATGATGGTGATTATTATGTTCACGCAAGACTTATGCCATCATTTAATGGTTCATATTCTCTATTAAGAGAAGGACTTGAGAAGCTTAAAGAGCAGAAATATAAAATAGTAATCGTATCTCCATCCAGATCAAGAGCAAAAAGACTTGCAGATGATTTAACTGGTGATGGGGTTATTGCTACATATACAGAGGATATTGAAAGAAGTCTTCAAAGTGGCGAGATAGCTATTATCTACGGACGACTTCAGAAGGGATTTGAATATCCTACTATAAAGTTTTCTGTTATTTCTGATATGGATATATTTGGAAGCGACAGAAAAAAGAAGAAACGTAAGGTACCTAAGTATACTGGTGGTACAAGAATTAGTTCCAGTGACCAGCTCTTTGTTGGTGACTATGTAATACATGAAAATCATGGTATCGGTATATATAAGGGTATAGAAAAAGTATCTGTAGATCATGTTCTTAAGGACTATATGAAGATTGAGTACAAGGATGGTGGAAACCTTTATGTTCTTGCTACTAATCTTGATATGATACAGTTTTATGCTTCCAAGGATTCAAAGCAGCCTAAGCTTAATAAGCTTGGTACACAGGAATGGAACAAGACAAAAGCAAAGGTTAAGTTATCTGTTAATGAGGTTGCAAAGGACCTTGTTCATCTCTATGCAGTAAGAAGTGCTAAGAAAGGATTTGAATATGGTCCTGATACTGTATGGCAGAAAGAATTCGAGGAACTCTTCCCATACAATGAAACTGCTGATCAGCTTACTGCTATAGAAGCAACTAAGAAAGATATGGAAAGTCCTAAGATAATGGACAGACTTATCTGCGGTGATGTTGGATTTGGAAAGACTGAGGTTGCTATTCGTGCGGCATTCAAGGCGGTCCAGGAAGGTAAGCAGGTTGCTTATCTTGTTCCAACTACTATACTTGCCCAGCAGCATTATAATACATTCGCATCTCGTATGAAGGATTATCCAGTAAGAGTTGAGATGCTTTCAAGATTTAGAACAGCCGGTGAAGTAAGAAAAGTCCTGGCTGATATGAAGAAGGGACTTGTTGATATTGTTATAGGTACACACAGGCTTCTATCCAAGGATGTTGAGTTCACTAATCTTGGACTTCTTATAGTCGATGAGGAGCAAAGATTTGGTGTGTCTCACAAGGAGAAGATTAAGAAACTTAAAGAGAATGTAGATGTACTTACATTAACAGCAACTCCTATTCCTAGAACCCTTCATATGAGTCTTATTGGTATAAGAGATATGAGTCTTTTAGAAGAGGCTCCTATGGACAGACAGCCTATCCAGACCTATGTTATGGAATATAACGACGAGATGGTTAGAGAGGCTATTAATAGGGAGTTGTCCCGTGGTGGTCAGGTTTACTATGTATATAACCGTGTTAATGACATTATGGACGTGGCTGCCAGAGTACAGAAACTTGTACCAGATGCCAGAGTAACATTTGCTCATGGTCAGATGGAAGTAAGAGAACTTGAAAATATTATGATGGACTTTGTAGATAAGAAGATTGATGTTCTTGTTGCAACAACCATCATAGAGACTGGTCTTGATATTCCTAATGTTAATACTATGATTATTCATGACTCTGACAGCCTTGGTTTATCTCAGCTATATCAGCTAAGAGGAAGAGTAGGAAGAAGTACAAGAACCTCCTTTGCCTTCCTTATGTATAAGAGAAATAAGGTCCTTAAGGAAGTGGCTGAAAAGAGGCTTATGGCAATTAGGGAATTCACAGAACTTGGAAGTGGTTTCAAGATTGCTATGAGAGATTTGGAAATAAGAGGTGCTGGAACGCTGCTTGGTAAACAGCAGCATGGACATATGCAGGCTGTAGGATATGACCTTTATTGTAAGATGCTTGATGAAGCAATAAAGGAAGAAAAGGGAATCGAGACAGTGGCACAAACTTCTGCTACTGTTGACCTTGATGTAGGAGCATATATTCCTGAAAGTTACATAGTTAATGAAGTTCAGAAACTGGATATTTATAAGCGTATAGCCTGTATAAAGAACGAGGAAGACAGGGAAGAGATGCGAGATGAACTTCTCGACAGATTTGGTAAGGTTCCAGATGAGGCCAATAATCTTCTTCGTGTTGCCAGTATAAAACAGGTTGCAACAAGTCTTTATATCAAAGATTTAAGAGGCAGAACTGGCCTTATAAAGCTGGTTATGCATAAGGACGCACCAGTTAAAACTGAGAATATAGTTGATCTTCTTAATGAATATGGAGGAGATTTACGAATTAACTTGGTTGGAGATCCAACTCTTACACTGGTCTACGATATTGATGGACTTGTAGAGAAAGATGAGGTCCTGCTTCTTGAAAAAACAGAAGAGCTACTAGGCTATATCAAACAACATCTATACTAAAAATAAAAGGCTGCTAGTAATAGCAGCCTTGTTTTATGTATTACGCAAATTATGTAACAATCAGGGGTGACCCCTGCTCGATTACTTTAATATCTCTTACTCATCATAGTTTTGAATCTTTGTCCGCAAGGAGAAAGATCATCTTCAGTAAATCCTGCTGTCTTAGTACAGCTATCTTTAAGAATTGCTGAAGTCTCGTTCTTATTAGACAGGTTCCAAAGTACGTAGCTTATTTTATTTTCCTGAAGAAGTTTAAGCCAAAGATTAGTTTCTTCATCATTAACATCTCCGTCTCCAGCTGCATTGCAGATACCGAATTCTGTTACGAATATCGGAAGATTCTTTGAAAGAGCATATCTAAGCTTTTCTCTTAAATCTTCTCTATGTGTATCAGCATAAAAATGAAGTGTATACATTATATTGTCAAAGCTAAGAGGAGCATCAGCAGCCTGATCAACTCTCTGAGACCAGGTTGGAGTACCGACTATAACAACCTTTTCACTGTCAAGTTTTCTAATCACAGGTATGATTCTGTTAGCATATTTTGTGATATCTTCCCACGAGGTCTCATCGCACTGTCTCTTAATGTCCATATTTGGTTCATTACAGATTTCATATATAACGTTGTCATATTCCCTAAGCTGTGGGCATATTGTATTCCAAAAATGTTCAGACATATCAGCGTTCATGTTAGGGTTGTAGTCAAAAAGAATATGCCAGTCAACAAGTACATAGATACCAAGCTTTGCGCATATCTCAACACCCTTTATGATAAGCTTTTCAAGACTTTCTCTATGAACATCATCTCCATCAGAGTATCCCTTACAACCGTCAGCCTCTGCTGAATAAAGAGCTAATCTAAAAATACTGATACCATATTCATCAGTAAACTGTGTTATTGCTTCTTCATTAATATATTCTGGGTAAGTAGAAAGATTGTGAGTAGAGAGACCTCTAAGCTCGCAAATCTGACCTTTTTCGTCTATTAAATGGGAACCTTCAACGTGAAGTTTTCCGTGTATAGCAAATGGCGTATCTTTTCCGTTTCTGCTAAGAACTATGTTAGCCATTATGTTTTCTCCTTCTCATATAACTCTAGGTAAAATTTTAATGCCTAAGGCGCATTTTTACAATGACTTCTTGAAAAATAATTGGCGGTCAGATATACATCTTTAAGACTTTCAGATTCTTTACGTCAATATTCAAATGTGATATGGTTATAAGTGCCTGCAGAGGCTTATTTGCGTTATATATAGGGGAATTTGGTTTGCTATTTTATTTTTTATTTGCATTAGTTATATCGATACTTTTGACCTACTTCTTCGTTAGTCTTGTAAGAATCTACGAAACAAAGATGAAGAGAGGTCTGTTCTTTGGATACAAGGATGCCGTCTTTCAGGATATAGATAGTCCTATCATAGCATTTAACAAAAGGGATAAGATTTTCTTTGTTAACAATTCAGCCAGAAAATTCATCGCAGATTTATATGGTGGTTGGAAAGATGAGTACGAGAAGAATATTATGCTTCAGGACTTTATTTCCAAGATAAATGACGACTATAAGGCAGACACTTTTGATGGTGACTGCTACTTTAAGTGGAGCTACAGCACCGGCGGTATGCAGGCTGAGAAGAATGTTACATATCGTATTGTTAGGGATATGAACGAGAAGATAATGTGCAAATATTTTATGTTCTCTGATTCTCAGGAAGACGTAGATTCTGTAACAGGATTTAGAATCTGGGATACCTTCAAGCATCATATGCAGATGTCTGATATTAGTTTCCCAGCAGGTGTTATAGCATTTGACCTTAACCGACTTTCTATAATCAATGATAAGTACGGCAAACAGGAGGGTGACAAACTCCTTGCCTTAGTGGCATCTGCAATGGTTAAAAAATGCCCTAAGAAAACCTTCTTTGCAAAGAGCTATAGTTCATGCCTTATTGCAATTTGCTGCGACACAGATGTTAGAGTGCTTGAAACAATTAAGGAAGAAATCAAGCATTTTGTATATGACAATGTACAACTTCCAGAACCAATTCATATTCAGTCATCAGTTGTAGAACTTGGGCTGATGAGCCAAAACCTGGCAAATGCAGTCGACATGGCTATCAAGGTTCTTAAAAAGAAAAATATGCTAGATGACAAAGCTAAGCATTCATCACTTATAGATTCGTTTATAAAGATGCAGCTTACAGCAGTTCCTGACCTTATGGCTCATGTTCATAGAACCAAGATTCTTTGTCATATGCTTGGAAAGAGGCTTGAACTTACAGATATTCAACAAAGTGACCTGGAACTTCTTTGTCTTATTCATGACATAGGTAAGACTGGCGTTCCACCTAGTATATTACATAAGGCTGATAAGTATACAGTACAGGAGTGGGATATTATGAAATCCCATGTATACAAAGGCCACGATATAGCTATAGCATCAGAGGAGTTTGAGGATGTTGCCCAGTGTATTAAGTACCATCACGAGAACTACGATGGAACAGGTTATCCTGAAGGACTTAAGGGAGAAAGTATCCCACTTCTTTCAAGAATCATCGCTGTAGTTGATGCTTATGATGCCATGATTAATGACAGACCATATCGTAAGGCTTATAGCATAACCAAGGCGAGACAAGAACTTAAAGCATATGCTGGACTTCAGTTTGATCCACACATTGTTGATGAATTTGTAAAAATGCTTGAGGAGATAGCGCCTTCTGACTATGAAGAAGACGAGGAAGGTAATCGCCTGTCTTCTGGCTTTAGACCTATGGGTACCATGGGAGAAGTAGAAGAGGATAGACATGTTAACAATGTTCTTTATTCTAACTATGTAATAGATGGCGAACAGAACATAATAAGTGTTGATAATGTATTTACCCAGATTACTGGTTACACACCAGATGATGTTAAGGTTTTAAAACTTAAACAGGACGACCTTATATTTGATGAAGATAAAAAACTGTATAACGAGAAGGTTGCAGAACTTTTAAGCAAGTTCAATGAAGTTTACCTTAAGCACAGAATGAGATGTAAAGATGGATCAGAGAGAATAGTATTCTGCTATGGAAGATTTAAGTTCACTCCAGATTCAGACAAGATTACCAGCAAGATAACAATTACGGATATTACTGATTCAGAACTTGCTGGAAAGGTAAATAAGAACGAAGACTATAAGCTTCAGATTAATGAGTTTGAAAGAGATGGTCTTACTGGAGTACTTACCTTCAAGTCGTTTGATAAGACTGCAAAGAATATAGTTCAGACTTCTCTTAAAGATTATCTTATATGTCACGTAGATATAGATGATTTTTATGACTACAACAAAAATCATGACAAGGGAGATGTTCAGGATATATTAAAGAACCTTGCTCAGTGTATAAATAAGATATCTGGTAAGGATAGTTTAGTAGGCAGAGTTGGTGAAGACAGATTTGTGGTTTTATATGAACTTGAGCCAGGCCATGACAATGCTAATTCCAAGGCTATTGTATCAGAACTTTGGGGAGCAATTATGGACTATCTTGGTGCCAATGACAGCTCACTTACAGTATCAGTAGGAGCATACAAACTAATAAGCGGTCAGGATTCCCTTGATCAGGCTTATGAGAAATCTTTGGAAGCACTGCTAAAATCCAAAGAAAATGGAAAAAATTGTTATCATCTGATTTAATATTGTGATATTATATATAGCGTTTTAGAAATTATTGAATTTTAATATATAAAGCCTAGGAGGAACCGCATAATGATTAAAGTAGGTATAGTAGGATACGGTAATTTAGGAAGAGGCGTTGAGGCAGCAGTTGCCAAGAACCCAGATATGGAACTTAAGATGATGTTTACAAGAAGAGATCCAGCTTCTGTAAAGATTAAGACTGAAGGTGTTCCAGTATATAAATTAGAAGATGCTTCTAATTACAAGAATGATGTAGATATTCTTATCCTTTGTGGCGGTAGTGCTACAGATTTACCAGAGATGACACCAGCCCTTGCAAAGGACTTCAATGTTATCGATAGTTTTGATACACATGCAAGAATCCCAGAGCATTTTGCTAATGTTGATAAGGCTGCAAAAGATGGTGGAAAGACAGCTCTTATCTCTTGTGGTTGGGATCCAGGTATGTTCTCGCTTAACAGGCTTTATGCTAACTGCATCCTACCAGAAGGTAAGGACTATACATTCTGGGGCAAGGGTGTAAGCCAGGGCCACTCAGATGCTTGCCGTCGTATTGAAGGTGTGGTTGATGCTCGTCAGTATACAGTACCTGTAGAAAGCGCAGTTGAAAGAGTAAGAAATGGTGAGAATCCAGAACTTACAACAAGAGAGAAGCACACAAGACTTGTATTTGTTGTTGCTGCAGAAGGCGCAGACAAGGCTAAGATTGAGAAAGAAATCAAGGAGATGCCTAACTACTTCTCAGACTATGATACAACAGTTAACTTCATCACTAAGGAAGAGATGGAGCGTGATCATAGCGGACTTCCACACGGTGGTAGCGTTATCCGTAGTGGTGCTACAGGTTGGAACAATGAGAATAAGCACACTATTGAATACAGTATTAAGCTTGATTCAAACCCAGAATTTACAGGTAGCGTAATCGCTGCATATGCAAGAGCAGTAGTTAAGATGAATCAGAAGGGTGATAACGGATGTAAGACAGTATTCGATGTTGCACCTGCTATGCTCTCACCACTTTCTGATGATGAGATTCGTGCTCATATGCTTTAATTTAAGGAGAAAATCATGGATTTAGTTTCAATTAGACAGATATTTAGAGATAAAGAAACATATCTTAACAAAGAGATAGTTATAGGTGGATGGGTTCGTTCTATCAGAGCACAGAAGAACTTTGGTTTCATAGTTGTTAATGATGGTACATTTTTTGAACCACTTCAGGTAGTTTATGGAGACGGACTTCCAAACTTTGAAACTATCAGCAAGACCAATGTTGGTGCAGCTTTAGTTGTAACAGGAAAGCTTATTCCTACACCAGAAGCAAAGCAGCCATTTGAAATTCAGGCAACTGAAGTTGTAATCGAAGGTGAATCTACACCAGATTATCCACTTCAGAAGAAGAGACATACCCTTGAATACCTTAGAACTATCACACATCTTCGTGCCAGAACTAATATTTTCCAGGCTGTATTTAGAGTACGTAGCCTTTGCGCATACGCTATTCATAAGTTTTTCCAAGAGAGAGATTTCGTTTATGTTCACACACCACTTATCACAGGTTCAGACTGTGAAGGTGCTGGTGAGATGTTCCAGGTAACAACTCTTGATCTTAACAATGTTCCTAAGAAAGAGGATGGCAGTGTTGATTTCGAGCAGGATTTCTTCAATAAGCCAACTAACCTTACAGTATCAGGTCAGCTTAACGGCGAGACTTATGCTATGGCATTTAAGAACATATATACATTCGGACCAACATTCAGAGCAGAGAATTCTAACACAACAAGACATGCTGCTGAGTTCTGGATGATTGAGCCAGAGATGGCATTTGCAGATCTTAAGGACGATATGATTATTGCTGAAAGCATGATTAAGTACATCATCAACTATGTTCTTGAACATGCTCCAGAGGAGATGAACTTCTTCAACAACTTTGTTGATAAGGGCCTTATCGAAAGACTAAAGCATGTTGCATCATCAGACTTTGGTCATGTTACATATACAGAAGCAATTGAACTTCTTGAGAAGCACAATGATAAGTTTGATTACAAGGTATCATGGGGATGTGATCTTCAGACAGAGCATGAGAGATATCTTACAGAAGAAATCTTTAAGAAGCCTGTATTCGTAACTGATTATCCAAAGGAAATTAAGGCATTCTACATGAAGCTTAATGAAGATGGTAAGACAGTTGCAGCTATGGACTGCTTAGTACCAGGTATTGGTGAGATTATCGGTGGTTCACAGCGTGAGGATAACTACGACTTATTAGTGGGCAGAATGAACGAACTTGGACTTAAGAAAGAAGATTATGACTTCTATCTTGATCTTAGAAAGTATGGTTCAGCTCGTCATGCTGGATTTGGCCTTGGTTTCGAAAGATGCGTTATGTACCTTACAGGTATGGGCAACATCAGAGATGTAATACCATTCCCAAGAACAGTTAATAACTGCGAATTATAATCTTTGCAGGATATAGTAATCTATGGGGGACAGGCCTGTGCCATGTCCCTCTTTATGTATATGCAGTAGGTTTACCTGGGCTGTATCAAGAGGCAAGTAGGAGACAGACTCTTACTCAATTAAAAAGGGGATTTTATGGAAGAAAATCAGAATGAAAGCAGAATAGGATTAATACTTTTAGGCTGTGGTCTTGTTATCTGTCTTTGTATAGGTGCTTTATGCCTTGTTTTATTCAGCAGACATGATAGGCATAAGGATAATAAAAGACATGCAAATAAGTCAGCTATAACAACTTCAAATTCAGGCTCTGAAAGTTTTATGGCAGGTATATTTGGAGATGGCAAAGGAAGACCTAGGAATCCAAGTATTAACTATGATCCTTACCCATCTGCATCACCTACACCAACTCCTAGTCCATCACCAACTCCGTATTTTAATACAAATAAGGGGTATATATATTCTATCGAAGATGAACAGGGTACCTTGTTTATAGATGATATATATGATTACTATAATCCGGATGAACTTCCATATGAGATTAGTTATGAATCTGAAAGTTTTGACGAATCTACTGATGACTACAGTATTACTTTTGATGTAGAGTATCCGGTTCTAACTTCAAAAGACGGAAAGAATATGGATAAGGTTAATGAGACTATAAAATCTACATCTATGATTATATATGACCGTGCCTGTGAAGAGGTGAAAACTCATGATAGTGCCAGTGCCAACAGTGCAGATTATTCAGGCTCTTCAATATATCAGGTGACATATGCTAATGAAGACCTGATAAGTGTTATATATAACCAGCATTATTATATGGGTTCGAGTTCGAAAGGACATTATGACTTTAGGGGGTTAACAATTAATGTTAATACCGGTGAAGTATATGACATAACTGATGTACTTACTCATGATAGTGGTTTTGAACAGCTCTATTATGATAAGCTTGCTCTTGAGGGGCCGTCTGTATTTCCAACTTTATCTGATGTGGATACAGACCTCTTAGCTAAGACCCTTGATTCAAACGACTGGGTTGACGATACATACAATACAGACTTCTTCTTAACTGGAGGAGGAATAAGTCTGGCATTTTCTTATTATGATTATTCCTCAACATATGCAGGCTGGATAACTGTTAACTATTCTGAAAGTGATATAAAAGATTACAAGACAGATAGTGAGATGTGGGATTTGTTCACTTTGTAAACTGTTTTCAGGATGGTATAGAAAGTGAAAGCTTACTCTCTGGCATTTGCAAAGAGAAAAATGTAATGATAAAATTAATGCACTGGTAAAGTAATATATTATTAATATAAATGGCGGTTTTTAGCTGCCGAGGAGGATTAATGGGAACTATTATTATCCCAGAGGGATACAAGAGCCCTCAGACAATCAGAGAGACAGAGATTGCAATTAAAGAAGTAAAAGACTATTTTGAAAGAGCACTTTCTGATGCGCTTAATCTTACACGTGTATCAGCACCTCTTTTCGTAAAACCAGAATCTGGACTTAATGACAATCTTAATGGCGTTGAAAGACCAGTTACATTCGGAATTAAAGAACAGGAAGATAAAGAAGTAGAGATAGTTCATTCGCTTGCTAAGTGGAAAAGAAAAGCGCTTAAGGATTATGGCTTTAATCCAGGTGAAGGTCTCTATACTGATATGACAGCTATTAGAAGAGATGAGGACACAGATAATGTTCACTCTATCTATGTTGACCAGTGGGACTGGGAAAAGGTCATCGAGAAGAAAGACAGAAATATTGATACATTAAAAGAAACTGTATTTAGAATATATATGGCAATTAAGCAGACAGAATATTATATCTGCGGAAAGTATCATTTTATGGATCCTTTCTTACCAAATGAAATAACATTTATTACATCTCAGGAACTTCTTGATATGTATCCAGATAAGACACCTAAGGAAAGAGAGACTCTTATTGCAAGAGATAAGGGCGCGGTATTCCTTATGAAGATTGGTGACAAGCTTTCTAACGGCGAAAAACATGATGGAAGAGCACCAGACTATGATGACTGGGAACTTAACGGTGATATTATCGTATATTATCCAGTTCTTGATTCATCACTTGAATTATCATCTATGGGTATAAGAGTTGATGAGGATTCTATGCGTTCGCAGCTTGAGAAGGCTGGATGCACTGAAAGAGCAGAACTTCCATTCCAGAAGGCAGTTCTTGAGAAGAAACTTCCATACTCAATAGGTGGTGGTATTGGACAGAGCCGTATCTGTATGTTCTTTATGCAGAGAGCTCATATAGGAGAGGTTCAGTCTTCAATCTGGCCGGCAGATGTGGCAGAAAAGGCCAAGGCTAGCGGAGTTAATCTTTTATAATTTCTGCTATATAACGATTTGAGATATTAGTAACAGGGATCAATAATATGGATTATAAACCTTCCAATGTCGATGAGATTGACAAGTGGGAAGAGGTACAGCTTGTTTACAAGGCTGCTCTTAAGCAGATGCGAACCAAGCTTGAGATATTAAGTGCGGATTTTGCACAGACCCACAAATACAATCCTATCGAACATATCGAAGCTCGTATAAAGAGCTCCGAGAGTATAGTTAAAAAACTGAAAAAGAATGGCTATGAATCAACTATTGAAAATATGGTTGCCAAGGTTAATGATATTGCCGGTGTACGTATTATATGTTCATTTACTTCGGACATATACAGAATAGCTGATATTCTTAGTTCTCAGAGTGATATTATCATTATCTCTGTTAAGGATTATTACAAGAATCCTAAGCCAAGCGGATATCAGAGCTATCATATGATAGTCAGTGTTCCAATCTACTTGTCTGACAGAGTTGTTAATGTTAAAGTTGAGATTCAGATTAGAACTGTAGCCATGGACTTCTGGGCTACTCTTGAACATAAGATTAGATACAAATTCGAGGGTAATCCTCCAAGACACATATCAGAGTCTCTTATGGAATGTGCTCGTATGGTATCTGCACTTGATGATGAGATGCTTTGTCTAAACGAAGAGATTATGCGTCTTGATGCAATGAAAGAAGAATAATTATTAAAAGGTCGCTATTACTAGCGACCTTTTTTGCATATTGCGCGGTGCTGCGTAACGAAATATTCCAGCTTCGCTGGACGCACCACGCACAGCGAGCAGGAGGCTGGCTCCTGCTCGATTTAAATTACCCCTATAAAAGAGGAGTGCCCAGATACCACTAGTGGCATCCGGGCTTATTATGAAAAATATTAATTAACTTTTGCTATAAATACATTCTAACTGCTAAATATGAACAAAGTATGAATAAAAACGTAATCATCTGTGAAAATGTACAAAGATATATAGAATAAATTAATAACGGTTGTTAATTTTATATAAAATAACAAACTACAAAAACTTGTAAATAAGTATAAAAAATGATAAAATATGCTAGTGTTTTTATGGAAAAACAACAGAGTGTCTTAGGAGGAATCAGATGGACAATTTCGTTGATAAGTTATCATTAAGATATACAGCAGGAGAGATGATTAAAGCTAATTCTGAAGCTGATACAGCTCAGATGCAGGATCTTGAGGAGCAGGTTGAAGCATACGAAGCAGTTCTTCAGGAGATGCGTAAGCTTAACTACAAGAATACAGAACTTACAGAGAAGATGTACTCTCTCGTTGATGAAAGTATCGAGAAAGTTAGAACACTTCAGCTTGAGGCATCATCAGGCGGAGCTAACACAGAACTTATTTCTAGAGAGATGTCAGATGCAGTTACAGATACTCTTAATGCAGCTCTTAACAATATGGATTCTGGCTTTGCTAAAACACTTAGCGAGTCTATAGCTCAGGCTCTTGCACAGCCAACAGAAGAGATTAAGCAGTCAACTATAGCAACAGAAGGTGTTAAGGAAACTGTTTCTAAGGTTAATGAACAGCTTGAACTTATGGCACTTCAGTCAGATGACAATGCTGGAAAGCTTGATAGTCTTAAGGCAGATGTAGATGCACTTAAGTCAGGTATGCTTGATGCAGCTAAAACTGATTCATATGACGGACTTAAAGAAGATATAGATTCTCTTAAAGAAAGTATTGCAAGCGTCAAATCAGCTGTTGAAAGTCTTGAAACAACTGGTGCAGACAACAAAGAACTCACAGAAACAGCCCAGCTTGGAAATGAGCAGGTTATTGCTAATACAGAAGAAATAAAATCTCGTCTTGCAGAATTATCTGCTGCAGGTACAGATGATGATACTAAGATACAGATTGCAAATCTTACTTTAGATGCTGGAGAACTTAAGGCACAGCTTACAAATCTTGCATCTGATACAACAGATGTTAAGAATCAGCTCACAAACCTTGCGTCTGATACAACAGAAGTTAAGAATCAGATTGAAGGACTTAAGAATCAGCTTGAAAATGAAGTAACAAAGGCAGCAGAAACTCCTGATACCAATTCTAAGTTTGATGACATAGCATTTGCAGTTGAGGAAGTTAAGGAAGGACTTTCAGGTCTTGCTTCAAACAATGAAGAAGTCAAGTCGCAGATTGCAGGATTTGCATCAGGTAGTGACGAAATTAAGTCACAGATTTCTGAACTTGCATCTGGTAATGAAGAAGTCAAATCTCAGATTGCAAGCTTATCAGCAAGCGCTGAGGATATTAAGTCTCAAAACTATACACTTGCTACAAATATAGACGAGCTTAAGGCTCAGTATATTCAGGCGGTAGCTAATCTTGATTCAATCAGCAGAGCTCTTCAGGAAGCTAAAGAGGCTGAAGCATCTAAGAAAGCTGGTCTTTCAGCAGAAGATCTTGAAGCAATCAAGACATATAGTCAGGAAAGCAAACTTGCTATTGAAGCATTTGCACAGGATAGTAAGGCATCATTTGAAGCATATGCTCAGCAAAATAAAGCTGCACTTGATACAATCAGTGAAGACAATAAGTCAGCATTTGGAAGCATCTACAATCAGGTGGAAGAGGCTAAGAACGCTGCTATAGAAGCAAAGAATATAGCTATGCAGCTTCAGTCAGCTCCACAGGATAGTTCATCATTATCAGCAGAAGAGCTTAAGGCTCCTCTCATTGATATTCTTACAGGTACAGAAGAAGTTCGTACTGCTGTTAGAAATCTTAAGAATGCTAATGATGATACAAAATCAACACTTAAGACATCACTTGATAGTGCTATATATGGTCTCAAGCAGGATAACAAAGAAATCGTTGAATTCATGCAGCGTATGAATGCAAATATCCTTGCTAAGCCAGTTGATCCAGACGCAGAGCGCAAGGAAGAGGAAGCTAAGAAGCGTGATGAAGAACAGAGACAGGCATTTGAAGAAAGAATCAAGCTTGCTGAAGACTTCATGCACAAGGAAAGCGTTAAGGTTTATAGAAATGTTCAGGCAGTTATCAATGAAAAGACTGACCGCCAGACAGACGGCCTTGATGGAAGAGTAAAAGAGAGCACATCAAAGATTGGACAGGTTAAAACAATAGCTATTATTGCTGCAGGACTTTCAGGAGTAAGCGTAGTTCTTCAGGTTCTCAGCATTCTTGGTATTTTATAATGGGAAGAGAATCATTCAAACCTGGTAATATGCTTTATCCATTACCAGTAGTACTTATAACAAGCGGAGATATTAATGGAAAGAGCAACATATTTACTGTTGCATGGACAGGAACTATATGTTCAGATCCTCCATATGTATCAATATCAGTTAGAAAATCAAGATATTCTTATGACCTTATTAAAGAGTCAGGAGAATTCGTTATCAACCTTACAACAAAGGAACTTGTAACTGCTACAGATTACTGCGGTGTTGTTAGCGGCAGAGATGTAGATAAGTGGGAGAAGATGAACCTTACTAAGGCTGCATCAACAGTAGTTAAGGCTCCATACATTGCAGAAAGTCCAGTTGCTATTGAGTGTAAGGTTAAAGAAATTAAAGAACTTGGAACTCATGACATGTTTATAGCTGAGGTTGTAGCTGTAACTGTAGATGACAAATATATGGATGAGAATAAGAAGTTTGACTTTACAAAGTCTAATCCACTTGCATATTCTCATGGCGAGTATTTTACACTTGGCGACAATCTTGGAAAGTTCGGATTTAGTGTCAGGAAAAATAAGTAATGTCTAATAATAATCATTCATCATATGGTTTGATAAAGGTAGGAGTCATTTTAAAAATGGCTCTTCTTACTGCCTTTCTAATCGTTCTATATTTTCCGCAAAATGACATAGAAGATTACAGTGACCTGTTTTACACCAGGTCTTCTTCTGATGCGGAAAGTGGAGATGAGAATAAGCCTGAAATTGACGTTCCAGGCTATGAAAATGCTTATCTTATAAAGGTTAATGAAACTATAGTCTATCTTAAGGATTCTGATCAGGTTAAGAAGATGTTTCAGGATACTATAGATAAATACGATGATAAGGGTAACTTCCAGGCTTCTATACTTAGAAATAGTAGTAGAGAACTAACAGCCCTTACAGTGTCAGTAAATCAGGTCTGTGATAATAGTAGTGAGAAGCTTGATGATTGTATAGTAACTGCAGGTTTAGAGAAGGCTATAGACGTACCTTCATCAGAAATACAGCCTGAAGGTGAGCTATCTTTTGATTCCTTTGAACTTGGGGTAAAGGATGTTCACTTTAACGAGCCTGTGGAGATAGTGCAGGCCTATGTTAAGTCTGACAATATCATGGATATAAAGGATGCTGCCAGCTTGATAACAGAAAATCAGGAAACTCAGCAGATATATAAGGTACAGTCTGGTGACACCTTATCAGAAATATCTATTAGCACAGGGGTTCCACTTGAAGATATTATCAACATGAATGATGCTCTAGAAAATGAAAGCTCAACCATATTTGTTGATCAGGAACTTCTTATTACAGTTCCTAAGCCAGAACTATCAGTTGTTTGGACAGAGCAGACAAGAGTAGAGGAGGCTTATGACCTTCCTATTGAGTATATATATAATGATGAGTGGTATACAAATCAGAAGGTGACACATGTTCAGCCATCTGCTGGCTATCATGAGGCTATCGCTTCTGTAACCAGAATCAATGAAGATATGGTATCTAATGATACTTTATATGAAGAAATTAAGATGCAGCCTGTTGCAAAGGTGGTAGAGATAGGTACTATAGTTCCTCCTACATATATTAAGCCACTTGCAGGTGGACGTCTTACATCAGGATTTGGTAAGCGTAAAGCGCCTAAGGCAGGAGCATCTACATATCATAAGGGTGTTGACTGGGCAACTCCAGTTGGGACCAGCGTATACGCTTCAAGTGGTGGTGTAGTAGCATTTGCCGGATGGGGCAGAGGATATGGTAATGTTGTATATATCAACCACCCAGACGGAAAACAGACAAGATACGGTCACCTTAGCAGAATCAATGTTAGCGTTGGTCAGAGTGTAAAACAGGGCGAGGTTATTGCAGCAAGCGGTAATACAGGCGTAAGTACTGGCCCACACGTGCATTTTGAGATTCTCGTAGGTGGAACTCAGGTTAATCCATTCGATTATCTGTACTAAGGCACTGATTCAAAAACTTGGTCATTTTACAAATGACCTGGTAAGAATCCTGTTTACATAAGAAAAACACATGTAAACCGCTGTGAAATCTTGTTTTGACATGATAAAAATGATAGTATATAATACGATAAGTTTTTAATGAGAACTTATACCGATTCGCCAGTTGGGGATGCAATAAAACTGGGAATATTCGAATCGAATAATTAGAGGTGTCAAATGGAAAAGTACGCTATAGTCGGCGGGACTCCACTAACAGGCCAGGTAGAAATTGGCGGTGCTAAGAATGCAGCACTTGCTATACTTGCGGCAGCTGTTATGACGGACGACCCTGTCACTATTGAAAATGTTCCAGATGTAAGGGATACGAGAGTGCTCATGCAGGCTATGGAAAGCATAGGCATAAGGATTGAGCACATAGACAGACACACAGTTAAGATGGATTCTTCTAAGGTATCTGACTGTGTCATAGATGACGAGTACATGAAGAAGATTAGAGCCTCATACTATATGATAGGCGCTCTTCTTGGTAAATATAAAAGGGCCGAAGTTCCTCTTCCAGGTGGATGTAATATCGGTATTAGAGCTATCGACCAGCATCTTAAGGGATTTAGAGCACTTGGCGCTGAAGTAAGAATCGAGCACGGAAGTATTGTAGCTACAGCTACAGACCTTCGTGGTAATCATATATTTATGGATAAGGTTTCTGTAGGAGCAACTATCAATGTTATGATGGCAGCTTCTATGGCAGCAGGTAAGACTATTATCGAGAACGCTGCTAAGGAACCACACGTAGTTGACCTTGCTAACTTCCTTAATAGTATGGGTGCTAATATAAAGGGTGCAGGTACTGATGTTATTCGTATTAAGGGTGTTGAAAAGCTTCACGGTTCAAACTATGCGATTATTCCTGATCAGATTGAAGCAGGTACATTTATGATGGCTGCAGCAGCAACTAAGGGTGACGTTGTAGTTAAGAATGTTATTCCTAAGCATCTTGAGTGTATTACAGCTAAGCTTCAGGAAATTGGATGTCTTGTTGAAGAGTATGATGACGCAGTTAGAATCAAATGCGACAAAACACTTGCAAATACACAGGTTAAGACTCTTCCATATCCAGGCTTCCCAACAGATATGCAGCCACAGATGACAGTACTTCTTGGAACTGCTCAGGGAACAAGTATTGTAACAGAAAGTATATTTGATAATAGATTTAAATATGTAGATGAGCTCGCCCGTATGGGAGCTAATATAAAAGTAGAGGGGAATACTGCAATTATAAGCGGTGTTGACAAATACTCAGGGGCCTCTATCACAGCACCAGATCTTAGAGCAGGTGCAGCACTTGTAATTGCAGCTCTTGTTGCTGACGGAGAAAGTGTAGTTGATGACATAACCTATATTGAAAGAGGTTATGAAGACTTCGACCAGAAGTTAGCAGGCCTTGGAGCTAATATTGTAAGAGTAGCTTCTGAAAGAGAACTTAAAATGTCAAGGCTTAAGCTTGTAGAGTAGTACTTAGGTTAACTACATGAAACATGTCAAAATCAGCGTTCTTATTCCGGGTATGGTTACAGCGGAAGATGTAATCGGAAAAGGAAATCAGCTTATTCTACCAAAGGATCTTGTACTTACCGATAAGGCAATTGCAAGACTGGAGGCATATCAGATTAAATCCATCAGAATCGAAGATCCTGTAGATATCGAAGTCGAAGAAGTAGAAGACGAAGAAGAGGAGATACAGGAAGAAAAGAAGAAGCTAGTAGAGGGGCAAGTAGCCATCGATAGCTCTCTTTTGGCTTCTGATGCAGACAGTCTTCTTGCAGCACTTGCAGGACTTGATTCAGGAGAAACTGATGTTAAGGGCGGCGATGAATCTCAGATAGAGAAGACATCTACTGAAAAGGCAAAGAGCGTAGAGCAGTCTATAGTAGTTAACCAGCTTGAAGAGCCGTCACACTTTGAAAAAGTTCAGGCTAGCCCACAATTTAAAGAATTCAAGAAGAGCTTTGAGAACAATGTTAGTGAACTTAAGAATAGCATCAACGATATTGTAGAGAAGAATGCCCCTATTGATGTTGATAGTATGCTTAGTTCTACTATGAAGCTTCTTTCAACTCAGAACAATACATTCGGCGTATTCGATATGCTTCATAATATGAGAGCGTTCGACGACCTTACATATGCACATAGTATGAATGTTGCTCTTATCTGCAATGTATTTGGCGAGTGGCTTCATCTTTCTGATGATGAGATTAAACTTGCAACAACCTGTGGTATGCTTCACGATATAGGAAAACTTAAGATTGATGATGCAATTATTAAGAAACCTGGAAAGCTAACTACAGAAGAGTACAAGGCTATTAAGAAGCATCCTTATGAAGGATATAAGATTCTTCAGCACCAGAATATATCAGAACATGTTAAGAATGCAGCTCTTATGCATCATGAAAAATGCGATGGTTCAGGATATCCTCTGGGGCTTAAAGGAGATAAGATTGATCCTTATGCAAAGCTTGTTGCTATAGCAGATGTTTATGATGCTATGACATCAGCCAGAGTATACAGAGGAGCCCTTTGTCCTTTTACTGTTATCGAAGTATTCGAAGATGAAGGACTTAGTAAGTATGATGTAGTTTACATTATGACTTTCCTTGAGAATGTTATTAATACTTATATTGATAACATGGTTCAGTTGTCTGATGGAAGAAAGGGTATCATCAAGTGGATTGATAAGCAGAATCTTTCAAAACCTATGGTTCAGCTTCTTGATGGAACATTCCTTGAACTTGCAAAACACAAGGATCTTAAGATCGTAAAGATACTTTAATAATAATAATCGCCAGGTGTTGTATACACTTGGCGTTTTTTGTTCGCTTCGCGCTGATTATGGGAATGACTACCATCAATTTTTTATTGACATAAATTATTTGATATAGTAAATTAGTGTTGAATTAAATAATCTTCTCTTATTCAGAGTAGTGGAGGTACATAGGACCTATGAAGCTACGGCAACCCCATTATGGAAGGTGCCATCCTGAGCGATAACTCATGTTTTGAGAGATTGATCGAACAATAAGAGGATCATATATACGAATTTTATCTGGTCCGCTTGTTGAGAGCGGATTATTTTTTTACCTTATGCACAGATTTGCGCAGGAAATTATTTCGGACTGGTACTGAGCGCAAATCGCGAGTGCACGTAATGCAAAGCATTACGCGAGTATAGTTTATTTTTTATATGGAGGACGACTATGGAGAAAAGATTATTCACTTCAGAATCAGTAACAGAAGGCCATCCTGACAAAGTCTGCGATGCCATCTCAGATGCCATCCTTGATGCTTGTATGGCAAAGGATCCTATGAGCCGTGTTGCTTGTGAGTCAGCAGCATGTACAGGATTCGTACTTGTAACTGGTGAGATTACAACTAATGCATATGTAGATATTCAGAAGGTTGTACGTGACACAGTTAAAGAAATCGGTTATACAAAATCTGAATATGGTTTTGATGGAAACACATGTGCAGTACTTGTTGCTATCGATGAGCAGTCAGCAGATATAGCTATGGGTGTTGATAAGGCACTTGAAGCTAAGGAAGGAAGTCTTACAGATGACCTTGATACAGGAGCTGGTGACCAGGGTATGATGTTTGGTTATGCAACTAACGAAACAGATGAGTATATGCCATATCCTATCTCGCTTGCTCATAAGCTTGCTCTTCAGCTTACAAAGGTTAGAAAAGATGGTACACTTAAGTACCTTAGACCAGATGGTAAGAGCCAGGTTTCAGTAGAATATGATGAGAACGATAAGCCAAAGAGACTTGAGGCTGTAGTTCTTTCAACACAGCATGATGATGATGTTACTCAGGAACAGATTCACGAGGACATCAAGAAGTATGTATTCGACCCGGTTCTTCCTAAGGAACTTGTTGATGCAGATACAAAGTTCTTCATCAACCCAACAGGCCGTTTCGTAATCGGTGGACCTCACGGTGATGCTGGTCTTACTGGACGTAAGATTATCGTAGATACATACGGTGGTATGGCTCGTCACGGCGGTGGTGCATTCTCTGGTAAGGACTGCACTAAGGTTGACAGATCTGCTGCTTATGCTGCCAGATATGTTGCTAAGAATATTGTTGCTGCAGGTCTTGCAGATAAGTGCGAGATTCAGCTTTCATATGCAATCGGTGTAGCACAGCCTACATCAATCCGTGTTGATACATTTGGAACAGGTAAGGTTTCTGATGATGTTCTTCTTAAAGCAATCAGAGAAAACTTCGACCTTCGTCCAGCTGGTATCATCAAGATGCTTGACCTTCGTAGACCTATCTATAAGCAGACAGCTGCTTATGGTCACTTCGGACGTAACGACCTTGATCTTCCATGGGAAAAACTTGACAAGGTTGATGCTCTCAAAAAGTATCAGGCATAATACCAACCCCACAAATACAATCAAAGGAGATTCCACATCGGAGTCTCCTTTTTTTATTCCCTACCGCTTCAGCTACCGCTGCCTCCTTCCCCTCCGGGCCCTGCCTGTCTCATATAAGCCATTGACAAGCCTTCTATATTTTTCTTTGGCCATAACAAATTTTCCTTAAACTTTCCGCAGTTACTGTTTGAACGAAGCTGCTTACTGGGATATGCAACCTGCCTGCAGGCCCTGTTGAACTTCACCGTGTAAAACCAGCGCTTTGTCTTTTTGGAAAATGTATTCCGCGCTGGGTGACTCATTCACTTTCTGGTAGGGGTGAACCCTATAAAGCGCGGAATGAACATTTTCCTACGAAAGACACGCGGGTTTTACATCGGCTCGTCCAAATGGGCTGCAGTCAGGTTGCATATCCCAGTTTGCAGCTGACGTGAGTTTAACGCGGAAAGTTTAGCTTAGGAAAAGTTGATGGCCTTAGAAAAATAAGAGGGCGCACGTCACAGGCGAAATATGAGACAGGCAGGGGCCAGAGGGGGAAAGGAGGATGGAGCGGGGCGGTGTAGAAAAGAAGGAGACGATAATGTATAATTGGTTATGTATGATTTTTGATAATGGAGAAGAAGATGTCATTTGTACATTTGCACGTCCATACAGAGTATTCTCTGCTAGACGGTTCCAATAAGATAAAGAATTATGTAGCAAGACTTAAAGAGCTTGGTATGCCTGCTGGAGCTATCACCGACCATGGCGTTATGTTCGGCGTTATAGATTTCTATGAAGAATGCCTTAAGCAGGGCATCAAGCCTATTATTGGCTGCGAGGTTTATGTTGCTCCAGGCTCAAGATTTGATAAAGAGGCTGGCGCTGGAGAAGACAGGTATAACCATCTTGTTCTTCTTGCTGAGAATAATACAGGTTATGCCAACCTTTGTAAGATTGTTTCAAAGGGATATATAGAGGGCTTTTATTATAAGCCACGAGTTGATATAGAAGTTCTAAGGGAGTATCACGAGGGTATCATAGCGCTTTCTGCCTGTCTTGCAGGTGCAGTGCCTAGATATATACAGGCAGGACTCTTTGACAAGGCTAGAGAGTGTGCCAAGCAGTATGAGGATATCTTTGGTAAAGGAAACTACTTCCTTGAACTTCAGGACCACGGAATATCTGTCCAGACCACAGTTAATACTGAGCTTATAAAGATGAGTAAGGAACTGGATATTCCTTTAGTAGCAACTAACGATATTCATTACACTTATGCCGAGGATGCAGAAAGCCACGACGTTCTTCTTTGTGTGCAAACTGGAAAGCGTATAGCAGATGAAGACCGTATGCGCTATGAAGGTGGCCAGTACTACCTTAAGAGCGAAGAGGAGATGAAGACTCTCTTCCCATATGCTTTAGAGGCCCTTGAGAATACAGGTAAGATTGCAGAAAGATGTAATGTAACTATTACCTTTGGCGAAACAAAACTTCCAAAATTCGATGTGCCAGAAGGCTACACAACATGGACTTATTTAAATAAGCTGTGCAGCGATGGCCTTAAGGAAAGATATCCAGATAATTATCAGGAACTTGAAGAAAGATTAAACTACGAACTTGGAACTATTCAGAAGATGGGCTTCGTAGAATATTTCCTTATTGTTTGGGACTACATTAATTATGCGAAGCATGCCGGCATCATGGTTGGCCCAGGGCGAGGTTCTGCAGCCGGTTCACTTGTTGCATATGTTCTAAAGATTACCAATATAGATCCAATAAAATATAGTTTACTTTTTGAACGATTCCTTAATCCAGAACGTGTATCCATGCCCGATATAGACGTGGACTTCGCAGATGTAAGACGAGGAGACGTTATCGATTACGTCTGCAAAAAGTACGGTGCTGATAAGGTTGTACAGATAGTAACATTCGGTACCCTTCAGGCTAAGCAGGTTATTAAGGATGTTGGTAGAGCTATGGATATTCCTCTTGATAGGGTTAATTCCATAACTAAGATGATACCGGCAGAACTTGGTATGACACTTACTAAGGCTCTTCAGGTTAATGAAGAACTTAGACAGATATATGAGACTGACGAAACTATTAAAGAACTCTTTGATACAGGTCTTAAATTAGAGGGACTTCCAAGACACCATTCTACTCACGCTTCAGGCGTAGTTATCTGTCCTAAGAGTGCAGATGATATGGTGCCACTTTGTATAGGTAGCGATGGCTTTGCCATGACTCAGTACCCTGGCGTAACTCTTGAACACCTTGGTCTTCTTAAGATGGATTTCCTTGGACTAAGAACCCAGACTGTCGTTCAGGATGCAGTTAATAATGTATATAAATCAACAGGTAAGTTAATTGACATAGATAATATAAACTTTGCAGACAAGGCGGTTTATGACTATCTTTCAACAGGTAAGACTGATGGAGTATTCCAGCTTGAAAGTGCTGGTATGAAGAACTTCATGAAGGAACTTAAGCCAAGAAGCCTTGAAGACCTTATAGCCGGTATATCACTTTACCGACCGGGGCCTATGTCATTTATCCCGCAGTATATAGAAGGTAAGAATAATCCTGATGCTGTAAGCTACGCCTGCCCTCAGCTTGAACATATACTTAAGCCTACTTACGGTTGTATCGTATATCAGGAACAGGTTATGCAGATAGTTCGTGACCTTGGCGGTTATACCATGGGCCGTAGTGACAATGTCCGCCGTGCCATGAGTAAGAAGAAAGCTGATGTTATGGCCAGGGAACGTGATATCTTTATTAATGGTAATGCTGGCGAAATAGAAGAAGTAATAAAAGAGGCTGAGGCTCTTGGCAGGGAACCTAAGATTCCAGCCAAGGTTGATGGCTGCGTTGCCAATGGTATACCAGCTGATATTGCCAATGGTATCTATGATACTATGACAGACTTCGCCAAGTATGCATTTAACAAGTCCCATGCAGCCTGCTATGCAGTAGTTGCATATCAGACAGCTTATCTTAAATACTACTACCCAGTAGAATATATGGCAGCCCTTCTTACATCAGTTCTTGATAAGTCTGATAAACTTGCTGGCTATATTAATTCATGCAAGGCAATGGGAATTGAAATCCTGCCTCCAGACGTTAATGAAGGAGATGCAGGTTTTGCTGCAATAGGAGGAAAGCTCCGCTATGCTCTTACAGCTATTAAGGGTGTAGGTCGTAATGTTATTGATGGTATCGTTGCTGAAAGAGAAGCAGGCGGACCATTTAGAGATATACAGGACTTTATATCAAGGATGGCCGGTGGTGATATTAATAAACGTGCTATCGAAAGTTTTATTAAGGCCGGGGCATTTGACAGCTTAGGTGGTAACCGCCGCCAGTACATGAGTGTATATTCTCTTATTATGGACCAGCTGGCTAGTGACAGAAAATCTAACTTACAGGGACAGATGTCACTTTTTGATCTTGCAGATGACGAAGAAAAACAGTCGCTTCAGATAGAACTGCCAAAGCATCTTGAGGAATATGACAAAGAGATGATTCTGGCATTTGAAAAGGAAGTTCTTGGTGTATATGTTTCTGGACATCCTCTTGAGCAGTATGCATCCCTTTGGGGAAAGACGGTTCCTAACTATACAACAGACCTCTATTGTGATGAAGAAACTGGCAGGATGAAGGCTGATGATGGTTCGAAGATAACTATCGCTGGTATGATTACCCAGAAGAAGAATAAGTTCACTAAGAAGAATGAGGCAATGGCATTTGTTACTTTGGAGGATCTTAATGGTCACGCAGAGGTTATAGTATTTCCAAAGAGCTACCGCCAGTATGGCTCAAAGCTTAATGAAGATGCCAAGGTAATCATAAGGGGCCGTGTATCAGGCGAAGATGAAAATGACGGCAAGCTTATCTGCGAAGAAGTAACTTCATTTGATGAGATGAGAGGAACACTCTGGCTTCAGTTTGCTAACGAAGGTGATTATACAGCCAAGTGGCCTGATATAGAGAACATCCTTAAGGAATCAGACGGCAAAGATTACGTAAAGATATATATTAAAGAAACAAAGCGTGTGGAAACCCTTGGAACCAACATGACTGTTAATGCAGATCCGTATCTAAAAAAACTCCTTGTTCAGAGACTTGGAGAGGATAATATCAAAGTTATATATTAAGGCGATTGCTTTACATCCATAAAAAAATGGAATAAAATAGCGCTATACCAAGACAGGAGGCTATGCTTATGCCAAAGACAGCAACAAAATCAGCTGCAAGTGCTGCTCCAAAAGCAGAGAAGGCAGTTAAAACAACAAAAAAAGAAGTTAAGACTATAGGCGTATTAACAAGCGGCGGTGATTCACCAGGAATGAACGCAGCTATACGTGCTGTTGTACGTAAAGCTATAGCTAATGGAATGAAGGTTAAGGGCATTAAGAAGGGTTATCAGGGTCTTCTTAATGAAGAAATCATAGATATGGACAGACACAGCGTGTCTGAAACAATTTCTCTTGGTGGTACTATTCTTGGTACAGCAAGATGTATGGAATTCAAGACTGAGGAAGGCATCAAGAAGGGTGCTGAGATTTGTAGAAAGCACGGTATCGATGGCGTAGTTGTTATCGGTGGTGACGGTTCATACAGAGGTGCACAGAAGCTTTCTCACGAGGGTATCAATACTATTGGTCTTCCAGGAACTATCGACCTTGATATTGCATGTACAGATTATACAATAGGTTTCGATACAGCTATCAACACAGCTATGGAAGCTATTGATAAGGTTAGAGATACATCTTCATCACATGAAAGATGTTCTATCATAGAGGTTATGGGACGTAATGCCGGATATATCGCTCTTTGGTGCGGTGTTGCCAATGGTGCAGAAGATATTCTTCTTCCAGAAAAGTATGACTATAACGAGCAGGAAATCATCAACCATATTATTGAGAACCGTAAGAATGGTAAGAAGCATCATATTATTATCAATGCTGAAGGTATAGGCCATTCTACATCTATGGCTCGTCGTATTGAGGCAGCTACAGGTATGGAAACAAGAGCTACTATTCTTGGTTACATGCAGCGTGGTGGTTCTCCAACATGTAAAGACAGATACTATGCTTCTATGATGGGAGCTATAGCAGCAGACCTTCTTCTTGAAGGTAAGACTAACAGAGTAGTTGCATTTAAGGACGGTAAGTTCTGTGACTTCGATATTGACGAAGCACTTGCAATGCAGAAAGATATTCCAGAATACGAATACCAGGTAAGTAAGATTTTATGATAACATCAACATCCAATCCAAAGATTAAGCAGGTGGCTCTCCTTAGAGACAAGGCTAGAGCACGTAGAGAAGAAGGTGCTTATGTAGTAGAAGGCTTAAGAATGTTTAGGGAGATACCTGCTGGTGATGTTAGAGAAGTATACGTAACACAGGATTTCTATAATAAGAATGAATCACTTTGCAGCACATACAAGGACCTGCAGGTAGTTTCAGATAAGGTATTTGAAAAGATAGCTGATACTGTAACACCTCAGGGAGTAGTGGCTGTTGTTTCTATGAAGGAGACCAGCCTTGAAGATGTGCTAAAGGGTGATTTTTTATTGTTCCTAGAAAATATACAGGACCCAGGTAACCTTGGTACCTTATTTAGAACTGCAGAAGGAGCAGGGGTAAAGGGTATCATAATATCCAAAGGAAGTGCTGATATTTATAATCCTAAGGTTATAAGATCAACTATGGGTTCTATTTTCCGTATGCCATATATATATGTAGAAGATATTGCATCAGTTATTTCAAAAGAAGCTCCTAATATGAACATCTATGCAGCTGCCCTTGAAGGAGCTAAGGACTATACCACTGTGTCTTATACAGGCAGATGTGGCATCCTTATCGGTAATGAAGGCAATGGTCTTAAAAATGAAACAATTAAGGCAGCAGGCAAGTCTGTATATATCCCTATGCAGGGAAGTGTCGAATCTCTCAACGCTTCTATTAGCGGAGCTATTCTTATGTATGAAGCTGCAAGACAGCGTAAATAGTACATTTTATTAACAGTCGTTAACCCAAAGGCCCTAAAATTTGACATTTTTTAAATATGATGATAATATTACAAACTGTAACAAAAATGTAATAATTTTAATTGTAATGAAACAATTAGTTACATTTATGTCAAATGTGGAGGACTTATGCAAACCAAATATATGAAGCGTATAGTATACGTATGTGTTATCACACTCGCAACTATTGCTTTAAGCATTTTGGCAGATGCAAACGAGGGCAAAGCTAGTGAAACAGCTAGCAGTGAGTGTGTATATGAAAACATGTACGCAGGAGCAGCAAAGGTACTTGATGTAAATACAACACCTAGTACTGAAGAAATCGAAGAGATTGCTAAAAACAACGCTTGGAAGGCTCAGGGCGCAGTAGTTATGGCTAATGTTGATAGCCAGGTCAATGTTAGATTAGAGCCAAATGAGGATTCTGATAGGGTAGGATATCTTTACAGTGACTGTGGTGGCTACATAGTAGAATACACAGATGAGTGGACTAAGATCCAGTCAGGCAATATAGTTGGATGGGTTAATAACGATTACCTCTCTTTTGGGGATGAAGCTATGGCTAAGGCTGATGAGCTTGGTTGTAACCGTGCAACAATATGTGCAGAGACAGTAAGAGTAAGAAAAGATTCATCTACAGAATCAGAAGTACTTGGACTAGTTGCCAATGGTGAAGTACTTAACCTTGTTGAAGAAACAGATGAGTGGCTCATCGTAGAATACGAAGGTGAGTCAGGATATATAAGCAAAGAATATGCTACAGTTGATTTCAAAATCGACGCTGGCGAAACAGTAGAAGAGGTTGCAGCCAGAGAAGCAGCAGAGAAGGAAGCTATTGCCAAGGCAGAAGCCAAGAAGGCAGAGCTTAATCAGAACTATGGAGCATATGCTTCAGAAGCATCAGATGTAGTTCTTCTTGGGGCTCTTATCCAGTGTGAAGCTGGTAATCAGCCATATGAAGGAAAACTTGCAGTTGGTGCAGTAGTTCTTAACCGTGTAAGAAGCAGTGCATATCCTAATACAGTATATGGTGTTATCTATGCATCTGGTCAGTTCTCACCTGCAGGAAGCGGTGCAGTAGACAGACGTATCGCAAACGGAGTCAGTGATTCATGTTTACAGGCTGCACAGGAAGCTCTTAGTGGAGTATCCAATGTAGGCGATGCAAAGCATTTTAGACCAACAGGCCGCCACGATGGTATCGTAATCGCCGGCCACGTATTCTGGTAAGATACAAAATTCCTAGACCTAGGCTTAACCGCCTGGGTCTTTTTTTATGCGCAAGGGAAACGTGGACGTAAATCGACATTAGGGGAGTAAATTGTGGTGTAAGAAGCATTGAGGAAATCGGATATATGAAGTACAATGGTAACTGTAAGCAAGGGCATATACTAGTAAGTACGAAAGGAGTAGACGTATGGATTTGAATGTTGAAGTATGGGTTTGGGCCATAATCTTTATTGCCGTTGTAATCGTTGAGATTGCTACCCAGGGACTTACAACAATATGGTTCGCACCAGGAGCTCTTATTGCACTGATTATTGCTGTACTACATGGGCATCTTGCACTTCAGATTAGTATATTTATGGTGCTGTCGCTTGTGCTGATATTCTTCACAAGGCCGATTGCGGTTAAGTATATTAATGACAGGAAGATTAAGACCAATGTTGAAGCCTTGGTTGGAACTGAAGGGGTAGTAAGCGAAACAATCAACAATGTTTATGCTCAGGGCGCTGCTATGGTCAATGGATTAGAATGGACAGCCAGAAGCGCTAATCCCAATGCTATTATCGAGAAAGATACTCGGATAGTAGTGAATGACGTACAGGGTGTTAAAATTATAGTTTCACCAAAGTTTCAGTAAATTAATGTCGGACATAAGGCTGACATAATAAAGAATAAAAGGAGATTTTAAAATTATGGGTGACGCAACAGTAGGAATTGTAATTGCATTATTAATCGTTGCATTGTTTATTATCGTATCTTGTTTCAAGATCGTACCACAGGCACATGCATATGTTATTGAAAGACTTGGTGCTTATGTAGATACATGGCACGTAGGTTTCCATGTAAAGTGGCCATTTATCGATAAGGTTGCAAGAAGAGTTAACCTTAAGGAACAGGTTGCAGACTTCGCACCACAGCCAGTTATCACAAAGGATAACGTTACAATGAGAATCGATACAGTCGTATTCTTCCAGATTACTGATCCTAAACTTTTCTGCTATGGTGTTGAAAATCCAATCATGGCTATTGAAAATCTTACATCAACAACACTTCGTAACGTAATCGGTGAACTTGATCTTGACCAGACACTTACATCTCGTGAAATCATCAACACAAAGATGAGAGCTTCACTTGATATAGCAACTGACCCATGGGGTATTAAGGTTAACCGTGTAGAACTTAAGAACATCATTCCTCCAGCAGCTATCCAGGATGCAATGGAGAAGCAGATGAAGGCAGAACGTGAAAGACGTGAGCAGGTTACAAGAGCAGAAGGTGAGAAGAAGTCTTCAATCCTTGTAGCTGAAGGTAATAAGGAATCAGCAATCCTTAACGCAGAGGCTGAGAAGCAGTCAGCTATCCTTAAGGCTGAAGCTCAGAAGGAAAGAATGATGAGAGAGGCCGAAGGTGAAGCCGCAGCTATCCTTAAGGTTGCACAGGCTAGAGCTGATGGTATCAAGATGCTTAAAGAAGCTGGTGCTGATGATGCAGTACTTCAGATGAAGTCTCTTGAAACTCTTGAAGAAGTTGCCAAGGGCAATGCTACAAAGATTATCATCCCTTCAGACTTACAGGGAATCGCAGGACTTGCTACAACATTCAAAGAGGTTGTAAGCAAATAAATAATATGATTTATATGTTTGCCTGATACAAACATATGTGATATATTTATACATGTCAGAGCCACACGGCTTTCGTGTGGCTCACTTTTTTTTTCACAATATGAAGGCGCAGCCTGCTATATTCAGTGTAGAAGCTGCAGACTGGATGCTGGGCAGTAACAGGCTCAGACAAAACCTTAAGATGGAGGTAGTTATGAATTTAAAAGGAAGAAGCTTTTTAACACTTAAGGATTTCACACCTGAAGAAATCGAATACCTTGTAGAACTTGCTGCTTCGTATAAGCGTAAGAAGAAACAGGGGGTTCCTGTAGATAAACTAAGAGGTAAGAATGTTGCTCTTATCTTTGAAAAGACAAGTACAAGAACAAGATGTTCTTTTGAAGTAGCAGCTCGTGATCTTGGTATGGGCGTTACATATCTTGATCCTAAGTCATCTCAGATCGGTAAGAAGGAAAGTATCGCAGATACAGCCCGTGTTCTTGGAAGTATGTTTGAAGGTATCGAATACCGCGGATTTGAACAGGCTATAGTAGAGGAACTTTCTACATATGCAGGAGTACCTGTATGGAATGGTCTCACGAATGAGTATCATCCAACACAGATGCTTGCAGATCTTCTTACAATAAAAGAAGTATTTGGAGACTTTAAGGGAAGAAAACTTGCTTACTTTGGTGATGCAAGATATAACATGGGTAACTCGCTTATGATTATGTGCGCTAAGATGGGCATGCATTTTGCTGCAGGTGCTCCAAAGGAATACTTCCCAAGCGAGGAACTTGTAGAACAGTGCATGAGCTACGCTAAGGAATCTGGCGCAACTATAACTCTTACAGAAGATGCTATGGAAGCTGCAAAGGATGCAGATGTATTATATACAGATGTATGGGTTTCAATGGGCGAACCTCAGGAAGTATGGGATGAGCGTATCAAAGTTCTTTCACCATACAAGGTTACAAAGGCTCTTATGGACAATGCTAAGAAGGACGCTATTTTCTTACACTGCCTTCCAGCATTTCACGATCATAAGACAGAAATTGGTAAAGAAATCGGTGAGAAGTACGGACTTAGTGAACTTGAAGTTACAGATGAAGTATTTGAAAGTGCTGCATCTAAGGTATTCCAGGAAGCTGAGAACCGTATGCATACTATAAAGGCTGTTATGGCTGCAACATTACTTGGAGAAGATGCTGGATGAAAGCCGAGATATTAAGGCTTATAAGGGCCAATGATGGCATAACCTGCAGACAGATATGTGAGAAGCTTCATATGTCCAAAGGGGCTGTAGAGCGTATTGTAGCCCAGCTTGTTGCAGAAGGTTATGACATAGAGGAAGATGAAGAAAAAGGATATGTTATGTATTCATATCCTGAATTCATTACTTCTCATGAACTTATGAGCAGGGTTACAACCAAATGGGCTGGCAGAACAGTTTATTTTCGTAAAGAAACTGCCTCAACTAATGAAGATGCTGCTGAACTTGCCGGGGAAGGTAAGGAGCATGGTACATTAGTTGTTACTGATTATCAGACTGCTGGTCATGGAAGATGCGGCAGAGGATGGGAAGCAGAGCAGGGCGACAGCATAGCTATGACACTACTTCTTAGACCTAAGGTTAAGCCTGATAAGGCATCTATGATAACGCTTGTTATGGCGCTTGCAGTTGCTGATGTACTTTCAAAACTTACAGAAGAAACTGTAAAGATTAAGTGGCCTAATGATATTCTTGTTAATAACAAGAAGGTTTGCGGTATACTTACTCAGATGGATACAAAACCAGACAAGGTTAACTACGTTATAGTTGGCGTGGGTATCAATGTTAATAACTGTATCTTTAGCCCAGAGGTAAGTAAGATTGCTTCATCTCTTCTTAATGAAACAGGCAATAAGTATTCGAGAGCAGACATAATCATAGGTATCATGGATCATTTTGAGTATTACTATGATATGTTTGAGGAGATAGGTGACCTGTCTTTCATGGTATCTATGTATGATGGATACCTGGTAAATAAAGATAAAGAAGTCCGTGTACTTGATCCTAAGGGAGAATTCACTGGAACAGCTGATGGTATCAATGACTATGGTGAACTAATTGTTCAGAAGGAAGATGGTTCATTTACAAGAGTAGATTCTGGAGAAGTTTCAGTAAGAGGAATATACGGATACGTATAAGAAATGGTTAAGAACAATATGGATAATAGGATAGTAGTTTGTGGGGCCAATGCCTACGAACAAAAATATTACTTTAACGAAGAAGTTTTTGGAAAACTTCCTCAGTCTGTAAAGGATGAACTTCACATCATATGTGTACTTTTTACAGAAGAGGTTGGAGGCGTATTCACCATAGTGGTTGAGCCGGATGGCGGTATATCATTTGAGACGGATAAGAGCGATGATGATTTCTACTATGATGAGATTTCAAGCGGCTTGTTAGTAAATAAGATACGCCAGACAAGACAGGAACTTCTTGAATCAATTAGTCTTTTCTACAGAGTGTTTTATTTACATGAGACATTTGAAGAGGCAGACGGGGAGAGTAAAGAACAATGATACTTACAGTTGATGTAGGCAATACTAACATAACAGTTGGTTTATTTGATAAGAATGAGATGATACAGACTTTCAGAATGACAACAAAGTCTGTTAAAACATCAGATGAGTACGGAATCTTTATTACAAGCTTCCTTACTAACAGAGGTATAGTTCCTAAGGACGACATCGAAGGCGTTATAGTTGCCAGCGTTGTTCCTAATATCATGCATTCTCTTCTTGGTGGTATTGAAAGATATATCTACAAGGAGCCTATCGTTGTTGGACCTGGACTTAAGACAGGTATTAAGATTAACACAGAGAACCCAAGAGAAATCGGTGCTGACCGTATTGTAGATGCAGTTGCTGCATACAATAAATATGGCGGACCAGTTCTTGTAATTGACTTTGGTACAGCTACAACTTACGACCTTGTTAGTGCCAAGGGTGAACTTGTTTCAGGTGTTACAGCTCCTGGTATCAAGATTTCAGCCAAGGCTCTTACAGAATATACAGCTAAACTTCCTGAAGTAGAAATTAAGAAGCCTGAAACTATACTTGCTCAGAACACAGTATCATCTATGCAGGCTGGTCTTGTATTTGGTCAGATTGGTCAGACTGAGTATATTGTTAAGAAGGTTAAGGAAGCATACGGAACAGATGACATCAAGGTAGTTGCAACAGGTGGTCTTGGAAGCGTTATTGCCAATGAGACTGATGCTATCGAAGTATATGATAGAACACTTACTCTTGATGGACTTAGACTTATATACGAGAAGAATCGCAAATAAGATGCTATTACATAGATTACAGATTGGTAATGTAGAACTAGAAAACAATATTGTTTTAGCTCCAATGGCAGGTGTAACAGACCTGCCTTTTCGTCTGTTATGCAAGAGACAGGGCGTAGGCCTAATCTGTATGGAGATGGTTAGCGCCAAAGCCATCATGTATAACAATAAAAATACTGAAAAGCTCTTAGAAATCGAACCGGAGGAAATGCCTGTTTCACTTCAGTTCTTCGGAAATGACCCTGAGATTATGGCTTCACAGGCTGCTAGGATAGAGGACAGGCCATTTGCCATATTAGACATTAATATGGGATGTCCGGTACCTAAGGTAGTTAATAACGGTGAAGGTAGTGCACTTCTAAAGAATCCTAAACTGGCAGCAGAGATAGTAAAAAAAGTATCGGGCGCCATAAGTAAGCCTGTTACTGTAAAGATAAGAAAAGGTTTTGATGAAGACCATGTGAATGCTGTGGAGATGGCTAAGTATCTTGAGGATGCTGGGGCAGCAGCTATAGCAGTTCATGGAAGAACCAGGGAGCAGTACTACAGCGGCAAAGCAGACTGGGAAATCATAGCCAAGGTAAAAGAAGCTGTATCTATACCTGTTATAGGTAATGGTGATATAGACAGCCCTCTTGCCGCAGAGAAGATGATCAAGGAAACAGGAGTAGATGGTATTATGGTAGGCCGTGCCAGCCAGGGTAATCCTTGGATATTCTCTGAAATCAGGCATTATCTTGAGACGGGAGAATTAGCTGAAAGACCATCCATAGATGAAATAAAAAGAATGATTCATGAACACTCAGAGCTTATGCTTAAGGTAAAGGGTGAGTATATAGGAATAAGAGAAATGCGACGCCATGTGTCATGGTATACAGCAGGTATGCATGGAAGTGCAGCTCTTAGAAAAAGAGTGTGTGCAGTAGAATCATTTGATGAGCTCTATGCACTATTAGAGGAATTAAAGTAAGATGATTCAAGTCATGATATCATCATGTTGACACTATAAGCCGTTAAGGGTTATAATATCTTGACTATTTGAAAAATATGACCTGAGTCTAAAATATAAAAAGGAAGGTTTTAAAAGATGGCTGAAGAAAAGAAGAATCTGTTAACACGTGAAGGCCTTGCAAAATATGAAGAAGAATTAAGGTACCTTAAAGATGAGAAACGTAAAGAGATTTCTCAGAAGATTAAGGAAGCTAGAGAACAGGGCGACTTATCAGAAAACGCAGAGTATGATGCTGCTAGAGATGAGCAGAGAGATGTTGAAGCTCGTATCGAAGAACTGGGTAAGTTACTTAAAAATGTAGAAGTAGTTGATGCTTTACCTTCTTCTGGTAAATCTAAGAAGGCACAGTTCGGCTCAAAAATTAAAGTCCTTGACCTTGAGTTAGATGAAGAGATGGAATTCGTTATTAAGGGTGCTACAGAAGCTGATTCACTTAACGGAAGCATTTCCAACGAGTCTCCACTTGGTATCGCACTCATCGGTAAGAAAAAGGGCGATACTGTTGAAGTTGAAGCTCCAGTTGGTGTGATTAAGTACAAGATTCTTGATATTCAGAACAAAGCTTGAGAATAGATAACACGGGGGCTTGAATAAAGCCCTCTTTTTATGCGCAGACCTATGAATATAATTACTTGGTTTGAACCAAGGTGAGGGTCGCAGGGTAGATATTTGGAGGAGAAAATTATGGCACAGAATAATGACCAGCAGAAGGAAGTAGATATAAACCAGTTACTCAAGGTTCGCCGTGAGAAGCTTGCTAACCTTCAGGAAGCCGGTAAGGATCCATTCAAGATTACAAAATATGATCAGACACATCATTCTACAGAAGCAATAGCTGAGTACGAAGCTATAGAGAAGGAAGTCCTCAAGGACTGGAATGATGAAGTAGATACTACAGGTATGGACGAGCAGCAGGCTAGAGAAGCTAAGAAGGCTCATTACAATGAGAAGAGAGCTATGCTTGATGCTAAGACTATTGAAGTTAGTATAGCAGGACGTATTATGTCTAAGCGTGTTATGGGTAAGGCATCATTCTGCAATATCCGTGATAAGTTTGGTAACATCCAGTCATATGTTTCTAAGGATTCAGTTGGTGAAGAATCATATGCTGATTTTAAGAAGTATGACGTAGGTGATATTGTTGGTATCGTTGGTACAGTATTCAGAACTATGACAGGTGAGATATCTGTACATGCCTCTAAGGTAACTCTTCTTTCTAAGAGTTTACAGATACTTCCTGAGAAGTACCATGGACTTACTAATACTGAAATCCGTTACCGTCAGAGATATGTTGACCTTATTATGAACGAAGAAGTAAAGGATACATTCATCAAGCGTTCTAAGATAATCTCAACTATCAGAAACTTCCTTGATGGTCAGGGATTTATGGAAGTCGAAACTCCTATGCTAGTAGCTAATCCAGGTGGTGCAGCTGCAAGACCATTCGAAACACACTTCAATGCTCTTGATGAAGACTTAAAGCTTCGTATATCTCTTGAGCTTTACCTTAAGAGACTTATCGTTGGTGGTCTTGAAAGAGTTTACGAGATAGGCCGAGTATTCAGAAATGAAGGACTTGATACAAGACATAACCCAGAGTTCACACTTATGGAGCTCTATCAGGCATATACAGACTACCATGGTATGATGGATCTTACTGAGAATATGTTCCGTCATGTTGCACAGACAGTACTTGGAACAACTAAGTTCATGTATGGTGATGTTGAACTTGACTTTGGTAAGCCATTCGAGCGTATCACTATGATTGATGCAATCAAGAAGTATGCCAATATCGACTTTGACCAGATTCCAGATACAGAAGCTGCTAAGAAGCTTGCTGATGAACATCATATCGAGTATGAGTCATATCACAAGAAGGGCGATATTATCAACCTCTTCTTCGAAACATATGTAGAAGAGAAGTTAATCCAGCCAACATTTGTTATGGATCATCCGGTTGAGATATCTCCTCTTACAAAGAGAAAGCCAGACAGACCAGAGCTTGTTGAGCGTTTCGAACTCTTCATTAATACATGGGAGATGTGTAACGCATATTCTGAGCTTAACGATCCAATCGATCAGAGAGAAAGATTCGCAGCTCAGGATGCCAATGCGGCAGCAGGTGACGACGAAGCAGAGCACACAGATGAGGACTTCCTCAATGCTCTCGAAGTTGGTATGCCACCAACAGGTGGTATCGGCTATGGTATCGACAGATTAACCATGCTCCTTACAAATAGCCCAGCTATTAGGGATGTATTATTCTTCCCTACACTCAAAAGTTTATGATAAGAAATGCCGTATTTATGGGCTTTGCAAGGAATTTAGAGCTATCAAATACGCCAATCTTACGCCAATCGATGCAAGATTTTTGAAACGAAAAAGAACACTTTAAGATTTGTGGAAGTGGCAATATGATGATAATAGCCCTACAGTGATCCATCGAAAAAAGGTCGCTGTAGGGTTATTTTTTATTTTACATCATTCAGATAAATACGAAAACCAAAGGAGGTGGTACCGAAAAGTATGCACATCAAATGGGACGTCCCGAAAGGGTTTGTCCATAGATTTAGAGACCGTTTATCGGTCTTTTTTTTGTGGTATTAAAATGTACACATTTAGGAACTCACAGATTTTTATGAAACGTTATGGTTATTGCTATTTACCTAATAAAATCTATACATTCTATACAACATAAAAACTACATGCTAAATCATTGCATTTGTATTGAAGTAGCAGTATACTACAAGTAGTAATCAACGAGGAGGTGCGCTATGTCAAGTACAATACAGATACGTGTTGAAGATGAGCTCAAAACAAAAGCCGACACACTGTTTAGGGAGTTAGGAACAGATACGACTTCCGCTATCAGGATGTTTCTTACCCAGGCAGTTGCAAATAACGGATTTCCTTTTGAATTAAAGAAAAAGACGGTAAATCCATATGTGACATTGACAGAGGATGAGGTACTTAAAAAACTTGAAGCATCAAGACAGCATGCGGCAGAGGGTATGGTACGAGATGCGGATGATGTGATATCTGATATGAGGCAGAAATATGGAATATAAGGTTGTTATTACATCCGATGCCGAGGCGGATTTGGATGGGTTTATCAGATATCTTTTATTTGAGAAGAAAAGCAATCAGGCTGCTTCTAATGTACTGGATGACTTTGAAACTACAAAGATCAGTCTCTCCAGAGTGGCCGGGAGCTTAAAACTGTGTGATAATCCGCGGCTTAGAGAGCTTGGCTACCGGAGAATGAATTTCCTATCTCATGACTACTTTTTGCTATACAGAATTGAGGGAGATACTGCCATTGTGGACAACATATTCCACGAACTGCAGGACTACGAGAATAAGATATTGTAAGTACAGAAGAATGATGTCCAGTCCTTCGGGGCTGGATTTCTTTATGCAGGGATGTACTGTAAGTGCTAAATAATTCGGTGGGCTGACTTAGCCCTTTAACAAATTTAATATAAGATTCGTATATCGTAACTTTTACTATGATTTGCAATCGATGATTTCGTATATCATCACATTTTACAATGATATATAGTAGATAAACTTGGTGTAGGACTAATGTCCGAAATAATGGAAGAGTAATCTACTCAGAGGACCAGAGAAGGATTTCACTTTTAGAGATAATTAGAGAAGTCCTTCTTGGGACTTTACAAATAATAAAAAGTGATAAAATTGTTTTAAAAACAATAATTTATATAAAAGGAGTGGAGTTATATGGAAAATTATTATGATTCATTAACTAGACAGTATCCAGTAACAAAAACAATTAGACAGGAGCTAAAACCTGTAGGTAAAACTCTTGAAAATATAAAAAATGCAGAAATTATTGAAGCAGATAAACAAAAAAAAGAAGCATACGTAAAAGTAAAAGAGCTTATGGATGAATTTCATAAATCTATAATTGAAAAGTCTCTTGTAGGTATAAAGCTTGATGGTTTATCTGAATTTGAAAAATTGTATAAGATCAAGACCAAAACAGATGAAGATAAAAATAGGATTAGTGAACTTTTTTACTATATGAGAAAACAAATTGCAGATGCATTAAAGAATAGCAGAGATTATGGATATGTAGATAATAAAGATCTAATAGAAAAAATACTACCAGAAAGAGTAAAGGATGAAAACTCTCTTAATGCCCTTTCTTGTTTTAAAGGGTTTACCACTTATTTTACAGATTACTATAAAAACAGAAAAAATATTTATTCTGATGAAGAAAAACACTCAACAGTAGGATATAGATGTATTAACGAAAATTTACTAATCTTTATGTCTAATATAGAGGTTTATCAAATTTATAAAAAAGCAAATATTAAAAATGATAATTATGACGAAGAAACCCTAGATAAAACCTTTATGATTGAATCATTTAATGAATGTTTAACCCAATCTGGTGTTGAAGCTTATAATTCTGTTGTTGCAAGTATAAAAACAGCTACAAATCTATATATACAAAAGAACAATAAAGAAGAAAATTTTGTAAGAGTTCCAAAGATGAAAGTATTATTCAAACAGATTTTATCTGATAGAACTTCTCTTTTTGATGGGTTAATTATTGAATCTGATGATGAGCTTTTAGATAAACTATGTAGTTTTTCAGCAGAGGTTGATAAATTTTTGCCTATAAATATAGATAGATATATTAAAACTTTAATGGATAGCAACAACGGAACAGGAATATATGTTAAAAATGATTCATCATTAACAACTTTATCGAATTATTTAACTGATTCTTGGTCATCAATAAGAAATGCATTTAATGAAAATTACGATGCGAAATATACCGGAAAAGTAAATGATAAATATGAAGAGAAGAGAGAAAAAGCATATAAATCTAATGATAGTTTTGAGTTAAATTATATCCAAAATTTGCTTGGAATTAACGTAATAGATAAGTATATTGAGCGTATAAATTTTGATATAAAAGAAATATGTGAAGCATATAAAGAGATGACAAAGAACTGTTTTGAAGATCATGACAAAACAAAGAAACTTCAAAAAAATATAAAAGCAGTTGCTTCAATCAAGTCATATCTTGATTCACTTAAAAATATAGAAAGAGATATAAAACTACTTAATGGAACTGGTCTTGAAAGCAGAAATGAATTCTTCTATGGTGAGCAATCGACGGTACTTGAAGAAATAACAAAAGTAGATGAATTATACAACATAACAAGAAACTACTTAACAAAAAAGCCATTCTCTACTGAAAAGATGAAGTTGAATTTTAATAATCCTCAATTACTAGGAGGTTGGGATGTAAATAAGGAAAGAGATTGTTATGGTGTAATTCTTATTAAAGATAATAATTATTATCTTGGAATAATGGATAAATCAGCAAATAAAAGTTTTTTGAACATTAAGGAAAGTAAAAATGAAAACGCATATAAGAAGGTAAATTGTAAGTTGCTTCCAGGACCTAACAAGATGTTTCCAAAAGTGTTCTTTGCTAAAAGTAATATTGATTATTATGATCCTACACATGAAATAAAAAAGCTTTATGATAAAGGAACATTTAAAAAAGGAAACTCATTTAATCTTGAAGATTGTCACAAATTGATAGACTTTTATAAGGAATCAATTAAAAAAAATGATGATTGGAAGAACTTTAATTTTAATTTTTCTGATACAAAAGATTATGAAGATATATCAGGATTTTTTAGAGAAGTTGAGGCACAAAATTATAAAATAACATACACTAATGTTTCTTGCGATTTTATTGAATCTCTTGTAGATGAGGGAAAATTATATCTATTTCAAATATATAATAAAGACTTTTCAGAATATGCAACTGGTAATTTGAATCTTCATACTTTATATCTAAAGATGTTGTTTGATGAAAGGAATTTAAAGGATTTATGTATAAAAATGAATGGTGAAGCAGAAGTTTTTTATAGACCTGCTTCAATATTAGACGAAGACAAGGTAGTACATAAAGCTAATCAAAAAATAACTAATAAGAATACTAATTCAAAAAAGAAGGAATCCATATTTTCTTATGATATTGTTAAAGATAAGAGATATACGGTAGATAAATTTTTCATACATCTTCCTATTACTTTAAACTATAAAGAACAAAATGTTTCAAGGTTTAATGATTATATTAGAGAGATATTAAAAAAATCTAAAAATATAAGAGTAATTGGTATAGATAGAGGAGAACGAAATCTTTTATATGTAGTAGTTTGTGATTCTGATGGAAGCATATTATATCAAAGATCCATAAATGAAATTGTATCTGGTTCCCATAAAACAGATTATCATAAACTTCTTGATAATAAGGAAAAAGAAAGACTTTCTTCTAGGAGAGACTGGAAAACAATAGAAAATATTAAAGATTTAAAGGCCGGTTATATGAGTCAGGTTGTAAATGAAATATACAATCTAATTCTTAAATACAATGCCATAGTAGTATTAGAAGACTTAAATATTGGTTTTAAGAACGGAAGAAAAAAAGTTGAAAAACAGGTTTATCAAAATTTTGAAAAAGCGTTAATTGATAAGTTAAATTATCTTTGTATTGATAAAACTCGAGAGCAGCTTTCTCCTTCTTCTCCAGGAGGCGTATTAAATGCATATCAACTTACTGCTAAATTTGAATCCTTTGAAAAAATAGGAAAGCAGACAGGTTGTATATTTTATGTTCCAGCATATTTAACAAGTCAGATTGATCCAACAACAGGATTTGTAAATTTGTTTTATCAAAAAGATACTTCAAAGCAGGGATTACAATTATTCTTTAGGAAATTTAAGAAGATAAATTTTGACAAAGTTGCATCAAACTTTGAATTTGTTTTTGATTATAATGATTTTACAAATAAGGCAGAGGGTACTAAGACTAATTGGACTATATCAACACAAGGTACAAGAATTGCTAAATATAGATCCGATGATGCTAATGGTAAGTGGATAAGTAGAACAGTACATCCAACAGATATTATCAAAGAAGCTTTAAATCGTGAAAAAATTAATTACAATGATGGACATGATTTAATAGATGAAATTGTATCAATAGAAAAATCAGCTGTACTAAAAGAAATTTACTATGGATTTAAGTTGACATTGCAATTACGTAATTCCACACTTGCAAATGAAGAAGAACAGGAAGATTATATTATTTCTCCAGTTAAAAATTCTTCAGGAAATTATTTTGATTCTCGAATTACAAGTAAGGAGTTACCATGTGATGCAGATGCAAATGGAGCCTATAATATAGCAAGAAAGGGTTTATGGGCATTGGAACAAATAAGAAATTCAGAAAATGTTTCAAAGGTAAAATTAGCAATAAGCAATAAGGAATGGTTTGAATATACTCAAAATAATATTCCTTCTTTATAACAAATATGGATAATGCGATATTAATAACAGAACTAAATGATTTTGTATTTTGTCCAGCTTCAATATACTTTTATAAACTATATGGACGGTTAAATAGTACACTTTTTACATGAAGCCTAGATAATATAAAGAATTTCTACTGTTGTAGATGTGTGACATTTCGTGTGACATTTTATTAGCCTAGATAAAATAAAGAATTTCTACTGTTGTAGATTCAGGCTAACGCTGCAAAAATCAATGGCCTAGATAATATAAAGAATTTCTACTATTGTAGATTAGGCACTTGATACTTGGTGCATACCGCCTAGGTAATATAAAGAATTTCTACTGTTGTAGATAGAAGTGAGCATTGCCCTATCTGAACGCCTAGATAATATAAAGAATTTCTACTGTTGTAGATGTGTTCGTCATACAAAATCTCCTTGTGCCTAGATAGTATAAAGAATTTCTACTGTTGTAGATGAATGGAATTAGAGGACATGATGCGGCCTAGATAAAATAAAGAATTTTCCTGTTGTAAATAAAAAGTATGATCTAAAGAATGACCAGTCTAGATATTGGCGCTATTGGACGTATGATTTCAGAATATGTAATCTAATAACTCACTTTTTTATGGAAAAGCTACAGTTTATTGAAGACAAGTCAACAGGGATAGAGATAGTGAGTATGGAAAAGGTGAAGATTTCTTATCCGACACATACTCATGTGGGACACTATGTCTTTGGGATAGTTACGGAAGGTAAGATTGAGATTAAGGTTGGGGACTAGAAATTTGTATGCTAGGAGGGAGAGTATTTTTCTGTGGAGCCTGACTTACCTCATTCTATTGAACCGGTCTCAGATTATTACTCTATGATAACAACTTGTATTCCTAGGAATGAGGATATTGCTAAAGAGCTTGATGTAATAAAGAAAGAGATTATCGGAAATCCTGAGTTGGAACTAAGTATTGCTGATATGTCCGAGAAAGTACATGTTAGCTCTTGCCATATGATAAGAAAGTTTTCTGTTGAGAATGGACTTACACCTCATAAATTTCAAATGCAGTGCAGGGTAAGAAAAGCCCAGTAGCTTCTTAAGCAAGGATATAAGGTTATTGATGTTGCGGCTATGGATTTTCAGGTGGTTTTTTCACAACTCTTAAAGGTTCTGTTTATGAAACATTGGGACTTCCTTATATTAAAGAGACTATTGAATATCACGAGTATAAAGTATCAGAAGATGTATGTGTAAATTGTTATGTGACAAAAGGCAAGGTAGCTCCAAAGTTTACAAGTATTGGCGGTGCAGTTCAATTCATGCATAAACAGACGATTGCTCTTGAGTGCGAGGATGGATTTTTACAGGAGGATATGTCATGGCTACAAAAAACTATTTAGAGGCTTTAGAGATTGTTGTTTCTAAAAGATATCCTCGAAAAATGTATAATATAGGCGGATATCAAGAAGCTGCGATTTGTTTACAATCTGAAATAAATGGTTGGACAGTGTATAATGGAGAGCGTGGCAATAGATATGCTGAAATCAAATGTGACACAATTTTGAAAGCGTGCTTAGAATTCATTAGAAAGTTCACTCATAGGGCAGAGGATATTGCATCTATGGAAAATGAACTAATTACCATTTTGGGTAGCAAGGTTACTTAATCAGTAATCACAAAATGCCATCAACTTCGGTTGTAATGTCATTAAATTAAGGTTAAATTTCATAAAATTATCCCACTACTATGATTTTTATAAATCAAGTAGTGTTTTTTTTACATATCGCTTTTTTTGCGATTAAAACTCGACAGTAAGTAAGCGCTAAATAATTCGGTGGGCTGACTTAGCCCTTTAACAAATTTAATATAAGATTCGTATATCGTAACTTTTACTACGATTGGAGAAACGATAATGGCGAATCTTAAACGTTATTCATCTCGCAGAACCGATGATGAATGGCACAGAATTATCATGGAATGTCGTAAAAGTGATCTATCTGATACCAGATGGCGTCAATTTAATGACATCTTTCAGACGTAAATTATTAGATATAATAATATTACAAATAACTAAAACAGATGCAAAACTTGGCTAAGTAATATTACTTCGAAAAGATATTAAACTTGTTTAAGTAATATGATATAAACAAGTTTAAGAGGTGAGAAGACGAATGGATTATAAATTTTCAAATAATCTGAAGGCAATACGGGAAATACTTGGCATAGCGCAGACAGAGCTGGCAAAAAGCGAAATCGAGGGAGAGATAAGCGTCAATAGAAACCGGACAAAATTAAAATCCAAGCGTAGGCATGATTCTCTGCAAAAATGCTGATACAGATGTTTTGGAATACTCATTGAGCCGTAGCTTATACAAAATATAACTAATCAAAATGTCTATTTTAAAACATGTTGTTCCCAACAGAAATGTTGGGAGTTTTTTTAGAAAGGCTAATGTTTGCTATTATTGACCAAATACTGGTTAGTGTATATAATAGTAAACATTAAAGGAGCGAGCAAATGAAGAAAGCTGCATATAATATAGTACCGAAAACTGAAGATGTATTAAAAAAGATGGGTGAGCAGATTAAACTGGCGAGACTCAGAAGAAATCTTTCATCAACATTGGTGGCAGAAAGAGCCGGTATCAGCAGGTCTTCTCTGTGGAAAGTAGAGTCCGGTAATCCTGCAGTTGCAATTGGAATATATGCTGCAGTACTTCATGCACTTGGTGGGATGGATACCGATCTTGAAATGGTTGCTAGAGATGATAAGATGGGTAGACAATTGCAGGATCTAAAGTTGATTACAAGAAAACGGGCAACAAGGAGGAATGATTAATGGCAATAGATGAAAAAACAATCTATGTTTATGATGATTTTTCTTATAATGCTCCTGCTCTCCTTGGAATGCCTAGCAAAACGTTATGGTATTTCCCGTGGACAGATTGAAGATATGCGACCTGCATTCAGTGTATGCGCTCAGTCAAATAAATAAGCATATCATCGAAACGTATCACAGGCATCATGAACAAAATATGAATGATGCAGGGACATCTTAAGGTACTGAAGAATGGACTGTAAGAAGTGGTAAAAAAAGATGGTTGATATAAATGATGCGATGTAGTATTATCGTATAAACGAATTGTTCTGAAAGAAGAATATTATGACAATTGGTGAGAGAATATTACAACTTGTTCATGACAGAGGAATGACCCAAAAAGAATTCTCTGAAAAAACTGGTATACCTCAAAGTACAATGAGCAGTTGGAAGGGCAAAAAACAAAATCCATCTATCGATAAACTAAAAGTAATCTGCGATACATTACACGTAGATCCATATTATCTTATATCTGGATCGGAGAGTAACGAAACATTGAACAATGATTATTTGACAGTATACCGAAAAGATGATGAGTATGAACTTTTAATTGAGTATAGACGAATGAACAACGACAGTAAAAATCGTCTTTTGGGATATCTTTATGCTTTAAATGAAAAAAAATAAAATTTTTTTACGATTAAAATTCGACAAAACGAATTATTTGCATAAACGCTTTAAAATTATATATCAATAAAATTCAAATAAATTAGGAGGAAAGCTATGAGGAGAAAATTAGCAAGTATACAGAGAATATGGAAAATTGAGCCAATTGAAGGGGCAGATAGAATTGAATTAGCAAATGTACTAGGTTGGCAGTGTGTGGTAAACAAGGGACAATTCAAACCCATGGATCTGGCGGTGTATTTTGAGATAGACAGTTTCCTGCCGATACGGGAAGAGTTTGAGTTTATGAGAGCATCCAGCTATCGGAAGACGGATATCATGGGAGAAGGATTTAGGCTACGGACTATGAAATTCCGGGGACAGATATCCCAGGGGTTGTTACTTCCAATCAGTCAGTTTTCGGAGTTGCCTTCAGATATTGAACTTGGTTCAGATGTAACAGAGATCCTTGGAGTACGTAAGTGGGAAATCGAAGAGAAGGTGACTACCGGCGGAACCGTGATCGGTACGCTTCCAATCGATGTACCGCATACCGATGAGACTAGGGTTCAGGCTGACCCTGATCTGATCGGGGATTTTGCCAATATGGAGTATTACATCACTACAAAAATGGATGGTTCTTCTCATTCAGTATCCATAGATGAGGACGGTTTCCATGTGACTGGTCATAATTATGAGTATAAAGATGATGGTAAGAGTGCATTCTATGATCTGGTCAAGCGCGACAATATTAAAGATAAGGTGCGGAAGTATTTTGAAGAGAACGGATTGAAATTGATTACTCTGCAGGGAGAACTTTGTGCTCCGGGAATCCAGCAGAACAGGCTTAAGTTGACAAGGCCGGAATGGTACGTGTTTACGATACGTATCAATGGGAAGAGAGTGGGACTTCGTAAGATGCAGGAAATCTGTGACTCTTTAGGATTGCTGATGGTTCCGGTTGAAGAGGTTGGTATGGATCTGCCATCAAAGTATCCAACAGTGGAAGCATTACTTGAAAGGGCAGACGGAGAATACCCAAATGGTGGAAGAAAAGAAGGAATAGTAATTAGACCAACAGAACCAATTTTCAGCGAGAGAATAAGTTCAGCACTTTCGATGAAGGTTGTAAGTAACAAGTATCTTTTGAAAAACGAAGAGAAATAATGAGAATAATAGATAAACAACATGATTTTTATGATTATTTACAGGACCCAACGGACAGAATTGTGTTTGATAGGCGTGGTTCTTTCTTGCTTACAAAGGAGATGTTTTGTGAAGGAATGAAATGCCAAAGATACTATAGCGATTCTAAGTACAGGTTTGTACTACTTCAGTGTGGTGTGGCTTATTGGCTTTTCTTAATCACAATTACTGAAAAAGATTTAGGCGGTAGAATTATTAATTATAATATAGAACTTCTTAAAAAATGGAAGAACTACAATGGGGCTAATGAGTTAATTAAACTGAGTGTAGTATCGATTAATAAACACATGTGGAGTTATTGGCTTTATGATATGGATGTTGAAAAGGTTAGAATACATGTGAATGATTTAATGGATGCGGTCAATCAAGGAAACTACCGGCTTGAATATAATCTTGGATGTCATATCAAAGTTACCGATTACAAGGGCATTTCTAAAGAAGAGATACAGAGCATGCCTATTCTCAAAGCGTGTGGAATAGCCGACTTCGTTGATCCTGTGAGTATTTTTTGTGCCTTAGAGGAACATTTCTCTATGAAGAAGACTGCTTCGGAAACTACAGAGGCAAAAGGCGCTACTGATGAGGATAAGGCTATTATGCATGGTTTCGATGTAAAGAAGTCCTTTAGGAAGATGGAACGAGGTAATTAGAGTAGCTAGAGGTATGGAGAAATTAAATATGGCAGAAGGGCACATTAAAGAGATTGAAGTTTATTCAGAGAAATATGATATCCATGGAATTGTGCGAGACTATGGAATAGTAACAAAACTTTTCTTTACGTACAAAGGTATAGAAAAAGTTATGAGTATTCACAGAAACATTCTTAAGAATGAAAAATACGAGGATATTGGAAGAAATCTTATAGATTCTTATGTTACAAACCTGGCAAATTATGGAGAAAATAGAAAAACAAAACTGTACTATTGGTATATTGAAGAAAAAGAAAAAAATGGAAAAGTATTCTACTATGGACATGGTATTGTGACTGGACATAAAAGACTTGCGGATTCTATGAGGATTCATACGTCGGCTGTGAAAAATATGCATATTGATATGGAGAATAATGAATTGATTCTTACTACAGAAAATAGTGAGTATCACTGTCCACTAGATTATTGTAGATTTGAGAAACAAGACCAATATCCAAATATCATAACAGATTATAAGAATATAAAGGAAAATCATAAAGATATGATTGAGTATCCATCAATAGAACCAGGAAAAGTTCTAGTTGTGCTAGCTAATTTTTGCGAATATTATTTTCATTCCTTATTTTATATACCGAAAAATTCTGAAACTGGCAAAAGGGTGAATTTTACAGGACTGCCTCATATCGGAACCATTCAAGATAGTTATTTGATAAATACTGAAGATTATAAAATTGATCTTCGTTATTTTCCTCATTATCAGAATATTGAATTTTATTCAGAGGATACCTATGGGTGTCCATGGTTTATTGAGAATATAGGTGATGAGGTTATTTTTGTCAAAACAAGTATGGGTACAATAAAACTAAGGCCTGGTGACAGAAAAGAGGTTATAAAAGAAAATGCCGAGGGTGAGGAACCAATTCTTCCGAGTGGGGATCTTTATCCTGCAGGGGTTATAGAATAGGAGACGCATTAAGAGCAAAGTATTTATTATTCCAGATGTACATTTAAAACCTTGGATGTTTGAAAAAGCATCACAATTGATTCTTAAAGGCTCATATGATTCAGTTGTCATGCTAGGTGATTTGGTAGATGACTGGTATCAAGAAAAGAATTTAGATTTATATAATGCAACTTTTGATGCAGCGGTGGCATTTGTAAATAAACATAAAAATACCTTCTGGTGTTATGGAAATCATGATGTCAGTTATCTATGGGAAGCAATGGAATCAGGGTATTCGTATTATGCAAGGGAGACTGTGGTTAAAAGGATAAATGATCTTACAGGCGCGTTAACACCAGAAAATATTGGCTTTATTTATAAAATCGACAATGTTGTTTTCAGTCATGGTGGGCTGATCGAAAGCTTTGTAATGAGACATTTTGGAGATAATCAAATTGATTTTGATTCAATGTTTTTAAGGATAAATAAGATGGGAAAGGTGGAACTATGGCAGGAGGATTCCCCAATTTGGGCGAGACCACAGTATGGTGGAATAAGCTTATATCCGATGGAATTACTTCAAGTAGTAGGGCATACTCCAGTAAGAACTGCCCTTGATGAAGGCAATATTTTAACCCTTGATACCTTTTCAACCTATAAAGATGGCCGTCCAATTGGCGATGAAAGATTTGTTTGTGTTGATACTGTTGAAAAGAAATGGGAATTTGTTGAATAGTAAAGAAACAAGGAGGAAATAAAATGATTTTGTATACAAGTGATCTTCATTTTGGGCATACTAATGTAATAGGATTTGATCATCGTCCATTCTCTGACAGAGATGAAATGGATCGTGTACTTATAGAACTTTGGAATAAACGAGTACAAGATAATGATACTGTATATATTGTTGGAGACCTGTGCTATAGAAGTGGGAATAAACCAGAGTGGTATCTGAGACAATTGAAGGGGCATAAAATTTTAATTTTGGGAAATCATGATTTGCCAATTTTGAATAATCCGAAAGCGTTGCACTATCTTGAAGGAGTAGAGAAAATGATGCATATTCAAGATGACGATAAGCAGATTTGTTTATGCCATTTTCCTATTGCTGAATGGAATGGCTTTTTCCATGGAACCTGGCATATATATGGTCACATTCATAACAATAAGAATGAGTCATATATGTATATGAAAAATAAAGAACGCGCATTAAATGCAGGATGTATGATTAACAATTATACGCCTGTATCATTTAATGAACTAGTGAAAAATAACGAGGTATATAAAAGAAGGACGATTTTTGAGGCAAATGGATAATGGAAAGGCATTTGCTGATTTTCAGAAAAAAAAGTAAAACAAAAAGATGTAAAAACTTAGCTAAGTAATATTACTTCGAAAAGATATTGAACTTGTTTAAGTAATATGATATAAACAAGTTTAAGAGGTGAGAAGACGAATGGATTATAAATTTTCAGATGATCTGAAGGCAATACGGGAAATACTTGGCATAACGCAGACAGAGCTGGCAAAAAGGATCGGTGTACAGCAGGTAACATTATCCCGAAATGAACTTGGTAAGACAGAGGCTTCGGAGAAACTTCTGGAACAGGTATACAGTTTTGCCTTTGATAATGGTATAAAACTTGGAAGGCTCAAGGAAATGATGTGGCTTGAAACTCTGAAGCAGGGACACAAGCTTCTTTTTCATGGCGCAAAAAGCGAAATCGAGGGAGAGATAAGCGTCAATAGAAGCCGGACAAATAATGATTTCGGACAGGGATTTTATACCGGAGAAAGCTACGAACAGTCCATTTCTTTTGTTTCGGGTTTTGATCGTTCTTCGGTTTATTATCTTGATTTTGACGCTTTCGGCCTGAAAAGCAAGCGGTATAAAGTTGACCGGGAGTGGATGCTTACCATTGCGTATTACAGAGGAACCTTGGACGAATATAAAGAACATCCCGTAGTCCAAAAACTTATAACTGAAACAGAAAACTGTGACTATATAGTCGCACCCATCGCGGATAACCGGATGTTTCAGATTATCAATTCGTTTATTGCGGGAGAAATAACAGACGAACAGTGTAAGCACTGCCTTGCAGCTACGAATCTGGGAAATCAGTATGTGTTCACAAGTGGAAAGGCTGCCCGAAGGCTGAAAATACTTGAAAGGTCATACATATCCTCCAGCGAAAAAGAACACTATAAGGGTATAAGAGCCGAGGAGACCAGGCTCGGAGATGACAAGGTAAAGCTTGCAAGAAGGCAATACAGAGGAAAAGGAAAGTATATTGACGACATTCTGAAATGATGCTCAAAAGGAGATGGAATCCAATATGAAAAAAATCGATAATGACGGTCTCCTTCTATGTGAGATGCAGGCAAAAGCATTTGAATTGTCGCGTGAGGCGCAGAATACAAGTTCGGAAATCTTTATCCGGAGATTTATGAACAGCGAAACGGCGAAGTGGTTGGATAACATGACGTTATTGCAGAGCAACATGCAGGCAGCTGATCTTCTGGTTCTTATTGATGAAGAATATGGCAGTTCGGACTACGGTTCGGTTAAATATAGTCTGAATGAACTTTACTGGATCGGGTATATCTACCGCTATTTTGCTTATACATATGATAAGACATCCAAGCAGGTCTACAAAACAGTAAAGCCGAAAGAATTACGAAGCCTGTTCCTGCCGTATCATACAATGGATCCGGCACAGGCCATAGACAGAATCCTGGAAGCAAAGGGACTTGCAAATGAAAACGACAACGAGGAGAAAAGACAATTCGAAATTTATAAAAGAATAAGAAAAAAGTAGACTTTAAGGATGTTTATAAAAGCCTCATGAAAATCTAGGCGTAGGCATGATTCTCTGCAAAAATGCTGATACTGATGTTGTGGAATACTCATTGAGCCGTAGCTTATACAAAATATAACTAATCAAAATGTCTTTTTTAAAACATGTTGCTCCCAACAGAAATGTTGAGTGTTTTATTATGTGTCGTGACACAGTCGAGCTCGCGAAGCGTGCGAGATATAAACCACCCGTTATGTGTGGGGAGATTTATCCTGATGTTTCTTCTTGCCATGTTATAATATCCGAGGGTAAATTTGTTGATATAAATTTAATAGGCATATTTGGAGGTATGAGATGTCGATTGCAAAAACGCAGACCTCTGAGAGCTTTCGATTAAGTGCATTGCTTTCATTTTCGGGAGGACTACAGGATGCATATACTTATAACGTGAGGGATGGCGTATTCGCAAATGCCCAGACCGGTAACGTGGTACTGATGAGCCAGAACTTTATGCAGGGAGAGTGGAATAAGGGATTACACTATATGCTCCCGCTCCTATCATTTGCTGCAGGCATTTTTCTGGCTGAAAGGATCGAGAGCAGGTTTAAGACTGGCAGCAAGATCCATTGGAGACAAATCATACTTTTTATAGAGATCGCAATGCTCTTGGCGGTAGGATTTATGCCGACAGGGTTAAATATGCTTGCAAATATCATGGTTTCATTTTCATGTGCCATGCAGGTGCAGACATTCAGAAAAGTTCATGGATATGGATATGCCAGTACGATGTGTATCGGCAATCTTAGGAGCGGTACGGAAAGCCTGTCACAGTATTTCAGAACAAAAGAGAAGGGATCCTTGTACAAGGCATTGCATTTCTTTGGCATTATTCTTATCTTTGCCACAGGAGCTGGCATCGGAGGGGTACTTTCCGCAAGGTTTGGTATTGGAACAATATGGATCTCACCGGCAATTCTTCTTGTGGTGGCTTTGATGATGGTCAGGGAGTGAAAAACAGGCAGCGTATATCAATAAGTGATTAATTGACAGATACCCCACCAGGGTATATATTAGAAAAAACTAATATACCCCGGTGGGGTATTTTGATTATGGAGGAAATTATGGCAAAGAAAGCAAATGACATAAAAGAACATGCTATAGAGGAGAATCAGATGGAAGATATGGCAGCTCGCTGCCCTTATTGTTCGGGAAAACATAAAGACAGAGATGAAAAAGAAAAGAAAGACCTAATGAATAGATTAAAAAGAATCGAGGGCCAGGTGCGTGGCGTGGAAGGCATGCTTGAAGATGACGCTTATTGTACTGATATCCTTGTACAGGTATCTGCTATAACCAGTGCCCTTAACAGCTTTAATAAAGTACTTTTGGCTAATCATATGAAGTCATGTGTTGCAGATAACATCAGACAGGGTAACGATGAGATTATAGATGAACTGGTAGTTACTCTTCAAAAACTGATGAAATAACTAAAGGCAAGCCCGGATATCGCTAGGTCCAAGTCGAGTGAAAACACGGGTTTATCATTTATATATAACAGGAAAGGATGATAATAAGATGGACCAGTATGATGTAACAGGGATGTCTTGTGCGGCTTGCCAGGCAAGAGTCGAGAAGGCAGTATCTGCTGTAGATGGTGTAAAAAGCTGCGCTGTAAGCCTGCTTACCAACTCTATGGGAGTAGAAGGTACCGCATCTGCTGATGAGATAATAAAAGCTGTAGAAGCTGCCGGATATGGTGCTAGTAAAAAACAATCTGGAAAAGATAAGAGCAGTTCCAATACCTATGAGGATTCACTAAAAGATAAAGAAACACCTCTATTAAAAAAGAGACTGCTTGCTTCTGTTATCCTGCTTATTCCGCTTATGTATGTGTCCATGGGACATATGTTATGGGCATGGCCCCTACCATCATTTCTTGATGGCAATCATGTTGCTATGGGACTATACCAGCTGATACTAGCAGGCATGATCATGGTTATTAACCAGAAGTTCTTTATTAGTGGCTTTAAGGGCCTGATACACAGATCTCCTAATATGGACACTCTGGTAGCACTTGGTGCAACTGCTTCTTATGCATATAGTATTTACGCTCTGTTTGCCATGACAGGGGCTGTGATGGCAGATGATACAAAGCAGGTTATGTATTATATGAATCAGTTCTATTTTGAATCTGCAGCTACCATACTTACCCTGATTACAGTTGGAAAAACACTTGAGGCCAGGTCAAAAGGTAAGACTACAGATGCCTTAAAAGCTCTTATGAAATTGGCACCAAAGACAGCGGTAATTCTTGTTGATGGGGATGAAAAGACTGTTCCTATTGATGAGGTAGGAGTAGGAGACCGGTTTATTGTAAGACCGGGTGACAGTATACCGGTAGATGGTATCGTTATAGAAGGTGAAAGTGCTGTTAATGAATCTGCCCTTACGGGAGAAAGCATACCTGTAGAAAAACAGGTTGGTGATAAGGTATCTGCGGCAACAATTAATACTTCAGGATATATGGTTTGCCAGGCTGATAAGGTTGGTGAAGATACAACTCTTGCAGGTATTATTCGTATGGTTAGTGATGCGGCTGCGACCAAGGCTCCAATAGCCAAGATTGCTGACAGAGTATCAGGAGTATTTGTACCTGTAGTTATTGGGATAGCATTTGTTACCTTTATTGTATGGATGCTGGTTGGGCACAGTCTTGGATATTCTATAGCAAGAGCGGTATCGGTATTGGTAATCAGCTGTCCTTGTGCATTAGGCCTTGCAACACCTGTAGCCATCATGGTTGGAAATGGTGTTGGCGCTAAGAACGGCATCCTATATAAAACCTCTGCGGCACAGGAACTTACAGGTAAAGTTAAGATAGTAGCTCTTGATAAGACAGGTACTATAACTACTGGTATCATGAAGGTAACTGATGTACTTCCGATAGATGGCATAAGTAATGAGGAAGTGTTAACTATAGCATATGCCCTGGAGGCAAAAAGTGAGCATCCTATATCCAAGGCCATAGTTGATTATGCAAAAGAACACAATATAGCTCTTAGGGAGATTGCCGACTTTGAAACTCTAACAGGTAATGGACTGAAAGCAAAATTAGATGGAGATATAGTTGCCGGTGGTAATATAAAATTTGTCTCATCTCTTCTTGAAAGAGACGATGTATTAACAAAAAAAATCTCAGAAGAAACTGTTGTCAGCAAACATATGGAAGAGCTGTCATCAAAAGGTAAGACTCCTGTTTTATTTACCAGGGCAGGAAAGCTAATCGGTATAATTGCGGTGGCTGATACAATAAAAGAAGATACGCCGCTGGCGATTGCACAGCTAAAGAACATGGGAATTCATACTGTTATGCTAACCGGTGACAATGAGACTACAGCCAGAGCGATTGCTAATGAGGCAGGGGTTGATGAAGTGATTGCAGGCGTACTTCCTGATGGAAAAGAAGCTGTTATCAGAAAGCTTATGGCTAGCGGAAAGGTAGCTATGGTGGGTGACGGAATCAATGATGCACCAGCCCTTACCCGAGCCGATGTAGGAATTGCCATAGGAGCAGGAACTGATATAGCTATAGATGCAGCTGATCTGGTGCTCATGAAAAGCAGTATTCGTGATGTGGCAGCAGCCATAAGGATATCTAGAGCTACGATAAGAAATATTCATCAGAACCTTTTCTGGGCATTTTTCTACAATGTGATTGGTATACCCCTTGCCGCAGGCTGCTACGTAGCCCTATTTGGCTGGACTCTGAATCCTATGTTTGGCGCAGCGGCTATGGGACTTTCAAGTTTTTGTGTAGTATCCAATGCGCTAAGGCTTAACCTGCTTAGGGTATATGATGGAAGCAAAGATAAAACTATAAGGAATCCAATCGAGGGTAGATTGATTCAGGCCGAAGATAGTGAGATGGAAAATATAGTAACAACAAATGATATTAAAGAAACGGAGGATAAAATAATGAAGATTAAGGTAAATGGAATGATGTGTGGACACTGTGAGGCTCATGTAAAGAAGGCTCTAGAAGCAATTGATGGAGTAGAAACTGTTGTTGCTTCTCATGATGAGAATCTTGTTACTATCACTTTATCAAAGGATATAGATGAGGCAGTTATCAAAGCCGCTGTTACTGAAGCGGGTTACGAATATGCCGGTATTATCTAAACAAAATCCCAAACGGTTGAAAAGCTGCACGTGATTTGAACTGTACTTCTAAAAATAGTAATATATTGTACGTTAAGAAAAATATGAAAAGGGAAAGCAGTTATCATGAAATGTTACAGTTGTGGTGCTGAGATAGGCCTTACCACTGGTAAGTGTCCTTACTGCGGCAGGAAAATCAAAGAGAATGCGTCTCATCGTAGGGACCTGGCTAAATACAAAAAGAAAAGCAAAGAAGTTAAAACGGAAGCTGGAAAAATAGTATCTAGCAATGTTCCTATTGTAATTAGTGCCATAGTTATGGTTCTTCTAATAATAGGTATAGGTTTTGCTGCTTATTTGGATGACAATGCATATACCATAAGAACGGATATGCGTCATAAAGAATCTATAAAAAAACATGACCAGTTTATTAATCAGATTCAGGACTATCTGGATGCTGGAGATTATACAGCTTTTCATGAGTTTATTGAGTATCATAACATCTACGCCCATATGGAACCATATAAAGACTTGAAAATAATCGATCGAATAGCAACTCAGTATGCCGGTATGGTTAACAATATTGAAGCGATTGTTATGATGGGGCCTGAAGCTAATTGGCGCGAACCAGAGAGGGATATTAGAGAATGTGCAAGTGCAATAACATTATTCTATTCAGGCTACAATTCGTATCATTACGATATAGAAGATAATCCGTATAAAGAATACATAATCGATATGAAGGAACAAGCAGATACTATGCTTGAGGTGTATTTGGGACTTGATGAGGAAGGAAGGAATGAGTTTTTAGACTCCTCCGATGCTGCCAAGACAGTATATATTGAGGAGGTGATCTTAGGTGAATAAGAAAATAATTCTTTTTATTTCTATAATTATCAATATATTTCTCGCTATAGTACTAGTTGCAGCTTTAGGAGCTGCATATGATAAGCTAAAGTTTACCTATGTAACTGAGGAGAAAATTACAGCTGATAGTCTTAGAAATTCCATTGAAAGACAGTCTTATGGAAATCTAGCTTCTCTTTCGAGGCTTTTAAGAGGGGGAGCAAAGATATCTAAAGAAGACTATGAATTTTATAAACTTGGAGAATATGCTGATCTTCAATTTATGAAAGCGGTATATGCTAAAAAAGGGGATACTGCAACCTATCAGGCATTTGACGAGAAAATGTCTGAGATTAGAAAGGACATGCCAGAGTATGAATCAATCTTTGAGAAAATTGATTATAGCTTAGAAGGAGATGCTATTAATAGTACAGAGAGTACTGTTAAAGAGGAAAAGTTAGAGGATTAATTATTATGAGTAAGATAATAGTATGTCCATCATGCGGTGGGCACTACAAAGAGAAACTTGTTAGATGTCCATATTGCGGAACTGCAACACTTGAAGCAGAAGAAAAAGAATATATGGGTAAGCTTGAAGATATTCGAATTGACCTTGAAGAATATGGGGAGAAAGCTCCAAAGCAGATAAATAAAAGTATAGTAAAAACTATACTTATAGCAATTATAGTTGTAATTATTCTTGCAGCATGCATTATCCTTCCTTTGTGGATGTCTATAGATGCCAAAAATAAAAAAGTACAAAAAGAGAAGGAAGAGTTCTTAAAAAATCAGGGTATTACAACTGGTATGCTTGAGGTGACAACTTATGATATGTAATAAATGCGGACGTCAGATTGGAATAGAAGATAAAATATGTCCATACTGCGGCACTGAAAATGAATTTGCTTTAAAGCATGATAAAAACATGCGCAGTTATGGTGGAAAGTTTGATAGCACTAGTAAGAATGTTATCGATACAGCAAAAAGGACAGGAAAGTTTGGTACAAAGGCTGTTATCATGGTAATTCTTATTCTTGTAATAGTGGCTACAAGAATAGTATCTTCTTATAATTATGCAGACCCGGATGATGGTGAAGATAAAAAAAGAGCAAAATTAGCTAAGAATACCACAGAAAACATAGCTCAGATAGATGACTTACTCGAAAAGGGGCAGTATGTGGAAGCATATGAATATATGAAAGAACATGGGGTTTTAGATTCTGATGCAGCGGCTTATAAAGAACTGGATTGCATTAGATACCTTTCTGACGATTATTGTAAATGTATAGAATACTTGGAAGAAATGGCTTACTGCTCACCTGATCCGGATTGTTTTGATAATTTTGAATCTCATAGCTATGGCTTTAGCTTGTATGTCGATAACGTTTTTAATGGATGCAAATCGTGGAAAGAAAGTGATAGTAACGGAAAGTACATAAAGTATGTATATGGTATGGAAACACAGCTTCGAGACGCAATGAAAGTATATCTTGGTATGGACGACCAGGATATTGAAGAATTTTTAGAACTATCCGAAGCCAAGAGAGGAGTCAAGTTAGAGGAGGCCCTTCATAAATGAAAAATAGTAAAGCACTAAGTATAATTATGAATATTATTATTACACTCCTTGCCATTTTCTGCTTCTTATCATTTATTGAGATGTCGGGATCCTTTAAGTATGCAAAAAATCAGGAAGAAAAAAGAAATACAGATACTTATACATCTGTTATGCGTTATAGGCTTGAAAAGAAGATGTATGATGAGATTATTGGGCAGTATTACACTTATAGAGGAACCAACTATATACCTGGTGAAATGAATGAGGATAATTGTACTATAGCTGAGTATTGCCATCATGCATTTATGCTCAGGGTATTTAACTACCAGCAGGATGATGCCAAAATTAAGCTATGCACAGATGAAATGGAAAGCCTTAAGGGCCAACTTGGCTCATATTCATTTGTTGTAGAAGACGTGGACAATAACTTTAATATTATATTTGGCGATACAAGCGAGAATAATACAAATAGTGAAAGCAGTGAATTCATTGAAGATAATTGATTAAATTGAGGTCATTATCCAGCTTAATATCAAAAGGATAGCCCCGGCTTTGCCGGGGTTTTTGTATTCTCGCTTAGCAACAAGCTAGCTTCAACTGTGCAATATGTTTATTATACATATCGTTGAAAAAAATAAACATTAGAGCATGCAAACATAGCCCACAATTCCTTGTTTTATAGGCTTTTTTTGGTTATTATTAATGATAGTTAAGGACACATTAGGAACACTGACATATAGTATGTGTAAGATAAGCGTTATTATTCCAGTTTATAACAAAAGTAAATATCTGATTGAAACAGTAAACTGTATATTAGGACAGACTTATTCTGATTATGAGCTTCTGCTTATCGATGATGGTTCTACAGATGATTCTGGTATTCTATGTGACAGACTTTTAAACCGTGACAGTAGGATAAAAGTATTTCATACAGAAAACTGTGGCGTTGGTGCTGCTCGTAATCTTGGTATCAACCATGCTGCCGGACAATACATCTGTTTTATCGATGCAGATGATTATGTAGATAAAACATTTCTTGAAAAATTGCTGGTAGCTATAGAAAGTCAGCAAGCTGATCTTGCCACCTGTGGTTATTATGAGAAGAAATATGCATCGGTACAAAAACGTACTATTGAGAATAATAATATAGAAAATGAAATTTACAATATTATCAGATATAACGTTTTATGTACCTCATGGAATAAGTTGTATGTAAGAGAAAAGATACAACATTTATTTATAGAAGACCTGTCAACAGCTGAAGATAGTTTATTCTGTGTACAATATTTTTTAGATAATGATCCGAAAATCGCATATGTTAATGAGATTTTATATGGATATATTAGATATGACGACGGACTATCTGCTCACCTGCGTAAAGGGGCCCTTCAAGGAATACAGGAATTATATAAAAGTAATATGAAACTTTTATCAAAGATTCCTGATAAAGAGATACAGACGCTGGCTATTCATCACATCTATAAGAATTATTTTTATGGGATATACACTTTTATATTTGAAAATATATGTGACCATCCATTTGACAGAAGTAAGCTTGCTATAGTTTCAAAGATAATTAGTGGAAGAAAATATCGAAAGATTATTAAAAATATTTTCAGATATCCTTTTTATGATAAAAGAGCTGAAAAAACCACTAACAAGGAAACTTTATATATATTGTTTTCTTTATTAAAAATGAAAAGAGCTATTTTGCTTTTAGCCAGAATGAAAAAGTTTTGGGATAAATACAAAAAATAAAATCGGAAGGTTAGATTGTGGAAGTAAAAATCAGTGTTGTTATTGCAACGTTGAATTGTAAAAATGATATAGAACAAGATCTTGAACAGGCAATATGCAGTTTTGCTAATCAGGATTATAAAAACAAGGAACTTATTATTATTGATGGCATGTCTACAGATGGGACTCTAAGCCTTATTGAGAAATATAAAGATGTTATATCACGTTCGGTTTGTGAAAAAGATAACGGAATATATGATGCATACAATAAAGGGGTTCAGTTTGCTTCGGGAGATTATGTTGTCTTTTTAGGCGCAGATGATTCATTTTATAACAATACGGTATTAGGAAAAGTTGCAGAGTGGATCAGCGAAGAAAATATGCCTGATTTATTGTCTACTTCCATATATTATCTTGATAAAGGATGGGCATATATTGAAAAAAGATCAGTCTTACATGGATGGGAAGAAGGGTTAAAAAACAAAAGACCTATGGTTCCTCATCAGGGGTTATATGCAAAAAGAGAGTTACTGTTAGAGCATCCGTTTGATACCAGGTATGAGATATGCGCTGATCTGGACTTTTACGCATATTGCTGCTCTAAAAATAAGCGGATAGTTTACAAAGATAGAGTTACTGCTTATTTTAGTCGATTAGGTATTTCTTCAAGAAATGAACTAAAGACAAAAAAGGAAGAACAGAAGGTTTTGTCTACCTTTGGCAAAACCATAAAATACAATATGGCTGTATGTATAAGAAAAACAAAGCTGAGAAAGTGGATAGCATCCCACAGGCTAGGCATGCTTTTACTTATCAGATTTAGAGGTTTTAGAATACATAAATGTAAAAATGAACATTGCAGATGGTGCGACTATAATCGCAAAAGAATAAATGGTGGGATGTAGAAGTGAAATTTGAAGAATATGATTGGGATACTGTAATTGAAGCGAAAAAGAATCCCTTTTCAATCAATATTAAAAAAATATTGGAATACAAAGATCTGATTCTATTGTTTGTTAAGAGAGATATTGCAATTACGTATAAGCAAACAATACTTGGACCATTATGGTATCTTATTCAGCCAATCTGCACAACTCTTATGTGCATCGTTGTATTTCAGAATATTGCTCAGTTAAGTACAGGCGGTATACCACCTGTGTTATTTTATTTTGCGGGAACGGTTTTATGGACGCTGTTTAGTAAGCTGATTAAAGGTGAATCCAGAGTTTTTCTAAATAACCGATATATATTTGAGAAAGTATACTTCCCAAGACTTACTGTACCTATCGCCATATTTTTGGGAGAGATGAACCGGTTTATTATTCAGTTTATTCTATTTTTACTCCTCTTTTTCCTAAGCGCATTGCACGGCTATCCGTGCAGGATAACAATAAGCTGGCTACTGTTACCAGCAGTTATAATATGGATATCTATGCAGGCTATAGGGTTAGGCCTTATAGTTTCTTCTCTTACGACCAAGTATCGGGATCTTTCAAAAGCTTTATCATTCTTCTTATCCCTATATATGTATATTACACCTGTTGTATATCCTCTTTCACAGGTTTCTGAAAAATACAGGTTATTGTTTTTGATAAACCCACTTACACAGGTGATGGAATGTTTTAGAAAAATATGTTTTGGGGTGGGAAATGTATCGCTTTATTCTGTTACCTACAGTTTAGTTTGTACAGTCGCCTTTTTCTTAATTGGAATAATTCTATTTAACAAGAACGAAAAAGTGTTTGTTGATGTTATTTAATGGATGGATACATGAAAGATATTGCAATCAAATCAGAAAATATAGGTAAGTATTATCGTCTGGGACAGATTAACACAGGTATGTTCTATACTGACGTCAGAGCCCACATCAGGCGTAAACTTGGCAAAGATGATGATGTTACTAAAATTGGTGAAAAATGTACGGATAACAAAGGCTTTTGGGCTCTCGATGACATTAATTTTGAGATTGAACAGGGAGACAGGGTAGGTATTATTGGTAAAAATGGTGCCGGAAAGTCCACTCTGTTAAAGATTATCAGTCAGGTTACTGTTCCAACAAAGGGGCGTATAGGAATCAAAGGCAATGTTGCAAGCCTTCTGGAAGTTGGTACAGGTTTTCATCCGGAGATGACCGGAAGGGAGAATATCTACTTGAACGGTGCCATTCTTGGTATGAAACGTGCTGAGATAAATGAGAAGATAGATGAGATTATTGCATTTAGTGAGATTAATGAACATATTGATACTCCTGTAAAAAGATATTCAAGCGGTATGTACGTCCGCCTTGCATTTGCAGTGGCTGCACATCTTGATAGTGATATTCTCATAGCTGATGAGGTTCTTGCTGTAGGAGATGCAACATTTCAAAAAAGGGCTCTTGGTAAGATGAGCGAGCTTAGTACCGGAAGAGGAAGAACAGTACTATTTGTGAGTCATCAGATGAATGCTGTTAAAGCACTGTGTAGAAGTGGTATGGTCCTGGATAAAGGAAAGATTATATTACAGGACAGCATAGACAACTGTATAGCAAAGTATCAGAGTGGTCTTTTTGAAAGAAAGTCAGTAGAAGATTTGTCATATTATGATAATGAGTTTTTTGATTTGCTGGATTTCAGGCTGGTGAATGAAGATGGGCATGACCTGGCGTTACCTTTGGAAAACTGTAATAAGGCATATGTTCAGATAGAGCTTAATGTAAAGAAATTACATGAGGCATTTGTGATTGGATATAACATATGCAGCACCGAAGGAGAAGTTTTGTTTTGGTCATATGTAACAGATGATTACAAAGAAGAAAAGAAACTTTCACTTGGTAAAAATGTTTTAAGAGGAGAGATACCTAATCATTTTCTCAATGAAGGTGAATATATAATAAGTCTTACTGCAAGCTTGCACTATATTCAGTGGATAATTAATCCTGACGAGGATGCTCCTCGTTTGAAATTGTACATACAGGGCGGACTTAGCCAGTCACCATTCTGGACATTAAAACGTTCGGGAATATGTGCTCCTGTACTAAGCTGGATTGTAAATAAAAAATAAATTGCACATCTAATCTTTAGGTGATAATAGGCTTATGGGAATAATGAAATTGGATGAAAAAAGATCTGAATACTTAACAGCACTAAAAGGCCTGGCAACAATAATGGTCTTAATAGTTCATACTGGGGCAGGTTCACTTCCGGATATATTTGGAGAAATAGGTAACGATGGAGCACGTGGCGTTCAGCTGTTTTTTGTTATATCAGGTATCCTTGCATTTAGATCCCTTGATACTTTTTTTCGTGACAGAAAGATAACGATTAAGGGAATCCTTCACTGGTACTTAAAGAAATATTATAGGCTTGCTCCCTTATATTATCTGGCTATTATAGTTAGCATGCTGACAGCCTCATGGAGTCCATGGTGGCTGGGGTCAGAAGGACATGTGACTTTAAAAAATATGATTGCTCACATATTTTTACTGCACGGACTGGTGCCTCATTACACAGACAGCGTTCTATATATTGAGTGGTATATTGGCGTACTTTGGATATTTTATCTCCTATCACCATGGATATTTTGGATTATCAATTCCTTTGAAAAGTCAGTCATATTTACAATAATGGTATATTTAATTAATCCATTCTTAAAAGCCTGGCTGGCAACGATATTTCCAGTAGACCACGACAGTTATATCTATAATGAATTTTTATCAAACTTTGGGCCTCTTAATCAGATATTAGTATTTTGCTTTGGGATAATTCTTTATTATGCCATCTTAAGAATTCAGGATAAGCAATATAATAATAAGTCCATTTCATCCATGCTTCTTATACTTTCTTTAATATGGCTGTTTTGCCTGATTGATGGAGGAGATTGTATATTTAGATTAACCAGAAATGAGATGTTTGGATTATGCTTTGCAATACTTATTTTAAGTCAGGCTATTCACTCTTCAAAGATTGTTTGTAATTCCTTCTTTATGCTGCTGGGAAAATATTCATATGGTATATATTTGTTTCAATTTTTCCTGCTAAAGCATTATGATAAATATATACGTGATAACGGATATTTAGAATGGTTTTCCAGATTTGTAATATGTCTAATTGCTTTTACGGGGATTGCTGTTATTCTTGATAAATTATATGAAAAACCTATTAACAAAATAATCAATAATCTTATTAGAAATAAAAAAGAGTATGAAAGAAAAAAGTAAGTTTAAAATAAAACATCCACGTATTCATCTATTACTTCGAACATTAAAAAGAATAGTAAAAAAAGATGATTACTATGTTCAAAGAGTCTTATTGCTGGGTGAAGATATTGACCTTATCGATATTGAGCATAAGGGTGATATTGATTATGGGAAAATAATATATGTTATAAGTGAAAATGCCGGAAATGAAGGCTTCTGTGCAACGTTAAGATTTATCGTTGGCTTCTTAATGTATGCAAAGCAACATGGATTTGCACCTAAAATAAGATTAACCAAAGAATTTGCTTATTATGATGAGGAAAAGAGTAAAGAAACAGATAACCCGTGGGAGTATTATTTTTTACCTGAAGATGAAGGGTATGAGGAAGAAAAAGCACTGAATGTAGTAAATGCAAAATTCTTCCAGATGATGAAGATAAAAGAGTATCCGTGGATAGATGCTTATACATTAGATAACTACTATAACAAAGACCTATTTGAAAAAACTGCTCCTTTAATAAATAAATATATGGAGATAAAGCCTGAGATACTAGACGAAGCTTCTATGCTTTTATCTGCGGTTAGAAATAATGCAGGGAAGATATTAGGCGTTCATTACAGAGGAACTGATTTTAAAAACGGCTATAACGATCATCCGGTATATATTGATGAAAAACAAATGATAGAAGAAATAAAAAAAGCTCTTGAAACAAACAAATTTCAAGGAGTATTTTTGGCAACAGATGACAAATCAGCACTGGATAAAATAAAAGAAAGTTTTGATAAAATAGATTTTCTTTTTTATCCGGATGTATTTAGAAGTGATGGAAACAGGTCAGTTGCATTTAGCAAAAGTGATAGAAGGTGTCATCACTATCTCCTTGGAAGAGAGATTGTTCGTGATATGTATACGCTTAGCATTTGCGATGGTCTGGTGGCAGGAAAGTCATCTGTAAGCTATATGAGTAATCTTTATAAACATAGTCGCTATGAAGAATATGAATATATGCACATTATAGACAATGGTAATAATGTGAATGAAAAGCAGTTTGAGATTCAATAGATAACAGTAAAAAGGAAGTTGTGATATGAGAAAAGCAAGGGATGTTTTTTCCAGAATATTAGCAGGTATATTGATGGTGGTAACTGCAGCAGGACTTGGGACTTTTATTCCAAGTGGTAAAGCTGATAAGGTTAATGCTGCCGGAATAGTACCAGTAGAGATAAATGATACTAATTTCCCAGACCCTGTCTTTAGGTCTGTAATATCAGGACCTGACTATGACCGTGACGGTAATGGTATTTTAGATGAAAACGAAATAAGCCTTACTATAAATATCTACTGTGAAGGTATGGGCATCAGCTCTATCAAAGGTGTAGAATATTTTGTAAATCTTCAGGGGCTTTGGTGCAAGGATAACCAGATTGCCAGTATGGATCTTAGCAATAATAAAGATTTGCATGGTGTATGGTGCTCGGGAAATCTTTTTACTTCTTTAGACTTTTCAGCTAATCCAGAACTTGAGTGGGTTTATTGTTATGATTGCAACCTCACTTCACTTAATATATCAAACAATCCAAATATGGCTTATGTGGAGTGTAATACTAATCCCCTTATAAGCCTTGATCTTACAAATAATCCTAAACTTGAACATCTTACATGTGGTACTTGTGAACTAACATCACTTGATTTAAGTAAGAATCCGAACTTGTCTCATCTTGATGCATTTGCAAATCATCTTACAAAACTTGACATTTCACATAATCCAAAGATGAAGAGACTTGATATTTGGAATAATCCTGGACTTGGAAGTATTGACCTTAGTAATAATCCGGGACTTCAGTATTACAACTGTGCCTATAACGGAGCTAAGTCAATAGACCTTTCTAATAACCCTGAACTTTTAAAACTGATTTGCAGCTACAATGACATCACAAGCCTTGATTTATCCAATAATCCTAAGCTTGTTTATTTGGACTGCGCATGTAATGAACTTACATCCCTAGATTTATCAAATAACCCAAGCATATATTTTCTTCAGGCATTTACCAATAATTTTACCAAGCTGGATATAGGTGCGAATCCTTCTCTTGTAAAGACATATAAGGAAGGGACGAAAAAGAATGAGTCTAGTGTATGTCAGGGACACTCATGGACTATCGACTATGGCGGAGATACTTCAACAGGTGATGATAACATCTACTTCTTATGCTTTGATGATAAGGTTACTTTAACTACAGATAGTAAATCTACTGTAAGCAAGACTACTAATACTAAGACTGTGGTTACAGGTGATGAGGTTACTCGTGAGGCGGCAGCATGGACACTTTATAGTATGGCAGGAAGTCCATCTACAAGCGGGCTTAAGTCTAGATTCACAGACTTAGAAGATGGTGCATGGTATGAAGATGCTCTACTTTGGGGTGAGAAGAATTCTATATGCGTAGGTACGCCAGATGTGTCATCTGATACATTTGGAGTAGGTCAGCCTATTACAAGACAGGACCTGGCCCTTATGCTTATGCGATACTCAGAGTATAAGAATTATAAAAGGTCAATAGACTTTGGCCGAAGCGATGAATTTAAAGATTACTATGATATAGACTATTACGCTTGGGAAGCCATTTGCTGGGCAGCAACCTATGATATCATCACTGGAAAGGGCCAGGCGGGTGCGCCAAAGAGCGAGCTTAATATAGATCCTCATGGTACAGTAACCCAGTCCGAATTCGAAACTATTATTAAGAGGATGCTTGAAGTTAATGGCGTTGCAGCTCCATCCACATTTCCTGTCCCGCCAGCAAATACCAAGGCAGGGACAAAAACTGGAGATGATGCAAGCCAGGAAGTAGACACTTCTAAGGAAAATACTGTAGAAGCAGGAACTACCGAAGAAATAGCTAGTAGTGAAACAGGTGGCTCTAATATAGAGGAAACAAGCATAGAAGAAGCTAACCATGACGACAATATATCAGTCTCAGCAAATGACCTAAAAGATAAAAATGATAGAAAATCAAAAATAGTACCATTTTTAATTACTATTGCAGGAATATTTATAGCTGCATTTGTAGCTAAGAAGGTTATTGAGAAAAGATATAAGGAAAAACATGGAGATGGATTATAAACTATTGACTTTTATTCCTGTTACATTATAATAAGCCAAGTGATTACATCACCGACAGTTCGTTTGTACCATCCTGTCGTTAAACAAAACCAGGACTATGATATTAATATTTTTTGTATTGTATTTATAGCCCTGTTTTTTGCAGGGCTTTTATTATGCGCACGCCCGCGAGAGGAACCATTCCGGATGAAGCCGGACGCGGGCGGCACAGCGAGTAGGTAAGAATATCTCACCTACTCGATTAATAATCACACGCCCGCGAGAGGAGATAATATGAAGGCACTGGTGCTTTTTAGCGGAGGCCTGGACAGTTCTGTTTGTCTTGGACTTGCTGTAAAGAAATATGGCAAAGACGAAGTTCTTGCTCTTTCAATTTACTACGGACAAAAACATAAAAAAGAGATGGAAGCATCTGAAAAGGTGGCTAATTATTACGGCGTAAAAAGGATGACTCTTGATTTAGGGGAGATATTTAAAGACAGCAATTGTACTCTTTTTGAAGGTGCCTCAGAGGATATTCCACATGAAGAATATGCTAAGCAGCTTGAAAAGACAGGTGGTAAGCCGGTTAATACTTATGTTCCATATCGTAATGGTTTATTCCTTTCATCTGCAGCATCTATAGCTCTTAGTCATGGTTGTCAGGAGATATACTATGGAGCTCATGCTGATGATGCAGCAGGCAATGCTTATCCGGATACAAGTACAGCATTTAACAAAGCGATTTCTGATGCAATTTATATAGGAAGTGGCAATGAACTGAAAATCGTTGCACCATTTATTGATAAGACCAAGGCTCAGGTGGTGGCTATGGGAACAGAGATAGGGGTCCCTTTTGAACTTACCTGGAGCTGCTACGAAGGTCATGACAAGGCTTGTGGACTATGTGGTACATGTAGGGACAGGATTCAGGCATTTAAATTAAACGGATTAACTGATCCAGTAGAATATGAGGTGTAATATGTCAAACGAGTTAATATTTATAATTACAGTAATAATTTATCTTGGAAGTGTTCTCTTACTATATAAGCTTTTTGGTAAAAATGGACTATTTGCATTTGCTATATTTGGTACTATCCTTGGCAACATAGCAGTGTGCAAATGCGTGGATTTATTTGGACTTTCAACAACAGCAGGCAATGTGCTTTATGCATCAACTTTTTTGGTAACAGATATTCTTTCAGAAAAGTATGGAAAAAAGGATGCTCAGAAGGCTGTAAAGTACAGCTTCTCAATCATGCTTTTGTGGCTCCTTGGAACTCAGCTTATTCTTCAGTTTACGCCCAATGCCAATGACTATATCAATGACAGCTTAAAGGTAGTCTTTGGACTTGTTCCAAGAATAACAATTGCAAGCTTAATAGGCTTTATCTGCAGCCAGAATATTGATGTATTCTTATATCACTTTATCTGGAAGAAAACAGGTGATAACAAGTCTAAGCTTTGGCTTAGAAATAACGGAAGTACCTTAATCAGTCAGGCAATCGATACAGTAATCTTTACTTTCCTTGCTTTCTGGGGTACATATCCAACTAATGTGTTCTTCAGTATATTAATTACAACTTATTTATTTAAGGCACTTGTAGCAGTAATTGATACACCGTTCATATACATAGCTCGTATAATTAATCCAAGGGAGGAATAGAAGATGAGTGATAGAGAAAAAGAAGGATTAACAAAACTTGGAAGTCAGGGAACTGAGTATAAAACAGATTATGACCCAACACTTCTTGAAACATTCAGTAACAAGCATCCGGAAAATGACTACTTCGTAAAATTCAACTGTCCAGAATTTACCAGCTTATGTCCGATTACTGGTCAGCCTGATTTTGCAACTATATATATTTCATATGTTCCGGGCCAGCTTATGGTTGAGAGCAAGTCTCTTAAATTATATTTATTTTCATATAGAAACCATGGGGATTTCCATGAGGACTGTGTAAATAAAATTATGAAGGATCTTATCAAACTTATGGATCCTAAGTATATAGAAGTAACAGGTAAGTTCCTTCCAAGAGGTGGGCTTTCTATTGACCCATATTGTAATTATGGTAAGCCAGGTACAAAGTGGGAAGCAGTTGCATGGGACAGATTAACTCATCATGATATGAATCCGGAGAAAATAGATAACAGGTAGTTGCCGGCGACAATAGCAGATAAGTGGCGTAGCCGAGATAGCATAATTATAGCCTCTGGTAGGGGGAACTCACCAGAGGCTATTCTTATAATAGCGGGGAATCTTTTGCTGTAGTGGATAATACTAATCTTCGTCAGTGATTACACATGTTCCTACTGTTGTAAGAGGATCATCAACTCTTGTGTTAGGAGCCGTAATAGTAATATCAGAAGAGTCTATCTCCAAATAGTCTACCCCATCTAATGGTTTATTATCGGAATATTCACTTAAGCCATTATCTGAGATTTCTGAGAAATTGAAGTAGGTATATTCATTAGAAGGATCTTCTACATGAACATATAAGTTGCCATTGCTGTCGATGCTGTCAGTAACATCTGCTTGAAGATTCTTATAGTAGAAGATATAACGTCCATCTTCGTTCTTTTCTAGGAAGCAATCATTGTTCATGCTTTCTGCAAGTTCTTCGGCAGTAAGAGGGGTTTCATTACCAAATTCATCGATAGCCACACCTCCGAATCCATGCTCATTACCATTCTCATCAACATATTCATATGACCCATTTCCTAAATCTGTTACTTCAACAGTCTGGTTGCTACCATTAATCCAAAGGTTGAGATTTGTACGGATCCCACCAAGGTCACATGCGTAACAAACTCCAGCGCTACCAATTAAAACTGTTGCTGTTGTAACTACTGCTGCTGCAACGCGGCTTAATCCAAATATAGATGTCTTTTTCATATTTTTAACCTTTCCGTAATCCTCAGGGATATCTTTTATTCTTTCCCTGAAATCATCGGAGAGATGCAGAGTACTAAAACTTCTTTGATATTGTTCTTTATTATTTTTATTCATCTTCCCATCCCTCCAGTTTAGTTTTTAGTAACTTACGGCCGTTTAAAAGTCTTGTTTTTACAGTATTCTCTGGTATCTTTAAGATTTCTGCGATTTCTTTGGTTTTGTATTCCTCATAATAGAAAAGATGTATTACTATTCGGTACTTTTCCGGTAAGGCCAAAACTTCATCCAGTAACTCTTTGTCAGACGGTTCCTCAAACACTAGGCTGTCCATATAATCTTCATAGGATGTACGGTTTTTGTTCCAAAGTAATCTTTTTGTACTCTTAGCTGCGTTAATGGTGACTCTAAGTAGCCAGGCTTTAATATGTTCTTCTGATTGAAAATCTTTATCGGTTTTGTAGTATGCTATAAGCGCATCCTGGACTGCATCCTCGGCATCTTGTTGCTGTCTGCATATGTTAAATGCTGCCGCATAGAGTCTGTCTCCATATTTATCGCATATTGTATTGAAATCTATTGTCATCAAATACTCTCCATGTAGACGTCTTACATATACAATACGTCTGAGAATCCATTTTGGTTTTATTAAATCTAAAAAAAATATTTTTTTAATTGCTAACTTTAACATTGTATCAAAATAAGTAGAAGAAGACATTTATTTAGCTACTGCGCTTGTAGTAGATGAATCATCTCTGACGTTGTATACTGATAGGGTAGGTAAAAATAAAAGAGGAGCATGATTATGAATATCTCACAGATTAAATATGTACTTGAGGTTGCCAATTCTTCCTCAATTCGAGAAGCAGCAACAAGGTTATATATATCACAGCCTGCCCTGTCGGCAAGTATCAAAGAACTTGAGGATGAGCTTGGAATCCTTATATTTGAAAGAACAAATAAAGGTATATATCTTACCGACGAGGGAAGAGAGTTTGTTTCATACGCGAAAAAGGTTGCAAGTCAGTATGAGATTATGGAGGAAAGATACTTATCCAAGGATGCAGATAAGGAGAGATTCTCTGTTTCAACCCAGCATTTTTCGTTTTCTATCCATGCCTTTACTAAGGTAATAAAGAAATATAATCTGGAGAAATATGTTTTTTCTATACATGAAACAAAGACTAAAGATGTGCTTGAAGATGTTAAAAATCTTAAGAGCGAAGTTGGAATCATATCTTTTTCGTCTACCAATGAGGCTGTTATAAAGAAACTGATAAAAGAGTATGCTCTTGAATTTACTCCTCTTATGAAAAGAGATGCATACATATATGTATGGAAGAATCACGAGTTTGCAGGCAGAGAAGAAATCTCTATTGAAGAGCTGGCAGATTATCCATTTCTTTCATTTGATCAAAGTGATAACAGTAATTACTATCTGGCTGAGGAAGCACTTTCTGATTATGACTTTCCTAAAAGCATAAAGACAGATGATAGAGCCACATCCATGGAAATCATGTCTGCCCTGCACGGTTATTCAATCGGAACAGGTACCCTGTCAAGTAGCAAGGCTATATTAAAAGGCCTGGTTGCTATCAAGCTTAAAGAAGAGGATCCTTTGACGATAGGTTATATAGTTAGAAAGGGAGGTATCCTTTCGGAATACGGAGAAGAATATCTGAAAGAATTACTTAAATATAAAGAGTTGTAATTTTGATATTTTATCATTGTATTTTTAGAAGCATTATAAAGTTTCATTTCTTCTAATATGGGAGAGATGAGACTTTATTTTTTTGAAAAAAATGTTCAGCCAAGAGGGTGCTATAAGAAAAATTTATAGCTAGCGATAAAATCTAGGAATTTTTCAAATGACATATTTGCTGTTACTATAAACCCATCAAGAGAAAAGGAGGTGCACAGCAATGCAGAATGAGAGAATGATGTATAGCGATAATATGATGTGTTGTCTTATGCTTATCTCCCGGACAGGTATGATGGCTGGGGCATATGACCAGAAGTCCATGTGCTCTATGATGCGATGTTAGAACTAAGTTAAGTTCAAACACAAAGCCATTATGATTCCGGGGTACAGAGGACAAACCCGGATTTTTTATTGCCAAAAACGTGTTTAAGAGCAACAAAACACGATAAAGCGATAAAGTAACAAACACATACATAATAGAAAAATCAAAAAAATAAATTGAAAAAAGAGTAACTAAAGTTAAGGAGTAAATATATTATGAAAAAGAAAATTTTGAAACGTTTATTAACAGGGGTTTTAACCCTTGGACTTGTAGCATCGGTATTTACCGGATGCGGAAAGAAAGCTGACAATAAAGAAGCAGCAAACAGCGGTGACAAGGTTTATAGAACACTTGATGAGATTAAGGAAAGCGGAACAATCAAGATCGGTGTATTCTCAGACAAGAATCCATTTGGTTATGTAGATGAGAATGGTAAGTATCAGGGATATGACGTATATCTTGCAGAGAGAATCGGTCAGGACCTTGGCGTAGATATCGAATATGTATCAACAGAAGCAGCAAGCCGTGTTGAGTACCTTGAAACAGGTAAGGTTGATATCGTACTTGCAAACTTTACAGTAACTGAAGAAAGAGCAGAGAAAGTTGATTTCGCTCTTCCATATATGAACGTAGCACTTGGTGTTGTATCACATGAAGACAACGTAATCGAAGATGTTAGCCAGATCGGTGCTGATGATCAGGTAATCGTTATCTCAGGTACAACAGCAGAGACATACTTTGAAAAGAATTATCCTGATATCAAGCTTCAGAAGTTTGATACATATGCATCAGCTAAGACTTCATTTGAGAATGGAACAGGCGTTGCATGGGCTAATGACAACACAGAAGTTATTGCATTTGCAATCGAGAACGAAGGTTATGTAGTAGGTATCCCTTCACTTGGCAGCCAGGACACAATCGCTCCTGCAGTTTCAAAGGGTAACGAAACACTTCTTAACTGGTTAAATGCAGAAATCGAAGGTCTTGGTGAAGAGCAGTTCTTCCACAAGGATTATGAAGCAACTCTTATCGACACATACGGTGCAGAATACGAAGATGAACTTGTAGTTGAAGGCGGTAAGGTTAAGGGCGCAGATGATGCGACAACAGACAGCAAGGAAGATGCACTTGATATAGTACCTGGTAATGGAACAAAGATTTCTATCGCAGCTTCTCCAGTACCACATGCAGAGATTCTTGCAAAGGCAGCAGAAATCCTTAAGGATTATGGTTACGAACTTGAAATCGTAGAATTTGAAGATTATGTACAGCCTAACCTCGTAGTAGAATCAGGCGAATTTGATGCAAACTATATGCAGCATATCCCATACCTTGACAGCTTCAATGAAGAGCAGGGTACACATATTGTCAATGCCGGTGGCATTCACTACGAGCCATTTGGAATCTATCCTGGAACAAAGAAATCACTTGATGATATTAAAAAGGGTGACAGCATAGCTATACCAAACGATACAACAAACGAAGCAAGAGCATTACTTCTTCTTCAGGATAACGGTCTTATAACACTTGCAGATGGCGCAGGACTTACTGCAACAGTAAACGATATAGTAGACAATCCATACGATATTGAGTTTGTAGAACTTGAAGCAGCTCAGGTTGCAAGAGTGGTTGATGAAGTAGCATTTGTAGTTCTTAATGGTAACTATGCTCTTGAAGCCGGTTACTCTGTAGGTAAGGATTCAATTGCATATGAGTCTAGCGATTCAGTTGCAGCTAAGACATACGTTAACATCATCGGTGTATACGAAGGTAACGAAAATTCAGATAAGATTAAAGCTTTAGTTACAGTTCTTCGTTCAGACGAAATCAAGAAGTTTATCGAAGATACATATGACGGAGCAGTAATCTTCTTCGAAGAGTAATTAATTAAAGAAATTAAAGAACATGTTTTGGGAGAGTTCTTGCAACTCTCCCAATTTGTTAAATGGGGACAATATGAGTGTTATAGAGATTAAAAATTTAACAAAAAGATTTAAGGTTGAAGGAAATACAGTGGTTGCCCTCGATGGTATAGATCTTTCTATAGAAAAAGGAGATATCTATGGAATAATCGGTATGTCAGGGGCAGGTAAAAGTACTCTGGTCAGAACTATTAACTATCTTGAAAAACCTACCGAAGGAAGTGTCCATATTGACGGAGTGGACCTGTCAGGGCTGAAGGAGAGACAGCTTAGAAAGATGCGTAGCCAGATAGGGATGATTTTTCAGGGATTTAATCTATTAGAACAAAGAAATGTTATCGGAAATATTTGTTTTCCACTTGAAATATCAGGCTGGAGCAGGAAGAAGGCAAAGGAAAGAGCCAGAGAGCTTCTTTCACTTGTAAATCTTGAGGATAAGGAGAAAGCTTATCCTTCACAGCTTTCAGGAGGACAGAAACAAAGAGTGGCAATAGCAAGAGCTCTGGCTACTAATCCCAGAATACTTCTGTGTGATGAGGCTACCAGTGCACTTGATCCACAAACCACAACTTCGATTATTAATCTTCTAAGAGAAATCAATGAAAAACTTGGCATAACTATCGTAATCATTACCCACCAGATGTCAGTAATAACAGATGTTTGCCAGAAGGTAGCTATCATCGATAGCGGTAAACTTGTTGAGTCTGGCATAGTTGAAGATATATTTGCAAAACCAAAGTCAGATGCAGCTAAAGAATTGATTTCTGGTAAAGATATTAGATATATACCAGTAAAAACACTGGAAGCAGACAAAACTATACGTATCGTATTCAAGGAGAATTCAGCATACGAGCCAGTACTGGCCAATGCCATCCTAAAACTTGGTCAGCCTATCAACATACTAAAGGCTGATACCAAGAATGTTGGCGGTAAGGCAGTTGGTGAAATGATACTTGGACTTCCTGAAGATGAAGAGGTAGCAAGTCGGCTTATAGCATACCTTAAAGAGGCAGGTTTAGTAGTTACAGATGGAGTGAAAGGAGGAGAGATAGCATGAATGAAAAAACAATACAGATGATATTAGATGGTATCCCAGATACTCTCTATATGACAATGGGTTCTGTTATCATCGGTTATATTATCGGCCTTCCTATAGGAATACTCCTATATGTAACAGGTAAGAATGGACTTAAGAGAAACATAGTTATATATAGATTCTTCGACATAATATGTAACATTATTCGAAGCGTACCATTCTTAATCTTACTTATATTACTTATTCCTTTCACAAGAATGGTTGTTGGTAAGAGCTATGGCTCAGATGCAACTATAGTGCCACTTGTAATCTGTGCAGCTCCTTATATTGCAAGAGTTGTAGAAGCAGCACTTAACGAAGTGGATCTTGGAGTTATAGAAGCAGCCAAGTCTATGGGGGCAAGTAACTTCCAGATTATAGTTAAGGTTCTTCTCAGAGAAGCAAGAACAGCACTTATTACAGGATTTACTATCACAACAGGTATCCTTCTTGGATACTCAGCTATGTCAGGTGTAGTTGGCGGTGGCGGCCTTGGTGATATTGCAGTTAGATATGGTTATTACAGATGGCAGAAGGATATTATGTTTATCACAGTTGCCCTTCTTATCATTATCTTCCAGCTAATCCAGATGATAGGAACGCTTATAGCTAATAGTTTTGATCATAGAAAGAGAAAGTAAATTAGTTTACAAAGGAAACTAATATGAATACAGATATTATCGTATCCTACTTTCCAAGATACGTAGATGCCTTCTGGCTTACAGTTCGAATAGGAGCTATAGGAGTAGGGCTGGCATTCGTAATTGGACTAGTAGTCGCATTCTTAATACATTTTAAAATACCAGTACTTGCCCAGTTAGCTGCAGTGTATGTAGAATTCTTCCGTAACACACCACTACTTGTGCAGTTATTCTTTATCTACTTTGGCCTTCCAAAACTAGGCTTTATGGTACCAGCAGAAACCTGCGGTGCCTTGGGACTAGGACTTCTTGGTGGAAGTTATATGGCTGAAGGATTTAGAAGCGGACTAGGGGCAGTATCTAAGTCACAGTCAGAAGGGGCACTAGCACTTGGTATGACAAGAGGTCAGATGTTCTTCCATGTAATTTTTCCGGAAGCATTCGCCTTAAGCGTACCTGCAATAGTTGCCAATGTGATCTTTTTACTTAAGGAAACAAGCGTGTTCTCGGCTATCTCTTTGATGGACCTGATGTTCACAGCAAAAGATTTAATCGGACTTTATTACAATACAACTGAGGCATTTGCCTTACTGATTTTCTTCTATATAATCATGCTTCTTCCAGTATCAATTGTTGGAGGTATTGTAGAGAAGAAGGTAAGGTATAAGATGTTTGGAGCACAGTAATGGGATTTGAAGTTTTATTAAAAGGAACCAATATGCATAGGCTCTTAGATGGTCTCTGGGTGGCACTTAGAATAAGTCTTATATCGGTAACCATCAGTATAGTCCTTGGTGTTATCCTTGGAAGCTTGATGACACTTAAGAATCCAGTCATCAAGGTGGTTAGCAAGATTTATCTTGAGTTCATCCGTATTATGCCTCAGATGGTCCTGCTCTTTGTAGTATATTTTGGCTCTACCAAAGCCTTAGGCCTAAGCATCACGGCAGAGTCAGCATCTATCATAGTATTCTCCCTTTGGGGAACTGCGGAGATGTCTGATCTAGTTCGCGGCGCCCTTAGGAGTATACCGACAATACAGTATGAGAGTAGTTATTCACTTGGCTTAAATACAGCACAGACATACCTATATATAATCATTCCTCAGATAATAAGAAGAATGTTACCTCTTTCAATCAACCTTATAACCAGAATGATTAAGACAACCAGCTTAATTATGATGATTGGTATTGTAGAGGTTCTTAAGGTTGGGCAGCAGATTATAGAGGCTAATAGAAAAAGCGCGCCTAATGCGGCATTTGGCATATATGCAACTATATTCCTCCTATATTTCTTGGTATGCTGGCCGATAAGTTTACTTTCAAAATATCTTGAAAAAAGATGGGAAAATTAATTATGGCAGAAATATTAAATATAAAAAATCTAACTAAATCATATGATGACCTTGTGGTATTAGATCATGTAGATCTAAGTGTTAACAAGGGAGAAGTAGTCGTTATAGTAGGACCTTCAGGATGCGGTAAAAGTACACTGCTGCGTTGTGTTAATGCATTTGAACAGATACAGGAAGGTGAAGTAACTCTTCACGGGGAAAGAATCAATCCATGCAGGGGAAAGCTTAATACAGTTAGAGAAAAGATTGGCATGGTATTTCAAAGCTACGAGCTTTTTCCACATAAGACTGTTCTTCAGAATATGACTCTTGCACCGGTTAAGGTTAAGAAGATTAATAAAAAAGATGCAGAGAAGGAAGCAGAGGCCCTTCTTGACAGAGTAGGACTTCTTTCAAAGAAGAATAACTATCCTCACCAGCTTTCAGGAGGCCAGAAGCAAAGGGTTGCCATAGTAAGAGCACTTATGATGCATCCGGAAGTATTGCTTCTGGATGAGATAACAGCTGCGCTTGATCCTGAGATGGTAAGAGAAGTACTTGATGTAGTTATCCAGCTTGCAAAAGAGGGACGTACTATGGTGATAGTAACTCATGAGCTTTCATTTGCCAGAGCAGTTGCTGACCGTATGGTATTTATTGATGGAGGAAAGATTGTGGAAGAAGGCAGCCCTGAGGAATTTTTTGAGCGACCAAAGACAGAGAGGCTTAAAAAATTCCTGGATTCATTCTCATATAGTGCAAAGTAGATATATTAAGTGTAAAAGAGATTATTATCAGTGAGTAATGGTCTCTTTTTTCGTTTCATGTTAAATTATCATTATGGATAATAAAAATAGTTACGACATAAAGAAATTTATAAAGATAGCGGGACCAATCTCATTTCAGAATCTGATGAGTTCGCTTGTAAGTGCATCAGATGCTTTTATGCTTGGGTTCCTTGATCAGACCTCGCTTTCGGCAGTATCTCTTGCCACTCAGGTGGCCTTTGTATACAGTCTCTTTTTTGGAGCATTCGTATTTGGTTTCAATGTCCTTGGCGCTCAGTACTGGGGCAAGGGAGACGAAAAATCTGTCAAAAAGGTTACAACCATGGCTTTAAGATATGCTGTGCTCGTGGGTATGATATTCTCAGCAGTTTCTCTTATCTGTCCTCGATTGGTTATGCGCATATTTACTTCTGACAGGCAACTGATTGCAGCCGGAGCAAGCTATCTACGGGTTGTATCTGCATCTTTCATCTTAACAGGTATATCCCAGGTTTACCTTGGTGTTCTCAAGGTCTGCGACAGGGCGGGAACAAGTTCTATTATCGGTTCATTATCTGTGATTTTAAACATAGGGCTCAATGCTTTGTTTATCTTTGGAATAGGTGACATGAAAGGGATGGGCATAGCAGGTGCTGCACTGGCAACCGTATGTGCAAGAATATTTGAAGTGGCACTTTCGCTTATACTTATGACCAAATACAAATGCCCACGTTCAAACATAAGGTATCTTCTAGGCAAAGATGATGCTCTTCTTAAAAAGGATTATTGGAAATATACCCTGCCACTTCTTATAAACCAGCTTGGCTGGGGCGGCGGAGTAACTATGTATTCTGTTATCATGGGACATCTTGGAACTGATGCTGTTGCGGCCAATTCCATCGCAAGTATAGTAAGGAGTATGATTGCCAGCTTCTGCTGGGGCTTCAGTTCTGCAGTTGGAATCGTCATCGGAGGACTTCTTGGCAGCGGTAGGCTTGATGAAGCTAAGAAACTGGGCGGAAAATATGTAAGGCTTTCTATAGCTATAGGAATCGTGTCAGGCTTAGTGATTATAGGGCTTATACCTCTGGTTCTCAGAGTTATTACCCTTTCGCCTATGGCAAGGTATTACTTGAAAGGCATGCTCTTTATGGCGGCCTACTATATCATCGGAAACTCCCTTAATTCAACAATCATTACAGGAGTATTTCCGGCCGGAGGTGATACCCGCTTTGGTATGAAGTGCGATTTGATTACTCTTTGGCTTGTAGTAGTTCCTCTGGGTATGATTTTTGCATTTGTTATTAAAGCACCTGTTCTTGTAGTGGCATTTATACTTACACTGGATGAATTTGTGAAGATACCATGGGTGTATAAGCATTATATGAAATATAAGTGGGTTAAAAATATAACCCGTGAAAATGCTTAAATATAAACCGTTTTGTATTTCTTATATCTGAATATTGTTATATGTTAATACTTTGACGCCGTCTGATAACTACAACTTGTTGTCAGGCGGCTTTTTTGACCATATCTAGTAATTGGCAAAAATAAGCATGGAGGCTATAATTTTATTGTATGCTCAGGTATACACAATGCCCATTTTTGTGGGTAAGGGAAGGGAAAAAGTAATGTTTGAAAAGGTAAAGGGATTCAAATTATCTATTATAATTCCAACTGCTCTCTATGCGGTTTTAATATATGCAACCAGAATAATCTCAAATTCTAAAAATACATACTTCTTTAATGGAAGCCCTATTGCTATGACTTCTTTAACAGGAGTTTTCTCTGGTCTGTCAAGTTTGTGTCTTATATATATGGTTCTAAAATATAAGAAACTTGGTTTTATAGTTTCTCTTATCTCTGTATTATCTCAATTTCCAGTATTAATAATTGGAATATTTTTTAGACATATTTATACAGGTATGCCTGGTTTATTTAATAATGTACTGGCTCTTGTTATGATTATTGTTATATACCTGTATCAGGCCAAGGCTTCGAGGGAGCATGAGAAGCTCCAAAACTTATTTAAACAGACCGCAACAGCTCTTGCTAACTCAATTGATGCCAAGGATACTTATACACACGGACATTCTGCCAGAGTTGCTGAGTATTCTAAGAAACTTGCTCAGATGAATCGCAAGAGCGATGAAGAATGCGAGGAAATCTACTACGCAGCACTTCTTCATGATGTTGGTAAGATTGGGATATCAGAAAGCATCATCACTAAGAAGGGTAAGCTTACTACAGAAGAGTATGAAGAGATAAAGAAGCATCCAATATATGGCTCTCAGATTCTTGAGAGCATCAGTGAATTTCCATATCTTCGTATAGGAGCTAATGGACACCATGAAAGATATGATGGAAAGGGTTATCCTGATGGAATCAAGGGAGAAGAGATACCTGAACTTGCAAGAATAATCTCTGTTGCAGATGCCTATGACGCCATGACTTCTAAGCGTAGCTATCGTGACCCTATCCCACAGGAAGTGGTTAGAGAAGAGATAGTTAAGGGAACTGGAACACAGTTCGACCCTGAGTACGCCAAACTTATGATTCAACTTATTGATATTGACAAGGATTATAAGATGAGGGAATGCGAAGAATCAGAATTCTCTTTTAAGGGCTAAATGCCCGCGAACCTATCATGCTCATATTTCAACTTTATATAAAGTAACGTGGACTCTTTTGGGGGCCACGTTTTTTTATTAATAAATTATAATTAAGATGACATTAAAAAGAACATTGTCGAAAGGGGACAGAATTATGAAAAAAATATCTTTAATTAGTGCAGTTCTTGCATCAGTGCTTTTACTTGGTGCATGTGGTGATAAGAAGGAGGCTAAGCCAGAAGCAACTCCAACTCCTACACCAGTAACAACTGAGTCTGTAGCTACTGAAGAGTCAGAGCCAGAGGAAGAAGTAGAAATGCCAGAATACGACGGCGAGCTTACAGTTGAAAACTACTTTTATGTAGATCCTTCTGAAACAGAGTGGGGCCAGACTTCTGAAGCTAGCTATCTTATCAATTTAGTAGACCTTGATTATATTAAGGAATCTATGGATGACGTCTTTAAGGTTGATAGCATAGAAGACTTAGCTTCACTTACATACTTTGTTAATACTTATCCAGCACCAAGAACAGGTGATGACAAGATGTTTATTAAGGTTGATCTTCTTTGTGATATTGATATTAATGGAGAAGACTGGGCACCACTTGGTATATATGATGAAGATCACAGCAAGGCATTCTGCGGATTATTCTCTGCTAATGGACATACAATAAAGAATATATATATATCTTCTGATGATGAACAAATTGGATTCTTTGGAGATATTGTAGGTTCAACAGTTTGCGGTCTTAGATTAGAGGAAGCATTTATATTTGGTAAGGATTCGGCTATGATGGCAGGTCATATGTATGATGCAAGATTCTTCGACTGCCACGCTGTAGGCTACCTTCCAGATAGCTCGGATTTCGAATCAGTCTTCCTCTTCCCAGCTAATGTAGATCCTGGTAATAACAGATTCCTTGACTGCTCTATGGATGTAACTAATGGTGATAACTTTACCTACAAAGAAGAGATTGATGTGAATCCATACGATGAAGGTATGGATAATGCCTTTATAAATCTCTACGACCCAGACAAAGATGGAGTTTATGAATATAATGTAAGCTACTATGAACAGTAATTAGTAAAATTCAGAGCCCTATACTTTGGTATAGGGCTCATTTATATTGGTGGAAATTAATCGATGTATTCTGCTGTTTTATGGATTACGTCCTGCAAGAATTCAAGATTCTTTTCTACATCTGCAGATTCAAGTGAGTGGTTGCAGGCTGGGTAGATAGTAAGACTGATTCCTGCAGCAGATGCAGCTGCCTTGACTTTGGACAGTTCTGACCATGGATCATCACCTCCGATAAATGCCACAGCATCCTCAGTTCCGAAAGTAAATGTTGCTTCCACTGGTGTATACCACACTTGCTTAGCCTTAATATTATGATCACTAACATACTTAGCTACTACAACAGTACCGATACTCTTTCCTATAAAAACGACCTTTTCATATGCCTCAAAATCAACATCAGCAAGCTGCTGGCAGGTCTGAGCTATAGCGATTTCCGCAGCCTTCTTCATCATAGCCGCATCACCCTTTATCTTCTGGGGAAGGTCATGGTATTCAACATCTATCGTTTCATATCCCTTGCTCTGAGCAAGCTTCCTTGCAAAGTAAAGTAACGGTTTGTCTTTATGATATCCGATTCCTGGTAGTAATATAGCTAGTTTCATACTTATTCCTTTCTTTGCTCTATACTCTAAAAAGACGAATCTCTCCAAAGGAAGCTGAGCCGACGATTGTACAAGTAACGTCTGCGTTATCTGGGTTGCTGTTAATTGCCTTATCATCGCAGCCACCGAATGAAGCCGATACCTTATTAATTACTCTCCAGTTTCTTGGAAGGTATAAATATATAGTGCCGAATGAAGCGTCGCAGGAAACATCAATCTGCTTACTAGGAACTTCTGCTCCTTCAAATGATACATTAAGTGCTCCAAAGCGTGCTGAAAGATCAGCCTCTACAAGATTCTTACTTCTAACATACTTAGTAGCAGAAGCAAATGTCACCCCGTGTCTTATATATCCATCCACATCTTCACTTATAGTTGAACTGTACTTATCGAAGTTATGGTCTCCGTGGTTATGTTTGTAGTGTTTCTTGTGATATGGAAACATCATGTCAAATGCTACTGTAAATAAGAATGCTGCAACAAGTATTACCCAAGGTGTAATTGCTGTTATACCAAGTGGTTCATCGAAGATGATACCGATAATTGCAAGCGGGAAGAAGATTCCGCTAAGTTTTCCTTTTAGCACTTCCTTGATGATAATGTAAACCATAATTGCTGAGATGATTAGGCCCCACGTGCCTACCCCAGCCCATTCCAAAGGAAGGTTAAATACATTAAGTTTCCAAAGTATTAAACATACAGCGATTGCGATTAAAAATAAGCCATTTAATTCTTTTTTCATGTGATTCTCCTTATATCTCTATTATGGCGATAAAATTTCCTTAAGCGTTTTATAATAATTTCGCGAACAATAAACTGTCTTGTAGGTTCCCTGAAACTCTATCTTACTAGCACCTGTCAGGTTCTTAGTAATGGAATAAAGCTTCCTGGTGTTAAGTATGGTGGATTTTGAAATCCTAAAGAAGTAAGAAGGAAGTAACTCCGTAAGCTCATATAGTTTGTATTTTGTCTCGAAAGCATCATCTGCAGTATGTGCTCTGATTTGGCCATTATCAGTTTCGAAAAACAAAATCTTGCTAAATGGAAGGAAGTACTCCACATCTTCTTTAAAGAGACTTATCTGGGATGAACCTGCGCTTGTCTCAGATAGCATCTTCTGGATCCTTACCACATCTTCATTGACCTCAGGGCATTTGATTGTAATTTCTAAGTCACTAGCATCTGGATCAATCTCAATTTTGACTTTAATATCGTTCCTCATGTTTGTATTATAACGCAAGCGAACTACATTAAAAGGCTTAAAAGCTAAGAGGTAAGAAATCGGAGGTAAGAGGTAAAAATATACTCTACTTATGGTAAAATTAAGGTGTTATGTACGTAACAAAAGGGAAAAAGGTGATGCTATGATTTGTCCAGAATGTGGAAGTAAACTTGTTCTTAGAACTGCAAAGAAGGGCAATAACGTAGGAAATCAATTTTATGGATGTAGTGCCTATCCAAAGTGTAGATTTATTAAAAATATATAGGCAGGCATTTGCAAATGTCTGAAAGTTATGAAGAGGAATAAATATGGGCTTATTTGACGGATTAAAAAAAGACTCACATGAAAAATTTCAATGTAGGATGGACAAATATCTTAAAGAAGCAGGATGGAATACAATTATAGACTATTTATATTCGCCTTTTATTACAGTAGATATTGTTCTTTTTGATAACGAAAATCGAAGTGTAGGAGCAGTTGCTGCAGAACCAGAGTTCAATGAAACTGTAGCTGCAGCCCATGAAGGTTTTGCTAAGAAGATGATAGAGGAAGGCTTTATAGAGTTCTTTCTTTTGATTGTTCCAGATCAGGTTTATATCTGTAAGGGAGAAGGATTTACTAAGATTGATACTATTCCTACTCCTGAGAATTATAAGGCTGTGATTAATGGGACTGTAAACTTGTTTTAGGGGGCTTTATGGCATTACAGATTGTACGTAGTGATATAACGATTATGGATGTGGATGCCATAGTTAATCCTGCTAATCCCTTGCCTGAATATGGGGCTGGGATAGATGCGGCTGTCTATAAGGCGGCAGGAGTAAAAGACCTTCTAGAGGCTAGAAGTAAGATTGGGGAAGTCGTGCCTGGGCAGGCATTTGTCACTGATGGGTTTAAGCTTCCTGCAAAATATATCATCCATACCGTAGGTGCCCCTTGGCAGGGCGGGGCCTTGCATGAAGAAGACACACTTCGCGCATGTTACCGCCAGGTTTTTAAGTTAGCCCTTAAGAGGGGAGTAGAGAGTCTTGCTATTCCGCTTCTTGGGTCAGGTTCTTATGGCTTCCCTAAGGGGATAGCCCTTCGTATTGCACTTTCTGAGATTTACGCCTTTCTTGGCGGGGCAGATATGTCCATTTTCCTAGTTGTTTTTGATAAGAAGTCCTATTTGCTATCGGCTGAGCTTTATGGGGATATTGATGCCTACATAAGTGAGAATTATGTGGAGGATACCCTGGAGGTTGAATACGGGGATGATCGCCGCCGCGGCCCGCGGGTTCGCTACGAGATGGCAGAGTGCTGTATGGCGCCTGCTAGGGATTATGAGGAGGATGCGGATTTTGAGCCTTGTGATGAGGAGACGATGCTGGCTGCGGAACCGGAGATTGGGGACAAGCCTAGGAGTCTGGATGAGGTTGTTAAGAATCTTGATAAGACATTTATGGAGCTGGTTTATATGTTTGCGGATAGGCGGGGACTTACCGATGCGGAGGTTCAGCGCCGGGCTAATATTGACCGCAAGGCATATTCTAAGCTTAAGTGCGGTACCACCAAGAATCCAAGCAAGTCTACGGCACTTGCACTGGCGGTGGCGCTTGAGCTTAATATAGATGAGACCAAAGACCTTCTTTCACGGGCGGGCCTTGCCCTGTCACCTTGCAGCAAGGGGGACCTAATCGTTCAGTATTTTATTGAAAGAGGGGCATACGACATATACCAGATTAATGTGGCACTTTTTGAACATGGAGAGAAGCTACTTGGAGCAGGAGTTTAGGGCTCCTGCTTTTTTATGGCCGGAGGCATTTGGACCTTAAGGCATTTGTCGCCTGCCGGGGGACATATTCCCAACTCATAATTTCTATAATGACCTTAGTAAGAAGTTAATCAAACATAAATGGAGGTAGAGATTATGAGAGAAGATTTAACAGAAATAGTATTTATCCTTGATAAGAGTGGGTCTATGTGTGGCCTGGAAGCTGATACTATCGGTGGTTTCAATGCCATGATAGAGAAGCAGAAGAATGGGGAAGGGCAGGCCCTGGTGTCTACAGTGCTCTTTAGTGATGAGAGCCGTGTGATTAATGATAGAATACCTATTGATAAGGTAAGAAAGCTTACTTCAAGGCAGTATAGTGTAGGCGGCTCTACAGCACTTCTTGATGCCGTTGGTGAAGCTATCCATCATGTTGGGAATATTCACAAATTTGCCAGAAAGGAGGATGTGCCTGGCAAGACACTGTTTGTTATTACAACTGATGGTATGGAGAATAGTAGCTATAAATATTCATACAAGGATATAAAGCGTATGATTAAGCGTCAGAAAGAGCGTTATCATTGGGAATTTCTTTTCCTTGGTGCCAATATTGATGCTGCAGAGATGGCTGACTCTATGGGAATTGATAGGAACTGTGCTGCCAACTACAACTGTGATTCTGAAGGCACAGCCCTTAATTATGAAGTACTTGAGATGGCTGTTTCTCGTGTTCGCTCATGTGCGCCGGGACAGATGTGCGAAGAATTAGCGGATGGGGACTGGAAGGCAAAGATAGATGCCGACTATAAAAAGAGGAGAAAACAAATATGAGGAGCTTAGCACCTCTTATTTAATTATTGTTTTTTGTCAAGGCAAGGCGATTTGTGGTAAAGTTATAGGTGAATAAAGTAGTTTGTTATAGGGGTAAATGTAGAAAAAAGTATAAAAGTGTTTGGTGCCGGAGGGTGCCAGGGAGGAGGAATTATGTTAGGTGCGATTTTAGGAGATATGGTTGGAAGTCCTTATGAGTTCGACCGTAGCGATAAGATTAAAGATTTTGGACCTTTATTTATCGATGATTCGGAATTCACAGATGATTCTGTTATGACTGTGGCAGTGGCTGCAGGCCTGATGAATGCCGGTAAGGATGCCGACGATAAGACTATAAAATCCAACGTAGTTTCGGCTATGAAATTCTGGGGACGCCGCTATCCTAAAGCTGGATATGGTGCCAGATTCTACCAGTGGCTTACAAGTCCTGTAAGTGAACCTTATGGTTCGTGGGGCAATGGTTCAGCTATGCGTGTATCGGCAGCAGGCTGGCTTTATGACAGTCTTTCTCGTACACGTCAGGTGGCAAGTCTTACAGCTTCAGTAACCCACAACCATGAAGAAGGAATCAAGGGTGCAGAAGCTACGGCAGCGGCTATATTTCTCGCTCGTACAGGCAAGGCTAAGGTTGAAATCAAAGACTACATCGAGAAGGAATTTGGCTACGACCTATCAAGAACACTTGACCAGATTAGACCTACATATCATCATGTGGAGTCATGCCAGGAAACAGTGCCGGAAGCTATAACAGCATTCTTAGAAGGATTCGATTTTGAAGATGTTGTCAGAGGGGCAGTATCACTGGGTGGTGACTGCGACACACTTACCTGCATAGCATCAGCTATTGCAGAGGCATATTATGGTATTCCTGAGGATTATAAGCAGGAGACCTTAGGTCGCATGACGGGTGATATGAAGGAAGTTTACAACAGATTCTTAAAGCACAGGGCATAAGCCTTAATATACATGTTCGCTTGGCAAATGGGGAGCTTGGCTGACAGTTTACTCTTGAAAGGAGACTAACTATGAACACTATCAACATTTGTAACGGACCAAGCGGGGCTTCACGCCTAATTATGGGCTGTATGCGTATGCCGGCCTTATCGGTGGATGATGCCGCAAAGATGATTCAGACTGCCTATGACCTTGGTATCAACTATTATGACCATGCTACCTGCTACGGTAATGGTGATGCTGAGCTTAGGTTTGGAGAAGCATTTAAGAAGACAGGTATTAAGAGAGAGGATATCTTTATTCAGTCCAAATGCGGGCTTAACTTCGTTGACAATATCTTTGACTGGAGAAGAGACAGTATCATAGAAGCAGTAGACGGTATACTTTCAAGACTTCAGATGGAGTATCTGGATGTGCTTTTACTTCACAGACCGGATTTACTGTTTGAGCCAGAGCAGGTTGCAGAAGCATTTGACAAGTTAGAGGCTGCCGGCAAGGTTAAGACATTCGGTGTCAGCAATACTATGCCTATGCAGATTGAACTTCTTAAGAAGTTTGTTAAGCAGCCACTTAAGATTAACCAGCTTCAACTGTCACTTGAGCAGTCACAGCTTATAGATCAGGATCTCTACATGAACAACAAGACCACAGATATGTCCCTTATGCGTGACGGTGGAACTCTTTGTTACAGCCGTCTGAATGATATTACAATTCAGGCATGGTCTCCGCTTCAGCAAGGTATGTTTGGTGGCATGTTTATAGATAATGAGGATTTCCCAGAACTCAACAAAGTTCTTGGTGAACTTGGTGAGAAATATGGGGTGTCTAAGTCGGCTATTGCCGTAGCCTGGATTCTTCGTCACCCGGCCAAGATGCAGGTTATAACAGGAACTATGAATCCGGTTCATCTTTCTGAGATGGTGGATGCAGACAAGGTTGAGCTTACTCATGAAGAGTGGTACAGATTGTATCTGGCTTCCGGTAAGTTTTTACCATAAGAAAATAGGGACTACTATTGTATACTATATGTTAACATAGCTAGGGGGCTTTGCCCCCTTAGTCTATGTCTTGAGGCAAAAAGGCTCTTAGCATTATATATAATTGTGGCAGTGGGGCTTTTATCAGCCTTACCCAGCTAAAAATAAACTAGAACAGGAAAATATTATGAAAACAATTGCAGAGAGAATAGCAGAGGAATTAAAAGTCAAGCAAAACTACGTGGAGAATGTCATCTCACTTATCGATGAAGGCAATACAATACCCTTCATCGCACGTTACCGTAAGGAAATGCATGGCACTATGGATGACACGACCTTACGTACTTTAGAAGAAAGACTTACCTATCTTCGTTCCTTAGAAGAGAGAAAAGAAACAGTAAAGAAGTCAATCGAAGAGCAGGGTAAGCTAACAGAAGAATTATCTAAAGCTATCGATGAGGCAGAGACACTTTCAAAACTTGAAGATCTCTATCGTCCATACAAGCAAAAAAAGCGTACAAGAGCAACGATTGCAAAAGAGAAGGGGCTTGAACCACTGGCACTTGCTATCATGATGCAGGGGGCAGAAGTGCCTGCTAAGCTTGCTGAGAAATATATCGACAAGGAAAAAGGTGTAGAAACAGTAGAAGATGCTCTTGCCGGAGCCAGCGATATTATTGCAGAGAATATATCTAATGACGCAGAAAAGAGAGATATACTTCGTGAACTTATAAAGAAAACAGCAGTTATAGAATCTAAAGCAGCTAAAGAGGAAGATTCAGTATATCGTAATTATTATGACTTTTCTCAGCCACTTGGTAAGATGCAGGGACACCAGACTCTTGCAATTAACCGTGGTGAGAAGGAAGAATTTCTCAAAGTTTCAGTTGTTATTGATGCTGAAGCAGCCAAGACAAAATTAAGGAAATCTATTACTACAAAAGAAAGTCCAGCTAAGGATTTTATATATGCAGCGTCAGATGATGCATACGACAGACTTATCTGGCCATCACTTGAAAGAGAAGTTCGTAGTGATCTTACAGAGGTTGCATGTGACGGAGCTATCCATAACTTCGCCCTCAACTTAAAGCCGCTACTTATGCAACCGCCGGTTAAGGGTAGTGTAACTATGGGACTCGATCCGGGATACCGCAATGGTTGCAAGGTTGCAGTTGTAGATGGAACAGGTAAGGTTCTTGATACCACCGTGGTTTATCCTACATTTAACGAAACTAAGAGGGAGGAGGCTATTACCAAGCTTTCTGCCATAATCAAGAAGGACAAGGTTCGTCATATCGCTATCGGTAATGGTACAGCTTCCCGCGAGACTGAAAGTATGGCGGCTGATATGATTAAGCGTATTGGCGGAGACGTAAGCTATGCAATCGTTAATGAGGCAGGTGCTTCTGTTTATTCGGCATCTAAACTTGCTGCTGAAGAGTTTCCAGACTATGACGTTAATATCAGATCTGCTGTGTCTATTGCCCGCCGTCTTCAGGATCCACTTGCGGAACTTGTTAAGATTGAACCACAGGCTATCGGCGTAGGTCAGTACCAGCATGATATGCCGGAAAAACAGCTTGAAGCAACTCTTACAGGTGTTGTAGAAGACTGCGTTAATGCTGTAGGCGTAGATGTTAATACTGCATCTCCTTCACTTCTTACAAGAGTTTCCGGACTTACGAAAACAACAGCTAAAAATATAGTTCTCTATAGAGAAGAGAATGGAGCATTTAAAAGTCGTAAGGAGATTACTAAGGTACCAAAGCTCGGACCTAAAGCTTACGAGCAGTGTGCAGGTTTCCTTCGCGTTCCTGAGAGCAAACAGGTTCTTGATAATACTGCAGTTCACCCTGAAAGTTATAAGGCAGCAGAGAAGCTTCTTGAGATATGCGGCTATACAACTGAGGATGTAAAGAATAAAAATATTAAAGACTTAACCGATAGAATAGAGGCTAAGGGTAAGAAGAATATAGCTGAGGAGTGTGGAGTAGGTGTGCCTACTATGATGGATATCGCATCTGAACTTATGAAGCCTGGCCGCGACCCACGTGAGGAACTTCCCCCAGTTGTGCTTAGACATGATGTTCTTGATATTAAGGATCTTAAGGCGGATATGGAACTTACCGGAACTGTTCGCAATGTTATCGACTTTGGTGTATTTGTAGATATAGGAGTTCATCAGGATGGACTGGTTCATATATCACAGATATGCGACCGTTATATCAAACATCCAAGCGAAGTGGTTTCTGTAGGGGATATAGTAAAAGTGAAGGTTCTTGATGTTGATGAAAAGAAGAACAAGATATCACTTACTATGAAACTGGCTAAAAGCAAATAATATCACAAAGGTTTTTATACATAAGGAATTAAGAAGGATATGTTAAATCAGTTTTCTAGAACACAGCTTCTTCTAGGGCAAGAGGCTATGGAAAAACTTAAAAGTAAAAGAGTTGCTGTATTTGGAATCGGCGGCGTGGGCGGATATGTATGTGAAGCTCTTGTAAGAAGCGGAATAGGAGCATTTGACCTTATAGATGATGATAAGGTGTGTCTGACTAACCTGAACCGTCAGATTATCGCAACAAGAAAAACTGTAGGAAAATATAAGGTTGAGGTTATGAAGGAGCGTATGCTGGATATCAATCCTGACGTAGATGTCAGATTGCATCAGTGTTTTTTCCTTCCGGAGAATGCAGATCAGTTCCCGTTTGAGGAATACGATTACGTTGTAGATGCTATAGATACGGTTACCGGGAAGATAGAGATTATCATGAGAGCCCAGAAGCTTAAAATACCGGTAATCAGTGCTATGGGAGCAGGTAACAAATTAGATGCCAGCAGATTCCAGGTGACAGATATTTACAAGACTAAGATGTGTCCTCTTGCAAGGGTGATGCGTTATGAGTTAAAAAAGCGTGGCGTGAAGAAACTTAAGGTTGTATATTCTGATGAAAAGCCTATAAGACCTTATGAAGATATGTCTATAAGCTGCAGAACCAACTGTATATGTCCACCCGGAGCACAGCGTAAATGTACAGAACGTAGGGATATCCCAGGCTCTACTGCATTTGTTCCTGCAGTTGCAGGTCTTCTTATTGCAGGTGAGATAGTAAAAGATTTAAGTGGAATAAATAATTAGAATAAAAGAATTATGAAAAAGAAAATGATACTTGTGCTGGATATAGATGGCACGCTGACTAATTCTCAGAAAGAAATCTCGGCAAGGACAAAGGATGCTATAGAAGGGGCCATGGAGCGAGGGCATATAGTTATGCTGGCTTCTGGAAGACCAACTGCCGGGATGCGAAGATATGAGAATGAGCTTGAATTAAAAAAATATGGCGGATACCTTCTTTCATTTAACGGCGGAAGAATCATTAACTGTGCCACAGAAAAAGTGGTTTTTCAAAGGACACTTCCCTCTGATGTTATACCGAAGATTTATGACTATGCTATGAGCCATAATCTTGGAATCATCACCTATCAGGATGACAGTATTATCATGGGAAGTAAGGGAGATCAGTATATAGACATAGAAAGCAGGATTAATGCTATGCCTGTAAAGCCTGTATCAAACTTTCTTGAGTATGTGGATTTTGATGTTAACAAATGCCTGCTTACGGGAGACCCCAAAATAGCAGAGGTATGTGTAGAAGAATTACAGGAAATGTTCCCAGACTTGTCAATTATGAGGTCGGAACCGTTTTTTATCGAGGTTATGCCAAAGGGCATAGATAAGGCACAGTCCCTTGATAGGATGCTGGAATCGCTGGGACTTCACAGGGAGAATACAGTATGCTGCGGCGATGGCTATAATGATATAAGCATGATAGAATATGCCGGAGTTGGAGTGGCTATGGGCAATGCACAGGATGCAGTAAAAAAGGTTGCTGACTTTATCACTCTTTCAAATGATGAAGATGGGCTTGTAGTTGTTATAGAGAAATTCATTCCATAAATAATAAAAAGGAGCGGATGCTCTTTTTTTATTTATACGATATCCTTTAATTCTGTTAATATCTTGAGTTCCTTATATATCATAGGCTTTATCTCACTGTCAGAAGGAGACTGGTCCGGGATAAAGACTACTTTTAGACCTGCGACGTAGGCACTTTTAACTCCGTTTGGTGCGTCTTCTACAGCTATACAATCTGATGGATTGGCATTAAGCTGCTTACAGGCATATTGATAAACCTCAGGAGATGGTTTTCCATGCTCTACCATAGTTGCGCAGATTATATTTTTAAAATATTTCCTGATACCAACCATATCGAGATATTTTGTAGTTCTTTCTAAATCAGTAGCAGTGGCAATGGCTATAGTGATGTCATTATCAGTTAAGTAATCTAAGGTTTCAATAACACCAGGGCGCAGTTCTATTCCGTGCTTGGCTATATGTTCGCTTACATATTCCTTTCGTCTTTCACGTACTTTCTTATAATCAAACTCCTCCCCAAACCATTCTTTAAACTGGATAGGGGCATAAGGACGCCCAAGTGAGCGTAACTTAAGTGCCTGCTCATCGCTAAGTTCGTAGCCGAAGTCCCTTGCAGCCATAGGCCAGAACCTGCGGTAGAGTTTTTCTGTATCTAAAAGTGTTCCATCTAAATCAAATATAACATTCATGAAAATAGTATAACACACGGCGTCGCCAAGGCCATATAAATATGGCTTTGGCTCGTGCCTTTATGGTATAACAGTTGCTTTGCAACTGTTATCATTCGCAGTCGCCAAATGAACGTAAACGTTCACTTGGCTCGTTGCTTTATGATATAATCATCGTTAAGGGAAAAGTATAATTCGGGCGAAAAGGAGGATATATGAAAAAGATAAAATTAGTAACATTAACAACATTAATTATCTGTCTTTGTCTGTCTTTTTGCCTTAACACTGAGGCTGTTGGCAACAATCGCCCAAGCAAGATGGCCAAAAACATCTACATGGATCCGGTCACCAGTGGCAAGGATACGAGTGGAGAATATCAGGCATTTCAAATTGATTTCTTAGGTGGAGCTACACCGGTAAATACCTACTGGGCACTTTGCAACTGGCAAATGAAAGGTGGTTTTGGAGCATATGGCGGCCTACAAAATACAGTAGACGGTCGTATGGCGATTATGTCTTTCTGGGAAGGACAAAAGGATGGCAAGCTTCTTAGAGCTAAGCGTATGTATCCGGCCGGCAACGAGAGCTACTTCGGCGGAGAAGGGGAAGGTACACATTGGATTACCCCATACAACTGGGCTAGTGGACAGTGGTACAGGATGCTTTTCTTCTGCTGGGACGATGTGGCAACAGGTCATACATTCGTAGGCCAGTGGGTAGAAGACCTGACAACAGGCCAGTGGACTCTTATTTCTTATTATGACACTAATCTTACAGACTCAGCTATTATGGGAGGTCTATCGCAGTTCCAGGAGAATTATGTTCCGGGCACTGACTATCCTGTAAGAAATTTTGCAGTTAAGAATATCTACGCTTACGACAAGATTAATAAGGCGTGGATTTCATTAGATAAATCACAGATTTCTACTGACCCATCAAGCTGGGGATTCAATACTGCAGGAACCTATGAGTTTGGTTCTAACGGCCAGTATTTCTGGGGCCAGTCCGGAGAGTATGTAGCTGATCAGAAAAGCTATAATGCAAGCCACCCGGTAAGTAAAACTTTCGAAATTGATCAGCCGGACCAGCCAGAGACACCTGCGTCCCAGCTTGTTGCTATGACAGCATCCTATGCTAACGGTAAAACACAGGTTTCTTGGAAGGCTTCAAACCTTGCTACTCCAATCTATCGTTACGATATCGGGCTTATGGATGCAGCAGGCAATATAGTGGAAGTAGCAACATATACAAGACCGGAACTTGAAAACGCTCTTCTTCAGACACCATACTCAGCATCGCTTAAACCGATTATGGTTACTACAGATGTATATGGTAACAAACAAAAGTACGGATTTTAACTACAAACCAGCTAATATATCGGTAATATGTTAGATAATCCAGATAGAGCATATTATCTAGGAAAAAATAAAATACGGAGATTCCTGCGTGAAGCCATGTGATAAGAATAATAATTATATATTTGTAAGCTATGCCCATAGAGACAGTGAAAAAGTAGTTCACATTATTAACTTATTATCAAATCATGGGTATAACATCTGGTATGACGATGGGATTGATCCAGGAACTGAGTGGGATGAGAATATAGCGAGACATATCGTCGATTGTTCATATTTCATTGCATTTGTCAGTAAAAATTATTTGGAATCTAAAAACTGCAAGGATGAGCTTAACTATGCAAGAGACTGCGAGAAAAAACAGCTTCTTGTATATTTAGAGGAAGTAGAGCTTCCGATAGGTATGGCTATGCGTATGAACCGTCTTCAGGCAATATGGTGGTGTAAATATGAAGACGAGTCGGCGGCTCTTGATAAGCTTCTTGGAGCAAAGGATATAGATATAGCATCTATTGGAACTTCATCATACAAAAGGACCGGTTCAGATAAAGAAAGCGCTTTCATAGCTAATGAGGCTAAGTCTAAAGCAGCAAAAAAAAATCACAATACTTTAATATTCCTGGGAATAGCTATTTTCATAGTTGCATTAAGTACGGTTATACTTATTGTTACTAAAAACAAATTAGGGGATACAGGTGGTGAGCCTGATACAGCGCCTCCATCTGTGGAAGCTGAGGAAGATGAAAATATAGTTGTAGTAGACAGCCAGCAGTTTGTTGACGAAGGCGTAGCTTATCTTTACGGTGCTGATGGTAAGGAGCAGGATTCCGCCAAGGCATTTGAATTATTTAAGAAGGCTGCGGATCTTGGAAACCACGATGGAATCAAATACATAGCCTACTGCTATAGCTCAGGAGATGGCGTAGAAAAAGATGTAAATAAGGCTCTTGAATACTACGAAATTTACCTAGAAAAGTGGGATGAGGCATGGGCCTATGAAGCGGTTGGTAATATCTACTTCTTAGGAGAAGGTATAGAAAGAGATTCAGCCAAGGCCTTAGAATACTACGAAACTTCTTATCAAAAGGGCAATAAGAATTCTCCGAACCTTTGCTACAGAATTGGTCAACTCTACGAAAAGGGAGAAGGCACAGCTCAGAACCTGGACAAAGCAAAAGAATATTACCAGCTAGGCGCAGACCAAGGCTACACAAACTGCCAAGAAGCCCTAGAGGCTCTCAATTAATATTTAAAGAATCCCCTCGTGGGATTCTTTTTTTAATTCTATAACATAATAAAAATGATATAATATGTCCGGGATAAGCACATTATTGATATAGAAAATGGGGAATAAAGAATTATGATTTATGTTTATATTGGGTGTCTTGCATATCTTATAGTTTTATATCTTTGGCTTATGGCGGCTGATGTTCGAAAGAGTATCTTTCAGAATATCACGCTCCTAATAGTCATCTTGTCATGCTTTGGTTTCATAGCCCTAATCCGCTCTAAATCTTTGTCTGAGGCCTTACTTGCCATAAAGATAACCTATCTTGCAGGCTGTTTCCTGCCACTAACTTACCTTTTTACAATATGCGAAGTCTGCAATAAAAAGATTAATAAATTCTTCGCTGTATTATCTTTTTCTGCCCAGGGAGCAATCTTTGGCTGTGCCTGCGGCATCGGCTTTAACGATTATTTCTATAAATCAGTATCATTAACTACCGATTCATATGGCAATTCCTATTTAATAAAGGAATATGGACCATTTCACTTCTTATACCCTTTAAGTATGGGTATATACCTTTTTATAGGCCTTGTTATAGTTATTAACACAGCATCTTCATATGCTAAGGTATATAAGAAACATCTGTACACCCTTATATATTGTGCATTTGGCGCCGTCTTTAGTTATGTTATACAGAGACTGTTTCAGTTTAGCTGTGACATCATACCTATATCCTTTGCAATTCTTATTACGGGTGTCCTAATTCCTATTTACTACTCCAACATCTACTCGGCAGTTACCAATAAGAAAATCGTTGATGAGCAGCTTGGAAAATTAGGCTTTATAACTTTCGACAGAAAATTATGCTTTAGATCTGCCAACGACTACGCTTATAGAAAAATAAAGGACCTAAAGAATGTTCAAATCGGAAACATGGTTGAAGAAGTAAGCCCAGTACTAGCAGAGCTTATGTGTATGGTGGCAAAGTTCGATGTGGAATACAACAAGAAAACTTCCAAAGAAAAGAGATCCCATAAGCATAGCGATAAGTTTAGTATCAAAATCGGTAACTCAGACTTCGACGTAATAGTTCACACTGTGGACAATTATATGTCACGATGCGTAGGCTATACATTAGAACTTAGAGATGAAACCGAGCATTATCAGGCAATATCATTAAAGAATACTTATAACTTAGAACTAGCCAAGAAGGTTGCAGAGAAAACCATCCACATTAGGGAAATGCAGGACAAATCCCTTCTTGCTATGGCACAGATGGTTGAATCTAGAGACCTAAGTACCGGAGGACACATTCGTAGAACCAGCGATGTTGTAAAGATATTCTCAAAGAAGATTCTTGGTAAGATTGATGACATCGACAGGCGATTCCTTAAGATGGTTACACGAAGCGCACCAATGCACGACCTTGGAAAAATCGCGGTAGACGATGCCATCCTCAGAAAGCAGGCAAAGTTCACCGACGAAGAATATGAGGTTATGAAGACTCACGCTAAGAACGGAGCCGAGATAGTTAGGAAAGTTCTTACTGATATAGAAGATGAAGAATTCGTTAAAGTAGCGGTAAATGTTGCACATTACCATCACGAAAAGGTTGACGGAACCGGCTATCCGGAAGGGTTAAAAGGTGAAGAGATTCCAATTGAGGCTAGAATCATGGCGCTGGCTGATGTATTCGATGCACTGGTTTCTAAGAGGTGTTATAAAGAGGCATTTTCTTATGATAAAGCATTCTCTATTATAGAGGCGGATGCCGGAAAGCATTTTGATGCAAAACTTGCTGAGATATTTTTAAGTTGCAGGCCTGAACTGGAAGAATATTATAATAACTACAAGGATGTATAAGATTATATATTAGGCTGATAAAACAAAGGCCTGATGATATGAACTAGGTTTAAAAGAATCATATCATCAGGTCTTCTTTTTGTTATATGAGCTTATAGATTGAAACTGGGTTTAAACTTAGTCTTCTTCAAGCTTTTTAAATAAGCTGAGTAATCCGCCTTTGAAGCAAAGTAAAAGCGAACCAACGATACCAAGTACAGCCTGAGCAATTTCGAATGGAAGCTTAAGTATTGCATCAGCGTATGTTGAATATACATAAATCTTACCAAGTGTGTAACCAATAACCATAATCACACCGCCGATAGTAGTAGCTATAAGTGCTCTCCAGAAAAGTTTGTTCTTTGTTGTAGCTGATCTGTGAACGATAAGAGAGATAACAAGCGCCTGTAAACCGTGTGTTACAAGCGACACAAACATAGGTGCCGGATAGAAGAGCATATCTCCAAGGAAGGCTCCAACACCACCTACTAAGAATGCTCCAAATGGGTCGAGTAATATAGCTGCTATACAGATTACTGTATCGCAGAGGTAAAGGTGACCTCCTGGAACCGGGATTGAGAAGGTACATACAGCTATATTCATTGCCATAAACATAGCTGAAAGTGTGAGCCACTTTACTGCATGCTTCTGCCTTAGTTCCACCTGTCCCCAAAGCGCTTTAGTTCCGATTGCTGTTTCATTAGTTGTCATAGCTTTCTCCTTTCTAGTCTTACATATTGTGAATCGCAAGAATCGCTATGTTTTTCTGCGATTTTTATTTCCTTGATGACCTTATTCTACACAAAACTGATATTATAAAAATAGCCAATTTGTAAAAATAGTATATAACCAGATTTAAAATATAACAAATTTACCTATCGAATCAGTCGGTAAAACCTTATAAACACTAGATTTGTAGAAAAATGCTATATTCAGAAAATTTTATTAAAAAAATATTTTTTCCATAATTATTTTTATTCTCATCCGTATATTAAACATAGAGGAGCACACTCCATAGGGGAATAAGGAGGATACATTATGAAGAAAAGAATATTACTTTTACTATCAACTATAATTTTAGCTACAGTAGTATCTGGTTGTGGAAATAGAGAAGATGACAACAATCGTCAGCGTATAGTTTCCAGCAGGGATGGCCATAAGAAAGATGATGATAAAGACAAAAAGGATAACAATAAAAAAATTAATAAGGTAATGTATACATATGTTAATCCTAACAACGTTGAGTCATTTCAGATGGACAAGGCTACATATTATGACAATCAGCTTGTTCTTTCAATTGATGATCTTGATAGATGCTACAAGACTGTAGAGGTTTATGATAAAGATTTTAATAAGCTGGACGGTTATAACTATACAATTGGAAGGGATGAAATAGTAGTTGATGGAGATGATGTTAGAAAAATATCAGGTATAAATATTTATAATAACGATTGGAATTACATAACTATAAGATATCTTGATTCTAACCAGTATCAGGCTCTTGTATGGTATGAAGCAACAGAAGTCGGAACTATTATAGGTGAGGGCGATGAAGATGCATATCTTACTAAGGCAGAGAAGGAAGCTAGATTAGAAAGACAGAAACAGTACGAAGCACAAGTTGATGATACATATAGAAGATTTGCTGGAAAATGGGTATGTGAATCTGATCCTAATGAATATATTGAAATATATGAAGACGAGAATGGTGTTCGCAGAATAAATACTACTTTTTATTATGAGCCTAATGGGGAGTATGAAACAAGTGAAGATACATTCCGCAATTCAACATACGCTGAAAAGAATTATAAAGGTCCAGATGATAAGGGTTATTATATTTTAACTTATGGTGATGATGGCTGGGGCTGCCTATACAGCTATGTAGTTTCTGAAGATATGAATTCAATGTGGATATCTTACGTAGATGATAAGGTCTATGTAAGACAATAAATATGTAAAATTAATACTGTTTTTATGCTTGAAATATTATATAATGTACAGAGTGCGCACTTATGACATTGTATAATATTTTTTGCATTGCAGGGGGGATAAAGATATGTTTTGTAATAAATGTGGAAGTCAGGTAGAAGATGGACAGGTTTTCTGCGGAAAATGTGGAAGTCCAGTTGGGCAGGCTACAGATCCTGTAAGTAATTATGTTAATAATCAGCCATATGGACAGCAACCATATGGAGGTATGCCTTACGGTCAGCAGCCTTATGTTCAGACACAGCAGTATGGAGCGTATCCGGCTCAGCCGACTATGCTTGGTAAGGGCTTTGCCTTATTCTTATATGCAATTACAACGTTAATCTGGGCATTTGCATTCTTCACACCGCTTTTTGGTGATTTAGATGAATTTGATAGAGAATTTGGATTTACTCCTTCAATTATGGGAACAATAGCTTACTTTTTTAAACTTATAAGTGAGTATTCGGATCGTGAAGGATTTTGGTCAGAATTATTCGAAGGCATGTCAGATGGACTTGCTGAAGGTGAACCAGGAGCCTATATCCTTTTAATAGCATTTGCAGGATTAATCTTCTTTATAATATCGGCAATTTATTTATTGGTTGGCTTTATCCATTTAGTATCTAATGGTATCAGGTCTAACTACCGTGCAGCCTCTGACGGACTTGCAGCTTGCTTTTTTGGTTATATTACATACTTAGCAGTTATAGTTATGATGCTTGTTGCTGCCAGCAAAGAAGAAGCAGCAGACGAGGTTATGGGGCTTCTGTCACCTATGGTATGGATAACACTTTCACTTGGCTTGGTAATTATGATATTTACCGGCACACAGAAATCTAAGCTTAAGAATTTCTAATGATTATTGAGGCTATATTCCAGGCCTTCAATATAAATAAAAACCGGAGCCTGGTGGGCTTGGGGTTAAGAAAAAGGAGAAAAATAATATGGAAAAAGAAGAATTCTTAGAAGTTTACAGACATTCCCTTGCGCATGTACTTGCTAAGGCTGTAATCGAAATCTATGGAAAGGACGTTCAGTATGCTATCGGACCTCAGATAAGCGATGGCGCATATTATGATTTCGTTCTTCCAGAAGGAAAGACTATTACTGAAGGTGATTTCAAGACTATCGAGAATAAGATGCGTGAAATCATTAAGAGACGCGAAGACTGGACCAGAAAAGAAATTACCAAGGCTGAAGGACTTGAACTTTTCAAGAATCAGAAATATAAAGTAGAGCTTCTTCAGGATCTGCCTGAAGACGAGACTATAACTATCTACTACACAGGTGAAGATTATGTGGATCTTTGCCGTGGACCTCATGTAGATAACTCACAGGAGCTTATGAATGCAGCATTTAAGATTCATTCATGTTCTATGGCTTACTGGAGAGGTGATGCTAAGCGTGACCAGATGCAGAGAGTTTATTTCTATGCATTCCCAGACAAAGAGCAGCTTAACAATCATATCAAGATGATTGAAGAGGCTAGAGAAAGAGACCACAAGAAGATAGGTGCACAGCTTGAACTGTTCATGTTCCATGAGACAGCACCTGGTATGCCATACTGGCTTCCACGTGGATGGCAGATGTATCAGACACTTCTTAAATACTCTCGTATGATACAGAATGAGCACCACTATTCAGAAATTTCTGCTCCACTTATTAACAACAAGAAGCTTTGGCTTATAAGTGGTCACTGGGCTCACTATCTTAACAATATGTTTATCGTGCCTGGTATCGAAGGTAACGTTAAGGCAGATGTTAATATCGAGAATATTGCTGAGGATTTAACAGATGAAAATTCTGCTACAAAGACAGCGACTATCGAAGCAGGCTCTATTATCTACAACCGTGAAAGCATCGACACTATGGCTGCTAAGCCTATGAACTGTCCTAATGCTATGATTGAGTTTAAGAGAAAGAACCGTTCATATAAAGAGCTTCCTATCCGTTACAGTGAGTATGATGTGCTTCATCGTAAAGAGAAGTCAGGTCAGATGAACGGACTCTTCCGTGTACAGGAATTCAGACAGGATGATGACCATACATTTGTAATGGAATCACAGATTAAGGAAGAGATAGCAGATATCATCTCTATCGCTGATGAAATCTACAAGACATTTGGTGTAACATACAGAGCTGAGTTCTCAACAAGACCAGATGATTACATGGGTGACATCGAAGTTTGGAACAGAGCAGAAGCAGCTCTTAAGGAAATCCTTGACGAGAAGTATGGCGAGGATGGATACGAAATCAACGAAGGCGATGGTGCATTCTACGGACCTAAGATTGACCTTCAGATTAAGGATGCTCTTGGAAGAGAATGGCAGTGCGGTACTATCCAGCTTGACTTCCAGCTTCCACACAACTTCGGACTTACATATACTAACCAGGAAGGAAACCTTGAGATGCCTGTAGTTATTCACAGAGCTATCTACGGTTCGCTTGAAAGATTCATCGGTATCATTATCGAGAACTTCAAAGGTGCATTCCCATTCTGGCTTAGCCCATATCAGGTAGCAGTTGTACCTATCCGAGAAGAGCATAACGAATATGCTAAGAAGGTAGAGGCTCTCCTTAGAGACAACGATATCCGTGTTGAAGCTGACTACGACGATAAGAACATGCGTAACAAGATCAAGAACTTCAAGAACTTTAAGGATCCATACATCCTGGTTCTTGGTGACAACGAAGCTGCTAACAACACAGTTTCAATTAACGTTCGCGGCTCAAATAAGCAAATTCAGGATGTTCCACTTGATAAGTTCGTTGAACTTTGTAACAAGATGAACGACGAGCATACACTTGAGCTTATTCAGGAATTTTAATATTTAACTAAGACTTATACTAAATTTAAAAGAGGTCGCAATCTTGCGACCTCTTTTTATAACCTACGACATAATACATATACTGTGAATCTCGCTGCCATCTTCTGATTCAATGGCAAAGTAATATGTTCCATCCTCAGCTTTATGTTTCTTTATATTAACTACTGCACCGCCCTGAATTTCTTTCTTAAAATAAAGGCGTATATTCTTTATTTTACCTATCTCATCAAAGTCCAAACAGTCATCAAAATAGTTTAGATAGTTGATATTGTGCACATGACCTATAATATCCTGGTCGCTACGACGGGTTTTATATGAGAATACCTCTTCGTAGTTTTCAAGAGGAGTAGGATGTTCTGTCATGTCTTCATCAGAAAAAACAGCTCTGTCTTCAGATTCATAAGGATTAGAAATCTCTTCGGTTATTCTAACAGGAAGCCTCTTATCTATATCAATAATGAACCATCTGGAACTAGCCTTGACGCAAACCTTATCATCTTTAAATATTTCAAAGTCTCTGTAAGCACATGTACGTTTAAATTTCCTACTCCAAGTTTTTATTGTAAGATCGTCGCCATATCTTATAGGTTCTAAAATTTCAACCTGCCAGTCTAGTATGGCCCAGGCTCTTCTTGTTTCATTAATCTTATCGATACCATCAAGTCCTACAGCATCGGTATGGAAACCGGCTGAATCCTCAAGTATTTTTAGTATGGCTGATTTCTTTACTGTATAGTCCTGATTAATATCTGAAAGACCGGGCCTATACTTAGTTGTATATATCATTTATTAACTCCTAATATGTAATATTATATGTACAGTTATTTTAAACCACTTTCTTTTGCTTTTGTCAATATGCAGGCAGATGCAGGTTTTGGAGCGCAGCGTACCAACGAAAAACAATGAAGAAATATGTAAAAATAGGAATATCATATAGAGAAAAATGATGTTATAATAGGGCGTAATATGAAAAAGACTATCCTTGTTTAGGGGTTTTATGACGTGAACATAGAAAGACAAAAACACGCTCCAGTTTACGAAGCGCTTGAACAGTTTAAAAAGAGAAGAGTAGTACCTTTTGACGTACCTGGCCATAAGCGAGGCAGAGGTAACCCTGAACTAGTGGAACTTCTAGGGGAAAAGTGCGTCTCTCTAGATGTAAACTCCATGAAACCACTTGATAACCTTTGCCATCCAGTAAGCGTAATTAAGGAAGCAGAGGAACTTACAGCCGAGGCATTTGGCGCAGAGCATGCATTCCTTATGGTAGGTGGAACTACATCTGCTGTTCAAAGTATGATTATGGCAAACTGTAAGCCGGGCCAGGAGATTATCCTTCCTCGTAACGTGCATAAGAGTGCTATCAATGCTCTTGTTATGTGCGGAGCAGTACCTGTATATGTAGAACCTAAGACAGAACCGAGAATCGGTATAGCGCTGGGTGTAGAGCCTAAGGATATGGAGAAGGCTATCAAGGAACATCCAAACGCTGTAGCTGTTCTTATAAATAATCCAAGTTATTATGGCATATGTTCAGATCTTAAGACTCTTACAGATCTTGTACATAAACATGGTATGAAGATGCTAGTAGATGAGGCTCATGGTACACACCTCTATTTTGGTGAAAATCTTCCTGTTAATGCTATGAAGGCTGGAGCAGATATGTCTGCCATCTCTATGCATAAATCGGGAGGAAGTCTTACACAGAGCTCGCTTCTTCTTACTAATAATGGAATTAATGCAGACTATGTAAGACAGATTATTAACCTTACTCAAACTACATCAGCCTCTTATCTTCTTATATCAAGCCTGGATATTTCAAGAAGAAACCTGGCTTTAAGAGGTCGTGAGTCATTTGCCAAGGTTGTTGATATGGCAGAGTATGCCAGAGAAGAGATTAATGCAATTGGCGGATATTACGCTTATGGCAAGGAACTTGTTAATAAGACCAGCGTATATGACTATGATGTAACTAAGCTATCTGTCTATACACAGGGTATGGGTCTTACCGGTATTGAGGTATATGACCTTCTTAGAGATGAGTACGATATTCAGATAGAATTTGGTGATATCGGTAATATTCTTGCTTATATTTCAATAGGCGACAGAATAAGAGATATCGAAAGACTTGTTAATGCTTTGGCAGATATCAAACGTCTTCATGAGAGAGAGCAGAAGCCTATGATAAGTGGCGATTATATACAGCCTGAGGTTGTGGTTTCGCCTCAGCAGGCATTCTACTCTGATAAGAAGTCGCTGGAACTTCGTCAGTCTGTTGGACATATATGTGCAGAGTTTATTATGTGCTATCCACCAGGAATACCTATTCTTGCTCCAGGCGAGAGAATTACTAAAGAAATTGTTGATTATATCATCTATGCCAAGGAGAAGGGATGTTCCCTTCAGGGTACAGAAGATATCGAAGCTAACTATCTTAACGTATTAGTATAATGCCCTATGGGCTTAGAAATATTAGAGGTTTACGCATATGGAAATGTGGTTTTCAGAACGTCATACAGATAATGTAAAGTTCTCAATTAGAACTAATTCTCAGCTTTATTCTGGGGAGAGTGACTATCAGAGATTCGATGTACTTGATACACCAGAGTTTGGTAAGGTGCTGGTTTCTGATGGTGATATTGTATTCTCAGAGGCTGATGAATTTGTATACGATGAGATGGTTACTCATGTACCTATGGCAGTTCACCCTAATGTAAAGAAAGTTCTTATATTTGGTGGTGGCGATGGTGGTGTTGCTTCGACATTTGCCCAGTATCCAGAGATTGAGTCTATCGACATAGTTGAACCTGATGAGCAGATGGTGGATGTATGTAAGAAGTACTTCCCACAGCAGGTTTCAGGTTTCGAAGATCCAAGAGTACATATATATTATATGGACGGTTTACACTTCCTTAGAACCGTTCAGAATGAATACGATATTATTGTTAATGATTCCATCAATCCATTTGGACATGAGGAAGGACTCTTTACACAGGAGTTCTATGGTTCTTGCTATAAGGCGCTTAAAGAAGATGGAATTATGGTATACCAGCACGGAAGTCCATTCTTTGATGAGGATGAGGAACCTTGCCGTAGTATGCATAGAAAAGTTTATAAGAGTTTTCCACTTAGTAGAGTTTATCAGGCTCATATCCCAACCTGTCCTGCAGGTTACTGGCTTTTTGGATTTGCTTCTAAGAAGTATCATCCACTTGATGATTTCAATGCTGCCAGATGGAATGAACGTGGCCTGGAAACATGGTACTACACAACCAATCTTCACGTAGGAGCATTTATGCTTCCTAAGTATGTTGAAGATTTATTGGAAGAAGAGGAGGATAGAGGATAATGTCTAGAGTTATGATTATCGGCTGCGGTGGCGTAGCCTCTGTAGCAATCCACAAATGCTGCCAGAACAGCGATGTTTTCACAGAGATTATGATTGCAAGTAGAACAGTTTCTAAGTGCGATGCCCTTAAGGAAAAACTTCAGGGGAAGACTAAAACTGTTATAACAACAGCACAGGTTGATGCTGATAATGTAGAGGAACTTGTAAAGCTTATTAATAGCTATAAGCCAGATGCAGTGCTTAATCTTGCACTTCCATATCAGGATCTTACTATTATGGATGCCTGTGTAGAATGCAAAGTTCCATATATTGATACAGCTAACTATGAAGCTGAGGATACTAACGATCCTAAGTGGCGAGAAGTATATGAGAAGAGATGCAAGGAGCTTGGCTTTAGTGCATACTTCGATTATTCATGGCAGTGGGCATATATGGACAAGTTCAAGGAGGCTGGTATCACAGGTATACTTGGTACAGGTTTCGATCCAGGTGTAACTTCAGTATTTACAGCATATGCTCTTAAGCATTATTTTGATGAAATACATACTATAGATATTCTTGACTGCAATGGCGGTGACCATGGTTATCCGTTTGCAACTAACTTTAACCCTGAGATTAACCTTAGAGAGGTGTCTGCTCCGGGTTCTTATTGGGAAGATGGTCACTGGGTAGAGATACCTGCTATGTCAATTAAGAGAGAGTATGACTTCCCAGAAGTTGGTATGAAGGATATGTACCTTCTTCACCATGAGGAGATAGAATCTCTTGCAAAGAATATTCCAGGCGTTAAGAGAATCAGATTCTTTATGACATTTGGTCAGAGCTATCTTACACATATGAAGTGTCTTGAAAATGTAGGTATGCTCTCAACTACTCCGGTTAAATTCCAGGGCCAGGAAATAGTTCCTATCCAGTTCCTTAAGGAACTTCTTCCAGATCCAGCAACACTTGGCCCTAGAACTGTAGGTAAGACAAACATCGGTTGTATCTACACAGGTGTCAAGGACGGCAAGGAAAAGACTATCTATATTTACAATGTCTGCGACCATCAGGAATGCTACAAAGAAGTTGAGTCACAGGCTATATCATATACAACAGGCGTGCCAGCTATGATTGGAACTATGATGGTAGTTAGCGGTCTTTGGAAACGTCCAGGTGTATACACAGTTGAAGAGTTTGATCCAGATCCATATATGGAAGCACTTAATAAGTGGGGCCTTCCATGGGTCGTAGATGAGAATCCAAAGCTTGTAGACTAATTACAGATTGGCTAATAAGGCGGCGGTTAACTTGGAACTTGCTGCTGGGATTTAGTTAAATTTTAAGAATAAACTGATGTTAACTAGGGTTTTAGTTAGCATCAGTTTTTTGTATAATATAGGTGTTTATGATTATTAGGAATATCAAGCAGTTTTGCTTGATGGAATGAGAGTGACTATGAAAATAAATGAACTTCCTACTCCTTGCTATGTAATTGATGAAGGCAAATTGGAAGATAATCTTAAAATATTACATGACGTAGAAGAAAAAACTGGGGCTAAGATTCTTCTTGCTCAAAAGTGTTTTTCTGCTTTCTATGAATATCCGCTTATAAGTAAATATATTAGTGGTACTACAGCCAGTGGTCTTTATGAGGCTAAGCTTGGCTACGAGGAAATGCATAAGGAAAATCACGTGTTCTCACCAGCCTATAGACAGCAGGATATGGAAGAGATTCTTAACATCTGCGACCATGTAATTATTAATTCTAGAAATCAGCTTTTAAAATATAAAGATTTGGTTGATAAAGTGAACCAGTCAGGGAATAGAAAAGTTAGTATAGGTCTTAGAATCAATCCAGAATGTTCTACCCAAACTGACCATGCTATATATGATCCATGTGCACCAGGTTCCCGTATGGGAATCCGACTTTCAGATTTTGATGATGAACTTGCTGATATGGTTGATGGGCTTCATTTTCATACATTATGCGAGCAGAATTCTGACGACCTTGAAACTACACTTAAGGCTGTTGAAGAGAAATTTGGCAAGTATCTCCATAAGATGAAGTGGCTTAATATGGGCGGTGGTCATCACATAACTAGAGATGACTATGATGTAGAAAGACTGGTTAGACTAGTAAATCATATGAAGGAAACTTATGATTTACAAATTTATCTGGAACCAGGTGAAGCTGTAGCTCTTAATGCAGGCTACCTTGTTACAGAGGTTTTAGACATAGTTGATAACGATATTAAGACACTTGTTCTTGATGCTTCAGCATCTTGTCATATGCCAGATGTACTTGAGATGCCATACAGACCACCTCTTAAGGATAGTGGAGAAGCTGGAGAAAAGAACTATACTTACAGGTTATCTTCTAATACCTGTCTTGCAGGAGATGTTATAGGTGATTATTCATTTGATTATGAAATAAAGATAGGCGATAAGCTCTATTTTGAAGATATGGCTATCTATTCTATGGTAAAAAATAACACCTTTAATGGTATTCCTCTTCCGGCTATTGCTGCTATGGATAAAGATGGTAATTGCAGGATTATAAAAGAGTTCGGCTACGAAGATTTTAAAGGCAGACTCAGCTAAGGAAACTATAAATCAGACAAATTATATATGTGATTTGTCTTCCTAGAGGTCAATAATGATTATAACAAATACCAGACCGGCAGCAGATGGATTTAGGATGCCGGCAGAATACGAACCACATATAGGAACCTTTATGATATGGCCTGAAAGACCAGGCTCATGGTGCTATGGCGCAAAGTATGCTAGGGAGGCATTTCGGAATATAATCTTTGAACTTGCTAAAGGGGAAGAGGTATATGTTCTTGCTTCGGAAAATGCATATGACAGTGCTCTTAGCATGTTAAAGAAATCTGACGGGACAAATAGTTCACTATGTGAACATATTCATATAATCAAAGGTGAGTCTGATGATGCCTGGGCAAGAGATGTTGGACCAACATTTGTAGTGAATAAGGCCGCTATCCTTCGAGGTATAGACTGGCAGTTCAATGCTTGGGGCGGAACCTTTGATGGTTTATATGCTTCATGGGATAAGGACCAGGAAGTGGCAAGAATCCTCTGCAATGAACTAAAGGCAGATATATATGATGCCAGGGATTTTGTGTTAGAAGGTGGTTCCATCCATGTTGATGGTAAGGGAACTTTACTTACTACAAAGGAATGCCTCCTTAGTCAGGGACGTAACCCTTCTATGACTCAGGAAGAAATAGAAAATAAACTTAAAGATTATCTTAATCTTAGAAAGATAATCTGGTTAGATGAGGGTATATATAATGACGAAACCAACGGCCATGTAGATAACTTCGCCTGCTTTACAGAGGAGGGGAAAGTACTACTTGCATGGACTGATGACGTGGATGACCCACAATATACTAGAAGCAAAGCTGCCTATGATATATTAGTAAAAGAGACAGATGCTGATGGTAATAAAATAGAGGTTATCAAACTTCCGATACCTTCAAAACCTATCTTTATTACAGAAGATGACCTTGAAGGATATGAATTCGAAGAAGGTGAGGATACCAGAGAAGTTGGTGAAAGACTGGCAGCCAGCTATGTTAATTTCTATGTTGGTAATAAGTCGGTATTGGTACCACAGTTTGGAGATATTAATGACAAGCTTGCTTTAGAAATAATTGGGAAGGTTTTTCCGTCAAGGAAAGCAGTTGGAATAGTGGCCAGGGATATCCTACTTGGTGGTGGTAATATTCACTGTATAACCCAGCAGATTCCCTTGCCATAACTAATGATGAGTAAACGGCTATAGAGCCTATAATTATCCCACAGCTTGGGGATGATTCGATTGAAAGAGGATTGCATATGAGAAAAGTAAAAGTATCTGCAGTGCAGATGGCCTGCAGTGACAATGTAAATGAGAATATTGCTAAGGCAGAGGGCTTTGTTAGAAAGGCAGCTGCAGATGGTGCAGATATAATTCTTCTTTCTGAACTTTTTGAGAGACAGTATTTCTGTCAGGAAAGAAGATATGAATATTATGATTTCGCTAAAAGTGTAGAGGACAATGACGCCGTAAAGCATTTTCAGAAGGTTTGTAAGGAACTTCATATTGTTATGCCTATTAGCTTCTACGAGAAGGATGGCAATGTTCTTTACAACTCTATTGCTATGATAGATGCTGATGGCACAGTGCTTGGAGTATACAGAAAGAATCATATTCCAGACGACCACTACTATCAGGAGAAGTTTTACTTTACACCAGGAAATACTGGTTTTAAGGTTTGGGATACAGCTTATGGCAAGATAGGTGTAGGAATATGCTGGGACCAGTGGTTCCCAGAAACAGCAAGATCTATGGCCCTTCTTGGAGCAGAGCTGCTTCTTTATCCAACAGCTATAGGAAGCGAGCCTATTCTTGATACAGATTCATCTGGTCATTGGAGACGAGTTATGCAGGGCCACAGTGCAGCTAACCTTATGCCAGTTATTGCGGCTAATCGTATCGGTAAAGAAGATGTAACTCCTTGCAAGGAAAATGGTAATCAGTCTTCAAGTCTTGTATTTTATGGCAGTTCATTTATAACAGATGCCACAGGAGAGATTATCTGTGATGGCTCAAAGGATAAAGAGGAGATTCTTACAGCAGAGTTTGATCTTGATGCTCTTGCTAAAGACAGACTTGCATGGGGGCTTTTTAGAGACCGCCGTCCAGAAACATATAATATTATTTCTGAGTGATGTTAGCGGGGGAGAGTTAATCGAATGAATTTCGAACCATCATATTTCGAAAATGAGGTTAGGGAAAACTTCTTTATACCAGGTATGGTAAAGAGGTCCTGGGCCTACCAGATGGATGTTCTGGAAAAAGTAGTCGAAATATGTAAGAAGTACAATATCAGATGGTTTGCTGACTATGGAACTCTTATGGGAGCAGCAAGACACGAAGGTTTTATTCCTTGGGATGATGACCTTGATATTTGCATGTTCAGAAATGATTACGAAAAGTTTAATAAGGTAGCTGCAGAGGAGCTTCCGGAAGGCTACAAGATTCTTAATATTCATAAAGAGGCAGCGTATGATAACTTCTTAACCAGAATTACTGGAAGTAATGGTATCAACCTGTCCAATGATTACCTGGCTCAAAATCATGGATTCCCATACGTAGCAGGTATAGATATATTCCCACTTGATTATATGTATCCAGATCCTGAAATGGAGGAACGAAGACGACTTCGCGCAGAAGAGGTTTACCACATCATTAACAGCGTCAAGGATAATCCGGCAAAAGCAGATAAGAAGGAAGTGGCATACAAGGTTAAAAAGTATGCTGGTATGGATATTGATTTATCTGTTGGTGTGATGCCGGCACTTCTTAGAACCCTTGATACTATTTTTTCTGAGTATTCGGGAGAGGATGCCAAAGCGGTAACTGTTATGCCATTTTGGGTAACGTACAAGAATCACGTATTTCCACTAGAGATGTTTGATAAATGTATTGAACTGCCGTTTGAAACTGGCAAAATCAATGTTATTGCTGGATATGATAAGTATCTAACTATTTCCTATGGAGAATTATGGACTAAGGCTTGTAGAAAAGGCGGTATACATGACTATCCATTCTTTTGTCATCAGGAAGAAGAACTGATTCAAAAGGGGAAGATTCCTCCATACACATACGAACTTAAAGATGTTGAAATCGATAATAGCAAGCGAGTGGAACATCTCCTCTCTTCAGATATGGTGGGAGGATATATTAAAGTACTCCGTGATGCTATGGCTACTATTAAGGCATGTATTGCTGCTGGTAACTATAGTGACACAGGAGCCTTACTTCAGAAGTGCCAGGAAGTTGCTATCGCTGTGGGAACCGAGCTTGAGAATAGATTCGGGGCTGGCGAGGACACTGTTAATGAGAGTAAAACTAAGTTGGTAGTTGCCTGCTTGGAAGCATACTGTGAGAAGATATTTGGACTATTCGAAAGTATTAGTTCACAAAATGAACAATCTATAATTAATGATAAGGTGTCAGAACTAAAAGATGCTACTGACAAAGTGGTTGAAACATATGTTACGGATAGACCTCACAAAGAAAAAGTTTTAATACTTCCTGTGAAAGCGGGGGATTGGAACTGGTTAAAACCAATATATGATTCTTATATGGTGAAGGATTCCTCACCGGTTTCTTCTGAAACAGAAGTATATGTTATGCCAGTACCATATGCTTCTAGAGGTGATGATGGCAATATAAAAGATTCACTTTGGGATTATGAAAAGTTTGGGGAAGATATAAATCTAACCGATTATCATAATTTTGATTTTGGTCATAATCATTTTGACAAAATATATATTCAAAATCCTTATGACGAATATGAAAGTGGAAAGATAGTTCACCCATTCTTTTACACATCAAATATAAGGGATTATTGCGATAAGTTAATATATGTTCCACCATTTGAGCTTGGGGAGATTGAAAAAGATGACCTTAAGTCCAGGGCCAATGCAAGATATTATCTTTCAGTGCCAGGGATCATCTATAGTGATGAGATTAGACTTTGGAGTCAGTATTCAGTGGATTTCTATCTTGAATATCTAACCGAAAAGGCGCCTTGGACTAAGTGGGAAGAAAAAGTTAAACTCCTGTTTTCAGAGGATAAGAAGGAAGGTCAACTTAATTCTTCATGCAATAAAAATACAGATAAAACAATTATGCTATATATAAGCATCTCAGATTTCTTTACTGACAGTGAAGGTGCTCTTAGAAAGCTTAAAGAAGTGGCTTCTTATCCTGTAAAAATCCTGTGGGCTCAGGAAGATAACTATGAAGAAAATCTGACTATGTTTAACTTTCAGGGCTATGAGGAGTATAAGAAAGTTAAAGATGAGCTTATATCGCAGGGAAAAGCCACTATCATTAGTCCAAAAGAGGTAGAGGCAAGGCTGGATGATATAGCAGGTTTTTATGGTAGCGGAGGCTATGTTGCTAACATATGCATACTTCATCATAAGCCGGTTATGTTACGGAATCTTAGGGTTTAGCCTTCTAATTGCTTTACGCCCTAACTAATGATAAAATAGTTAAAGTTTTTAAACTAATAGGAGAACATGATTTTATGTGCGGTATTGTAGGATACGTAGGAAATGAACAGGCAGCTCCAATATTACTTGATGGTCTGTCAAAACTTGAATATAGAGGTTATGATTCTGCAGGTCTTGCTGTAAGAGATGGCGACAAGCCAGTACAGGTTGTTAAGGCTAAGGGTAGACTTAAGATTCTTGCAGAAAAAACTGACGGTGGTACAAGTGTTGAAGGTACATGTGGTATAGGTCATACAAGATGGGCTACACATGGACAGCCATCTGAGGCCAATGCTCACCCACATATATCTAACAGTGACGCAGGAAGCTCATCAGACGGAACTTCCAATGTTGTCGGCGTACATAATGGTATTATAGAAAACTTCCAGGAACTTAAGGAGAAGCTTATCAGACATGATTATAGCTTCTATAGCCAGACTGATACAGAAGTTGCTATTAAGCTTGTTGATTACTATTACAAGAAGTACAATATAGGACCTATCGATGCTCTTGCTAAAACTATGGTTCGTGTTAGAGGTTCATATGCTCTTGCAGTTATGTTCCATGACTATCCAGGAGAAATCTGGGTTGCCAGAAAAGATAGCCCTATGATTATTGGTGTGAACAATGATGCCAGCTATGTAGCATCAGATGTTCCAGCTATTCTTAAGTATACAAGAGAAGTTTATTACATCGACAATCTTGAGATAGCAAGACTTACACCAGGTGAGGTTCATTTCTATAACCTTGATGGTGATGAGGTTCAGAAGAAGACTACAGAGATTACATGGGATGCTGAAGCTGCTGAAAGAGGCGGATTCGAGCATTTTATGATGAAAGAGATTCACGAGCAGCCTAAGGCAGTAGCTGATACAATCAGTTCTGTAATTAAGGATGACAAGATTGACCTTTCTGAAGTAGGTCTTTCAGAAGATATCGTGAAGGATGCTAATCAGATATATATCGTAGCTTGTGGTTCTGCATACCATGTTGGCGTTGCAGCTCAGTACGTTATTGAAGATCTTGCAAGAGTACCAGTTAGAGTAGAACTTGCATCTGAATTCAGATACAGAGATCCTATGCTTAATAAGAATGATTTGGTTATTCTTATTAGCCAGTCAGGTGAAACTGCTGATACACTTGCAGCACTTAGACTTGCCAAGGATGCTGGAGTTAAGACATTTGCAATTGTTAATGTTGTAGGTTCATCTATTGCCAGAGAGGCAGATTACTGCTTCTACACACTTGCTGGTCCTGAGATAGCAGTTGCTACAACTAAGGCATACAGTACACAGCTTATTGCAGCTTATGTTATAGCTCTTGAATTTGCCAAGATTCGCGGCACAATTGAAGATGAGAAGTATATTTCATACATAAAGGAACTTCAGACTATTCCAGATAAGATTACAAAGATTCTTGAAGACAAGGAACGTATCCAGTGGTTTGCTTCTAAGTTCTGCAATGCACATGATATCTTCTTTATCGGTAGAGGTATCGACTATGCTATCAGCTTAGAGGGATCCCTTAAGATGAAGGAAATCTCATATATACATTCTGAGGCATATGCAGCAGGCGAGCTTAAGCACGGAACAATAAGTCTTATTGAAGATAATACACTTGTAATTGGAGCTCTTACTCAGAAGCACCTTTACGAGAAGACTATATCTAACATGGTTGAATGTAAGGCAAGAGGTGCATATCTTATGGGTATCACAACTTACGGTAACTATGCTATTGAAGATACAGCTGACTTTGTTGCTTATATTCCAAAGACTGACTCTCACTTTACAACAAGCCTTGCAATTATTCCACTTCAGCTTCTTGGTTACTATGTATCACTTGCCAAGGGTCTTGATGTAGATAAGCCAAGAAACCTTGCTAAGTCAGTTACTGTAGAATAAGACTAGTCCATCAAAGTGTGGATAGGATAAAGATTAAAATAGACGTATAAACTTCTTTCTCTAGATAAGAAGTTTATACGTTTTCTGTGTATATAGAGGGAAAGAAGAAGTTACATCAAAGAGCGTAATTATGAAGAAATATAAGACTGACATAATCATAATTTCATCCCTGATTTTAATAGGGGGCGTCATGCTTCTTATCTTCTTTTTGACTGCAAAAGCCCCACTTTTTGTAAGGGTTAACATGAATAATGAAGTCTATGGGACTTATGATTTATACAAGAATCAGACGGTAGATATTACAGATGGGGAGAGTCATAATCTTCTGGTGATAAAAGATGGGAAAGCTTATGTTGATGAGGCTGACTGTCCTGATAAGTTATGTAAGAATATGGGTAAAATAAGCGCTACTGGTCAGTCTATTATATGTTTACCACATAAAGTAGTTATTGAGATTGTAGGCGAGAAATAGCATATGCAGAAGAATAAAACATATACAATTGCACTTTATGGTATGTTTACAGCTCTGGCACTTATGCTTAGCTTTGTAGAATACCAACTTCCACTTATGGCAGCCTATCCAGGAATGAAGATAGGGCTTGCCAATATAGTTATAGTCTCAGCACTTTATATGCTTGGCATTAAAGCAGCTGTAATTATTAACCTACTAAGAGTTGTGATGGCATTTTTACTATTTGGTAATGCTATGTCTCTTATGTATAGTCTGGCTGGAGCGGTAATTAGTTTACTGGTTATGATTTTACTTAAGAAAACTGGCAAACTGGCTATATTAACTATCAGCGTGGCTGGAGCTATATCCCACAATATAGGCCAGATTCTGGTGGCTCTTTTAGTGACAGGCATATCCCAGATTTTATGGTACTTTATAGTTTTGTGGCTAACTGCTATTGGAAGTGGTATAGTTATCGGCTTTTTAGGTATGATAATTGTTAAACGCTTTAATAGTATTCTGATGAAATAAATGCCAGCCTATGTTATAATTATATGAATTATGCGTATAAGGAAATAGACAGATGATACTGTTTCTTTGGATATTAGGAATGCTACTGTCATGGGGCATGACAGCCGTTCTATTTCAAAAGATTAATCTTGCAAAGATGCTGATATGTGGTAGCAGCATTTATTTTTGTACTTATACAGTAGTATCAGGCCTACTCATGTGGGTTAATCATTTTTCTATTATCAGAACTCAGCTTATATCCATAGTTATATTCGCGGCAGTATCAGCAGCCTTCATCTTTCTTGCAGGCAGAAATATCCCAAAGATTAAATTCAAGATAAAAGAATATATCCCACTTGCAATAGTTCTTACCCTCTGTGCATTTTTATCAAGTAAGGAAACAGCAGGTTATTATAATACAGACCAGGATCAGGGACTGTATCAGATAAGAGCCATGTATTACATGGGTGGGAACTTTGATAACAATATAGACTTTAAAGAGTACTACGAATTGGTTAATCCTTATGAGAGAGAACTGTTTAAAACAGAACTTTCTACTATGAGAGGATTTTACAGACTTTCAGATGTTGACCAGGTATCACCAAGTAGTGTGGCTGGTGTAACACATGGTATACCAACATTTCCAGCCCTTCTTGCTTTATGGGGAACTATGTTTGGTCTTAGCAACATGAATGGTATGCTTACCTTATTGCTCCTTCTTATGGTTGCTAATACTTATCTTATAAGCGGTAACCTTGGACATAAGGTCATTACAAGAACTATAGCGTCGGCTTTGGTTGGTATATGTCCTATAGTTATGTGGTCATCTAAGAATGTTCTTACTGAGATAGCAGTTGGTATGTTTCTTAGCTGTTTCTATCAGCTTATTACTGAAAGCTCAAAGAAAAAACTTGGAATACTTGCAGCACTTCCAATAGTAGCAGCAGCTTTCCTGCATGTAACGACTACAGTATTTATGCCTGTAGTGGTTGTAAGCTTTGGGGCAGCCTATATTATTACCAGAAGAAGAGATTATGTACTTGGCATGGTATGTGCTCTTATTGGTTATGTATCTGGTGTAACTATGATGTTTTCAAGGTTTACCAAGTACACAGTATTTAACTACCAGGTACTATTTTCAAAAACAAATGGTCTCTTAACTGAGGACAACTTTTTATATATTGTCTGGATACTTATGATACTTCTTTCAATAGTGGTTATATTCATAGCATATACACCTATTGGAACTAAGATTCATCTTAGCTGTAAGAAGGTTAGAACTACTAAAAAAGGTTGCAAGATTGGAAGTATAGTCTTTTTGTCTATAACTCTTATGGTGGTGGCATTTTTCCTGTATAAGGGAATAAAGGCATACCGACAGGGGTGTATGATATCAAGACTTTCGATTATGGGAATCCTTATGGCTACTGGCTATATCATTCTCCCAGCAGCTATTATTTGGATGATACTTCTTAGAAAGAAGATTATAAGAGATAAAAACAAGCTTATACTTGCTTGTTCAGTACTTTACTGTGCATTCTTCTACTGCGGTATTATGTGGGTACTTGTGTATTATTATTACTACTACGCAAGATACTTCACACCGTTTATATTTATATTTGTACTGGCAGGTGCCTGTCTACTTGACTACTTTAGCTGGAGGATAGTAGCTCCGGTAGCTATAGTATGTATGGCAATACTTATTAAGCAGTCAGTTATGCTTTATAAGTATCAGGATTCAACCTATTGCAGTTATGGCAACATAGAGGGTATGGCTTCCTGCATAGGTGAGAAAGATCTGGTTATTATCCTTGATCAGGATTTATTGTTTAGCAGTGTATTTGCCCTGCCACTTGATGCTTTAACAGGGGCAGATGTTTTATATGCAAGGGCAGATTCCTTGGATGCTGTAATAGCAGCCCATGCAGGTAACTATGACAATATATATGTTGCTTTGTATGATACAGGAATCATAAATGATGAAAGTGGAAAGTACAGATATGTATATAAGACCAAGATGGAAACATCTTGCTATGAAAGATTTATTACTACTGTAATTCCTTATCCAAGCGAAGCAGTAAGATTTGAAAGTCCAATAGCTATTATGCTATATAGCCCAGGCTACTAATGGCCCATATTTGAAAGAGAGGAAAGCGATGAAACTTATTATTCAGATTCCATGTTATAACGAGGCAGAAACACTTGAGATAGCCCTCAATGATCTTCCTAAGCATATAGATGGTATAGATGAAATAGAATACCTTATTATCAATGACGGTAGTATTGATAAGACTGTTGAAGTTGCAGTTAACTGGGGAGTTCATCATGTAGTTAGCTTCTCAAGAAATAAGGGACTTGCAAAAGGCTTTATGGCAGGTATAGAAGCATGTCTTTCATATGGAGCCGATATTATAGTTAATACTGATGCAGATAACCAGTACTGTGGTGATGATATTGAAACACTTATTAGACCTATTCTTGATGGTAAGGCTGATATAGTAGTAGGTGAAAGACCAATTGATGATACAGAGCATTTTTCATGGCTTAAGAAGAAACTCCAGCACTTTGGTAGCTGGGTTGTTAGAAAGGCTTCAAAGACAAAGATACCTGATGCACCATCAGGATTCAGAGCTTACTCAAGAGAAGCAGCTATGCATATCAATGTTATAAACGAGTATACATATACACTTGAAACCATTGTGCAGGCCGGAAGAAATAAGATGGCCATTACTTCAGTGCCTATTAGAACTAATCCAGAACTAAGAAAGTCCAGATTATTCTCAAGTATGGGTTCATACATCAAGAAGTCTATGCTTACAATCCTTAGAGCACTTCTTATGTACAGACCACTTATGTGCCTTTCTATTATAGGATTTGTGCCATTTACAATAGGTTTCGTTATTGGATTTAGATTCCTGATTCTTTACTTACAGCATAACAGTGAAGGTCATATACAGTCACTTATACTTGCCTGTACACTTATGATTATTGGTTTTGTAACCTTTATTATCGGTATTATGGCAGACGTGCTTTCAGCTAACCGAAAGATTATGGAAGATGTTCAGTACCACGTAAGAAAACTTACATACGATAACTCAGATACTAAGGTATGGCAGGAAGCAGCTACAGTTAAGGTGGCTGAGGAAGTTGAAGAATTAAAACCTGAGATGGATGATTGGGAGCACGATGCTTGATATAAAACATAAAGTAACAGTATATATTCTTGTATACAACAATGAAGATGGTATGGAGAAAACTGTAGAGTCTGTCTTGAGGCAGGATATGGATGATATGCAGATTATAATCAGCGATGACGGATCTACAAAGTATGACACTAGCCTTCTAAAAAAATACCAGGACAGGTTAAAAGAAAGATTCCAGGATGTGGAACTTTTGCTTAACCCAGAGAACGTTGGAACAGTTAAGCATATTAACAAGGTTCTCAGTTGCAGCACTGGCAAATACCTGATTCCACTATCTTCTGGGGACGCATTTGCAGCTAGTGATGCAGTATCTAGAGCAGTAGGGATTCTTGAAAAGTCAGGCAGACTAATCCTAGCTTCAAGACACATAGATATGTATCAGAATGGACACAGCAAGGTAAGACCTAATCTAGTTACGGGACTTAGGCTTAAGTTTATGCCAAAGAAGCTTATGAACTATATGATTAGACAGCGTAACTTAATTAGTGGCTGTGCAGTAGTTTATAGCCGTGACTTATTTAAGCAATATGGTTTCTTTGATGAGAAGTACCATCTGGTTGAAGATTACCCATACTATATAAAGCTTCTAGGTCAGGGACTTAAGTTTGGATGGATGGGAAAGCCAATAACTATACACGAAATTGGCGGTGTATCTACTGGCAAGGTTCATCCAAGTATATATAAAGATATAGACCTGATGAGAGAAGAACTCTATCAGCACAAAGAAGATTATGACAGGAAGACCAGAGCATTTCTAGATGCTTGTCATGAAGAGAAAAAGGGCTAATTAGCCCACCATGTCATGAGGTGAATATGGACAAAATAGCAGTACTTATTCCTTGCTACAACGAGGAAAAGACAATTGAAAAAGTAGTAAATGACGCAAAAGCAGCCCTTCCAGAAGCTGTTATCTATGTATATGATAACAATTCAACTGATGAAACAGTTAAGAAGGCGGAGGCAGCAGGCGCTGTTGTTAGATACGAGCATATGCAGGGCAAGGGCCATGTTATCAGAAGGATGTTTAGAGAGATAGATGCCCTCTGCTACATAATGATAGATGGGGATGACACATACCCTTTTGAAAATGCCAGAGAGATGGCAGATATGGTCCTTAATGAGAATTATGATATGGTAGTTGGCGATCGTTTATCATCAACTTATTTTACAGAGAATAAGAGATTATTTCACAACTTTGGTAATACCATAGTTAGAAACAGCATTAACAAGCTTTTTGGTTGTGAGATTAAGGATATTATGACAGGCTACAGAGCTATGTCATATGAATTTGTTAAGTCTTATCCAGTTCTTTCCAAGGGATTTGAAATAGAAACAGAGATGACAATACATGCTGTCTTTAATCAGATGGCTGTTGGCAACGTAGTAGTTGAATACAGAGACAGACCAGAAGGCAGCCAGTCTAAGCTTAATACTTACTCTGATGGTGCCAAGGTTCTTACTCTTATTGTTAAACTTTATAAGAACTATAAGCCATTTAGATTCTTTACCTGGCTTGCGGCTATTATGACTCTTGTTGCTATGGTTATGTTTGCATATGTATTTGCAAGATTCATTAACTCTGGTCTTGTAGAGAACATGCCAACACTTGTGGTTTCAGGATTTATAGAAGTGGCAGCAGTTCAGTCTTTCTTTAATGGTATGTTCTTATCAGATATGGTTACTAAGAACAGGCGTGATTTTGAATTGAGACTTAATGAACTTTCGCATGAAAAACGTAAAATGATAGAAAACGACGAAGTTAAGTAATAATCGCAATATAAAAATAAAGGATTAAACCTAATGAAAGCAGTTAAAGACATCTTTAAGAAACTAAATTATGTAATTAATGGAAAGCAAAAGAGACAGTATGTAGTAGTAACTATTATAGCCTTTATAGGTTCGATGTGGGAACTACTTGGTGTTTCTGCCATCCTTCCATTTATAGAAGCTATTATGAGTCCAGATGAACTTAATAGCAAATGGTATACAAAGCTTTTATACAAATTTTTCACTCCAAAGTCCAGTATGGAGACTATAACTATTCTTGGTATATTTATCATAATAGTTTATATACTTAAGAATCTGTATCTTATGTTTTCGCAATATGTACAGGCTTGGTATTCAACAGGGGTTCAAAGAGATCTTTCTATAAAACTAGCTAATACATATTTACACAGCTCATATCTTTTCCATCTTGGTGTTAACTCATCGGTTTTAATCAGGAGTATTACTCAGGATGTAGTTGGTGTATTTGCTGTATTCTTCTACTTATTCAGAGTAGTAGCAGAAGTTTTTACTATAGGTGCGATAAGTGTATATATTGTCTGTGTTGATCCTATTCTGGCAATATCCCTTGTAGGTATCCTTGGTTCATGTATGCTTATCCTTTTCTTTGGACTTAAGAGACTTGTTAAACTTTTTGGCCGTATAGGACGTGACTGCGATGGTAAGAATCTTCAGTACTTAACTCAGGCATTTAACGGTATTAAAGAGATTATGGTTATGAATCGTCAGGAATATTTTGCTGACAATTTCAATAAAACATGCTCGTTATCAGCTAAGGCAGCTAAGAGAAATAATTTCCTTAATGTTATTCCTGCCAATGTATATGAAGTAGTTTGTGTAGGAGGTTTAATTGGTATCGTTGTTGTAAGACTTAATATGACAGATGATATCACGGGATTTGTTACAAAGCTTGCTATTATAGCATTTGCTGCATTTAGATTATTCCCATCAGTTTCAAGACTTACAACTAACCTTAATGCAATTATGTATAACAGACCTAGACTTGATTCTATGTACGAGATGCTTAAGGATATTGAAAATGACGATACATACAGGGTTAAGCTTATTCCTGAAGATCAGATTGTTCCTATGACATTCGATAATGAGCTTAAGATTGATAATATTACATGGAAGTATCCACAGGGCCAGGAGCCAGTTCTCCGTCAGCTTGCCATGTCAGTTAAGAAGGGCCAGTCAGTTGCTCTTATTGGACCATCTGGTGCAGGTAAAACAACACTTGCAGATGTTATTCTTGGACTTCTTAAACCACAGGAAGGTCATGTTATGCTTGATGGCCAGGATGTATATGAGAATCTTCCAGGATGGTCAAAGATTATAGGATATGTGCCACAGGCTGTATATCTTACAGATGACACAATTAGAAATAACGTAGCATTTGGTATATATCAGGATAAAATCGATGAAGACAGAGTTTGGAAGGCCCTTGAAGAGGCTCAGCTTGCTGAATTTATCAGAGAACTTCCAGAAGGTCTGGACACTATGGTTGGTGAAAGAGGTGTAAGACTTTCGGGTGGACAGAGACAGCGTATTGCTATAGCCAGAGCTCTTTATGAAAATCCACAGATTCTTGTTCTTGATGAAGCTACATCAGCTCTTGATACAGAGACAGAAACAGCTGTTATGGAGGCTATTGATTCCCTCCATGGTTCAAAGACTATGATTATAGTTGCCCACAGATTAACAACTATCAGAAACTGCGATGCTATCTTTGAGATTAATGAAGGTAAGGCAGTTCTTCGAGATAAGAGCGAGGTTATTAAGTAGGCTTAATGAAGATACTTTTTATCACCCATTATGACAATCTATATGGTGCTAACAAGGCTATGTATAAGCTTATTAGTAAGCTGGTAGACCAGAAGGATTATACTCCTATAGTTGTTATCCCGGCAGAAGGTCAGTTTTCCTCTGCTTTAGAGAAAATGGGTGTAAAAGTTATTATTAACAATGTAACTCAGTGGCAAGCTATGTATGCTGGGTTTGCCCGTTTTATGGTTAAGAAGCACATTAGAAAAAAGTCTTTCTTAGCAGAAGTTAATGAGATATACAAAAAACTTCAGGAAACTGGAGATTTGGATATAGACCTTATTCATTCTAATTCCAGTGTGGTTGGAACTGGAGCTTTTCTGGCAAGAAAAATAGGCTGCAAACACGTATGGCATATTAGGGAGTTTTCTAAGGAACATTTTTCAATGAAATACTTCTTTGGAAAGGGGCAGGTGGCCCAGTTATATTCAGAGGCAGACTGTCTTATAGCCATATCAGATGCTCTTGCTGAAAATTACAGAAATAGATACCCTAAGGCACATGTGGTTAGGGTATATGACGGGGTAGATGCTAAAGAAGAGGGGCTTAATCAGCTAGAAACAGAAAAAGAACAGGATTCAGATTCTAAATTGGCTGACGAAGCAGCAAATGATTACGTTTTTGCCTATGTAGGCTACCTGTTTGAGAAAAAGAATCAGCATCAGATTATTGAGTCCTGCAAGATACTTAAAGACCAGGGAATAGAAAACTACAAGGTCTACATCATAGGTGATGGCAAGGACGACTATAAAAATAAGCTTATTAACCTTATAGAAAGCTATATGCTTAAAGATAATGTTATACTTACCGGTTATGTATCTGAGGTAGATAAATATCTTTCAAAAGCTAACTGCGGCATCATAGGTTCAGACTACGAGGGCTTTGGCTTGGTTACTGTTGAATATATGCTTAAGGGACTACCGGTTCTTGGAAAGAGAAGCGGAGCTACTCCGGAAATAGTTTTAGATAGAGAAACAGGTCTCTTATACGACAATACAGAAGAACTGGCAGGCCACATGAAGACTTTGATGAATGATAAGAAACTTGGACTTCATATGGGTAAAAAGGGACTAGAAAGAGCTAAGAACTGCTTTAGCGAAGAAAGTAATGCTGAGCAGATTATAAATATATACAGGGAATTATCCAGATGATTATTGTTAGATTCCATGGCGGTCTTGGAAATCAGATGTTTGAATATGCATTCTACCGCTATATGACAAATAAATATGGGACTGATAATGTTATCGGAGATATGACATGGTTTGATAGAAACTATAGCGAACACCAGGGATATGAACTTAAGAAGGTGTTTGATATAGATATTCCGGCTATAGATTACAAGACACTTGCTAAGATACATGAGTACTATCCAAGATACCACCGTTTCGCTGGGCTTAGATACTTATCAAGAAAGTATGCAAAGTATAAGAACAAGCATCTAAAGCCAACTGGGGAATATATTATGGATTTTGGCCCAAGCCAGTATATCCATAATGATGCATTCGATAAGTTAGATACTAACAAAGATTATTACATCGAAGGAGTATTCTGTTCTGATGCCTACATAAAATACTATGAGGATCAGATTAAGAAGGACTTAACCTTTAAACCAAACTATAGCCAGCATACTAAAGATATGCTTCCAAAGATAGAAGAAACAAACAGTGTGGCTATTCATGTAAGAAGAGGAGATTATGTTGGCAATGTATTCGATATAGTCACTCCTGATTATTACAGACAGGCTGTTAACTATATTAGAGAGAGGGTAGAGAACCCTGTATTCTTTGTTTTCTCTGATGATATGGACTACATAAAGGCTAATTTTGATTTCCTTGGAGATTTTGTGCCTGTGCACAATTGTGGTAAAGACAGTTTTCAGGATATGTATTTAATATCAAGATGTAGACATATGATTATTGCAAATAGCTCATTTAGTTATTTTGGCGCTCTCCTTGGAGAAAAGGATAGTACGATTGTTATAGCTCCTAAGAAGTATAAGGCTGACGAAGACTTGGCTCTTGCAAGAGAAAACTGGGTACTTTTATAAGATTGGATATAGATAATGACACAGACTAATGATAGTAAAAAGAATTACTATATGATTATGCTGTTTGTTACGGCAGCATTTTTCTTTGCTCTTCATATGACCTTTGTAGGTTTTACTAATGATGAGCAGTATTTTTTAGAATATAAGAAGGGTTTTTCTAGTCTTCTTGACATAATTATTGACAGATATAAAACTGACTCATCTAGAGTAATATCAGAGTATCTGCTCTTTTTCCTCTTAGGTAAGCCTTTCATCTTCTGGCAGGTTCTTGATACATTAATAGTTCTTCTTACTTACCACAGCCTGTCAGTGATTCTTGTTAATGATAAATATAGCAGATATAACACTATGGTATTTATGGCTATAGCTGCTTACCCATTTATGCATGTTGGCTCAGCTGGTTGGATTTGTACCAGTCTTAACTATCTATGGCCGCTTGCTACTATGGTTTATGCCTTATCTATCGCAGTGCGTAGATACAGAGGGCAGGAGGTAAAGTTCTGGCAGTATATATTAGCTGGTCTGGCTCTTGTCTTTACAGCTAATACAGAGATGTCAGCTGCAGCGCTTGCAATTATCTTTGTATTTGTATTGATTCTTAGAATTAAGGCGGGCAAACCTTGGATATATGAGATATTAGGACTTTTATCTCAAATCGGAGGTATGATATTTGCCTTAACAGCACCAGGTAATGGTGAAAGAACAGCTATGGAAGCCCTTAACTGGATGCCAGAATTTCCAAATTTAACATTCTTTGAGAAGTTAAGACTCTGTAGCGTATTTGTTTTTGAGCATTTTGTTGCAATACCAGATATTATCTTTATTCTATTTGGCATCGTTATTGCAGTGTACGGAGTAAAGAGGTCAAACAGGTGGTATAAGAACCTGATAGCACTACTTCCAATAGTTATAACTGCTATATATACACTTGCCTATCTTTATAAATATGCCATGAATGTTCTTGAGAAGTATAACTCAGGACAGGGCATACAGATATATTATGATTTCACTACTCCAACTATATACCCTAAGGAAAGCTTCGATATATTTCTTCAGTACGCTGAGTTTATCAGCCTTTATGTATATGTTGCAGCAGCAGTGGCATCAATAGCCTGGATTATTAAAGATATTAATAAGACATGGTCATGTATAGTAAGCCTTGGAGCTGGCTTTGCAGTTCGTATGGCCCTGCTTTTGTCACCTACTATGTTCGTTTCATGGCATAGAACACTTATATACATCTATTTCGCCTTTATTTACACTATTATTGTTATAGTTCTTGAAGGTGACATAACAAGTGGACCGATGCCTGCCACAGCATCTTCAGAGACGGCGGTTTCCACTAAGTCTAATAAGTGGACTAAGGGTCTTGTTTATGGTATTTTAGTAGTTGGTATTTTGGTAAATATTGTCCTTACAGTAGGACTTCAGATACGTAAAGGGTAGAGGATAATAATAAAAGAATGAGTCTTATATCTATTATCGTTCCTTGCTACAACGAGGAAGCAGTATTAGATGAATTTTATAAAGTAGCTAGTGAAACACTGGCTGATCTTGAGGCAGATAAGGAATTTGTCTTTGTTGATGATGGTTCAAAAGACAAGACTTATGAGATTCTTAAGAGACTTAAAGCAGAGCATAATGACGTTCATTATGTTTCATTTTCGAGAAATTTTGGCAAGGAAGCTGCTATATTTGCTGGGCTTAGAAACTGTAACGGTGACGCTGCAGTTGTTATAGATGCAGATCTTCAGCATCCGCCAAGAGTTATATATGATATGTACGAGCTTTGGAAACAGGGCTATGAAGTAATAGAAGGAATCAAGTCAAACCGCGGAAGAGAGGGTATCTTCCACAAGATGTTTGCAGGATCATTCTACAAGATGATTAGCGGTATGATGGGAATTGATATGAATAACTCATCAGACTTTAAGTTCCTTGATAGAAAGGTAATAGATGTACTTTCACAGCTTAAGGAGAGAAATACCTTCTTTAGAGCTCTTTCTTTCTGGACAGGCTTTAATACTAATACTGTAAGCTATGAGGTTCAGGACAGGGCTGCAGGTTCTACTAAGTGGTCATTTAAATCACTGGTAAAATATGCTTTAAACAACCTTACATCTTTTACATTTGCACCACTTTACTGGATTATTACTATCGGAGTTTTATTCTTCTTACTTGGAATAGGCCTTGCGATAGATGCTATTGTAGACTACTTTAACGGCAATACTGTAGCAGGATATCCTACACTTATTGTTTTATTTGTTATAGCTACAGCTTGTATATTGCTATCTGTGGGAATTATTGGCGTATATATTGCCAAAATATATGATGAGATTAAGCAGCGCCCTCAGTACATAATAAGGGATAAGAAATAATGCTTTTTACAACAGTTACATTTGCCTATTTTATGGCAATATTATTCTTAATATATTATATAGTTCCGGCAAAGTTTAGGTGGATGGTGCTTTTAGCTGGTAATGGGTATTTTTATTACCAGACAGGCTATAAGTCATTCCTCTTTATGATAGGAACTATAATCTTATCTTATACCTTCGGTATTCTTATCGAGAAGACGGGAAAGAAGTCATATATTATGTGGCTTGCCGTCTTATTTGTTGTATCCATACTGGTTGTTATGCGTACCAGCCTTGGTAGAACCATAGCACCTGTAGGACTTTCATTCTATTCCATGATTACACTGGGATATTGTATCGATGTACACAGAGGCTCAGTTAAGGCTCAGCGCAATATCTTTAAATATGCCCTCTTTGTATCATTCTTCCCACATGTAATTCAGGGACCTTTCTCAGATTATAATGAACTTAGTAGTCAGCTTTTTGCAGAGCATAAATTTGACTATAACCTCTGTGTTAGAGGTATGTACCGTATCTGTTTTGGTCTTATGAAGAAGCTTATTATTGCTGATAGAATCACATATATCATAGATGATGTATATGAAACAGGGGATGGCTACTTTGGACTTACAGTCCTCTTTGTTCTTTGTCTCTATTCTATTCAGCTTTACTGTGACTTCTCAGGTTATGTTGATATATCAGCAGGCTGCAGTAATCTTCTTGGCATAAAGCTTCAGGAGAACTTCAATGTGCCTTATATGGCAAAATCTATGGCGGAGTTCTGGAGAAGGTGGCACATGTCTCTTGGACTTTGGTTTAAGAACTATGTATTTTTCCCAGTTCAGAGAACTAAGCTTTGTAATTCAATAAGAAAATACATGAAGAAGAAAAAGAACAAGTATGGTATGAATGTACTTCCTTCAGTAATAGGTCTTGTTCTTGTATGGACATTAATCGGCTTATGGCATGGTTTTAACTGGAATTATCTTCTTTATGACTGGACATGTGGTCTTATTATTATATTCTCAGAACTCATTAAGCCTGTATATGACAAGGTTAATGGCTTAGCACCAAAGGTGTTTAAGTCTAAATTTATGGACTTCCTTAGAATAGTTAGAACCTTCCTTCTTGTAACACTTACTTTCTTATGGTTTAGACCTACTTCTGTAAGTGTGTCAGTGAATATATTTAAAAATATGTTCTTAGGAGTTGGTCTTAAGACCTGCCTGGAATTCATGTACTGGCACTCATATGACCTTTTCTTAATATCATTTCCATTAATTATTCTCTTTATAGTAGATGCTATGAAGTATAGAAATATAGATGTATGCCAGAAGCTTCATAAGCTTAACCCAGTACTTCGATACGGAATCTATGTTGCTGGACTGGTTTTAATATATGTATGTAAAGGCGACAGAAGTGCGGTAGCATTTGCCTACTCAATATTCTAAAGATATGGCTGAAAACGAAAATAAGAAAAGTCAAAATTTCATAGTCTTTATAATAAAGATGGCAGTGGTATTATGCGCAGCAACAGCTGCATACCACCTCTTTTTCTGGTTCTTATGGAAGTCTGAAGCTGGACCAGATGCTTATGGTAATTCCTACCAGAAGGCGCTTATGCTGCAGGAACATGCTCTTGCAGAAGAAGATAGAGAGCCTGAAATCATAGTATTCGGTTCATCATATGTTCCATTTGGTATTGATACTGCAACAGTTGAGCAGATTACAGGACAAAAGTGCCAGATTTTAGGCATTGAGGCAGGAATAGGTATTCCTATCCTGATAGAGATTCTTTATAAGGATGCCAAGCCTGGGGATACTATAGTTTATATGCTTGGAAAGAGTAACTGGTCAGGGGAAAGTTTAATAACTTTATCAGCAGCATTTGAAGGGGATAAGGATCTTCTTAACTGGTACTGGTCAAGCAGAGAAGGCTCTGTGGAGCAGAGTAAGAATATGCTTATATGGCGTAAGATGTATGCACTTCTTTGGAACAAGCCAGTTGAAGCAGTTAGATATGCCATAACCCATAAGGAACAGGTATATTCGCTAAACTCATTTGATGAGAAGGGCAATATGACTGCCCTTAGAGAGGGTACTCAGATATCTACAGATGTTAGTGCCAGCGACCACTTAACCTTTGAAGATATGGATCTTGAAACTATGGACCAGCTTAATGAACTGGCAACTTGGTGTAAAGATAATGACATTAACTTTGTAATAGCTTATTCTATGAATATAGATGGTTCAGTTGATGCAACTGATGAAGAGCTACTAGAATATGACAGACAGATGAGAGAGTATATGAAGGCGGATATTCTTCTTACACCTCAGGATTATTTCCTGCCTGTAGAAGATTTCTTTAACCATGAGGCCCACCTTAATACAGAAGGTGCTATTGAATACTCTACAATACTAGCAAACGCTCTTAATGACTATCTTAAGGGGGAAGAGTAATGCTACCTAAGTTTATAGAACTTAAGAAGAATTGTAAAAAAGATATGACAGGTCTTCATGAGATGAAAATAGCTCTTATGGGAGACTGCGCAACTCAGCATATTGCTACTGCTATAAAGGGTTTTGGTTTTACCAAAGGCTTTGCTTTTGATGTATTAGATACTGACTATAATCAGGTTATTCCGCAGGTTATGGATCAGGAAAGTGAGACCTATAAATTTGGCCCATTTATAGTACTTATGGCTATGTGTGTTGAGAAGTTATATGAAGAATTTGTAGCTGCTGAGCCAGAAGCAAGAGCCAGCTTTGCTAAGAAAAAGATTGATGAGTACGTGGCTTACTGGACCACTCTTAAGGAGAGATGTGGCTGTAAGATTATTATGTTTAACTTCCCTGAAGCAGATGACAGGGTATATGGCAACTTTGGAAGCTTAGTCGACAGTTCATTTATAAGACAGGTCAGAGAACTTAACCTTCTTCTTGGGGACAAGGCACAGGAGTCAGGTAATGTTTATATTGTAGACGTAGCTTACCTGCAAAATGCCTTTGGAAGAAGCTTTTTACATGATGAAAAACTTTACTATTCGGCTAAGATGACATTTGCTCCTGATGCCCTTCCATATATTGCTAAGGAAGTGGTATCCATAATAGAAAACATAACAGGACATATGAAAAAATGCGCTGTTCTTGACCTTGATAATACACTTTGGGGTGGCGTTGTTGGCGATGATGGCCTGGACGGTATACAAATCGGTGAGCTTGGAATTGGTAAGGCATTTGCAGCTTTCCAAACTTACCTTAAGGAACTTACAAAGCGAGGGGTAATCCTTGCGGTTTGCAGTAAGAATGACGAAGATAAGGCTAAAGAGCCATTTATCAAGCATCCTGAGATGGTGCTTAGACTTGAAGATATAGCTATATTTGTAGCTAACTGGGAAGATAAGGCATCTAATATCAGATATATTCAGAAGACACTTAATATTGGCATGGATAGTATGGTATTTTTTGATGATAACCCATTTGAAAGAAATCTGGTTTCAAGTATGATACCTGAGATTACAGTACCAGAGATGCCTGAAGATCCTGCTGATTATGTTTCATTTGTACAGAGAAGTAACCTGTTCGAAACAATAAGCTTTAGCAAGGACGATAGTAAGAGAACGAAACAGTACAGGGAAGAGGCTGGAAGAGTTCAGCTTCAGGCTTCATTTAGCTCATACGAGGACTATCTTAAGAATCTTGAGATGGTGGGACAGGCTCTGCCTTTTGATACATTCCACTATCCAAGAATAGCCCAGCTTACACAAAGATCAAACCAGTTTAACCTTAGAACTATAAGATATAGCGAAGAGGATATTAAAAATATTGCTTTAGATGATAACTATGTAACACGATATTTTACTCTTAAAGACAAGTTCGGCGACCACGGACTTATAAGTGTAGTTATTATGAAGAAAGAAGAGGAGGCCCTCTTTGTAGATACCTGGCTTATGAGCTGTAGAGTTTTAAAGCGTGGTATGGAAGAATATATTATGAACAGTATAGTAGCTGCTGCTAAAGAGGCAGGCTATGATAAACTCCGTGCTCAGTATATTAAAACTCCAAAGAATTCCATGGTAGAGCATATATATGATAATATGGGATGGAAGGCACTTGGTGATGGAAATTATGAACTTGAAGTAGGAAACTACGAAAACAAGAAGACATATATAAACTAGAAAGGAATAGGTGATAGATTATGGGAAGAGAAGAGATACTTGAAAAAGTTAATGAGATATTTCAGGAAGTATTTGATGATGATTCAATAGAGGTATTTGAAGAGACAACAGCTGATGATATTGAGGACTGGGATAGCCTTATGCATATCACACTTATATCTGAGATTGAAGGAGAGTTTGGCTTCAAGTTCCAGATGAAGGACGTTGTAGGTATGAAGAATGTTGGAGAGATGCTTGATATTATTCAGGAGAACATCTAATTAGCATACTGGGCCACTTAGTTAGGCTATATAAGAATAAGTACTCAGTAGATGAGATGGGAAAAGAAGGGGGAGAACCATGAATCACTATAAGTTAAGCGACATAAGCATAGGCATGAAGGAAAGCTTTACTATTACAGTAACGGAAGACATGCAGAAGACTTTTTGCCAGCTTACAGGTGATGTGAATCCTATGCATATGACTGATGAATATGCAAAGGACCATGGCTTTGACTCTAAACTAGTATATGGAATGCTTACTGCATCTTTCTATTCAACTCTTGTAGGAGTTTATCTCCCAGGGGAAAACTGCCTCTTTCATGAGGTAAACTCAAGCTTTACTTCTCCAGTTTATGTAGGTGATACATTAACAATAGAAGGCAGCGTTTCAGAGATAGATGACAGATTTGGGAGAATCAAGATTAAGGCCTCTGTACGCAATCAGGATGGCAAAAAGGTATCTAGAGCTACACTAGTTGTTGGTTGTAGGGAGTAATATGTCTAAGAATTATGTGATTATTGGTGGTTCAAGCGATGTGGCACTTAGCTACATCAAACATATTAATGATATTAGTGTAGGCAGTGACAAGGCCAGCGTCATCGCTCATTATGCCCATAATGATCAGGGACTTAAGGCTCTTTCTGACCAGTGCCGGAATGTAGACTTATATTCATTACAGGCAGATTTAACTGATGAAGCAGCTGTAGAGAAGCTTACTGATGCTATTATGGAACGCTTTGACCATGTAGATTATTTCTTACATTTTCCAGCACTTCCATTCGACTATATGAGATATAAGGAACTGGACAGCCAGAAAATCAAACAGGAACTGGATGTTCAGCTTTTTTCGTTTTTAAATATTTCTAAAAAACTCTTTCCAGCCATGAAGAAGGTAGCAGATGCAAGGGCAGTAGTTATGCTTACCAAGTATGTAGCAGACCCTATGCCACCTAAGTTTATGGTGTCATATGTTGTTACAAAGTACGCCCTTCTTGGAGCCATGAAGGCAGCGGCAGCAGAGTTTGGTGGAGGCAAGTTTATGATTAACGGACTGTCTCCAGTTATGATGGATACAAAGTTCCTTTGTAATATGGACCCACACATTATAGAGATGAACAAGGCGCAGAGCCCAATTGGCAGAATAATTAAGCCAGAGGAGATTGTGCCATACATAGATAAGCTTCTGTCAGCAGATTGTGACTTTAATGGCACAAATCTGTCTATGGAGGAAGAAGACTTTGATTAAATTAGCAGTATTATTTCAGGAAAATGAAACAAAGAACATGGACCTGTCAGCACCAGAAAAGGGTAATCCTGGTGTTGGTGGTACTGCTTTTTGTTTCCTTTTATTCTTAAAATATATTGGTAAGAAAGCCCATGGTCATGAGCTTGATATTACTGTATATCAGCTTCAGGACAACATCCTTCCTCATGATAAATGCGTGAAGGTAGATTCTCTTGAAGAGGCTTTAAATAAGGCTACAGAAGATGGCAATGAGATAGTTCTTCTTAGAAATCATCAGACAGATGAGGACTATGACCTTCTTCAAAAATACGATTTTAAGTATATCTTCTGGATGCATAATAAGCTTACATATGATGAGATAAAGCTGTTTAGAACATGGGATAACTGTAAGAGAGTTATAGCTGTTGGAAGACAGATGTATGACTACTACGTAGATGATCTTGTAATAAAAAAACTTGATTATATTAAGAATCCTCTGGTTCCACCTAAGGAAACCATGATTAGAGAAGAGATTTATGAGCCTTGGGTAACCTATGTTGGAAGCCTGACATTTGATAAAAATTTTCATCTGATAACCAAGGTTTGGAAGGATATTTTAAAGGAAGTTCCGGATGCACAGCTTCATGTTATTGGAAGCGGCAGACTTTATGATAAGAATTCCAAACTTGGAAAGTACGGCCATGCTGATGAGGAATATGAGAGGCTTTTTATGCCACATATTCTTGATGATGAGGGTAATCCTCTTGAAAGTGTTGTCTTTCACGGAATTATGGGAGAGGAAAAATATGAAATATTCAAGAAGTCAGCAGTAGGTATTATTAATCCTATGGCAACAGAAACATTTGGACTTGCAGCTATAGAGATGGAAGCCTGCGGCGTTCCAATTGTATGTAGAAGAAAGAATGGACTTCTTGATTCGGTAAAAGATGGTAAAACAGGTATCCTATATAAGGATATATCAAAACTTGCACCATCAATCATTAAGCTTTTAACAAATAAGAGGCTTAACAAGAAGATGGGAACAGCGGCAAGAGATTTTGCCAGACATGACTTTAGACCTGAAGGCCTTATGCCCGCTTGGCAGGAAGTTATATATCAGGTTCATAAAAATAAGAAGGCAAGCTATAAAGCACCACACAGAGATCTAGATAATAATGGAAAGATGCTTAGGAAGTTTATTCATACCCTTCATCGTATTCCAGCATTAAAGAAGGTTCCATCGATACACGATATTCAGAAGAAGTAGTGAGTGGTATTCCATGAAAGTAAGTATACTGGTTACAACCTATAATCTTGAAAAATATATAGCTACAACCCTTGATTCTGTACTTTCACAGAAAACACGCCACCAGTTCGAGGTATTAGTTGGTGATGATGGTTCTTCTGATAAGACAAGGGATATAGTTTACCAGTATATTGCCAAGTATCCAGATAAGATAAAGCTTTATACTATGCCAAGAGAAGAGGGCGTAGCTTATAACAGGGTTGAAAGATCTTCGGCCAACAGAATTAACCTTTTAAAACATGCCAGTGGGGACTATGCTTCATTCCTTGATGGTGATGACTTCTATACAGATGATAGTCGCATAGAGACTATGGTGGATATATTAGAAGCAGAGGCAAATAAAGACTGCATAATGTGTGCCCATAACCTTTATATGTACTATGAAAACACTTATGACAAGGCAGAAGACTGTCCTCCACTTTGCAGGGCTAAGAAAGAGCATAAGTGGGAACTTAAAGACTACTGGCCTGCCATATTTATTCAGGCCAATGCATTATTATTTAGAAATGTTTTCAAAAAGAAACAGTACCTGGAAAAATTAACTTCTGATAAAGCATACTCAAGAAATTTTGATGATAATAATATTACATATTTCTTATTTGCCTTTGGAAATATGTACTATCTTCCAACTTGTATGGGAGCCTATAGACAGGTAGAGAATTCTTCATGGAATGGAATAGACGAGCTTAAAAAGCACTGTTCAAATATGCTTGGTCTTAACATGGAGATGAACTACGGCCGAGAAATGGCTAAAAATGTGAAGGATGCTGAAAGAATCCTGGACTATTCATATGCCAGACACCTTGAGAATATGGAATATATTTATGAACATAAGGATGAGTTAACTGCAGACAGGTGTAGTCCTTTCTATCAGACTGCAGTAGATAGCAATTTACTTATGGCGTCTGCTCTATATGACTATAAAAATACTGGGGACCATGCTATGAATACCCTGCCTTATTTTATAAAACGTGGTCGTAAGGCACTAAGTAGATTCAAGGCCAAAAGGGGACTTAGTAAGTTGTTAAAAAAATATTAAGATAATGAGCTCTAAGTCAGGATTGTGCACAGAGTAGCCCGCGAGTTTTTGGTTATAGGCAAAACGTATGCATGGCTGTCAGCCTTGTAGTATAATATTCTAGATAAAAATGAACACTATATACAGAAAAAGTCACGTAGTAAAAACATATAGTTTAATCTTTTTAGAGACAATAGGGGTAGCCCTATCTTATTTTATTGCTCTTTTACTGCGCTTTGAGGATTATACCTTCGATAACCACTTCGATATGTATGTGAATTATGGTGTATTTCTCTTAGTAATGACTCTTCTATATTCCATTGTTACAGACTGGAACAGAGACTTCTTTGAAAGAGGCTTCTTTAAAGAGATGTGGGCTGTTGGTAAGTATGACATCATCATTACAGTACTTAGTACAACCTTCCTCTTCTTCACTAAGGATGCCTATGATTTCTCTCGTCTTGTGTTTGTATACTTTGCTATAGGTAACCTTATATCTGCATACCTTCTTCACATAGGCTTCAAGGAGTTTATGTTTAGATACTATAAGAAGAGTATGAACAGCGATAAGCTTATGGTTATAACAGATTCTGCTCATGTTGATAAGGTAGTGGACAGAATTATGGAAAGTAAGCACTGGAACTATGAACTTACCTACATAGCTATTACTGATAAGGACATGGTAGGCCAGGAAATAAAAGGAATACCTGTTGTAGCTAATCTGGACAATGTTATCGAATTATCAACACAGGTAGTTTTGGACCGCGTATTTATCTCTCTTCCTAAAACAGAGATAACAGTAGTAAGGGATATGATTCTTGAGTTTGAGGCTATGGGTATCCTTTGCCACTACAATATTGAGATGGACGAACTTAACCTTGATGGTAAGGAGGCAGGTTCATTTGCAGGATTCTCTGTAATATCATTCTCAATTGTTAATATGGACTTTAGAAGACTTATGATTAAACGTGTATTTGATGTAATCGGAAGTCTTATTGGCATAATATTTACTATTGTTCTTTATCCTTTTATAGCTCTTGCTATCAAGATAGAATCAAGAGGACCTGTTATATTTAAGCAGGAAAGAATAGGTAAAAACGGAAGGCATTTTATGATATATAAGTACAGGTCCATGTATCAGGATGCTGAGGAAAGACTTGCAGAACTTAAGAGCAAGAATGAAGTTGAAGGTCTTATGTTTAAGATGGAAGATGACCCTAGAATAACTAAAGTGGGCAAATTCCTTAGAAAAACAAGTTTAGACGAGCTTCCACAGTTCTTTAATGTTCTTAAAGGTGATATGAGTCTTGTAGGAACAAGACCACCAACAGTTAATGAATTTGAGCATTACAATGCTCATTACAAGAGAAGATTATCTATTACACCAGGTCTTACAGGTATGTGGCAGGTTAACGGTAGAAGTGATATTAAGGACTTTGATGAGGTTGTCAGACTTGACCTTGAGTATATCGATAACTGGTCACTTAGACTTGATTTTAAGCTTATATTACAAACTATAGGCGTGGTTATATTTAGGAAGGGATCAAAATAATGTTTGAACTTACTACTCCGGTAGCATTTATCATATTTAACAGACCGGATACAACTAAAGAAGTTTTCGAGAAGATTAGAGAGGCTAAGCCTAAGAAATTATACCTTATTTCAGACGCTCCAAGAGAGGGAAGAGAAGATGATGTAGAGAAGGTTAATGAAACCAGAGGATATGTAGAAAGTCATATCGACTGGGACTGTGAACTTCACAAGAACTACGCTGAAAGTAATATGGGTTGTAAAAACAGGGTGTATACAGGTATATCCTGGGTGCTTGAAAATGAAGAGACAACAATTATCCTTGAGGATGATGTAGTTCCTATGCCAGAATTCTTCAGATACTGTCAGGAGATGCTTGAGCATTATAAGGATAATGAGAAGGTTATGATGGTATCAGGTACTAACCTTCTTAAGAACCATAAGATTGATAAGCAGTATACATTCTCATGCTTTTCAAGTATATGGGGCTGGGCTACATGGAAGAGAGCCTGGGATAAATACGATGTGGATATTAAGGGCTGGCCAGAGGTTCATAAGAATGGCACATTTAAGGGGGTTCAGAGTGGACTTGCTTATATGTTCCTTAAGAGAAATATGGACAGTGTTTATAACCATGTTAAAGATACATGGGATATACAGTGGGATTATTGCAGACATATTAACAGGGGACTTGGTGTAGTTCCGAAAGAAAATATGATTTGCAATATTGGCTTTGACAGAGAAGATGCTACTCATACAAGTGGCTCATCAGATGAGGATTTCTCATACGGCAGTATAAACTTCCCTATAGACTTCAATGTGGAAGTTAAGAGAGATTTAGACTATGACAAGGCCTATATCAAGAAATACTACGGTATGAAGAAAGTTATGAATTTCGTTAAAAAGAAGTTTGGAAAGTAATTAATGACAGATAAAATCGCAGTTCTCATAACCTGTTTTAACAGGAAAGAGATGACAATTAACTGCATAAAATCCCTTGCTGAAACTAATAAAGACATAGACTTTAGATTTGTTGTTACTGATGATAACAGTAGCGATGGAACTAAAGAAGCATTAACAAAGCTTCCATATAAGATTAAGCTTATAGATGGAGACGGCAGCCTCTTTTGGAACGGAGGTATGAGGAAGTCTATCGCTTATGCTTTAAGTAATGTAGACAAGTTTGACTATGCTCTTTTAGTTAATGATGACGTGGCATTCTACCCGGGAACGATTAATCAGATGGTCCATAGAATCAAAACTTCCGGGGCAGATGTAGTTGTAGGGGCAACCTGTGACGAGGATGGCAAGATGACTTATGGCGGTGTGCTTAAAACAAGCAAACACCTTGCAAAGTTTAAGCCTATGGAGCCAGGAAATGATGATATGCAGTGCGACACATTTAACTGCAATGCAGTACTGCTTAAATCAGAGGTATTCAAAGAAGCAGGCAATTTCGATTCTAAGTATACCCATGCTATGGGTGATTATGATTATGGCTTTAGATTAAGAAAACTTGGATATACAGTAGTTAGTTCTACTAACTTTGTGGGTCACTGTGAGGCCAATGCTATAGAGGGAACCTGGCTTGATCCAAAGCTTCCTAGAAAAGAAAGACTTAAACTTAAGGAAGGACCTAAGGGGCTTCCAAAGAAGGATTATTATCACTTTGTAAGAAAGAACTATGGCTTGTTACCAGCTATATATCACAGCTTAACACCATATATCAGAATATTAATTAAAAAATAAAGATAGGCATATAGAAAGATAAATAGAAAGGCATAAAAAATGGGAAAGAGAATATTAGTAACAGGTGGTGCAGGATTCTTAGGATCACACCTTTGTAACAGACTTCTAGAAGAAGGTAATGATGTAATCTGTCTTGATAACCTTTTTACAGGTAACAAGGATAATATCAGACATTTACTTGGTAATGATTATTTTGAATTTATAAGACATGATGTTACTGAGCCAATATTCCTTGAAGTAGATCAGGTTTATAACCTTGCTTGTCCAGCAAGCCCTGTTCACTATCAGTACAACCCTATTAAGACAACTAAGACCAGTGTACTTGGTGCTATTAATATGCTTGGTCTTGCTAAGCGTGTGAAGGCCAGAATCCTTCAGGCTTCAACTTCAGAAGTATATGGTGACCCACAGGTACATCCACAGCCAGAAGACTACAGAGGCTGCGTTAATACAATGGGTATCAGATCTTGTTACGACGAAGGTAAGCGTGTAGCAGAGACATTATTCTATGATTATCACAGAATGCATAAGCTTGAGATTAAGGTTATGCGTATCTTTAATACATATGGACCTAATATGAATCCTAACGATGGACGTGTAGTTTCTAACTTTATCGTTCAGGCTCTTAACAATGAGGATATTACAATCTACGGAGATGGAAGCCAGACAAGAAGCTTCTGCTATGTTGATGACCTTATTGAGGGTATGGTTAGACTTATGAATTCACGTGCTGATTTTATAGGCCCTGTAAATATCGGTAATCCTGGAGAGTTCACAATCAAGCAGCTTGCAGAGCTTGTTGTTAATCTTACAGGTTCATCTTCTAAGCTTATATATAAACCACTTCCATCAGATGATCCACTTCAGAGAAAGCCAGTAATCGAGATTGCCAAGAAGGAACTTGATTGGGAGCCAACAGTTCCACTTGAGGAAGGACTTAAGAAGACTATAGAGTATTTCAAAACTATAGTTAAATAATGTTATGACACAAACAAGTTCCCGAGGCGGGAAGAGTCCGCTTATTGGATATATAGGCTGGATACCAGCAGTTATAGTGTTTGTAATCATTATCTTTCTAACACTTCAAACTGGTAATGAGTCTTTACATACAAGTTCTGGAATAGCTATTAAGCTGTCTAAAACCAGTATGTTTGGTACTTACGGCTATATATCCGAAAGCGCTGCTAAACTTGAATCATTCAATGCGCTTATAAGAACTCTTGCTCATATAAGCGAATATATGGCGCTATCATTTTTCATAGGCCTTGCAGTTACGCTTAATGGCTTTAGAAAAGAAATGCGCTTTTTTTACATGTGTTTTTTAGGCATGGCAGTTGCCTGTTTTGATGAGTTTCTTCAGATATTTGTACCTGGCAGATACTGTGACATTAAAGACCTTGCCTGTGACTTTTTAGGTATAGTATTTGTTGCAGGTGTAATATTCTGCCTTGGAAGGTTATTTAAGAAGGCAAAATCTTCTGGCCAGGATAGAAAGTCTGTAAGAAGGACCTTCTTAAATATTGAAATAGACAATATTACTTTTGACCAGGCAGTAAGTACTATATGCCAGATGGCAGAGTTAAAAGAAAGAAAATACATCATAACACCTAACTCGGATCATGTTATTAAGATGCAGAAGGACCTGGAGTTTAGACAGATACTAACTGATGCAGACTTAATACTTACAGATGGTACTCCGCTTATGTGGATTGCTGATTCGTTAGGCCATCCAATTAAGGATAAGATTCCAGGGGCAGATATACTGCCAGCAGTTTGCAAAGAGGCTGCTAAAACAGGCAAAAGTATCTTTATATTTGGTGCTGGAGAGGGAGTTGCAAGTCAGGCAGCAAAGAACCTTAAGAAGAAAAATAAGGGGTTAAAGATAGCTGGAACTTATACACCTTCCATGGACTTTGGCCAGGACAAAGAAGAAGTTGATAAGGCTATAAAGGCTATTAATGCCAGAAAGCCAGATATATTAGTACTAAGTCTTGGCTCTCCAAAACAGGAGAAATTCTTATACAAATACAAGGATCAGATGGAATTTGGTGTAGCACTTCCAGTAGGTGCAGCAGTGGATTTTGAAGCTGGTAATGTTAACAGAGCACCAAAGTGGATGCGCAGTATCGGGCTTGAGTGGTTCTACAGATTCCTTCAGGAACCTGGTAGACTTTTTAAGAGATACTTTATTGATGACATGAAGATATTCTATCTTGCATGGAAGTACAGAAATGAGGTTGTAAAATACAGGGATGAAGATAGTATTTGATTTAACATCATTATATGACCACATTACAGGGGTTGAGAGATACGGCTTAGAGATTGCTAAATCATTCATTAACCAGTTTGATGATCATCAATATGTCCTTATCTTTAAAAATGATATTAACAAAGAAATCAGGCCTTTAACTGGAAGGGATAATGTTAGAACTATTATCCTTAAAGGAAAGAAGAAGGGATGGTTTAATCAGGTTACCCTTCTTAGATGCCTTAAGAAAGTTAAGGCAGATGCATACCTGTTTTTATCATTTCCACAGCCTATTCTTTTCTTTACAAAGAAAACATATACAGCAGTCCATGATATGACTCCTTGGGAGATGGGAGATACCATGAAGCCATTAAGCAGGTTATATTATAAACTTTCTTATCTGCAGGCATTTTTATTCTCAAAAAGGATTATAACTGTTTCCAAGTTTTCGGCTGGGCGTATAAGACATATAGCTCATGTACCTTCAAAGAAGATTACTATCATAAGAGATGGTGTTAGAAGAAGGGATATGTCTGGCTATGATGTAATTAAGGCCAAGTATCAGCTTCCAGACAAATATATACTGACACTTTCAACTATAGAACCAAGAAAGAATCTTTCACTTCTTATAGAGGCTTATGTAAGACTTCTTGAAGAAGAGGATGTTCCTGATCTTGTAATTGCAGGGAGAAGTGGCTGGCTTGTAGAGAATTTTCTAGGGGCTGTGTCATCTAAAATTACTGATAAGATTCACTTTACTGGATATATAGACGAAGAAGATATGGGCGCTTTATATAACCATGCAGACTTCTTTGTATTTCCATCAAAATACGAAGGTTTTGGTATACCGCCTCTTGAAGCTATGAGTTTCGAGACACCGGTACTTTCAAGTGATGCGGCATCTCTTCCTGAAGTTCTTGGAAGGGCAGCAGATTACTTTATATCTGACAGTGTTAGCTCACTTAAAAAGCATATGTCCAATATGGCTAAACTTTCTGATGATGAAAGAAGTCTTATGATTAAAAGAGGTATTAAGAGAGCTTCACTTTATAACTGGGATAAGGAAGCTGCTAAGTTAGAGAGAAAACTCTATGAAGATTATTGTAATTGATGGACAGGTTCTTCATAGTGGCAATATGGACGGCATACACAGGTTTATGATAGAGATTCTGTCTAGACTTGATAGGATGATAGAGGGAAGTAGTGAGTTAGAACTTCACCTTGTCCATAGTAATACTGATGATATAAAGAACCTTACTCTTAAGAATATAAAAGTAGTGGCTTTGGATTCATCTAAGGGCCGATACCATATGAAACTGGTACCTGAATATGTGAAGCAGGTAGGAGGCATATATTGCAGTATGAGTAATGATGCCATAAGACTTTCAGGCTCTATATTTACAATTATGGACCTGATTCCTATTAACAAGCAGTTTAAGTATCCATTTAAGGCTAAGCTTAGGATGAGACTTACTTATATGGCTATGAAGAAGTTCCATAGACGTATAGTTACCATTTCAGAAGAATCTAAGAAAGATATAGTCAATCTTCTTGGAATTAAGGAAGACCATATAGATATAGTTCCATGCGGACATGAGCATATGGATGCTATAGGCTCTGATGATTCCATATTTGAAACTGACAGTCGTATAGTTAAAGGTGGTTACTACTATGCTGTAGGCAATCAGTATCCATATAAGAACTACCGCTGGGTTGTAGAGGCTGCTAAATACAATAAAGACGCTGTGTTTGTTGTAGCTGGTGGCAAACTTAACATCTCAGAAGATATAGGACTGGCTGGAGACAACATTATATATGTTGGCCGTGTAAGCGATGAAGTCAACCGAAGTCTTATGGAAGGGGCTAAGGCATTTATCCATCCATCTAAGTTAGAAGGCTTTGGAATACCACCTATGGAGGCACTTTATCTTGGAACACCGGCAATAGTATCGTCAGCATCATGCCTTCCAGAAATATATGGGGATACGGTTCATTATATTGATCCAGATGATGCCAAAGTCAATCTGGATGACCTTCTTAAAGAACCTGTGGAAAGCCCAGAGAAACTCTTTGAGAAATATAACTGGGATAAGGCTGCAAGGGACTGGTTAAATATATTTAAAAGTATGTAATATATTAGCAAAGTGCTAGTGTTTACAATTTAAATAAAAATCGTTATAATTTCATAGGTATATTATTTTTGTACATTTTAGAGAAGAGGATATTAGAATGAAAAGAGCGTTAATTACAGGTATCAACGGACAGGATGGTTCATTCCTGGCAGAATTATTATTAGAGAAGGGCTATGAAGTATACGGTATTCTCAGAAGAAAATCTGTAGTTGATTATGGTAATGTTGATCATATTAAGGACAAAATCCATTTTATTTATGCTGATATGACAGACGTTGTATCACTTATCTCAGCAATGAGAATATCTCAGGCTGATGAAGTATATAACCTTGCTGCACAGTCATTCGTTGCAACAAGCTGGGATCAGCCAATTCTTACAGCTAACATCGATGCACTTGGTGTTACAAATATGCTTGAAGCAATTAGAACAGTTAATCCTAAGGCTCGTTTCTATCAGGCTTCAACATCTGAGATGTTTGGTAAGGTACAGGCTATACCACAGGATGAGAACACACCATTCTATCCTCGTTCACCATATGGAGTTGCTAAGCTCTATGGTCACTGGATTACAAAGAACTATCGTGAAAGTTTCGGACTCTTTGCTTGTTCAGGTATTCTTTTCAACCACGAAGGTGAAAGAAGAGGTCTTGAGTTCGTAACAAGAAAGATTACAAATACAGTTGCAAGGATCAAGCTTGGCCTTGAAGATCATCTTGAACTCGGCAACATGGATGCTAAGCGTGACTGGGGTCACTCACAGGATTACGTTAAGGCTATGTGGCTTATGCTTCAGCAGGATGAGCCAGATGACTATGTAGTAGCTACTGGTGTTACAAGAACTGTTAGAGAGTTTGTTGAGATAGCATTTAAGAAGGTTGGTATTGACATCGTGTTTGAAGGAACAGGTGTTGATGAAGTAGGTAAGGATAAGGCAACAGGTAAGGTACTTGTTAAGGTTAATCCTAAGTTCTTCAGACCTGCAGAGGTTGAGCTTCTTATTGGTTCACCTAAGAAGGCAGAAGAGAAGCTTGGATGGAAACGTGAGATATCATTCGACGATATGGTAGAGCGTATGATTAACAAGGATCTTGAACTTACAAAGAAAGAAATCGAGTACAACAAGATCAACGTTCAGTAATAAATAAAGATAAGCGTTATTTAGGGATTCCAAGGCAGATGCTTTAGGAATCCCATTTTACTAAAGGGGGCTGTTCTTTTATGAAGAAAGCATTGGTACTTGGAGCAGCAGGTTTCGTTGGAAGCTACCTTATCAAACATCTACATGATGATTGTGGATATGAGGTATATGCAACAAAGCTTCCACAGGAAAAACTTGCAGAGGTTCCTGCCACAATATATGACCTAAACATCTTGGATAAGGAAAGCGTAATAACTCTGTTTTACAAACTCCGTCCAGATTATATATTCCACCTGGCAGCTCAGAGCTCAGTAAGTGTAGCATGGAATAATCCACAGCTAACCATAGATGTTAATATCAAAGGCGCTGTTAATATTATGGATGCTCTTAGAGAACTTTATTACAAGCCACGAGTTGTAATTATAGGCTCAGGTGAAGAGTATGGCCATATCAGGGAAGGTGAGACTCCTATTAAGGAGGACAACAGACTTTGCCCAGGTAATATATATGCTGCAACTAAGGCCTGTCAGAACATGATAGGAAGTATATATGCCAAGGCGTATGATTTGGAACTTATTATGGTAAGAGCATTTAACCATATTGGTCCACTTCAGTCACCTATCTTTGTAGTATCAGACTTTTGTAAGCAGGTTGCAGAGATAGAGCTTGGCAAGCGTCAGCCAGTTATGTATGTTGGTAACCTTTCAGCCAAGAGAGATTTTACTGATGTTAGAGATGTAGTTAGAGCATATGCCCTTCTAGCTAAGAATGGACAGAAGGGTGCAACCTACAACGTAGGTCGTGGCCACGCATATGAGATAAGAGAGATACTTAACAAGATAATTGCTCTGTCTAACGTGGATATAAAGGTTGAGATAGACCCAGCTAAGATTAGACCAGTTGATGTGCCTATTATCGAGGCTGATATTACTAAGTTAAATGAAGCGACAGGATGGCTGCCTGAGATACCTATAGAGCAGACCATACAAGAGATACTCGACTACTGGAGAGTAAAATGCAAGGAGGAGGACTAATGAACGAGAATAATCATATTAATGATGGAACAACAAGCTCAGATAGAATGATTCATACTCCATCTTCATTTGCCAGAAAGAATCTTTCATTTGTACAGGAAATAGGTGAACTTAAGAGTATTCGTGCTCACAGCTCTGTACGTGAAAATATGGATTCATACCTCTTCTTTATCGTAGAGGAAGGTAGCGGTATAGTTAATACTTCAGGATATGACTTTACAGTTAACACAGGAGACTGTGTCTTCCTTGATTGTAAAAAACATTATGAGCATACAAGCTCTGATACAGATCCATGGAAGATTAGATGGATACATTTTACAGGAAAGACTATAGCTGCTTATTTTAGCATCTTCCAGGAGGCAAATGAGCTTAGTCCTGTGTTTACACCAGAAAATGGAACTAAGGCATATACAGATATATGGTCTGATATCAAAGGATATATATCAGAAAAGAGCGTTATGGATGAAATCGAAAGCTCTCTTCTTTTAGAAAAACTCCTTCTTTGCTGTCTTAAGGAAGTTACAAAAGGTAAGAAACTTTCTATGGATGACAACAGAGAGTGTCTTGATGAGGATGAGTTTACATCTCTTAGAGAGTCTGTAAATGAGCATTTTGAGGATGATAGCATAGGCAGAATCCTTTCTATACAGTATGGCGTTAAGGAAGATAAGCTTAGCGAGATATTCCAGAACAAGTATGGTATATCTATGCAGGACTATATACTTAACCGTAAGTTTAATAAGGCTAAGGAGCTCCTTAGATTTACTATTAAACCAATCGAGGAGATTATTGAAGAATCAGGCATCAAGGATGGGGACTTATTTGCCAGCCTGTTTAGTGAGAATGAGGAAATGACACCTCAGGATTACAGAAAGAAATGGGGACAGTGGATTAAGTCATGATACTTAAAGACCTTCTTAAAGAAATTGAATATAGCTGCCTGTCAGGCAGCGAGGATGTAGAGATAGGAACTATTGTCTATGACTCAAGAAAGATTGAGAAAGATTGCCTCTTTGTCTGTGTTAAAGGTGCTAATTTTGATGGCCACAGTGCTGTTAATGAAGCTCATGAAAAGGGGGCGGCAGCAGTTCTTGTTATGGACCAGGTTGGAAACTTTGATGATATGACTGTTATCAAAGTTCAGGATACAAGATATGCTATGGCTAAGATATCTGCAGCATGGCTTTCATATCCTGCAAGAAAGATGAAAATCATCGGTATTACAGGCACTAAGGGTAAGACTACTACAACATATCTTATTAAGTCTATTCTTGAGCATGCTGGCTATAAGGTGGGGCTTATAGGTACTATTGAGATTATTATCGGAGACAAGCATATTCCAGCCCTTAATACTACTCCAGAAAGTTATGTTCTTCAGGATTACTTTAAGCAGATGGCTGATATAGGAACTGACATAGTTGTTATGGAAGTTTCATCTCAGGGACTTATGATGCACAGAACTGCAGCAATAGACTTTGAGATTGGTATATTTACTAACATAGAACCAGACCATATTGGGCCTAACGAACACTCTAGCTTTGAGGAATATATGGCTTGCAAGAGTATGCTATTTAGACAGTGCAAGCTTGGAATTTTCAACATGGATGACAAGCATGTTAATGATATTATGAAGGACCACACTTGTCAGGTTGTAACATATGGTCTATCTGATAAGGCTTCCCTTAAGGCTGAAGATGTTGAGTACACTAATAAGAATGGTGTGCTTGGAGCGTCGTTTAAAACTAAGGGATTACTTGAGATGCAGGCATTTATCGATATGCCAGGTATATTTAGCGTCTATAATGGACTTTGTGCCATAGCAGTATGCATGCATTTTAATATAAAGCCAGAGGATATTAATACTGCCTTACTACAGGCTAAGGTTAAAGGACGTATCGAGATGGTGGAGGTTCCTGGGGACTACACACTTATGATTGATTATGCCCACAATGCCATGGCTTTAGAGAGTCTGCTTACAACTCTTAAAGAATACAATCCACCTAGAATAGTCTGTCTCTTTGGCTGCGGCGGTAACCGTTCTAAGCTCAGAAGGTATGAGATGGGAGAGGTATCAGGAAGATTAGCTGATCTTACAGTTATAACCTCTGATAATCCTAGATTCGAAGAACCGGCGGATATTATGGAGGATATAAAGACCGGTATAGAAAAAACAAGTGGACAGTATGTTATGATAGAGAATCGTAAAGATGCTATTAAGTACTGTATAGACAATGCTAAGACGGGAGACGTAATAGTCCTTGCTGGTAAAGGTCATGAAGACTACCAAGAAATAAAGGGTAAGAAGTATCCTATGGATGAAAGAGTCTTAGTAAAAGAAGTTCTCGAAGGTAAATAAAAATATAAGCGAATCCTTAATTATAAGGATTCGCTTTTTAATCTTCTTCTAACATCTGAATCTCCAGATAATCAAACTCAATCTCATCAATAAATGAATCCTGATCAAATCTTACTTTGGAGAATCTTTTGAAATCCTCTATATTCTTTTCAAGCCATATTGGACGGCTAATATTAAACTCCTGACAGGCCTTGTCCAGGCTGTTAAATACCTTGTGAGTTCTTGTATCCTTACTGTCGTCTTTTATGGTTGTTTGGCTTATTAAATGGGTATTATGAAAGGTTTTTGCCCACATAGTAAACATAGGTATATCTCCTTAATTAACTGCGGCATATTATATGTTAGATTTGTGCTATGTGTCAACTGTCTTGGTTTCCTGCCAAACTGTAAGATGCAACAAGGAAAAAATAGCAAAAAAATATGTAAAACCCTTCTAAAATTAACGACTATTATAGATTGTTAATCAAAAAATGTTTATAATTATATACAAGTTAAAAGTTGGGGACGAATTATGTTATCAAGCGTATATTTTAGTATAGCTGCGTGCTTTATTTGCATTATGCTATTTGTTGCATTAATTATACGTAAGCTAAACCAGGGCAGAAGCAATAAGTATCTTCTTGTCCTTATTTGTAATGTATTTTTATCTGCAATCTTTGATCTGCTTTCAAGCTCTTTTGGAACCTTATGGGATACCTCAAAATATAACGTCCCTATGCAGATGATTCTCAACTTTACATTCTTATTTATTCATAACTTTATTATCCCGCTATATTTTATATATGTGGCTTCAGTTTTAGGCTTTTGGTATAGCTTTAAAGAAGATATTAGAAGGGCATATCTAATATTTTTACCATATGGACTTATTATAATTGCCCTTATTGTTAACTTCTTTGTGCCAATCGTTTTTACATTTGATGATAAGGGAGTATATCATAGGTGTGTCGGCTTATACTGCTTTTATGGGATTGCGCTATTTTATTTTATACATATATTTGTAGCAATAATCCGCTACAGAAAAGCAGCGGCTCCAGAAAAAGTGCTGGTTCTTGCCCTTGCCCTTCCAATAACTGCAGTAGCTGAAACTATTGAGGCTATTACTTATGAAATCCGACTTGAGACTATATTCTTAGCATTTACCTTGATTTTAATCGCTATTATAGTTCATAAACCAGAAGAAAATCTTGATAATATTGCTAATTGCCAGAGTAGAAATGCTTTCGAAAGAGATATTAATACAGCATTTATTGCAAGAAGACCCTTTGGCATGATTATGCTGGAAATCATAAATACAGAATATATACAGAACAATCATGGCACAGAAAAACAGCTTATTCTTATGAGAATATTATCTGATAAGATTGCTCGTATAACTAAGGTAATGAACCTGGTTCCAGATATATATTATCTTGGAAGGGGCCGTATGGCCATAATTTGTGACAGATATAAGAAAGATCTCTTTATAGATGCTGGTAGAGTTATAGCTTCATATCTTGATGAGCCTCTTAGGCTTCAGGAACTTGAAGTTAAAGCAGATGCTAAGCTTGTTTATGTGGATGTTCCATCTGATATTGCTAACAAGCGTGATCTGCTTAACTTTGTATGGAATATGAAGGACATTATGCCAGAAAGCAACAGACTTATGATGCTTAAGGATTATAACACCTCTTATGAGTTTCAGATTAAGGCTAATATGGACACTATAATAGCCAGAGCTATAGTTGATGAAAACTTTGAGATGTATTACCAGCCTATATATTCTATAAAGGATGAAAAATTCGTAAGTGCTGAGGCTCTTATCAGACTTAAAGATAGGAGTGTAGGCTTTGTATCACCTGCTTATTTCATTCCAGTAGCAGAGCGTAGCGGTGCTATCCATGAAATTGGTAACTTTGTTATAGAAAGTGTCTTTGAATTTATTAGTGAAGGAGAAGTTGAAAAATATGGCGTTGATTATATAGAACTAAATCTTTCAGTTGCCCAGTGTATTGAACCTAATCTTGTTGAAAAGTTTAATAAATATCTTAATGAATATAATATATCACCAAGTAAGGTTAATATTGAGATTACGGAGACTGCTGTAGATTACGACCCTAAGGTTACCAGTATGAATATAGTAAATCTTAGAAAAGCAGGATTTAGCCTTTCACTTGATGATTATGGTACTGGGTTCTCTAATATCATGAGAGTAACAAGACTTCCAATTGATATCGTTAAGATTGATAAGAGCCTTGTAGATGCCATAGATAATCCTAACATGAGGATTATGGTTGAGAATACCATACAGATGTTTAAGAAGATTAATAAAAAGATTCTTGTTGAAGGCGTTGAAGACCAGAGACATGTTGAAATCTTTAAAGAATTTGGATGTGATTATATTCAAGGATATTATTATTCTAGACCACTTGATAAGGAACGTTTTTTAGAGTTTATTAGAGAGGCTAATGGCGAATGTTTATAATTCATTTTGATTTAGTAGCAATAGTGCTTTGTTTGTTTCTATTGTTCATCAACAATTATAAATCACCGAAAAGGGACAGAAACCATTCTCTGTTTAACTTTATGCTGATTGTGACCCTTATTGCCACTATGGGTGATTTAGGGTCTGGTTTTGGTTCTAATTTCTTTAGCAAATCTACAGCTAATAGAGGTATGCTTTATTTCTTTAATTACCTCTATTTCTTTGCTCATACCAATATACTAACCATATTCTTTATATACTGCTTTTCAGTTATGGAGTTGTGGCATGTTGTTAAAGCAACAAAGTGGGCCCAGATTACCATCATGACAGTTGTTATTATACAAAACTTCATGATTGTGCTGAATTTCTTTAATAACTGTATCTTCTACATAAACAGAGAGAATAACTATTGTAGAGGGGACTGGATTATTATTCTATACCTAAGTGCCCTTGTTATGATAAGCATATGCACAGGTATAGCTTTGAAATATAAGAGTATAATAAGAGCTGATAAGTTCTATGTCCTTATACTAACAGCTCCACTCTATGTAGTAGCGCTTATTATTCAGGGAATCTGGATTGGCCTTGCCATAGAGATGTTTGTTATTGCTTTAGAGATAACTCTTTTCTTTATTACAGTACAAAGAGATGAAGAATATGTTGATCCTAGAATAGGGGCTAAGACCTATAGTACAGCATTTGAAAAAATAAAGAGATATACCTTTACCAAGACACCTGTATCTATTCTTTTTCTTAAAGGTGTCAATTTCAAGAATATAAGTGCCTATCTTGGACAGGACATGTATGATGAGTGTCTTAAGCTTATATCAACTACTTTGGTTGAAAAAGCTAAAGAGAAAAAACTTAATGCAGGAGTCTTTTACATGGGACGAAGCCTTTATTGTCTTATGGCTGAAGGGGCAGATGAAAAAGACCTTATTGAAATTTCTAAGGAGATGAAGGAATTCTGTAAGAATGAACTTCTAGATAGTGATTATGAGTCTAATTATGATACTAAGATGTGTATTGTTAACTGTCCTTCTGATGTTAACAATAGTAATACCCTTATGGCATTTGCATTTAATTTTCATAAGATTCTTCCAGACTCTCCAGATACTCTTTTCTACAGAGACTATAAATGGGATGCGGATTTCAGAGTTAAGAATGAGATTCTTAATATAATTAACAGAAGTATAACTAATAACCAGTTTGAGATTTATTATCAGCCGGTTTATTCGGTTACAGAGAAGAGATATGTGGCAGCAGAGGCCCTTCTTAGGATGCATGATTATCTCTATGGAGACATATCTCCAGCTATATTTATTCCGGCAGCAGAAGCCAATGGTAATATGCGTGAGATAGGTAATTATGTCTTTGAAAATGTCTTCGATTTTATGTCCAGACATAACCTTAAAGACTACGGAATAGAAAGAATTCACATTAATATATCAGTTGTTCAGTGTGCTGAATCCAGCTTTATAGCTGATGTAAGAAGGCTTATAAAGAAATATTCAATAAAAACTGATACTATCTGTTTTGAAATTAAAGAGGAACTTGGTGACTACGATATAGAAGAAGTGGACCGTACAATTAAGACTCTTAATGAACTTGGTATAGCATTTGCACTGGATGATTATGGTACAAAATACTCTGATATTGAACGTATAACAAGACTTCCGTTTCAGCTTGTAAAACTTGATAAGTCATTTATTGATAATGTAGATGATTCGTCTGTAAAGGTGGTAGTAGAAGATACCATTAAGATGTTTAAGGCTATGGATAAGAAGATTCTCGTTGAAGGTGTAGAGAATGGTCATCTTGCTTCGGTATTCGAGAGCCTTGGCTGTGACTATATGCAGGGACAGGGAGAAAACAGCACTATGGGTGCAGAATATATGCAAGGCTTCTACTTCTCGAAAGCTATACCAGAGGATGAATTTATTGAACTTGTATCAAAAGGAGATTCTCAGGTTCCGGTTATAGAAGATGATTTTAATTAGTAAGCTTATTCCATAAGTCTACTTTGTTCTTCTTACCAATAATATATGAATTAATTACAGGTGTTTTTAGGTCAGTCAGCGGGATTTCTCTCAGTTGTCTGGCCTTTATATATGGAATAGCCATATCCTTAGGAATAAATGTGTAATTGTCCTGAAATAAAAGGAATGGAATAATCTTAGAACAGTTATCAATTTCAAGTGGAAACTGATGATATTTAGGGAATATTCCACGGATAAACTGACCAACATCTCCAAGGGCAAAATTACACATTAGATAGTTAACTCTAAGAAGCTCATCTCTTGTTATACCGTCCTGGTACTTAAGGTTACCATAGTCAGTAACCAAAATCAGAGGCTCCTCTCTAAAAAGTTCACACTTATATTCAGCCTTATTAAGAGGCAGATATGAAAATGCTATATCAATAATATTGGCCTGAAGCTGCTCTAAGAGGTTGCTTGAGGTTCCAATTATAATCTTAATTGAGTCATTAGGATGCGATTTCTTATAAGAAAGCACAATAGGAGCTAAGTGGCCATCATAGATGGAATCAGCGGCACCTATATTAAGGTGGTTCTCATATTTATGGAATGAGCTAAGCTCAGCAATAGCACTATTTGTAAGGTCTACCATCTTATTGGCATAAAGAAGAAACTGCTCACCTTCTGGTGTCAGCTCTACGGTTCTGTTATTGCGGCTAAAGAGGCTTGTACCAATCTCTTTTTCCAGTTCGTTAATTCTGTTAGTCACAGTGGACTGGGCAATAAACAGGTGTCTGGCTGTTCTAGTGTAGTTTTTGGTATTAGATAAAGATATAAATGTCTTTATTGTTTCGATATCCATTAATAGACCTCATATAGTTAAAAATAGGTAATTCTTTTGTATCAATATTAGTACAATGTCTTTTATAGTGTCAACTTTTTAGAGGGCATATTTGTGATACAATATGTGTTGATTTAATATGATAAAGCATGAAAGGATGTGACTTTTTTGATTATCGGTAATAAGAACTTTGATACTAACGGCAACACTTACGTAATGGGAATCCTTAATGTTACACCTGATTCCTTCTCAGATGGTGGTAAATTCTGTGATGAGACTGCTATCCTTAAGCATACAGAGGAAATGCTTGCGGATGGGGCTGATATTATTGATATAGGCGGAGAGTCTACAAGACCAGGAGCAGCATTTGTATCTGTAGAAGAGGAACTTAGCAGAGTTATACCTGCTATAAAGACTATTAAGAAGCATTTTGACGTGCCTGTTTCCCTTGATACATATAAGCCAGAAGTGGCAGAGCAGGGAATCGAAGCAGGTGCAGATTTAATTAATGATATATGGGGCCTTAGATACGACGAAAAGATGGCTGATATTATTGCAAAGTACGATGTGGCATGCTGTCTTATGCATAACGAAAAAGAACGTATCAAGGACGAAGATGATACATTTGAAGCTGTTATGGATGGGCTTAGAAAGACTCTTGAGATAGCAAAGAAGGCTGGAATAAAGCCTGAAAAGATTATGCTTGATCCAGGTGTGGGATTTGCCAAGGATGCAGACCAGAATCTTTCTGTAATTAAGAAGGTTAAGGATTTTGAAAAACTTGGATATCCTATTTTGCTTGGTACCAGCAGAAAAAGCGTAATTGGTAAAGTGCTTGGCACTGAAACTGATGACAGACTTGGAGGAACTGTATCTACAACAGTATATGCTGCCATGTATGGAATAAGCTTTGTAAGAGTTCATGATGTTAGGGTCAATGCTCAGGCAATTAAGATGACAAGGGCTATTCTCCAAGCAAAATAATATTGAATATAGGAAATAATTAATGTACAATATTTAGTGTATGTCGCTTAGGCATTTGCTATATGTTGACATAATATAGCTTTTATAAGAAAGGAACATAAAGATGGATTACAAAGAGCAATTTGATTTCTGGCTTAATGATGATTACTTCGATGAAGACACAAAGAAGGAACTTCTTGCTATAAGAAATGATGAGAAAGAGATAGAAGACCGTTTCTATAAGAACCTTGACTTTGGTACAGGCGGACTTAGAGGTGTTATCGGTGCTGGTACTAACAGAATGAACAAGTACACAGTAAGAAAAGCTTCTCAGGGACTTGCAAACTATATCCTTAAGAACAACGGTGCTGATATGGGCGTAGCTATTGCATACGACTCAAGACTTTACTCACCAGAATTTGCTGATGAAGCTGCACTTTGCTTAGCTGCTAACGGTATCAAGGCTTATGTATTTGATGCACTTCGTCCAACACCTATGCTTTCATATGCAGTTAGAAAACTTGGTTGTAAGGCTGGTATAGTTGTTACAGCTTCTCATAACCCACCAGAATATAATGGTTATAAGGTATATTGGGAAGATGGTGCTCAAGTTACACCACCTCACGACAAGAATATTATAGGTGAAGTTAATGCTGTAGAAGATTTCCATACAATGAAGACTATGTCTAAGCAGGATGCTATGGCTAAGGGCTTATACAATGTTATCGGTAAAGAAATCGACGATGCATACATGGAAGAACTTAAGAAGCAGATTATACATCCAGATGTAATCAAGGATGTTGCTGATGATATTAAGATCGTTTACACACCATTTAATGGTACAGGTAACGTACCTGTTAGAAGAATTCTAGAGGAACTTGGCTTCAAGAACGTATATATCGTTCCAGAACAGGAGATGCCAGACCCTAAGTTCACTACACTTGAGTATCCTAACCCAGAGGATCCAAAGGCATTTACACTTGCTCTTAAGCTTGCTAAAGAGAAGAATGCAGATATCGTTATGGCTACTGACCCAGATGCAGACAGACTTGGTATCTATGCACTTGATAAGAAGAGTGGTGAATATATTCCATTTACAGGTAATATGTCAGGTATGCTTATTGCAGAGTATATCTTAAGAGAAAGACTTGCTACAAAGTCTATGCCAGCAAATCCAGCTCTTGTAACAACTATCGTTACAACTAACATGGCTAAGGCTATAACAAAGGCATATGGCGTAACTGAGATAGAGACATTAACAGGATTCAAGTATATCGGTGAGCAGATTAAGTTATTTGAGCAGAATCACTCACATAACTATGTATTTGGTCTTGAAGAGTCTTATGGTTGTCTTGCTGGTACACATGCAAGAGATAAGGACGCTGTAGTAGCTGTTATGTGCTTATCTGAGGTTGCTTCATATTGTAAGAAGCAGGGTATCACATTATGGGATATGATGATTGAATGCTATGAGAAGTATGGTTACTTCAAAGAAACTCAGTACGCTATTACTAAGAAAGGCAAGGAAGGTCTTGAAGAGATAGCTGCTATGATGGAAAAACTTAGAAATAACCCACCAAAGCAGATTGGTGATTATAAGGTTAAAGAATTCAGAGACTATAAGGTTGATAAGGTAGAGAATTACGAGAACGGACAGACTGGTAAAACAGGTCTTCCTACATCTAACGTACTTTACTTTGATCTTGAAGATGATGCATGGTGCTGTGCTAGACCTTCAGGAACAGAGCCTAAGATTAAGTTCTACATTGGTGTTAAGGGAACAAGTCTTGAAGATTCTGATACAAAGCTTAATGCATTAACAGATGCATTAAAAGCAATGTTATAATTAAATCCAGAATTAATAAAACAACAAACCATGTCTATACATAGGCATGGTTTGTTTTAACTAAAGACATAAAAATGAGCTGGTTTACATAAGTATCTGGCCAATATGAGGGGATAACCAGGAATGCTCCTATCTGTAAATAACATAAGAAAGACTATTAATTACTGTAAGAAGAATGGCTTCAAAGAGGGCTATTACGCTATCAGTGAAAGAATAAGTCAGAGAAAAAATAAATATGATTATGATGAAGTAGAAGCAGAAGTTTTGGAAAAACAGGCTGAAAAATCATTACCTCTTATGCCAAAGATATCTGTTTTAGTTCCGGCTTATGAAACAAAAGAAATATTTATTGAAGATTTAATTTTATCTTTAGAAGACCAGTCTTACACCAATTACGAGCTTATAATTGCAGATGCATCAGAGACTGACAAGGTAAAAAATAAGGTTGAAGACCTGAATAGTCAGTACGGAAATATACATTATTACAGGTTAGATGAAAACAAGGGTATATCTGAAAATTCAAATAAGGCTCTTCAATATGTAACTGGAGAATATGTAGCGTTACTTGATCATGATGATGTTCTTACACCAGATGCTTTATATGAAGTAGTTAATATGATTAACAAAAATAAGGATGCAGTTCTTATTTATTCTGATGAAGATAAGGGTAGTGAGTACCTTGATACCTTCTACGAACCAAATATTAAATCTACATTCAATAAAGATATGCTTCTAAGCAATAATTATATATGCCACTTATCTGTTTACAAGTCAGAAGTGTTAAAATCTCTTGGATTTAGATCGGAATATGATGGAGCCCAGGACTTTGATCTTATACTTAGAACTCTTCTTTATGTTGAAAAAGAGTTTGGGGAAGATAAGGTTAAAGATTACATAGTTCATATTCCTAAGGTACTTTATCACTGGAGATGTCATGAAAGTTCTACAGCAGCCAATCCAGAATCAAAAAATTATGCATATGATGCAGGACTAAGAGCAGTCCAGTCATATCTAAAAGAAAAAGAAGTGGCTGCCAAGGTTTGCCATTCAAAACATCTTGGCTTCTATTACGTTGATTATGAAGATGACATCTTTTCAAAGAGGAAGGATATAGGTGTTGTTGGAGGTCCAGTTATAGAAAATCATAAGGTTAGTGGCGGCGCCATGGATGCCAAGGGTAAGATTTTATTTGAAGGTCTTAATGAACACTTCGCAGGATACCTTAACAGGGCAGTTATTCAGCAGCAGGTTCAGGCTGTTGATGTCCGGAATATGAAAATAAGAGGTGATTTAAAGTCATTATTCGAAAAAACATTTGGCTTTGAATATAAGGATTTAGATAAAAATATATCGGAAAATACATCAAAAGATAAAAATCAGGAATTAATAAAAAAATCTTTAATATTTTGCAATAAAGTTAGAAATAAGGGCATTAGTATCCTGTATGATCCAAATCTAAAGGAGCAGTAAGTTGAATACCAAGGTTAGCGTTGTAGTTCCTAATTACAATGGAAAACAATATGTTATGGAATGCATGGATGCTTTGATGGATCAGGATGTAAGATCTTTCGAGGTTATCTTTGTAGATGATGCTTCTACAGATGGAAGTTTACAGATGGTTATGGATAAGTATCCAGATAACGGCGCCTATCCTAAAACCAGATATATATCTAGAAAAAAGAATGGTGGATTCTGCAAGGCTGTTAATGATGGAATAAGAGCAGCAGATTCTGAATATATACTTCTACTTAATAATGATACTAAGGTAGAAAGAGACTTTGTAAAGCAGATGTACGCTTCTATAAGAAGAAGCGATAAGATATTCTCTGTAAGTGCCAAGATGCTTATGATGCAGGATGAAACACTTATGGACGATTCTGGAGATTTGTATAATGCTCTCGGCTGGGCATATACAAAGTCAAAGGGTAAGCCTGAAGAGAAGTTTAATAAAAGAAGAAAGATATTTGCTGCCTGCGGCGGAGCAGCTATTTATAGAAAAGATATACTAGATAAGATAGGCTATTTTGATGATAATCATTTTGCTTATCTTGAAGATATTGATATAGGATACAGAGCTAAGCTTAATGGATATGTTAATATCTATGAGCCTTGCGCAAGGGTACTACACCTTGGAAGTGCTACGTCAGGCTCAAGATATAATGAATTTAAAGCTAAGTATTCTGCCAGAAATAATATATACCTTATATATAAGAATATGCCTTTATGGCAGAAGATAGTTAATTTCCCTTGGCTTATTATAGGATTTATGGTGAAGACTTTCTTCTATACTATAAAGGGAATGGGACTATCTTACGTAAAAGGGATTTTTGAAGGTTTAAAACTAATAAAAACCCCAGAAGCAAAATTACACAGGGTTGATTTTGGTAAAATAAGCCTTGGAAGGCAGTTTCTTATAGAACTTGAACTCATAATCAATATATTTAGAAGATTTGTATAGTTTATACACAATATTTAGATTGTATTTTTAATCTCATTAAAGTAAAATGAGAGAAGTATGTGATTTTTTGGTGGGGCTATGATTAGAGATAATCAACGAATTTTGAATAGAATTCATGTCTTACTAGATGCTCTTGTAGTTGCTGGGTCATATATACTATCCTGGTATATTAAGTTTCAGATTATTGATAAGCGTTCAAGTGAAATAACTGGTGCTTTATCACAGGAAACATATTTTAAAGCGTTATATTATATAGTTCCTTTATATGTGGTTCTGTATTATATGTGCGGCCTGTACGCATCAAAGCGTTACTCAAGCAGCGGTCGAGAGGTATTTAATATCTTAAGGGCCAATACATTTGGACTTGGTTTATTCGTCGGAAGTCTTTATGTATTTAAGATTATGGATATTTCAAGATCTATGATGGTAATGTTCTACATTACCTCAACCATCTTTGAAATATTTGTAAGACAGTTTATAAGGAAGATACTCCGAGGCATACGCCGAAGAGGTTACAATATTAAATACGTGCTTCTTATTGGTTATTCCAGAGCTACAGAGAAGTACATAGACAGGATAATGGAAAATCCTCAGTGGGGATATGTGGTATGCGGTATCTTAGATGACAGAATACCAGCAGGAACCCTTTATAAAGGTGTTAAAGTTCTTGGAACTATTGGAAATATCCACATTATTCTGCCTGAAAATAAGATTGATGAGATTGGTATAACTCTTGCCCTTAAAGACTACGACAGACTTGAGGAATTAGTTAATATCTGTGAAAAATCTGGTGTTCATACCAAGTTTATTCCAGATTACAACTCAGTTATTCCTTCTAAGGCTTATATCGAAGATCTTACAGGACTTGCAGTTGTTAATATAAGACACGTACCACTTACTAATACATTTAATATAGTAATAAAGCGTTTGGTGGACATAATAGGGTCTCTATTTTGTATCATTTTATTCTCGCCAGTTATGCTTATATCTGCAATATGTGTTAAGCTTTCAGACGGCGGACCAATCATTTTCTCACAGGAAAGGGTTGGACTTAGAAATAAAACCTTTAAGATGTATAAGTTCAGGTCCATGAGACAGCAGACCGATGAGGAAGAACAGAAGGGCTGGTCACATAAAAACGACCCTAGAGTTACTAAAATCGGTTCTATAATGAGAAGAACCAGTATAGATGAGCTGCCACAGATGTTCAACGTACTTAAGGGTGATATGTCACTTGTTGGACCAAGACCAGAAAGACCTCAGTTTGTAGAGAAGTTTAAAGAACAGATTCCAAGATACATGGTTAAGCATCAGGTTAGACCTGGAATCACAGGCTGGGCTCAGATTAATGGATATAGAGGCAATACTTCTATTCAAAAGAGAATAGAATATGACCTATATTATATAGAAAATTGGACATTTTTCTTTGATGTAAAGATTCTATTCCTTACATTATTCAAGGGATTTGTCAATAAAAATGCATGTTAGTTATTAAGAGGAGAAAAAATGGGAAATTCTAATCGTAGACCTTCGGCTCAGGATCCTAGAAATAGGCGTAGATCTAAGAGAAAGGCTAAGAAGAAGCGTGGTAAATTCATTTTACTTGGTATTGAAGTATTAGTACTTGCAGCATTAGTATTTGTTCTTATTAAAGTAATTGGTATTACAGGAAAAACAGACCACGTTAAGTTTGAAGATGATGTAATTATTAACGATGGTGCAAAAGATGCATACGCTCAGGTTGCTCCAGGTAGTAGAAATGGCGAAACTATCCAGCAGATGTACAAGCAGGTTGTACTTTTTGGTGTTGACTCTCGTGAAGGACAGCTTAATAAGGGTACACGTACAGATACAATTATCATAGCTTCTATTAATAAAGAGACTAATGAGATTAAGCTTTGCTCAGTTTTCCGTGATACTTATCTTAATCTTAGTAACGATGAATATAATAAGTGTAACTCAGCATATGCAAAGGGTGGTCCAGAACAGGCTATCAATATGCTTAATATGAACCTTGACATGAACATCGAGAATTACATAACAGTAGGTTTCAAGGGTGTTGTTAAGACTGTTGATTCACTTGGCGGTGTTCCAATTGATGTTCAGAGCAATGAAATCTCACATCTTAATAACTATCAGTATTGTATGAATGACGAACTTAACCTTGGTGGATATACAGAGGTTACAAGTACAGGACTTCAGACACTTAATGGTCTTCAGGCTACAGCTTACTGCCGTATCAGATACACAGGCGATGGTGACTTCACAAGAGCAAGAAGACAGAGAGATGTAGTTACTCAGATGTCAGAAAAGGCTAAACAGACAGATGTTACAAAGCTTGTTGGTATAGCTGAGGATGCTCTTAACTATGTATCAACTAACTTTACATCAGATGAAATCATAGATGTAGCTAAGAATGCTTCTAAGTATACAGTAGTTGGTTCAGATGGTTTCCCATTTGAGTCAAACCGTACTACAGGTACTATCGGTTCAAAGGGAAGTTGCGTTATTCCTAAGGACCTTACAACTAACGTAACTATGCTTCATAAGTTCTTCTTTGATGTAGATGATTATGATCCATCAGATAAGGTTAAGGAATGCAGCGACAAGGTAGCAGCAGATACTAATCCTTACCTCTAAAATGTGATAAAAATATTAATAAAACGGGGACCTGTTCATTTAGGTCCCTTTTTGTTATATAATGGGCATGTATGAAAACAATAGATGTTATTATTCCAACCTATAAACCAACAGGAAAGCTTGTAAGAATTATAGAGATGCTGGAAAAGCAGACCTATAGTGTAAACAAGATTATTATCATTAATACTGAAAAAGAGTATTTCGATGATTTCTTTAAGGATAAGGATATCCTTGATTCCTATGATAATATATTGGTTAAGCATATTAAGAGAGAGGAATTTGACCATGGCGCAACCAGAAAGATGGCTGTAACTATGTCAGATTCTGATTATTTTGTATGCATGACAGATGATGCGGTTGTTCTTGATGAGGTCTTAATAGAAAATCTCTTAAAACCTTTATTAGAAGGTAAGGCTGCAGTGTCTTATGCAAGGCAGTGTACAAAGAAATCTGCTTCGTTAATAGAAAGATATGTAAGGCATTATAATTATCCACAAAAATCAGCTCGTAAAACCGTATCTGATATAGAGAGACTTGGAATTAAGGCTTATTTTTGCTCTGATGTGTGCGCTGCATACGATAGAAGTATATATGACAGCTTAGGTGGCTTTGTAGACAGGACTATATTCAATGAAGATATGATTATGGCATCTAAGGTGATTAAGGCTGGATATGGTATATATTATGCCAGCCAGGCTAAGGTGCTTCATTATCATAACTATACCTGTATGCAGCAGCTTAGACGTAACTTTGACCTTGGAGTATCTCAGGCTATGCATCCTGAGGTCTTTAAAGGGGTTCCATCTGAGGGAGAGGGAGTGCGTATGATTAAAAACTGCGCATCATTCCTTATAAAGAAGCACAAGGGGTATCTTATACCGGAGTTAGTAATTAACAGCGGGTTTAAATTCGTAGGCTACAGGCTGGGAAAAGCATATAAACTACTACCTAAGAAGGTTATACTTATGCTTACCATGAACAAGACTTTCTGGAAATAATATAGGTAATACTCACAGAATTATTACTTTTCTAAAGAAAGGTAGGACAAAAAGGTTATGGAATTTGAAGGTTTTAAAATTGACAATATCGAAGAAAATGCCAGCGGCAAGAAAGATAAGAAGAAGCCTGTAAAGGAAAAGAAGGAAAGACCAGGCTTAAAAAAGATTCTTAAGACAGCTGGACTTGGAATAGTATTTGGCGTATTTGCTTCAGCAACTCTTTATATCTTTGCTACATTTATGGGGATAGATTTAGGGGCCAGACCATATATAAGCAGACCTAGATCTAATAAATCTGTAGCAACCACAACTATGTTTGGAACCGGTGGTGCTGTTGAAACAGCAGAAAACAGAAGCCCGGTAAATTCTACTGGCAATGGCACATCTATTACAGCAGAAACAACAGCAGTAGTTACAGATGTAACAGATGTTGTTGAGAAGAAGATGCCATCTATTGTAGCCATTGATAATACAGCGTACTATGAATATTATGGTCAGGAGGCTACATCTTCAGGTTCAGGTGTTATAATTGGACAGAATGACTCCAATGAGCTTCTTATTGTTACTAATAACCACGTAGTAGAGGATAATGATTCATTATCTATTACTTTCTACGATGGTGCAAAGGCAGCAGGTTATATTAAGGGAACAGATAAGAGTATGGACCTTGCAGTCGTATCTGTTAAGCTTGATGACATATCTGTTGATACCTTAAATGCTATAGAATTCGCAACCCTTGGTGATTCATCTAACCTTAAGGTTGGAGAACCAGTAATAGCTATTGGTAACTCCCTTGGATATGGACAGTCAGTTACTACAGGTGTTGTTAGTGCTCTTGATAGAAAGATTGCTAACAATGATGCTAATGGAACATTCATCCAGACTGATGCGGCTATTAACCCTGGTAACTCAGGTGGAGCCCTTATGAACATAACTGGAGAGGTTATAGGTATAAATTCTAATAAAATTGGTGGTGCTAGTGTAGAGGGTATGGGTTATGCTATACCAATTAACAGAGCATGGCCTGTAATAGAGGAACTTCTTGCTCAGGATACAAGAGTAAAGGTTGGAGATGACGAGGCTGCTTATTTTGGTGTAAGCGGTACTACAGTAACAGATGCTGAAATAGAGGAATATGACTATCCAGCCAGCGTATATGTTGTCTCAGTATTTGATGATTCTCCAGCTGCAGAAGCTGGAATAAAAAATGGTGATTTTATTGAAGAGTTCGACGGTAAAAAGGTTTCTTCCTACGACGAACTTAGGGATTTAATTGAGACTTACAAGGGAGATACTGAAGTAAAAGTTAAGGTCTTCAGAGAGGAATCTAACGGTAAGTACAAGGAAAAGACCTTCAAGGTAACTCTTGGATTTGCAAAAGACCATTAATATTAAGGAGATTTATGGGTACTAACGAAAATAAGGACTATGAAGATGTTTGTATGATATGCCACAGAACAGAATCTGTAGCAGGAAAGATGTACAAGATGGGCGGTATGTGTGTATGCCCTGATTGTATGCGAACATCTATGGATATGCTTAATAATATTGATTTAGGCGGCGGAAATTTTAATTTTGGCAATTTTGCAGGTGGTCCATGGCCTATGCCAGGCTTCGGTCCAGGAAATAACCAGGCTAAAGCTGCAGCTGAAGGAGAAAATGCTGCCGACCAGCAGGTTGAGAAAGCTGAAGAGGATAAATCTGCAGATGATTCTGCTACTAAGACAGATGACCTGTCAAAGAATGATGAAAATAAGCCAGATGAGGGCGAAAAGAAGGAAGAAGGTAATAGAGGCGTTCCTAGATTTAGCTTCCTTAATTTAGGCGATTTTGGGCCTGAAATGCTCTTTGGTGGAAATAGACCTAAAGTAAAGAAACGTACAGAGGGTGAAAGAAAGCCTCTTGTTGAACTTAAGGATATTCCAGCACCACATAAAATCAAGGAGGAACTTGATCAGTATGTGGTTGGCCAGGAACATGCTAAGAAGGTTATGTCAGTAGCTGTTTACAACCACTATAAGAGAGTGGCTACAGACACTATGGATGATATACAAATTGAGAAGTCTAATATGCTTCTTATAGGTCCAACAGGTTCTGGTAAAACGTATCTGGTAAAGACACTTGCTAAAATGTTAAATGTACCTTTAGCAATAACTGATGCAACATCATTAACAGAAGCTGGCTACATTGGTGACGATATTGAAAGTGTTGTAAGTAAGCTTCTTGCAGCAGCTGATAATGACGTAGATAAAGCAGAACAAGGTATTATCTTTATTGATGAAATAGATAAGATTGCTAAGAAGCAGAATCATAATTCAAGGGATGTAAGTGGTGAATCTGTACAGCAGGGTATGCTTAAATTACTTGAGGGTTCAGATATAGAAGTTCCAGTTGGAGCCTCATCAAAGAACGTAATGGTACCTACTACAACAGTAAATACACGTAATATTTTGTTCATCTGCGGCGGTGCTTTTTCTGAACTTGATGAAATAATTAAACGTAGACTTAAGAAACAAACATCTATCGGATTTAATGCTGAGCTTAAGGATAAATTCGATAATGAAAAGAACATACATCTTCAGGTTACCATAGAAGATCTTAAGAAGTTTGGTATGATACCAGAGTTTATTGGTAGATTACCAATGATATGTGGTCTAGAAAGCCTTACAGAAGAGATGTTAGTTAATATTCTGAAAGAGCCAAAGAATGCCATTATCAAGCAGTACCAAAAGCTACTTAGATTAGATGAAGTAGACCTTCAGTTTACAGAGGGTGCTCTTAAAGCTATTGCTCAGAAGGCAATGGAGAAGGATACAGGAGCAAGAGCACTACGTGCTATTATAGATGAATTCATGCTTGATATCATGTACGAGATTCCGAAGGACGAAAACATCGGAAAAGTTACTATAACTGAAGATTATATTAACAAAAAGGGCGGTCCAATAATCGAGCTTAGGTCAGAATAAACAACATGCTAATTGGTGAGCTGAAAAAGTTTTTTCAGACCAATAATTCGGACTTATGGAAACCGGTTTTGGAAAACTGAAAAAGGAACTCAAATAAGATGATTAAGGAAGGATAGAATTATAATTTTTGATTATAATTTGTCCTTCCTTTTTTTCTTGTTTTATTTCCTGTCTAAAATTATCTCCAGATCATTTATATTGAACTTCTAATTTTGATTTGAAATTTAGTTCAGGATGTCTTCTTGTTTATCTTCTTGGTTTTATTCTTATTTTTATTCTTATTTTATTCCACTTCTTTTTTGGGGATTTTCACTTTGTCTTATATATATTCTTTAGCTTCTGGAGCAAGCTGCCATATATGGCCTTTTTTCTATGAATTTATCTGTTGTTTTCTAGTTTCTTTTTCACTTATTTTTACTGTTTTTTATCTGCTTTTAGTCCTATTTTTTCTAATTTTCCATGAATTTTACTTATTTCCCCTTTTTTTGATATCAAAAATACTAGTTTTTTATGTGAACTAAAACAGATATTATTACATGATTGATTTGTAATAAAAGTACTATAAAGGGTATTGCAATATGTAAACTAATATTTGAGAAAAAAATTAATGAAAATATAGAATTAATTAGCAATTATTACTATATTCAAGTATCAATATGACATATGTATTAATAAAGTAAAATATCCTGAAAATATCTATATAAATCGAAAGACATATATGTCATATGACAGAATTGCTTTTGAATACAAAGAAGAATTAATGATATTTATTGGAAATATTAATATATAAAATATAACATGTGATTATGTAAATTATTACAATATAATAAATATTATGTAAACCAATATTTATTTTAAGTAAAATATTATTATGTAAATTAATTTATATACATAATTATTAATATTATTTTATTTATGTTGTAGTTATGGTGAGATTCATTCTAAAAAATATAAAAATTAAGTTAAGATCCTGAAAAATATTTGAATAAATATATTCGAAATTTATTTGTTATATATACGAAAAATAATATAAAAAAATTTAAATTGAAAAAATGATTTCTAAAAAGAAAAATACGAAAAAATAAGCAAAAAATCTTATGACCAGAATGGATTAATATAATAAAACGTATATGAAATCAAAAAGAAATATTTCTTTAGATTTATTAAATACAAATCATGATTTAACACCTTGCAAACAAAATATAGATTATAACAAACGTAAAAAAGTATATTCACATAATTTATAATTTCAACTTTTTTATCAGGAAAAATAAAATCAGTAAAAATATCAGATTACATAAAATCTATATCATCAACCTATATATAATTATCAAAAATGATTTCTGCATAATCAGCCATTAATCGAAGGTTTTTGGAGGCCGAAAAACAACCTGTATTTTTATGCTGGACATTTAATTCAAATGGTGATATATTTCAAGCACACAATTTCAAATCACATTCAATAAATCTGATGAACCTGTTGAATAGTCAATTCAATAGGAGGATTCAATGAAAAAAGTTAAAAATGTAGCAATTGTTGTAACCTTAGCAGGGATATTTATATCTATTTGCATGGTCTTTAGTTGGCAAAAGGAGGTGAAAGCAGGAAATCTAATCCAGAGTGATGATGAAATATCAAAAGAAGTAAAACATAGCCATGGGGATGAGATGTGTCATGAAACAGTATGGGTTCCTTGTGGAGGTACCTGGTCGGCATACTTTGAACCCTATCATATGTGTACCTGTTATAGCTGCTCAAACTGGAATAGTGATGAATTGTCTAATGGGGTACCTTTAAATAAGATACATGGGGCATTTGTTACTAATCATGAAGAAGGTACCCATGACGGAGCATATTATTCGAAAGTGGTATGTGAATATGACCAGATTGGAGACCTTATTATTACAAAGGTGACAAATGGAGATCGTGTAACCTTACAGGCTCATTTTGATAATAGGGCTGATATAGTGGGAGACTATTCTATTAGTTGGAATGGGTGTCGAACTAACCAATCAGGAGACAACTACGAAGTGGTTGTAAGTCATAATGGTATATATACAGCTTCCTTAAACTGGTATGACACAAAAACTGATGAATGGTGCCAGGATTCCTTATCCTACACTGATACTTCTATTCCTATTACAATGAACTTTTATGATGGTGACAAGTTAATTGGAAGTAGGCAGGTAAGCTATGGTGGAGAACTTCCTGAGCCACCGGCATTTAGTAAGAAAGGGTACAATTTTACCAGCTATACCTATAATGATCAGAATATATATACCCAGGAGTATAATCCGGTTAATTCCATATCTACCAGATGGGAGACTGAATCTGTGGATATATATGCCAGCTATAGCCCTAAACAGTATCTTATATATTATGGAGAGGATGCTAATCAAGACGGAATACCAGATAAGCAGGTACGTGTAACATATGGAGAGGCGTACGAGGCTCTTGACCTGGAAGAAGGGGAGATAGGAAGTATAACAGGATTTGGAGTAGATGGGATTAACTTTTACGATTCTGAAGGTAACCCCAATTATGAAAGTTGGATGTGGGATATAGAGGATGGAACGGCCCTTGTTACAAACCATAGAAAAACAGAATCTGATGAAGATAATAAGAGTGATAATAACAATGATGTAAAAGAGTTAAATGTAAATATAGCAAATACGCAAAGCGCCGAAACAAAAACACAGGAACCTATAATAACCCAAGACAGTAATGCAGAACCAACAATTATAGAAAAATCAGAAGATAAAGAAGAAAATAAAAAGAAAAATGAAGATAATATTAATAAGTTAAAGGAAGATTTAATAGAAGGTGGGCCGGAAAAAGTAGTAACATATATTCCAGATAAAACACCATATCCAAAGGCTAATCAATCTGAAGCAAAACTAAGCAGTAACAATTCATCTGTCAAAGAAGATCTTGCTGCTCCGGAAGTAGTGAAAAGTAAAAAATCAAAATCTTCTACAATTGAATTAATTGAACAAGCGGTAGTGATATCCTGCGCTGTAGTTGGTGGTGCCATGGCACTTTATGGACTGGTATGGTACTGGTTTTATCTCTATAGTTCAGTAGGACTATATTCTTATACTAGAGATGGAAAAAGAAAGCTTTTAGCAAGAGTAATAGTATATAAGAAGGGCAATATATTCATATGTAGAATTAAGGATAAAATCTTGGATATGAGTCAGTCATATTTATATGAAATAGAGTTCTTGCCTGATTTTCTTAAAAGAAATAGGAACAAGGATATAGTCTTATGTTTTGGGAAAGCAGTAAAAGGTGGAGCGAGAATATCCGAAGTGATTATGCCAGAGCTTAGGTTTGATCTGATGGATGTGATTATATAAAAAAGGAAGACCCCCATATGCTACCATATGGGGGCTAACACTGATTATTATCCATTGTGTATCCTTTCTTCTTCCTGTGATTTGTATTACCTTAGGTTTCAATTTCCATTTGCCGCCACAGGACTCCTTTCCTATAACAACAACTGTACTTTATGCTTAAAGGTAAGAGGATATTTTGTTATTATATATATCGGACAAAATACTGAAAAATGTATATTAATATTAGGCTTTTAGCCTGTAATTGTTAACAAATATTTAAGCAATTTATTATATATTTTTCCGAGGTCTTATATTAATCGTTAAAAAGGTGATAGAATATAAGAAGATTTTTTATAGGAAGGGGTTATATTATGTCAGGTAAAGCAAAGAAAACTAAAGGCAAGATGCAGCAGGCAGTATTGTCTAGAACGCTGTTACCTATGATTATCATGGGTGTAATTATTGTAATAGCAGTTTTAGTTGGTTACAGGACTACTATTAAAGAGGAAGAATGTAAGAACTTAAAGATAGTTGCATATTCTATATCTTCAGCATTTGATGAGATGTATCCGGGTGAATACAGGCTGGTAGGCGACAGACTTCTTTCTTTTTATAAGGGCGACGTTGATATAACAACTGAGTATGACTATATAGAGCATATGCGCCAGGCCAATGGAGTTGAGATTTCCATAGCAATGGGTAACACAAGAATCCTCTCAACACTGAAGAATGAGTACAATGAGAGAGCTATTCAGACTTCAATCAATGCCGGCGTAGTTTCTGAGGCAAATAAGTCAAAAGAACCAATTATCTCAACAGCATATAATGAAAATACCAAGTATTATGCTTGCTATCTTCCTTTATATAATGAAGAAGATTATGCAGGACTCGTAGAAGTTCTTAAGCCTGTATCAGAGGTTGATAACGAGGCCTGGAACAGTGCCCTTCCAGTATTTTTAATAACATGTATATGTGTAATCGTTACAGCACTTATTATTTACAAGTATACGGACAGATTTGTTGGTGCAATTGAAAGCATATCACGTTTCTTGCAGAGTATGATATCTGGTAATTTAAGCAATGAGATGCCTAAAAACGTTACTTCTCGTAATGATGAGCTTGGTATTACAGGTAAGACCGTAGTAAATATGCAAAATGCCATAAGAGTCCTGGTTGAAAGGGATCCTCTTACAGGATTATTTAACAGAAGGTGCGGTAATGCCAGACTTAGAAAGATTCAGAAATACGCTGCTGTAAGTGGTATGCCATATGCCGTTGCCATGGGTGATATAGACTTCTTTAAGAAGGTTAATGATACTTATGGACATGAAGCAGGTGATATGGTTCTTAAACGTGTTGCTGAAATCATTAATAAGGCTATGGTAGGCAAGGGCTTCGTCGCAAGATGGGGTGGTGAAGAGTTTCTTATAGCATTTGATAAGACAGATAAGGAAGGTGCTGGCAAGGAACTTAATAATATTCTTAATCAGATAAGAAGTATGGTTATCCTTTATAAGGATATGAATATCAGAGTTACCATGTCCTTCGGTGTAGTTGATGGCAAGATGAGTAACGAATTTGGAACCTTGTTAAATGCTGCCGATGAAAAACTATATTATGCCAAGGAACATGGCCGTAATCAGGTCGTTGTAAAAGAACCTGAAGATCAGGAAGCTGATAATACAGAAGAAAATGAAGAAGTGGTAAGCCAGGTGCCAGAGCAGTCTGTAGTAATTCAGGGTGCAGACTTCGGTGCTATGATTGATGATGGCGTGGTAGACGAAATCATCAAGAAGTTTACTGATAATGTTATAGAGGAAGAGGAATATGGAGACAACAATGGAGAATAGCAAAGAAAATAAGATGGGAACCATGCCGGTTAGTAAGTTACTTATTAACATGGCCCTTCCTATGATTATTTCTATGCTGGTTCAGGCATGCTACAACATCGTAGACAGTATATTTGTAGCTAAGATTAAAGATGGAGTAGATGGTGCCAATGCAGGAACTGCTGCACTTAATGCAGTGGGTATGGCATTTCCATTCCAGATGTTACTTATAGCCTTTGGAACAGGTACCTGTGTAGGTGTTAACGCACTACTTTCTAAGGCACTTGGTGAGAAGAATGATAAAAGAGTACAGGATTCAGCCAGAAACGGTGTATTCCTGTCATTATGTAATTTTATATTATTCTTTCTTGTAGGCTTATTTCTTGCGCCATTTCTTATTAAATCCCAGGGCGGAAGCGGATTAACACTTAAGTACGGAAGTCAGTACCTTAGAATAGTATGTATGGCTTCTATAGGTATATATACACAGCTTATCTTTGAAAGACTGCTTCAGTCTACAGGTAGAACTCTGTGTACTATGTTTACCCAGCTTACAGGTGCCATTATCAATATTATCCTTGATCCAATCCTTATCTTTGGTCTTTGTGGTATGCCAGAGATGAAGGTTGCAGGTGCAGCTGTAGCAACTGTTATTGGTCAGATATGTGCAGGTATCCTTGCTATTATCCTTAACCAGAAGTACAACAAGGAAGTAAGACTTTCATTTAAGAAATTTAAGCCTAATCCTGAACTTATCAAGGCAATCTATGTTATAGGTATTCCTTCTATAGTTATGCAGGCTATAGGTTCAGTTATGACATTTACAATGAATAAGCTTCTTACAGGGCTTAATCCTGATTCGGTTGCTGTATTTACAGTATATTTCAAACTTCAGAGCTTATTCTTTATGCCGGTATTTGGTCTTAACAATGCTATGATTCCTATGCTTTCTTACAACTATGGAGCTCAGAAGCGTAGCAGAATGGTTAAGATAATAAAACTTACTATGCTTTATGCCTTCTGTTTCTTGTTAGTAGGATTCAGTTTATTTGAATTTATACCAGATAAGCTTCTTAAGATATTTGATACAGGAGATGCCAGTCTTATAACACTTGGTGTTCCAGCACTTAAGATTATAGCTTTCCACTATCTACTTGCCTGGTTCTGTATCATAGGCGGAACAGTATTCCAGGCTATAGGAACCAGCTGGTACAGTCTTGTAGTTTCAGTAGCAAGACAGCTTGTTGTACTTTTACCAGCGGCATTTATCCTATCAAGAATAGGCGGTCTTAAGCTTATATGGTGGTGCTTCCCAATAGCGGAGCTTATGTCAGTCCTCATGTCCACCATATTCTTCATAATCACCTACAAGACGGTAATAGTTAAAGTAGCAGATAATTAGGCGTGTGTGGTGAAATAGAATGAAAAAAGGTTAAATAATAAAGAGGTATAATATGGTTAAAATTGATGATATTTTTTCTTATGAAGATAATATATATGAAGTGGAAGCTTATAATAAAAAAGCTAAGGTTTATTGGTGCACGCCTATTTCTATTGCTGAGGATGGACGTAAGTTTACAGGTGATAGCAATAATGGAATAAATTTATCTAAAAAAGAAATTAAAGTTAGGGTTAAGCAGTTTAAGAAAGAACTAAAAAAGATAAAGAAGAACGCAAAAAGAAGTCAAGATTAAAACGGTTTGTATATTATCTAGTTCATAATTGACTTTTTTAATTCTCTTTGATAGTATCTATCAAGTACGGACCAAGCGGATATGGCGGAATTGGCAGACGCGCCAGATTTAGGTTCTGGTGTCAACAGACGTGCAGGTTCAACTCCTGTTATCCGCATTATAAAAGGGTTGTCTAAATTCCTTGGATTTCAAGGAATTTGGACAACCCTTTTTCTGTATCTTTTTTTATTTTTTAAAGTTCATTTAAGGTTCGCCATTTATATTCATATCAAGACAGGAGGAAAAGGATATGGATTATCAGGCAATATTTAAAAGATATGAACTTAAATATCTGCTGACAAAAGAGCAGGTAGCGATGCTAAAGAAAGAGATGACAGGCAGACTGGTAATAGACAGGTATGGACTGACATCCATCAGAAATATTTATTTTGATACGGATGATTACAGGTTGATTCGAAGTTCACTTGATAAACCTGTTTACAAGGAAAAATTAAGAGTTAGAAGCTATGGAATAATTAAGAAAGATGAAAACGTCTTTGTGGAACTTAAGAAAAAGTACGAAGGAATAGTCTACAAAAGACGAATATCATCCTCTGAATCAAATGCAATGACCTGGCTGGCAGAAAACGGAGTAAACGAAGAAAGAGGGCAGATTGTTGATGAGATTGATTATTTCAAAACTTTCTATAGAGGACTCAAGCCTAAAGTTTTTATATCGTATGACAGGGAAGCGTATTTCTCGGCTGATGATACGGACATCAGGATAACCCTTGATACAAATTTGACAGGTCGAAATACTGATTTGTCATTAAGAAATGGAGTTTATGGCAAAAGAATAATCCCTGCAGATATCACCGTTATGGAGATAAAAGTGCCGGCATCAATACCTTTATGGCTTGTAAGATTTCTGAATGAAAACAGGATATATAAATCATCATTATCTAAATACGGCAAATACTATACAGATGTAATATGCAAAAATAATGATAAAGGAGAACTTAAATATGCTTAATTTTATAAATTTTCTTATGGGAAATACAACAATTACAAAATGGGAATTTATACTTCCAATCATCGCTTCACTTATTATGGGTTTTGCTCTTGCCCTTATTCATATGTATAAAAACAAGTACAGCAAGAGCTTCGTTGCTACCATTGCAATATTGCCTGCGATAGTATGCGTGATAATTATGGCTGTAAATGGAAATATTGGTGCTGGTATTGCAGTGGCCGGGGCATTTAGCCTTGTCAGATTCAGGTCGGCCCAGGGCAGTGCGAAAGAGATAGGAGTAATATTTGCTGCGATGGCATTAGGACTTCTGACAGGTATGGGGTACATAATCTATGCATTTGATTTTCTGATAATAATTGGACTGATGATCCTTTTTCTGCAGACATCCGGATTCGGCGATGATAAAAATGAAAAGAATAGGAAAAACTTAAGGATAATGATACCAGAGGAACTAGATTATACCGATATATTTACGGATATTTTTGATGAATACCTTTCAGAGTACAGTCTGATATCGTCAAGGACTGCAAACATGGGATCTCTATATAAACTTGATTATGAGATAATCCTTAAAAATGTGGATAAGGAAAAGGAATTAATGGATAAGATTAGATGTCGAAACGGAAATCTTGAGATAAGTGTTTCAGCGATAAAGAGAAACGAATATATGGAACTGTAATAAACAATAAGAGAAAGTGGAGGTAATCCTTATGAAAAATATAATGGTTAAGATAATAATAATATCGATAATGATGGCTGCAGTTACCACGGGCTGTGGGAAAACAGGAAGTTCCAAAATGATACAGACAGCTGACGAAACATCTGTAACATCTGGGTACGACGAGGACGAAGCAACCATCATAGACTTGTCGAATTATTCTGATACTGCAGAGATTAATGAAGCCGGAACATATATTATTACAGGAGAGCTATCTGATGGAAGTTTGATAATAAACTGTGGGGAAGATGATGAAATACAGATTATATTAAGAGATACGTCAATTATTTCGGATGATTTGGCTCCGATATATATAAAATCTGCAAAGCAGGTGAATATTACTATTGAGGGAGATAATATCCTTGAAAATACAGGAATATTTAATACTGATGAAGAAGAGGAAATAGACGGGGTAATATATTCAAAGTCTGATTTAATGATCGGAGGAACAGGAACCCTTGAAATATCTTCATCAGGAAAAGGTATAGTATGCAAGGAAAGTTTCGAGATATCAGGCGGCACATATATGATAACGGCAACTGATGATGGCATAAATACAAAAGATGTGCTGACAGTGTCTGGAGGAACATTTACCATCAAAGCAGGCGATGATGGGGTACACACCGACGGATATATGGCAATAAAAGGCGGGACAATTGATATTAATGCATCAGAAGGATTAGAAGCTACATATATAGTGATTGATAACGGAGATATAAGCATAACTGCAACAGATGATGGAATAAACGCAGCAGCAAAAAGTGATGATTATACACCGACAGTTGAAATTAATGGAGGTAACATAACAATTGTGATGGGACAGGGGGATACGGACGGTATCGATTCAAACGGAAATATCATCATAAACGGAGGCGTAATCGATATATTCGGTCAGTCGGCTTATGATTACGATGGATATGCAGAGCTAAACGGAGGTACACTTATTGTAAATGGTGAGGAAACAGAAAAGATAGAAAACCAGTTTGAAGGTAAGCAGCTGGGGAACAGTAGGGGTGAAGCACCTGTTGGAAACGGATATGAAGGTGATAAACCAATGGGTGATGCACCCGGAGAACCTATGGACGGGAGCAGACCTGACGGAGAGATGAGACCCGGAGGAACTGGTCAGTCTGAGCAAGAGTTTATGAGCCCTGAAAGTCAGGATGATGTATAATAAATAAAAGATCGGAATACTATTAAATTAGAAGCTATTATATGCAATCTGAAAAATAACGTTTAATTAGAAATACGGAGAAAATCAAATGAGACTCCTACTTGCGGAAGATGAGATATCTTTATCAAAAGCTTTAACGGCTATTTTATCAAAAAACAACTTTTCGGTTGATGCTGTTTATGATGGCATGGATGCTGTGGATTACCTGATGAAAGGGGATTATGACTGCGCGATTCTTGATGTAATGATGCCAAAGCTAAACGGTTTCGAAGTCCTTAAGCATATCAGAAAAAACGGGATTACAATTCCTGTAATGATGCTGACTGCAAAATCTCAAACAGATGATAAAGTGGAAGGGCTTGATCTGGGAGCTAATGATTATCTGACTAAACCGTTTGAAAGCAGGGAACTGCTTGCAAGGCTCAGGGCTATTACGAGGACTTATACAAATACAGCAGATAATGAACTTAAATACGGTAATGTTTCCTTAAACAGAGCAACATGTGAGCTGACAGGACCACTAGGCAGTATAAAGCTTGCAGCAAAAGAATATCAGATGATGGAATATTTGATGTCAAATCCCGGAATGCTGATATCGACAGAAAGATTTTTTGACAGGATATGGGGCATTGATTTTGAGGGAGATATAAATATTGTCTGGACAAATCTTTCATATCTTAGAAAGAAACTCCAGACAATCGGAGCAGATGTCAGGATAAAAGCTTCAAGAAATCAGGGATATTCACTGGAGACAGATAAATGATAAGAAAATTAAGAATAAAATTTGTATTAACGTCGATGATATCTGTTTTGGTTGTTCTCATAATATTGCTTGGAGGGATTAATCTGTCCAATTATATTAAGGTGGTATCGGACAGTGATAAAGTCCTCGATCTTTTAGCATCAAACGGTGGAATGTTTCCTATGGATAAAAGAGAAGAAGTAAAAGGCGGGGCTGTAATCCCTGAGGAACGGATCCCTGAGGAACGGGAAGCATTTAAAGCCGGCAAAAGGGATGACAGGATCGCTTCTCCGGAAATAGCTTTTGAGACAAGATACTTTACTGTACTATTTGACAAGGACGGTAACTATATTAAATCTGATGTAGGCAAAATCTCGGCGGTATCGGAAAGCCTTGCAGAGGCATATGGCGAAAAAGTATTAGAGTCCGGTAAAAATAAAGGCTTTTATGGCGATTACAGATACATTGTTTCTGATTTAAAGGACGATGGCTTGATGGTTATATTTTGCGACCGCGGCCCAGGAATGGCCAATTTTAGAACGTTCAGAAACAACAGTATTATTTTTTCTATGATTGTATTGTTTATAATCGGAGGAATTATATTTATTATCTCTGGTAGAGTCGTTAAACCTGTGGCTGAGGCATATGAAAAACAAAAAAGGTTTATATCAGATGCGGGGCATGAAATAAAGACTCCCCTAGCAATCATAAATGCAGATGCAGATGTACTTATGATGGATACCGATGAGGATAATGAATGGATTTTAGATATAAAAAAACAGACTCAACGTTTAACAAAAATGACAAATGATCTCATAAGGTTATCAAAACTTGATGAGGGCAGGGAAGAGTATGAGGAGACTGACTATAATCTCTCAGAGGCGGTAGCCGATATAACGGATTCTTTTAAATCCATGGCAGAGAGGGATAATAAAAGATTGATAACTAATCATTTGGGAGATGTGATCATAAATGGAGATGAGAAATCAATACGGGCTATAATAATGATTCTCGTTGAAAATGCCGTTAAATACTGCCCGGAAGGCGGAACAATAAGTACAGATATAATAAAAGATAATAAAAAAGTTAAGTTTATTATTGAGAATGATACATCGGATGAAATCGATAAAAACAGACTCCTCCATATATTTGACCGCTTTTACAGACTTGATGAATCTCGTAATTCTGACCTTGGAGGATTCGGACTGGGGCTCTCGATAGCAAAGAGCATTGCTGCAAACAACGGAGTAGGACTAAGCGTAAAGGTAACGGGACATAGGAAGATCGCTTTTATATTAGAACTTTCTTAAGGCAGACATAAGTGTGTTTTATCTTTAACATCAGCAAAAGATAATAATTTTTTGTATTATTACCATAAAAATGCTATTATCTCTTCGTATGATTACTAGGGAACGTTAGTTGAGGAATAAAGTATAGAAGAGTGAGGGCTTTATTAGAAGGAGATTAATATGAAAAAGAAACAGTTATTATTAGTCCTTCTTAGCATGACTATGCTTCTAGCATCATGCGGTAAGGAAAGTGATGATAGGACTGGAACTAGGGCATCGAAAAATACAACAGATGCAAGCGTAGAAACAGAAGACTCTTCTGATACTAATACTGCAGCTCCTATTTCAATGGACTCATACACGAATAACAATCCACTTATCCCAAGAGACCAACTTCCTTATAGTGGAACAGAATATGTATATGACGACATTTCTATTGTTTTCCCTGATAGCTGGGATGGTAAGTACCAGGTTCAAGAGAGCGATAATAATGATGGCTTCGCAGTAATCCAAACTGCTTCATATAATGTAGACGAATCAGGTTTTCTCTTCTACATTCAGAAGTCTGACAAACTTGATTACATACTTAACGGACATGTTATTGCTTATACACCAGAATATGTTTATACAATAGAATTTCCAACAGATGTTAGCTATGTATATGACGATGATGAGATAAGCGAAGAATATCAGAGCATGTTTAACGACATAAAGGTTATTGAAAACTCGCTCTTTATTGCTGAGGACGACGTAAATTACAAGGTTAATGAGTATATTCTTCCAGGAAGTGACTATTTTGTATATAGCGAGTCTAACTTAGAAGAGTTTAGTTATAATGATTTAGTTCATGCAAAAAAGGAGATATATGCAAGACACGGCATGAATTTTGAAAGTACTGGTGAAGGCGGCTGGTATTTCCAGTCATATTTTGATGGTATGACATGGTATGAAGATAAAAATGCTACCGTATCATATGATGATCTTTCAAAAAATGAGCAGGAAAACCTTGATAATATTGAGAAAGAGCTTGAATCAAAAGAAGCTTCTTTCCCTTACTGTCAGATAATATATGATGGGGAAACAATCTCAGTAGATATAGATGGAGACGGTGCTTCTGAAGAAATCTCATATTATGATAATGGTCCAGAGAATGGTCATGATTTATATTTCCATCCTGTAATTTCTATTGATGGTGAAGAATATCAGGTATGGGATCAAGAACAGTATGGAGTATGGATGGATGATGTTGCTGACCATTGCTATTTGGTAGAGGTTGATAAATACAGCGGTGTCTATGCACTTGCAATATTGGATTACGGTCCAAGTGACGACGAAGTTACTGATTTCTTCGTATATAAGAATGACACCTTAGTTAATTCAGGTTATATTCCTGGATTCTGCTTCTCACCTGACTCAGTTATTAATGGATTTGGTGGCTATGGCATCACAATAACAGGCGTTGCAACTGTATGGCTACCTGAAACTTCATCTGTTTATGCCTGCTATTCTTATAATCCTACTGAGGACTCATTTGAAGATTGTTCAGCAGAATATGTCTATAAATATTCAAGAGAACATGAGTTATTACAGGATCTTGAGGTTTCATTTAGAAGCGAAGATAGAGATTATACATATACCTTTAAGAAAGGCGAAAATGTATACTTTATATCAACAGACCAAGAAACATATCTTAAACTTAAAAATGAAGACGGTGTTATTGGGTATATTAATATCGGCAGCAGTTATGGAGATGACGAATATCTCGATATGGACAGTAACACAGGCGAGAAGTTTACAGATATATTTGAAGGCTTAGTCTTTGCAGGGTAAACTAATAAATATTTAGTGTAAAAAGAACTCAAATAAGTGTAATTTGGGTTCTTTTTTATATTAAATGATAAATGTATATTGAGCTAGTTTATTAAAGTAGCTAGAATCATATATTAAAAAGTTTTTATTAGGAGGAATATTATGAAAAGAAAGTCCGTGATTGCAATGTGCATGTGTGCAGTTTTACTGCTTTCTTCATGCGGTAAAGATAATGATGGATCTAGAGAAAGAAGAGCAAAGAGGGTTACTGACCAGAGCACTGTAACCGAAGATTCATCAGACGTAGATACAATTGCTACAAAAAAAGATTATGTTAATAATACTCCACGTATTCCAAGAGACCAGCTTCCATATAGCGGAACAGAGTATACTTTTGAAGACATTTCCATAGTTATTCCTGACAGCTGGGACGGCAAATATACTATCACTGAAAATGACAAAAATCACTATTTTACAGTAGTTCAAAATGCTTCCTACAATGTAGATGGTTCAGGATTACTCTTTTGCATATGCAGAACTGAAAATATGGATTTTCTCAATAATGGTAGCGTTATAGCCTATACTCCAGAATATGTTTATACAATAGAATTTCCTTCGGATGTTAATTATGTATATGATGATGACCAAATTTCAGCAGAATACATGGAGATGTTTAAGGATATCAATGTTATGACTTATTCTTTGTATATTGCCGAGGACGACGTGAATTATAAGACTAATGAGTATATTCTTCCAGGCAGTGAGTGTTTTGTCTATGACAGTGATCTTCTTTGTGATTATACATACAACGACCTTATGTTAGCGCAGCAGGAGTTGTTTGCTAGAAATGGAAAGATATTTACGGATGACCCTGAAGCAGGATATTTCTTACAGTCTTACTTTGAAGGTAAAACATGGTATAAGGGACAGAAAAATGATGTATCAATCGATGATTTATCCGATATAGAGAAAACTAACTACGAGAACATCACTCAAAAGATTGAAGACAAAAAAGCAGACGCTAGATATTGTCAGATTCTATATTTGGATGAGCATATGAGTATGGATGTTGATTGTGATGACATAGATGAGGACATCTCATATTACAGTGCTGGACCTGAATATGATGGAGATCTATATATTCATCCTATGATTTCTATAGATGGCACTGAATATGATTTAGGGGATTATCCTCACTATGAAGAATATTTTGACGATTGTGCAGACCATTGCTTTATAGTTGATCTTAATCCTTATAATTCAGTTTATGCTATAGCTATCCCGGATTATGGTCCAAGCGATGACCTTGTTACGCATTTCTTCGTTGTAAAGGGTGATGAACTTATTAATGCTGGATGTATTCCTGGTTTCTTTATTCAGCCGGATTCTTATCTTAGCGGTTTTAGTGATTACGGCTCTAGCGTAATTGGTGAAAAGAGGGTTGATATTCCTGAGACTTCATGGGTTTATGCCCACTATTACTATGATGATGACAATTATCGCTTTGAAGAAAGTGAGTGCCAGTATCAATATGTATTGTCGTCAGGACATGAACTTTTGCAGGATGTAACTGTTTCATTACCTAACGATGATAAGGACTACACTTATACTTTCAAGAAAGGCGAAAAGGTATACTATACTGCAACAGATATAGATAGCTATCTCGAAGTTAAAAATGAGAATGATGTAGTAGGTTATATTTACATAGGAAAGAATGATAATTATCAGGATGTAGATATTAACACAGGTACACCACTAACAGAGATTTTTGAAGGTTTAATGTTTGTAGATTAAAAAATCTATAATGTAATAAAATGGGAGCGAAAACTATGCCATTTTGTAACAAATGCGGAAATAAAATGCTAGATGCGACATTTTTCCAATTAAGAATGCTAATAAGGAAACTATGAAACTTAAAGGTACATCAAGCGTATTTTTAAACGCAAAGGATAATGCATTACATATCTTAAGAAAAGGTTCTCCAGTTAAGAACTATTTTGGAGTAGTTGGAGCTCTATTAGCAGAATCATTAAGTGATTATGAAACATACATGGCTTTTACAGCAAATATGATAAGAGACATGAGATTTGAGAAAAGAGGATTAATTACAGCATTTATTATTGAATTAAGTGATGGTAAATTAATGCAGGTAAATGGTTCTCATAAAGAATTTAAAGATATTAAAGTAATTTCTTGGTGGCTTGCAAATCGGTAAAGAGGAGCACTGATTAAGCTTTGCTTGGTACACTTTTTTGGATTATAATAAAGATGTATAGCAAAGGCGCTATAGTACTAAACTATAGCGCCTTTTTGTTTTGAGATATTAATTATAATATTTATCATGCTATACTATAATCGCACTGGAATAAAGTAAATACTAGAAAAGAGGGAAAATTATGTTTTGTTCAAAATGTGGGGCAAACGTTCCAGAGGGTAATTCTTTTTGCACTTCATGTGGAACTCCTTTGGTAGGAACAATGCCAACTCAGCAACCTATTCAACAACCTTTCCAACAGCCTATGTACAGTCCAAGAATGGCACCGATGATGACTCAGGTTAAAAAAACAAGCGGAGCGGGTATCATTGCAGCTATTATAACTATTATAGTGATGCTTGGCGCGGCTGCATTTGTATTTTTTGTATGGAAGCCTTTTGCTAGCTATAGCCCAAAAGGTGTTGTAGAAAAGTTTTTTGATGCGTTCTTAGATGGTAATACGGACAAAATGGAAGAGTGCATGGCTCCGTACTGTAATGAAAAAATGCCAAATGTATCTTCTTCAATGGGACTTATTTCAGCTTTTGGAATGAAGATATCATATAAAGTTGGCACATATAGCAATTATAGTGGTTCTGACTTTGAAGCTTTTTGTAGAGATATAAGATCAGAATACGGTTATGATACAGACAATATTCAAGAGGCAGGGCAGGTTGATGTAACGCTTAAGATGACTGGAAGCTTTTATGGTGAATCTATGGATGATAGCGATGAAGAAACAGTTATAGTTGTTAAAATAGGCGGTAAGTGGTACATTGCAAATACTGACTTTTTATAGGAAGAGAGGGGGATAAATATGTTTTGTGGCAAGTGTGGAGCAAATGTTCCAGAAGGAAATTCTTTTTGTATTTCGTGCGGCGCACCAGTTGGAAATAATGAGCAAGGTAATCAACATTTTTACGGAGATAATAATGGGTATCCAATGTATCCAAATCAGCAGCCTGTTAAGAAGAACAATAATGTTGTGATTGGAATCATCGTTGGAGTTATAATTGCAGCAATTATTATAATATGTATTATTGTTTTTTCTGGGCAACCTTATAGTTCTGAAAGTAAATACTCAAGCAAATCAAGCGGTGAGAAGAAAGAATCATATAGTGGACCTAATTCTCCAGAAGGGGTGTTTTCGTCATTCATGGATGCATTTTTAAATGGTGATACAGCTACAGTGCAAAGGTGCTTAGCGCCTTATGAAAGAATGGATGACGACGATGCGGAATCTTGGGTGTCTCAAAATTCAGATCTTAAGGATAGATTTTCATACGAAATAAAAGAAGTTAGCGAATTTATGGACGACACAAGAGATTATTATATAAACGAAATAGAATTCCATACAGGTTATGATGCAGATAATATTACAGATGTAAGTTCAGTTAAAATTGATTATTATGTTAATGGTCTTAGGTCTGTAAGCTCGGCTGTTATGGTTAAAATAGATGGTACTTGGTATATTGATACTATAGGAGATGTAGAAAGAGAGATGCCATACTGGGACGAGGATTATAATTATAATTTGTATAGCTATTAACAAGTGGATATAACAAGGTTAGATAGTTTCTAGAAAAGAGGGAAAATGCGTTAGGCAAAAATTATTTTTTGCTGGTATTTTCCCTTTTTCCGAGTATATGTATCATATAGTACCACTTAGCTATAGCGGCTGTAATGATAATGATGTATCCCACAATAGACAGGCCATCTGGTGTTTCGCTGAAGAAGATGATTCCCCATAATGAAGCAAATATTACCTGAGAATAATCAAAGACTGAGATGTCCTTGGCAGGGGCATATTTATATGCTGCAGTTACCGTGAACTGTCCGCCTGTAGCGGCAATACCAGCACCTATTAAAAGTGCCCACTGAGTAACTGACATAGGATGAAAGTCAAATATCAAAAATGGCAGACAAAGAAGCGACGTAAAGGTGGAGAAAAAGAATACTATAATAGCTCCACGCTCCCCGTTCTTTCCAAGCCTTCTAACAAATGTATAAGCTATACCAGCACCAACACCGCCAAGAAGGGCTATAAGGGCTGGAAGTGATGCAAGGCCAGATGTAGGCTTTATAATAAGTGCTGCACCTATGAAGGCTATTATTACCGCAATAACTTCTACAATATTAGGAATCTCTTTTAATAGGAATATACTAAAGATTATAGCTACAAAAGGAGACATCTTATTAAGAATATTGGCATCAGCAAGACCGATATGGTCTATGGCCCAGAAATTACATATCATTCCAAGTCCGCCGGTTATAGAACGACCAAACAGCCCTCCAAGACTACCTTTCTTTATATGAAACTTCTCTGGACTTCTTGCCAGTATGAAAGATACTACAACGGCAGCGATAGCATTTCTAAAGAAGGTTTTCTGCATAGTTGGAAGATTACCTGATAGCCTTACAAATACTGTCATAAGAGAAAAGCAAAAAGAATCTATTATAACGAACATAATACCAAGGCTGCGTCCACTCAGATGTTTTTTGTCCATATTATCAGACCTCCGTTCCTTCTTTCGTTAGATATAACTATGATAATACCAAATTTGCGCTCTAATTGAAAATGATTTATCTCCGTAAATCTTAATATAATAACGTTATAGCTTTTTAATGTAGTATTTTTTCGCTAACACGGCTTTAGACTTATATGATATAATCCTTATTTGTATTAATTTTATTATTAAGGGGAAATTCTATGACAGCATTTATTGCAGCAAATCTTAAAACAATCGCTATAGCTTTATTCGTGCTCATGTATGTATTTATGATTATACTGCCGGCAAAGGCAAGACCATTTGTAGCATGTATAACAGCTTTGGTATTTCTTATAATCGGAGTTCTTCCATGGTCTATGCTTCCGGAAAAGATAGACTGGAATATCCTGATGATGATCTTCGGTACTGTTGTAATTGTAGACTACTTTATACAGTCTAAGATGCCAGGTCTTATAGCAGAGAAAATACTTAATGTGGCGCCTTCTCTTATGTGGGTAACCATCTTTATGTCCCTCTTTGCAGGTATCGTGTCTGCCTTTATAGACAATGTTGCTACAGTATTTATGATTGCTCCTGTAGGACTTGCAATCTGTAAGAAACTTAAGATATCGCCTGTATCAATGATTATCTGTATAGCAGTATCTTCAAACCTTCAGGGCGCAGCAACACTTGTAGGTGATACAACCTCTATCATGCTTGCAGGTGCAGCAGGTATGAACTTTAACGATTTCTTCTGGTTCCACGGAAGAGCAGGTATATTCTTTGCAGTAGAGATAGGTGCTCTTATGACTATGCCTATCATGATGATTATATTTAGAAAAGATAAGCAGAAGGTATCGGCCGACGAACATACTATAGTTACTGACTATGTACCAACTATTGCTATGGTAGGTCATATCGTATTTCTTATTGCGGCATCATTTATCCCTAATACACCAGAGATTACTAACGGTGTAATCTGTATGGTATGGGGTATTATCTGTATCGTTTGGGAATATGCCAAGACAAAAGACAGTGCAACTATGTGGAAGAATCTCAAAAATGTTGACTATGCTACAATCTTCCTTCTTGCAGGTCTCTTTGCAGTAATTGGTGGTATTACAGAGCAGGGAATCATCGAAGACTTAGCAGATATAATAGTTAAGGCAGGCGGTGACAACTATTTCCTCTTATATTCAATTATCGTTTGGGGTTCAGTTGTCATATCGGCATTTGTAGACAATATTCCATATGTTGCAACTATGCTTCCGGTACTTGCCGGTGTATGTGCAACCATGAATGTTCAGCCTTATCTTCTTTACTATGGACTTCTGATAGGAGCTACTCTTGGAGGTAACATTACTCCTATAGGTGCTTCTGCAAATATTGCAGGTACAGGTCTTCTTCGTAAGGATGGACATGAAGTATCCTTCGGAGACTTTATGAAGATAGGTGTTCCATTTACTCTTACAGCAGTTATGGCAGGTTACCTGTTCGTTTGGTTTGTTTGGAGATAATATAGACTATACGCAAAAGATAAGCGGGTGTGTAAACACCCGCTTTTTTTAATAAAACTAATATGAAACAATCAGAAATTCAGCTCATCAAGTAACTCAGGAAGTTTATTAAATGCCTCCAGTTCAGGAACCTCTGCATTAATCTGACCAAATCCATAAGTAGCATGTATAAAATCATATCCTGCTTCCATAGTAGCATCATAATCTCCCTGAATATCCCCTACATAATATACCTTATCAAGGTTGTTTCTCTCAGCAAGAAGTCTGATATTCTGTCCCTTTGGCTTAAGATTGTTGCCGTAGCATTCTATATCATCGAAGTATTTTTCAAAACCATAATATGTTAAAAATGCCTCTATATAGCCTGCCTGACAGTTGCTTACTATGTAAAGGTTGTATTTCTCCTTAAGTCTTATAAATGTATCTTCAAGATCTGGATAAAGCTCTCCACCGTGCTTTTCAAGATATATATTTTCGTTGTTGCAGCATAGGTCTAAAAGTCTCATTCTTTCATCTTTATCAAGACCTTCGAATATAATATCAGCTATGGCATCCATAGTCTTACCCATAACAGCCATGATGTCAGCTTTTGTTATTTCTTTCCAGTCTTTGCCATCTTTTACAAGAGCCTCATTCCAGGCCTTGGCTACATTATCGGATGAATCCCAGAGAGTTCCATCCATATCAAATATCAGACCTTTTTTCATTTTATTCCTCCGAAAAATAAAGCATGCATAAGAATTATACGAGCTTATACCATTATATTTTTATTTTTGCTAGGCATCATTTTACTTAATATATATTATGCATGTCAACGAAAGTACCTGCTTTTGTATTTTTCAGCATACATTATATAAATATGTTGTAATTACTCTTAATTCCAATATAATAAAAGTCGATAAAGCTATTAGAAATGATAGTAACAAATGCAGAACTAAATGTTCAGCCATATAAAACACGGATGGTATTCTTATTAGAAACTGTACCGATAATCTTTATCTTTTACGGTCAGCAGCGTCCCACTTAAGAAAGTAGGTGATGCCTATGCTAAGAAAAGCAAAAGATATTAAGATTGGTTTTATTGGAGCAGGTAAGGTAGGCTTTTCACTAGGAAGATTTCTAGTAGAGCATGGGACTCATGTGACCGGCTATTACAGCAGGCATGGAGAGTCAGCGTGTGAAGCGGCCGGTTTTACGAGCTCGAAGAGTTACGATAATCTTGAAGAATTGGTTAATGATAGCGATGCACTGTTTTTGACTGTTCCTGATGGAGAGATTCAGAAGGTATACGATAAGATTAAAGATCTCGGTATTTCTGATAAATATATATGCCACTGTAGTGGGTCATTATCTTCCAAAGAAACATTTTTTGATATAGATAACTACCACGCAAGCGGTTATTCAATACATCCGTTATTCCCAGTTAGTAGTAAGTACGAAAGCTATAAGGAACTATCGGATGCTTTTTTTTGCCTGGAGGGCAGCGGACCTGGAATAGAGGTATTCAAAGTAATACTTGAGGGTGCCGGCGCAAAAACCAGAACGATTAAACCTGAAGTTAAGGCCTTGTACCATCTGGCATGCGTATATTCCAGCAACTTAATGTGTGGTCTGGTAAAGGAGAGTATGAATCTCCTTGGAGACTGCGGCTTCACAGATGAAGAAGCACTTATGGCACTTAAGCCATTGATGCTTAGCAACATGGCTCATATAGGAGAGGAAGGACCGGTAAAGGCTCTTACAGGACCTATAGAAAGAGGAGATTCTTCTACTATAGAAAAACACATTAAAGCACTTAATGATGCATATGGTTCACAAAGTGAACAAAGTAAAGCTGACGAGGAGATAACCCTTTACAGGCTTATATCATCTAAAGTACTTGAGTGTGCAAAAGAGAAGAATCCTGACCGTAACTACTCAGAATTAGAAGAAAAATTAAACTAACGCAAAAGATTTAATAATATGGAGGACAAACATATGAAGAGAACTGTTTCAACTTTACTTGATATGAAGAAAAATGGTGAGAAAATTACTCAGCTTACATGTTATGATTATTCTACAGCCCTTCTTATGAATGAGGCAGGTATCGATACTATCCTTGTAGGAGACAGCCTTGGCATGACTATGCAGGGATATGATACAACTCTTCCTGTAACTATGGAGGAGATGATTACATACGGTCGCAGCGTTGTACGTGGAGCTAAGGATATATTCGTAATTATGGATATGCCATTTATGAGCTACCAGGTTTCAGTTGCTCAGGCAGTTGAGAATGCTGGCCGTCTTATTAAAGAAACAGGTGCCAATGCTGTTAAGCTTGAAGGCGGCGCAGCCGTTAAAGAGCAGATTAAGGCCATCGTTGACAGTGGTATTCCAGTATGTGCTCATATTGGTATGACACCACAGTCTGTTAACGTATTTGGTGGCTTTAAAGTTCAGGGTAAGGGCGAAGCCAATGCTGAAAGAGTTCTTCAGGATGCCTTTGACGTACAGGAAGCAGGAGCATTTATGTGCGTGCTTGAATGTGTACCACCTAAGCTTGCAGAACTTATCTCAAAGAAGGTAGATATGATTACTATTGGTATTGGTGCTAGCAATAAGTGTGACGGACAGGTGCTTGTATGGCAGGATATGGCAGGTATATCTGCTAATGTTAGTCCTAAGTTCGCTAAGCATTTTGGTGAGATAGGACAGGCTATGAAGGATGCATTTGCAACTTATAGTAATGAAGTTAAGAATGCTACTTTCCCAGCAGTAGAACATACCTATACTAAGAGCGACTGCTCAGATGACTTCTTAAAGAGTCTTGATGAGAAATATTAATGAATTAAACCCGTCTTAGAGGGGGGTATCTTATAAAAATAAATGATGAGCGAAGGAAAGCTCAGATTGGAGAGAAAAATGATAATTGCAAAGACAGTAGATGAAGTAAGAAAGTATGTAAATGCATGGAGAAAGGAAGGATTCACAATTGGTCTTGTTCCAACTATGGGATACCTTCATGAAGGACATGCAAGTCTTGTAGATAAGGCAGTAAGTATGTGCGACAAGGTAGTTGCATCTGACTTTGTTAATCCAACACAGTTTGGACCAGGAGAAGATCTTGAATCTTATCCAAGAGATTTTGAACATGACTGCCAGCTTCTTGAGCAGCACGGATGCTCACTTGTATTCTACCCATCAGTAGATGAGATGTATCCAGACGGTAATGGCAAGACAGATACTTATATCGAGATTCTCGATGATATGCCAAAGCAGCTTTGCGGTAAGACAAGACCTATTCACTTTAGAGGTGTATGTACAGTAGTTGGTAAGCTTTTCAATATCGTTATGCCTGATAAGGCATTTTTCGGACAGAAGGACGCACAGCAGCTTGCTATAATTAAGCGTATGGTAAGAGATTTATCATATGGTATAGAAATAGTTGGTTGCCCTATTGTAAGAGAGGAAGATGGACTTGCAAAGTCTTCACGTAATACTTACCTTAACCCTGAAGAGAGACAGGCAGCTCTTTGCTTATCAAAGGCCATATTTGCTGGAGAGAAGATGGCTAAGGACGGTGAGAAGGATGCAGACAAGATTGTTGCAGCTATGAAAGAGATAATCGAGAAAGAGCCACTTGCTAAGATTGATTATGTATCAGCTGTTAACGGCATCACAATGGCAACTGTATCTAAGATTGAAGGCGAGACACTCTTTGCCATGGCAGTTTATATTGGTAAGACAAGACTAATCGATAACTTTATATACAGTGTATAAGGAGAAATTTATGACAATCGAAATGTTAAAAAGCAAAATTCATAGAGCTACAGTAGTTCAGGCAGAACTTAACTACGTAGGTTCCATAACTGTTGATGCAGCTCTTCTTGAGGCAGCAGGAATATATGAATATGAGAAGGTTCAGGTTGTTGATGTTAATAACGGAAACCGCCTTGAAACATATACTATAGCTGGTGAAAGAGGAAGCGGTATGATCTGCCTTAACGGTGCAGCAGCTAGATGTGTCAGCGTTGGAGACAAAGTTATCATTATGTCTTATGCATCTATGACTCCAGAAGAGGCTAAGGAGTTCTCTCCAAAGGTTGTATTTGTAGATGAGGATAACAAGGTTGATAAGATTACTAACTATGAGAAGCATGGTGTGCTTTTCTAAGATAGTTCACAAAGTTAACTATTAACGAATCCAAAGATTCATTCACTACATGAGGGTAAGCGTATGAATATTGAAAATCTTAAAGGTAAATGCGTAGTTCTTGGTATTACAGGCGGTATAGCAGCATATAAGATGGCCAATGTTGCCAGTGCTCTTAGAAAGGCTGGAGCAGATGTTAATGTTATTATGACAAAGAATGCAACTGAGTTTATTACTCCGCTGACACTTGAAACATTAACTAATAATCATGTGGCTGTTGATACATTTGAACATGATTATAAGCATGATGTAGAGCATATATCTCTTGCTAAGAAGGCTGATCTTATGCTTATAGCACCAGCAACTGCTAACGTTATTGCTAAGATGAGTCATGGTATAGCTGATGATATGCTTACAACTGTTGCTCTTGCAGCAACCTGCAAGAAGATAGTTGCACCAGCTATGAATACAGCTATGCTTGAAAACCAGATTACACAGGATAATATAGAAAGACTTCGTTCATACGGTTTTGAAATTATAGAGCCAGCTACAGGGCTTCTTGCCTGCAAGGATGTTGGTAAGGGTAAGTTACCTGAACCAGAAGTTCTTGTAGAGTATGTATATAAAGAACTTGCTAGAGAGAAAGATTTAGCTGGTAAGCACGTTACTGTTACAGCAGGTCCAACTCAGGAAGCAATTGATCCAGTAAGATATATTACTAATCATTCTACAGGTAAGATGGGCTATGCTATAGCCAGAGAAGCTATGCTTAGAGGTGCGGAAGTAACTTTAATTAGCGGACAGGTAGCTCTTGAACCAGTACCGTTTGTAAATATGGTGAATGTTGTATCGGCTAAAGATATGTTTGAGGCCGTTAAAGCAGCGCTTCCTACAACTGATATCCTTGTAAAGTCGGCAGCAGTGGCTGATTACAGGCCTAGTGACGTAGCTGAAGACAAATTAAAGAAAAAAGATGAAGATATGTCTATTCATTTAGAGCGCACTAATGATATACTAGGATATGTGGCTGAAAATCGACCAAAGGGAATCTTTGTCTGCGGTTTCTCTATGGAAACCAAGGATATGCTTGAGAATTCTAAGGCCAAACTTGATAAAAAGAAACTTGATATGATTGTTGCTAACAATCTTAAAGTTGAGGGCGCAGGTTTCGGCACAGATACTAACGTAGTTACTATCATTACAAAAGATGGTATAGAAGAACTTCCTATTATGAGTAAGCAGGAAGTTGCAGGTGGTATCTTAGATAGAATTTTAGGTGAAATTTAGGGCAAATAGGATGCGCCTAGCGTTTTCCTATATTAAATATGACAAAAGGGAAAAGTCGTCAGCACTAGGGAAAAACTAAAATAAGAAAGTGAAAGGTAGGAATTTATGGCATTCGTACAACCAAAGAGAAAAAACTCAAAAGTAGGACTAATTGTAGGAACAATATTCTTCTTCTTAATTACAATACTCCTTTTTGTAATTGAGAAAGATGTAATCTTTGACAATTCAGTTAAATTTTATGATTCATTTGAATCAGGAAAACCAAAGAAGGGTTCATTCGTTGAACTTACAGTTGATGGTGTAATAGGAAACTATGCTGAAACAAAGCATACTACTAATGGTGTTCCAACAGGTAAGGATCAGCATTTTATTATCTGGCTTGATAATGATAATTTCATATCTCTTAAGACAAACAACAAGAAGTTGATTAAGGAACTCAATGAGATTTCTGATTATACATGGGATTATGTAGATGGTCTCAGAACTGATTTACCAAAGAAGATAACAATCAAGGGTTCTATTGAATCTATGGACAGTGAGATGACAGGATTCTATAATGACTGGATCATTGATGAGATGGACTGTGGTGATCGTGCATATTATCTTGAAATCGATACAACAGAAACACCAGGTACATATAGACTTATGGTTGGTATATTTGCTGTTTTAGGTATTGGTTGCCTTATTGCTCTGATATTCTCAATTAAGAAAGAAAAAGAGATGAACACATCTGGCTTAGGTGGATTTAACAATACTTATACACCTCAGACATATGATCCAAACATGTTCAACCACACAACAGCTGGTGACAACATCGATCCTAACACAGGTAATCCTGTACTTTACACAGGTGACCAGGGTAACAATGGTCATGTAGATAATCTTTCTGGTATAGATAAGGATTCATTTAAATAAGTTTTCTAACAATTTTTATTCGATTGTAAACCTTTTGAGGTAAACAATTGAAAAACTCAAAACCCTGTTGTATGTTATGTAAGCGCGCAAGACTTATATAACATGCATCAGGTTTTTTTGATGTGTAGCACAAAGGAGAATTGATTACTGATGGAGAAGACAAAAACAAAATCTAAGATAGAAATACGTGATATCTGTTATATTGCAATTTTTACAGCAATTATAGCTGTCATGGCTCAAATATCTATACCTCTTCCAGGAGGTGTACCACTTACACTACAAACACTTGCAGTTCCTTTAGCGGGAATTATACTGGGAGCTAAAAGAGGAACTATGTCAACAATTATATACATATTACTTGCTATGGCAGGTGTACCTGTTCTTGCTGGCTTTTCAGGCGGAGCAGGAGTCGTATTTGGAGTTACCGGAGGTTTTATTATTTCATTCCCTATTATGGCATTGATATCAGGACTGGTTGCTAATAAAGGTATGAAGAGTATTGTGTACTGGTTAGGACTCTTAGGTGGTGTTCTTATTAACTATCTTATAGGTACAATATGGTTTATGTTTGTTGCAGAGGCATCATTTGTTTATGGACTTACAGCCTGCGTAGTACCATTTATCCCAACAGCAATAATTAAATTAATCCTTTCAGGTGTATTTGGAGATAGAATAAAGAAAGCATTGGTTAAAGCAGGATTATTATAAAGATGGAAACAATAAAACTTCGTCCGCATCATCTTTTATGTACTCAGGGATATAGTGGGAAAGGATATTCGAAAGCATTTGTCTCATATATGGACGCTGTAGTTGAAAGACTAAGGAACAACGAGGATGAGAAGGTGGAGATAGTATTCACTACAGATAATCTTTGCGAAAACTGTCCATCTAAAATATCTAATGGAGTATGTAAATCGGATGACAAGGTGCTTCGTTTTGATAAGGGTGTTATCGATGCGCTTAGACTTGATGAAGGAATATATTCGTATCAGGAACTTATAGCAAAGCTTGACGAATATCTGGCATCTGGGGTGGAAGATGAACGATTAAAGAAGATATGTGGGGACTGCGAATGGTATCCTGTCAGTGCCTGCTGGAAAAATATAAAGACAAAAAAGTACATTATTTAATTATATATAATGACTCCACACAAAAGGGACCTTATGAAGAATATCATAGGGTCCCTTTTGTGTTACAATGATAGATAATATATTTTGCTTTTTTGGGGGATGGATATGGAAGAAGAAAAGAGAGTCAGATATGGCAAGATGGCCAGTATAATTGGTATATGTTGCAATGTGTTTCTGGCAGTATCTAAGCTTATAGTAGGTCTTATGTCAGGTATGATTTCTATTATTGCTGATGGTATCAATAATCTGTCTGATTCTATATCAAGCATAGTCAGCCTTATTGGCTTTAATCTTTCCTCTAAGCCAGCAGATGATGACCATCCTTTTGGTCATGCAAGATATGAATATATATCAGGTCTTATCGTAGCATTTCTTGTAATGATAGCTGCGGTAGAACTCTTTAGATCCAGCTTTATCAAGATTATTCACCCATCAAAGATTAATTACAGTTTACTTATGTACATAGTTCTTGCAGGTTCTATCCTTGTAAAGCTCTTTATGTATGTAATATATAAGTCAGTTGGAAAAAAGATTGATTCAACAACTATGATTGCAGTTAGTACAGACAGCAGGAATGATATCTTTGCTACACTTGCAGTTCTTATATCAGCTTTAATTTGCTACTACTTTGGAGTAAATATAGATGGCATAACTGGTACATTGGTGGCAATTATTATCATGATTAGTGGTATTGGACTTGTTAAGGATACGCTTAATCCTCTTGTTGGGCCTACACCAGATCCAGAGTTTGTTGCTTCCATAAAGAATACTATTCTTTCCTATGATGGAGTTCTTGGCACACATGACCTTATGGTTCATGATTATGGCCCAGGACACAGATTTGCAAGTGCACATGTGGAGGTTCCTGCAGAGAAAGGAATTATTGAGTGCCACGAGATAGTGGACAGGATTGAAAGGGACTTGCTAGAGAACTACAAACTTCCGGTTCTTATACATTATGATCCTATTATGACTCTTGATGAGCACCAGCATCCTGTATATCGCTTTTTAAAGAAGGAAGCTAAGAATATTAATGAGAATATTTCGATACATGATTTTAGGGTGGTAGATGCGCCGTCAGGGGCTAAGAGCACTATGGTAATCTTTGACTGTGAGGTGCCTAAAGGGGTGGCAATCAGTGATGATGAGGTTAATGATAGGTTTGCAAATGCCTTAAGGGAGAACTTCCCTGAGTATGAGGCGGCGATAACTATAGATCATGGATATGTGGCAGTGAATAAGAAGTAGGGGAAGCTTTTTTGTATTATACGGATTGCTACGCGCGAAGCGCTCTCGCAATCCTACAACATTCGTATTTCGCGCTTTACATTTTTGTATTATACGGATTGCTACGCGCTACGCGCTCTCGCAATCCTACAAACATTCGCATTCCCGCGATGGTAAACCATCGCTACATGCTCATGTTTGTGCGGTTTGTAAAAATAAAAATCTCCGCTAGTATGCAAGCATACGCGGAGATTTTATTTTTAAAACCTATAATACAAAAAAGACCGACAACATCTCTAATATGCCACCGGCCCCCATTGTATCTAACAAGAAAAAATTAAACAAAAAAGGGTTTTTCGGAGGTACATCTCTGTACCACGTGGCATAGTGTATAATATGTCTCTTAACAAATACATAACATCATCTTAAATTATTTAATTTTTTTTAAGAGAAAATACTCAAACTGTAAAAATAATACTTAAACTGACATTTTTATGCTGTATTTTGATGTTAGAGTACCATTAGGGATTATAAGAAAGGAATGGTAGATTGATGCAGGAGATAGTTATAGTTGATGATAGCCAGATATATCTTAAGATGGCTAGAAAACTCTTAGAAGAATCTTATAATGTAGTTGCATTTCAGGATGGCAAACTAGCTCTTCGCTATATTAAAGATAACCGTCCTGATCTTTTACTTCTTGATATTAATATGCCTGGAATGGACGGAAGAGATCTTCTTAAGCTTATTAGAGCTGATAAGCGTATTGCAGATATCCCAGCTATATTCCTTACTTCAGAAGAATCAGTGTCCATAGAATCGGAATGTTTCAAGATTGGTGCAGATGATTTTATTTGTAAGCCATTTGTTCCAGTTGTTATGAAGAGACGTATTGAAAGAACTATAGAACTATATAAACTTAGAAAGTGTCTTGAGAAGGAGCTTGCTTCCAAGCAAGAAGAACTTGATGTTCTTATCCATAACCAGATGATGGCTGACGTAGATCCTTTAACAGGTCTGTACAACAGAAGACACTGTGAAGAACAGATTAATCAGCTGGTAGCATTTGGAAGAGAAGGCGCTCTCTTTATGATTGACCTTGATAACTTTAAGCTGGTCAATGATACATATGGACATATCGAGGGTGACCATGTTCTTAAGCTATTTGCTAAAACACTTAAAAATCTTGCTATAGATGATGAAATTATATGCCGAATTGGTGGCGATGAGTTTATTTTGTTCTATCCAGATGTTAAGAGTAGACGTAAGATATCAAAGTTTGCAGCGGGTATCATAGATACATTTACTTCTGCAATTGCAGGAACACCATATGAAACCATGCTCTCAGTTTCGATTGGTATATCAATCTGTCCTGGTGATGGTACAAACTTTGAGCAGCTTTATGCCAATGCAGATAAGGCTCTTTACTGTGTAAAGAAGCGTGGCAAGAATAACTATCAATTCTTTAGTGACCAGTCAATTAGAAAGTCTGACACAGATACAAACTGTGATATTGAAGATATTAGATATATTATCGAAGGCAGACTTAATGTTAACCGCGGTGCATACAGCCTTGATTATGAAGATTTCAAGAATGTATATGCTTATATAGCCAGAACAGTTAATAGGTATAAGAACAATGTTCAGACAGTGCTCTTTACTTTGGGTAGCAACTGTAGCAGAAATCTTGAAGTTACAGAACTGGAGAATGCCATGAACTGCCTTGATAGTTCAGTGGTTGCAGCACTTAGAACTGTAGATGTTGGAACCAAGTTCTCTAACAGCCAGTATCTTGTTATTCTTGTTGATACAGATGAGAAGAATGCAGATATGGTAGCAAGCAGAGTTGTTAAGGAATTCTACGATTCTTCTAAAGAAGAGGATGTTAAGGTTTCTTACGAGATACAGACTATGCAGCCTAAGGCATGTGCAGTGGCTGCATCATAAATAAAATAAAATCTTCCTTGTATTTGGGCAGCGTCAGCTGCCCTTAAATTTTGCCCTTACGGCACCATAAATATGTTCTTTTCTTGCTGCAATTGTGGTATAACAATCGCAAGCGATTGTTATCACAATGCGGTCGTCAAGAACATATAAATATGTTCTTTCCTCGTCGCAATTGTGGTATAATTTTAGACAGTTTGTATGTAATACATACATAAAATGACGCAAAAAGGAATGGTAAAAATTAGATGCAACAGGTAATTACTAGTTTATTGGAAACAGATGCCTACAAATTTTCTATGGGACAGGCAATCTATCATCAGTTTAGTGACTATAAAACAACATGGTCATTTAAGTGTAGAAATGAAGAAGTTCATTTCACAGCAGAGATGATAGAAGAAATTAAGAATCAGATTAAGCTTTACTGTGATCTTAGATTCAAAGAAGATGAACTTGAATACTTAAATAATATTACATGGATTAAGGGTTCATATGTAGATTTCTTAAGACTTTGGAAACCAAGATTTGAGGACTTCTCATTTGGAACAGATGCTCCATGTGGACTTACAATAGAAACAAAAGGTACATGGCTTAATACTTCTATGTACGAGATTCCAACTCTTGCTATTGTTAATGAAGTTTACTTCAGAATGGCATATGACTACACAGAGCTTATGAATAGCTTTAGAGAAAGACTTGAAGCTAAGATAGCTGGAATCATTGATGGTACATATGAGCTTGGGGCATTTTCTGAGTTTGGTCTTAGAAGACGTCTTTCAGGTGAAGCACAGGAACTTGCAGTAGACAGCCTTGCTAAGGCAAAGCTTCCAGCTGGTAATATCTTTGTTGGTACAAGTAATGTATACCTTGCAAAGAAGCTTGGACTTAAGCCTGTTGGTACTATGGCACACGAATGGATTATGTGTGTTGGTCAGGGTAACCACAAGCACAATCCAGCATTTTCTAACTGGTATGCACTTGATGCATGGGTTAAGGAATATGGAGTACTTAACGGAACAGCTCTTACAGATGCTATTACAACTGACTGCTTCCTTAAGGACTTCCAGTTAACATATGCAACACTCTTTAGTGGTGTTAGACATGATAGTGGCGACCCATATGAATGGGGCGATAAGATGATAGAGCATTATAACAGCCTTGGAATTGACCCTAAAACAAAGACTCTTCTCTTTAGTGATAGCCTTGACTTTGAACGCGCAACAGCAATTAACAGATACTTTAAGGATAAGGCTAAGACAGCATTTGGTATCGGTACATTTATAGCTAACGATACTAAGGTTGAACCACTTAATATCGTTATGAAGACTACTGCTTGTAACGGTATGGACGTAGCTAAGCTTTCAGATATTGAAGGTAAGGGTATGTGCAAGAACCCAGATTACATACATTATCTTAAGAGATGTATTGACTGGCGTATGAAACACGAAACTATGACTTTAAGATAGTCATTAGATAGAGTTTTATCATTTTCTCAGGAGGAATAGGGGATGGCGACTAAGAAAATTACGGGGAAAGCTACAGCAAAGAAACCTGTAGCAAAAAAGGCAGTTACTAAAAAAGTAACAAAGAATGTGGTAATGGATAAGCTTCAGGAAGTAGCAAAGCTTATGTATAAGAAGGACCTTAAAGCATGTACAGATTCTGAAATCTACTATGCACTTCTTTCACTTACTAAGGCTATGCTTGAGAACAAGCCAGCTATTCAGGGCAAGAAAAAAGTTTACTACATATCTATGGAGTTCCTTATTGGTAAACTCCTTAGTAACAACCTCATCAATTTAGGGGTATATGACGAGCTTAATGAAGGCCTTGCTGCAATCGGAAAGAATCTTTCTAAGATTGAAGAGGTTGAGCCGGAACCATCACTTGGTAATGGTGGTCTAGGTAGACTTGCAGCATGTTTCCTTGATTCTATAGCTTCACTTGGACTTCCAGGAGAAGGTATCGGTCTTAACTATCACTTTGGACTTTTCAAGCAGAAGTTTAAAGATAACAAGCAGATGGCAGTTAAAGATGCTTGGCTTGAGGAAAACTCATGGCTTAATAAGACTAAGACAACTTTCACAGTATCATTTGGTAAAAGAAAGGTTAAGTCTCGTCTCTATGATATTGATGTTGTTGGTTATGAGAAGGGTGTAAACAAGCTCCGTCTCTTTGATATTGAGTCAATTGATGAATCTTTAGTAAAAGGTGGCATCAAGTTTAATAAGAAGAATATAGAGAAGAACCTTACATTATTCCTCTATCCAGATGATTCTGATAAGGATGGTAATCTTCTTCGTATCTACCAGGAATATTTCATGGTATCTAATGGTGCACAGCTTATTATTAAGGAGATGAAGGAAGCAGGATATGACCTTCACGAACTTCATAAGCATGCTGCTATCCAGATTAACGATACACATCCTTCTATGGTTATTCCTGAACTTATCAGAATCCTTACTAAGAAGGAAGGCTTCACTATGGATGAAGCTATTAACGTAGTATCTAAGACATGTGCTTATACTAACCATACAATCCTTGCAGAGGCTCTTGAGAAATGGCCACTTGATTACTTAAAGGAAGTTGTTCCTCAGCTTGTACCTATTATTAAGGAACTTGCAGCAAGGGTAGAGAAGAAGTACAAGGATGAGAGAGTATGGATTATCGACAAGGATAACCGTGTACATATGGCACACATGGATATTCACTATGGATATTCAATCAACGGTGTTGCTTATCTTCACACAGAGATTCTTAAGAACAGCGAGTTAAATGCCTTCTATAAGATCTATCCAAAGAAGTTCAACAATAAGACAAACGGCATTACATTCCGTAGATGGCTTCTTTCATGTAACCATGAGCTTGCTGATTACATCACAGAGCTTATTGGTGATGCATATAAGACTGATGCTAAGCAGCTTGAGAAGCTTCTTAAGTTCGCTGATGACCAGAAGGTACTTGATAAGTTAGCAGATATAAAGATGGGTAAGAAGAAACAGCTTGCAGCATATCTTAAGAAGGCTGAGAAGGTTGAGATTGATCCAGAGTCAATCTTTGATATCCAGATTAAGCGTATGCATGAATATAAGCGTCAGCAGATGAATGCCCTTTATATCATTCATAAATATCTTGAGATTAAGGCTGGCAAGACACCTAAGCGTCCAATAACATTTATCTTTGGTGCTAAGGCCGCTCCTGCATATGTTATAGCTCAGGACATCATCCACCTGTTAAAATGCTTGCAGAACATCATTAACAACGATCCAGTTGCAAGCAAGTATATAAAGCTTGTATTTGTAACAAACTACAATGTTGCTTATGCTGAGAAACTTATTCCAGCCTGCGATATTTCTGAGCAGATTTCCCTTGCTTCAAAAGAGGCATCTGGAACAGGTAACATGAAGTTTATGCTTAACGGAGCGGTTACACTTGGTACAGAAGATGGTGCCAATGTTGAGATTCACCAGCTTGTTGGGGATAAGAACATCTTTATCTTTGGTAAAGATTCGGACACAGTTATAAAGAATTATGCTAAGAATGCCGCTGGTAAGAAGGGATATGTATCAAGAGACTTCTATGATAAGGATCCTGTAATTAAGGAAGCAGTAGACTTCATTATTAGTGACCAGGTTAAAGCAGAAGGTGATGAAGAAAACCTTAACAGACTTCACCATGAGCTTATTAGCAAAGACTGGTTTATGACTCTTCTTGATCTTAAGGATTACATCAAGGTTAAAGATAAGGCTCTTAACGCATATGAGAAGAGAACAGCATGGAAGAAGATGATGCTTACAAATATTGCTAAGGCAGGCTTCTTCTCATCAGATAGAACTATCGACCAGTATAATAAGGATATTTGGAAACTTCGCTAATCAGCGCATTTTCTAAAAAGACATCTTGAATTTACAAATATACGAGAGTATATTTACTTTAAAAGATAAACAAAGAGGTTTAGCTCGCAGGAGACTAAGCCTCTTTTTACTTGACAATAATCCGCTTTTGGTAGATTATTAGTGGGCATTAAAAATTGGGGTTATAATATGTGGCATTATAAAGGATGCAGATAGGAAGTAGAGTATGAGTCTAGCAGCAATAGTAGCAATCATTATTTTCCTTGTGATGTTTGTAATGGTTGTAACAGAAAAAATCGAAAAACATTACGTAACAATGGGCTGTGGAGCATTAATGCTAATAGTAGTTTTTGGACTAATTATGCATGATGGTAATGCAGTTCTTGAGACTCTTAATTTCAAATCAATGATTCAGTCAGGATTCTGGATAGGTGAGGCACCTGATGCATCAGGTATCGACTGGGCAACTATTATATTCCTTGGTGGTATGATGGTTATGGTTGAAGGCTTGTCACATGCTGGTTTCTTTAGATGGCTTTGCATGCAGCTTGCTAAGCTGGTTGATTATAAGACTATTCCGCTTTTCATAACATTTATGATTGTATCTGCAATTCTGTCTATGTTTATAGATTCTATTACAGTTATTCTTTTCTTGGCTGCAGTTACAGTAGAGCTTGCTAAGATGCTTAAGTTTAATCCAGTTCCTATGATTTTGTCAGAAATATTCTGCGCTAACCTTGGTGGCTCGGCTACTATGTGCGGTGACCCACCAAACATAATCATTGGTTCTAATCTTCACTATGCGTTCTCAGACTTCTTAGTTAATACAGGTGCAATAGCTGGTGTAAACCTTGTTATTATCATTATTTACTTCTACCTTATATATCATAAGGAACTTAGAGGTGATGGAACTAAGGTTGATACTTCAAACTTTCCTGCGCCAAGCGAAGCTATTACGAGTAAATTCTATTTCTTTGGAAATATGATTATCTTCTTCTGTGCTATTGTTATGCTTATAACACATGCTAATACACATCTTTCAGTGGCATTTATAGGACTCAGCGTAGCTCTTGCTACATGTATCCTTAACTGTAAGCACCTTAAGCCAATATTTTCAAAGGTTGATTACAAGATTCTTCTTTTCTTCACAGGTCTTTTTATAGTAGTAGGTGGACTTGAAAAAACAGGAATTCTTGAACAAATCGCTAATTTTATTAGTAAAGTCAGCGGCGGAAATGTTAAAATAATGATAGCGATAGTTATCTGGATATCAGCTATAGCTTCAGCATTTGTTGATAATATTCCTTTTGCTGCAACTATGCTTCCTATTATTAAGGGGCTTTCGGCTTCCAACCCAGCGCTTCTTGCAACGCTTGCATGGACACTTTCAATTGGTACTGATATTGGTGGTGCTGCTACTCCTATTGGTGCTTCAGCTAACGTTGTTGGAACTGCTGTTGCTGGTAAGAACGGATATCCTATCGGATGGGGTAAATATTGCAAGAGCGCAGTACCTGCAACCCTCATAGTTATCCTTACATCGATGATTATGATTTACATCAGATACTGTTAAGATGCTAAGGTGATAGGTATAGGCTTATCACAGGAAAGGGGTTAAGAATGGAAAAACAGATTATTATTACTCTAGGAAGAGAATTTGGTAGTGCTGGTCATGAAATTGGTGAGAAACTAGCAGAGAGACTTGGAATAAGTTTCTATGACAGAAAAATGCTTGATGAACTCGCTGAAAAATATAAAGTAGACCAGGGACTTATAGAAAAATATGATGAGAAGATTAAGAAACCTTTCTTTTCTAGAACAGTGAGAGGTATGTCTAATTCTCTTGAAGATCTTGTATTCGAGATGCAGAGTAATTTTATAAAGGAAAAGGCTAATACAGGAGAATCGTTTATCTTAGTTGGACGCTGTGGTGAGATGCTTCTTGGAGACAGAGAGGGGCATATGTCAATCTTTGTTCTTGGGGATAAAGAGGAGAAAATTAATCGTATTGTAGAATTATATTCTCTCTCAAGAGATGATGCCTATGAGAAGATGAGACGCCACGATAAGAAACGTAAGGCATATCATAACAGCAGATGCGAAGGCAAGTGGGGAGATTCAAGAACCTATGACCTATGTGTAAATAGCTCGAGACTCGGCGTTGAAGGAACTGTAGATTTCCTGATTGATTACATTAATAGAAGAATTGCTGGTTTGAAATAGTAATAAAAATCCAAAGCTCTGTAAGTATTATGCTTACAGAGTTTTTTGATTATAAAATTTAAACAAATGCAATGGTAAATTATCCAAATGTTTCTTCGCAAATTGCATAATAATTCAGTATCAAATAATATATATTACTTGTACAAAAGCAACAATTTTTCTTGAAATATAGATTGGTTTGTTGTAAGATATTATCTATGATTAGTATAAAAGAGGTCGGGAATTAGTATTTTTTTACAGTATCACTTAGGAAACGTTAATTCCAGTATATAAAGTGGGGGGGAATAGTCCTGAAGCTATTATATAGATACTAGAGATTTTACGAAAAGGAGACGAAAAACTATGGGAACAAAGACAAAAAACAAAGCTAAGCTCAACATGAAAACCACGCTTATATTGTTTGCGTTGATTCCGCTTGTTATCACAACAGCAATCGTAAGCGTTATCATTGTCAATGTTTGTAGTAAAGAACTTAAGACAACGACACAGAATGCATTGGTAGCTTTAGCGAAAGAAACAGGTGCAGCAATGGACTTTGCTATTGCTGAGAATAACTCAACACTTCGTCAGTTTGCTACATCACCAATTGTTAGGGACTACCTTGAGAATCCTGATGATCCTGAATACAAGCAGAAAGCTCTTGATTATTCAGATGAGTTCTTTGCTGAAGTTGAAGGATGTGAGGGTCTCTATATTGCAGACTGGAACAGTAAAGTACTTACACACCAGAACAAAGATATGATTGGTGTAGTACTACGTGAGGGAGACAGTCTTTCAGGTCTTCAGGATAAGATGCTTGCATCAGATGGACTTGTAAACAGTGGTATTATGACATCACCTGCATCAGGAAAGCTTGTTATGTCTATGTACGCACCAGTATATGATGAGAAGGGTAAGCCAATTGGTTTTGCAGGTATGGCAGTTGTAGTTGCTACTTCAGCTGAGAAGTTCTCTGATGTTTCTTCACTTGGACTTAAGTCAGCATATACATATTTTGTTGATGGTACAACAGGAACTATGCTTTACCATCCAAATGAAGAGAAGATTGGTAATCCAGTTGAGAATGCTGCAGTTAAGCAGGTACTTGGTGAAATCGCAGGAGGAAAGACACCAGAACCTGATGTTATCGAATATGTATTTAAAGGCGAGAATAAATATGCTGGTTTCTATGTAGGTAACCACAACGCATATATCGTAGTTATCACTGCTGATGAAGCAGATGTTATGGCAACAACTAACGAAGTTATAAAGATTGCACTTTATATTGCAATTGGATGTATCGTAGTATTTGTAGTTCTTTGCTTAGTACTTGCAAGAGTTATTACAAAGCCTCTTTCAAATGTTGCAAGTTCTATGGATGTACTTAGTACAGGTGATCTTACAGAAACATGTGATGCTACATCACACATTAAAGAAACAGTTAGTATACTGAATGCGTTTAATACTTTGAAAGATGCATTACAGTCATCTATGTCTAACGTTAAAGAATCAGCAAAACAGCTGGATACAGCTATTATGTCAGTTGATACTATGACAGGTAACAACGTTGAGTCTGTATCACAGATTAACGAAGCCATCGATGAGGTTGCTTCTACATCTCAGGTTGTTGCTACAAATGCTCAGACTATGGCTGAAAAGGCTAATGAACTTGGTGTAAGTGTTGAAACTCTTAATGAGAATGTTAAACAACTTTTCGAGGAATCACAGATTATCAAGTCTGCTAACGACGAAGCTACTGAGTGCATGAAGTCAGTATATGAAGGCTCTAATGAATCTGTTGAAGCTATGAACAATATAGCTGCTAAGATTGCTGAAACTAATGAAGCTATCGAGAAGATTGGCTCTGCAGTACAGGCTATTGAGTCTATCGCATCACAGACTAACCTCCTTTCACTGAATGCTTCTATCGAGGCTGCAAGAGCTGGTGAAGCTGGTAAGGGATTCGCAGTAGTTGCTGATGAAATCAGAACACTTGCTGATTCGTCTGCTGAATCTGCTAAGGAAATTAAGCAGATTATCAACAATATCATCACTCTTTCTAACGGAACAGTTGAGATATCTAACAAGGTATACGAAACAGTTAGCAAGGAGCAGGAAGATATTATTACTACACAGCAGAAGTTCACACAGCTTTCTGAATCAGTTGAAGCTTCTATTACAGACATTGATACAATCAAGCGTATGGCTAGTGAGCTTAACGACATCAGAACAGAACTTGCTAATGCTACTGAGAACTTAGGAGCTGTATCAGAAGAGCTCGGTGCATCTGCAGAAGAGGTTGCAGCATCTTGCCAGACTGTAACACAGGCTTGTACAGATACACAGGCATCTACAGAAGAGATGCGTGCTATCAATGAGCACATGAGCGATGCAATAAGCTTCTTCAAACTCTAATTAACAGTTAATTAGTAAAGATTTTGATAAAGCATCCGGGTATGAGTAATTTGACTCGTATCCGGGTGTTTTTATGTTATAATATCTAATCATATAGCTAGGAGGACTAGAACATGAGCGAGTTAAAAGAGATAGAAAAAGAAAGCTATGATGCTGTTAAAGAGATTATAGATAAGGCAGGATTAAAGGCTGGAGATATATTTGTTGTTGGATGTTCATCAAGTGAAGTTCTTGGTCAGAAGATTGGAACTAATACAAGTGTAGATGTTGCTAAGGTTTTATACGCAGGCATTAGCAAGGCCCTTGATGAGAAGGGAATATTCCTTGCAGCACAGTGCTGTGAACATCTTAACAGAGCACTAGTTATATCAAGACAGGCTATGGAAAAATATGACTTTGAACAGGTCAATGTTATACCTCAGCCAAATCATGCTGGGGGAGCATTTGGCACAGTAGCCTATGAGCTTATGAAAGATGCAGTTATGGTTGAAGATATTAAGGCTAAAGCTTCAGCAGGTATTGATATAGGCGGAACACTTATTGGTATGCATATACATCCAGTTGTTGTGCCTCTTAGAATATCAGTTACTAAGATTGGAGAAGCAAATATCATATGTGCCAGAAGGCGTCCTAAGTATGTAGGTGGTCAAAGAGCTATATATGATGATAGCCTTGTTTAAAATTTTGTTTGAATTAATGAAAGTTTTGTGAAAAGAGCCATTTTATGGCTCTTTTTTATGCAAAAATTCAAAAAATATCATATGTCGTTTAGAAATTGTTATATCCATGGTTTCATAATAAGGCTATCGTGAGAAAACTACAGAAATGGAGTGTGTGAATATGACATACAGCAGTGAAGTAGAGACAATGGTAGAAAGTAGATATAATCCAATTAGCATAAAGAATGATACAGTTTGCCAGGAAACACTTACCGGAGAAAGAGCTTTATTTAGAGCAGAGAATCTAGATATTTTTGACAGTGTTTTCAAAGATGGAGAATCTCCATTAAAGGAAAGCAATAATATCTTACTTGAATCTTGTGAATTCCACTATAAATATCCAATCTGGTATTCTAAGAATATCAAGGTTAAGAACTGCACATGGCAGGAGATGGGACGTTCAGGTGTATGGTATACAAAGCATATGCTCGTTGAAGATAGTATGATATGGGCACCTAAAAACTTTAGAAGGTGTGATGATATTATACTTAGAAATGTGTCATTTTCAGATGCAGAAGAGACATTCTGGATGTGTAACGATATAAGACTTGAGAATGTTACAGCCAAGGGCCAGCAGTTTGGTATGGGTTCTAAGGATATAACACTTAAGCATGTTAAAATCAATGGTGACTATGCATTTATGAATGCAGAGAACATTGATGCTAACGAGATTGCTATCAATGGAAACTATGCTTTTGATGGTGCAAAAAATGTTACAATTAGAAACAGCAGACTTCTTACAAAAGATTGCTTCTGGAACTGTGAGAATGTAACTGTATATGATTCATTTATTTCAGGTGAATACCTCGCATGGAATACAAAGAATCTTACACTTATTAACTGTACAATAGAGTCTAATCAGGGGCTTGATTATATTGAAGGCCTAACAATGATTAACTGCGAAGTAGTTAATACTAAGCTGGCATTTGAATACAGTACAGATATGGATATTGAGATTACAAACCATATCGAATCAATTCTTAATCCGGGCTCAGGTGTAATTAGAGCAAGATCAATTGGTGAGCAGATAATAGAGGAAGATAACTGTGATATAAGTAAGACTGAGATAATCGTTGAGAAAGAGATACTTTAATTTATCGGTGATTAGTGAAAATATTTTAGTATAATATATATGATTGCGGCCGTGGCCTGCGTAAGGTCATGGCCATTTTTTACTCAAAGGGGGTTGTGCTATGGACTACAATTTTGACCAGATAATCGACAGAAAGTCAACACACTGTGAAAAGTGGGATGTTAAGGACGGTGAACTTCCTATGTGGGTTGCCGATATGGATTTTAAGACTGCGCCACCTATTATTGACGCGCTTGAAAAAAGAACAGCACATGGTATATTTGGCTATAGTTACGTTCCTAATTATTGGTATGACGCTTATATAAATTGGTGGAAGAACAGATATGATTTTTCTATAGAAAAACACTGGCTTATATTTACTACAGGTGTAATACCTGCCATATCTTCTATGGTAAGAAAGCTTACAACTCCTGCTGAGAAGGTTCTGGTTCAGACACCGGTATATAATATATTCTTTAATTCTATCGTAAATAACGGCAGGATTCCTGTTGAATGTCCACTAAAACTTATAGAAGATGGTCCTAGATATGTTATGGACTTTGAGAGATTAGAGAAGGATTTATCAGACCCGCAGGTCTCTCTTATGATTCTTTGTAATCCCCAAAATCCAGGTGGTATAGCCTGGGATAAGGAGTCGCTGTCTAAAGTTGCCGATTTATGTTTTAAATACGGTGTAACGGTTATTTCTGATGAGATTCACTGTGATATAACTGATCCGGGAGTAAGATATACACCTTTTGCTTCGGTATCCGATGTAGCAAGGGATATAAGTGTAACCTGCCTAAGCCCTAGTAAGTCATTTAACGTGGCAGGGCTTCACAGCGCCGCAGTATTTGCTGCCAATGATAAGCTTCGCCATAAAGTATGGAGAGGCCTTAATACTGATGAAGTGGCAGAACCTGGAGTATATGCTGTAGAAGGTGCAGTTGCGGCTTATACTGAAGGCGGCGATTGGCTTGATTCCTTAAGAGAATACTTATATCAAAATAAGTTATTTGCAGTAGATTATATTAATAAAGAGATTCCTGCTCTTAGAACATTTGAGGAAAATGCTACCTATCTATTATGGATAGACTGTTCTAAGCTTCCTGACGAAGGAAAAGATTTCGCACGATATCTTAGAGAAAAGACGGGATTGTTTATCAGTGCAGGAAAGATTTATGGTAAGAATGGAGTATCATTTGTACGTATGAATCTTGCTTGTCCAAGAAGTATAGTTGAAGAGGGTCTTCGTAGACTTAAGCAGGGTGTAGAGCAACTGATTAATGAACGAGAAAACATATCGTAATAATATAATAAAAAGTCTTATAACTCTTGCAATACCTACTCTTATAGAACATATCCTGGATACACTTATGCAGTATGTTGATACTGCTATGGTTGGTAAACTTGGAGAAGATGCTACAGCGGCAGTTAGTACAACAACCACTGTTTCCTGGTTAACATCTGGTTTGCCGTGGGCATTTGCCATGGCATTTATGGCCTTGATTTCAAGGGCACATGGTGCCGGACAAAAGGATGAGGTAAGGAAGTATACCGGTTTTGCATTCTTAACTGCTATTATAGCCGGTGGTTTTACAGCCTTAATATCATGCGGATTAAGTCCATATATTCCTGGCTGGATGAAGGCAGATAAGTCGGTAAGGCAGGCAGCTTCTAATTATTTCTTTATTATCAGCCTTCCTTATGTATTTCGAAGCTTAAACAGGATACTTGGAGCTTCTCTTAGAGCTATAAAAGATACCAAGACCCCTATGAGGATTAACCTTGCAGCGAATATTCTCAATGTTATCCTTAACAGTCTATTTATATACAAGCTTGGATATGGGGTAATCGGGGCAGCTATAGCATCTTCTATTTCTTCTGTAGTTGCTGGACTTCTTATGCTTGTAGCAGTATTAAAGAATTCTGAACTTAGGTTTACAAATAAAGACATAAAGCCAGGAAAAATAAGATTAAATAAGACCATGGAGATTGCTCTTCCAGCTTTAGCAACCGGAGCAGCATCCTGTCTTGGATATGTGGCATTTGCCCGTATGGTTTCCGGGATGGGTAAGACCATATTTGCTGCTCATTCTATAGCAGTTGCGGCAGAAGAACTATTCTATATGCCTGGATACGGACTTAGGACGGCTACGTCAGCACTTATTGGACATGCTTTAGGAGAGCAGGACCAGAAGAAAATGCGCCAGACGGAGAAAGTCAGCATCTGGATAAATATAAGTATCATGGTTGCGGGAGGAATACTTCTCTTTATATTTGCGGAACCAATGATGCGAATATTTACCAGCAGCGACAGAGTCGCGGTTTTAGGGGCTAAGATGCTCAGACTGGTAGCGTTTAGTGAACCATTCTTTGGCCTTATGATTGTTTATGAGGGTATATTCTATGGCAAAGGCCAAACCAAGGGAATATTCGTTATAGAAACATTTAGTATGTGGGCTGTCAGGATATTCTTCACATATATGGTGGTCAATGTATGGAAGATGGGGCTAACAGAAGTTTGGTACTGTATGATAGCAGACAATGTGTTCAAGGCCCTAGCATTAATGATTTATTATAATAAGTGTAAAAACAGGTAGAATTGGTGTAATTCTGTCTGTTTTTTTATTATGTGGTAAGTTAAAAAAGTAACAAGGTTTATATGATGTCATTTTTAAGAAAGGGACCAAAATATGAAACTAGAATTACGTAACATTAAAAAGAATTTTGGTGAAAAAGAGATTCTGCACGGAATTAACTTCTCTGTAGAAAGCGGTAAGGCACTAGGACTTCTTGGACGTAATGGTGCAGGAAAAACAACTACTATAAGAATTATCATGGATGTATTTCATTCATCTTCAGGAGAGGTTCTTTTAGATGGTAAGAAATTAATACCTTCAGGGGACAGATTTGGCTATCTTCCAGAAGAAAGAGGAATGTATCCAAAGAAATTAGTTAAGGAGCAGCTTGTATACATGGCTCTTCTTAGAGGTATGAAGAAGAAAGATGCATCTGCAAGTGCAGAAAAATGGTTAGACAGACTGGGTGTAAGTGAATATAAAGATAGAAAACTTGATACTCTTTCTAAAGGTAATCAGCAGAAGGTACAGCTTGCAGCAACACTGGTTGGCGAGCCTGATATTGTTATTTTAGACGAGCCATTCTCAGGACTTGATCCTGTAAACTCACAAATCCTTAAAGATGTAATTAAAGAGCTTATTGCAGAAGGAAGAATAGTTATCTTTTCAAGCCATCAGATGAGCTATGTGGAAGAATTCTGCGAAGATATCGTTATGATTGATAAGGGTACTATCGTTTTATCAGGAAACTTAGATGAGATTAAAGAAGAATTCGGTAAGGGAAGAAAGATTATCTCTGCTAACAATATGGACGCAGATGCCCTTAAAACTCTTATTGAAAATGACTTTGACGATTTGGTTAAGGTTATTTCAAGCGATAAGCATAAGGTTGTTGTAGAGGTCAAAGCGGGTGTGGACCAGTGGAGCCTCGTGGACAGACTTAAGGAAAAGAATGTTGATATTAAGGCATATGGAAACTATGAACCATCTCTTACAGATATCTTTATCGATAAGGCAGGAAAAGCTGAGGAAGAAATAAAGGATGATAGTGAAAATAATAAGGAGGTGGAGTAAATGAAAAACTTTAAACATGTACTAAATTTTGAACTTGGAAATTATTTTAAAGCTAAAGCATTTATTGTTTCCACGATTATTATTTGTTTATTATGTGCTGGTCTTATGTTTGTCCCTAGAATAAAGGATTCATTTAAGTCAGGTGGAAGTAGTGATGGGGATGGCAATGGTGATGACAATAAGACAATAGCTGCCATATATGATGAAGGAAAAGTAATAGATGATATCTCTCCTCTTGAAGAGTATTTCCCATCAGTAGAATTTGAACTTTATGATACAGAAGCAAAACTTAAGGAAAATGTTGAAAATCAGACAGTAAAATTCGGATTCGTTGTCCATGACGCTGATAGTTTTACATATTATGTGTACAACAAGTCTATGTCAGATGATAAGCAGTATATCTTTTCAAAATATCTTGCTCAGGTCCGTAGGGAGGAATTTTGTAGGGATAATAACATCAGTATAGAAGAATTATCTAAGCTTGATGACGATACAATATTATTTGATCAGGAAGTACTTGGTAAGGACAGTGAGAGTAATTACTGGTATTGCTATCTTCTTGTAGTTGTTATATTTATGCTGATTATTATGTATGGTACATCGATTGCATCTTCTGTAACTAATGAGAAGTCAAACAGATCTATAGAGATTCTTATTACAAGTACAAGTTCAACATCTATCTTGTTTGGTAAAGTTATAGCAGCATTTATCGCACTTATATTCCAATCGGGGCTTATAGGAATATCGATTTTCGGATCTTATCAGTTTAATAAAGAATATTTTGGCGGTGTAGTTGCAACTATGCTTGATATTCCAGGAGATGTTCTGTTTATATATGCAATATTTGGAATCGGTGGTTTCCTTTTCTATGCCTTCTTATATGGGGCACTCGGAGCACTTGTTTCTAAGATTGAAGATCTTAATAAATCAGCAGGTACAGCACAGATGACAATTACGCTTGTATATGTTTTTGTGCTGGCTAACCTTACACATATTGATTCAACACTTATTAAGGTTCTTTCTTTCCTTCCTATTAGTTCGTACTCTGCCATGTTTGCAAGGGTTGCTATGGGCAATGTTGCTACATGGGAGGTTATCGTATCAGCAGTGATTCTTTATGCTTCTGATATAGCTATGGGAATTCTTGGAGCAAAGATATTTAGAAATTCTACTCTTAGATATGGTAATCCAATTAAGCTTACAGCAGCATTTAAAAATCTTAAGAAGGCTGAATAAGACCAATTCAACACCTCTAATATAGATTAATCCCAAAACAAAAACTCCTAAGATAATTCTTAGGAGTTTTTGCTATATTATGCACAGGCCTCGTAGAGCGTTAGCTTCACTGGCGAACCTGCCATGTTTCTGCTTTGCTGCTGAACCTACTATGTGCTGTGATTAGGAATTCGCCTCCTAATCGATTATTTTATATTTACAAGTTCGATTGAGAAGTTAAGCTCTTTACCGGCCATCTCATGGTTAGCATCGAATGTTATAGTTGTATCATCCTTGGCTGTTACAGTAACAGGGAATGGTTGGCAGTAAGCATTTTGAAGAGCGATTCTCTGGCCAACTTCAAGTTCCTCTGAACCTGCAAGCTTCTCGAGAGGAATAGTAAAGATAGCTGCTGGGTCTGGCATACCATATGCTTCTTCCGGCATAAGGTGGATATCAACCTTTTCTCCAACTTCCATATTTGCAACTGCCTGGTCAAAACCTCTAATCATCATACCAGCGCCGCATACGAATTCAAGTGGCTTTTCTCTATCATATGATGAATCAAACTGTGTTCCGTCGTTAAGTGTTCCTCTATAGTGTGTTACGCAAATTTTACCTACATTCTTACCTGTAATCTTTGGGGCACCACAGCCACTGCATGAAGAGCAGTCACCGCTGTTTTCACATGTGCCTTCAGCCTTCTTACGGCCTTTAGTTTCATCCACGTTATCGTCTTTTATCATTGCTATTAGTCTCCTTTATTCAAAATAGATTATGTTATATATTTTAAACGTACAAGATATATTATCATAAAAATCTGGCATGCTCTAGTACGCATGTAAAATATCGTGTTATCATATATATGATAAAAATAGTAACAGGGGTGAACTAGAATGAAAACATTTGAAAAAGATTATAATAACCCAAAACCAATTAAACCAGTGCCATTTTTAGCAGACGCTGCTAATAGAACAATAGTGTGGTTCATTTGTACAATCGGAGTTCTTACTCTTTTTGGTCTTATTCTCAACTGGCTTCAGGTAGCTATATATTCTAAAGTTGGAGGTGGACTGGAATTTGGACTTATTGTAGCGATGGCTGCAGTAGGTACACCAGTACATGAGTTTAACCACTTAATAGTTTGCAAATTGTTTGGCTTTAAAATCTATGACGTGGTTTTCTTCAGACCATCAGGTTTTAAGAAGGATGGTGTACTTGGATATGTTCTTTATAGTTATGATAAAGACTCAATAATCGACAATATAGGATGTTTTTTCTCGGGAATAGCGCCATTACTCCTTGGAGGTGTGGTAATATTCTTAGTTCTTAAAATTTTGGTTCCAGAAGTATATAAAGCGGCTGATAAGAAAAGTGATGAAGTATGGGATAATACAACTGAGCTTAGAGGTATTAAATCTAGTCTGATATTTATTAGTGTTTTCTTTAAAGAGGTATTCAAACTTAGAGGATTGGGTATCGTCAGAGGTATCATTGCATTTTATGTGGTTATATCTATAGCTATGCATATGACACTTAGTACTGCTGATATTAAAAGCGGTGTTACAGGATTAATTATTCTTTTAGTAGTCTACTTTATATTTGGTCTTATTACGGCATTACTTAAGGTTGAGAATTATAAGAGGGATGCTGTGGAATTAGCAGGTTTATTCTCCGTCTTTATGCTTATGGGCTTGATCTGCAACTTAATTATGCTTGGTATAGTAACAATATTGTAGAAGTGACTAATAGGGGGAATATGGAATTTAATTTAGGCGATAAGCCAGATCTTGAAACTATAAAGGACAATATCGAATATGCGAAGGAAGAACTTAAGCAGGGCTACGAAGCTATAAAGAAACCTGACAGTTATTCGCCTCACTCAGATCAGAGAATGATGAGCCTAGGGAGTGGAAAAGGCGTATTAAGTATCATAATAAGTGTTTTTTTTCTCATTTGGTTCTTTGGTTCATTGGTTTTACTAATTGTAGAAAGTAAAAAAGACCAGAATATGACCCTTATTCTCTTTGGCCAGTATTTCTTTGTCTTTGGTTTAGTCATATTCATAGCTGGTATAAAGAATATAACTAATAAGAAAATTAAAATTTCTCAGAGATTAGGAGCAATTTTGGCATCGCTAGTTTGCTTACTTATTGGTGGCTGTGTTGGCGGAGTTGGCATACTAAAGAAGAATGGTCAGTTTGATTCCTTTATGGAAAACTTTAAGAATATGATTTCAGGAGGAAATCCTAATTTTAATTTTGGAAAACTTGTTGCGGTATCATTTATAAGTGTTTTTATTTTGGTAGGAATATTTGTTATGGTTAAGACGCCTCTTAGGCTAAGAAGACTGAAAAAAGTTGCAACAGTAATTGTTCAGGCTAAGATAGTAGATTATGTAAGATCGGATAGTTCTAGTAGAAGAGGCGGATATACAATGTCAAAATATCCTATATGGGGATATACATATGAAGGAGTGGAATATAGAACTGCTGCAATGTTTCCTATGGAATCTTTTGATAAGAGTATGATAGGCGCAAAAGAGGGAATTGTATATGTTGATCCTGAGAATCCTGCCGAGTCTCTTCCAGCATCAGAATACACAGGACCAACTATCAATAAATATGAGATGATGGTTGGGGGTATCTTTGTAGGTATTGCTACATTTATGCTGATATGTATACTATCTGTTATGTAGAAATATGTACTGTACTCGCTATTTTTATGATATAATATTTAAGCTAGTAAAACTATATAAAAGGGGTTAGTTAACCTTAGTACACGGAGGGTTATATATGAGAAAAAACAAGGGATATGGATTATTTAGCATGATAGTATGCTCATTTATCTCATTACTTATTGGGGCAGGAGCAGGTTTCCTTTTTGGTAATTACAGAAAGGGGCTTTGTTTTAGATGTAAGTCAAGAGTTCAGAGAGAGAAGGATCTTCATGATGACCTTCAGATGGAACTTAATGAACTCAGATAAGTGAATGGCAGGGGCAAATGAAAAAACCAAGGAAGAAATTTAAGTTTACGATTATACATGTTCTAGTCATTATGTTTATTTTACTAGTGGCTGGATACTCGTATATGATTATATCTACTTATAAATTCAACCATACCACTCATGTACTAGATTTTTCAGATGCTAATAAGAGTAAGAAGGGCGTAATTGAATTTGATGATGTAAAGATTACTATTGGCCTTAGAAGAGGAAATAATGTTTCCTGGGAAAACGCGGAAGATTTTGATGATGATTGGAAGATAGTTCCTGGTTCATCTGTAGGAGCAATCTTTGAGGCTAAGATTACAAATCTTACTGAACATGATATAGAAAACTGGAAACTTACTTTAGAGATTCCAGAAAAGATGGCTATAAATGATGGCTGGAACGGTGAAATAGAGATTCATCAGAATGTTGAAACAGCGGACGAAGTAGTTGAAAAAGTCTTATTTAAGGATAAGAATGATGCAACACTCAAGCTTAAGCATGTTTCAGCAACAGGCGGAACGGTTATTCCATTAGAACCTGGGGATTTCTTTGTATATTATCCGAGTGAGGAAGCTAAGGAAACTGTTATTCCAAAAACTAGTCTTCAGAAGGATAAGTCTTCTTCACAGGTTATTGGATTTATCATGTATTTTCCGCATACAAAAAATAAGCATCATGAACCGGCTTTTACAGTAGGTACGCTTGAATATGAGATGACAATATCAATAGCGGATAGCAAACTTTTTGTATGGTTATTGATAGGAACTGTAATATGGTTTTCGATAATTGGATCTTTGATTGTATCTCATTTCAGGCTTAAAACTCTCGTATCAAGACAAAAGAGAGATGAACTTATCATTGATCAGTCTATGCAGACATTCATTAACTTCATCGATTCTAAGGATCCTAATACAAGAGGTCATTCGCTTCGAGTTGCTAAGTTCTCAGAACTTCTTGTAGAGAAGATGGGATACAATGTTATAGATTGTAAGAAGACATATTATATCGCTCTTATGCATGACTGCGGTAAGATGAATATTCCGGATGAAGTTCTTCTTAAACCGGGAAAACTTACTCCGGAAGAATTTCAGATAATTAAGGACCATACAAAGTATGGCTCTCAGATGCTTAAAGACTTTAACTCTATAGAAGATATCGATGTAGGTGCTCGTTACCATCATGAGAAATATGATGGAACTGGTTATCCTGAAGGCCTTAAGGGTGAAGAGATACCACTTATTGCAAGAATTATCTGCATCGCGGATTCATTTGATGCTATGAACAGTAAGCGTTGCTACCGTGATCGTCTTCCTAAGGATTACATCCTTAAAGAACTTAAGGATAATGCTGGAAAACAGTTTGATCCTGAACTTGTAGAAGTTTTCCTTGAACTCATAGAGGAAGGAAAGATTCAAATAGGGGAAGTTAGAGAAGATACAAAATAAGGAACAAGATATACGCCTCATTCAAAATAATGAATGGGGCGTCGTTTTTACAGGGCTCTATTAAAGAATGACACTAAGAAAGGTTATACTAGAATGAACAGAGATAAAATAATTATAAGGACAAGTATTATTGGAATTATAACTAATATTTTTCTTGCAGCGTTTAAGGCGATAATAGGCTTATTAGCAAACTCTATTGCTATCATCCTTGATGCTGTTAATAATTTATCAGATGCTTTATCATCTGTTATTACTATAGTAGGCACCAAACTTGCATCTAAAACCCCGGATCATAAACATCCTATGGGATATGGCAGAATAGAATATCTAAGTGCTATGGCTGTTTCGGGTATCGTTTTATATGCCGGTATTACTTCTTTGGTCGAATCCATAAAGAAGATTATTCACCCACAAAAAGCAACTTACACACATATAACACTTATCATTATTGCAGTTGCAATAGTGGCTAAGATTGTCCTTGGCTTGTTTGTAAAAAGCAGAGGTAAGAAAGTGAAGTCTGCAGCTCTTGTTGCATCAGGTTCGGATGCTTTATTTGATGCGATTCTTTCTGCGTCGGTATTAGCTAGTGCAGCGCTTTATATGTTTACAGGAATAGGTGTTGAAGCATATGTTGGTCTTCTTATTTCAGCAATTATTATAAAGTCTGGTTTTGAGATGCTCATGGAAACTCTTAATGATATTCTTGGAAAGAGAGTTGATGCAGATTTATCTATTAACATCAAAAAGATACTTGCATCAGAACCTGAAATTAGAGGCGCATATGACCTCTTTATAAGTAACTATGGACCAGACAAGGATTATGCTTCTGTTCACGTTGAAGTGCCAGATACTATGACTATAGCTGAGTTTGATATATTATCACGTAAAGCTGCAGAAAAAGTCTTTGATGAAACAGGAGTAATAATTACAGGTATGAGTGTTTACTCATACAATACTCATGATGATGCAGCTGCACATCTTCGTGATGAGATTAGAAAATTTGTAGTAAGTCATGAATGGGCGCTGCAAATGCACGGCTTCTATCTTGATGAAGAAACGAAACAGATAAGATTTGATGTTGTTAAGAAATTTGGATATGATGCTGAGACAGTATTTGGAGAGCTTTATAAAGAACTTCAGGAGAAATATCCAGAATATAACTTCCATATTTCTCCTGATTATGATATTTCTGATTAAATTATTTTAGCATAGCGCTATATATATCTTCTTTGGTTGGGATTCCTGGAATACCACCCATCTTTGTTACACATAAGCCGCCTGAGGTATTTCCATACTTTAGTGCGGCTTCTATTATTACCTCATTAATATCTGCAACAGATGTTACCTTTTGCATAACAAGGTTTGATAAGAATCCACCCCAGAAAGCATCTCCTGCACCAGTTGCATCTACGGCTTTAACCTTCATACTTTCAAGTACGCCGCTTTTTCCGTTGTAGTAATACTTTGAACCCTTTGAGCCAAGAGTCTCTATAACAGCTGTGATTTTATATTCATCCATAAATGAATCGATATTTTTTTCGCCGCCTACAAAGAATAACTCTTCGTCAGATATCTTTAATAAATCAACGTAAGGTAGTATCTCTTCAATAACCTTTAGACAGTTTGCCTCACTGTGCCATACAGCATCTCTATAGTTAATATCGAAGCTGATGATAGCACCTGCCTTTGATGCTTTCTTTATAGCTTCTATATAGGTGCTTCTTGCTGGTTCATGAGTAAGAGAGAAGGAACCAGCATTGAAGATGGTACAGTTTTCTACATCTCTCATATTAAAGTCATCAGGTTTGATTAGGATATCTGCACCTGGTTTTCTTGTAAAAGTAAAAGATCTTTCACCATTATCATATAGTGTGACAAATGCCATAGTAGTTACAGCATCATCAGTAAGCTTATTACAAAGTGGCTTTACCTTATTTTCTATTAAGGTTGCCTGTAATCTTTTACCAAAATCATCATTACCCAGCATACCAAGGAAACCGGCTTTAAGACCGTTCCTGGAAACGCAAACTGCAACATTGGCAGGAGCTCCGCCAGGGTTAGCTGTATATGTATAGGCTTCCTTGCAAGGTGTAAAGTCAATTAACATCTCGCCAGCACTGATAATATCATATAATTTGCTCATATCATTTCCCTTTCTAATTTAATCTAAACAGATGCACCTTCATTAATTTCATAGCCTAGCATAAGAGATTTACATGGTGTTTCAGGACTTTGTAGCTTCTCAAGCAGCATCTTAGCACCTTCTATACCACATTCCTTATAAAAAAACTTTATTGTGGTAAGTGGATGTGTGAGTATCTGACCACCGCTGCTATTACCAAAACCGGCAACTGCTATCTTACCAGGTATATCCAAACCGTGCTTGTTAAGATACTGAACAACACCTAAAGCAATAGTGTCAGTAGCGCAAACTATAGCATCTATTTCAGGGTGTGCTTTAAGGAGTTTCTCGGTATTGTGATAACCGTTGTCCATAGTAAAATCGCCGGAAGCAACATAGGTTTTTACTCCACTAGCAGCACTTGTTGCATCTATAAATCCATTCTTTCTAAGAACTCCTACAGCTTTATCTTTATCTGTAACACCTATATAGGCAATGTTCTTATGTCCTTTACTAAGAACGTGCTTAGTAAGATCAAGAGATGCATTGTAATCATCATGATATATACATGATGCATAAGATACATTCTGACCAAGAACAACAGCAGGAACAGTCATATTTTTGAATGCCTTAGCGTGTTCTCTGGTAGATACAGTACCAAGATTTATTATTCCGTCTACAAAGTTCTCATTAAATGTCTGTATGTAATCAAGTTCTTTACGTTCATCATTAAATGTATTAGCAAGTAATATCTGATATCCATTTTCAGAAAGTACAGAACTTATTCCAAGTACTACCTGTGAGATAGAAGATGAATCAATCTTTGGAATAATTACTCCGATAAGTTTACTCTTACCAGTTCTAAGTGTTTGAGCCTGAGTAGATGGCTTATAGCCTGTTTCTTCTATTACAGCTTTAATCTTTTCTTTTTTCTCCTCACTTAGATATCCATTATTAAGATATCTTGAAACAGAAGCTGGAGATACTCCTGCTAACTTTGCTATATCGCTAATATTCATATGCTTAATCAGTCCTTTCTTATTAGTTATATATGAAAATGCTAAAGTATGAAATAAACATGAAAGTGATATGAAATCAGTTTCATAAACTAATAATATAAAACCGAAATTCAAAAATCAATATATTTTTTATATTTACTGAAATGTATTGTTAAAATGATACAAAACAATTAAAAATAATTGTAAGAATCTGATAATTTACACAAAAGGAATAAAAAGCGTATAATTGCATTAACAACTGAAAACGATTTCACATGATGAAAAATACGGCGCTATGTATTAACAAATAAAAAATTAACAAAAGGTTTTTATGGAGGATCTATTATGGATTACAGGAAATGTGCATCCGAAATCTTAACAGAGATTGGCGGAAAAGAGAATCTTGTTTCAGCAGCACATTGTGCTACAAGACTAAGACTTGTAATTGCAGACAATGCAAAAGCAAGTAAAGAAAGACTAGAAGAAATCGATGGTGTAAGAGGTGTATTTGAGGCAGCAGGCCAGCTTCAGATTATCATCGGTACAGGAACAGTTAACAAAGTATATGACGAGTTTATCGACTTAGCAGGAGTAGCTGCAGCATCTAAAGATGATGTTAAGCAGGCAGCAGCAGCTAAGCAGCCTATGTGGAAGAGAGCTATAAAGACAGTAGGAGATGTATTCGTACCTATCCTTCCTGCTATCGTAGCATCTGGTCTCCTTATGGGTATCGTAGAAGCACTTGGTAAGATTGAATCACTTCATTTTGAAGGAACAGCTTGGTATCAGTTCCTTGATATGATGTCAGCTACAGCATTTGCCTTCCTTCCAGTAATTGTTGCTATATCAGCAGCTAAGGTATTTGGAGCAAATATCTATCTAGGAGCAGTGCTTGGACTTATGATGGTTCACCCATCACTTTTAAATGGATGGAACGTAGGTAGTGAAGATGCCATTATGAGCATGTTCGGAACTACATCCATACCAACCTGGAACTTATTTGGAAATATAAAAGTAGGTGGATACGTACTTGGTTCTATCTCAAGACATGGTTACCAAGGCCACGTTATACCGATTGTTATAGCGGTATGGGTGCTTGCTAAGATTGAAAAGTGGCTCCACAAGAAGGTGCCAGAGATGTTAGATCTCTTCGTAGTACCTATTACATCTATATTTTTAACATCACTTGTAACATTTATGGCTATTGGACCTGTATTCTCACTTCTTGAGAACTATGTTCTTGACGGTGCTAAGTTCCTTATTACAAACCCATTTGGAGCTATTGTAATAGGTGCACTTTATCCGGTAACGGTTGTTATGGGTCTTCACCATATGTATAACGGTATTGAAAGTGGTATGCTTGCTCAGGCAGGTGGCTTCAATACATGGATGCCAGTTGCAACAGCAGCTAACTTTGCACAGGCAGGTTCTTCTCTTGCAGTAGGTATCAAATCTAAGAATGCTAAGACAAAGTCAGTAGCTATACCAGCAGCTCTTTCAGCTTCACTTGGTATTACAGAACCAGCTATCTTCGGTATTAACTTAAGATATATGAAGCCATTCGTATGCGCTATGATTGGTGCAGCAGTAGGTGGTGGATTCGCAGCATTTGCAGGACTTAAAGCAACAGCATACGGAGTTACAGGTTTCCCTGGATTCCTTATTATTACAAACATTCCATTATATGCATTACTTCTTCTTATATCAGGCGGTGTAGCATTTATCCTTACACTTATTCTCTGGACTGAAGAAAAGAAGGATGAGCCTAAGAAAGAACCAGTTAAGAAGGAAGAGACAAAGAAGGTAGAAGAAGTAGTTAAAGCTGAAACTGATGCAGATACAGTTTATGCACCATGTAACGGTGAGGTTATTCCTCTTGACCAGGTCCCTGATGAGACATTTGCATCTGGAGCACTTGGAAATGGATGCGGAATAGTTCCAGCAGAAGGAGTTGTAAAGGCACCATTTAACGGAACAGTAACTATGGTATTCGATACAGGACATGCTATAGGTCTTATGTCAGATGATGGAATCGAATTACTTATCCATGTAGGAATTAATACAGTTGAACTTGGTGGAAATCATTATGAGAAGTTAGTTGCTGATGGTGATAAGGTAGCCGTAGGAACACCACTTCTTAAGTTTGATATGGAAGCTATTAAGGCAGCTGGATATGATATTACAACACCAGTTATAGTTACAAATACAGATGACTTCAAAGCAGTAGGTGCGCCAGAAGTTGGTAAGAAGGCTGCTGGAAGCGCGTTATATAAAGTAACAAGATAGTTGCCTTAGTGAACTTTCTGGATTGATATAGGAAAGGAATTAGATGGATACAATAAAGAGTTATATTCCTAAATTACATATTATGCCACCACGGGGCTGGCTTAATGATCCTAATGGTCTTTGTCAGAAGGATGGTCTGTATCATATATTTTTCCAGTATTCACCAGATACTCCTCTTGGAGGATTAAAGAGCTGGGGCCAGTATACAACAAAGGACTTTCTTACTTATGAATATACCGGTGAGTATATGAAGCCAGATATAGCAGAAGATAAAGATGGTGTGTATTCTGGATGCGGCTATGTACATGGGGATGAGATATATACCTATTACACCGGCAATGTGAAGATGGAAGGCGACTTCGACTACATCTACAAGGGTAGAGGACACAATGTTATCCTTAGTCGTACCAAAGATGGTATTCACTATGATGAAAAGAAGGTGCTTCTTACTAATAGCGATTATCCATCTAACCTATCCTGCCACGTAAGAGATCCTAAGGTATTTGAGTATGACGGCAGATATTATATGGTACTTGGAGCAAGAACCAATGATAATATAGGCTGTGTGATGATCTATTCATCAGAGGATATGCTTAACTGGAAGTTTGAAAGATTTGTAGATTCAGCTAACAGATTTGGTTTTATGTGGGAATGCCCAGATTTATTTACCTTAGCTGATAAGTGCATTCTTTCTTTCTCGCCACAGGGACTTGATGCAGAAGAATACAGATATCAGAATCTCTTTCAGTCAGGCTATATAGTTCTTGATGATATGCCTTGGGATTTAAGCTGCAAGGGCTTGTTCGCAAATATGAAAGTAGCAGATACAACATATGTGGTTGATGAAAGCAGATTTGTAGAATGGGATATGGGATTCGATTTCTATGCACCACAAAGCTTTGTAGATGAAAAAGGAAGAACTATTCTAATAGGTTGGATGGGAATACCTGGTGCAGATTATGACCACGATCCATCTATAGACGAAGGCTGGCAGCACATGCTGACACTTCCAAGAGTGCTTTCTTATGACGCTGCTCTTGGGATAGTTAAACAGAATCCTGTAGAGGAGATTCTCGAACTTAGAGATGGTGTAATTGCAGGTAATATGGATGGAAATTATGAAGTTCCTGAGATATATGAACTTGTAGGAAAGACACCTAATGGATTCTTTGAAATAACATTTGATCATTCTTTAGTATTTAGGGCAAGCGAAAATGATATTACTTTAGCATTTGCAGGAGATACAGGATATGGCAGAAGTATACGAAAAATTAAAATGCCTTGTCAGGTGCAAAATGTTAGAATAATAGTAGATGTATCAGCAGTAGAAATATATATAAATGATGGTCAGTATGTAATGACTACCAAGCATTATCCGAAGAAGGATATTGCGAGAGAAGTTAAAGTAACAGGGGATATGGACCTGGTTTGTTATAAGTTAAAGAGTATGGAGTTTAGAAAGGAGCGTTGAGTTATGATTAAATTTGAGTATGTAATTACAGATGCAGTAGGAATACACGCAAGACCAGCAGGAGCTCTTGCAAAGAAAGTAAAAGAATATCAGTCAAAGGTTGTTATTGGTAAGGGTGATAAATCGGCAGAGGCTCAGAAACTTATGGCTGTTATGGCTCTTGGAGTAAAGTGCGGTGAGACTATAACTGTTACAGTTGAAGGTGAGGATGAGGCTGATGCAGCACCTGCTATCCAGGCATTTTTTAAGGAAAATCTTTAATTAGATAAGGGGATTTACGGTGGGTTATATAACCTTTTAAGTTTAAGAGAGGGAACGCTTATGGTAGAAATATCAGCAAAGTCAGTATGTGGCGGTATAGCAATTGGAAGAATTAAATATTTTTCCAAAAAAGAAAATGACATAAGACGAAAGAAGATAACTGATACAGAAGGCGAGATTGCAAGGTATCAGAAGGCTAAAGATGATGCTATAAACCAGCTTAATGCCTTATATGAGAAGGCGGTAGATGAAGTTGGCGAAGATAGCGCTGAGATCTTCAATGTACATGCCATGATGCTTGAGGATGAGGATTATAATGATTCAATCATTAACACAATCACAACTCAGGAAGTGTGCGCAGAGTATGCTGTTGCTACAACAGGAGATAACTTTGCGGATATGTTTGCCAATATGGATGACGATTACTTCAAGGCAAGAAGTGCAGATGTTAAAGACATTTCAGAGAGGGTAATAAGAATACTTGAAGGAGTTGCTGATGACGCTGCCATAACAGATGAACCAATTATTCTTTTGGCTGAAGATTTGGCACCATCTGAAACAGTTCAGCTTGATAAGAGCAAGCTTCTTTCATTTGTAACCAGACTTGGTTCTTCTAATTCCCATACTGCAATACTTGCAAGGACCATGGCTCTTCCTGCTCTTATAGGGGCGGATATTAAGGAAGAATATGATGGACTTATGGGTATAGTAGATGGCTATGAAGGTAAGTTCATTGTAGATCCAGCAGCAGATGTATTAGAGAAGTATTTTGATAAGAAGAAGGCTGATGATGAGAAGAAGGCGCTTCTTCAGGAACTTAAGGGCAAGGACAATGTTACTAAGTCAGGAAAGAAGATTAACCTGTATGCTAATATAGGTAATCCGGGTGACCTGGCAGCAGTACTTGCCAATGATGCAGGCGGTATAGGCTTATTTAGATCTGAGTTCTTATATCTTGAAAGCGAAGATTATCCATCAGAGGACGAACAGTTTGCAGCTTATAAAAAAGTTGTAGAAACTATGGGTGGTAAGAAAGTTATTATCAGAACTTTGGATATAGGCGCTGATAAGCAGGTGGATTATTTCAATCTTGATAAAGAAGATAATCCGGCTCTTGGTTTTAGAGCTATAAGAATATGTCTTACAAGACCTGAGATATTTAGAACACAGCTTAGAGCACTGTATAGAGCCAGTGCATTTGGCAATCTTGCTATTATGTATCCTATGATTATCTCAGTAGATGAGGTTCTTAAGATAAAAGAAATCTCTAAGTCTGTTAGAGAAGAACTTGCGGCGGAAGGTATAAAGATAGGCCAGGTTGAAGAAGGTATCATGATTGAGACTCCTGCAGCAGCTCTTATGTCAGATGAGCTTGCTAAACATGTGGACTTCTTCAGTATAGGTACTAATGATCTTACCCAGTACACACTGGCTATTGACCGTCAGAACTCAAAACTTGAGCCTTTCTATAATCCACACCATCCAGCTGTTCTTAAGTTTATAAAGATGGTTGCAGACAATGGTCACAAGGAAGGTATCTGGACAGGTATCTGCGGTGAACTAGGAGCAGACACAGCTCTAACTGAAAAGTTTATTGAAATGGGTATCGATGAATTATCTGTTTCGCCAAAGAGTGTTCTTCCAGTAAGACGTGCGATTAGAGCGGCTGAATAATTAATATAATATATTAGACTTTATAGGAGAGTGTCTTAAACGGATACTCTTCTTTTTATTTTGTTGATAAATTTTGATTACTGATATTTATTGAATAATCAGATATAGAGTACTTTTCAAGATATGATGTTAAGAAATCGGGATTTCCATATTCAATATTTATATAGGTCTTGGTACCGGTTTTCTTAGATAAAACATAGTTTACTTCATACATGTTGCCAAACTTACTATTAGGGATGCCTTCAACTCTAAGGGAATAGGGGATTAAGATGTTGTTTATCAACTTTCCTTTACTGTCTGTTTGTGTGTCGAAGCAAAATACAACTTCTAGATCTGTGGCACCAAGTTTAAATGTTTTTGTTAGTGTTGAAACATCTGTAATGACAAATGAGTCTCTATTTAACAATGAAACAGCTTTATGTAGGTGTTGTGTTTTTGTGCTAGCAAAGTCATAGGGGTGATTAGTGTTGAAAAAAATATCTTTTGAAGAAAGTTTTTTGTTAATGGCATATTTATAAAAATATTTTGCAGAAAGATTTGTACCGACGCCGCATAGATGTAGAAGATTATCAGATTTGAAAAGTAATTCACTTGAATTTCCCTCGTATAAAATGAGAAAAGTCTTTCCGACTAATCTACTTTGGTATAGCTTAGCAACGTGGTGAATTCTGTTGATAATATTAGATTTATCATGTTCTTTTTTCAAATTATTCCTCCTTAGTAACAAAAAAGAGAGCAAATCACTTTGCTCTCTAAAACCACCGACAGTTGGCAGACTCTACAAGGCCTGCGTAAGCGTACGAAATCCACCCCGTACTGGTGCCGACTTACCCAATCGATGGGTGGCAGACTCTACAAGGTCTGCTTATCCCTATGTTCTTGCTGTGCGTCATAGGTACGCCTCGGTAAATATATTATAAATTATAATATTTGGCTTTTCAAGAGCTTTTATTGAAATACAAATAATAAGAATTGTTATTATAGACTAGAAAACTAGTAGAAATATTAGATATCATTTTGTATTTATAAATTAGTTTGTATTCTATCATGGAAAGATAAAGATATCAAGGGTGGGATATATTCTTCGTAAAGCGTCAAAATATTTATTGCTATAAAACCCATTGAAAATAAAAGATACTAGAGCTTTCATTCATTGAAAAACTTGATGTAAAGGGAAGGAATTTAGGAAACTTCCCAGCATCAATATGCAATGCATTAGTTCCTTTGTATGATGCTGGAGAGGTGAATGGTACAGAATATTTTGTTAGTTTTGTTGATCCAATATCAAAAAGAAGCAGGTATGCAAGGCAAGGAATTATGTTTGTTGAAATACATATTTCATTCAAAAATCAATATATCATTATAATTGTATTTTTTATAATTCTATAGTTTATTTATGAACTTCATAAAGCTTGCTATCCCATTATCATTAAGCTTAAACACCCCGGCGTCTTCAAGTACATGGGAGAAGACGATGCCACATTCTTTTTGAATGAAAGAATCAATCTGTGAGCTATCTGGTATCGAATCCTCTTTGGTTAAGATTTCCTTAACCCAGTCTCCGTGAGGGGCAAGTGTTTCAGATGATAATAGTTCAGAATATATCTTATCTACAGCTGTGTTTTTCTCTAGAGAAGCGTGGCTGTTTATTATTTCTGCAATTTGTTTGAATTCTGTTTTAAGTCTTGCCGGAAGTATGGCAAGACCCATAACCTCTATAAGGCCGATATTCTCTTTCTTAATATGGTGGTATTCCTTGTGTGGGTGGTATAGTCCCATAGGACATTCTTCTGTAGTGATATTATTACGAAGTACGAGGTCTATCTCGAAAAGGTCGCCTCTCATCCTTGCAATAGGAGTGATAGTGTTGTGAGGAGTTCTACCCCCATCTTCATCTGTATATGCAAAGATGTAAGCATCTTCGTCTGTATAATTTCTCCATGCATCAAGTATCTTATCTGAAGCTGCTATTATACTGTCAGGGTTCTTTGATTGGAGTCTGATAGTAGAAAGTGGCCAGTTAATAATACCTGCCTTAATATCTGGAAAATCTTTAAGCTCAAATGTCTCTTTATATTCAGCCCTAACCATAGGGAATTCATAGCAACCGCCCTGAAAATGATCGTGAGTAAGGATAGAACCACCAACAATAGGAAGGTCGGCGTTGGAACCTATAGTATAGTGTGGAAATAACTTTAAAAAATCCATGAATTTTACAATTGTTCCATGGTCTATCTTCATAGGTGTGTGCTTTTCATTAAAGATGATGCAGTGCTCGTTGTAATAAACATATGGCGAATACTGCATATAATACTGCTCACCGCCTAGAGTAATAGGTATAACTCTGTGATTCTGTCTTGCTGGATGCGAAAGAGTGCCGGCGTAGCCTTCATTCTCCTTGCAAAGAAGACAGTTTGGATAAGAGGATTTTGTGGCCTTTAAAGCATTGGCAATATCTCTTGGATCCTTCTCAGGCTTAGATAAGTTAATAGTTATATCTAAAGTACCGTATGGTACATCAGTAGTCCACTTTATGTCCTTGGCTATTCTATCTGTACGAATATAGTTGGTTGTCTTGGAAAAGTTGTAGTAATAGTCTGTAGCCTCTTTTGCAGAAGAAGATAATTTAGAAGTGAATTCTTTTCTAACTACAGATGGGGTAGGAGTAATAAGTCCCATAATCTTTGTGTCGAATAAATCTTTAGATGCAGCAGTATCCTGGCAAAGTCCCTTGTCTACAGCATATGAAAGCATATCCTCTAAAATAAGATGAAGAGGACGGCTCTCAACTTCTAATACTTCTGGTCTATATTCTGAAACTTCAAATAACTCTAGAAGCCTGTTGCTGCAGTATATTTCATCATCAGCCTCTACAAGACCTGTTCTCTTACCATATTCAATTAATTCATAAATTAAGTCAGAAATGTTTCTATTCATAATCTCTCCTGTAAATAAAGCCGCAAAGCTAATAGTCTAGCCGCGGCTTTGAAGTAAAAATATAGTTATTGTGATTGGCGAGTTTACACCACCTGTACACATCCGTACTTTCTTATGTACTGCTTTGTAGAAGCGCCTTCTCCAAACATGCTATTCATAACCTTTATGTATTCATCTGCATATTCATTCTTTACAAATGCCTGAATAGTTCCTGCAAAACCGCCGCCGTGAACTCTGGCTATACCTTTATCAGGTGTATCAAGTATTATGTCACTAACGGCAAGAGCAGTAGATATAGGCTGTGTTGTAACATCTTTGCTGGAATAGATATTCTGAAGGTACTTGTATGATGAATTTCCAGAAGCTAAGAACTGCTTTAGAAAAGCATCAAAGTTGTTTTCTTCAAGTGCTTTAGCTTCTTTTATGACTCTCTTGTTTTCTTCAAAGTAGTGAATGGCTCTAAGAACGCTTCTGTCACCAACTTTGGTTTTGACATTAGCTATGTTTTTAATGAATTCTTCTTCTGATACCTGGCTCAATACCTCTTTACCAAAGCAAGCTGCAACGGCCTTCATCTCAGCTGGTATAGCAGCGTATTCGTCAGTAAGACCTGCGTGAGAGCCTTTTGTATCTGTAATGCAAAGAGTGTAGCCATAATCAGCAGGATTGAATTCTATTTTTTTATATGAAGGATAAGAATTATCCATAAAACAGTCTGTATCAGAATCTTTCTTAAAATCTATATGAACAAAACCACCAACGGCACATGCCATCTGATCCATAAGACCACAAGGCTTACCCATATATACGTTTTCTGCAAACTGACCTATCTTGGCTATATCTACAGTAGAAACCTTTCCTTCATTAAATAACCCAGAAAGAATAACTCCAACCAGGGATTCAAATGAAGCGGAAGATGACAGACCTGATCCACTAAGTACATCACTTACAACATAGGCGTTAAATCCACCTATCTGGAATCCTTTTTTTGCAAATCCAGCTGCAACGCCTCTTATTAAACCAGTGGTTGTACCGATTTCTTTATCGATAACTTCAAGGCTTGTAAGATCCACGGTAAACATCTTATATCCTTCAGAATAGAGGTTTACCTTCATGCTGTCATTTTTAGATGCAACTGCAAGTGAATCTATATTAAGGGAAGCTGCCAAAACCTGACCCATCTGATGGTCGGTATGGTTGCCTCCTATTTCAGTACGGCCGGAAGCAGAAAAAATGTGAAGGTCAGAACCGTAAACAAATTTGTTTGCATAATTTTGCATAACGTTTTCGTAACGTTCTTTTTGATATGAAATTACCAGAGGGTCATTACCGTATATCTCAGCTAATCTTTCTTCATTAATAAGGTTTGCAAGGCACATTTTTCTACCTCCTATCTATAGTAAAGGTCTCTCTCCTTTAACCATAATATATTACATTATTAATGCAAATGTCAATGCAAAATACGAAAATAATTAAAAATATTTGCATTAACTATTGCATATTTTTGCATTATTATATATACTAACATTAATATAAATAATATTAAGGAGGCAGAATATGGCTACATTAAAAGATGTTGCACTTAGAGCAGGAGTATCTATATCCACAGTATCAAGAGTACTTGCGTCAAAGGATGTTCCTATATCTGAGAATACAAAGCTTCGTATTAGAAAAGCAGCCGAGGAAGTTGGATATCTAAAAGGAATAAAGATTAAAGATGGAATAAAACTTGCTCTTATTCAGTGGGTTAACGTAGACCATGATATCAGTGATAAATACTATCAGAACGCTGCTTCAGGAATAATAGATACATGTAGATTATCAGGAACCTTCCTTGGTAGATATATGGAAGATGATGAAGATTTAGACAGTAAGCTTACAGAGGTTGATGGAATCATCCTTCTTGGAAAGTTTGGCGAAAGAAAAATAATACACTATGCAAACATATGCAAACGTATTGTTGTTGCAGATATGGCTATGTCATCAATACCAAAGCTTAATGGCTTTAGCGGAGTAAGCTTTGTGTCTATGGATTTTAGACAGGGAGTTAAAGATGCTCTTGAAAGACTTATTAAAGATGGATACAAGAAAATAGCTTATCTTGGCGGTATCGAATATATAGATGAAGATGAAATCTTTATGGATGAGAGAAAGAATTCTTACATCAATACTATGAAAGAGCATTCATTATACGATGAAGAACTGGTTTTAGAGGATAAGTTTACACAGGATTCTGGATATAACCTTATGAAACAGATACTTCCTAAAGAACCAACTGCAATATTTGCAGCAAGTGATGAGATAGCAGTTGGAGCTATGAAGGCAGCAAAGGAAGCTGGACTTAAGATACCTAAGGATATAGCATTTATCGGCTGTAATAATTCGGCTACAGCAAGATATGCAGTACCTGAACTCACATCACTTGATGCACCATCATACGATATGGGTAAGCACAGTGTAAACCTCCTTCTTGGAGATATTAAGTACAGTTTAAGCGGACCAATATCACTTAAGATTCCATGCAAACTTGAGATTAGAAAATCATCAGAGCAGGTTAGATACTAAGTGTTTTAGTTTTCTTTATATATAGGAGAATTGATTATGGAAAGAATATATCTTGATCGTGACTGGAAATTTGCAGAAGAGTACTGCGATGAGATGGCTGAAGTAGCTTACGATGAGTCAGCTATGGAAGATGTACTTATTCCACATAATGTAAAGAATATGCCACTTCACTACTTTGATGAAAGTATATATCAGATGGTTAGTGGATACAGAAGACATATCAAAATAGAAAAAGAGTGGAAGGGAAAATCTATCCTTCTTACCTATGCAGGAGTTGCTCACCAGGCAACTGTATATGTTAACGGACAGGAGGTAGCAAAGCATCAGTGTGGTTATACAGCATTTACCACTGATATTGCAGAGTATGTAAATTATGGTAAGGACAATGTTATAACAGTTCGCTGCGATAGCAATGAAAACCTTAACCAGCCACCATTTGGTTTTGCGATTGACTATATGACATATGGCGGAATCTACAGAGATGTTTATCTTGAAGTGAAGGAAGCATCTCATATCAGCCGTATTGCTATTGATACAAAACTTTCTGACAGATACGAAGAAGATGGACTTATGTACTGTAAGCGTTCAGCTGCATATTCAAAAGTTCACATTGTGAACCCTTCTGATTCAATGAAGCTTGTTCAGTATCTTAGAAGAAAAGGTCAGGGCGAGTACTACAAGGCTGGCGAAGAACAGGTTACAGGAAGAGTAACTATAGTTAAAGCGTCAGATAGTGAAGTTACTCTTTGGGAACCAGAGAACCCTGCTCTTTATGAACTTAAAACAGATTTAATTGATGAAGATGGCAATATCATCGACTCAATGGTAACAACATTCGGTTATAGAAAAGCTGTATTTAAGACAAATGGTTTTTATCTTAATGGAAAGAAGTACAAGATTCGTGGCCTTAACCGACATCAGTCATATGCCTATGTTGGATATGCTATGCCAGACTCTATGCAGGAGTTTGATGCTGAGATTTTAAAGTATGAGCTTGGGCTCAATGCAGTAAGAACATCTCACTATCCACAGGACCAGGCATTCTTTGATAAATGCGATGAAATCGGCCTTCTTGTCTTTACAGAGATTCCAGGCTGGCAGCATATTGGCGGGGATGACTGGAAGGATATAGCTGTTAACAATGTTAAGGACATGATAAGACAGAATATCAACCATCCATCAATTATCCTTTGGGGAGTAAGAATTAACGAATCAGTTGATGATGAAAAGTTCTATGAGAGAACTAATATTATGGCTCACAAGGAAGACCCTTCTAGACAGACAGGCGGAGTAAGATGCTACAAGAAGGGCATATTCCAGGAGGATGTATTTACATTTAACGACTTTAGCCACTATGGAACCAATGCTGGTGTTTCAAAGAAGGCTTCAGTTACACCTGACGTTAAGAAGCCATATCTTATATCTGAATACAATGGTCACATGTTCCCAACTAAGGCATACGATAGTGAGGAGCACAGACAGGAGCATATGCTCAGACATGCTAACGTACTTAATGGGGCAGCAGGTGAAAGCGATATAGCTGGTTCATTTGGCTGGTGTATGTTTGATTACAACACACATAAAGACTTTGGAAGCGGCGACAGAATCTGCTACCACGGTGTATGTGACATATTTAGAAATCCTAAACTTGCAGCATATCTTTATGCAGCTCAAAGTGATGCTACGCCAGTGCTTGAACTTTCATCAGCAATGAATATTGGAGAGCATCCAGGTGGCAATGTTGGTGATGTATATATCATCACTAACGCTGACCGTGTAAAGATGTATAAGAACGATGAACTATTAAAGGTATACTCTGCCAAGGATACGAAGTATAAGAATATACCACATGGTCCAATTAAGATTGATGACTATATTGGTAATGCGCTGGTTGAAAAGGAAGGTATGCCATATAAGAAGGCTGAGGATATCAAGGGTCTCCTTAATCAGGTGGCTGGTGTTGGTTTATACAAATTATCGCCAGCATTTATGCTTAAGGCTGGATACTTGGCTGCAAAGTACCATATGCAGATGACAGATGCAGTAAACCTTTACAACAAATATATTGGCAACTGGGGCGGCAAGGCTGTTTCATACAGATTTGAGGCTGTAAAAGATGGCAAGGTAGTTAAAGAACTTATTGTATCTACTTCTACCAAACCACATCTTGAACTTAAGGCTTCATCACAGGTGCTTAAGGAAACAAAGACTTATGATGTAGCTGCAGTAAGAATCAGAGCTCTTGATGAGAATGGCGGTTTACTTAATTTCTATAATGATCCTATTACTCTTGAGGCAGATGGACCTATAGAAATCATCGGACCAAAGGTTATATCTCTTCAGGGAGGTATGGGCGGAACCTATGTTAAGACTACAGGTAAGAGCGGTAAGGCTTACCTTAATGTAACTAATAATATGGGCGAAACTATATGGATTGAATTCGATGTAGAAGCATAAAAAAGTTAATGTAAGGGTATCGGGGCGTTAGATAAAAAGATTCTGTGTTAGCAGAAAGGAGATTATGTTATGGGGCTTACATTTAAAGAAAAATTATCATACGGACTGGGGGCAGTTGGTAAGGACATGGTATACATGTTATCTGCCAGCTACATCCTCTACTATTATCAGGATATTCTCGGAATCAATGCCATGATTATGGGAACAATCCTTCTTGCAGCAAGAATATTTGACGCTTTCAACGATCCTATCATGGGAGTTATTGTTGCAAAGACAAAGACAAAATGGGGCAAGTTCAGACCTTGGCTCATGATAGGAACCATATCCAATGCTATTATCCTGTTTTTGATGTTTGCTATGCCGCCAGCATTTGACGGGAAAGGGATGGCTGCTTATGCGGCTATAACCTATATTCTTTGGGGCATAACTTACACCATGATGGATATACCATACTGGTCTATGATTCCTGCATTCACAAAGACAGGTAAAGAAAGAGAAGGGCTTACAACTCTTGCAAGATCCTGTGCCGGCGCTGGTTCAGCTATTGTTACTGTCATAACTATGATGGCTGTTCACTGGCTTGGCGGTGACAATGAGAGAGTGGGCTTTATGTGGTTTGCCCTTATAATCTCAATTCTTTTCATAGTATTTATTACTGTTACATGTATCAATGTTAAGGAAAAATCAACTGTAGATATGGAGACTGCATCTGTTGGACAGATGTTCAAGGCTCTTGTTAAGAATGACCAGGCTATGACAGCGGTTATAGCTATCGTGCTTATAAACTGCTCGGTTTATATCACTTCTAACCTTGTAATATACTTCTTTAAATATGACTTTGGCGGAACAAAATGGTTTGAAAGCTATACATATTTCAACATGTTTGGTGGTGCCGTTCAGATACTTTCTATGATGATTTTCTATCCACTTCTTAGAAAGAAATGTAGCAATGTTAAGATATTCTATATCTGTACAGCAAGTGCGGTTATCGGTTATATCTGTCTTTTTGCTATAGCATTTACAACAATGAGTAGTGTATTTATTCTCTTTGTTCCAGGTTTCTTTATCTTCGCAGCCAATGGTGTACTTCAGGTATTAACTACAGTATTCTTGGCTAACTCAGTTGATTATGGCGAATATAAGAATGGCAGAAGAGATGAGTCGGTTATCTTCTCTATGCAGACATTTGTAGTTAAGCTTGCATCTGGTATTGCAGCATTTGCAGCATCTATCTGTCTTTCGATTAATAACCTTAAGAGCGATGCAGTTACAGAAGCTGAGAAGAATCTAGATTTTTCTCTTAACGTAGCTCAGTCAGCAAAGATAGGGCTTAGAATGACCATGAGCCTCATTCCAGTAGTTGGTTTGTTTATAGCTATATTCTACTTCAAGAAGAAGTTCATCCTTGATGAGAAGAAGATGGAAGAGATAAGTAAGGAACTTGAAAATAAGTCGGAGCATGCTGTAGGCCAGGCATAAATAACCAGCTGGTAGCAGGCAAAACGAGGGTTACATACTATGATTAAACAGGTTGATAATACATATATTTTAGAAACAAATAATAGTTCATATGTTTTTAGGGTGCTTGAAAGTGGGCACCCTGAGCATCTTTATTATGGTAAAAAGATAAAGCTCCTTGATAGCAAGGGGCAGCTTCTTTCAGATAACTTATGTGAGAAGCATGCATTTATTCCAGGCAATAACAATGCTTATGATAAAGAACATATGACCTACACCCTTAATGATATGAGGCTGGAGTTTTCTTCTAATGGAAAAGGAGATAACAGACAGCCTTTTGTTGAACTTATTCATAGTGATGGATCTAGAACCTCAGATTTTGTATTTGAAAAAGCTGAGATTGTTTCGGAGAAAATGCCGCTGAAAGACTTGCCATCATCATATGGCGATTGTCAGGGGCTTATCGTTACTTTTGTCGACAAGAGCTATAACCTGGAACTTGAATTATCATATTACGTTTTTGAAGAATGTGATGTTATTACAAGGTCTGCCAGATTAATTAATAACAGTGATGACACAGTAAGAGTTCTAAGACTTATGTCTATGCAACTTGATGACTATGATTCTGATTATGTCCTTACAACTTTTAATGGGGCATGGGCAAGAGAGATGGAGATGTGCAAACATCAGCTTACTAGAGGGACTCTTATAAACGAATCATTTGCGGGAGTATCTTCCTCTACAGCTAATCCATTTATTATGCTTGGTAAGAAGGATACTAACGAAGATATGGGACCGGCTTATGGTTTTAATCTTGTTTATAGTGGAAACCATGCTGAGTATGCAGAGGTTAATGAATTTGGAAAAATAAGACTTCTCTCGGGAATTAATCCTAGAGGGTTTGAATACAGTCTGGAACCGGGATGCGTTTTTGAGGCGCCAGAGGCTGTTATGACATATTCATATAATGGTTATAATGGCATGTCACAGAATATGCACCAATTTGTAAAAAAACATATTTTAAGAGGTTACTGGGCTGATAAAGAAAGACCCGTACTGTTAAACAGCTGGGAAGCAGCATATTTTAATATAAGTGAATCAAAGCTTCTTAAGATGGCTAAGGCAGGTAAAGGGGCTGGAATAGAGCTCTTTGTTATGGATGATGGCTGGTTTGGAGAGAGGAATGACGATACTTCTTCTCTTGGAGACTGGTATCCGAATAAGAAAAAACTACCATCAGGTGTAAAAGGTATATCTGACAAGATACATGATCTTGGTATGAAATTTGGTATATGGCTTGAACCAGAGATGATTAGTTCAAATAGTGAACTATATAAGAAACATCCTAACTGGGCTATGCAGATTCCCGGCAAGCCTCATTCTGAAGGCAGAAACCAGATGGTTATAGATATGGCTAACAGAGAGGTTCAGGATTATCTTATTGAAACACTTTCAAATCTTCTAAGAGAAGGAAATGTTGACTACGTAAAATGGGATATGAACAGAACCATGACAGATGTGTATTCTCCTTCACTTCCAGCAGAGAGACAGGGGGAAGCAGCATATAGATATGTCACAGGTTTATATAGAGTGCTTGACCGCTTAATGAAAGCATTCCCTGAGATTCTTTTTGAAGGATGTGCTTCTGGTGGCAACAGATTTGACCTTGGGGCTCTTTGCTTCTTTCCGCAGATATGGGCAAGTGATGATACAGATGCTCTTGAAAGGGTGAAGATACAGACAGGCTACAGCTATGGATATCCACCTTGCACCATGGGGGCTCATGTATCTGGGGTGCCTAACCATCAGACTCTTAGAATTACGCCACTATCTACAAGGTTTAACGTGGCAGCATACGGCTCTTTAGGATATGAGTGCAATTTCTCGGATTTAGACAGTGGTACTCTTGATGAGATTAAAGAGCAGATACTTTTATATAAAACTTACAGACAGCTCTTCCAATATGGAAGTTTTTATAGAACAGACTCTATATATGATAATTGTGAGGCGGGCTGGATAGTTGTTAGCAAGGACAGGTCTAAGGCAGTGGCTATGACCTTCCAAAGTCTGGTAAGGCCTAATGACCAAAGAGGAAGACTAAAGCTTCGCGGCCTTGATAAAGATGCTTTATATCATCTCTATAACCTGCCATTTAAGCTAGATATAAGGATGTTTGGAGATTTGGTTAATGCAGTATCTCCTGTTCATATTAAGAATGGGTCATTTGCCCACAATATGCTTGCAAAGTTTGTGAAAATGGACGGTGAGAGAGAGGATTACAGGGCTTATGGCGACAGCCTTATGGAAGCAGGTGTTATGCTTGCACCAAGGTTTTCTGCTACGGGATTTAATGATAAGACCAGAGTATATCCGGATTTTGCATCAAGATTGTATTTTATAGAGCGAATTGAAGAGTAGTCCTTCGGAAAAACTGTGCTGGATATACGAGTTAAGGCACATATAAGGTCCTAAAATATGGTATTATGTAAGTAAGGTATTTCAGATAATAAGGGAGGGTTACAGTATGATTAGATTTAGTCCTATACACGATTATCTGGGTAAGATAGAAGGCTTGTTTGAAAATGTAGAACAGATATCTCAGGGTGGATATCTTAAGAGAGGCCTGCCTTATTTTAGAGGCGTAAGCGATGAAAGTCTCGAGCTACTTCCTTCTGCTTATAGACCTAACAACATGTGTCAGACAAAAGAAGACTTTCAGCAGCATGAAAGAGATTGTCTTCGTTCTTTTATGAGAGAGGCAAGACGATACAGTTCTATACCAGAAGATGATGTTTGGAACTGGACTGTTATGGCACAGCATCATGGCGTTCCAACAAGACTTCTTGATATTACAAGAAATCCCCTTGTGGCACTATGGTTTTCCTGCCTTCAGTATCCTGAAAAAGATGGTGCAGTGTATGTGATTTCTGGCAATCTTCAGATTTCGGGAATCGACGAAGAGGTATATAGAACCAGAAAACATAAGGATATTGTTTCTGGAATACTCAGCTCGGATCCAGAATATGACAGTGTCAAGGCGCCTTTTGTAGTTGAGCCTTATTTCCTAGAGGAACGTATGGCAGCTCAGCGGTCAGCATTTTTGGTGTGGGGGTCAGATCAGTATCCTCTTGAAGAAAATAAGGTTATGGCTGATAAGAGTAGAACTCCTATAACAGTTAAGAAGATAGTTATTAATGCATCTGATAAGAAGAACATCCTTGATTGCCTGTCTATCCTTGGTATAGATGAGAGAAGTATCTATCCGGGACTTGATGGAATAGGAAGATATATTAAGAGAGAAAATATATGATTTAGAAATGAGTCAAATTAGCATAAATGCTCGCTTGGCTCATTTTTTTGTGCTAATATTATCCGTGGAGGGGATTATATGAATACAGCAGTTTTAATATTATGTAAGATACTAGATAAGACTCTTAATATCGTTATTATTCTTGCGGCTTTTTTTGAAGCCTATCTTTTAATTATTTCATGGAATAAATTAGCTACATATAGAACAAAGATTAAGAAGCTTAATAACTATACAAAGCTTAAAATAACATCTGGAGAACATAAGGAAAAGGGTGTTGTAAAAACAGTCTATACTTCTACATCAGAGAAGAACTGGAGAGAGTTTGATATGTTCTGTTCAAACTACCAGGAAGATGGCAAGGTGTTCTCTTTATATTCTCTTCTTATTCAGATATTTACCCTGCTTGGAATCTTAGGAACTGTTGCAGGTCTCTTTATAGCTATGCAGAATAACAAGGACTGGTCAAACTCTGCAGGTATGTTTGAAGGTGTAAAGTTTGCACTTTCATCAACAGTTCTAGGTATTATCTTTGCAGTTATCTTTAAAATCTTCGATATATTCCTGAATGCATTTTATATTAACTATATAGATGATGGTATTGCCAGATTTACAGCAAACTATTCAGAGGAAAAGGACGATGTAAAGTTCTTTGAAAGTCAGAATAAGACTTCTGAAAAAAAGGCAGTTCCAAAGGAAAGTGCTGGCCATGTAAAGGATGAAAGTCCAGCAGATACGAAGGAAGAGGTTCCAAATACTGAGAATCAGACAGAAACAGATTCTATAGATGAAGAAGTAGAAGATGCTTTACTTAAACTTGTAAAGGCTGATAAGGAATAAAAGTTGAGAAGGAAAAGAAGAAATACAAATGATGAAATAAATCTTACTCCACTTTTGGATGTTCTTTTCTGCATCCTTTTTATTGTTATGCTTTCAGGCGCTCAAAGCCAGATTAATATGCAGGCAGAGGTTGATGCAGCAGAGAATAAGTCGGCTGAAACAGTAAGTGGTATGCAGGCTAGAATAGATGAACTTGAAGAGCAGGTTGCATCCTATCAGATACAGGAAGAAACAAATCAGATATACAAAGATGAAGTTGTTTTGGTAACTATTACAAATACTGCATCATCATCTGGTCACAGACTTAACTTCTATGTTGGTAATAGTAGCGAAACTTATGCAACATTTGTTATGGGTGTAGATAAGGTTAACTATACTCATGAGAGAATAGAGAAGATTATTGATGATATAGCTAAGGAAAATAATAATAAGCCTATCTATATTGTATTTAACATGGATAGTAGCAATATATACAGAATAGAAGAATATTTACCTATTCAGGCAGAGCTTGAGAGGGCAATGAAGAAGTATAAAGAAGTATTTTACAAAATTGTGGAGGTGGAAGATGAGCAGTAAAAAAGATGATAAGGAAAGAGAAATAGCAGAGAAGAAGGCTGGAAAGAAAGGCAAGAAGAAAAGAAGTGGCATACCGGCTATTGTATTACTGTTAGCTCTTATTGCACTGTTACTTTATATTTTCCTTGGTAACGGCTTTGGTCTTGGAGACAAAATGGGCTTTGGTAAAGGCGATGGAAAAGCCGAAGAAGAAACATCTAGAGAGATGCCTTCTGACGAACCTGTTCTTGAAGAGGATGCAGAGATTCCTTCTGAAATCCATGTATTAGTTGAAGAAAAAACTGTAACTATCAACGGACACGAGGCAGCAGATGCAGAAACACTTAAGGCTTACATCGAGAAGTACAACTCAGACAGCGTTAAGTTCTATCTTGAAGACAAGCAGGCAATCTTAGATACTTACAACATGGTAACAGATACATTCGACGAACTTGGAATAGAATATTATTCGGTTAGATAGTTCATGTTAATATGAAAAGAACTCTCATTCTAAGAGAGTTCTTTTTTGATAATTGTATTTAGCAACGGTAGTGGTAAAATATAATATATGCAATATAGTTGCTTTTGGGGGATACGCTTATGAAGGGAAGAGAGAAATTCTTAAAAAGAATAATATGTATTACTCTATCACTAATTATTCTTACTGCAAACAAGATTACAGTACTTGCTGGGGATGTTAATGCAGTTGCTCCGGGAGGGGCGGGATTGGTTAATTATGAGGAAGGATCTCCTTATGTTGATACTGTTGTAGCAACTGTTGATGGCTTGCCATATTATATAAGAGCGATGCTTCTTAATGATAGATATACTGTCAATGTTGTTAATCATCCAGATGATATAGAAACAATTGCTTATGGTTCATCTGGAGATCAGGGAGTAGATGGTATATGCCTTGCTTTAATTGGCGATGGTAGAACTAAATGGGGCTCAATTTATGTAGAAGCAAATTTACCTTATGCATTACAAACATATAATATTTTTGCTCCTGATTATGTAAAACAATATGGGGCAGAGGCTGTTTTAAGAAGACGAGTTGTTTCAGTAACTATCCATGAGATTGGTCATGCAGTTTATTATCATGAATTGTCAAAAGTACCTAATTACGATGAAATGCTAAATCAAATATACATGTCAGAGGTTAATGGTTTTAATCAGACAGCTTTTCATAAAGAAGTTGCATATTATGCAAATACTACTTATGATCAAAGAGAGTATTTTGCTGAAGCGTTTGCATGTTATTACTTATATCCAACAGAACTTGCTACTAAGTGTCCAGCTACATATCAGTTTATTCAGAACAACTTAGCTTTACTTAATAATGAATTCCCTACACCATAGCGAATTAATATAACTTTTATATATGATTTGTGGTAAACCTCTTTCATTAGAGAAAATCTATTGAAAGAGGTTATTTTATTGCAAATATCAAACCTAAACCTCCCTTGACTACATATTAGATAATGGTAAAATTATAGAGGTTTATGGCCATAATTTTTGATTAATTTTATTTGAGAGGAAATATAAATATGAAGTTAGCAAACCTGGTAGGAGACAGATTCAAAGAACGTCCATCTGACTGTGTTATTGACAGTCATGCATTTTCACTTAGAGGCGGATATATTAAGAATGTATCCAATGGTATCTATTCTTTATACCCACCTATGAAGAGAATCACAGCAAAGATTGAGAATATTATTAGAGAAGAAATGGATGCGGCAGACTGCCAGGAAGTTCTCTTCCCAGTTGTTCTTCCAGGCGACCTTTGGGAACAGTCAGGAAGATTCCAGAGCGTAGGAGACGAGCTTCTTAGATTCAAGGATAGAAATGATACTTCTATGGTTCTTGGTATGACACACGAGGAAGCTGCAGTACACCTTGTAAGAGAATATGGTAATACTTACGCTAAGTATCCATTTGCTATATATCAGATTCAGACAAAGTTCCGTGATGAGGCAAGACCAAGAGCAGGTCTTATCCGCGTCAGAGAGTTTACTATGAAGGATGCATACTCTTTCCATACATCACAGGAAGATCTTGAGAAGTACTACGCTGTTATGGCCAATGCTTACGATAGAATATTTGCCCGTGCAGGTATTCCAGAGGTAATCTCAGTTAAGTCTGACTCAGGTATGATAGGTGGTAGCGTATCTCACGAATATATGCTCCTTGTTGATGCAGGTGAAGATTCAATCGTCCTTTGTGATGACTGCGGATACAGTGCAAATATGGAAGCTGCTGAGACTACAGTTGATAACAGCGGCTGTTCACCAGCCAGAGACCTTGAGAAGGTTCTTACACCACACTGCAAGACAATTGAAGAAGTATGCACATTCTTTAATTCTAAAGTTGAAGAATCTTGTAAGGCAGTTATGTATCAGAAGAATATGACAGACGAATATGTGGTTGTATTCCTTCGTGGTGATTATGAAGTTAATGAAACCAAGCTTACAAACTATCTTGGTGAGAAGGTTCATGCAGCAACAGTTATGCCTGAAAGTGGTCTTGTAGCAGGCTTCTGCGGACCATATAAGCAGGATGCAAAGTGCCAGATTATCTACGATAAGTCACTTATGGGCATTGAGAATCTCTGCTGCGGTGCTAATGAAGTTGACTATCACTATGTTGGACTTAACATTAAGCGTGATATAGGTGATGTTGAATATGTAGATGTTGCCAAGATTAAGACTGGTGATATCTGTCCATGCTGCGGCAAGAAGACTATAAAGATAAGCCGTGGTATTGAAGTCGGTAATATTTTCCAGCTTGGTGATAAATATACAAAGACTATGAAGATGTCTTATACAGATGAAGATGGAACAAGTAAGACGCCTATCATGGGCTGCTATGGTATCGGTGTTGGACGTCTTGCGGCTTCTGTTTGTGAGGCAAAGCATGATGATTATGGCCCAATCTGGCCAATCTCTATTGCTCCATGGCAGGTACACCTCTGCTGTATGCGTTCTGACAATGCAGAATGTAAGGCAGCAGCTGATAAGATATATACAGACCTTCAAAATGCTGGTATCGAAGTTATCTACGATGACAGAAAGGTTAGTGCGGGCGCTATGTTCGCAGATGCAGATCTTCTTGGTATTCCAGCAAGAATCACAGTAGGTCCTAAGAATCTTGTTAATGGACAGATTGAAATCTCTACAAGAGATAAGAGTGTAAAGAAGCTTATTCCTACAGAGGATGCTCTTAAGGAAGCTAAGGCACTTATCGATGACCTCTTTGCTGAAATCAACAGCAAGGTTAAGCCAAGCATCTACTAATTAATTAGCTGATTCATTAAGCTCTCGGCGTAGGCCGGGAGCTTTTTTTATGCGCAAGGGCACGTAAGGTAATATCCCGGCAGAAGCCGGGCGTGCCCTGCGCGGCGCTTAGTGGGAAGGAATTCCACGAAGCGATAGAAAAAAATAAAAACTTTACAGCAAAAGTTTACAGATGTATTTACAGGAGTAAAAAAATGTGTTAAAATCCAAAACTAGTTAAGAAACGAAAGCAATGTTAATTATAGTTTTATAGCAAAGGGGACAACATGAAACTAGAAGAAAGACTTGAGGAGATGCTTAGCATCTTAACAAAAGCCGACAGAGCTATATCGGGAACTGAACTATCAAAGAAACTTGGTGTAAGCAGGCAGATTATAGTTCAGGATATTACCAGATTAAAGAATCAGGGAAACAACATATTATCAACACCACGAGGATATGTTCTTGATCATGAAGATGAGTACAACAGAATATTTAAGGTTTATCACACAGTAGAGGATACTGAGAAGGAACTTAATCTTATCGTAGACCTTGGGGCAGAAGTAAGAGACGTATTTATCTTCCATAAAGTATATGGAGAGATACATGCAAACCTTGGGATTAGATCCAGAAGAGATGTAAAAAGCTTTTGTGATGATATAAGAGCTGGAAAGTCATTTCCACTTAGTACAGCAACTGCTGGATATCATTATCACACAATAGTAGCAAGAGATAGCGAAACACTTGATCTTGTTGAAAAGGAACTTAAGGCTCAGGGATTTCTTGCTAAGCTTACAGCATTTGAACCAGATGCTTTAGAAAAGCAAATCTAAAATCGCTAATAATAGCCGAGAGGCTAACTATTACATAAAGGAGAAAAATCTCCCCTCGCCAGAGGGGACGGATTAGGCTCCGTAAACTAAAGGAGAAAATTCTCCCCTCGCCAGAGGGGCTCGGATTTTTGATCCGTAAACTAAAGGAGAATGTTATGAGCGAAACAAATGAAAAGAAACCGGGAAAGGTAAAAGCTTTCCTTGAAAGAAAGAATATTGAGATCTCTTGGAAAAGATATCTTATCGATGCAATGGGAGCTATGGCCAGCGGTTTATTTGCATCATTACTTATTGGTACTATTTTAAAAACACTTGGTGAGCAAATCGGAGTTAAGGTACTTGTTGAAATGGGCGTATATGCTATGGGTGTAGCTGGACCGGCTATGGCGGTAGCTATTGCTTATGCACTTAAAGCGCCAAACCTTGTATTGTTCTCGATGCTTGCTGTAGGTAGTGCATCTAACACACTTGGAGGTGCAGGTGGCCCTCTTGCAGTTCTTATTATAGCAATCGTAGCTACAGAACTTGGTAAGTTAGTTTCTAAGGAAACAAAGATTGATATTCTTGTAACACCACTTGTCTCTATAGGTTCAGGTGTTTTACTTGCTATGGCTATTGCACCTTCTATTGGTAAGGGTGCAAGCTCGTTTGGAAAGTTAATTATGTGGGCAACAGATTTACAGCCATTCTTAATGGGTATACTTGTATCTGTTATCGTAGGTATCGCACTTACACTTCCAATATCAAGTGCGGCTATATGTGCGGCTCTCTCACTTACAGGCTTCGCAGGTGGTGCAGCTGTTGCCGGATGCTGTGCGCAGATGGTCGGCTTTGCTGTTATGTCATATAGAGAAAACAAGGTTGGCGGACTTATCTCACAGGGACTTGGAACAAGTATGCTTCAGATGGGTAACATAGTTAAGAACCCACGTATCTGGATTGCTCCTATTCTTACATCAGCAATTACAGGTCCTCTTGCAACTTGCGTATTTAAGATGAAGATGAATGGTGCAGCTATCTCTTCTGGTATGGGTACATGCGGCCTTGTTGGACCACTTGGCGTGTATACAGGTTGGATTAATGATGGAATAAAGATTACAGCATTTAACTGGATAGGTCTTATCCTTATATGTATCGTACTTCCAGCTATACTTACTTGGATATTTGGTATAATATTTAGAAAGATTGGATGGATTAAAGAAGGCGACCTTAAGCTTGATGTGTAATAATCAGTAGATTCCTGACTGTTCATGTCTGGCTTTCTTCTAAATACCCCCGTCCCCTTGGAGGAAGATATGAAGATTTATCTAGTGAGACATGGACAGACAGATCTAAATAAAGCGAAACTTATGCAGGGCAGAACTGATATGCCTCTTAATGAGACGGGGCTTGCTCAGGCACATAAGACAAGAAAAATAATTGGTGATATCAGGTTCGATGCAGTATATGCGTCACCACTTTCCAGAGCAATCAATACAGGCGCGATAGTTGGGAATATAGATCCTTCACAGGTTATAGTTGACGAAAGACTTATTGAAACAGACTTTGGTAAGTATGAAAAGTGTCCATATGGAAGTATGGGACCGGCTATGACTCTTTACTGGGCACTGCCTGAGATATTCAAGGCTCCTAAAACAGTTGAAACAGTTGCATCTATGGTGGATAGGGCTTCTTCTTTTATGAAAGAACTGGAAGCTAAAGAATATGACAATGTTCTTATAGCTGCTCATGGTGGAATTCTTAGGGCGGTTAATGGTTACCTTCTTGACAAAAGAAATGGGATAAAGTGGCGTCCAAAGATGTATAACTGCGAAGTTAGAATATATGAGTCGAAAAATGGTATACATAAATTAATTGATATACTAAAAGAATAAAGCTTAAATTAGGTTATAATGCTAATATTTTTCCACATAAATACCGATATATTTGTTGACATATTATGTTAACGAAATATACCGGTATTTTTATACTTTTTTCTGTTCAAATTAACATAAATTGTTTATAATATGTATATTAGGATATATAAGTAGAAAAAGGGAATATGAGAATCAAAGAAGAAGAGTTTAATAAACTTAAACACATCATCATTCATATGAATTACGTAAGCTGGAAACACATTTCTATTCATTTATGTGTTTTTAGTGCGCTTGCGATGATTGCATCTTATGTTTTCCATCACGATAAATGGGTTGTATGCTTTACAGGATTTGGACTTCTGATGTCCATTTTCAATGCTGTATTTATGAGAGCATACAAAAAAGAAGATAAAAACTTCTTTAGAGTTACTTTCATAACTATGTGTTCTATATTGATTAGTTCTATAGCTGAATCTATGATAGCTCACCCGACCATTCCGTCCACTGTAGTATACTTCCTGCTTTTAGGATTTACAGCTCTTATGTTTACCCTTCCTGTTATGATTGTCTTCTTTGACGTTATGATAGGAGCTATATGTCTGGTTGCAATTTGGTTCTTTAAAGATCCTTGTATAAGACTTTACGACATGGTACTTTGCGTATGTTGTACAGCACTAAGTATTGCATTTGGTGTCAACATTTACCTGCTTAAGATCAGAAGTATCGAATATGGCAAGAAGATGGAAGAAGAGCTTGTTATCGAGAAGAACAAGAGCCATAGACATATTTCGGCACTTGCAAATCTGTCGAGAGAATATAGAACTGTAATATATGCAGATTTTGATTCTGCTCGTATTGTTGATGTATATAAGATTGCTTTATCCGAGCTTGACGAGAAGCTTGTTAATCATAATGTTACCAACGTATTTACAAGGTATGCAGACGATTTTGTATATGTAGAAGATAAACTTAATGTTAAGAATCTTTTTAATATTGAAGAAGCAAAGAAAGCGCTTGAAACAAAAGATTTTATCTCTGCAAGATACAGAATCGAAGAGAATGGTCTTCTTGTTTATTATGAAATGAAGATAATAAGAGATAGAGATATTCAGACTGGATATCCTGTAATCATAGCTGTTCGTAATGTTGATGTTGAAGTAAGACTTGATATGGTATTTCAGGCTAACTTTGATGAGGCTAAGAAGAATGCAACTAAAGACCTTATGACAGGTGTTAAGAATAAAGGTGCATTTGAAGGAAAGTGCCAGGAACTTATGCAGCAGCTTAATGATGGCAATGTAGAATTTGCTATCGTTATGTGTGATGTTAATGGTCTTAAGAAAGCCAATGATACTCTTGGTCATGAAGCAGGAGATCTTCTTATCAAGGGTGTATGTCATATAGTAAGTACTATATATACCCACAGCCCTGTATATAGAGTTGGTGGAGATGAATTTGTAGCAGTACTTACAGGAGAGGATTACCAGAGAAGAGATGAGCTCCTTAAGATAACCAGAGAAAGCGCTCTTAATAACGAAGAAGGGGTATCATTTGCATCTGGTATGGCTACTTATGATGAAAGTACAGACAAGGATGTTCAGAGCGTATTTAACCGTGCTGACGAAGAGATGTACAAGAACAAGGTAGCTATGAAAGCGCAGAGAGAAGACTAAATAATGAGAAAGAACGGAATATTGCTTCCTATTTCAGCACTTCCATCAAAATATGGAATTGGCTGTTTTTCTAAAGAGGCTTATGAATTTGTAACATTTCTTAAAAATGCAGGACAGGAATACTGGCAGGTGCTTCCACTTGGCCCAACAGGGTATGGAGATTCACCTTATCAGTCATTTTCTTCCTTCGCAGGAAATCCATATTTTATTGATTTAGAGGAATTAATCGAGAAAGGATACCTTACCGCAAAAGAGTGCGATAAGGTTGATTTTGGTTCGAATCCGGATTATGTAGATTATGAGAAGATATATCTAGGCAGATTTAAACTACTTAAGAAGGCCTATATTAAGTCTGCTATAGAGTCTGATAAAGAATATAAAGCATTTGTAAAAGAAAATAGTTTTTGGCTTGATGATTATGCTTTATATATGGCAGTTAAGAATATAATCTATAAGAGTAAGAGTCTACTTGAATGGAAGGATGATGACAGACTTAGAAAAACTGCCAGAATAAAGGCACTTCTTAATGATGAGAAGATAGCTTCAGAAGTAGGATTCTGGAAGTTCACCCAGTATATGTTCTATACTCAGTGGTTCAAACTGAAAGCATTTGCCAATGAGAATGGGGTAGAGATTATAGGAGATATTCCTATATATGTTTCTATGGATTCAGCCGACACATGGGCTAATCCTAAGTTATTTAAACTTGATAAGTCAGGAAAGCCAACAGGCGTGGCAGGATGTCCACCGGACTATTTCTCGCCTACAGGTCAGCTTTGGGGTAATCCGCTTTACGACTGGGATTATCATAAGAAAACTAACTTTGCATGGTGGATGAAGAGACTTGAATACTGTTTCAAACTCTATGACATAGTTCGTATAGATCATTTTAGAGGCTTTGATGAGTATTACAATATTCCATACGGTGACCCAACTGCAGAGTTCGGACACTGGGAGCAGGGACCGGGATACGAATTATTTGATACTTTAAGAAAAACCCTTGGCAAGAAACCAATTATTGCTGAAGACCTTGGCTTCTTAACACCTAGTGTACTTAAGCTTGTAAAGAAGTGTGGCTACCCTGGAATGAAGATTCTTGAATTTGCCTTTGATGGCAATGATGATAATGGATACATACCACACAACTTTGACAAGAACTGTGTTGTATATACAGGAACTCATGATAATGATACTGTTTTTGGCTGGTATCCAACTCTTAATAAGGCACAGAAGAAGTTTGTTAGGGATTACCTTAATGTAAAGTCTGCTAAAGATGTAGGATGGGGTATGATAAGACTTGCTCTCATGAGTACTGCTGATACAGCTATTATTCCTTTCCAGGATTACCTTGAGCTAGGAAGCGAAGCTCGTATGAATATACCTTCCACACTAGGAGGCAATTGGAGCTGGCGTATGAAGCCATATGCTTATACACAAGCGCTGGCAAATAAGATATCAGCACTTGCTGCTATATACGGAAGATAATAATATAAGAACTGCAGTGTTAGCTGCAGTTCTTTTTTATTCTCCATAAACCATATTTACATTGTGATAGCGTCTGTCATTAGTTACGTCCTGACTAAACCAATCTGGCATAGTAAATGCATCGGCTTCCTCAACTGATTCAAATTCCACCTCTGCCATAATAAGTGGCTCAAGGTCCCCATGGAAAACGTCTAACTCAATAGTAAGCTTAGTACCTTCTAAAGGAATGAGATAACGGCGCTTACTAATTAGTTTTCCATCTGCCTTAGGTCTTAGGTGTTCATAGGCTTCTTTAGTAAGAGGAAGATTATATTCTTCTCTGGCCATAAGCCCTTTTCCCTTATATGTAAGATAATATTTATCATCTTCCTTTCTTATCCTAACAACTGGTTCTCTTGAAAGATAACCTTGCTCAATATCATGAAAAGCATAGCTGGATAAGTCTTCTGGAAGTTTTTTGATGAGGAATTTTCTTTCTATTTCCACTACTTATGCTCCTTTATAAGATAATTATACGGACAATTGTTATATTTGATGACATTATTATGATATAATAAAAAAGGTGTGTCAAATTGACGCTCCAGTTAGGATTTTTATATGAAAAGTGAAAGAACAGATGGTATGCTGACAGATAAGGTATATGAAAGAGATGGATATATCTCTGAATTTTCTGCCAGAGTTCTTGAATGTAATAAATATGATAAAGGATACGGTCTTATACTGGACCTTACAGCATTTTTCCCAGAAGGAGGCGGACAGCAGCCAGATAAGGGAGAAATCGACGGACAGGAAGTTACAGATGTCCAAATAGTAGATGGCCAGATTATCCACTATGTGGCAAATGAAGTAGAGGTAGGTAAAGAGGTTGCCTGCAGTATAGACTTCAGATTAAGATTATACAGGATGCAGCAGCATGGGGCAGAGCACCTTATCTGTGGTTTGATTCATAAGAAGTATGGCTATGAAAATTCAGGATTTCATATGTCAGACCAGGAAGTGGTTTTTGATGTATCAGGACCATTAACAAAAGAGCAGATTAAGGAAATAGAGGCAGAGGCTAATGAAGTCGTAGCCATGAATGTGCCTATATATGCCAGTTTTCCTACCGAGGAAGAGGCGAGAAATACTGATTACAGAAGTAAGTTAGACACATACGAGAATATCAGACTTGTTACTATAGAAGGATTTGATGTGTGTGCCTGCTGTGCACCGCAGGTTTCGTCTTCAGCTCAACTTGGTTGCATAAAGATTATAGACGCATTTCCTCATAGAGGGGGCACTAGAATGACCTTACTTGCAGGTATAAGTGCCTACGAGGATTATGAGCAGATAGCTGATAATAATCAGGGCATAAGAGAACTGGTATCAGCTAAAAGATATGAAACATATGATAAAACCAAGGAACTTTCAGATAAGTGTCAGAAGCTTCTAGAAGAGAATGTACGTCTTAAAAAAGAGATGACGGATATAATCTTTGAAAAATATAAGAAGATTCTTGATGAAAAGAAGGATGAAGACTTTAGTCCACTTCTAATATTTACAGAAAGTCTTGATAATGTTCAGCTTAGAAATCTTATAAACAACTGTACAGAAAGGTACGATGGACTGGTTGCAGGATTTATAGGAGATGACAAGACTGGATATAGATATATAATAGGGGCATCGAATAATTGTCATATAGATATTGAAGGTGTAACTGGATTGAAAGAACTGGCTGCTAATCTTGCTAAGAACTTATCTGGAAGAGGCGGTGGAAATGATGATATGATTCAGGGAAGTCTTCAGACCAGCGAAATAGAAATTAGAGAATTTTTCAAATAATACCATAAAAGTATAAAAGTCCAGTCGTATATATAATAGGCTGGGGAAAGGACATTACGTGACAGACCAAAGATTCGATGAGTGTATGGAACTTATCTGCCAAGGTAATAAGGATGCACTTAGAGAGATATATGAACAGTATTTGTCATATATATACTCTATAGTTTTATCCGTTGTTGGGAACAAGGATAATGCTGAAGATATAACAAGTGACTTCTTTATCAAATTATGGACTAAGTCAGAAAAATATGTTCCTGGTTCAGGGCATAAGGCATATCTGGCGACCATGGCAAGAAATATGTCTATCGATTATCTTAGAAAGTACAAAAGAGAAGTACTTACTGAGGATTTCGAAGGCGATTATGACGATGATGACAGACCAAAGGGAGAAGCTATTCTTACAGATTCAGACTCAACCATGGCTGGAGTTCCATCTGGCTCAGATTTAGCAACTGGAGGCAGCAAGGTAGAAGATCAGGTGATAGGCGACATAAGCCTTAAAGAGGCGTTGGAAAGTCTAAAACCTAAAGAACGGGAAGTTATCAACCTAAAGATAATGGGTGATATGACCTTTAAAGAAATTGCGGCTACTCTTGGAACACCTATGGGGACCGTAACCTGGCTTTATAGACAAGCTATTGAGAAATTAAGGAGGTATGGCTATGAGTAAGAAGCTTGAAGAAAGTTACAAAAGCATGATGGCCGCAGAAGTTCCAGATTTATGGGACCGTATCGAAAAGAATCTTCCTGAAAAAACTCCTAATATTACTACAGCTAAGCCAGAAGGACAGGTTATAGAATTCAAGTCTATTAAGAGGGCACCAGAAGGAAGTATACGTAAGATTGAAAGAAAGAATAGATGGGCAAGATTATCAGGACTTGCCGTTGCATGTCTTGCACTTTTAATCGTTATTCCTGTTGTTATTAACACAAAGAAGGCAACAGATGACGATGAGAGACAGAGAAGAAAGCATAATGATGCCGAGGCGTCTCAGGCTGAAGCGTCTCAGGAAGCGGCTGCAATAGATTTCTATGGTGAGACTAATGGAGCTGATAGTTATTTAGATTCGGATGATCTTAATTTCGATACAGCTTCTACTGAGACTTTAGAAGGACCTGAAGCAGCCATTGCTGTGGAAGAAGGAGAAGATTCTGGACAGGATAATTCAGATAATAAAGCTAGAGCTACCTACAGTTCAAATAAACAGACAAAAGATGCAGGAGCTTCGTCTTCTTACTCACTAGAGACAGTTACAGTTATCTTTAACATCGTAGAAAGCAACTTTGATGAAGAAGGTGAGATTTCATATTCGGCTGTAATTATTGATGCGCTGGATTCTCACGGACTTACAGCTGGTCAGAACATCGTTATCTACTCTAATGGCGGTGCTCAGGATAACCTTGAAGCTGGTAAGTCTTATACATTTACACTTAAGTATGTAGACACATTAGATGATGGAAGGGCTGCATATTGTTTTAATTAATACTAATCAGGGCCTATAGGCCCTGGTTCAGCTATATATTTGCGCTAGTTATATACATAGGGCTATATAGGGGGATGCACTATGAAAACTATGGGCACAGATATTCCGCTTTATAACACAGGGAATCTTCCAGTTAGATATGCGCTTATGGTTAAGAATGACATGATGTCATTTCCAGAAATAAACCACTGGCATGATGATATGGAATTCATATGTGTTAATAAAGGCAAGGTAAGCATATCTGTTAACGGAAAGACATATGAAATCTATGAAGGGCAGATGTTATTCATTAACTCTGGTCAGATGCATTATGCCCTAAATAATCAGGAAGAAAGCTGGATGTACAGACAGATTACCATTCATCCTGATCTGATTTTTTCCAACGAATACAGTAAAGAATACTATGAAGAATTGTGCGGAGTGCATGCCGCACCTTTTTTGGTATTTAGTAGTGGAAGTAATAGGCAAAAGGTTATTATCGACAAGGTAATGCAGGTATTCGAGCATCTTTATAAGGGTAATGACCCACTTGATATTATTTCTGAAACAAGTAAACTCGCCTCATTAATGGTTAACTTCCTTGAAAGCAGACCAAGCGCCAAAGAGAAAACAGATAAAGACCTTATGGCTATGTTTAAGATGGTATCCGCTATTCAGATGGGGTATAAAGACAAGCTTCCGCTTAACGATATAGCTAGGGCTGGAGGAATAGGAAGAAGTAAATGCTGTGAACTATTTCGTTCATATTGGGACCTATCTCCTAATGATTATCTTAATCTATACAGACTTTCTAAAAGTGCACTTTTATTTAGAAATGACAAACTGCCTATAGGCGAGATTGCTAAAGAATGCGGCTTTGCAGGAGCCAGTTACTATGCCGAAACCTTTAAGAAGGTTATGGGGCTTTCACCTACGGATTATAAGAAAAAAACGTCAGTAAAAACATTTGCCAATTCTGATGTGTAATGTAAATTCTTAAGTATAAACCTATTGTGAAAACATATTGCTTTTGCTAAACTTAAGTAAAAGGGGAGGTATATTATGCAGACATCGTACGAACTAATTCAGGCTACAAAAGGTGTAATTTCAAAGAAACCGGATGCATTTTTAAAGTTCATGGAACTTACAACATCTGATATGTTTTTTCAGGTTAAGTTTGTTGTGTGTGATGATGCATTTGTTAATCAGGAATTAACTGCTTTATATAAGTATTTTAAAAAGAATTTCTTTCTTCTTGAGAATCCAAATGGGGTTGCTGAGTGGATTAATGGGGTAGCCACAGAACAGAGCGACAGATGGCTTCTTAAAAACAAGAGGGACCAGCTTGATGCAGAAAAGAAAGGTACATACACAGCGATACCTGATAAAGATGCTTTAGGACCTGGACTTGAGATAGAAAGCATAGAATATACACAGGTGCTTGTTGATTTCCTTTGCAAGCTTCCTGAGATTCATAGAAGTACTGCTTTAGCATTCTATTACAATGATGAAGATATCAATGCTATAAGCGAGTTTATGAGTGTAGACAAGTCTGTTATTAAGAGCAGAGTTAACTATATCGAAACAACTCTTAATAACCAGATGAAGAAATATTGCAGACAAAAGGGATTATCAATGCACAAGGTTGATCCTGGTCGTATTCGTATAGCTCTTTGCGAGTTGAGCAAGATGTATAAATATCCATACTCAAAAGAATTATATGATGTTATTACAGCAAAATAAAAATTGCTTTGCATAATTTTGCAGGACCGTAAGGTCCTGCATTTTTTATTTTTTTGAAAAAATATAAAAAATGTCGAATTTGTTAACTAATTGTTATGTACCATGTTGCATAATATGGGTGTATAAAATATTCACAATGTATATAGTTGAAGCACATGTACCTCTGTTAAACATGCACAAAATGATATTATTAATTGTGGGTATATATACGTTAGTTATTTTACGTTAGTTATTGTAAAATATTCCCCAGGGGCGGGGAAAATAAAATATGGATGTGAGATTTTACTATGAGTTTAGAAAAGCGTAAGTATGCCAGAATACCTGTTGATGAGAGATGTGTTATCTATGCAGGTATCGAGGAATTCGAAGGCAACATAGTCAATATCAGTGAGAACGGCGTAGGAATTAAGGTTAATAAGCCTATAAATTGTTCAAAGCTGACCTTCCTTTTTGTTGACCGCAAAGCAGAGAATTTTAGCAAGAGAAATATGTATTCATGCAAGGCAAGAGTCGTAAGACGTGCTGAAGACTTTGTAGGATGCACTTTTGCAAGAACTTTTGAAATCTCTGAGTTTATTAACAGAAGAAGAGCAGAAGATTTTTTCAAGAATAAGGGTGCTTGTTCTTGTTAATCTGGCAGTGAGTTAAGAATGTTTAAAGGAATTGTCTTATTAGGCAATTCCTTTTTTTGTGCGGAACTGATAAGATGAATATGTTGGGGTGAGAAAAAGTGTCTATTAGATTTTATTTGGGCCCATCTGGCTCTGGAAAAAGTACAGCAATATATGATGACATATTAAGCGTGATGAAGTCTGAACCTGGAAGATATGTATATGTAATAACTCCAGATCAGTTTACTTTGCATACTCAAAAGAAACTTATTCTTAGGTCTGAAAATAGAGGACTTATGAATATTGATATTCTTTCGTTTACAAGATTAGCTTATAAGATATTCGAAGAAGTAGGTACAAAGGACCGTATTACTCTTGATGATACGGGTAAGAACCTTATTCTAAGAAAAGTTGCAATATCTAATGAGGATAAACTAACCCTTCTTAAAAATAATGTTAGAAAGAATGGCTATATTCATGAGATTAAGTCTGCTATATCTGAGTTTATGCAGTATGACCTTGCTGTAGAAGATGTAGATAAGCTTGTGACATATTGTAAGGATAAGCCGCTGCTTTCAAGAAAACTATCTGAAATTAATATTCTATATAAGGCATTTCTAGATTTTATTCAGGAAAAATATCTTACAACAGAAGAGAAGATGGAACTTCTTGCAAGAGAGATTGTTAAAAGCGAAACTGCAAACGATGCTCTCTTTGTTTTTGATGGATTTACTGGTTTTACTCCAGTTCAGGAGAAGGTTATAGCTTCCATACTGGGAATCAGTGACCATGTATGGATGTCATTTACGGTAGATGAGAAATCTATAGTTGATAAAAATTATGATGAAACAGGACTCTTTGGCCTTACCATGAAGTCTATCGAAAGAATAACAAAGATGGCTAAGGAGTATGACGTAAGGATAGAGGAGGCTAAAACTTTCTTTAAAGGCGACTATTGTAGATACAAGGATAGTCCTGTAATGGCCCACCTAGAAAAGAATATATTCAGATATCCATATAAAAAATATTCTGTGGAAGAAACGTGTCCAATTAAGATTTTTTCGGCTATATCACCTAGAGAAGAATTAACAAGTGTGGCAATTACTATAAAACACCTTGTAGCTGAGCAGGGATATCAGTATAGGGATTTTGCCATAGTTACTGGTGACCTTGAAAGATATGGAACTATAGCTCAGGGAATATTTGATACGTATAGTATACCTTGCTTTATTGATGGGGATAGACATCTTGGCCTTAATCCATTTACTGAATTTATTAAGTCAGCCATGCTAATTATGATTACTGACTTTTCATATGATGCTGCTATTCATTTTATAAAAAGCGGTTTTACAGACTTAACATTTGAAGAAATAGACGCATTTGATAACTATATTAGAGCTCTTGGTATAAGAGGAAAGAAAAAATATAGTGAAGATTTTACCCGTTATCCTCAGTATATGAAAAGCTATAAAGACGGGAAACTTTGCATCAATGACGAGGCAGCAGAAAGACTTAGAAAAATTAATGATATAAGAAATAAGATAGTAAATATGCTGTCGCCTATTCTTGAGTATTCAGGTAAAAAACTTTATGAAGCTCAGGATATTACTAAGGCATATATAGAACTTGTTACAGCCTGTCATATGTATGAAAAACTTGAAGATAAGAAAGAGTTTTTCAAAGAAAATGGCGACAATATAAGAACTGTTGAATACGGTCAGGTCTACGATTCTATTATGAAGCTCTTTGAACAGATATATCACCTTATGGCTGGTGAGGAAGTATCTATTAAGCAATACTTTGATATCTTTGAAGCTGGCTTATCAGAAATAAAGATAGGTATACTTCCGCCGGGGGTAGATGTATGTCCTCTTGGAGATATACAAAGAACCAGACTTAATGATGTTAAGTGTCTTTTCTTTATTGGTGTTAATGATGGAGTCATACCTAAGGGACAAGGCGGAGGCGGAATAATATCTGATATTGATAGAGAGTTCTTAACGGGCTCAGGATATACACTTGCTCCTTCTCCAAGTCAGCAGATGTATATAGAGAAATTCTATCTTTATTCCCTTCTTACAAGTCCAAGTGAGAAGTTATATATATCTTATTCTAAAACTGATCAGGTAGGGGCAAGTATTAGACCTTCATATCTAATTAGTAATATTAAGAATATATTCGAAGGACTAAAAGAAGAGGATATTAGGAAGGAAAATCCTGCTGAAGACCTTTATGGAAAGAAGGATGCTAAGGATATGCTGTCCATTCTTCTTAATAAATACGCAGCTACAAAGATGGATGCTAAGGAAGAGTCTACCCTTTCGGCAATATATAAGCTTCTTATGGAAGAAGATGGAGATAGCTGCCAGGTCCTATCGGAGGCTGCCTTCTATATTCATTCAAAAGATACTATTTCTAGTTCTGTAGTTAAGGCCTTATACGGGGCAGTGTTATCTAACAGCATAAGCAGGTTAGAGAATTTTGCTTCCTGTGCCTACAAGCATTTTCTTGCTTATGGGCTTAGGCTGTCAGAAAAAGAAGAATATACTTTTGAAAATATGGATCTTGGTAATCTCTACCACGAGATTCTTGAGAACTTTGGACAGAAGCTTGATGCCGAAGGTATAGCCTGGTGCGATATAGAAGGTGAGAAGGCAGAAAGTATACTTGATGAGCTTATAAGACTTAATACTGCTTCATATAAAGAAAGTGTTATATTCGATTCTAATCGTAATGCATATATTGTAGATGAATTAAAGAGGGTTCTATATAGAACTGTTATGTCTATTAAGTATCAGCTTTCAAAGTCTGCTTTTAAACCGGTGGCATACGAGCAGATATTCTCCAGTCCTATGGAACTATCTGGGGACAGTAAGATGTATATCGGAGGAAAAATCGATAGAATCGACTGTGCATATAGTGAAGATGATGTCTATGTTAAGGTAGTAGATTATAAATCTTCTAAAAAGGAACTTGAACTTGAGGATTTATACAAGGGCTATTCCTTACAGCTTACTGTATATTTGGGACAGGCTGCAAAGATTGTTAAAGAAAATCGGGATGCAAAAGACGCTATTCCTGCAGCTATGTTCTATTACCATGTTGATGACCCTATTATAGATGATAAAAAGGGGCTGGATAATGATGCTATAGAGGCTGAGATAAAGAAGAAACTCATGGTTTCAGGTCTGCTTAGAGCGTCAGAAGATGATATGAAAGTTGTCCATCTTTTAGATAAGGATTATACAGGAAAGTCTGATGTAATAAATTGTAGTCAGAATAAAGATGGAAGCTTTGCTAAGGGGGCTCAGGTTATTTCAAAAGAAAAGTTAAATCTCATTATGGAATATGCATCTCATAAGATAGCTGAACTTGGAAGAGACATACTTAAGGGGAATATTGATCCAAGTCCATGTAACAAAGATACATGTAAGTATTGTAGTTTTAAGGATATATGTGAGTTTGACACTGGTATTAGCGGATATAGATACAGTGATGATAAGACTGTTAATAGTGCCAATGCCCTTGACCTTATGGCTTTAAAACTAGGTGAAGCTAAAAAATAAAGATAGAAGAATAGATTAAAGTGATGGAGTAATAATCTTGGGAGAGATTAAATTCAACAAAGAACAAGAGGCAATTATTAATGCCAGAAATACTAACTTATTAGTGTCTGCTGCGGCAGGCTCTGGTAAGACTGCGGTTCTTTCTGAGAGAATCTTGTCTCTTATTTTGGATAAAGAAAACAGGGTAAGCATAGATAAGATGCTTATAGTTACATTTACCAAGGCGGCAGCTGCCGAGATGAGGGAGAGAATAGGAAAAAATCTCTCAAAGAAGCTAGAGGCTATGGGGGTAGATGATCCTGACTATGAGTATTTACAGAGACAGACTACTCTAATTAATACTGCTCAGATTACTACTATTGACTCCTTCTGCCTTTTTGTTATTCGAAACAATTTTGGAGATATTGACCTTGATCCTAATTTTAGAATTATGGATGAAGGGGAGAAGAAACTTATGCTTTCAGACTGTGTTGAGAATCTTCTTGAGGAATATTACGGGGAAATGTCAGAAGATTTCGCACATCTTGTAGCAGGATATTTTCCAACGAAAAGTAGTGGTCAATTTGAGAAAACTATCCTGGATTTATTTGACTTTGTTATGACTAATCCTTCTCCAAAGAGATGGCTAGAGGTTGCTGCAAAGCAGTATGACATAAGCAGTATAGAAGAGGCAGAAAAGACAGACTGGTGGAAGCTTCTTTTTGAAAGTATAGATTTAGATATTCGTAGAGCTATTGCATATCTTAAGAAAGCTGTAGCTATATGTCAGGAACCAATGGGACCTGATAAGTATCTTGCAACTATAAACGAAGATATAGCTTTGATTGAAAGGTTCTATAACAAGAGAACTTATAAAGAAAGATATGAGTTTAATGAAGGCTTTTCTAGAATACCAACAGTTAAAGCCAGTGAGACAGTAGATGGTGATTTAATAGATGCTGTCAAAAACTATAGAGATAAGGCGAAAAAAATATTCGGTGAGGTTCGAGATAAATATAAGGCAAGCTCAGATGTTTTAATTAATGATATAAGAGGTGCTAAAAGTGATGTTGCTATGCTATGCCAGCTTGCAGCAAGACTTATCGATGACTATAGCGCTATTAAGAAAGAAAAGAACCTGTTAGATTTTTCTGATATGGAGCATTATGCCCTTCAAATTCTTACTAAAGAAAATGAAGATGGAAGTCGAACAAAAACTGATGCGGCTATAGAATATAGTCAATATTTTGATATTGTCATGGTAGATGAGTATCAGGATTCCAATGACGTTCAGGAAGAGATTCTTAAAAGTGTAGCAAGAGATAACAACTATTTTATGGTTGGAGATGTAAAGCAAAGTATCTACAAGTTTAGGCAGGCTAAACCTGAAATCTTCCAGGGCAAATATGACAGATTTGACTATGAAGGAATCAATAAGAAGATTGACTTAAATAAGAATTACAGAAGCCGTAAGGAAGTTCTGGATTTTGTTAATACAATCTTTCAGACTATAATGACTAAGGCAAGCTGCCAGATAGAGTATGATGATATGGCGGCGCTTCATTATGGTGCAAGCTATTATGATGAAGCAGATGCTAAGGATGAAACTAAAGAAAAGGCATATTATAAGCCTGATATTATGCTTTATCAGGAGGAAGACAGTGACCAGCCTATTTTCCAGGAACCATTTGAGGGCGAAGCTAATATGGTTGCTGAGAGAATTAGGAATATTATGTCCTCTGGATATAGAGTCTATGACAAGGATGCTGGCTGTATTAGACCTGTAAAATACAGGGATATAGTTATACTTTTAAGAACTGTATCAGGTGGTATCGATGTGACCTTTAGAAGGGCATTGGAAGCCAAAGGTATCCCAGCCTATGTAGCTCAAAAATCAGGATATTTTGATACTCTTGAAGTTAGAGAAATTCTTAATTTCTTAAATGTTATAGACAATCCTGTTAATGATATAGCCTTATATGGAACTATGGTTTCATATTTTGGTGGCTTTACTAAGGAAGAAGCGGCTCTAATCAAAAGCTGGGAAAAAGCAGGGGATAATGCTGACGAAGACGTTAAATTAAAAGAAAAGCTTAGTTCATTCTATGAACTAATTAATAAGTATAGAGATATGGCAACATATATGCCTGTAAGAGAACTTATTAGTGACATGATTACTGACACAGGCTATCTTGAGTATGTTACTGCTTTAAGCGGTGGTAATCAAAGAAGGGCCAATGTCCTTATGCTTCTTGAAAGGGCTACAGACTTTGAAAACACAAGTTTCCATGGTTTGTTCAGATTCATAAGATATATAGAGGGACTTAAGGCAAAGGAAGTAGACTACGGTGAGATATCTATAACTGATGAGGCTTCTGACCTTGTTCGTATTATTACAGATCATTCTAGTAAAGGTCTGGAATTCCCTATTGTGTTTGTATCCTGTCTTGGAAAAAGGCTTAACTATATGGATGCAAGAAAGCAATTTATACTGGATGACAAGTTGGGTATTGGTGCAGGTATGGTAGATACCGAACTTAGGTGTAGGAGGACCACGCTTATTAAATCTGCTGTAGCCATTAAGAACAAGAGGGATACTGTTGCAGAGGAGATGAGAATCTTATATGTTGCCCTTACAAGAGCAAGAGAGAAAGTTATTCTTACTGCAACGATAGATGCTGATCAGACTATGGATAAGATAGCTGGTATTAGTGGATTTGACTCTTTAGATGTGTTAAATTCAGTGAAATACACAGATATGATTCTTCCAGTTTTGGCTTCCAAGGATATGATTCCTGCATTTACCAAGATATATACTGCTTCAGATATTGTTAAATCATCTATTGAAGAGAATGTAGAAGGTATAACTAAAAAAGAACTATTATTATCAGGGCAGCTTCCTTGTGATGAAGAATTACTTAAACTTCTAAGGTCTAGGTTTGAGAATAAGTACCCTTATGAAAAATTAGCTGGACTATATTTAAAGACTTCAGTATCAGATATTAAGCATGAAGCCTATGAGGATCAGCATGAGGAAAAACTTTTTGATAATCAGGAGAAGAAGCCATATATAGTTTCTTTTGATGATATTACAGAAGGAGATGCTGCTGGTAAGGTGGAAAACAGAGGTGCCCTTAGAGGTAGTGCCTACCATAGACTTATGGAACTTACGCCATTTGAAAAGATGGATGACCTTGCTAATCCTGATAGCATTAGAAGGATTATAGAAGATACAAGAAATAAAAATGAGGCAGAAGGTAAGCTTTCTAAAGAGTTTAACCAGCTGATTAATACTGATAAAATTCTTAATTTCTATAAGACTAATCTTGCAAAGCGTATGGTTAAATCAGCTAAAACAGGAGGCCTATATAAGGAGGCACCATTCTTCCTGGGGGTCAGTGCTAACCGTGTAAAGGCAGAATTTCCAGAAGATGAAATTATGCTTGTGCAGGGTATTATCGATGCTTATTTCGAGGAAGAAGATTACCTGGTGCTTATGGATTATAAGACAGACTCAGTGGCAGATGGCGGAGAGCTTATTAGCAGATATAAGGTTCAGCTTGATATTTATGCTGAAGCACTGGAAAGAATAACTGGTAAGAAGGTTAAGGAAAAGATTATTTATTCATTTGCCCTTGGCACAGAGATACCTGTGATATAACAATCGCAAGCGATTGTTATCACCTGCGGTCGACAAGAACACACCAGTGTGTTCTTTCCTCGTCGCTACGTGATATAACAGATGCTGCGCATCAGTTATCACCCGGCGTCGCCAAATGAGTATAAACACTCGCTTGGCTCCTGCCTTAGTGATATAATACCTAAGACCACATCTGGAGGAAGATGAATGAGACGGTTTTCATTTTTTAGGGCGCTACATGCTATTATGCCCCTGGTAATATATTATGTTGTTTCACAAGGCATACCAGAAGTCTATACGTATTTTAGTAATAAAGATGAATACATGGCTCTAGGTGTTGAACACATAGATGTTCCTATATGGATGCTTATTATTTCTTATTCGCTTGTTGCTGTTATTTTATTTTTTAGTAGTTATAAAAAAGATAATTTACCTCTTAAATTATCTAAAAAACTTCCATTAACTTTTTTTGCGGGAGCTTTCACTGCCATAGCATTCAACCAGCTTATTATATATATCTGTGTTATTTTTGATGCGAAAAAGCTATTAGAAGAAGTTCCTAATAATCGAAATACTTCTTTATGGCTTGGATTAGTTTTATTTGGTGTAGTAGCGCCTGTTATGGAAGAAATAATATTTAGATGGCTTATGTATGGAAGAATAAAAATAATGATTGGTAGAATCTTAGCTCCTATACTTACATCGTTATTCTTTGGCTTGTACCACGGGAATCTGCTTCAAGCAATATACGCTTTTATTATGGGACTTATAATGATATTGCTTTATGAAAGCTGTCAGAGCTTACTAGCTTCTATACTATTTCATATGGGAGCAAATATTGTTGTGTTTAGCTTATCATTTTTACCAGGCAAATTTATTAGCATAGCAGATAGTCCATATGTATGTTTTTTAACCTTTGTTCTAGGAACAATTATTATTATGTATATATATAATCACAAGGAGGCCGGTAATGTTTAACCCAGCAAGTATATTAAAATTCAGTAAGGACTGGAAAGGATTCGAGGAAAGACATCCTAAGTTCGCACTTTTTGTAAAGACAGTTATGATGACAGGTGTTAACACTGGATCTGTAATAGATATTTCAATTACTCTTCCTGACGGAAAGAAGTTGGAATCTAATATGAAGATTACAGATGAGGATGTAGAATTTCTTAAAAGCATTAGCGAACTAGGAAAATAATGTCACCAATGAATAAGTCTGAAATTTGCCCCGCATATTTCTTTATGTTATAATTAGAGACTGTGGGGTGACTTTTTACTATGAAGATAACTAATGATATCGAGAATATTCTTGATATAGGCTATAAACTAGCTACAGAAAGATATTATTTTAGACTGTTCGATCTCGTAATGGACAGTTGTATGAAGTTCACAGGCGCAGATGGTGGTGAACTTTTCATAGTTGACAAAGGTCAGCTCCGTAGCATCATATCTATTAATAAAACCCTCGGTATACATCTTGGACAGGCAGAACTGCAAAATGATGAGCTTATTGACATGAAGGCCAATAACTTTATTTCTTATACAGCAGCCTACAAGAAAATCGTCCGTATCGATGATATATACCAGGAAAAGCAATTCGAAACTCTTAAACTAAGAGAATTTGATTCCGTTCACAATTACAAAACGAAGTCGATTATGATTGTGCCTATATTTGAACCTGGTAAGAAGGTTATCGGTGTTATGCAGCTTAATAACTGCACCGATGAATTTGGCAATATAGTTCCTTTCCCAGAAGAGTATGAGAAACTTGTAAGTTCTCTTACATCACAGATGGCTATTACACTTTCTAATATGCTTCTCATCCTCGAATTGGAGGAACTCTTAAAGTCGTTTGTGTCATGTATGGTTACCGCCATCGATGCCAGAACGCCTTACAATGCCAACCACACAAGATCAGTTGCCCAGTACTGTATGGACGTGGCTGATTATATCAATGCTCTTCATACCAGAGGTGAGTTTAGCCAATTTATTACTGAGAATGACAGAGAGCAGTTATACATGGCTGCCATGCTTCATGACCTTGGTAAGATGATTACTCCAAGAGAGATTCTTAATAAGGCTACCCGTCTTGGTAATCAATATGATGCTCTTAAGAACAAGCTTGAAAAGATAGTTCTTATGCTTAAGATTGATATGCTTGAGGGAAGACTTGATTCAGCTGAATGGGCTATGGAAGATCTTAGACTTAGTAACTTCCTTGCAGAACTTCCAGGTATGAATATTAGAGACCATCTTACAGACAGTGAGTTATACAGAATCAATGAGATGGCAAAACGAACATATACATGTCAGGATGGCACAGTAATTAACTATCTTGATGAAGATGAGCGCAAGGCTCTAAATATTACTAAGGGTACTCTTACAGCTGAAGAAAGACTTATAGTTCAGGACCACGTTGTATATACAGACAAGATGCTTAATGAAATTAAGTTTAATGAGAAATATAACAGGGTTCAGAAGATAGCCTCTAACCACCATGAATATCTTGATGGTTCAGGTTATCCTAATCATCTTACAGCTGATAGCTTAGATATACTTACCAGAATACTTTCCATTGCGGATATATTCGACTCCCTTACAAGTAACGACAGACCTTATAAGGGAACCATACCACTTCCAAGAGCGCTAGAGATTCTTGATAGTATGGCTAATGAAGGTAAGCTAGATAAAGAAATAGTGAGAATCTTCTCAGACATGATAAAGAAAAGGGAATACGGCCGTTAGTGGTAAAACCACTAGGCCTTTTTCTTTTCCTTATCCTTATTTTCAGATCTGTTCATCTTACAAGTTCCTTCGAAATATGCATTCTCATCCATAACCATAGTTGCACATTCGATGTCACCCTTTATAGAGGCGCTTCCAAGTATCTCGATGTTGTTTGCAACCTTAATATTACCAACAACCTTGCCGGCAGTAACAAGACCGGTTGAAATTATATTGCCGTTAACAACAGCTTTATCTCCAAGTGTTAATACGCCTTCAATAATAATATCGCCGTTAATAGTACCTTCTATTCTAGTAGCTTCCTTAGCTCTGAATGTTCCTTCAAGAACAGCGCTGCTACCTATCATACAAGTAATTGGACTCTGTAAACTATTCTTCTTCATAATCATTGGTATCCTTTCATTTAAGCTTAAATTAACCGTAGATTTCAATCATTGACCAAGGGTCTATGTAATCGTCTTTTTCCATAATCTGATAACCGATGGTTTCAGTATCTTTAGTAATAGTAAAGAGAGCGTCTCCCTTAGTTACTTCCTGGCCTACAGTTACCTGAGGTATCTCGTTACTTAAGTAGATTGTCTTATAATCATTGCCATGGTTAATGATTATTTCATACTGATAAGTACCGCCGCCTCTATCAGGTTCTGGGTTAACAGCTTCAATCTTTCCGTTTCCGGCTGCAATAACATTGGCATCCTTGTATGTTTCAAATGCCACCATCTTATCACTTGAAAGAGGTGTATTGTCATTAACTGATGAAGTACCTGTTACAGGACAACCAGTTGGAATTGTAAGGTTATATACATTTTCTTCTAAGTCTGTATACTTTTTCTCTGCACTTTCCTGAGATCTTTCGGCCTTACGTTTTGCTGTGTTAGCTGAGATAATGTCGCCTTTTAAAGAATCAATGTTGTCATTAAGAGCCGCAATTTGTCCGTCAAGTGATGCTATCTTTTTGTCTTTTGAGTTGATTGTTCCGTTTTTAGAGATAATAACTGACTGCTGATATAGGATGATGCCGATTCCGGCTATACATGCTACTAAAAATATTGCCAGCATAGCTACAATAAGTTTAGGTAGAGCATGAAGCTCACGGTTTGGCTTGTCAGGTGTATCTGGAACAAGTAGAACAGTGTACTTTGTCCTACGTTTGTGTTTCTTTGCCATGATTTTGTCCTTCTTCTATATTGAATTTTTATATAATAATTTATATTTTTATATCGGTTTCTTCTTTGTAATATTTGTAACAAATTTGTAATATTGTATCATAAAGGATAACTGCTGGCAAACAGGGATAAATGTCCCTATTATTTCCTTCTATAATTGTTTCTGTAATTGATTCTATAATTGAATATAAATTGAATAAAATCCGCTATAGTGATATAATATTCCCATATTAGTAACTGGCATTTTGTTGTTATGCAGGAGGGGTTATAAGTGCCAAAGAAAGTATTAGTTTGTGATGATGCACAATTAACAAGAAAAACATTACGAACCATCTTGGAGGAAGGCGGATATAGTGTTGTTGGCGAAGCTAAAGATGGCTTAGAAGCTGTTTCTAAGTACAATGAGCTTAAGCCAGACATAGTTTTTATGGACATTATTATGCCTAACATGGACGGTATAGAAGCGACTAATCAGATCCTAGCCAGTGATCCCGATGCTATGATAATCATGTGTTCATCTCTTTCACAACAGAAGAAAGTGGTGAGTGCAATTAAAGCAGGTGCAAGAGATTTTATAGTTAAGCCGTTTACAGCTGAAAGAGTTATCGAGTCGATTCGAAAGAATGTTAATTAATATCTAATCGTAGATGCCTCATCATATGATGAGGCGTTTTCATTGTGAGGTGAAACTAGATGTCACTTTTGGATTATAACAAGGCCTATAAATTAGGTGAAAAGGAATACAAGTCTTGTATTGCAAAAGGTGAATACCCATATCTTCCAGTTCTGGACGATTTATTATCCCATGTCGAGATAGAGAAACAGGAATCTCTTGGACTAGTTCATATTCCGCTTAAGTTAGTAGTGGGAACTTATGCAGCTGGTAGAACTACAGCATTTGCAAGAAACTTTATGCCTATACTTGAGCAGGATTCTGAATTTGCCTGCAAGTGGAGTGAACTTTATGACAGTATGATAGAAGAGGGGCTTAGAGACCCAATCAAAGCATACGAGTTTAATAATAAGTTCTATGTTATAGAGGGTAATAAGAGAGTCAGCGTATCTAAGATGCTTGGCTCAGTTGTTATAGAAGGCAATGTAACACGTATGATTCCTAAGAAGAATGATGGTGTTACCAATAAAATTTACTATGAGTTCTTAAACTTCTACAAGAATACAAAGATTAACTATGTAGATGTTACAAGACTTGGCACATATCCAAAGCTTGCTTTGGTTACAGGTCATACACTTGAAGAAGAGTGGAGTCAGGAGGATATAGAAGACTTCCATTCTGTATACACCTTCTTTGAAATGGAGTTTTATGCCAAGGCAGAGAAGAAGCTTTCTATAGGAGCAGGCGATGCATTTGCAGAGTATCTCGAAATCTTTGGCTTTGAGGCTTCTAAAGAAAAGTCTCAGGCAGAACTAAAGAAGGATATTCAAAAACTTTGGAATGAGTTTGTACTTCTGGATTCTGGTAACCAGGCAAAGATATTCCTTAATCCTACAGAAGAATCTAAGAAACAGTCTATGATGAGTATGATTCCTCTTGGAACACCTGTTTTAAAGATTGCATTTATTCATGATAGAAGTGTACAGGGATCAGCATGGACATATTCTCATGAGCTTGGAAGAAAATATATTGAAGATGTATTTGGCGACAAGATAGAAACCAGCTGCATCGAAAGAGTAGATGATGATTCTGCTGATGATGTATTTGAAGCAGCTATTGCAGCAGGTAATAAGGTTATATTTGCTACTACACCTAAGCTTGCTTCTCCTGCTGTCAGAGCAGCTATGAATCATCCTGAAGTTAAGATACTTAACTGTTCTATGCTTCTTAATCATCAGACGGTTAGATCATATTATTTAAGAACATATGAAGGAAGATTTATAACAGGTGCCATAGCAGGTTCCCTTTGTAATGAAGAATATATAGGTTATGCTGCAGATTATCCTATTAGAGGAACAACTGCTGAAATCAATGCATTTGCCCTGGGTGTTCAGATGACTAATCCAAGAGCAAAGGTCCTTCTTGGCTGGAAGATGGAAAAAGATAAGGACTTTATGCAGGATTTCAGAGACCACAAAGTAAGAATATTCTCAGTTCCACCTATGAGTTTAAACGAGGATAAGACTAAGGGTTACGGCCTCTATATGAAGGGCGACGACGGGGAGATAATCAACCTTGCCATGCCAGTTAGACACTGGGGTAAGTTATACGAGGAGATTATCCGTTCCATTATGCGCGGAGGCTACAAGAATGATGACAGTGTAGCTGGAAATCAGATACTTAACTACTTCTGGGGCATGTCATCAGGTGTTATAGATGTTATTTATTCAAGAAATCTTCCACAGGGAGCTATAAGACTTCTTAGAAATCTTAGAGATGGAATCACAGCTATGGATATTAACCCATTTACAGGTCCTATCTATGCTCAGGATGGTTCTATTAAGTGTGAAGATGGACAGACTATACCTATTAGCGATATTGTTTTACAGGACTGGCTTGTTGACAACATAGAAGGTCACATACCAGATGTATCGCAGCTTAAAGACGAAGCTGTTGAGCTTGTTACATTACAGGGCGTAAAGAACGAGAACAGTGATAGCAGTTCTCAAAGTATTCAGGCTGAGCCTGGGGTTACAGATTAGAGGTAGGGAAAATGAGAATACTTGCCATTGCGGACAAGGAATCGAAGAACTTATGGGATTTTTACACGCCGGGGAAACTAGATGGGATTGATCTTATCGTATCATGCGGAGATCTTGATCCTAACTATTTATCATTCTTATGTACATTTACCCATGCACCAGTGCTTTATGTAAGGGGAAATCATGATGATAAATATGAGGACATCCCACCTGATGGATGCATCTCTATAGAAGATGATATCTATGTACATAACGGGGTGAGAATACTTGGTTTTGGTGGCTGTCTTAGATATAAGATTGGCATAAACCAGTATGAGCAAAAGGAAATGCGTGCCAAGGTTAGACGTATGATGCTTAAAATTAGAAAGCACGGCGGCTTTGACATATTAGTTACCCATGCTCCTGCAAGATATCTTGGAGATGATGAAGACAGGTGTCATCAGGGATTTGAGGTTTATAGGGATCTTCTTGAAAAGTACAAGCCAAAGTACTACCTACATGGTCATGTTCATATGTCCTATGGAAGAAAGTTTAAGAGACTTAAGACTTATAAGGATACTCTAATTATAAATCCATACGAAACATATATCTTTGATTATGAAACGGAGTATGATGAGCAGTTTGCTGCTACAGCCTCTAAAGAAGAGAGTCAGGGCATAAACTATGATGTGCCTGAGGAAGTGGCGGCTGCGCGTCCAAAAGGTATAGTTAGAAATAAATTACGAGAGCTAAATATTAAGAGACAGGAGAAAAGAAAAAGTGTTTGAAGATAACTTTAGAAAGGTTGAGCCGTATACACCAGGAGAGCAGACTAATGATCCAAGTGTAGTAAAGATTAATACTAACGAATGTCCTTATCCACCTTCGCCAGAAGTGGAGAAAGCACTTAAAAATCTAGATTTAGATAAACTTAGACTATATCCACAGCCAGCATGCAACTTATTAGTAGATGCCATAGCAGAAGTTTATGGATTACCAGCTGATCAGGTATTTGTTGGCGTAGGTTCTGACGATGTATTATCTATGGCATTTATGACCTTCTTCAATTCAGGTAAGCCAGTTCTATTCCCAGATATTACATATTCATTCTATGATGTATGGGCTAATCTTCACGGGGTTCCATACAAGCAGATTCCACTTGATAAAGATTTTAATATTGTAAAAGAAGACTACTATCAGGAAAACGGAGGAATAATATTCCCTAATCCAAATGCTCCAACAGGTGTGTTAGTTGGTCTTGATATGATTGAGGATATACTTGTTCATAATCCAAACAGGGTAGTTATTGTTGATGAGGCCTACATTGATTTTGGCGGCGAAAGCGCCCTTCCTCTCATTGATAAGTACGAGAACCTTCTTGTTGTTCAGACATATTCTAAGTCAAGAGCACTTGCAGGTATAAGAATTGGTATGGCATTTGGCTCTAAAAAACTAATTAAGTATCTTAGCGACGTTAAGTTTTCATTCAACTCATATACTATGAATACTCCAGCACTTGTTGCAGGGGCAGCAGCTATTAGAGATAAAGAATATTTCGAGATGACAGTAGCTAAAGTTATTAAGACAAGAGAATGGATGAAAGAAGAACTTAAGAAGCTAGGCTTTGAATTCAGAGATTCAATGAGCAACTTTGTATTTGCCACACATCCAAAGTATAAGGCTAAGGATATATTAGATTATCTTAGAGCTAATAAGGTACTAGTAAGATATTTTAACAATCCTAGAATTGATAACTATCTTAGAATATCTGTTGGAACAGATGAACAGGCAAACAAGCTTATAGCATTATTAAAAGACTATATTAAATAATAACCGGAGGATAAGATGAAGTTTATATTAGATATATTAAAAGGCGCAGTTATGGGATTAGCCAATGTAATACCAGGAGTAAGTGGCGGAACTATGGCTGTATCAATGGGTATATATGATAAATTAATTAATTCAATTACCCATCTTTTTAAAGACTTTAAGCGATGCTTTATGACACTTCTTCCAATAATAATTGGTATGGCAGTAGGTATTGTTGGCTTATCAGTTGTTATTGAGTGGATGTTTGGAGTAGTTCCAATTCAGACAAATCTTCTGTTTATAGGTCTTATAGTTGGCGGCGTTCCAATGATATATGCAAGAGTAAAGAGTACAAAGGTTAAAATATGGCACATTCTTGGCTTTGTTATCTTCTTTGGCTTAGTTGTTGGACTTGCATTTATCCAGCATGATACTGAGATTGAAAAGTCTAAAATCGAAGCACAGAGAGAAGAAGAAAAGAAGATTGAGAAAGAAGCTGACAACTTCCAACTTTCTGAAGAAGTACAGGCATTTGAAATTAACGGAGCACATCTTGCCCTTATGTTTGGTGCTGGAATAATTGCTTCAGCAACTATGGTTATCCCTGGAGTATCAGGTTCTATGATGATGATGCTTATGGGAATCTATACACTTATCATTGGACTTGTGAGTGGATTTATAAAATCGGCCCTGGCTGGTAACTGGGATGCAGTTATAAACTGCGTAAAACTTCTGATTCCATTTGGTATAGGAGTTATAGTTGGTATTCTTGGAATTGCCAAGATTATAGAACTTCTTATTAGCAAGGCAGAGGCATTAACATTCTGGTGTATCTTAGGACTTATAGCAGGATCGCCATTTGCTATCGTTATAGTTAATATTGAGAAATTCCATAAGATTAACTTCGTAAGTGGGTTAACAGGTCTTGTTGCTCTTGTAATCGGCTGCGTCGTAGCCTTCTTCCTTGGAGGTTCTGAAGAAGATAAAAAAGAGGTTAAGGAAGCAGCGTAAGCATTAGGAAGAAGAATGGATAGTTATAGTGGATTCGCCTATGTATATGACACCTTTATGGATGAAACTCCTTATGAAGAGTGGAAGGATTACATAGTTGAGATATTAAAGGACAATGGAATAGATGATGGCTTAGTCCTTGATTTAGGCTGCGGTACAGGTACTCTTACAAGACTTTTATCTGACTCAGGTTACGATATGATTGGAGTAGATAACTCAGAAGATATGCTATGCGTAGCAAGAGAGTATGAGATGGATGAAGATGGCAGCCTAGAGGGAAGTAATATTCTTTACCTTTGTCAGGATATGCGTCAGTTTGAACTATATGGAACAGTAAGAGCGGTTATATCAGTATGTGATTGTATCAATTATCTTCTTGAAGATGAGGATATAGTTTCCACATTTAAACTGGTTAATAACTATCTGGATAAAGAAGGACTTTTTATCTTTGACTTTAATACAACTCACAAATACAGAGATGTAATAGGTGATACAGTTATAGCTGAGAATAGAGAAGAGTGTAGTTTCATTTGGGATAATTATTATGACAATGAAACTAAGATTAATGACTATGTCATAACTATCTTTAGCAAGGTAGAAGCAGAAGATGATGGTGATGACAATCTCTATGAGAAGTTTCAGGAAGAGCACCTTCAAAAGGGGTATGACCTTGATGATATGAAGCGTATGCTTGACCAGGCTGGGATGGAATTTGTCAGAGCATTTGACACAGATACGGGGAAAGAAGTAACCATGGATTCAGAAAGAATCACAGTTATTGCTAAAGAGAAATTCATGGAAGGAAAGTTATATATTAATGAGTGATAGAATAATAAGAGCTACGGCAGCAGGTGCTATGATAAGAGCATTTGTCTGTGATACCAGAGAGCTTGTTCAAACTGCATATGAGCATCATGATACATATCCTGTTGTAACAGCTGCCCTTGGCAGAAGTCTTACTGCAGCAGCTATGATGGGAGTTATGCAAAAGAATGAAGATGAAAAGCTTACTCTTAAGATAGATGGTAATGGCCCTATAGGTAATATTGTTGTTACCGCTAACAGTCAGGCAATAGTAAAAGGTTATGCAAGCAATCCGCATGTGGATATACCTCTTAAGCCTTCAGGAAAACTTGACGTTTCAGCTGCTGTTGGAAAAGGGAGTATAACTGTAATTAAAGACCTGGGACTTAAGGAGCCTTACGTAGGAACAACAGATATTATTAGTGGTGAGATAGCAGAAGATATTACATATTATTTTAGCGTATCTGAGCAGGTACCTTCTTCTGTAGGACTTGGCGTTTTAGTTGATAAAGACTTATCTGTTAAAAGAGCAGGTGGCTTTATATTACAGCTTATGCCATCAGCAACAGATGAAGTTATTGATAAGCTTGAAAGTAACATTTCTAAGGTTACCAGTGTAACAGCCTTATTCGAAGAAGAAGGAAACTTAGAAGCAATTCTTGGAAAGTTACTAGAAGGTTTTGATGTAGAAATTACAGATGAGATAGTTCCAAAGTTTGAATGCGGATGCTCGAAAGAAAAGGTAAGAGATGCTCTTAGTCTTATTAAAAAAGAGGAAATTAGAAGCATGATAGATGATGGACAGCCAGTAGAAGTCCACTGCGATTTTTGCAATACATATTACAAGTTTGAAATAGATGAATTAAAGGCAATACTTGAAAAGTAGAACGAAGGAAAGGCAGGGCAATTAGTATGAGTAAAGTAGCAATAGTATTTACTGATGGAGTAGAAGAAATCGAAGGCCTTACAGTAGTTGATTTAGTTAGAAGAGCAAAAATCCAAATTGATATGATATCAATTAAGGATACAAAAACTATAGAAGGTTCTCATGGAATTAGCTTCCAAACAGATATGTTATATAAGGATGCAGATATAGATTCTTATGATATGCTTGTTCTTCCAGGTGGACCTGGAACACAGAATCTTAAAGCATTTAAACCACTTCATGAGGATATTATTAAGTTCAATGCTGCCGGAAAGAATATTGCAGCAATATGTGCTGCCCCAACAGTATTTGGTATGCTTGGTCTTCTTGAAGGAAAGAATGCATGCAGCTATGAGTCTTGTGAAGAAGGTCTTGTAGGAGCTAAGGTTCTTAGAGATGAAGTAGTTACAGACGGCAATATTACAACTTCAAGAGGAGTTGGAACTGCTATAGCATTTGCTCTTAGATTAGTAGAATTATTAAAGAGTAAAGAAGAGGCAGATGCTCTTGGAAAGAGCATAATGTATAAATTATAATTCTAACCTTGTTGGAATATTGAGTTAGGAAAGCTGTAGTATAGATGAAAAGTTTATTAAAATATTTTAAAGGCTATATAAAAGAATGTATATTAGGTCCTTTATTTAAACTTTTAGAAGCCAGCTTTGAACTTATTATTCCGCTTATAGTTGCAGATCTTATCGATAAAGGTATAGGCTATGGCGATAATCATTATATTATTAAGATGGCCTTACTTATGATAGGGTTTGGGCTGGTTGGTTTTGTTATATCTATTACAGCACAGTACTATTCTGCTAAAGCTGCAACAGCTTTTAGTACAAAGGTACGTAGTGCACTATTCTCACATATTCAGACACTTTCCTACACTGAAATTGATAACTTAGGTACCGCTGGCCTAATTACACGTATGACCAGTGATATAAACCAGCTCCAAAATGGAGTTAACATGACCCTTAGACTTTTTTTAAGGTCTCCTTTTGTTGTACTTGGTGCAACTATTATGGCGTTTACAATTAATGTAAAAGCCGCCTTGATTTTTGTGGTTACAATAGTTTTGCTTTCTATAGTTGTATTTGGAATTATGCTTATTACTATTCCTCTATACAGAAAGGTTCAAAAGGGGCTTGATAAGGTTCTTGGCCTTACCAGAGATAACCTCAATGGAGTTAGGGTGATAAGGGCATTTGCTCTTGAAGATAATGAGATAAAAACATTTGCTGGGGAGAACGACCATTATGTAAAGATACAGCTTCTTGTTGGAAGAATATCAGCACTTCTTAATCCTCTTACATTTGCAATGGTTAATCTAGCAACTGCATATCTTATATACAGGGGAGCTGTTAAAGTTGATACAGGTATACTTACAGTTGGACAGGTAGTTGCCTTAGTGAACTATATGTCTCAGATATTAGTTGAACTTATTAAGTTTGCTAACTTTATATATCTTGATATTAAGGCTCTTGCCTGCGCTGACAGAATAGAAAGCGTTCTTCTTATTAAGTCTTCCATGAAGGAAGGGGATGAAGAGGAAGGAGACGAAGGCAAGAAAGGTCAGGTTGTATTCGACCATGTTTCTCTTAGATATGACAAGACTCAGGATGAAGCTATAGAGAATATCTCTTTTACTGCTGATGCTGGTCAGCTTATAGGTATAATTGGCGGTACAGGATCAGGAAAAACATCTTTGGTAAATATGATTCCTAGATTCTATGATGCCAGCAAAGGTGCTGTCTATGTAGATGGAGTAGATGTTAAAGATTATACATATGAGGGGCTTAGAAAGCGTATAGGTATAGTTCCTCAAACCAGTGTCTTATTTGCTGGAACCATTAGAAGTAATATGAAATGGGGAGCTAAGGATGCAAGTGATGAGGATATATATAAGGCACTAAAAATAGCCCAGGCAGCAGAATTTGTAGAAGAGGCAGGAGGCCTAGATGCACCTGTTTCAGAAGGCGGAAAGAACTTCTCAGGAGGACAGAGACAGAGACTTGCTATTGCAAGAAGCCTTGTTTCATGTCCTGAGATATTAATTCTAGACGATAGCTGTAGTGCCCTTGACTTTGCTACAGATGCAGCCTTAAGACAGGGGCTAAAAGAGATGGATAATAGTCCAACTATCTTTCTAATCGCTTCTAGGACATCTTCTATTATGAAGGCAGATTTAATTATAGTTCTTGAAGATGGAAGAGTAGACGGTATGGGTAAACATGAGGAATTATTAAAGAACTCTTCTGTTTATCAGGAAATATACTATTCACAAAACGGAGGTAGGGATAATGAGTAAGACAAAAAACTCTAACTGGCCTCTATATAAAAAGATACTTAAGTATATAGGAAGGTATAAAATACTACTTCTTATATCTCTTATTATGGCTGCCATAAACTCTGTTTTAGCACTTTATCTACCTGTGCTTATAGGTAAAGGTGTTGATACCATAATAGGTAAGGGAGAGGTGGACTTTACAGCCTTGTTTAAGGTTATAAAGACTATGGGAATCATAATTTTTATAAGTGCCCTTTCAGGATGGATTATGAATGCCCTTAATAACAGGGTTACCTTTGATGTTGTAAGAGATATTCGTAAAGAAGCCTTCAACAAGCTTCAAAGGATGCCTCTTTCTTATATTGATTCAAGTCCCAAGGGGGATATAGTCAGCAGGATTATAGCTGATATTGATCAGATAGCAGATGGACTTTTGCTTGGCTTTACCCAGCTCTTTACTGGCATAATAACTATATTTGGCACCTTGCTATTTATGTTATTTATTGAGGCTAGAATTGCTTTACTTGTTGTAGTTGTTACCCCTTTATCAATACTTGTTTCATCATTTATTGCAAGGAAGACCCATAAGCATTTTATAAAACAGTCAGAGGCTAAGGGAAAACAAACAGCATTAATCAATGAATATGTAGGTAATGAGAAGGTCCTTATAGCATTTGGACATGAGGATGAAGCTGTAGAGGATTTTGATAATGTTAATGAGGAATTAAAACATATATCCTTTAAGGCAACTTTCTACTCATCACTTACTAATCCAAGTACCCGCTTTGTTAACAATCTGGTATATGCTTTGGTTGCACTAACAGGAGGACGCTGCTGCGTAAAGGGACTGATGACTGTAGGACAGTTAACAAGCTTCCTCAGCTATGCCAATCAGTACACTAAGCCATTTAATGAGATATCAAGTGTTGTTACAGAACTTCAGAATTCTGTAGCTTGTGCGGGACGAGTTTTTGAACTTATAGATCAGGATGAGCAGTCGCCTGATAATAAGGATGCATATGTCTTAGAGGGCGCAAGAGGAAGCATTCTTATAAAGAATATGTCATTTGCTTATAGCGAAGATAAACCGCTTATAGAGAACTTTAATCTCGATGTAAAACCAGGACAGAGGGTAGCTATAGTTGGGCCTACAGGATGTGGTAAGACAACATTTATCAACCTTCTTATGAGGTTCTATGATCCTGTAGATGGAGATATTATTATAGATGGTAAGCCTTCAAGTAATATAACCAGAAAGAGCCTTAGATTATCATTTGGTATGGTTCTTCAGGATACGTGGCTAAGAAGGGGAACTGTAAGAGATAATATTACCCTTGGCCGGGAAGGCATAACTGATGAAGAGGTTATAGAGGCTGCTAAAAAGGCAAGGGCTCACAGTTTTATTAAGAGACTTGAAAATGGCTATGATACAGTGCTTGGAGAAGATGGAGGAATCTTATCTCAGGGACAAAAGCAGCTTATATGCATAGCCAGAGTCATGCTTAGAATACCACCTATGCTTATACTTGATGAAGCAACAAGTTCAATCGATACAAGAACTGAAATAAAGATACAGGAGGCCTTCCAGACACTTATGGAGGGCAGAACAAGTTTTATAGTTGCACATAGACTATCAACAATTAGAAGCGCTGATGTTATACTAGTTATGAAAGACGGGCACATCATAGAATCTGGTAAGCATGAGAAATTATTAGCTGATGGCGGATTCTATGCTAATCTATATAATAGCCAGTTTAGCTAAAAAGGGAGAAGACTTATGTCAGGGAAAAAGTTACTTAAAATAGTATTACCAACACTTATTATTTTTATAATTGCGGCTGTAGGGCTTGGAGTTATAATTAGCGGCTCTAAGCGTGTTAATAAGATGGGAAAAACTAAAAAAGCACCATCAGTTAATAATCTTGCAGATGACAACGGCCAGGCATTTGTAGAAGAAGAAATAGTAGATAGTCTTGTAGAAGAGGAAGTAGAAGATGAAACTATCTTTATTGATAGAAATGCTATAGCTCAGTCTGGTCCTCTTAATACAGGAAACCTTACAGAAGCTGGCGATGGCTATGAAGGAATCAAAGGAACAGGAGATTATAACTACGGCGAAGCACTACAAAAATCCCTGCTTTTCTATGAATTACAGCGTTCGGGTGATATAGATGAATCCAATGTAAGGTGCAACTGGCGTGGGGATTCCTGTCTTAACGACGGGGCAGACAATGGCCTGGATTTATCAGGTGGCTGGTTTGATGCAGGAGACAATGTGAAGTTTAACCTTCCTATGGCTTATACAGCATCAGTTCTTGCCTGGTCAATATATGAAGATAAAGATGCATATAAGGAAGCAGGTCAGCTTGATTATGCTATGGCTAACATAAAGTGGGCTAATGATTACTTTATCAAATGCCACCCAGAAGATAATGTTTACTATTACCAGGTTGGAAATGGCTCTATAGACCATTCATGGTGGGGACCAGCAGAATGTGTTGAAACTGCCACAGAAAGACCTTCATATAAGGTTACAAAAGATTCTCCAGGTTCATGTGTTGTTGCTGAGACAGCAGCCTCACTTGCGGCTTGTAGTAAGGTATATGAAGGTACTGATGATGAGTATTCAGAACTTTGCCTTGAGCATGCTAAGTCGCTCTATAAATTTGCTGAAGATACAAAGAGCGATGCTGGCTATACAGAAGCCAATGGTTTCTATACATCTAACAGCGGTTTCTATGATGAACTTGCTTGGGCTGGAACATGGCTTTATATAGCTACAGGCGAAGAGGAATACCTTGATAAGGCAGAGGAGTATTATTCTCAGGCATGCCAGGATTATAACTGGGCTCTTTGCTGGGATGATGTTCACATAGGTGCAGCTACACTTCTTGCTAATATCACTGGGGATAAGAAATATAAGGATGCAGTGGAAACTCATCTTGATTACTGGACTACAGGAACAAGTGATGGAGACCGCATAACATATACTCCAGAAGGTCTTGCATGGCTTGATACATGGGGATCTCTTAGATATGCAACAACGACAGCATACGTAGCTTCTGTATATTCGACATACGATTGCTGTGATAAGGCTAAGAAAGATACATATTGGAACTTTGCTGTAAGTCAGTGTAACTATGCTCTTGGCGACACCGGTTTCTCATACCAGATAGGATTTGGCAATAACTATCCTATGGCTCCACATCACAGAACTGCTCAGGGTTCATATGTTAATAATATGAATGAGCCAGCAGAGCATAGGCATACTCTTTACGGTGCCCTTGTTGGTGGCCCAGATGCCAATGATGGATATGTAGATGAAGTATCAAACTATACAACTAACGAAGTTGCCTGTGATTACAATGCTGGATTTACAGGACTTCTTGCTAAGATGTACTCAGAGTATCATGGAGAAACTCTTAAGGACTTTGGTGCTGTAGAGCAGCCGGAAGACGAGATAAGTGCTGAGGCCTGCGTTAATGTTGATGGACAGGACTTTATTGAAATCAGGGCATTTGTCTATAATAAGTCAGCTTGGCCTGCAAGAGTGGCTAAGAACCTTGAGATGAGATACTACGTAGATCTTTCAGAAGTATATAACGAAGGAAAGACAGTAGATGATATAGAGATAACAACTAACTACATGCAGGGAGGAGCAGTTAATGGCCTTGTATGTCAGGATGAAGACAATCATATATATTACTTATCTGTAGACTTTTCCGAAGATAAAATCTACCCAGGTGGACAGGATGCATATAAGAGAGAAGTTCAGATAAGAATGAGAAATCCAGAAGGCAGCTGGGATAATTCTAATGATCCTTCATATGCCTGCCTTAGCTCTAGCGAGATAGTGCCAGCTAGTACATTTGCCTTATTTGAAGATGGAGAGCTGGTATACGGACAGGAACCATAATATGAAATATAAGAAGTCTCTATTCATAGTTGTATCCATCATGCTTATACTTCTGGGTACTGCATTTGGAGTGCTTGTTTATAGGCATTATCATTCATTTAAGTATTCAAAATCCCTGGATGAGATTCTTGTTACAATAAGTGATAACAATATTACCCTTCGTGAGATGTCTTATTATGTAATAAAGGTGGAAAATGAGGGCAATGAAGCTGCTCTTATTTATGATTCTAAGAATCCCACCAGTTACTGGGCTTGTTATATGAATGATGAATTTAAAAGGTCGGGATTTGTAACAGAACTTGCAAAACTATCTGCCATGGACTGTTGTATTCGTGATAATATATATTATCAGGAAGCTCTTAAGGCCAATTACAGGTTATCCGAAGAAGAGATAAGTGATATTAAGTATTCAGGTGAAGAAGAATACAATCATATGACTAAAAGGCAGAAAGATACCTGTGGTTTAAATCCAGAACTTGTAGGTGATATTAAAGTTAAGGAAGAAACAGCCCACAGCTATATCAGATATCTTTCAGGTCTGTATGATGAGGACGAGATTATAGATAATGCCGAGGTTATAGGCAATGTTTCTTCGTTATATGATATTGGCGGAGAATACTATGAAAGTCTTAAAGAGACCTATAATATTCAGGTTAATCAGGAACTTTGGGACAAGGTTAGAATAGGATTTGTAACTATTAATTAGGATGGTGTAGAATTGCGTTTTGACGAGATACCAGCAAAATCGAAAATAGTAATTACAGTTACTAATGGAAGTGATCTTCAGGCAAGATTTCTAACAAAAGTTATGCGTAACTGTCAGGAATATCTTATGGTTATTCCTTTTAAGCATAAAGGGCTCAGAATAAACTTCTCTGGTAAGAATGTAAAGATTCATATGGAATACAGAGATAATGAAGGAAGACTTTGGACATATAGAAATTGCAAGATTCTTCTGATGAAGAAGGATGGTCTTATATTCCATAAGCTTTTATCTCCTATGACTGTTGGAATTGAAAACCGAAGAGGTGGACGAAGGTTCTTTTTATGGGATAATTGTACAGTAGAAATAGATGGAATAGATACTCCGATATATACCAAGATAAGAGACATAGGACCGGAAGGTATATCTTTTGTGATAGATGTTAAAAAGGGGCTTCCGCTTAAAGAGGGAACCAATGTGAAGTGTATATTTAAAACCAATCAGGGGGATGTTATTACAACAGAAGCCATGATTGTTCGTAAAGAGGCACTTGAAAAATATACGGTATATGGATGCAAGGTTGATAATCCGTCGCCTCTATTTACCTCGTATGTGGCATACCAGGAAAGAAAGAATATTGTTATTGATGCTGACATATAGGGTGGCTTGTAATAATTATAAAATAAAAGTATAATTTAGAATGTTAAGTATATCAGATGGGAGGATATTGATATGGCTGATAATAAAGTAGTTGGGGATGTTGAAGAGGAAGACATCAAGTTTAAAGAAAGAAAAAGATGGGTATTCTTTGGCCTGCCTTTTACTTTTACAAAATACATTATCACAGATAATATGATTACTAGAAATGAAGGTTTTCTTAGTAAAGTAGAGAACGACTGCTATATGTATAAAGTAGTTGATGTTAGACTGGTAACATCATTCTTCGAGAGAATCTTTAAGCTTGGAACTGTTATCTGTTATACAGGTGATACAACTGATAAAGAACTTAAACTTATTCATGTTAAGCATGCTAAGGCTATTAAGAATTATATTCTTGAAGCATCTGAAGCAGCAAGACTTAAGAGAAGAACAATCAATACTATGAGTCTTAATACAGGAGACATCTCTGATGTTGATGATGTAGACGGTGTAGATTAATTGGTATAAACTCTTAAAATGTAATATATGATTTAGATTTTTAGCGCGGGACGGTTTACTCCGTTCCGCGTTTTAATGATAGGAAGATAATATGATGACTAAAACTCAGCTTGAAAAGTATATTGAAGAGCTTGGACAAAAAGGAAGTGTACTTGGGCTTGAGCCTATAAAGACTCTTCTTGATGAAATGGGAAATCCCCAGGATAGGCTTAAATTTGTTCATATTGCAGGTACTAATGGCAAAGGATCTGTGCTGGCATTTACATCCACAATACTTAAGGCTGCTGGATATAAGGTGGGGCGCTATATTTCGCCGGTTATATACGAATACAGGGAGAAGATTCAGGTTAATGAAAGGTATATAACCTGGAATGCCCTTCTTGAGGGAATGTCATATATTAAAGAGATAATTGACGAAATAGTAGAAGAGGGTGGCACATCACCTACTTTATTTGAGGTTGAAACTGCTCTTGCATTCTGGTATTTCGATAAAATGGGCTGCGATATTGTGGTTCTTGAAACTGGACTTGGTGGCAGAGACGATGCGACCAATGTAATTAAAACTACCCTTATTGAAGCATTTGCCAAGATATCTATGGACCATATGCAGATACTTGGAAAGACCTTAAAGGATATTGCCACTATTAAGAGCGGAATTATTAAGGATAATACAATTGTTATTACACAGAGACAAAAACAAGAAGCTAAAGACGTATTGTCGGATGTTTGTTATAAGAAAAAAGCAAAACTTATTGAGACTGATGAGATAAAAAATATAAAATATAATATCAAGAATCAAAGTTTTGATTATAAAAATTATAAGAAATTAAAACTGTCTCTCCTTGGAGTATGGCAGTTTGAAAATGCTGCTGAGGCTATAGATATAGTTCTGGCTCTTAATGAACTTGGTTACAATATTGATGAGAAAGCTATAAGGAAGGGACTGGCCTCTACTGTATGGAATGGTAGATTTACTATTATAAATAAAAAGCCTCTTATCATAATGGATGGAGCACATAATGAAGATGCCTCCATAAGACTTAGGGAAAGTATAGAAGCATATTTAAAGGATAAAGAACTTGTATATATAGTTGGAGTTCTTGCCGATAAAGAGTATAACAAGGTTCTTGCCAACACCCTGGACCTTGCCAAATGTGTTGTAACCCTTACTCCTCCAGAGAATAAGAGGGCACTACCATCGGCAGACCTAGCAAAAGAGGCTCTTAAGTATAATAAAAATGTTAGCACTGCTGATTCTGTTGAGGAAGCCCTGGAGATGGCTACGTTGCTAGCGGGTAAGGATTGTGTTATCATTGCCTTTGGTTCCCTTTCATATCTTGGAAGGTTAGATAAGGCAGTTAAGAAAATGTATGGTGGACTGTAATGGTTGATGAGAAGAAGATAATAGAAGGCGTAAAGCTTATGCTTGAAGGCATAGGTGAAGATACAAATAGAGAAGGCTTAAAGGATACTCCGGCAAGAATCGCAAGAATGTATTCTGAGATTTTTGCGGGAATTGATCTTGATGCAAAAGACCATTTGCATAGAACATTTACTTCGGAATCTGATGATATAGTTGTTGAGAAAGATATAACTTTCTACTCTATGTGTGAACACCACTTTATGCCGTTTTATGGTAAAGCTCATATTGCTTATATTCCTGATGGTAAGATTGTTGGAATCAGTAAGCTTGCAAGATGCGTTGAAGTGTATGCAAAGCGTCCACAGATACAGGAAAGACTTACTTCTCAGATAGCAGAAGCTATTATGAAAGAACTTTCTCCAAAGGGAGTCATGGTTATGCTCGAGGCTGAGCATATGTGTATGACCATGAGAGGTGTTAAGAAGCCTGGAACTAAGACAGTTACCCTGTCAAAAAGAGGTCTCTTTGAAAAAAATGACAAATTATGTGATACCTTCTTTAGGTTAGTTGGAGAAGGAAGCAGGTAGAGAAGATGCTTGATAATATCTATATTGAAGATTTAAAAATATTTGCAAGACACGGTTATTTCGATTTTGAAAAAGAGAACGGACAGTTCTTTTACGTTTCTGCAAAACTTTATCTTGACTTTCAGAAGGCAGGCAGAACCGACAATCTGGATCTTACTGTAGATTATAGCAAGGCATGTGAATATATAACTAAATTCATGACTGATAATATATATGACACTATAGAAGCGGTTTCGGAAAAACTAGCAGAATCTCTTCTTAATAAATATCCTTCAGTTATGGAAGTGGAAGTAAGGATAAGCAAACCTGAAGCACCGGTAGATGCTACATTTAAGAATATATCAGTAACTTCTAGAAGAAAGAGACATACTGCTTATATAGCACTTGGCTCTAATGAAGGAGACAGCCTTAAAATTATAGAGGATGCTCTTAAAGATATAGACCAAGATTCTTCATGCAAGTTAATAAAACAGTCTACTATTATGCGTTCAACTCCTTATGGCGGTGTAGAGCAGAATATATTCTACAATGGGGCAATAGTTCTTGAAACATACCTTGAACCATATAACTTACTGGAATTTCTTCAAACTATAGAAGCTAAATATAAGAGAAAAAGAGATATTCACTGGGGACCAAGAACCCTGGATTTAGATATTATCTTTTATGATAATGAGATAATAGATGATGAAAAACTTACAGTGCCTCATCCTGATATGGCAAAGAGAGACTTTGTGTTAGAGCCTCTTAGAGAGCTGGCAGGCTATTACAGACATCCAATTCTTAGAAAAACAGTTAATGAACTTGCAGACGCTGTTGGTGAGAAACATATTATAAGAAAATAATTAGAACCCTACCTTTTGGTAGGGCTCTATTTTTATTTTTTCAGTTCTTTAAATGCTGCAGTTTCAGCTGCATCAAAGGTCGAAACTGTAACTCCACCTGACGTAGGAATCATATATGTGGTTATATCATTTCCAAATTCAGTAAAGTAGGTATATGTTGAAGTACAGTTGATGTTTTCAAATACACCATTTTTAATTATCATTACATCACCGCCGGAGGCATTGGCCCTCTTAAGAGCGTATTCATCTTTACTTTTTCCAACTGTCTGATAAAAGATATTGCCGTTATAAAGGTTATATGTATCTATTCTTTCATCAATTATAGTTGTGATTTCACCGGTTGTAAGTGACATGGACTTGAGAGTATATTCATCATCAAGGTCAAGATAATATACCTTATTGTCATAGATTATTGGTAGATAAACGTTAATATCTTCATTTACGATGTAGGTAGCACCTGTAGTAGTATCTAAAGCGTGAAGATGGTGGTCACCTGTCATACCTCCGTAGTAGATTATGCCGTTATCATATCCACCAAGCTTGATATGGTCTTCAATATTGACCTCTTCATTTGTATTGGCAGTAGTAATTGATTTTACTTCTACAAGAGCAGAGTCTTCCCTAAGGTCGCTTTCCTCAAATACTGTATAGTAAAGACGGTTACCAACAAGCATCATGCTGTCTGTTGTTGCTTTAGAAAGGGAAAATGTATGCTTTCCGTCTTTGCTTGTTCTAAAGAAGCCTTTACCATTGCATACATAACCAAGACCAGCTTGCTGTCCTGATGTTGCTGTATAGTAGTAAACATAGTCTCCTGCAACATTGAGGAAGGACGTTTTACCACTTGCAAATTTATGGCAGTCTGATTGATCTGGATTCATAACATATATATTGTTGCCGTCGTAGGTGTTAGAAAAATAGACTTTTCCTCCATCTTCAACAAAGTAGCCATTATTATAAAGATTACCTGCTGTATTACCTACCAGCATAGGGTCATTAGAAGGTATAGTTGCCACCCCTTCTCTATATTTTTTTAGAATAACCGCAAGTACAATAACAACTATGATAATAGCTATTAGTATTATTCTCTTTACAGTCTTATTCATAATAAATGCTCCTTATTTACACAATGCATGGCAAATTAACGACCACTATATCAAGTTTTGAAAATTTGCAATACATAAATTATAATAATATTTATAGCTTAATTATATGATATTTTACTTGTTATTAAAATGATTTTTCACTATGCCGAAAGAGGTTTTTTTGGTATAATTTTTAGATAATATACTACTAGAGGTAGCTATTTAGATGGCTGATGTATCTGTAAGATTAAGAGATATAGACGAAGATAACTGGATGGATGTGGCACTTCTTACAACTATGAAAGAAGGCGGGCCTAAGGTTGTTGAAACTTTTATAGCTTCCAATGCATTGTCCATGGTTCAGGCTTCGTATGAGGAAACCTGGATAACCAAAGCTGTATACTGTGGCAAGAAGGCAGTGGGCTTTGCTATGTATGGCTACAACGAAGAGTATGATTTTTACGAAATTAGTAGATTGATGATTGATTATAATCATCAAAACAAAGGCTTTGGTAGGATTACATTAAAGCTTGTTATTGAAGATATGGCTGATAAGTTTGACTGTGATGAGATATATCTTTTTGTAAATAAGGATAATGAAAAAGCAAAGCGTATGTATGAAAGCGTTGGCTTTGAGTTTACCGGTCAGTACAATGATCATGATGAGATATATAGTATAAGCCTGGAGGGGAACGATGGATGAATTAACTTTAAATGATATGGAAATATCAGCAATAGGAGAGGTATCTAATATTAGCCTTGGTAATGCTGCAACAGCACTTGGCATACTTCTTAGAGATGATATAGATATCTCAGTTCCTAACGTGCTAATTAAAAACAAGGGGGATATAGTTAGCGAGGGTAAAGCTTGTGAGATTATTACCAGAGTTAACTATGTAAAAGGTATTCAGGGATATAGTATCCTTATGCTTAAAGCTGATGATGTCAAGATGATGACAGACCTTATGATGGGTTCGGATGGACATGGTATGTTTTTCCAGCAGGATTTATCAGATCTTCACCTGAGTGCTGTTTCTGAAGCTATGAATCAGATGATGGGTAGTGCAGCAACAGCTATGGGCATTATGCTTGACAGGCTTGTTGATATATCAACACCTGAAACAATACAGATGAATGCTGGGGATTATATTCAGCTTGAATTTCCAAATGATGACAAATTTGTCGAAATCGCATTTGACGTAAAGCTTGGTAAGGAGATTAAGTGCAACATGGTTCAGATGTATCCATACACGCTTGCTAAAGCTATAGCTGATCTCTTTATCATTAGAAAGAAAAATGAAGAGGCTAACGCCTAGGAGGATATATAGATAATGAAAGACATAAAGGTATCAATTAGACAGACAGATGTTAAGTCGGTTCAGTTTAGCAATAAATTCAAACTTACAGGCAACACTCAGAATAAGATGAATGTTAGTGCTAATGTGGCAGTTAAGCTTAACCCATCTCAGCCAACAACAGCTGTAGTTGTATGCAGGTTTGAAGCTAAGGACGAAGCAGATTCTATAGAGTTCGCTATGGAGACTCTTACATCAGTATCTGTTGATACTTTCGTTGATAATCTTGATGAGGTAATTAAGAGGGGATATCTTAGCCCTATTATGCTCGCAATCAATGAAAAGATTAGAAGCGTAGCAGGTGGACTTGGACTTAGCATAGCAGTACCACCAGTTAATTTTATATATAATGGAGAGCCAGGAACACCAGCTAATGCATCAACAGGTGATAATATTATTAACTTTGATCCTGGCAAGAAGTAGGCATGTTATACCAGATTTGTAACGGAACTGTAGCATTTGCAGAAAAGACAGTTCTTGATAATATTAATTTCGAAATTCGAAATACTGAAAAAATTGCTGTAGTTGGCCGTAATGGCTGTGGAAAGACAACACTTCTAAACCTTATACAAGGTAATATTGAACTTTCAAGACATGATGGCGATACATCAAGTATATCTAAAGCCGGTAACTTAGTTATCGGCTGTCTTAAACAGATGGCATTTGACAATGATGACATCACTGTATCCGAGGAAATTCGCAAAGTATTTAAGCCAATACTTGATATGAAGAAAGAGATGGATGAACTTCTAAAGGAAGTAGAAGCCACTCAGGACCCAGACAAGATTCAGAAGTATTCTAATTTACAGGAACGCTTTACCTATCTTGGGGGCTATAACTATGAGAAGGATTATGACAATGTTGTAGCCAGGTTTGGCTTTTCGGAGGAAGATCTTACTAAGAAACTTTCAGAGTTTTCAGGAGGTCAGAGGACTAAGATAGCATTTATCAAACTTTTGCTATCTAAGCCAGATGTACTTCTTCTTGATGAGCCTACAAACCACCTTGATATATCAACTATTTCTTGGCTTGAAGGCTATCTAAAAGAGTATCCAAGAGCAGTTGTTGTAGTGTCTCATGACCGTATGTTTCTTGACAGAGTCTCTGAAGTAGTTTATGAGATTGAACGCCATAAGATGAAGAGATATGTAGGCAACTATTCTTCGTTTATAGAACAAAAGAAGAAAGACTATGACAAACAGCTTAAGGATTATGAGGCTCAGCAGAAGGAAATCCAGAGACTTAATGATATTGTAGATAAGTTTAAGAATAAGCCAACTAAGGTGGCTATGACCAGGTCTAAGCTTAAGATGATTGAGCATATGGACCTTATTGATAAGCCGGATACATTTGACGACAGGGCATTTATCACCAATCTTATTCCTGATAAGGTTAGTGGAAACGATGTGCTTAGCGTTGATAACCTTGGTATTGGTTATGATGGAAAGCTGATTTCAAAGGTTAATCTTGAAGTTAAGAAGAATCAGAAAATCGGAATTATAGGTGGTAATGGTCTTGGAAAGTCTACATTTCTAAAGACTATTATGGAACTGATTCCAAAGATTTCAGGTAAGTATAAGTACGGATACAATGTCGAGATAGGTTATTTTGACCAGCAGATGGCCCAGTATACATCTGAAAAGACAGTTCTTGATGAGCTTTGGGATGAGTTTCCTACTTTAACAGAAACTCAGGTTAGAAACATGCTTGGAGGTTTCCTTTTTAGAGGGGATGATGTCTTTAAGAAGGTTTCTAAGCTATCAGGTGGTGAGAAGGTAAGGCTTGCTCTTTCAAAGATGTTTGAAACTAAGCCTAACTTCCTTATCCTCGATGAGCCTACTAACCATATGGATATTGTTGGTAAGGAAGCTCTTGAAGAGATGCTTAAGAACTATGAGGGAACAGTTCTCTTTGTTTCTCATGACAGATATTTTGTTAAGCAGGTTGCTGACAGTCTTCTAATATTCGAGAATGGAACTACAACATACTTCCCATTTGGCTATGAAGCTTATGAGGAGAAGTATGGTAAGGAAGAAGTAAATGACAGCAAACTTCAGATAACATTCAATAATACAGAGGCTCCTGTTAAAGAAAAGAAGGATGACAGTCAGAAGAACTATTACAATCCTGGTAAAGAGAAGGATAAACGGGATAGAAGAATAGCTAAGCTAGAGTCTCTTATTGGAGAAAATGAAGAAAAGATAGCTGCTTTAAAGGAAGAACTTTCAAAGCCAGAACTAGCTTCTGATTATGTAAAACTTGCTGAGATTCAGAGTGAGATAGATAAGCTTGAAGGTCAGAATAATGACTATATGGATGAGTGGACAGAACTTTGTGATTAGTAAATATGCCATACTCGAACTGTGCAAAATCTACGCAAATCGTTATTGTAGATAGTTTTTTTATATGGTAACATTTTAATTGTAAAAATTATAAAAGAGGGCAATACTAACATGCCTCGTCTGGGGGACTCGGGGTTGCTCCGCAAAACAAGGAGGATTAGTCAATATGACATTCGATGAATTACTTGATTACGCATTAGACCAGCAGTGTTCAGATATCCATATCACAGTTGGTACTCATCTTGCAGTAAGAAGATTTGGTACTCTTCAGATTATCAATCCAGAGCCTTCTATGGAAGAAGCCAGAGCTATTATCAACGAGCTTATGACTCCAGAACAGATTGCCCTTGCAGATTCTGGCAAGGATCTTGACTTCGCTAAGTTCTGTAAGAACGGAACAATTCGTATCCGTGTTAACGTATATCATCAGAGAAGTAATCTTGCAGCCAGTGTAAGAATTTTAAATGAGTCTATCCCTGATTTCCATACATTACAGCTTCCTTCACTTATTGAAGAGTTCTGTAACTTACCTAGAGGACTTGTTCTTATTACAGGACCTACAGGTTCAGGTAAGACAACAACACTTGCATCTATGATTGATTACATCAATAAAGCAAGACCATGTCATATCATGACAGTAGAAGACCCTATCGAATATATTTACAACCATAAACTTGCTATGATTCATCAGCGTGAAATCGGACGTGATATTGATACATTTGCTCATGCACTTAGATCATCACTTCGAGAAGATCCAGATATTATCCTCGTTGGTGAGATGCGTGACTATGAAACAATTTCTGCAGCTATTACAGCAGCTGAAACTGGACACTTAGTATTCTCTACACTCCATACAACAAGTGCTGCTCAGACAGTAGACCGTATCATCGATGGTTGTCCAGCAGATAGTAGGGATCAGCTTCGTATTCAGCTTTCTACAATTCTTTACGGTGTTGTATCACAGCAGCTCCTTCCACTTCAGAATGGTCAGGGACGTATCGTAGCTACTGAAACAATGAAGATGAATCCAGCTATCTCTAACCTCATCCGTGAGAATAAGACAAACCAGATTCCTTCAACACTTCAGTCTAACGGTGCTGCAGGAATGCATACTCTTAACACAGACCTCCAGAGACTTGTTAGAGGCGGTTTCGTAGATAGAGGAACAGCTCTTTCATTCTCAAATGATCCAGATGGTCTTATGAGAATGCTTTAATTAAGTGAATTAATTAGCTTATGTTCAAAGGTGAACTCTACGCAGGGTTCACCTTTTTGAATAAATGATTAAAAATACATTGACACATTACCACTTTAATGTTATAAAGTAATAAATTGATTTATTTGGAGAGAACCATGAATAGATTTTTATCAAATTCAAATTCATATGATTCAATCCAGTCTAACCTTTGGTTAGGCTTCTCTTGGCGTACCAATTTTTAAATACCAAGCGAAGCCTGATGAAGATTAAATAAACATTATATGAGTAAATTTAATGGTTATGTCTTTATCGGACATAACCATTTTTTTATGCCGAAGCATGATTCGTCCAGGTAGCGAGAAGAAGGAGGTTGCCTTCTACTTGATTGGAAATGCACAAGGCAAAACTAGAAAGGAGACTAGAATGAAATTTTATCCATCACTGGAAGAGGTAAGAAAGATTGGAAAGGATATTCAGTATAAGGTAGTTCCTATTACAACTGAAATTCTTTCAGATATCTGTACACCTATTGAAGCAATGAAAAAACTAAAAAATGTATCGACACACTGCTATATGCTTGAGTCAGTAGAGGACAGAGAAAAATGGGGTAGATATACCTTCCTTGGCTATAATCCAGTTATGGAGATAACTTGTGTAGATGGCAAGATGAAGGCGGGAAGCATCACTATTGATACTGACAATCCTTCTAAGGTATTAAGAGATATTCTTAAGGATTATAAGAGTCCTATACTTGATGGTCTTCCATCATTTACAGGTGGACTAGTAGGATATTTCTCATATGACTTTTTAGGTTATAGCGAACCAACAGTTCGTAATAACTCAGAGGATACAGAGAACTTCAAAGATGTAGACCTTATGCTTTTCGATAAGGTAATAGCATTTGACAATGTAAGAAATAAAATCATCTTAATCTGCAATATGAGAATTGATGAGGATGAGACAGGTTATAACAAGGCTATTCTTGGACTTAAGGAGATGGCTGATATCCTTAAAAATGGTAAGGCTAAGGAAGAGTCAGGAGGAAAGCTTACAGGAGAGATTACACCACTCTTTAATAAAGAAAGATTTTGCCAGATGGTAGAGAAGGCAAAGAATCACATTATAGAAGGCGATATCTTCCAGATAGTTCTCTCAAACAGACTTAGCGCACCATTCGAAGGAAGTCTTCTTAATACATATAGAATACTTAGAACAACCAATCCTTCGCCTTATATGTTCTACTTCTCAGGAACAGACGTAGAGGTTGCAGGTGCTTCACCAGAAACTCTTGTTAAGTTAGAGGATGGTGTCCTTCATACATTTCCACTTGCTGGAACAAGAAAAAGAGGAGCAACTCAGGAAGAGGATATAGCTCTTGAAAAAGATCTTCTTGCAGATGAAAAAGAACTGGCAGAACATAATATGCTTGTTGATCTTGGTAGAAATGACCTTGGAAAGATAAGTGACTTTGGAACTGTAGAAGTTGAAAAACTGCATACAATAGAAAGATTCTCACACGTAATGCATATTGGTTCTACAGTTAGAGGCATCATAAGAGAAGATAAGGATGCACTTGATGCAGTAGAGGCAGTTTTACCAGCAGGAACACTTTCAGGAGCACCAAAGATAAGAGCCTGTCAGTTAATAGCTGAGCTTGAAAATAACAAGAGAGGTATCTATGGCGGCGCAATTGGATATGTAGACTTTGCAGGTAACATGGACACATGTATAGCGATAAGAATTGCTTACAAGAAAAACGGCAAGGTATTTATTAGAAGTGGAGCTGGTATAGTTGCAGATTCAGTTCCAGAAAAAGAGTTTGAAGAGTGTATTAATAAGGCCAAGGCTGTTGTATCAGCACTTGAGCAGGCAGGGGAGGTAGAAGAATGATATTACTTATAGATAATTACGACAGCTTTTCATACAACCTCTATCAATTTGTAGGAGAAATTAATCCTGACATAAAGGTTATAAGAAATGACGAACTTACAGTAGAAGAGATAGATAAGCTTGGCCCATCACATATTATCCTGTCACCAGGACCTGGACGACCAGAAGATGCAGGGGTTATTGAAGATGTAGTTAAGAAACTTGGAAATAAGTATCCAATCCTTGGAGTATGTCTTGGACATCAGGCTATATGCGAAGCACTAGGCGGTAGCGTTACTTATGCTAAGAAGCTCATGCATGGCAAGCAGTCATTAGTTAAGGTAGACACTTCAAGTAAGATATTTGAAGGATGCAGCGAGGAGATGCTGGTGGCCAGGTATCATTCTTTGGCAGCAGATAAGGATAAACTTCCAGAATGCCTTAAGGTTACTGCTATGGTAGATGATGACATAATGGCTGTAGAACATAAGGAGTATAAAATATACGGACTTCAGTTCCATCCGGAATCAATTATGACACCTGAAGGAAAGAAACTTCTTAGGAACTTCCTAAGTATATAGTAAGAAGATTTATCCCAAGGTTGGGGAGATATAGAAATTAATTAAGAAATCAATAATAAAGCAACAACAGGAGGAATTAAACATGATTAAAGAGGCAATTATCAAAATCGTAAACAAAGAGGATCTTACATATGATGAAGCATATGCAGTAATGAATGAGATTATGAGCGGTGAGACTTCACCTACTCAGAACGCAGCCTTCCTTTCAGCGCTTTCAACTAAGAGCGCAAAAGCTGAAACAACTAATGAAATTGCAGGCTGCGCTGTTGCTATGCGTGACCATGCTACTAAAGTAGATACAGGTATGGATATATTCGAAATTGTAGGTACTGGTGGAGATGGTGCTCACAGCATCAACATATCAACAATCTCAGCTCTTGTAGCTGCAGCAGGTGGAATGAAGGTTGCTAAGCATGGAAACAGAGCAGCATCATCTAAGTGTGGAACAGCAGACTGTCTTGAAGCCCTTGGTGTTAATATTAACCAGGAACCGGAAAAATGTAAGGAGCTTCTTGAGAAGGCTGGTATGTGTTTCTTCTTCGCTCAGAAGTATCACTCTTCTATGAAGTATGTAGGACCTATCAGAAAAGAACTTGGATTCAGAACAGTATTCAATATTCTTGGACCACTTACTAACCCAGGAAGCCCTAAGATGCAGCTTCTTGGTGTATATGACGAATATCTTGTAGAGCCACTTGCTCAGGTACTTATAAGCCTTGGCGTAGAAAGAGGTATGGTTGTATATGGTAAAGATAAGCTTGATGAGATATCACTCAGCGCACCAACTGCAGTATGTGAGTTCAAAGATGGATGGTTTAAGTCATATACAATATCACCAGAAGACTTTGGCTTTGAAAGATGTACTAAGAAGGACCTTGAAGGTGGAACACCAGAAGAGAATGCTAAGATAACTCTTGCTATATTAAAGGGTGAGGAAAAGGGTCATAAGAGAAATGCTATCCTTATGAATGCCGGAGCAGCACTTTATATCGGTGGCAAGGCTGATAGTATGAAAGATGGTGTTAAGCTTGCAGCAGAGCTTATTGATTCAGGAAAGGCTCTTGAAACACTTAATAAGCTTGTTGAAGTAAGTAATAACTAATATACTCCTCTGGCTAGCATTGGTCAGAGAAGAAAGGAATATAGATGAATATACTAGATCAGCTTGCAGAGCATGCAAGGGAACGAGTAGAGATAGCAAAAAGAAATATATCAGCTTTGGACATACGCAAGATAGCTGAGGATATGCCAAAGAAGAATCAGGAATTTGCAGCAGCTCTTAGAAAAGAGGGGATGTCTTTTATCTGTGAATGCAAGAAGGCATCTCCATCTAAAGGGCTTATAGAACCTGATTTTAGATATCTTGATATTGCAAAGGAATATGACAGGGCAGGGGCGGATTGTATATCAGTTCTTACAGAGCCTAAGTGGTTCCTTGGAAGTGATAAGTATTTAAAAGAGATTACTGAGGCTGTTTCCATACCATGTATACGTAAGGACTTTACGGTAGATGAATATATGATATACGAAGCAAGGACTTTAGGCGCAGGTGCTGTACTTCTTATATGCTCTATCCTTTCAAAGAATCAGCTTAAGGAATATAAGGATATAGCTGAAAGTCTTGGCTTATCAGCTCTTGTAGAAACACATAATGAAGATGAGATAGAGATGGCTCTAGACTGCGACGCTGCTATCATAGGTGTTAATAATCGTAATCTTAAGGATTTTACAGTAGATATGGACAATGCCAGAAGGCTTAGAAAGCTAATTCCAGCAGAATGTATCTATGTATCTGAAAGTGGTATTAAAACTAGAGAAGATGTAAAGCTTATGGAAGATATAGGGGCAGATGCAGTACTTGTAGGAGAGACTCTTATGAGAGCAGCTGACAAGAAGGCTATGTTAGAAGAACTTCGTGGAAGATAGAGCAATTTAACGATATTTGACACTAAAGCGAAGATATTATTACTAGAGGAGATAATACTTGAATAACAATACTATGATAAAGTTCTGTGGAATCAAAAGAATAGAAGATGCCCAGTTTATTACAAGACTTTATAATGAATATGAAAAACCTAATTACGCAGGCTTTATCTTATGGGAAAAGAGCCACAGATATGTAACGAAAGAGCAGGCTATGGAGATAGGAAAGGCCCTTCCTGAAAAAGTAAAAAAGGTTGGTGTATTCCTTGATGAAAAGGTAGAAACTGTTATAGATACCTTAAAGTCATACGTTATAGATATCGCTCAGTTACATGGTGATGAATCTTATGATTATATCCATAAGGTGAAGATATCTACAGATAAGCCGGTAATAAAAGCCTATCATATAAGCAATATGGAAGATGTTATGGTAGCCAATAACAGTCCAGCAGATTATATACTTCTAGATGCTTCAGTTCCTGGGCAAGGAGTAACAACAGACTGGGAAATATTAAAATATATTCAAAGACCATATTTTCTTGCAGGAGGTCTTAATCCTGATAATGTAAAAGATGCGGTAGATATGCTTGAGCCTTATGCTGTAGATGTAAGTTCGGGGATTGAAACTGACAAGGTTAAGGATTTTGTAAAGATGCAGCAGTTTATACTGGCAAGCATAACAAATAAGTAAAGTAAAAAATGTTCATATATAGAACTAATATTTATTGAAAGGATAATAAGATGGAAAATTCAACTAATTCCAAAGGAAGATTTGGCAATCATGGCGGTCAGTATATACCAGAGACACTTATGAATGCCGTTATAGAACTCGAGGAAGCCTACAACCATTATAAGAATGACAAGGAGTTCAATGAAGAACTTACAACTTTGTTTAATGAATATGCAGGCAGACCATCAAGATTATACTTCGCTGAGAAGATGACTAAGGACCTTGGCGGTGCAAAAATCTATCTTAAGAGAGAAGATCTTAACCACACAGGTTCTCATAAGATTAACAATGTACTTGGCCAGGCTCTTCTTGCAAAGAAGATGGGAAAGACAAGACTTATAGCTGAGACAGGGGCTGGTCAGCACGGCGTTGCAACTGCTACAGCAGCAGCCCTTCTTGGTATGGAATGTGTAGTATTTATGGGAGAGGAAGATACTAAGAGACAGGCACTTAATGTGTATAGAATGAAACTTCTTGGTTCTGATGTTATTCCTGTAAAGTCAGGTACAGCTACTCTTAAAGATGCTGTATCAGAGGCTATGCGTGAATGGACATCAAGAATAGATGATACTCATTATTGTCTTGGTTCTGTTATGGGGCCACATCCATTCCCAACTATAGTAAGAGACTTCCAGGCAGTTATATCCAGAGAAAGCCGTGCCCAGATTCTTGAAAAAGAAGGCAGGCTTCCAGACGTGGTTATGGCTTGTGTAGGCGGTGGTTCCAATGCTATAGGAAGTTTCTATCATTATATAGATGATAAGGATGTTAAGCTTATTGGCTGCGAGGCAGCAGGTAGAGGTATAGATACATTTGAGACTGCAGCTACAATTAATACTGGACGTGAAGGAATCTTCCACGGTATGAAGTCATACTTCTGTCAGGATAAATATGGTCAGATCGCTCCTGTATATTCTATAAGTGCAGGTCTTGATTATCCTGGTATTGGACCAGAACATGCTTATCTTCATGATTCAGGAAGGGCTCAGTATGTTGCTGTTACTGATGATGAAGCAGTTGATGCATTCGAGTATCTTTCAAGAACTGAAGGTATCATACCTGCTATAGAATCTGCTCATGCAGTTGCTCATGCAATTAAGATAGCACCTGCTATGGATAAGGATAAGATAATGATTATTACTATTTCAGGCCGCGGCGATAAAGACTGTGCTGCCATGGCAAGATACAGAGGCGTGGACTTATCAGAATAGGTATTAAATTTTATTCATTGCAGTAACAAAGACAAGAATATATTAAAGGAGAAACAGATGAGTAATATATATAAAGCATTTGAAAATGGAAAGGTATTTATTCCATTTATTACCTGCGGAGACCCTGATCTTGAAACTACAGGACGATGCATTAGAAAGATGGTAGAAGCAGGAGCAAGCCTTATAGAACTTGGAATACCATTCTCGGATCCAACTGCAGAAGGTCCTGTTATTCAGGGGGCTAATCTTAGAGCTTTAGAAGGTGGTATAACAACAGACCAGATATTTGACTTTGTTGTAGAACTTAGAAAAGATATAACTGTTCCTATGGTATTTATGACATATGCCAATGTTGTATATTCATATGGTTCAGAGAAGTTTATCTCTAAGTGTAAGGATATTGGTATAGATGGTATTATCCTTCCAGATGTTCCTTATGAAGAAAAGGAAGAGTTTACCCAGTACTGTGATAAATATGATGTTGATTTAATATCGCTTATAGCACCGACATCAGAGAATCGTATAGCTCAGATTGCAAAGGATGCCTCTGGATTTATTTATCTTGTATCCAGTCTAGGTGTTACAGGTACAAGAAGTGAGATAACTACAGATCTTGGCTCTATAGTAAAAGTAATAAAGGAAAATTCAAATGTACCTTGCGCTATAGGTTTTGGTATATCTACTCCAGAACAGGCTAAGAAGATGTCTTCTATTTCAGACGGAGCAATTGTTGGCTCAGCCATAATTAAGCTTCTTGCTCAGTATGGAAAAGATGCCCCAGACCATGTTTACGAATACGTAAAGAGTATGGTAGATGCTTGTAAATAGTTTGATTAGATAATCATAAAAAACTCCTTAACTAATTTAGTTAAGGAGTTTTGTTTTTATATGTAGTGAATCTTTCAGGCTTTGCCGGACGCACCCCTGCGCGGCGAGCAGAAGGGCACCTCCTACTTTATTGTTCTGTAGCTAATTTAGAAGCACTTCTCTTTGTGTTCCTTAGGGCATTTGCCAAACTTTATGCATTTATAGCAAAGCTCATTGTCGCAGCGTCCTTCAGCATTGAACTGGTTAATATTGCTTAGTGTTGTATTAGCAATATTATTAAGTGCTTCCTTTGTTAAGAATGCCTGATGAGATGTAACGATAACATTAGGCATACTGATAAGCCTTGCAAGAGTATCATCATTAATAATATGTCCGGAGAAATCATGGAAAAATACATCGGATTCTTCTTCGTATACATCCAAGCATGCAGCACCGATGTGGCGGCTTTTGATACCTTCAAGTAGTGCTTCAGAATCGATAAGAGCTCCTCTTGAGGTATTAACAAGGACGATACCTTTTTTCATCTTTGCGATGGTGTCCTTATTAACCATATGCTTTGTTTCGTCTGTTAGCGGGCAGTGGAAGGAGATGATATCTGCTTTTTCCCATATTTCATCAAGTTCTACATAGTTAAGACCTGAGTCTTTAGCTGGGAACTTATCATAGGCAAGAACATTCATACCGAATCCCTTACAGATATCTATGAATATACGTCCTATCTTACCAGTACCAACAACACCTACAGTCTTTCCGTGAAGGTCAAATCCTGTGAGGCCATTTAAGCTAAAGTTAAAGTCTCTGGTTCTGATATAGGCCTTGTGAATTCTTCTTATTGAAGTAAGGAGAAGGGCCATGGCATGTTCTGCAACGGCATAAGGAGAATATGCAGGAACACTTACAATATGAATCTTTTCATATGCATATTCAATATCTACGTTATTATATCCAGCGCATCTAAGAGCTACAAGTTTAACACCTGCTGCAACAAGACCGTCTATAACCTTGCTGTTAACTGTATCATTAACGAATACACATACAACATCGTATCCATCAGCAAGATTAACAGTATCCTCGGTAAGTTTGGTCTCATAATATGTTACTTCAAACTCGCCACTAGCATTTGCCAGGTCAAAGGATGTCTTGTCATACTCTTTAGCGTCAAAAAATGCAATCTTTGTTTTCATCTAAATACCTCCCCTAATATTGAAAAATGTAACCGTATCTATATTTTATCATAATAAGAATATTAATGAAAAAATAATATAAGTCCTATTTTTAATCTGATTTTAATCTTATCTACATTTCATATTAATAAAACATTGTTAATATATGTCACATAATACTACGTAACACATAGTATTAAGAATTAGTTAAGAATTAAAGAAGAAACAGATTAAGACTTCTAATTCTTGTTGCTGTATATTTACAGTAACGAAAAGTAACAGGGAATGCCCAGGGCATTATAGTATTAAGCATAAGGAGCAAAATTATGAAAATGAACACTTCTATGAAAAGGGGAAGAAAGACAGTAAGCCTGATGTTAGTAACTTCAGTGCTTTTCACCTCAACACTCTTCACAGGATGCGGAAGCAAGGAAGGAATTAAGGCGGGAATGATTACTACAGTTCAAAGTAGTAATTATTCAGAAAAGTTTACAGCAGAAGGTACTATTGAATGTGCAGAGCCACATTACATATACTCAACACTTACTCTTCCAGCACAGGAGGTGCTTGTTAAGGAAGGAGATAAAGTTAAGAAAGGCGACCTTCTCTGTGTACTTGATAGCACAACTATAGAAGAACAGATAGCAGTTAAGGAAGCGACTATTGAACTTTCTGGGAAAAGAGCTGCTTCAAGCGTAGCAAGTGCAACTATTAAGTACAATGGATATAATGATGCACTTACTACTGGTGAAAACCTTACATTAGTAGAGGCTCTTGGAAATCAAGAAGCTGCCAGACAGGCTCTTGAAACTTCATTAAAAGCATATGAGGATTATAAGCAGACACTTGATCTTGGTAAAGATCCAACACTTTTAGCAGCAGATCAAGAAGTTGCAAGCGCTTCTACAAGAATACAGCAGGCTCAGTCTATGCAGTATGAACTTGATGATATTGAAGGAACATCTAAACTTGAAAAAGAAAAGGCAGAAGATGAAGTAGATAGTGCATATCTTTCTTATGCTCAGGCTACACAAAATAGAGATGCACTTCTTCGTCAGAGCAATATTCAGCTTGCTAATCTTGCAAAGGCAGCAGAGAATGCAAATTATAACTACTTAGTTGCACAGAAGGGCTATGCATCAGCTGTTAGATCACTTGAAAATGCTAAAGCTGAAAGTGCAGAGGCTATTACACAGGCTTCTCTTTTAGGAGATACAAGCGTAGAAGAAATACAGCTTGCCCAGCTTGAAAATCAGCTTCTTAATTCACAGATAGTTGCTGACTGTTCAGGTACAGTTACAGCAGTTAATATTAAGGTTGGTGAGAATTCTACAGGTGTACTCTTTGTAATAGAAGATACAAGCGACCTTATCTTTACAGCTAAGGTTTCAGAAAAAGAAATCAATAATGTATCAGAAGGTATGACAGTATCTGTAACAACTAATGCAGAAAACTCTAAAGACTATAAGGGTACTGTTGAAAGGGTGGCAGCATATACAGAAAAGACAGCAGAAGGTGAGACTGATACATCTGGTAAGGATGCAGAATTCCTTGTAACTATTCGTTTTGAAGATGCAGATGAGGATGCAAGAATCGGTATGAATGGTAAGGCTTCATTTATAGCATATGAAGAAGAAAGCGGTATAGCAGTTCCTAACGAAGCTGTGTTCTCAGCTGATGATGGAAAGAAATATGTGCTTACAATCTCATCTGACAAGAAGAGTGGTACTATTAATAAAACTGAAGTAAGTACAATTTACAAGGGTAAGAGAGAAAGTCTTATCGAAGGTAAGGGTGTCTCTTCAGGTACACACGTAATTGTAGATGCAGCATCTTATATGGATATGGTTGGTAAAGAAATTAATATAACAGACTAATCAGGTAAGGAAGAAATAATATGAATAAACAGATAGTATTAACAGCTAAAGACCTGTCGAAGACATTTTCTAATGAATCTGTCCAGCAGCATGTATTAAAGAATCTTAACCTGAATATTTATAAGGGTGACTTTACAGTAGTAATGGGAAACTCTGGTTCAGGAAAGAGTACGCTTCTATATGCTCTTTCAGGTATGGATAGACCATCACTTGGTACTATTACATATTTTGTAGAGGATAATAACAGGGCTCTTAAAAAGACAGATGGTGGAATAGAAATATCCAAGTTATCTAATGATAAACTGGCTTTATTTAGAAGAAATCATGCAGGATTTGTATTCCAGCAAAATTACCTCAATGATTCCATGAGTGCTATGGATAACGTTATGATTAGCGGTCTTCTTAAATCTAAGAACAGAAGAGAATTAGCTTCCAGAGCAAAAGAACTTCTTGCAAAGGTTGAGATCAATGAAAGAGATTCAAGAAAGTTCCCAACACAGCTTTCTGGTGGACAGCAGCAGAGAGTGGCAGTAGTTAGAGGTGTTATTAATAAGCCTGAAGTTCTTTTTGCTGATGAGCCAACTGGTGCCCTAAACTCTCAAAATACTACTAATGTACTTGATATTCTGTCAGAACTTAATGGTGAAGGACAGAGTATCGTAATGGTAACTCATACTGTGGCTGCTGCTGAAAGAGGTAATAGAATCATCTACCTAGCAGATGGTGTTATAGCAGATGAATGTGATCTGGGTTCTTATATTGGTGATTATAAAGATGAACAGAACCCATACAGAGAGCAGGCAATTGAACGTCATCGTAAACTTAAAGATTTCCTTCAGGAACAGGGATGGTAATTAAATGTATAAATTATTTGTAATAGCAAAAAATAATATTAAGAAGCAAAAAAGCGATATGATCACTTTTTTCATCCTTACGCTACTAGCTTCCTTCTTGATATTTGACTGTATATCGGCTATTACCGGTATAAGTAAGATACTTGATAAGAAGTTTGATGAAATCAATGGCGCCCATGTTATGCTGTTTACTAATGATACTGTGGCTGAGAAGAATGCAGCAAGAAAGGTGTTTGAGGAAAATGAGAAAATCATTGACTATGAAGTGACACCTTATATGACTATGGTTGCTGATTATAGAAAAAAAGGTGACAGAAGCTTTAATTCATTTAACTTCTATGTGGAAGCGTATGACAATGAAAAGCGTATTATGGATATTACAAAGCCTGTAACATATCTTCCACGTGATGGTATCCTCTTACCTTATAACATGTCTACATCATATGCGGTAGGAGACATCATACAGCTTAGACTTGATGAAGATATATATGACTTTAGAGTTGCAGGATTTCTTGAAGACCCATACTTCTGCTCAACTATGAATATTTCTATATACTCTATTTATATGAATCCAGATATGATGGATGAACTTTATGATGAGCATAAAGGTGGTTTTGTAGGTAAGGGATATATAAATAAGGGAATTATAGATGAAAATAGAGGCTATTTAACAACAGAACTTGAGGCTGAGCTAGAAGACGCATACAAGGATGAGATGGCAAAATATCCTTTAGAGGATAAGCAGGGAGCTGGATATCTTATTATTAACTGGGATTTGATGAAGCAGGGATCTGCTATGCTACCAGTTATGGTTATAGCAATTATCCTTATCTTCGCTGTTCTCATTATGATAATTGCTATAGTTATTATTTCCTTCAGTATCAAGAACTTTATCAGAAGGAATATGAAGAATACAGGTATTATGGAAGCCTGCGGATATACGGTAGCGGAACTTAGGCTGGCTCTTACCATTCAGATCACCTCAGTTGCATTTATAGGTAGCATAAAAGGAATAGTACTTGGATTATTAACATACAAGGGCTTTGGTAACATTATTAGTGTAGTATTTGGTATGACCTGGAACCAGCCTGCTGATGCGGCTACAGCTGTGGTTACAATATTATTTGTGACTGCTCTTATAGCTGTGGTAGCAGCATTTGTCAGCAGGGTATACAAAAAGGTTACTGTACTTGATGCTCTTAGAGGTGGTATCAATACACATAATTATAAGAAAAACCTCTTTACCTTTGAGAAAACTCCACTTCCAGTTCCAGTTGTTATGGCACTTAAAGATACATTTGGTGGAATTCGAAGAAATCTTCTTATGGTGTTTATAGTATCTATTCTTGCAATATCGACACTGGTTGGCTTCTGTATGTATGAGAACTTCGGAACTGACACCAAGAAGATTATGGATATCATGAGCGTAGAAGTAGGTGATGCATATGCAAGTGATAAGTCAGGTAAAGTAGACTACGAAGTATTTATTCGAGAACTAGAAAGTGTACCAAGCGTAAAATGTGCGCTAGCTGATTCTGGCTATTCTTTCCAGGTGATTAATGGAAATCTTAAGCAGATGGTAAGCACTACAGCTTATGATGATACTAGTAAGCTACATGCAGTTAATTTGGTTGAGGGCAGACTACCTGAAACTGATAATGAACTTACTGTTACTTCAGGTGTAGCCAAGGATCTTAATCTTAAAGTAGGAGATGTTGTTCAGGTTAAGAGAGATGATGATGAAACTGACTTCATTGTTGTAGGTATCAACCAGTCTATTCAAAATGCTGGACGTACCATGATTATGACTCTTGATGGTGTAAAGAAACTTTCGAATAATGGTAAGGTGTATCCATCTTTCTATGTATATGCTAAAGAAGGAGTTACATTCTCTCAGTTACAAAAAGACATCTATGATTACATGGACGAAGTTGGATATGATGTAGAAGTTATAGATATGCAGGGATTCATAGATGGTACTGTTGGTTCTGTAGTAACAGCCATGCAGGCACTTTGTATAATCATAGTATTTATAACAACATTCATAGTTATCTTCATTGAGTCACTTGTTATAAGAGCAAAGATTAGTAAGGAATGGCATGGGATGGGTGTTAGTAAGGCACTTGGTCAGACCAGTAAGGGCCTTATAATTCAGATTATGCTTTCTAATATGCCAGCTATTGCTACGGGTACAGTAGTTGGAGTTCTGGTATCGAAAACAATTAGTAAAGAGCTTATATGTACCATATTCTCATACTTTGAGCTAAGTAATCTTGTAATTAACCTTTCACCAGTATGGATGGTTATTACTTTCATAGGTATACTTGCTATAGCTATTGGAACGGCAGCTATAGAGGGACTTAAGGTTAAGAAACTTAATCCGGTTGAGATGATAACAGAAGAATAATTAACCTATGGCCTCTGCTAGAAATAGCAGAGGCTTTTTTATGCTTAATAATGTATCTTCTAGCTGAATCGGTTATAATAAACGTTAGGTAATGACCGGATGCTTTATTCAAAATTTGGCACCATATGTGGAGGAGAACATGCATTATAACTGCTTAATCGTTGATGATGAGATAGAACTTGCAAAGATGACAGCTGAATATTTTGAGATGTTCGATGTAAAGACCTGCTATGTTCATAGTGTAGAGTCTTGTTATGAATTTCTTGAGAATAATGACGTTGATCTTATTTTGCTTGATATTAACCTTGGAGATGGATCAGGCTTTGATGTCTGCAAGGTAGTAAGAGAAAAATACAAATTACCAATACTCTTTATATCAGCCAGACAAAGTGATGATGATGTACTTATAGCTCTTAGTATTGGCGGAGATGATTACATAAAGAAGCCTTATAGCCTGGCAGTTCTTCTTGCAAAGGTAAAGATTAACTTAAAGAAAATTGAAGAATTAAAGAAGATAGCTGCCGATGCTGGAAGCGGGAAGAATCAGGAAGATTCGCCAGCATTTGCCCTTGATGATGCAACTATGTCAGTTATTATGGCTGATAAAAGGATAAGCCTTAAGGCTAAAGAATTCGCTCTTTTAAAGTGCTTATATAACCACAAGAATACAATTGTTACAAAAGATGAACTCTTTGCCCAGGTTTGGGGAGATGCATTTTACTCTGATGGAACCTTGAATGTTCATATCAGAAAATTAAGGGAAAAACTGGAAGAAGATCCTAATGAACCAAAGATAATCAAAACTATCTGGGGTACTGGATATATTCTGGAGGAACCAACATTATGAAGCGTTTTATAAAAATCGCTGTTATCTATTCTGTATTTATGTTTTCAGTACTCTTTATTATTAGCATTTCTTACAAGAGTCTGAAAATGGAAAGTGATATACCGTCTTCATATTCTGACCAGCAATTACAAATATATAAGCAGTTATGGGAAAGCATGAATGAATCAGCAGACATGTTCAGAGAACAGACTATGATGTTTGCATTATACACTTGGGGATTCCTGCTGCTGGCAGGGTATGTGGTATTAATATACATATATTATAAAGATATTAAGCCTATGGTTGAACTTCAAAAGTTTTCCAAAGAGATAGCAAAGGGCAATCTGGAGATACCACTTCCAATTACAAGTAATAATGGATTTGTGGAATTTACAGAAAGCTTTGACCTGATGAGGGAAAGTCTTAAGGAGTCAAAACTAAGAGAGATTGAAGCGGAAAATGCTAAAAAACAGCTGGTTGCTGAGCTGAGTCACGACCTTAAAACGCCGGTAGCAACTATACAGGCAACCTGCGAAGTGCTTCAGGTTCAGTTAGACAGAAAGAAAGAAGCGCTGGCAAACGGGGACTTATCTGGCGGAGTGGATATCGATAAGGTAGAGGAAGAAGTTGGTTATATTGCCAAGAAGGCTGATACTATTAACGAACTTGTTCAGACGGTATTCCATGCAACTATAGATGATATGAAGGAAGTCTCTGTTAACGTGGACGAGTATGCATCTACCATGATAGAGGGCTTTATCACAGATCTTACTGAATATGGAAAGATAATACTTGATAATCATATTCCAGAGTGCCTTATATACATGGATAAGCTTAGGATGATTCAGGTAATCGATAATGTAATAGGGAATTCTTACAAATACGCAGGAACAGATATTCATGTTGGTTTCAAAGAAACAGAAGAGATGGTTAATGCTGATGGAAAGAAATGTCGCTTTATTAAGATTACCATTAGAGATAAGGGACCTGGCGTTAAGGAAGAGGAGATGCCGCTTATAGTTGAAAAATACTATAGAGGAAACAACTCTAAGGAAAAAACAGGATATGGCCTTGGTATGTATCTTGTTAAACTCTATATGGAGAAACAGGGCGGAGGTCTTGAATATTACAATGACAATGGATTTGTAGTAGAACTTTTGGTTAAGAAGGTTTAAGACTTGAAAAAATACATAAAAAAGAAGTCGTATTTTCTAATTTCATGCATATAGTTTTTGTGATATCCTATATTTAACTTGGTATTTTCCAAAATATAAAGTAAAGAAAGGAAGAAATATGTCTTTAGTTACAACAAAAGAAATGTTTAAGAAAGCTTATGACGGTGGATACGCAGTTGGTGCTTTCAATGTTAACAACATGGAAATCGTACAGGGAATTACAGAAGCAGCTGGGGAGCTTAAGAGCCCTGTAATCCTTCAGGTTTCAAAAGGTGCACGTGCTTATGCTAATCATACTTACCTTGTAAAATTAGTAGAGGCTGCAGTTGAGGAGAATCCTGATATTCCTATAGCTCTTCACCTTGATCATGGTGATACATTTGAATTATGTAAGAGCTGTATTGACGGTGGTTTTACATCAGTTATGATCGATGCTTCATCTAAGTCTTTTGAAGATAACATCGCTTTAACAAAGCAGGTTGTAGACTATGCTCACGAGCATGGAGTAGTAGTAGAAGCAGAACTTGGTACTCTTGCAGGTATCGAGGATGAAGTAGTGGTAGAAGCTGGTAAAGAAGCTTATACTCGTCCAGAAGAAGTAGAAGAGTTCGTTGATAAGACAGGCTGCGATTCACTTGCTATCGCAATTGGTACATCACATGGTGCATACAAGTTCACAGCTGCTCAGTGTACTAGAAATGCTGACGGTATTCTTGTTCCACCACCACTTCGTTTTGATGTCCTGGAGGAGTGTATTAAGAGACTTCCAGGATTCCCAATCGTACTTCATGGTTCATCTTCAGTTCCTCAGGAATTCGTTAAGATGGTTAACCAGTACGGCGGTAATATGCCAGATGCAGTTGGTATTCCTGAAGAACAGCTTCGTCAGGCAGCTAAGCTTGCTGTATGTAAGATTAATATCGACTCAGATATCCGTCTTGCTATGACAGGTAACATCCGCAAGTACTTTGCTGAGCATCCAGATCACTTCGATCCACGTCAGTATCTCAAACCAGCACGTCAGGCTGTTAAGGATATGGTTGCACACAAGATCGTTAACGTTCTTGGTTCAGACGGCAAGGCATAAAAAACAGCAACATTCGTATTTATATGCAAAATTAAAGGGAGCAACTCGTCCGAGTTGCTCCTTCTTTAGTAGTATATATTTTATTTCACTTCAAAATGCTGGTAATCCTTAATGTTCTTCCAGGCTCCGCCCCATTTGTAGCCGTTCTGGGTGAAGAGCTTATAGCATAAATCGTCTTCTGTAATAACATGGGCTAATCCTGTTGTTCTGTCTATGTAAGCCAGAGCGTTGTCGTGTATACATTCTGGCTGGCCACTTCTGTAATCTACATAAGGATTCTGCTGTGGGTTAATATCTATGGCAAGACCTCTTGCATGCTTTGATAGCTTTGAACTTCCATCTACAACTCTATAAAAGAAAGCTGATGTGTTGTTGTCATCGCATGATGCAGTGTCAGTTTCATTGCCGTCACCTGTCCAGTATCTGTCTGGTAGGTACATCTTTTCAATTTCGTATTCGGCGCTATATAACTGCTTAAAAATGCTGACGGTTTTATCAGCAACAGATTTATTTACAATTAATTCACCAACCTGAACCTGATGATTAAAGTTGTAGTGAATAAGCTTTATATATCTAAGGTCATCTCTTGAAATATATGGATTCTCCTGATAACTTCTTCCGTTTATATAGTTAAATGTCTCATCACTTATTGAAGAAATAACAAAATAACTTTCAGGATTAGAAGGTGGCGCAGAAAGTACATCACCTGCCTTGTACTGAATAACTGGTGAGTCAGGATTTGAACAGTAGGACGTAGTAGTAGCTTCTGGTTCACTGGGTGTAGTGCTATTATCTGAAACAGAGTTTTCCGAAACAGTATTTTCTGATAAAGAATTTTCAGATGCTGTATTTCTAGAAACTACGTTACTAGAAGAACTGTTTTCAACTTCGTCTGTTGTGTTTTTGCTAATCAAAGGCTCTGCTTCAGTACTTGTAGCTGTAGCCACAGGCATTTGCAGAGTTATATCAGATGACACGCTGCCTTTAGTAGCAGGCTTCTTAATTAATGTAGATATTAATATTATTATTAAAAATAAGGCACTTAAGGCGCAGATTGTTATTAAAGCTATCTTTCCCTTTTTCATAACTTACCACCAAAACATTAATATGTCCCAGGACACCTGCTTATTATATAATAAACCTATGGAAGAGAAAATATTTGCCAAAGCATTATCCAATTTCACATCGGCTGCTGCTTACGGGGATGCTATATGCCACCTGGCCTCTAAAGGTATGACCGTATCAGAAATCGAGAAAAATCTTACTTATCCATGCAAAAGAGAAGTGATAATGGAAAAGGTGTGGGAATACTATCTGGCAAATGAGATTATTTCCCTTAAAGAACCTATTCAAAAAGATTACGAGGAAGAAGTAACTTTTGAAAAAGTATATAAGGGAAGTAAATCCAGCTTTCAAAAAGTGGTGAAAAAAGTTCCGGCTAACAATAGGCATTATGAAAAGTGGGAATATGGTATTACTAAAATAAAAAATCCAGACACATATAAAGAAGAAATAGCCAAGCTCCCGCCTAGAATCAGAGAGCGAATTGAGGATATGCCGCTACCAGCAAAGCCAATCTGGGTTGATATAGAATTTATTTCAAAATAGGGCTTTTATTTTTATAACACTTATGTTAGAATGCTCTTTGTGACAATTAAAGAAATCACATAGGGGCGTAGTTAAACGGTTTAACGTCGGTCTCCAAAACCGCTGAAGAGGGTTCGACTCCTTCCGCCCCTGCTCTAAAAAAGAAAGGTTTACATCTGAGGATGTAAACCTTTTTGCTATATAAACCTTTGCAAAGGATGCAGCTTATGCGGATATGTGGATGGTTTCCTGTGGCAAAGTACGCGATCCCGAACGCATCGCGGAGCAATATACTTTATTACTGTCTGAATATTTTCTTGAATTTTAGAATATTATGCTTCCCATCATGCTTGTATTCTATATCATCCATCATTTGCTTTGACATATAGATTCCAAGACCGCCGATAGGCCTGTCTTCAACAGAAGCAGTAATATCTGGATCAGGCTTTTCTAATGGGTTATATGGAGTGCCTTCATCCTGGAATTCAACGGTAATAGAACCTTTGTCATCAGGTACAGTTACGGTTATTTTAGCGTAAGGAGAAACAGGACCTGATTTAAACTTATCAATAAGTCCTGCAAGACCACCTTTATCTTCGACGCTTTTAGAAACATCTGGCTTAATGTCCTTATATGCGTAGAGAGCTATGTTACTAAATATCTCTTCAACAATAACTTCAACCTTCATAGAATCCCCAGAAGGAGCTTCTATCTCATCAAGGATTTTTCTAACGCAGCTGGTAACTGTTTCCAGTTCTTTCATGTCTGCTGCAACTTTAAATGTTTTTTTAATAAACATATCTACCCCTCATTTATATCCTCTTTATTTAATAATACCTTTTATATCTTGATTTTCAATCCTCTATATGATATTTTAGACGAAAGAATATTCAAGTATCTATTAAGAAGCAGTCGTAATATAATCTTTGCCAGTATCTGGCAAGAATATCAAAAAACTAATTTTTATACATAAAGGAAGATAGTTAATATTTTTAAGATAATAAGTTGATTTTATGCTAGTTTTTTTACGGAGGAAATGTATATGAGCATGAAAGAAAGATACGAGTCCATTCTATTAACTGATTTACGTCAGATGGCAAAAAACAGAGGCGTTAAGAATGTGACAGAATATAAGAAGGACGAACTTGTTCAGGTTATGCTTGAACTTGATGCTCAGGATGCCAGAGCTAAGGCTGGAGCAGAAACTGAAGAAAAGAAGAAGGCTAAGGCAGCAGCATATGCAGCTAAGAAGCCTGCTAAGGATTCTTCAAAATCAGAAGAGGCTACTAAGGAAGGAACTAAGGCAGAATCTGCTAAAGAAGGAGAAGACCAGAATGCTTCAGAATATCCAGCAGAACTTGATAGCGGTATTGTAGCATCAGGTATTCTTGAAGTTATGGCAGATGGATTCGGATTCATTAGGTGTGATAACTTCCTTCCAGGTGACAATGACGTATATGTTGCCAATGGTCAGATAAGAAGATTTAACCTTAGAACAGGTGATATTATTGAAGGTCATCTTAAGGTTAAAACAAGTGAGAAGGAAAAATTCTCAGCACTTCTTTACCTTACAAAGATTAATGGTCTTTCACCGGAAGAAAGCAAGAAGCGTTATCAATTTGAGAATATGACACCTATATTCCCAAATGAAAGAATACAGCTTGAAGTACCAGGTGCTTCACCATCAATGAGAATAATGAACCTCTTAAGTCCTGTTGGTAAAGGTCAGCGTGGTATGATTGTTTCACCACCTAAGGCAGGTAAGACAACTCTTCTTAAGAGCGTAGCTAAGGCAATCAAGGTATCAAACCCTGATATGCACATGATTATTCTTCTTATTGATGAAAGACCAGAAGAAGTAACAGATATTAAAGAAGAAGTACAGGGTAAGAATGTAGATGTTATCTACTCAACATTCGATGAAACACCAGAACATCACAAGCGTGTTTCTGAGATGGTTATTGAAAGAGCAAGACGACTTGTTGAATATAACAAGGATGTAATTATCCTTCTTGATTCCATTACAAGACTTACAAGAGCATATAACCAGGTAGTTCCACCATCAGGTAGAACATTATCAGGTGGTCTTGATCCAGCAGCTCTTCATATGCCAAAGAAGTTCTTTGGTGCTGCCAGAAATATGAGAGAGGGTGGTTCGCTTACTATACTTGCAACAGCTCTTATAGAGACTGGTTCTAAGATGGACGATGTAGTATACGAAGAATTTAAGGGTACAGGTAATATGGAAATAGTACTTGACCGTAAGCTTTCAGAAAGAAGAATCTTCCCAGCTATCGACATTCCTAAGTCAGGTACAAGACGTGATGATCTTCTCCTTTCACCAGAAGAGCTTGAGGCAGTTAATAAGCTTAGAAGAGGCTTCAATGATTCTATTAGAGGTGATGATACTCTTAACTGGGTTCTTGACTGTTTTGCAAAGACAAGAAACAATCAGGAATTCGTTCATATGGTAGGAAAAATGCACTAATTTACGTTTTTGACACTAGTATCACTTTTTTGTATAATTTACTTATTCTAAAGTGATGGAGCCAAAAATTGCATTTATTACTTATATCATTAGCGGGGCTTAGCTTACTTGGAGTTATAGCCTCGCTTATCATTTTTAATAGAACAAAATCTTCTAACCTGCAGGGCGTTATGGGCTATACAGGTATGGCTGTTACAGTTGCTTGCTGTGGTTATCTTATGGAATTAACCGCAGATAATTTTGGTGAGCTTATATTTGCAGCTAAGCTTCAGGCATTTTCAACTACAGCATTTGTATTATTTCTTGGAATGTTCTCCCTTATATCAAGCAGAATAAAGATTCCAAAAGTTATTGAAAGCTTACTCGTAGGCTTTATTATTATCGATACCTGTATGGTTATTTTTGTAAAGGGAAGGGAGCTTTATTTTGTATCTCCAAGCCTTATTTCCGACAACGAATATTACAGGCTTACGTATATGTATGGACCGCTCAAACTGGCTGAACTTGTTGTTACATCAGCACTTTGTTTTTTGTGTTCATATGTAACTATGCTTCATTACAGGATAAGTAAAGTTAAGACCAATGCCGGCTCACTTCTTGTTGCATTAATTATACTTTTGCCAGTATTTGGAAACATAGGTCATATATTTACAATAAACTATGGTTACAATTTTACGGCATTTGTATTAGTGCTTACCTGGGCATTGATTCTTGTCTGCATCTACAAATACAGGATGTTTGACTCAACTCAGATGGCTAAAGATGACATCCTTGACACAATTGAAGAAGGCTTTGTAGTGCTTGATACAACTGGAAAGATGCTTCTTTGTAATGAAAGAGCCAAGAACTTCTTCCCAGAACTTAAATACGAGGCAACTCACGATGATATGATTGCCAGACTTGCCAGCAATGACAAGGAAATGATGGTATTTGGTGATAAAAGATATCAGATATCTATAGTTCCATTTTATGACAGGAATACTTTTAAGGGGTCCACTATCTGGATAAGCGATAAGACAGAAGAGTATGAAACCACAGAAAGACTTATAGAACTTAAAAACGAAGCTGAGAAGGCAAACGTTGCCAAGTCAGTCTTCCTTGCCAATATGTCTCATGAAATCCGTACACCTATGAATGCCATCATAGGTATGTCAGAGATGATTCTTCATGACAATATCAATGCCAATGTTGAGGAAAATGCCAAGAACATCCGCAATGCCGGCAATTCACTTCTATCCATAATTAACGGTATACTTGACTTTTCAAAGATAGAGACAGGTAAGATGGAAATTGTGGAGGCTCCATATAATCTTGGAGTCCTTATAAAAGACGTCTGCAATATGATTAACCTTAAGCTTCATGATAAAAATATCGAGCTTATTACCCATGTTAAAGACTCTCTCCCAAAGAAAATGCTTGGGGATGAAACACATATCAGACAGATATTTACCAATATCTTAAATAATGCTGCAAAGTATACAAAACGTGGCTACATAAGACTTAATGTAGATTGGGAAAGAAATGGTGGCTTTGCTGATATTAAAGTATCTGTCGAAGATACTGGTGTTGGTATTAAGGAAGAGAATTTTAGTTCCTTATTTAGTAGCTTCCAGCGAGTAGATATGATTAAGAACAGAACTGTAGAAGGAACTGGACTTGGTCTAGCTATTTCAAAGAAGCTGGTAGAAGCTATGGGGGGCAAAATCGGCGTTAAATCCACTTACGGTGTAGGAAGCGTTTTCTCATTCGACTTTAGACAGAAGATTCTTGATGATGAGCCGATGGGTGACTTTGACTTAGTTGAACTTCCAGGCAATGAAGAGCATGAAAAGAGCTTTATAGCTCCTCTTGCCAAGGTCCTTGTTGTTGATGATAACATCACTAATATTAAGGTTGCCAGAGGCATCCTTACTATGTATCAGGTTAGAGTTGATACTGCTTCAAGTGGTGCAGAGTGCCTTCAGAAGATTGCTAAGAACAGGTACAATATGATCTTTATGGACCAGATGATGCCTGAGATGGACGGTATCGAAACTACTAAGCTTATAAGACTTAGCTCGGATCCAGAGGTTAGGAATCTTACTGTTATAGCCCTTACAGCCAATGCTATATCAGGAACTAAGGAGATGTTTTTAAAGAGTGGCTTCCAGGATTTCATTCCAAAGCCTATTAACTTAAGCGATATAGAAACGGTATTAAAGAAATTCCTGCCGGCTGATTATATCCATATGGTTTACAAATCTGATGATACAGATTACTCAGATGCTGTGATTTCGCTTCCATATGTTGACGTTGAAAAGGGACTTGCAAATTATGGTAATGACAAGGGCAAGTACCTTCAGATACTTAAATTTATCTATGACGATGGCCCGGCTCACTTGCAGCGTATAGAGGACTATCTTGAAAGCAGGCATTTTAGAGAATATATATATGAGGTTCATGCCCTTAAGGGACTTATGGCCGGTATCGGTGCTATGCAGCTTTCGGAATTTGCCAGAATTCAGGAATATGCAGGACGAGATGGCAATACAAAAGTAATCGAGCGTGAGGCTGGCTTAATGATAGAACAGTACAAGGCTATGCTTGATGAAATAAAGAGAGTGTTAAATGACTGCGGTATGCTAAGAGAAGATATAGCTCAGTTTAGAGATGAAGAACTTACATGGACAGAGTTTTGTAATATGCTTCATTCTCTTCAGGGAAGCCTGGACCTCTTAGAGCAGGATGAAGCTGCTAGAAAGACAGATAACCTTCTTACATATCCGCTAGACGAAGGTATTAGAAAGCAGTTAATAGAAATCAAACATGCAATTAATGAGTTCGAATATGATGAAGCAAGCGAACTTATAAGACAGTTGTTATAAAACAAGTTACCACGAAAGGAGATAAGCTATGGAACAGGATAAACCAGGAATTGCTGAAGTTGTTAATAACTATAAAGAAGATGTAGTTAAGCTTTGCAAATATCTTAACTATCTTGAGGTAAAGCAGGGTGAGAAGATGTATAGAAACTACGAAAATCAGGAAACACCTACTATGAAGTTCCCTGTATATGATTCAACTCTTCTTAGTTTTATTAAAGTTGCACAGACTACAAAGTTCATTAATAAGAACTATGTATATACATTATCAAGAAAGAAATTAAAAACTCCAGAAGATGAGATTAAGTTTATAAAATCAGCTCAGATTATGGACATGCAGGCTCTTGGAGATATCCTTTCAAAATATGTTCTTAAGGGTATGACAAAGGGAACACTCTGGAGCGAAGGCGTATCTAGTGGCGTGTTCTATTACCTGGTTAAACAGATGAAAGAACTTATTGAGTTCTGGACAGTTCCAATGTAATTCGGGGTATATATATGAGTGATAAATCAGTTCAAAAAAAGAAATACATAGTTGAGACAGCAAGAAAGGTATTTGCTACAAAAGGTTTCAAAACAGTAACCATGAAGGATGTAGTAGAAGCTTGTGATATTAGTAGAGGCGGACTTTATATCTACTTTGACAGTACAGAGTCTTTGTTTGAAGAAGTGCTTAAAAATGAGTTATTAAAGTCAGATACTGATGTGGAAACTGGGGCTGAAACAGCTATTACCAACTCGGATATTTTGACTTTGTTCTTTAGACAGCAGAAGAAGGATATCCTTAACAACAGGGATTCCCTTATCATAGCTATGTATGAATATTGTTTTATGACAAAAACTACAGGGGCTAAAACACTTATGGATAAGGAAGTATATGCGGCGTCATCCTTCCTTGAAAAACTCCTTAAGGCTGGTAACAGCACAGGCGAATTCGATGTAGAAGATCCTAAGAAGACAGCTCGCAATATGGTATATGTTCTTGAAGGTCTTAAGCTTCTTAACAGAACCGGAGATATTAGTGAGAAGATGATTGATGATGAATTTGTATTCCTTCTTCAGGGTATACTTCCAGCTAAATAAAGTGAGTTACCTATAAAATAAAGAAGGCGTCCTTGTAATACTGTGAAAAACACAGTATAATTAGATGTTAAAATTTGTAAGACTATGACTTTTTGGAGGAATGTTAAACACAATGAGTGATGTAAAACGTATTTACGTTGAAAAGAAACCAGAGTATGCAGTTAAGGCAAGGGAACTTAAGCATGAGATAAAGAGCTACCTTGGTATAACAAGTGTTGAGGATATTCGCTTATTCATCAGATATGATGTAGAGAATATTAGTGATGAGATTTTCGAGAAAGCTTGTCACAGCGTATTTTCTGAACCACCTGTTGATACACTTACTTTGGAAAATATCGATGTACCTGCTAATGGTAAGGTATTCTCAGTAGAATATTTACCTGGTCAGTACGATCAGAGAGCTGATTCAGCAGTTCAGTGTATTCAGTTCCTCAAAGAAGATGAGCAGCCTATTATAAAGACTGCAACAACATATATGGTTATCGGTAATGTATCTGATGACGAATTCTCAAGAATCAAGGCACACTGTATCAACCCTGTAGATTCAAGAGAAACAGATATGGTTAAGCCAGAGACTCTTGTTACTAACTATGATGAGCCTAAGGACGTGGCTATATTTGATGGCTTTATATCTATGGATGAAGCAGCACTTAAGAGCTTATATGAGTCTCTTAACCTTGCTATGACATTCAACGATTTCCTTCATATTAAGAATTATTTCACTAATGAAGAGAAGCGTGACCCATCAATGACAGAAATCAGAGTTCTTGATACATACTGGTCTGATCATTGCCGTCATACAACATTCTCTACAGAGCTTAAAGATATTGAATTCGAAGATGGTTTCTTTAAGACACCACTTGAGACAACATATCAGTCATATCTTGATACAAGAAGCGAGTTATATGCAGGAAGAGATGACAAGTTCGTATGCCTTATGGACCTTGCTCTTATTGCCATGAAGAAGCTTAAGGCTGACGGAATCCTTAAGGATGTAGAAAAGTCAGATGAGATTAATGCCTGCTCAATCGTTGTTCCAATTGAAATTGATCCTCAGGATGGAACAAGTCCATATACAGAAGAGTGGCTTGTTATGTTTAAGAATGAAACACATAACCATCCAACAGAAATAGAGCCTTTCGGTGGTGCTGCAACTTGTCTTGGTGGAGCTATAAGAGACCCACTTTCAGGTAGAAGTTATGTATATCAGGCTATGCGTGTAACAGGTGCAGCGGACCCTACTATTCCAGTAGCTGATACACTTAAAGGTAAGCTTTCACAAAAGAAGATTGTTCGTGAAGCAGCAGCTGGTTATTCTTCATATGGTAACCAGATTGGTCTTGCAACAGGTCTTGTTAAAGAGTTATATCATCCAAACTATGTTGCAAAGAGAATGGAGATTGGTGCTGTTATAGCAGCTGCTCCTAGAAAGAATGTTATTAGAGAGACTTCAGATCCAGGAGATATTATTATCCTCCTTGGTGGACGTACAGGACGTGATGGCTGCGGTGGTGCAACTGGTTCATCTAAGGTACATACAGAGAAGTCTATCGAAGTATGCGGCGCAGAAGTTCAGAAGGGTAATGCTCCTACAGAACGTAAGATTCAGCGTTTATTCAGAAGAGAAGAAGTAAGTAAGCTTATTAAGAAGTGTAACGACTTCGGTGCCGGCGGTGTATCTGTTGCTATCGGTGAGCTTGCTGATGGTCTTATTGTAAATCTTGATATTGTTCCTAAGAAGTATGCAGGTCTTGATGGTACAGAACTTGCTATTTCAGAGTCACAGGAACGTATGGCAGTAGTTATTGATCCTAAGGATAGAGAAGAGTTCCTTAAGTATGCTGCTATGGAAAACCTTGAGGCAGTTGAAGTCGCTAAGGTAACTAAGGAGCCAAGACTTGTTCTTACATGGAGAGGTAAAGAAGTAGTTAACCTTTCTAGAGCCTTCCTTGATACTAACGGTGCTCATCAGGAAACACAGATTAAGGTTCAGATACCGGATGAGAAGGATAACTTCTTTGAAAAGATAGCTATTAAGAAGGTTGAAGATGACCTTGAAAACGGTGACCTTAAGCAGGCATTTATCGATACAGTTTCAGATCTTAATGAGTGCTCACAGAAGGGACTTGTTGAAAGATTTGACGCTTCAATCGGTGCTGAAAGTGTATTTATGCCATATGGTGGTAAATATCAGCTTACAGAAACACAGACTATGATTGCCAAGATTCCTATGCTTGGTGTTAAGAAGACTAAAGCTGCAACTATGATGAGCTTTGGATTTGATCCATATCTTTCTTCATGGAGCCCATACCACGGTGCTATATATGCAGTTATTGAGTCTATGTCAAAGATTGTTGCTTCTGGTGGTGACTATAAGAATATTCACTTTACATTCCAGGAATATTTCAAGCGTATGACAGAAGATCCTACAAGATGGAGCCAGCCATTCACAGCTCTTCTTGGTGCTTATGATGCACAGATAGGATTTGGCCTTGCATCAATTGGTGGTAAGGATTCTATGTCAGGTACATTCAACAATATCGATGTACCACCTACACTTGTATCATTTGCAGTAGATGTAACTGAGATTGATAAGGTTATTACTCCAGAGTTTAAGAAGCCAGGCAACAAGCTTGTTATGTTTAAGACAGTTAAGGATGAATACCTTGTTCCTGTATATACAGAAGTTATGGATATGTATGACACAGTTCATAAGCTTATAGGCGAAGGTAAGATTGTCAGTGCATATGCTCTTGATTCTAAGGGTATCGTTCCTGCAGTTGCTAAGATGGGATTTGGTAACGGATATGGAGCAGAACTTAACGAAGGTCTTGATAGAGATGAAGTATTTGGTAACCAGCTTGGTAATATCTTAGCTGAAGTACCAGAAGAATATATAGCGCAGCTTGGTAACTACGAAGCTCAGTACGATGTTGTTGGTACTGTTACAGATGGTGATTTCGTATATGGCGATGTAAAACTTGCTCACAATGAACTTCTCGAAGCTTGGAAGGCACCACTTAGTAAGGTATTCCCATACACAGCAACAGAAGATAAGAGCGAAGTTAAAGTTAACCTTTATGATACAAAAGATATTTATGTATGTAAGAACAAGGTTGCTAAGCCTACAGTATTTATTCCAGTATTCCCAGGTACTAACTGTGAGTATGATTCAACAAGAGCATTTGAAAGAGCAGGTGCTAATGTAATAACTAAGGTATTTAGAAACTTAAGCGCTGAAGATATTAGAGAATCAGTTGCTGAATTTGAACAGGCTATCGGTCAGGCACAGATTATTATGTTCCCAGGTGGTTTCTCAGCAGGTGATGAACCAGACGGATCAGCTAAGTTCTTTGCAACAGCATTCCAGAATGCAAAGATTAAAGAGGCAGTTACAAAGCTTCTTGAAGAAAGAGATGGTCTTGCACTTGGTATCTGTAATGGTTTCCAGGCCCTTATCAAACTTGGCCTTGTACCACACGGTAAAGTAGTAGGTCAGGATAGCAATTCTCCTACACTTACATTCAATACAATTAACAGACATATCTCTAAGATGGTTTATACAAAGGTTGTTTCTAACAAGTCACCATGGCTTGCTGGAGCGCAGCTTGGTAGCACATATGTAACACCTGCTTCACATGGTGAAGGTAGATTCGTTGCTCCTAAGGAGTGGATTGATAAGTTAATCGCTAACGGTCAGGTTGCTACTATGTATGCTGACTTTAACGGCAGCGTTTCAATGGATGAAGAGTGGAATATCAACGGTTCTTACTGTGCTATCGAAGGTATTACTTCTCCAGATGGTAGATGTCTTGGTAAGATGGCACACGTTGAAAGACGTGATGACGGCGTAGCTATGAACATCTACGGTCAGCAGGATCTTAAGATATTTGAATCAGGTGTTAAGTACTTCAGCTAATAATAAGGAGCTATAAGTGTTAATTAGAGAACAGCTTGAACAGATAGAAAAAGAGAATCTTAGTCCTTATGCAACTCTTAGTGTTAATACTAAGGGAAGAAGTAAGGAAGAACCACAGTGTGACATACGTCCTGTTTTCCAAAGAGACAGAGACCGTATTATTCATAGTAAGTCATTTAGAAGACTTAAGGATAAGACTCAGGTATTCCTTACACCAGAGGGAGACCACTATAGAACAAGACTTACTCATACACTTGAAGTATCACAAACTGCAAGAACTATTGCCAAGGCCCTTAAGCTTAACGAAGAGCTTGTAGAGGCTATTGCGCTTGGACATGATTTAGGTCATACACCATTTGGCCATGCAGGTGAGAGGGCTTTAGACAGAGCTATCAAGAGTGTTAATCCAAATGAATCATTTGAGCACAATGTTCAAAGCGTTAAGACAGTAGAAGTTCTTGAGAAGGATGGTAAGGGACTTAACCTTACATTCGAAGTTAAAGATGGTATCTTAAATCATCAGACAGACTCTATGCCGTCCACTCTTGAAGGAAAAGTTGTAAGACTTTCTGACAAGATAGCATATATACATCATGATATGGATGATGCTATAAGAGGAGGCATAATAAAGGAGTCAGATGTCCCTAAAGATATAGCAGAGGTTATTGGATATACTACAGCAAAACGTCTTGATAACTTTATCCATGATATAGTTAATAACAGTATCGGAAAGAATGATGTTACCATGACAGCAGAGGTTGATAAAGCATTTCATGCTATGAGAGCCTTTATGTTTGAAGCTGTTTATACCAATCCAAGTGCCAAGGCAGAAGAGGCTAAGGCTGAAGCTTTGGTAGAAACTTTGTTTAGACATTATATGAAATATATTGATCAGCTTCCCCAGGAATATATTAATTTATATGAGAACGGTGAAACATTAGAGAGAGTAGTATGTGACTATGTTGGCTCTATGACTGATCATTTTGCTATAAGACAGTACGAAGATATGTATATCCCTAAGTCATGGCATAAGATATAAGAAGATGCAAAGTAGGTTACTGTAGGTGTAATATGTATTATCCTGAAGAGATTGTTGAAGAGATAAGACAAAAGAATGATATTGTAGACGTTATTTCAGGATACGTTAATCTTAAGAAACAGGGCGGCAATTATTTTGGACTATGCCCTTTTCATAATGAGAAATCACCTTCATTTTCTGTATCACCATATAAGCAGATGTATTACTGCTTTGGATGTCATAAGGGTGGCAACGTATTTACATTTATATGTGATTACGAGAACTATACATATCCTGAAGCTATAAGATTCTTAGCAGACAGGGCTGGAGTAAGTCTTCCAGAGGTGGAATACACTGAGGAAATGCGAAAGAAGGCTGATAAGAAGACTAAGCTTCTTGAGATTAATAAAGAGGCAGCAAAATATTTTTATTATCAGCTTAGAAATAAACCAGGAGAAATCGGCATTAAGTACTTTACAGAGAGACAACTTTCTGAAGAGACTATGAAGAATTTTGGACTGGGATATTCCCTTCCTTATAGCAATGACTTATCAAAGTATCTTAAGAGTAAGGGATACAGCGACGAAATAATAAAAGAGTCTGGACTTGCTAATTTTAGCGAAAGAGACGGACTTGTTGATAAATTTATTAACAGGGTTATGTTCCCAATACAGGACATAAACCATAGAGTTATAGGTTTTGGCGGCCGAGTATTTGGTGATGCCAAGCCAAAATATCTTAACTCACCAGAGACTGAGATATTTGATAAGAGACGTAATCTGTATGGAATGAACTTTGCAAGAACTTCTAGAAAAGATTATGTAATACTCTGCGAGGGATATATGGATGTTATAGCCATGCATCAGGCAGGCTTTACTGAGGCTGTTGCGTCACTTGGAACAGCATTTACAGTTGAACAGTCCCTCCTATTAAAACGATATGTTAAGGATGTATATCTGGCCTATGACAGTGATGGAGCCGGAGTTAATGCAGCCTTAAGAGCTATTGGAATTCTTAGAGATGCAGGTTTATCCGGTAGGATAATCAACATGAAACCCTACAAGGATCCTGATGAATTTATTAAGAATCTGGGAAAAGAAGAATTTCAAAGGCGCATAGATAATGCTGAAAACAGTTTTCTGTTTGAGATTCGCATCCTAAAAGAAGGTTATAACCTGGATAATCCGGATGAGAAAACAAGATTTTACAATGAGATTGCAAAGAAGCTTTGCCAGTTTGAGGAAGAACTTGAAAGAGATAACTACCTTGAAGCTGCAGCTAGAACCTATGATATTAATCAGTCAAGTCTCAGAAAACTTGTTGTAAATCTGGCTAAAGAAACGGGAATAGCGGCTAAGCGGGAACCTGTAAAGTCAGGCATACAAAATAAAAATATAAAAGAGGATTCTGTCAAGAAGTCTCAAAGGTTACTTCTAACATGGTTAGTTGAAGAGCCAAAGCTGTATGCAAGGGTTAAGAAGTATATCTCTCCATCGGATTTTACTGATCCATTATACGAGAAGGTTGCTACAAGACTTTTCGAAGATATTGAGAATGATAACATTAATCCTGCAGCAATCCTTAATCTGTTTGAGGATGCCAGCGAGCAAAGTATCGCAGCAGAGGTTTTTAATACCAAGCTTGAAGCTATTGAAACAGCCAAAGAAAAAGAGGTTGCTTTCCATGACGTAGTACTTGCAGTTAAGAAGGCCAGCTTTGAACATAGTTCAGCCAGCTTAGGCACAGATGTTACAGCACTTAGCAAAGTCATAGAGGCAAAGAAACTTATAGAAGAACTAGAGAAGACTACGATTCCTATGAGCTAAGCCTTAGAGAGGAATCAAAAAAGAAAATTTAAAGGAGCATGAAAATGGACCAGGAAGCACAGGCTAAATTTGACGAGAAGTTAAAATCAGTTGTTACAAAGGGAAAGAAGAATGGCTATGCAGAGTATCAGGAAGTAATTAATACATTTGCAGACCTTAATCTTGAAGAAGAAGATTTCGACAAGGTATGGGAAGCTCTTGATAAGAATAAAATCGTCCTTCGTATAGATAACGGAGATGATGATGTGCCTGAAGACGAACTGGAACTTGATGATGGTGAAGAAATAGATCTTGATGTAGAAGCTATTGAGAAGTCTCTTGGAGACGGTGTAAGTATCGAAGATCCTGTACGTATGTACCTTAAGGAAATCGGTGTAGTACCTCTTCTTGAAGCTGATGAAGAAATCGAGATAGCTAAGCGTATGGAAGCCGGCAATGAAAAGCAGGAAGAAAATAACGCACTTAAGGAAGAACTTGAGAAGGCAACTACAGCTAAGAAGAAAGAGTCTATAGAGAAGAAGATTAAAGCTAACCAGGCTATTATTGATGATGGTAAGGAAGCTGCTAAGGAACTTTCACAGGCTAACCTTCGTCTTGTTGTAAGTATTGCTAAGAGATATGTAGGTAGAGGTATGCTTTTCCTTGATCTTATTCAGGAAGGTAACCTTGGTCTTATAAAGGCAGTTGAAAAATTCGATTATAGAAAAGGTTATAAGTTCTCTACATATGCAACATGGTGGATTCGCCAGGCTATTACAAGAGCAATAGCTGATCAGGCAAGAACTATCCGTATTCCAGTTCATATGGTTGAAACAATTAACAAGATTATTCGTGTTAACAGACAGCTTCTTCAGGAACTTGGTAGAGAGCCATCTCCAGCAGAAATCGCAGAGAAGATGGATATGCCAGAAGAAAAGGTACGAGAGATTCTTAAGATATCTCAGGAACCAGTTTCTCTTGAGACACCTATCGGTGAAGAGGAAGACAGCCACCTTGGAGATTTCATTCAGGATGACAATGTTCCAGTACCAGCTGAACAGGCTGCATTTACTATGCTTAGAGAACAGCTTGATGAGATTCTTGATACACTTACAGACCGTGAAAGAAAGGTTCTTACTCTTAGATTTGGTCTTATCGATGGTAGACAGAGAACACTTGAAGAAGTTGGTAGAGAGTTCTCAGTTACTCGTGAGCGTATTAGACAGATTGAAGCTAAGGCTCTTAGAAAGCTTCGTCATCCATCAAGAAGTAAGAGAATCAAGGATTACCTCGACTAATTTAAGGTTATGGATTTATCTACAAGATTAGAAGCGATATGTAAACTTGCCGGAAGTGGAAAAAGTTTATGTGACGTAGGTTGTGATCATGGATATGTATGTATAAACATGATTACTTCAGGAAAATATAATCATGCTATTGCTATGGATATAGGGGAAGGCCCTTTATCCATGGCAAATGCTAATATAATATCAGCTGGTCTTAAGTCTAAGATTGAAACAAGACAGTCTGACGGACTAAAGAATATAGAGGCTGATGAAGCGGATTGCGTAATCATTGCAGGTATGGGCGGACCGCTTGTAATAAAGATTCTAGAGGATTCAATAGATAAGGCTAAGAATATTGGACGTCTTATCTTACAGCCACAATCTGAGATACCTAAGGTAAGAGAGTATATAAGAACTCATGGATTTCTTATAGAAGATGAAGATATGGTTCTTGATGATGGAAAATTCTATCCAATGTTTAGAGTTAGGTATACCGGAGAGGCATTAGAGCCAGATTATGATGATGAACTTTATGATACCTATGGCAGGCATTTGCTTATAAAAAAGAGCCAGGTCTTAAAGGAATATCTTGATAAGGAGAACGAATCCTATCAGAAGATAAAAGCTGATATAGAAGACAGACTATCCGATGTATCAGATGGGAAAAAAGAAAAACTGCTTAGCAGGATTGGGGAAATAGAAAAGGTTATTTCACTAAATGAAAGAGCACAAAAGTATTATACGGAGGTATAGGGTATGGGAATGGTTACACTTTACATCGAAGGAGAGAAAAGACAGTACGATGATAAGGCTACTTACGAAGTAGTTGCTAAGGATTTCGATTCAAAAGACAATCCAATTTGTCTCGTATATGAAGGAAAGAAACTTAGAGAACTTATCAAGACTGTTAGCGATGGGGCAAAGATTAGCTTTGTCAGAAAGAAGGATGTTGCTGGTCATAAAACATATGTAAGGACAAGTATCTTACTTACTGTTAAGGCAGCCCATGATGTCCTTGATAAAGATATAAATAAGCAGCTTAAATGCGAGTTCGCTATAGCTGATGGATATTATTTCAGTCCAAAGAATTTTAAGGTTGATGCGGATTTTGTAACCAAACTTAAAAAGAGAATGCAGGAACTTGTTGACGCTGATATTAAGATTAAGAAAAAGTCTTATCCAGTAGCAGAAGCAAGAGAATTATTTAGAGAATGTGGAATGAAGGACAAGGATGAATTATTCAGATTCAGAAGAAGTTCTTCAGTTAATGTATATGATCTTGATGGATATAAGGATTATTACTATGGATATATGCTTCCAAGTACAGGCTATATCAAGTACTTTGATATAACACCTTATAAAGATGGCTTTATGCTTCTTCTTCCAGCAAGAACAGAGCCAACTGTTGTAAAGACATTTGAGCCAAGAGAGAAATTATTCGGTGCTCTTGAGACTGCAACTGAGTGGGGCAGCAAGCTTGGTATAGATACAGTTGGTGATCTTAATTCTAAGATATGTGAAGGCAAGATTAGCGATATCATCATGATTCAGGAAGCTCTACAGGAGAGACGAATCGGTGAGATAGCAAAGGAAATCGCTGAAAGAGGCGGGGTAAAGTTTGTTATGATAGCTGGTCCTTCTTCTTCAGGAAAAACTTCATTTTCACACAGACTTTCAATCCAGCTTGCAACATATGGTCTTAAGCCACATCCAATCGGAGTTGATGATTACTTTGTAAACAGAGAAGATACTCCAATTGATGAGGATGGAAACTATAACTTTGAATGTATAGAAGCTATTGATACAAAGCAGTTTAATGAAGACATGCTTAAGCTTCTTGCAGGTGAGAGAGTAGAACTTCCTTCATTCAACTTCAAGATAGGAAGAAGAGAATACAAGGGTAATTACAAGCAACTTGGTCCAGAGGATATACTTGTTATTGAAGGTATACACGGTCTTAACGACCAGATGAGCTATGCTCTTCCTAAGGAATCTAAGTTCAAGATTTATATAAGTGCACTTACAAGTCTTAACATAGATGAGCACAACAGAATACCTACAACAGATGGCAGACTTATAAGACGTATGGTTAGAGATGCCAGAACAAGAGGTACATCTGCTAAGGGTACAATTGCTATGTGGCCTTCTGTTAGAAGGGGTGAAGAGGAAAATATCTTCCCATTCCAGGAAAGTGCAGATGCAACATTTAACTCAACACTTATATATGAGCTTGCAGTGCTTAAGCAGTTTGCTGAACCACTTCTCTTCTCTATAACACCAGAAGATGAAGAATATCAGGAAGCCAAGAGATTACTTAAGTTCCTTGGATACTTCCTTGGTGTAAGCAGTGAGAATCTTCCAAATAATTCTCTTGTTAGAGAGTTTACAGGTGGAAGCTGCTTCAATGTATAAATAAGTTAATATTAAGTCACGCGGATGATCGCTGCGCATATTTGCGGAGAGGAAAGTCCGGGCTTCGTAGGGCAGGATGCCGGATAACGTCCGGTGGAGGTGACTCTAAGGAAAGTGCAACAGAAAACGAACCGCAGCAGCTTGCTGCTGTAAGGGTGAAAAGGCAGGGTAAGAGCCTACCGCGTTCCTGGTAACAGGAATGGCAGTGTAAACCCCATCCGAAGCAAGACCAAGCAGAGAACTATAGGCTTGCCCGGTCTGTTCTCAGGTAGGTCGCTAGAGACTGGTGGTAACATCAGTAGTAGATAGATGATCATCCCGGTCGCAAGACTATGACATAACCCGGCTTACAGCGTGACTTATTATATTATATTTGCAGGAGAGTCCTGCATAACATGTTGGTAATATAGAATGGATAATATGGATCTTTTCTCCTATATGCAGGAGAAAAATGAATCTGAAAAAGAATCTCCACTGGCAGCCAGACTTAGACCTACTACATTAGAGGAGATTGTTGGACAACAGCATATTATTGGGAAAGATAAATTACTTTACAGAGCTATCAAGGCCGATAAGCTTAGCTCTGTAATTTTTTATGGTCCGCCAGGAACTGGAAAGACTACCCTTGCAAAGGTTATAGCTTCTACTACCAGCGCTGATTTTTGCCAGATTAATGCAACTATAGCTGGCAAAAAAGATATGGAAGAAGTGGTAGAGAAGGCTAAGCAGACCTCAGCTATGTATGGTAAGAGAACTATTCTCTTTATAGATGAGATACATAGATTTAATAAAGGGCAGCAGGACTTCCTTTTACCATATGTAGAAGACGGAACAATAATACTTATTGGTGCTACAACTGAGAATCCATACTTTGAAGTTAACGGAGCTCTTATTTCAAGATCTAATATCTTCCAGTTACAGCCTCTTACTAAAGATGACTTAAAGGTTCTTATTAACAGGGCTGTATATGATAAAGACAAAGGTATGGGTGTCTACGATGCAGTTATAGAAGACGATGCTGCGGAGTTTCTTGCTGACCAGGCAGGAGGCGATGCAAGACATGCCTTAAATGCTATAGAGCTTGGGGTTATGACTACAGACAGAAGTGATGATGGCAAGATTCATATCACTTTAGAGGTTGCAAGCCAGTGTATACAAAGACGTATCATTAAGTTTGATAAGACTGGTGATAATCATTACAATACTATCTCAGCATTTATCAAAAGCATGAGAGGATCTGACCCAGATGCAGCGGTTTACTATCTTGCCAAGATGCTATACGCAGGTGAAAGCGTAACATTTATAGCAAGAAGAATGATGATATGTGCCAGTGAAGATGTAGGCAATGCAGACCCTATGGCTCTTGTTGTTGCAACCAATGCTGCTCAGGCAGTTGAAAGAGTTGGTATGCCAGAGGCACAGATAATTCTTTCTCAGGCAGTAACATACATAGCAACAGCCCCTAAGAGTAATGCTGCAGTAGTAGCAATAGGCGATGCTATGGACTGTGTAAAGGAGACTGGAGATTTGGATATACCTAATCATCTTAAGGATGCTCATTATAAGAGTGCAGGTAAGCTTGGAGCAGGAAAGGGATATAAGTATTCTCATGACTATCCTAACAACTACTGCAAGCAGCAGTACCTTCCATACGAGCTAACTGGTAAGGAATTCTATAATCCTTCTGGTAATGGCTACGAGCTTAAGATAAGAGAGCATATGAAGAGAATAAAAAAAGAGGCAGAAAATCAGGAAGATTAGTGAATTCTCTTTTTCGATTATTAATGGATAAATGATGCTATATATCAGCTAATCATATATTGCTCAGACATTTTAACTTATGGTATCATATCTAAGATTAAGCGTGTATTTATAGTACATTATAGAAAATTTTAATATATTTATAGGTTTTAAACCTGCTAAGGAGGAAATTATGACAACAGCAGAAAAAGCATTACAGGCACATGAAGAGTGGAACGGTAAATTCGATACAGTATCGAAGGCAAAGATTGATTCAAGAGAAGCTCTTGCAATCGCATATACACCAGGTGTTGCTGAACCTTGTAAAGTAATTGCAAAGGACAAGGAAGCTGCTTATAAATATACAATTAAGGCTAATACAATTCTTGTAGTATCTGACGGTAGTGCAGTACTTGGTCTTGGAAATATAGGACCTGAAGCTGCTATGCCAGTTATGGAAGGTAAGGCAGTATTATTCAAGGAATTTGGTAATGTTAATGCAGTACCTATCTGTCTTGATACACAGGATACAGAGGAAATCATCAAGGCTGTAACATGGCTTGCTCCAGGATACGGCGGAGTAAACCTTGAGGATATTTCAGCTCCAAGATGTTTTGAAATTGAAGAAAGATTAAAGGAAACACTTAATATACCAGTATTCCATGATGACCAGCACGGTACAGCTATCGTTGTTCTTGCTGCTCTTATCAATGCTCTTAAGATTGTTAAGAAGGAAGCTAAGGATTGTAAGGTTGTAGTTAATGGTTCAGGTGCAGCTGGTATTGCTATTACAAAACTTATGCTTAACTATGGTTTCAAGAATGCTATCCTTTGCGATAGTAAGGGAATCATCTGTGATGGTATGGATGGACTTAACCCAGTTAAGCAGCAGATGGCTAAGATTACTAACCCTAACCATGAGATGGGTAAACTTGCAGATGCAGTTAAGGGTGCAGATATATTCGTAGGTGTATCAGCTCCTGGAGTTCTTACAGGAGATATGGTTAAGACTATGAACAAGGATTCAATTATCCTTGCTATGGCTAACCCAGTTCCAGAGATTATGCCAGATGAGGCTAAGGCAGCTGGTGCAAGAATCGTCGGTACAGGACGTTCAGACTTCCCTAACCAGGTTAACAATGTTGTTGCTTTCCCAGGAATCTTTAGAGGTGCCCTTGAAGGAAGAGCAAGACAGATTACAGAAGAAATGAAGATGGCAGCAGCACTTGCTATCGCAAATCTTGTTCCAGAAGATAAGTTAAACGAAGAAAATATTATGCCTGAAGCATTTGACCCTAAGGTTGCAACTACAGTTGCAGAAGCAGTTAAGGCTTGCATAAAATAAGTGTTTTAACCATATGGGAGTAAAGAAGTGGGGTACAAAACCATATTATTCTTTGGATTACTACTTTAAGAGTATATATGGTCAAAAAATATATAAGATCGCACTTAATGCTGGTACCACCTGTCCTAACCGAGACGGGGTAATTGATACCAGAGGCTGTATCTTTTGCTCGGAAGGTGGAAGTGGTGACTTCGCTGAGAAGATTAATGAAGAGAATCCAGATATTAAGATGCAGATCGAAGCAGGTAAACTTAGAATTCAGTCTAAGATAACTGGTGGCAAATATGTAGCATATTTCCAGGCGTATACTGGAACCTATGCACCAGTAGACTATCTTAGAGGAATATATACAGATGCTCTTAGCGATGAGGATATTGTAGGTATATCTATTGCTACAAGACCTGATTGCTTATCAGAGGATGTTCTGGCACTTTTAGCTGATTTACAGGCAGATTATCCAGATAAGTTTATATGGATAGAACTTGGCCTTCAGACCATACATAGAAAAACAGCTGTTTATATAAGAAGAGGCTATGAACTTACAGTATTTGAGGACGCAGTAAGAAAACTTAGAAGTCTTCAGATACCAATAATAGTTCATGTTATTCTTGGACTTCCGGGAGAAAGCGTAGATGATATGCTTGCTACAATTGAATATCTTAATACTTTCCAGATATTTGGTATTAAGCTTCAGCTACTCCATGTCTTAAAGAACACTGATCTTGCAGCAGACTACTATGATAAGAAGTTTGATGCACTTTCTATGGATGAATACATTGATATTGTAATACGATGCCTGACTCATCTTAGTCCTGATATTGTTATCCACAGGGTAACAGGAGATGGTCCTAGAAATATCCTTATAGCACCACTTTGGAGTACTGATAAGAAGGTTGTACTTAATACCCTGCTAAAAGAAATGGAAGACGGAAAATATTACCAGGGAATGAACTATGAAAACTCAGGATTCTTCAATGTTATATAAGCTTATAGTCCTTTATATGCTTAAGATAGCTGATTATCCACTTACAGGTTCGGATATAAGCGACTATATCTTGTTAAAGGGCTATACAGATTATATTACATACCAGATTACTATTACTAACTTAGAAAATGATGGCTTGGTTGTATCTGAAACCAAGCACAATCGTACATTCTATTCTCTAACAGAAGATGGAAGTGTAACTATAGAATCGCTTTCAGATAAACTATCTAACAATCTCAAAAATGATATTTATTCGCATATCATTACCAATGAGAAGAATATAAAGAAAGATCATTCACTTCAGAAGAAAATCATAGAAGTAAGTCAGGATGAGTATATCGCGGAGCTTACAGCCTATGATAATTCAAAAGAACTTATGAATATCAGGCTTTCTTTCCCAAGTAAAGCCCTTGCTAACAGTGCGTGCGAAAAATTCGACGATGCCAGTAGCGATATTTATAAAGAAATTATAAGCAGGCTTATGTCTTAGAGGGCAGAGCTAAAAATAGAGGGAGTAAATAATTTATGGATGGATTTTTTAGCCAAGTTACTAAAATCAATGACTCGGTAAATAATGTTGTATGGGGAGAGATGGGACTCATCTTCCTTATAGGAACAGGAATCTTACTTACAATTCTTACTAAAGTATTCCAGATTACACATATCGGACTTTGGTGGAGAAAAACAATTGGTAGTGTATTTTCAAAGTCAGCACACAACAAGAAAGACGCAGGCAGCGTATCTCAGTTTCAGGCACTTTGTACAGCTCTTGCAGCTACTATAGGTACAGGTAACATAGCAGGTGTTGCCTCTGCTGTAGTATTTGGTGGCCCAGGTGCAGTATTTTGGATGTGGGTTGCAGCATTCTTTGGAATGATGACAAACTATTCAGAAAATATACTTGGTATTTATTATAGAAGAAAGAATGACAAGGGCGAGTGGTCAGGTGGTGCTATGTACTACCTTCAGGATGGTCTTGGTTCAAAGAAAGGCTGCAAGACTATAGGTAAGGTACTTGCCGTAATCTTCTCATGTTTTGCTGTACTTGCTTCATTTGGTATTGGTAATATGGGACAGATTAACAAAATTGTTACTAATGTCGATTCAGCATTCTTTGGAAAAATGAAAAATCCACCTATGCTTGTTGGAAGTATAGGACTTATACCTTTTATTATTGGTATCACTCTTATGATAATTGCAGCAATTATTATTCTTGGTGGATTAAAGAGAATAGCAGCTGTTGCTGAAAGAATAGTTCCATTTATGACAGTTCTTTATATTATTGGTTCTTTAATTATTATTGGCGTACACATCTCAAGTGTAGGAACTATATTCGCTGCAATCTTCAAATTTGCATTTGGTACAAAAGCAGTAGTTGGTGGTGCAGTTGGTATTACTGTTAAGCAGGCACTTGTACTTGGCTGCAAGAGAGGTGTTTTCTCTAACGAGGCAGGTCTTGGTTCTTCAGTTATGGTTCATTCTAATTCAGATGTTAAGGAACCAGTTAAGCAGGGACTTTGGGGAATCTTCGAAGTATTTGCTGATACTATGATTGTTTGTACTATGACAGCTATTGTAGTTCTTTCATCTGGAGCTATTGATCTTTCTACAGGTAATAAAATCGGTGATGTTGACGATGCAACACTTGTAGCAAAATCTTTTGGTAATGTATTTGGCCAGGCTGGTGAGTGGTTTGTAGCACTTGCAATTCTATTCTTTGCATTTACTACAGTACTTGGATGGTCACACTATGGTACAAAAGCAGTTGAGTATTTATTCGGTGTAAAGGCTACAAAGCCATATAAGGTTATCTTCATATTATTAATCAATGCAGGTGCACTTATGACATCATCACTTGCATGGGAACTTTCAGATACATTCAATGGTCTTATGATGATTCCTAACCTTATAGGTGTTCTTATCCTTTCACCACTTGTTGTTAAGCTTACTAAGAACTACTTAGATAGACGTGTTAAGGGTAAAGATATCGAACCTATTCTTTCATTTGATAAAGATATTCAGGAAGAGCATGCTAAGCTTGTAAAAGAAGGTAGAGAATAAGTATATAACAGGCAGAAAAATATCACTAAAATGATATAAAAATTTTTCTTGCGTTATAAAATGAACAGTGATACAATTAAAAAGCTGTTTGATGAGACCAGATTTCGGATATGGGATGGAATCCGTAATACGGGTATCATATCCGGTAGTATATAAAATTTTAGAGAGGTGAAGAAGATGAGAGAAGGAATACATCCAGAATATTACCAGGCAACAGTTACTTGCAACTGCGGTAACACATTTGTAACTGGATCAACAAAACCTGAGATTCACGTTGAAGTTTGTTCTAAATGCCATTCATTCTATACAGGCCAGCAGAAAGCTTCACAGGCTCGTGGACGTATTGATAAGTTCAACAAGAAATATGGTGTTGAAAGTAAATAACAGCATTTCAGGAAAGGTTGAGGTAGCTAATATCTCAACCTTCTTTATTCTTATGGACAATGAACTTGTGCAGGAGGAGAATATTGGCTAGAAAACGTAAAAATGTGTATTCAGGTATAGGCGGACAGGCTGTACTTGAAGGCGTTATGATGAAGAATAAGAAGCAGTACTCTGTTGCTGTTAGAAAACCTGATGGTGAGATAGATGTGCAGGTTTTTGATGATAATGGATTAGCTGGAAAGCATAAGATATTATCTAAGATACCTTTTGTAAGAGGTGTCATGTCTTTTATAGATTCATTGGTTCTTGGTATGAGTATACTTACATACTCATCATCATTTTATGAGGAAGAAGAAAAGAAAGACCCGGATAAAAAGGGGGCTTTCGAAAAGATATTTGGTGATAAGGCAGAATCAGTAGCTACTACTCTTACTGTTATAGTATCAATTATAATCTCTATTGGATTATTTATGCTTCTTCCATATTTTGCAGCAGAACTTTGCACTAAGTTTGTAAAGAGCCCATCACTTATTGCTATTATTGAGGCGGTTATAAGACTTGCCCTCTTTCTTATATATGTAGTTGCTATATCACTTATGAAGGATATTAGAAGACTATATCAGTACCACGGTGCTGAGCATAAGTGTATTAACTGTATTGAAGCCGGAAGACCTCTTACAGTTAAGAATGTTAGAAGAGCCAGCAGACAAAACAGAAGATGCGGAACAAGCTTCCTTCTTCTTGTTATGATTGTAAGTATTATACTTTTCTTCTTTATAAGAGTTGATCAGTATTATCTTAGAATATTACTTAGAATTCTTCTTATTCCTGTTATTGCAGGAGTAGCATATGAGATTCTTAGATTTGCAGGAAGACACGACAATATACTTGTTAGGATTATTTCTGCACCAGGACTCTGGCTTCAGCTTCTTACAACTAAAGAACCAGACGATGAGATGATAGAGGTTGGTATAGCTGCCGTAGAAGCAGTTTTTGACTGGGAGAAGTTTGAAAACAAGCATTTTAAACGTCGTATGGTTAAGAAGACTAAGAAGATGGATGATGGAACCATAGTAGAAACAGGCGACGAAACTATGGAAATCAGTGTTCTTGAGATTAAAGAACAGCTTGCTAAGGAAAAAGAAGACTAATGACCTATCAGGAAGCACTTTTAGAAGGTAAGAACATACTTAAAGATGCAGATGTTGCTGACTTTGAAACTGATGCATGGCTGCTTCTTGAATATGTAACAGGCATTGATAGAAATAAGTTTATTCTTGATAAAGTATCTGACAAAGATATGCCGGAAACAGACTATAAGGCATATAAAGATGCTATAGAAAGAAGGGGACAAAAGATACCTCTTCAGCATATTACAGGTGTGCAGAACTTCTACGGATATGACTTTTTCGTCAATGAGAATGTTCTTATACCAAGATTCGACACAGAAGTACTGGTTGAGCAGGTTATTAATATAATTAAGAAAGATTACGGTAAGAATACGAAGATTCCAGAGATTCTGGATATCTGCACAGGTAGTGGCTGTATAATCCTTAGTATTATGGCCTATATTAGGGATAAGATGGGATATACCCCAAAGGGATATGCCCTTGATATCTCGGAAAAAGCACTGGAAGTTGCTAAGGACAATGCCAGAAGGCTGGACCTTAATCCAGAAATATCTTTAATGGATATTCTTACTAGCGAAATATCAGGAAATTATGATATTATAGTTTCCAATCCGCCATATATAGAAACAGAAGTTATTAAAGGACTTATGAGTGAGGTTAAAGATCACGAGCCTATGATAGCCTTAGATGGCGGCCAGGACGGACTATTATTTTATAGAACTATAGCAGATAAAGCATATGACCATATTAATGGTGGCGGTTATCTGGCATTTGAAATAGGATACAATCAAGGGCGCGGCGTAACTGATATAGTTACAGAAGCCGGATATACAGATGCCCGCGTTATTAAAGACTACGCAGGCAATGACAGAGTCTGTATTGCCAGGAGGATGAAAGATGTTTGATAAATTAGACGATTTACTTAGAAGATTCGAAGAATTACTTAATGAGCTTGCAGAGCCTGACGTTGCTAATGATCAGAAAAGATTTATGAATCTTATGAAGGAGCAGAGCAACCTTTCACCTATAGTTGAAGCTTATAAGGAATATAAGAGATGCAATCAGGATATAGAAGATTCTATATCTATGCTTGAAGAGGAAAAAGATCCTGATATGAGGGAGATGCTTAAGGAAGAAGCTGCCAACGCAAAGAAGAGAGTAGCTGAACTTGAGACAAAGCTTAAGATTCTTCTTCTTCCAAAGGACCCTAACGATGACAAGAACGTTGTTGTTGAAATAAGAGCAGGCGCAGGTGGAGATGAGGCTGCACTTTTTGCTGCTGAACTTTACAGAATGTATTCTCACTATATTGAAGAGAAGCGCTGGAAAATAGACGTTATCAATGCCGATGAAACAGGTATCGGCGGCATGAAGGAAATAGAATTTACAGTATCAGGCCAGGGTGCATATTCTATTCTTAAGTATGAATCAGGTGTACACAGAGTTCAGAGAGTACCTGAAACAGAATCAGGCGGACGTATTCACACATCTACAGCTTCTGTTGCTGTTATTCCAGAGGCAGAAGAGGTTGATGTTCAGATAGATGAAAAAGATATCCGTATCGACGTTATGCGTGCTTCTGGTAATGGTGGTCAGTGCGTCAATACAACTGACTCAGCTGTACGACTTACTCACTATCCAACAGGTATAGTTATTTACTCTCAGACAGAGAAGTCTCAGATTCAGAATAAGGAGAAGGCATTTAACTTACTTCGTGCAAAACTTTACGATTTAGAGTGCCAGAAGGCTCACAATGCTGAAGCTGATGCCAGAAGAAGCCAGATTGGTACAGGTGACAGATCTGAGAAGATTAGAACATATAACTTCCCACAGGGACGTGTTACAGACCATCGTATAGGTCTTACACTTTACAAGCTTGATAAGATTATGAATGGTGATATTCAGGAAATCATCGATTCATGTATCGCAGCAGATCAGGCTGCTAAGCTTGCAAAGATGAACGAGGAAGATAATTAAAGTGATATTCCATAAGGATTAAGTGCGTCACGGTGGCTGCGCTTAATCCTTTCTTTATATTCTGATGGTGTACAACCAAGATATTTCTTAAATGTCTTATTAAAATAGCTGGCATTGTTAAATCCGGTATCTTTAGCCAGGTCACTAAGCTTTAGGCTGGCATCACCCTTTTGCATAAGAAGAGCAGACTCATATATTCTAAGACGCATAAGATATTCAAATGGAGCCAGGTGCGAAGCTCTCTTAAAACATCTGCAGCACTCGCTTTTACTAAGATGGATACTTTCAGCTATGCTATCAAGAGTAAGTGGCTTACTGTAGTTAGCATGAAGATATAGTATGGCTTCCTTAACTCTGTCTGTATCAGCAAGAGAAAGAGAAGATGCCTTTCTGGTATCCTTTTCAAGAGCAGATAAGAGAAAAATCCAAAGATTACACAAAAGACTCTTTGTAATAAGCTCATATCCGTAACTTTTGTTAAGGTTCTGAGTGATTATAGAACGGATGCAATCAAGCTCCTTTTTGCCCTTATCTGGGGTGAAATGATAGTATGAGAAATCCCTGTTTGAAATAAGGGGATTACGATATTTTACAGTAAGGAATGATTCGTTGTTATCAAATAGATAATCAGGTGAGAAAAGTACTGATAACATAATGTTTTTGCTGCTTTTTCCATCTGTATAGGCACTATGAATCTGGCCAGAGTTAATAATTATGGCCTCACCTTCATTAACAACTATTTCACTGTCTCCAATAACGAATGTAGCACTTCCGTTTCTAACAAAGTCTATTTCAAGCTTCTGATGCCAGTGGTGGCGAACAGTACCCATAAACATGTCTTTAAAATCTACGTAATAGAAACTAACAGGATAATCCTGACTTTCCTGCTCCTCGTAGTAATTGGTTATGTAATTAAGCTTGGTATCCTTATTGCTCATTAGTTTACTGGGTCCTTCTTTATATCCTCATCAAATACCATTATTGTACATTTTAACATTTTGTTAAGGGCTAAGTGAATAATAATATATGAAATATTGATAAATCGTTTGATATATAGCAAGTAATCATTGAATTTATAATGGATTATGGCTAAAATAAATTTTATATGGAAAAAGGAGATATATAAAAATGGCAGAAAAATCAGGCATGAATTATTTGTTTAAGGATGGGAGAGCATATTCCATAGAAGATATTCAGAAGGATGTTAGAAAAGCATTTGCACAGGATTATGTAGAGTGCAGAAAGAAAAAACACGTAACACAGAGACAGCTTGCTGTTAAGACAGGAATACCTCAGCCAAATATTACAAGATTTGAAAGCGTAGGATCAAATCCTTCACTTGAGCTTATGGTAAAGATGGCAGCAGCTCTTGGAATGAAGCTTAAGCTTGTACTTGAGGAAGATAAGAGCCTTAAGGATTGATATTCATAGGAGGATTATATGGAATCAATAGAATTCAGATACGACACACAGCTTCTACTTGATAAGTATAATACAGAAGGTGTAGATGTAGATGATCTTGCAGATGATTTAGTAGACGAGATTAGAGAACATATTCTTGAGACATTCAAAGGCGATTGCCTTGTTGTTGCTGGTGACAGCGGAGAAGATGATATGGCTGGTGAGAAGGCTATTATCAAACTTCATTTCCATACTAATGAGCCATGGCTTGTACTTGAGTATTGCCGTAGCTTAGGCGAGATTTATGACATCGTCGTTGAAGATATGGACAGACAGTCAAGAGGTCTTAAGGGTTAATATAGGCTTCCTAGAAGCCTCCTTTATTATTTAGATAGGAGACAATTACTACAATGGAAAAACTTAATCTTGCAAATGAACTTAGTTCAAATGACTATCCAGGAAGAGGTATTGTTATCGGAAAAACTCCAGATGGCAAGCAGGCTGTAACAGCATACTTCATCATGGGAAGAAGTGTTAATAGCCGTAACAGAGTATTTGTTACAGATGGCGACGGAATCAGAACACAGGCACACGACCCATCAAAGCTTACTGATCCAAGTCTTATCATCTATGCACCTGTAAGAGTGCTTGGTAACAAGACAATCGTTACTAATGGTGACCAGACAGATACTATCTATGAAGGTATGGATAAGCAGCTTACATTTGAACAGAGTCTTCGCTCGAGAGAGTTTGAGCCAGATGGACCAAACTATACACCTAGAATTTCAGGTATCATGCACATCGAAAATGGTACTTACAACTATGCTATGAGCATATTAAAGAGCAACAATGGTAACCCAGATGCATGCAACAGATATACATTCGCATATGAGAATCCAGTTGCTGGCGAGGGACATTTCATCCACACATATAAGTGTGATGGTAATCCACTTCCTTCATTCGAAGGTGAGCCTAAGCTTGTAGGTATTGAAGGGGATATTGATACATTTACAGAGAATGTATGGAACAGCCTCAATGAAGATAATAAGGTATCTCTTTTCGTTAGATACATTGATATTGCTACAGGTAAGTTTGAAACTAGAATTGTTAACAAGAATAAATAATAAGACAGGCATAAAGGAGTAAGCATGAACGAGTTAGAATTAAAGTATGGTTGCAACCCTAACCAGAAGCCATCAAGAATCTATATGGCAGACGGTAGTGATCTTCCTATAAAGGTACTTAATGGTAAGCCAGGATACATCAACTTTCTTGATGCATTCAACGGATGGCAGCTTGTAAAGGAACTTAAGAAGGCAACAGGACTTCCTGCTGCAACATCTTTCAAGCATGTATCACCAGCTGGTGCAGCTGTAGGACTTCCACTTTCAGACGTACTTAAGAAAATCTACTGGGTAGATGAAACTATAGAACTTAGCCCACTTGCCTGCGCATATGCAAGAGCAAGAGGTGCAGATAGAATGAGTTCATTCGGTGACTTCATATCACTTTCAGATGTTTGTGATAAGGCAACAGCACTTCTTATTCAGCACGAAGTATCTGATGGTATTATAGCTCCAGGTTATGAGCCAGAAGCACTTGAAATCTTAAAGAGTAAGAAGAAGGGTAACTACAACATCGTTGAAATCGACCCTTCATATGTACCAGAAGAAATCGAGCGTAAGCAGGTTTATGGTATAACATTTGAGCAGGGAAGAAATGAACTTGATATTAACAATGCTCTCCTTGAGAACATTGTTACAAAGAATAAGAATCTTCCAGATAATGCTAAAATCGACCTTATTATCTCACTTATAACACTTAAGTATACACAGTCAAACTCAGTTTGCTATGTAAAAGATGGTCAGGCAATCGGTATTGGTGCAGGCCAGCAGTCACGTGTACACTGTACAAGACTTGCAGGTTCTAAGGCTGACAACTGGCTTCTTAGACAGGCTCCACAGGTACTTAACCTTCAGTTTGCTGATGGTATTGCCAGAGCTAATAGAGATAATGCAATCGATAACTATATTACAGAGAACTATATGGACGTTCTTAGAGAAGGCGAGTGGCAGAAGTTCTTCAAGGTTAAGCCAGATGTCTTTACAGCAGAAGAAAAGAGAGCATGGCTTGACAAGCAGTCTGGTGTATCACTTGGATCAGATGCATTCTTCCCATTCTTCGATAATATCGACAGAGCTAAGAAGAGCGGCGTATCTTATATTGCTGAGCCAGGTGGATCTATCCGTGATGAAGAAGTTATTGCACGTTGTGATGAATACAACATGGTTATGTCATTCACAGGAATCAGATTATTCCACCACTAATCTTAAATAATTAAAGCCTGTACACCTTAGGGTGCACAGGCTTTTTTGCGTTTAGATATTGGCTTTAGCGTAGACTTTTGTGGCTAGCGAAGATCCTGAATATTACGGATAATGGCCTTTGAAATAAAGGTATGGCAGATAAAAGTAAGTACGCCAAGGCTTAATGCCACGATAATCATAAAGGTAAGTAATGATAATCCTGCAAAGTTATAGAGCAGGAATGGTATACCGCAGATTATTACTGAGATAACCATAACAATGGCCATATTGAAGAAGTTATTAAGGTTACCACGAAGGGCTGAGTATTCATCGTCCCATTCTGTGTATGGGTGTAGGCTGTCCATATATAAGCCAAGCAGGCAGGTAATATAGAAGCATGCAAATGATAGAACAAGATAAAGTGGTATAAAAAGCGGGTTGCAGGCTGTATATATGCACCATATAAGGATGGTAAGAGCAATAAGTGGATATGTTCCAATAAAGCTAACCATGCTCTTAGCAAATATCTGATCTTTGTAGCTCATAGGCAGATAGTGAATTATATCAAGGTGAGCCCCTTCACGGGTAAATGCAGTAGATGCAAGGCTGTTCATAGCAGTTGCTACAAATGACAGGCCTATAATTCCCATAGTAACAAGGATGGTTGCCCCTGGCACATTATCCCTAAAGTAAGAGGAAAACTTTATAAAGCCTGCTTTATCTTTATTAGCCATAATAAGTGCAAAGAGGCCAAGAGGCCATATAAGGTTAATATATAGGCAGTTGCTTGCAAATGCCCTGGTTCTTAATATGACTCTGAAATCCTTACGTATATATGCTTTAAGTATGCCTGTTTGCTTAATATCTTTAGCAGCAACAGCTCCGCCTTTCTTTCTGCTTCCCATAGAACCGACAGCAAAAAGCCCCGCCTCATATGTGAAACTACCAATAAATATCATAAGGAAGAATACAGCGATATTAATGGCAATATAAAGTAGAAGATATAGTATATTGCCGCCTTCAATGGCTTTAAGAAGGAGTGGAACTGTAAAGAAGACTACATTAAGCATTTTCGAAAAGGAGTTACTTCCATCTGATAATGAGTTAATATAGTTATCAATTGTGATATTACCGGTTTCCTTTAGTGAAAAGATAAATAGCACTACAAATGCTATAAGAAGTAATGTAGATATATGGTTGAAAAGCTTAGGGTTCTTTATTCCCTTTAGCGTGGACATAATCACAAGACTTATAAGGGCGCAGTAAACCATAGGAAGTAATGGAATAAGTACTACGCCAACAATAGATGAAAGGATGGAAACGATACTGGCCTTATACGCAATGAAAAAGCCAATAAACATACTTACAAGAATCATGAATTCCATGATGCTTTCTGCAACATATGAATAGAGGAATTTGGCTGTAAGGATATGACTTGTCTTTATTGGTAGAGGCATAAGATGTTCCCTGTCACTTGAAAAGAAAAGTACATTAAATATAACCAGTATTCCAAAAATCATAGAGAACGCTGACATAATCTGGATTTGTGCCAGAAGACCACCGGTTGGGGCGCCAGCTGCAATAAGAGCCTTAGTAATAATGTAACTTACATAGCCTACTATCAGGCAGCATGGAATCATAATACATGACAAGGCTATGATACCAAGTGAAAGGTATAAGGTTCCTTTTTCTTCGTTTTTAGGAACTTTCATTTCCGAATTTTTGGCAAGAACGCTATATAATGAAAAAATATTGTTCATATAAAATCTCCATCTGGTGGTTTGTATGTTGATTTCCAGGTTAAATCATATCTATAAAAATCTGCTCTAAATCTTCTCCGCTATATGATTTTTCAAGATCTTCTACTGTTCCCTGATAAAGGTCTTTACCGTGATTGATAATAAGTATCCTGTCACAAAGCTTCTCAGCAACCTCCAGAACGTGGGTCGAAAAGAGGACGCAGTTTCCCTCATCTGCATGGGTACGCATCATACTTTTTAGTTCAAATGCAGCACTAGGATCGAGACCGGTCATAGGCTCATCAAGTATCCAGGCAGGTGGATTATGTATAAGAGCAGCTATAATCATAAGTTTCTGTCTCATACCATGAGAATATTCCTTCATAGAGGTATTAAGGGCGTCTTTGATACCGAATCTTTCTGCTAAGCTATCAATACGACTTTGTCTAATATCTGCAGGAACCTTATATATGTCGGCTATAAAGTTTATATACTCAATTCCTTTAAGGCTTATTAGTATATCTGGATTATCTGCTACATAAGCAAGACTCTGTTTAGCTTCTAAAGGATTCTTATTAATGTCAAAACCATTAATAGTGATAGAGCCTTCTACAGGGCGAAGTATGCCAGTAAGCATCTTTATTACAGTAGTTTTACCTGCACCATTAGGGCCGACAAATCCAAGTATCTCACCTTTCTTTACATTGAAAGTAAGATTATCAACAGACTTAAAGTCGCCACCGTATATCATTGTAAGGTTGTTAGCTTTGATCATGTATTGTTCCTTTCTTTATAACTAATATATCTTTGTATTGCCCATCTCAAGATAGTCGCTATATTCTGGAAGATTTCTTCTAAGTAAGAATCGTTTCCTTCTGATTGCAAATAGTACAGCTTGAACGGCTGCTAGTATTAATGACAGGAAAAGGATTTTCAGCGTAAGCGTTCCAACAGGTTCAAGCATATTATGACGATAGAAGAATTCGGCATTTTCCAGTCCAAAAGGTAATAAAATTGCACCTATGATTGCTTTTATAATAGAAGGTATATATACCTGAAATCTTCGGTTTGAAAACTTTTCATTTAATATTTTTCTTTTGCCAAACAAAACATATCTTAATGCATCATAGCCGATAGAGGCCATAGCACCAAATAAGTATGCACCCATACTTGAAGCTGTATTCCCTATTAAAGGTGACAATGAAAAAATGTTAAATAACAGGCCTATGGTAAACAGCAAAGTCGCTAGACTGTATAAACACACATCGATACCAAAAAGCTTTTTGGATATTAATATTTCACCATCTGTCTTTCCTGTTTGCCCGTTCACATATATGTAGTGTCTTCTTCCTTTATATCTGTATGAACAAATCCATATTGGAAGAAGGGCATAGACCATATTTGACGGGCAGGCTTTAGCGTATGAAGTTGCTACACTTTCAAGTTTTACATAATCAAATGCCATGGATTCCAAGTGATACCTAACCTGTTTTAGGCCATAATCACAGGCAAGACGCTTGGCCTGTGGAACCATATCGCTCTGACTAAATTCTGTTTTTTCAGCATTGTGACCCGAGAGATAAACTGGGTTAAATTCTTCAAGGTCTTTATAATTAAAGGGTTCAACGCCCCTAAATCTATTAGCAGAAAAATGAGTGGATGAGTTAACCGGAAGACGTAAAAATGTGGATTTAAGCGTCTTTTCAGAAAAGATTCTGTTAACATCATCCTTGCCGTTATTGCCATATAGTGGTGAATAGTTTTCAGATTTTCTTCTTCCACTGGAATAAGCAACAGTACCTGACATGTGGGCAATAACATCTACATCGCAAAGCCATACAGGAAGATAGAAGCTTCTAAATTCCAGTTTGATACAATTAGGATTATATTGTGGCATACTTTCATGGTCCATCCACCAGCTTATAACCTTTGTTCTAGCCTCGTCCTGAGTAAGCTTACAAGGAATAATATATTCTGGTGAGAGCTCTCCCTTGGCTGTACCAAACTCAATCATCTCTGCTCCGCAATATGAACATGTATGTTTGGCGCTGGAGCGGTCAGTAAGCATGTTACATCCGCAGCTGGGACAGGTGAATTCACTTATTCCTTCTTCAAGTTGTCTTACTCCCTCATAGGTAATGTCATCTGTGTTGTATTCGTCAGCATCTATTTCAGCGCCGCAGGTACTACAAACTAGGCATTGTTTTTCCAGTGAATATGTCATCTGGTCACCACAGCTTGGACATTTAAATATACAAATCATTTTTTGTTGCCTTTCATACTTTTCTTATGTAACAATTTATGATATAAATCATATTTACTACATGAATATATTGTATCAAAATAGAGATATACATAAAATCGAACTTTCGTAACTTTTCGTGATATAATTATGTAGATTTAGTGAACATTAAAAGGTTCAATATAGAATAAAAGGGAAAACAAGATGAGCTTTGAAGACAAGATAGACGTAGTAAGAAAAAAGAAGGTTTGGTTCGCCCAGTTTAGGTATCCAACTCCAGACGCTTTAGAGTACTTTTTAGAGGAAAATGCAGCAGAGGGATACAGTCTTAATCCTATTGGTGAAACAGGTATGTTCTACTATGAATTTACAGAAGCAAAATCAGGCAAATGCAAGTTCTTGGTAGATAGATCGGGGCTTTCCAAAGCATTCTACGTAGAAACTATGATAAATGAAGAATGGGAACTTATGGGACAAAGCCTTAACTGCTATGTATGGCGAAAGTATTATGAGGGTGAAAGACCTGCTGATATGAATGACAAGGTGTGCCTTACCAAACATGGACGTAATACTTTTATAGGTTTCTTGATTGCAGCCCTCTTTTGCCTGGCTGCAGTTACAGGCCTGGGTGTTGGTACCTACATAGAAAGAAAGGTAAATGGTAAGTTCTTTGTTCACCATTACCTATATATGGCGGAAGCCTTGGTAATACTACTATTAGGACTCTATTTTATTAAAACATCTATTAAGTGTTATAAATATTGGAGAAAAATGAAAAAGGGCTATTGATATTATATATTGCCTATTGTATTATCATAAATGTTGAACAATAATTATTATTAATATTTAGTTGTTTTTTACGAAAGGATATTAATTATGAAGAAATTAGAGATTGTAACTAGACCTGAAAAATTAGAGGATCTTAGAAAGATTCTAGAGCAGTTCGGTGTTACAGGTCTTAATATATTCCGTATGGAAGGCTATGGTAACCAGAAGGGTTATTATGAAGGCTACGAAGAAGGCAAGGGTATCACGCTTCTTCCTATGATAAAGGTTGAAACAGTTGTTGATGCTAGTATCGCTGGTACACTTATTGAAAAGATATCTAAGGGTATTCGTACAGGCAACTACGGTGATGGCAAGATCTTTGTTTTTGATGTAGATGATGCTATCAGAATCCGTACAGGAGAGCGTGGTAAGGGAGCTTTATAATCCCCCTGCATTCAGCTTAATATATTTGATTTTAAAGAGGCTTTATAGGCCTCTTTTTTTATGCGCAAGGGCTTGCAAGGAATAATCCCGGCTGAAGCCGGGCAAGCCCTGCGCTGCGAGTAGGTTGGACTAATCCAACCTACTCGATTTTACAGGCTGCCTGCTAGGGATTGGGCCTGCCCATCGGGAGACTTTTGTACTTCGCCTTGTAAAACCATCACTTTGTATTTCTGGAAAATGTATTCCGTGCTAGGGGACTCATCTACTCTGAGGTGGGGATTTACCGCGTAAAGCACGGAAATTACATTTTCCTACGAAATACACGTGGGTTTTACAGCGGCTTGTCCATATGCCCCCGAGAACAGGCACCAACCCTTACCAGGCAGCTTCTACAGCAATTCGTATAATTGAATTCCATTTTAATAAAATATTAGGTTTTGGGCTTTGTGATTGGAGATGAATTCACTGAGAAAGCTGAATTTAGCTCAGGTTAACAATAATTTTCTTAAAACGGGGGTTCGAGAAAAAAGTGATTTACATAAAGCTGATTTTGATATCATGAAAAAGTCTGTGATATATATTATTTGTGATAAGTTTTTGCGCTCTGGAGCCAGAAATATTAAGGCTACAATTGATATAAGGAAGATATTGGAAAAGTAGTAGACATAGCGAAAAATTGACTAAAAAAGTCTATCAACATAATGATATCTTATTTGTAACTAAAAATATTATGAAAGATATGCTGGTATAGATCAACTTGAAAATTTATATCTTATAAGAGTAGTTTACATAACAAGATTGGTTTACCATAATTTTAAGTTATAATAAAAACGATTTTGTTAACATAATTTCATAAAAATATATTTTATATGATAGTGATAATGATGCTGCACAGAAAATAAAAAATAGAACATTTGGTCTATGATTCAAAGACTAGAAGTAATATAATGAAATTTGGTTATGGAAAAGAAGGATAATACTGAATTACAGCTTAATAGTGGAAATAAGAAGATTAGGATTTCTGTTCGTAATCTGGTTGAATTCGTCTTTAGAAGTGGAAATATTGATAATAGAAAGACTTCCAGCGCGGATATGAATGCTATGCAGGAGGGAAGCAGACTCCATAGAAAGATTCAGGGATCTATGGATGAAAACTATTATCCGGAGGTTTTACTTAACTATAAGTATGATACTGGAGAATATACCATAGATATTGAAGGTAGAGCTGACGGTATTATATCTGAGAAAGAGGACGAATTTGAGCAGGTAACCATAGATGAGATAAAGTGCGTAGCCAAGGGGCTGGAATATATAACCGAACCAGTATATGTTCACCTGGCACAGGCCAAGGTATACGCTTTTATTTACAGCCAGCAGAAGAAACTCCCACTAATCAGAGTTAGGATGACCTACTGCAATATAGAAACAGAGGAGATAAAGTACTTCTTTGAGGAATACACAAGCGCTGAACTTAATGAGTGGTTCCTTGAACTTATGGCCAGCTACAAGAAGTGGGCAGATTTTCAGTTCCACTGGGAAATTGTTAGGAATGCAAGTATCAAAGACCTTCAGTTTCCTTTTGAATACAGGGAAGGCCAGAAAGAGCTGGCTGTTAATGTATATAAAACCTTGGTTCAGGGAAAGAAGCTATTTATAGAAGCACCAACAGGTGTAGGAAAAACTATATCAACATCTTTTCCTACTATAAAGTCTATAGGAGAGGGACTTACAGAGAAAATCTTTTATCTAACAGCCAAGACTATTACCAGAACTGTAGCAGAAGATACTGTAGATATCCTAAGAGAAAAGGGGCTTAAGCTTAAAAGTGTTACTATTACAGCAAAAGATAAAATATGCGTATTAGATAAAGCAAATTGTAATCCGTCAGCTTGTCCAAGAGCGGAGGGGCATCTGGATAGGGTTAATGATGCTATATACGAGGCAATAACTACTTATGACCGAATTGACAGAAGTGTCATAGAGGAAATTGCCACTAAGCATAATGTTTGTCCATTTGAATTATCCCTTGATATTAGTCTGTTTGCGGATTTTGTTATATGTGACTATAACTACGTTTTTGATCCTCATGCATCATTAAAGAGATACTTTAGCGAAGGTATGAAGGGAGACTATGTCTTCTTGATTGATGAGGCACACAACCTTGTTGACCGAGGTAGAAGTATGTTTAGTGCCAGTCTTTATAAGGAAAATTTCCTTTTGCTAAAACGAGATTTAAAAGCGGTATTTGACCAACAGCCAATAAAAAAACAGCTTAAAAAGCCTTCGATAACAGCCAGATTAATTAAGGCTTTGGAAAGGTGCAATAAGGAACTACTTGGCTTAAAAAGAGAATGTGATGGATGTCTGGTTCTTGAGACTTCAGATCCTTTTACAGGCCTGGTAGAGAGCCTTCGAACAGTTATGGATCAGTTCCTTGAGGAAGAGGATGATTCACCTATACGCCAGGAAGTGTTAGAATTCTATTTTGAGATATGTCATTATCTTCTTATATATGAGAAGATGGATGAGAATTATACCATATACTGCCAGCATGATGAGGATGAGAGATTCTTTATAAAACTCTTCTGTGTCAATCCTAAGGTTAATCTTAGAGAGGCTATGGAAAAGGGCAGGTCAAGTATACTATTTTCAGCTACACTTCTTCCAATACAGTACTACAAGGGACTTCTTGGCGGCTTAGAAGAAGATTATGAGATATATGCTAAATCTATATTTGACAACAACAAAAGAGGGCTATTTATAGCCAATGATGTTACTAGTAAGTATACAAGACGTAATGATTTGGAGTATCATCGTATTGCATCTTATATATATGAGATAGTTACTGCAAAGCCAGGAAACTATCTGGTATTTTTACCTTCTCATAATTTCTTATCTAATGTTCATGATCACTTTGTAAACAGCTTCTATGACAAGAAAGATATGGAGCTTCTTGTTCAGAGTGAATACATGGATGAAGATATGAGAGAGCATTTCTTACAGTGCTTCGAAGCAGACAACAAAGTTACTAATCTTGATTTAGTAAATAAATCACTTGTTGGATTCTGCGTTCTTGGAGGTATATTCTCAGAAGGTATAGACCTTAAGAAGGATTCTCTTATTGGTGCTATTATCGTAGGAACAGGTCTGCCGCTTGTATGTAATGAAAGAGAGCTTTTAAAGGACCATTTCGATGATGAGAATAATTCTGGATTTGATTATGCATATCGTTATCCAGGTATGAATAAAGTATTGCAGGCAGCTGGTAGAGTTATAAGAACAGCAGAGGATGTTGGCATAGTTGCCTTGTTAGACGAAAGATTCAACACTAACACTCAAAGAAGACTATTCCCAAGGGAATGGAACAATTGTCAAATCGTGAATAACCAAAATATTAGTGATTATATAGATGAATTTTGGAGGAGAAACAAATGAATAAGAAACTCATAATTGGGGCAGGTATAGCTTTAGCCATTATCGCTGGATGGGGAATATTTACAATAGCATCTCTAAATAAAGAAAGAGCTCAGTTAGAAAATAGTCAGCCTAGTCCAAGTGTGGAAGTGGCGGCAGGAACTGACGTTACTACATCAGAACCAGTTGTTTCGCAGCAGCCTACTGCTACACCTGAAAGTACAGATGATGCAAATAAAGAAGACAAGGCATCTCAGGCACCTTCAGAATCACCAAGCACAAAGCCAACAGAAACAGCTACACCAACAACTGAGCCATCAGCAAGTCCAACAGCAACTCCTACTGCGACACCAACTGCTACACCGGAACCAACACCTGTAGCAACACCTACTCCAACTCCAGTACAAACAGCCGCACCAACACAGGAGCCTACAACTCAGCCAGTAGCGGCAGCCTATGTATTTAGAAATGACAGGCTTCTTACTCAGCACTACGAAAAGCATGGTATAGAGATGGGATTTGCTTCAAAAGAGGCATATCAGGCAGCTGCCTCAGCGGTTATTACTAATCCATCAGCTTTATATAAGATAGAAGCAGAAGATGGTGATGGTGTATACTATATAGAATCAACTGGTGAATTTGTAATTCTTTCAACAGACGGATATATAAGAACATACTATATTGCAAGCAAGGCATATTTTGACAGGCAGTAATATATTTTAACAGACAGTAAGATGAAAACAGCTATAATCGTTGGTTCTTCACCTATATATAATGAAAGAACCCTATTTCACAACTTAATATACGAAGTCGGCAAGCCCTACCTGGTTGCAGCAGATGGGGGAATTGATTTCTTTATAGAAGAAGATATATGCCCAGACATATTCCTAGGTGATATGGACTCATGTCAGAAGGAAGAAGAGGCCAGAAGGCATTTTCCAGAGCTAAAGATTAATAAGGTATCTCCAATAAAAGATGATACTGATATGGAACTTGGCATAAAGGCAGCTATAGAAGCGGGCTGCGATAATATCTATATCTTTGGCGGACTTGGGGGCAAGAGGCTTTCACATACTATGGCTAATATTCAGCTTATAGCCGGATACACCAATATTAACCAAAAGCTAACCTTCATAGGCGACGGCATAAAGGCTTACGGCTTAACAGAAGGTGAGAGCAAGGCATACAAAAAAGAAGATAGTATGTATGTCTCAGTATTTCCACTTAATGAACCTGCTGATATAACCATCAAAGGGCTTAAGTACGAATTCCAGGGCATAATGAAGCCGGAAGGCAGCCTTGGAGTTAGTAATGAAGCAGTCAATCAGGAAGGGTACATAAGAGTTAATAAAGGCAAAGTATTAGTAATAGAAGAAGTGAATTAGAGATATCACATATATGCATAAAAAGGCGTTTGCCTGCCTTGTGGCGATGTGATAAAATACTGTTTAATTGTGATTTCTAGGAGGCAGATATGAGTAAAGAACTCGCTAAAACCTATGACCCAAAGGGCATAGAAGACAGATTATATCAGAAATGGATAGAGAAGAAGTACTTCCACGCTGAAGTGGATCACTCAAAGACTCCATTTACTATAGTAATTCCACCACCAAACATCACAGGACAGCTCCACATGGGACATGCCCTTGATGAAACTATGCAGGATATCCTTATTAGATGGAAGAGAATGCAGGGTTACAATGCACTTTGGCAGCCAGGTACTGACCATGCATCTATCGCTACAGAGGTTAAGGTTATTGAATCTCTTAAAGAGCAGGGTATCACTAAGGCAGACCTTGGTAGAGAAGGCTTCCTTGAAAAATGCTGGGATTGGAAGAAAGAATACGGCGGAAGAATTGTTAATCAGCTTAAGAAGCTTGGTTCATCATGTGATTGGGACAGAGAACGTTTCACTATGGACGAAGGCTGCAACAAGGCTGTAACAGAAGTATTTGTTAAAATGCATGAGAAAGGCTGGATTTACAAGGGTAACCGTATGGTTAACTGGTGTCCAGTATGTAAAACATCTATCTCAGATGCTGAAGTTGAATATAAGGAACAGGCCAGCCACTTCTGGCACATTAAGTATCCTATTATAGAGGAAGACGGAAGTGTATCAACTACAAGATTCCTTGAGTTTGCTACAACACGTCCAGAAACTATGCTTGGTGATACAGCTGTTGCTGTTAACCCAGATGATGAAAGATATAAAGATTTAATCGGTAAGAAGGTTATGCTTCCTATAGTTAATCGTCCGATAGTAGTTGTTGGCGATCAGCACGCTGATCCTGAAGAAGGAACAGGTGTTGTTAAGATTACTCCTGCTCATGACCCTAACGACTTTGAAGTTGGTAAGAGACATGGCCTTGAAGTTATCAATATCCTTAACGATGACGCTACTATTAATGAGAACGGTGGCAAGTTCCAGGGTATGGATAGATATGAAGCAAGAGAAGCTATTGTTAAAGAACTTGACAGTATGGGACTTCTTGTTGAAATCGAAGACCTTACTCATAACGTAGGAACTCACGACAGATGTGGTACTACTGTTGAGCCTATGGCTAAGGAACAGTGGTTTGTAAAGATGGATGAGCTTATTAAGCCAGCTGTTAAGGCTATCGAAGATGGCGAGATTAAGCTTATTCCAAAGTCTATGGATAAGACATACTTTAACTGGACTAACAACATCAAAGACTGGTGTATTTCAAGACAGCTCTGGTGGGGACACAGAATCCCTGCATACTACTGTCAGGACTGCGGCGAAGTAGTTGTTGCTAAGGAAGCACCTACTGTATGTCCTAAGTGTGGTAAGAATCACTTTGAACAGGATCCAGATACACTTGATACATGGTTTTCATCAGCGCTCTGGCCATTTTCAACACTTGGCTGGCCAGAAAATACAGAAGACCTTAAGTATTTCTTCCCTACAGATGTACTTGTAACTGGTTACGATATTATCTTCTTCTGGGTTATCAGAATGGTATTTTCTAGTTACGAGCAGATGGGAACATTCCCATTCAAGACAGTTCTTTTCCACGGTCTTGTTCGTGATGATCAGGGTAGAAAGATGAGTAAGTCACTTGGTAATGGTATTGATCCACTTGAGATTATTAACCAGTACGGTGCAGATGCTCTTCGTCTTACACTTGTAACAGGTAATGCACCTGGTAACGATATGCGTTTCTACATGTCTAGAGTTGAAGCTAACAGAAACTTCGCTAACAAGATTTGGAATGCATCACGTTTCATAATGATGAATATGCCAGAAGGCGGACTTAAGGTAACAGATCCTAGCTTAGAGCCAGTAGATAAGTGGATTATTTCTAAGCTTAATACTCTTGTAAAAGATGTTACTGAAAATATGGATTCTTATGAGCTTGGTATTGCAGTTCAGAAGATATATGACTTTATCTGGTCTGAGTTCTGTGACTGGTACATTGAGATGGTTAAGCCAAGACTTTACAGCGATGAGAATCAGGCAAGTAAGGATGCAGCTCTCTATACACTTAACACAGTACTTATAGATGCTCTTAAACTTCTTCATCCATATATGCCATTTATTACAGAAGAAATCTTCTGTACACTTCAGGATGCTGAAGAATCTATTATGGTTTCAAAGTGGCCTGAGTTTACTGAGGCTCGTCAGTTTACTAAAGAGGAAAATGACATCGAAATCATCAAAGAAGCAGTACGTGGCATAAGAAATGTCAGAACTCAGATGAATGTTGCTCCTTCTAAGAAGGCTAAGGTATTCGTTGTAACTGAAGATCAGACAATAACAGCAGCATTTACAGAAGGTAAGCTCTTCTTCGCACCACTTGCATATGCTTCAGAAGTTTCTATCCAGAAGGATAAGACAGGTATTGCAGATGATGCAGTTTCGGTAGTTATACCTAATGCTAATATTTATATCCCATTTGCTGAGCTTGTTGATATATCTCAGGAAATCGAGAGACTTGAAAAGGAAGAAGCAAGACTTGAAGGCGAACTTAAGCGTGTTAACGGTATGCTTTCTAATGAAAAGTTCGTATCAAAGGCTCCTCAGGCTAAGATTGATGAAGAAAAGGCTAAGCTTGAGAAGTATACACAGATGATGAATCAGGTTAAGGAAAGACTTGCTTCACTTAGATAATTATGCTTTCTTACGAAGAATGTGTGGAATATATTAACAATATTCCTAAATATGCAAAGTGTGTATCTTTAGAAGATACAAACAAAATTATGAATATGCTTACCGGGGGTAAGTCAGTTCCTAAGATTATTCATGTAGCTGGCACCAATGGTAAGGGATCGGTATGCGCGTATCTTGCAAGCATACTTAGAAAAGCAGGTAAGAGTGTGGGGATGTTTACATCCCCACATCTTGTTGATATGAGGGAAAGGATAAGCCTTGATGGTGAGCTTATCTCTAAGGAAGAGTTTGTAAAGCATTTTCATAAGCTTAAGGATGCTATAGAAAACAAGCCTATTAACTATTTTACTTACCTGTTTTTACTTGCTATGTCCTATTACTGTCAGGAAAATCCAGACTATCTTATATTAGAAACAGGTCTTGGTGGAAGACTAGATGCCACTAACTCGGTTGAGGACAAATGCCTGACGGTTATATCGGAAATCGGCTTCGACCATATGCAGGTTCTAGGGGATACCATAGAAAAGATTGCAGGTGAGAAGGCAGGAATAGTAAGAAAAGATACTCCTCTTGTTTTTATTAATAAGAGAAAAGAAGCGGCAGATGTGATATTAGCTGCTAACGAAGAAGCAGGAAATACTATAGATAACTGCTTCATACTAAATTACAAAGATATCCATATATCAGAGGAATCAGCAGATTATTTAACATACAGTCTTGATAATAACTATGTTCATATAGATAATATACGCCTTAATACAGTGGCAAGGTATCAGTGCGAGAATGCCTCTCTAGCTATAATGGGAATCAAGGCACTTAATGAGAATATATCTGATGAAACTATACGAGAAGGGCTTGAGGCTATGCACTGGCCTGGAAGAATGGAGAAAATCGCAGAAGGTATCTATATTGACGGAGCCCACAATGAAGACGGAATACAGGCTATGCTTGATACTGTTTCTCATATGGAGGGAAAGAAAAAACTTATATTCGCAGTTGTAAGTGATAAAGACTACGAAGTTATGATTCGTAGCATAGTAGGAAGCCAGGCATTTGATCAGGTTATGGTAACTACAACAGGTCAGGATAGAAAAACTGATGCGGATATGATAAAGAACATCTTTGTAAAAGAAGCAAAGGATGCTGGTATAGATGGTCTTAAAGTAACTACCTGCAAAGGGGCAAAAGAAGCTCTTGAAGCCATGAAAGAAGAAGGCTATAAAGTAATTATTACAGGTTCTCTTTACCTTGTGGCAGATATAAAAAGAGCATTACAGGGGGCTCTATAATCGAAATATTGATTTTTTGCCCTTATTTCTATACAATTACTTTGTTTATATAAAAGGGCAGAAAGGTTTGGCTAATCAATGATTAATTTTGAAGAAGAATTAAAGAAATTTCATCCAAGTCTTGAAATAGCAGATTCAGAAGAGGCTATATATAACGAAGATCTTACTGATATGGCAGATATATTTGTAAAGTTAGTTAAGGATTTTGATAATCCAGAATCCCAGCAGCAATAGGAGATTTCAAAGTGGAATGTTTTAATTGTGGAGCTAATCTCTCAAATAGTCCATTTTGTAATGCCTGCGGCGTAGATGTTAGCAAGTATAAGAAAATCATGTATACTGCTAACCGTTTTTACAATGACGGACTTATGAAGGCTAATGTCAGAGACCTTTCTGGCGCAGTAGTAAGCCTTAGACAATGCTTGAAATTCAACAAGAATCATATAGATGCAAGAAATCTTCTTGGACTTATTTATTTTGAAACAGGCGAGGCAGTTGCCGGTTTGTCTGAGTGGGTTATCAGCAAGAATATCAGAGCTCAAAAGAATATAGCTGATGATTATATCAACATGATACAGCAGAATCAGGGCAGACTTGAAACTATTAACACAACAGTTAACAAGTTTAACAATGCTCTTGGTTTATGCCTTCAGGACAGTCCAGATCTTGCAGTTATTCAGCTTAAAAAGGTACTTAGTCTTAACCCAAAGTATGTTAAGGCTCACCAGCTCTTAGCTCTTCTCTACATAGAAAAGGGAGAGTATGAGAAAGCTTCTAAGGAGCTTGACAGAGCTGCACGTATTGATGCGGGTTCTCTTATTACCAGAAGATATCAGAAGGAAGTTGAGAAGGCTCTTAACCCTCTTGATGAAAAGACAAAAAAGAAGAAGCCTGCATTTGCTAGTGGAGCATCCAAAGAGTACAAGATTGGTAATGAAACTATTATTCAGCCATACAAAGAGCATGAAAATAGTACAATAAGTACGGTTGTTCATATTGCGATAGGTCTTGTTATAGGACTTCTTGCAGCATATTTCCTTATCCTTCCAGCTAAGGTTAACTCAGTTAGAAAGGAAAATGCTTCCGAAGTTTCAAGCTACGGACAGGAAATCGACAAGAAGAATGCAGAAATAGAAGAGTTAAATACTAAGATTACAGCCCTTGAGCAGTCTAATCTTGATCTTCAGTCTAACCTTCAGCAGTATGAGGGACAGAATGGAACCAAGAATGCTACAGACTATCTTCTTGGTGCTGCATATGCTTATATTGATACAAACCAGACAGACGTTAATGTTGAGGAATATCTCTCAGCTATAGGTCAGGATTATATTGATAATCATGCATCTACAGAATTCATAGAGTTATATAGCTTATTACAGGAAAAGATAGGCGACAGCGTATCCCAGTCATATTATGATTCGGGACTTGCAGCATATAACCAGATGAATTATGACACTGCTATAGATAACCTGAAGAAGGCATATAACTATGATGCAACAAGTGATGATGCACTTTATTATCTTGGACTTGCATATTACGACAGCGGTAACATAGCAGAAGCTAAGAACAGATTCGACGAGCTTATTAATACATTCCCAACAAGTGAACTTGTTGACAAGGCAAGACAGAAACTTGAAGAAATAGGGGATTAATCATAATAAAGTTAAAATAATAAGGTGACATAAATGGTTGAATAAACCTATCAATAGTGATAATATTTTATGTGTGTTTTATTATTATGGCTAGGACGGGGGCAAACAAATGACTAAGCTAACAGCTAAGAAAAAGAAAAAAGTTGATGGACACGAGGTTGCGGGTAAGATAATTACATTCTTCTTTGCAGCTATCCTCATAGTCGGTATCTGGTTTTTAGTTGATTTATTTAGAGATAGAACTGTTAATTATAAGAATGTTGCAGGTTCATGGAAACTAACTGGTAATCCTGATGTATATTATACATTTGAACCATACGATGATAATAAGGGCTTCGGTATGGCTTCAACACGTAATGCAGGTGAGGAATCTTCCCAGACATATCACTATACAATACAGGATAAGGAAAATGGTAATTACAAACTTCTCCTTATGCAGCCTGTAGACGTAGGTGGATATAAAGCTGGTGAGGTTGTTACTATAACTATCACAGGCGTAAGTAAAGCTCAGCTTTCGTGTATTGTAAATGATAGTAAGATGACGTCCATGACCAGACAGGATATTTTCTAAAACTTATATAATTAGGGCGGTCAATTTGACCGCCTATTTTATTTTGGAGGATATGCATTGTTTAATAATGCTAAAGTTCTTATAGTTGATGATAATAGTGTTAATATTTTCGTACTTGCTAAGATGCTTGAGTCTTATGGTTTAGAAGCTGACTTTGCGTCAAGCGGTCCTGAAGCTGTTACTAAGTGTCAGGGAAAAGTATATGATTTAATATTCATGGATCATATGATGCCTGGACAGGACGGAATCGAAACACTTAACATCCTAAAACAGGATGAAAACTTCAAAACACCTGTAGTAGTTCTTACTGGTAATACAGAAGAAGGTATTGAAGATATGTATATGAAAGCTGGTTTTGTTGCTTATATGAAGAAGCCAGTTAATAATGATGTCCTTGGTGATGTTATCGAAAAATATCTTGGTGCTGATAGCGGTGCTAGTGGTAATCCAGCTCCAGTAAGCGATAATCCTAAAAGAGATAAGATGCTTGCTTGTGGCTTTGACATAATAGATACACTTCTTGAGACAGGAATCAGTATCGAATCATATGAAGAGATGCTTACTATATTTGCAGAGGAATCAAGAGAACTTATTCCAGAGTGCGAAGAATATGCTAATGAGCTTAATATGAGAGAGTATGCAGTTATAGTACATGGGCTTAAGAACGACGCTGCTATGATTAGTGACAATGCACTTTCAGATCATGCTAAAAAGCATGAGATAGAAAGCAAGGCAGATAATAAAGATTTTGTTATGCGCAACTGGCATAATCTTAGAAAACACTGGGAAAAAACCTTAGGACGCATAGATAAATATTTCGAATAAAAAATAGTTTTTTCAGCAAAGGCGCTGAGTATATATCATGAAAACAATTAGCAATAAGACATTTCTAAAGATGGGAGCTTTAGATAGTATTCCAATAGCTCTCGGATATCTTGCGGTTTCATTTTCACTTGGTATACAGGCTAAGCAGGCAGGGCTCGATGCACTGGCTGCTACTATCATGTCTCTTACCAATGTAACATCTGCTGGTGAGTTTGCAGCACTTGGTATTATAAGCGAAGGTGGAACTCTAGCCACTATGGCGTGTTCACAATTTATAATTAATCTAAGATACATGCTTATGTCATGTTCTTTATCTCAGAAAATCGACAATGAAAAGCCATTCTTTCATAGGTTTGGTGTGGCATTTGGCGTAACAGATGAGATATTTGGCATATCATATGCTGTCAAAGGAAGGCTGAATCCATTCTATACATATGGAGCCATGCTTGTAGCTATACCGGGATGGTGTCTTGGAACCTGCCTGGGTGTAATATTTGGAAATCTCCTTCCAGAGGTAATAGTTACATCACTTGGCGTTGCCCTTTACGGTATGTTCATAGCTATTATTATTCCACCTTCGAAAAAGGATCGATGCGTTGCGGCAGCAGTTATACTTGCTATGATTTGTAGTATAGGCTGGGACTATATCCCTGCTTTTCATGCTATATCAGGTGGAACAAAGATTATTATCCTTACGGTAGTAATTTCTCTGGCATTTGCCATTCTCTTTCCAAGAAATGAGGAAGAGGAAGAAAGTAAGGAGGCAGAGTCATGAGACATAACGTGTACATTTATATTGTAGTAATGGCTATAGTTACCTACCTTATCAGGGTTCTGCCATTTACTCTAATTAGAAAAGATATTAAGAATAAGACTATAAGATCATTCTTATATTATGTGCCATATGTAACACTTTCAGTTATGACTTTCCCATCTATTATCAATGCCACTGGAAATGTCTATACAGGGGCAGCAGGATTTATAGTGGCTTTATTGCTTGCGTTTATAGGAAAGAGTCTTATTACAGTAGCAGGATGTTCCTGCGCAGTAGTGCTTATTTTGGAATTAATATTCTAGAAATAATTATAATTATCCGTGATAGATTTTCTTTAGGTCTACTTGTTGAAAATTTATAAATATGATATGATTTATATGTTTCTTTGTAGTATAAGGGAGAGGATAGTATTATGGGTAGAATTAACGAAGATGAAATAAACACACTGCTTGATGCACTTTCAACAGGTTCTATAGATGATGCCGGACTTAAGTCATCTGTTTCAGGAGCAACTATGAGACAGAAAGACATAGATTTACTTGTTGGCGTTATTCAGGAACTTCAGGAGTATCAGAAGATTGGTACAGTTAAAGAGTGCGAAGAGTACAAGAGAATTGCACTTGCAAAATAATTATTAAGGAAATGTAAAGTGGCGTCAAAACTTGACGCCATTTTTTTGTCGCTCGGAGAAAATCATGTCGGAGAATACTAAAAAGTCCATAGTAGTTCAGGGAAGTATACTTGCCCTTGCTGGACTTATTTCAAAAATAATAGGCTTTATCTACAGAATACCTATGGCTAATATCATGGGCAATACTGGTAACGGTATATATTCTGTAGCATTTGGAATATATAATATAGCACTTACCCTGTCTTCATACAGTATGCCACTTGCTGTTTCTAAGCTTATAAGCAGCAGATTGGCTAAAGGTGAATATAAGAATTCAAGAAAGTTGTTTAGTAAGGCACTTATCTTTGCATTTATAGCAGGTATGACAGCCTGTATGGCACTGCTCTTTGGTGCAGAATTCCTTGCTTGCTTATATAAGAAGACAGGACTTGAAAGACCACTAAGAGTGCTGGCTCCAACAACATTCGTAGTTGCTATGCTTGGTACATGCAGAGGATATTTCCAGGGACATAAGACTATGGTTCCAACTGCTGTCAGCCAGGTTATAGAACAGATAATTAATGCTATCGTAAGCGTAGCCTGCACAGCCTACTTTGTTAGAAGCATAGCTTCAGAAGAAGGTAAAGCATCATTTGGTGCTATGGGCGGAACATTCGGTACGCTGGCAGGTGCTATGACAGCACTTATTTTCTTTATAGTTCTCTTTATGCTTAAGCGCGGTGAGATGAAAGAAGAGATGGGGCATGATGATGTCTGTGATGAAGAATCAGGACTTATATATAAGGCCATCATACTTACTGTTATTCCTGTAATTATAAGCCAGTCTATATACCAGCTTGGGTATACTATGGATGACCTTCTTTTTGGTAACCTTATGAAACTTAAGGGTGTAAGCGAGAATGTTGCCACAGATTTACAGGGTGTATTCAATACCCAGTATAATCAGATGATTAACCTTCCAACAGCTATAGCTACATCTATGGCTGCAGCAACCCTTCCAAGTATCGTTGCCCTCTTTACTGTTGGTAAGTTCGACCAGGTTAAGCAGAAGATGGATACAGTTCTTAAGGTGAATATGCTTATAGCTATTCCTTCTGCTGTAGGACTTGCAGTTCTTGCAGAACCTATTATGAGTATCCTGTTCCCAAGACTTAAGGAGTACCACGACGTAGCAGTAACTCTCCTTATGACTGGCTCAAGTGCAGTTATATTTTACGCATTATCAACACTTACAACTTCTATACTACAGGGGTGCAACAGAATGAGCGTGCCAGTTATACATTCAGGTATATCTCTGGTGATTCATATTGCTATAGTAGCAGGACTTGTTTATTACACTAACCTTGGTGTATATGGTCTGGTTATTGGTAATGTAACATTCCCACTTGTTGTATGTATTCTTAATTGTAGAAGTGTAATAAAGCTTCTTGAATATAAGATGGACTGGTCTGGGGTATTCTTTAAACCACTTATATCAGCTACTGTTATGGGAGCAGGAACTTACGGAGCATATCAGTTACTTGGCCTTATAAAGGACGATAATACAAGGATGCTAAAGCTTATATATATGCTTATCGCTATGGCTGTAGCAGGTGTGTTATATGTGGTTATGCTTGGGCTTCTTAAGACTTATACAAAAGATGAACTTAAGCGTATGCCACTTGTTAAGAAGTTTGTGAAGTAGACTCGTCGTCGCCACTTCCCGTTGGCATATGTTCACGGCCTGCACCAATTCGCGACTTCAATTATGAAATGTAGGAGATAGTTAACAATGAGAACTATGGATTTTAAGATGGAGAGACAGGGTCTCCTTGAAATAGGACAGAAAGTAACAATCACAGAAGGAGAGCTTCCTTCAAGCTGGTACTACATCATAGACCCTTCACTTGCAATGTCAGGAAACTATAAACTCCGAGAAAGACTCCAAAGCCGAGAAGGCGTGGTGTCAGATATTAAGGAGACGCCAAGAGGGTTCTATGTAACAGTGAGTTTTGAGGAGTAGGCTGCATGAGAATACGATTAAAAAATAATAGTGCGGAATGTACTAGACTATGTGATTTCGTATATAGTTTTAGGGATGCAATAGATAAAGCAAAAGAAGATGACATGTTTAAAAATCATAAACGTTTTAGGTATTTTCCAAGAGGGTGTTGCGATGATACGTGTTATCTTTTGTCTCAGTATTTACTTGAAAACGGTTATAAATGTAAAGTAATTATTGGAAGTCATTATGAAGATAATATTGAGAAGAATGGAAAACATGCATGGATTGAAATATCGAGGAATTATGTAGTGGATATTACCATAGACCAATTTACACATAATTATTCTAAGGATAGAGTATACGTTGGAGAAGAAAATTATATTCACAAATATTATAGCGATGATAAAGAAGTGATGAAGCCAGGAATTAATCAATATTCCTCTGATTGGAGGAAGGATATGCAAGAGTTATTTTGTATAATTAAGAATTATTTAAAATGATATATAAATGGGGAATAGCCAATTTAATGGTTTATTCGGTAAATAGTAGCAATAGAAGTACGATATGCATTGCCTAATATTGGTGTGGAAAATTTAAAATGCTAAAGATTTTATAAAAAAACTTTGAGAGTACATAAAAGAAATCTTTGACAAGTTATTTCTTCGAAGATGAAAAAAGAACAGGTTGTGCTAAGCATAGCCTGTTTTTAATATTACTTCGCAATAGCAGCTCAATTTTTTCTTTGGTGATAACTACGCCAAAGTGTTATCAGCATTAACTGCTTCTTTTAACTTCAGATATTTGGCTTTAAGTTCCTCGGGAACATCCATATCCATTAGTATGTAATTGTATACGATTTCGTTTTCAAGTTCTTCAAGTTCAGGTGATTCTGGTTCTCCATCAAGAATATACATATCTATATCTAATTCTCGGGCTCTTTCAACCTCACGTCTGAATCTATCCATATCGTCTGGGGTAACTGAATAAGGATGTTGTAATGGTTTATCTAAAATAGGCGTTCTAGCTATAAGTTCTGTTTTTATCTTCAGATATTTAGCCTTAAGCTCTTCTGGAACATCTAAATCCATAAGAATATAGTTGTATACGATGTCATCCTCAAGACGCTGTAGTTCTGATTCGTCATCATCACCGTCTAAAATATATAAGTCTATTCCAAGTTCTTCAGCTCTTTTATTCTGTCGTTGAAAACTTTCCCAATTTTCAGGAGAAACAGAATATGAAGTATTATATGAAGTGGATGTTAATGGTTCATTTTTAGATGCTTTAATCATATTTGTACCTCCTTAATCTATTTGAATATATATAACACCATATTTACGTATATTCATTATAACATCATCAAATGAGATTTGGTTTAATTTATATTTTGACTATGATTTTCATTGATATTAATCACAGTAGCAGTCCATTCGAAAAGAGCATTATCTGTTTTGGTTTGGAATGAATCAGATATGTTACTGGTTATGTAAAATTAAAATTATATAGGATTATATAGCTTTATATAACATTATATAGGATTATATAACTTTATATTGAATTATATACGGGCAAGTAATATTATAATATTAGTAGATATGATATACGAGGGCTTCAATATGAGTGAACGAAATCCATATGCAATAAGCTTTGGAAGAGTACCTAATCAGTATATTAGTCGTAATCTTTTGATTGACGATATAGTTGACACTCTTGAAAGTGATATTGTTGAAGAACAGGCATTTAAGATAACAGGAATTAGGGGAACTGGTAAAACTGTTACTTTAACTGCTATAGAAAAAAGACTTAATGCAGAGAAGAATTGGATAGTAGTTGATTTAAAACCAGGTAATGATTTGACTGTGGACCTAGTTGCAACTTTATATTCAAAGATTCCATTCTTAACAAAGTATATTGATACTAATTTGAATCTGAATGCTTTTGGAATTGGTATAAGTACAAGTAAGAAAAGTCCGGTTGCAAGTATTGATGTTGCCTTGGAACAGCTTCTTAAAGAAGTGCAAAAGAAAAAGATGAAAGTTCTTGTTGCAATAGACGAGGTTAGAAAGACGGATGCTTTAGTTGACTTTATTCAAGAATTTCAGATTTTAATAAGGGAAGAATATCCTATATATCTTATTGTTGCAGGATTATATGAAGATATTGATAGTATTGAAAATACTGATGGTCTGACATTTTTCTTAAGAGCAACAAAGTGTGAGATGACACCACTTAATATTATGGTGATTAAAGAAGATTATAAGAAAACTCTTGGACTTAATGATGATGTGGCGCTAGAACTTGCAACTTTAACTAAAGGGTATGCTTTTGCGTATCAAGCATTTGGCAAGTATATGTGGGAACTTGGCGAAAAGAAGATATCAAGTATGGTTTTAGCTTTAGTTGATGAAGCACTGTCACAAAAGGTCTATGAGAAAATTTGGAGCGAGCTTTCAGAACTTGATAGATGGTTTTTAACTTTTATAGTTGAGAAAGATCAGATGACTGCAACAGAGCTTCTTGAGATAACTAAAAAGAAGCATAACGAATGGAGCATACCTAGAAAGCGTCTTATAGATAAAGGAATAATAGATGGCTCTAAGAGAGGAATTATTTCTCTAAAGCTTCCAAGATTCAAAGAATTTGTGCAACAAGTAGAAGCTAATTTGTTATAATACAAACAACTGCAAAATAAGTAAGAAAAGAGGTATACACATGAAAGTTATTAGTACAGATAAAGCACCAGCAGCTATCGGACCATATTCACAGGCTATCGTAGCAGGAGATTTTCTTTATGCTTCAGGTCAGATTCCTATTAACCCAGCTACAGGTAATGTAGAGGCTGAGGGAATCGAGGCACAGGCAACTCAGGCTATTATTAATGTTGGTGAGATCCTTAAGGCTGCAGGCCTTACATATGAGAATGTTGTTAAAACATCTTGCTTCCTTGCCGATATGAATGATTTCGCAGCATTTAACGGAGTATATGAGAAGTACTTTACAGGTAAGCCGGCTAGAAGCTGTGTAGCAGTTAAGCAGCTTCCTAAAAATGTTCTTTGCGAAGTGGAAGTAATTGCATACCTTAAATAGTTGCAGCACATACAAAACCGCAGCCATGAAATGGCAGCAGTAAAATAACAGAATGGCAAAATAAAAACCTGCCTATAATCAAAAAACAAGACCTAACCGTTATAAGCAAAACTTAACGGTCAGGTCTTTTGCTATAAGAAAAATTTATAACAAACAATAAGATTACGATATAGGCTATTCTATTGACGCTACTGGCTTACAAGTGGTATCTTATATTTACCGACTTAAAGAGTAGGAGAAAGCAAAAACTCAAATTAATAAAAAACTATGCGGATTAAATTTTAGGAGGTTATAAGGGATGTCTAGAGTATTTACATCAGCAGATCAGTTAATCGGTGGAACACCATTACTTGAGCTTAAACATATTGAAGAGAAGTTTGGCCTTAAGGCTAAACTTTATGCTAAGCTTGAGTACTTTAACCCAGCAGGTTCAGTTAAGGACCGTGTTGCAAAGGCTATGCTTGATAAGGCAGAGGCAGACGGAGTACTTAAAGCAGATTCAACAATTATCGAGCCTACATCAGGTAACACAGGTATTGGTCTTGCAGCTGTTGCAGCAGCAAGAGGATACAGAATAATCATCGTTATGCCTGAGACCATGTCAATTGAAAGAAGACAGCTTATGGCAGCATACGGTGCAGAGCTTGTTCTTTCAGAAGGTTCAAAGGGTATGAAGGGTGCTATTGCTAAGGCTGAAGAGCTTGCAGCAGAGATTCCAGGAAGCTTTATTCCATCTCAGTTCACAAACCCAGCTAACCCAGAAGCACACTACAAGACAACAGGTCCAGAAATCTGGGAAGACCTTGATGGCAAAGTTGATGCATTTGTAGCAGGTGTTGGTACAGGTGGTACAGTTTCAGGCGTTGGTAAATATCTCAAAGAGAAGAAGGCTGATGTTAAGGTATATGCTATCGAGCCAGCCAGTTCACCAGTATTATCTGAGGGTCATGCAGGTGCTCATAAGATTCAGGGTATCGGTGCTGGTTTCGTTCCAGAAACACTTGATACAAAGATTTATGATCAGGTTATAGCCGTAACTAATGAAGATTCATTTGCAACTGGTAAGCTTATTGGTAGTACAGAAGGCGTACTTGTTGGTATCTCATCTGGTGCCGCAGCATACGCAGCAATCGAGCTTGCTAAGAAGCCTGAATTCGAAGGAAAGAATATCGTAGTATTACTTCCAGATACAGGTGACAGATATCTTTCAACAGATTTATTTAAATAAAAAGGGCTCATACGTCCATAATATATGCTTATAAATAGCGGGCACATACTCGCTAGACATATGTTCAATATGTTATAATAGTAAGACCTCTGATATTATTACTCATCCGTAATTTTATCAGAGGTCATTTCTGCGATTAGGAGGATGCTTACTTGGAAACATCTGAAAAGAAGAAAGCACTTATTGCTATGAGCGGCGGAGTAGACAGTTCTGTAGCAGCATATCTTATGAAAGACAGCGGATATGACTGTATGGGCTGCACTATGAAACTTTATGACAGCGATGATGTTACTGATGCAAAAACATCTCATACATGCTGTAGCCTTGATGATATAGCTGATGCCAGACGTGTGGCAGCTAATCTTGGCATGAATTACAGCGTCTATAACTTCCAAGATTCATTCAAAGAAAAAGTTATTGATAAATTTATATATTATTACGAGCATGGTATGACACCCAATCCATGTATCGACTGTAACAGATATCTTAAGTTTGATGCCCTTTATAAGAAGGCTAAAGAACTTGGCTGCGACTATGTTGTTACAGGGCATTATGCAAGAATTGAGAAGGAAGGCGACAAGTACCTTCTTAAGAAAGCTATAGATGATACTAAGGATCAGAGCTATGTTTTATATACCATGACGCAGGAACAGCTTGCACACACTAAGTATCCACTTGGAGAACTGACCAAAGTTAAGGCAAGGGAAATTGCAAATGCTAACGGATTTCTTAATGCAGATAAGCCTGACAGCCAGGACATCTGCTTCGTTCCAGATGGTGATTATGCCAGCGTTATAAGAAAGTATTCAGGCAAGGATTATCCTTCAGGTGACTTTGTTGATAGAGAGGGTCATGTTCTTGGAACTCATAAAGGCATCATAGGTTACACTCTTGGCCAGCGTAAAGGACTTGGTATTAGTGCTAAGGAACCATACTATGTTTGCAAGATATGTACAGAGAATAACACTGTAGTTCTTGGTGGCAAGGATGATCTCTTTACTAAAGAAGTTTATGTTGATGACTTTAACTGGATATCAGGAGAGGCGCCAATAGAGGAGATAAGAATCAAAGCTAAGACAAGATACAGACAAAAAGAAGCTCCAGCTAGTCTGGCTGTTTTAGAGGATGGAACGGTTAAGCTTACATTTGACGAGCCGCAAAGAGCAGTAACTCCGGGACAGGCAGCGGTAGTTTATGATGGGGACATCGTCCTTGGCGGTGGAACCATAATAAGAAGTGAATAATATCACCTTTCGTGTTATGATAATATATGTTTTTGGCGGACCGGAGAGAGATTATGAGGTAGCAGAATATGATGATTTCAACAAGAGGGCGATATGCCCTTAGAGTTTTAGTTGATATGGCTGAGCATGAGGCTATGTTAGAGGATGAACAGTACATGGCCATGAAAGATGTGGCAGACAGACAGGAACTGTCTCTTAAGTATCTTGAAAAGATACTGCCTATGCTTGTAAAAGCCAAAATTATAGAAGGTGTTCATGGTAAAGGAGGAGGCTACAGATTTGTTAAGAAGCCTTCCGAAATATCAGTAGGTGATATCTTAAGGCTTACAGAAGGTGACTTGGTGCCGGTTGCATGTCTTGCTAAAGATGCACCAAAATGCAACAGGGTAGCGGAGTGCCGTACTATCGATATGTGGGGCAAGCTCAATGATATGGTTAATGGTTATCTTGATTCGGTTACCATAGCAGACCTTATGAAAAAATAAATTACTCAGGAGTGGATTATGCCAGTATTTGATTTTAAGGCAGAAAAGGGCGACAAGGCCCAGGCAGTATGCACATATACAACATTCAAGTCTTATGAGAATGAGACTTCAAAAGAACATCCTATTATGGTTATAGAAGATAAGGACCACATCCTTAAGCACCATTCTAATGGTATGTTTCTTAATCCAATTAAGAGAACTTCTTTTGAATTCCATGACGTAGAGGGAAAGCCAACACTTGATATTAAGACTATTGACCTTAGATTCACAAGTCTTCTCAAGTGGCTTGGTGAGAACCATATTAAGGTTAAACTTTCTGGCTATGAAACAGAAGAAGGTTATGCTGTATACAAGATTCGCGAGCAGGCTTTCGGCAATGGTGTAAAGCTTTCATCAGAAGACGGATTTCTCCAGTATATGATAGAAAGACTTCTTATGTCAGACCCACCAGCAGAAGATGATATAGATGAAGATGATAAGGAAGAAACTGGAGATGATATGAAGCTTACCAGTATCCAGTCTATTACAGACTTCATATCATGTGCCGGAAACACACTTCCTGACAATATAAGACTTTGGTCTAGACGTAACCTTGCAGTTGCTAAGTCCAATGAAGTATCACCAGAAGAAAGAAGACATGCACAGCGAGCACTTTCTGTAATGATGGGAATCAACTGGAAGAGCAACTACTTCTCGGACATAGACCCTAAGGAAGCAAGACGCATCCTTGATGAAGAACTCTATGGTATGGAGAAGGTTAAGCAGCGTATTATAGAGACTATTATTCAGATTAACAGAACACATACACTTCCAGCATATGGACTTCTTATTGTAGGTCCTGCAGGAACAGGTAAGTCTCAGGTTGCTTATGCAGTTGCCAAGATTCTTAAACTTTCATGGACAACACTTGATATGTCTTCGATAAATGACCCAGAGCAGCTTACAGGTTCATCAAGAGTATATGCCAATGCTAAGCCAGGTATTATTATGGAGGCATTTGCCAAGGCAGGGCAGTCCAAGCTTGTATTTATTATAAATGAGCTTGATAAGGCTAATGAAGGCAAGGGCAATGGTAATCCTGCAGACGTCCTTCTTACCCTTCTTGATAACCTTGGATTTACTGACAACTATATGGAATGTATGATTCCAACTGATGGCGTATATCCTATAGCAACAGCTAACGACAAGAGCAAGATTAGTGCTCCAATTATGTCTCGTTTCGCTGTAATCGAGATACCTGACTATACAAAGGATGAGAAGAAGGTTATCTTCAAGAAATTTGCCCTTCCTAAGATTCTTAAGCGTATGGGTATGAGAGAAGAAGAGATAGAAATTACTGATGACGGACTTGATGAGATTGTTGAACTTTGCTCATCATCTTCAGGTATCCGTGATGTTGAGCAGGTTGCAGAACATATCGCGGCCAATGCTTTATACCAGATAGAAGCAGAAGGTGCTACTAAGCCTGTATACGATGCTAAAACAGTAAGAGCCCTTATTTTATAGTAGGCCAACTGTTCATATAAGCAGAATTATGCTTGATTTACTGCCTATTTTGGGTAAACATGCTTATTGCACATAATAAATGCAAGTTGTATATTATATCTTGTATTTTCACTTTGAATATATTAACCAGGAGGATTATATAATGGCAAAAGAAAAAGTTGTACTTGCATACTCAGGAGGACTTGATACTACAGCTATCATTCCTTGGCTTAAAGAGACATATAACTATGATGTTATATGCTGCTGCGTAGACGTAGGACAGGAAAGCGAACTTGACGGACTTGATGAAAGAGCTAAGCTTTCAGGTGCTGAGAAACTTTACATCGAAGATGTAGTTGATGAACTTTGTGATGATTACATCATGCCTACAGTTAAGGCCAATGCAGTATATGAGAATAAATACTTACTTGGTACTTCATTTGCAAGACCAGTTATAGCTAAGAAGCTTGTTGAAATCGCTAGAAAAGAAGGCGCTGTTGCAATCTGCCACGGTGCTACAGGTAAGGGTAACGACCAGCTTAGATTTGAGCTTTCTATCAAAGCTCTTGCTCCAGACATCAAGGTTATCGCTGTTTGGAGACAGCCAGAATGGACACTTCAGTCTCGTGAAGATGAGATTGATTTCTGTAAGGCTCACGGCATCGATCTTCCATTTGATGCAAGCCATTCATACAGCCGTGATAGAAATATCTGGCACATCTCACACGAAGGTCTTGAACTTGAGAATCCAGCTCAGGCTCCTAACTATGATGACCTCCTTGTACTTAGTGTTACACCACAGAATGCTCCAGATGAAGCTGAAGACCTTGAGCTTGAATTCGAAGCAGGTATTCCAGTTGCAATCAATGGTAAGCGTATGAAAGTTTCTGATATTATCAGAGAACTTAACAGACTTGGTGGTAAGCATGGTATCGGTATCATCGATATCGTTGAAAACCGTGTTGTTGGTATGAAGTCTAGAGGTGTTTACGAGACTCCGGGTGGAACAATCCTTATGGAAGCTCATACACAGCTTGAAGAAATCTGCCTCGACAGAGATACACTTGCATACAAGAAACTTGTTGCTACAAGATTTGCTGATCTTTGCTACGAAGGAAAGTGGTTCTGCCCACTTAGAGAAAGCCTTTCAGCATTTGTTGATAAGACACAGGAAACAGTTACAGGTACAGTTAAGATGAAGCTCTACAAGGGTAACATCATCAAGCAGGGAACAACTTCTCCATATTCATTATATTCAGAGAGCCTTGCTTCATTCACAACTGGTGATCTTTATGACCACAAGGATGCTTCTGGTTTCATCAACCTCTTCGGACTTTCAATGAAGGTTAGAGCTATGATGAAGCAGAACGTAGAGAAGAATAAGAAATAATGTTTTATCTTGCTTAAATGCATAGGGTAGGGCAGTAATGTTCCTACCCTATTTTATGTTATGCGCAGGCTCGTGAGAGGCATTATCCCAGCTGAAGCCGGGCACTCGCCGCGCAGCGAGTAGAGGCGATAAATCGCTCTACTCGATTAAAACGCAGGCTCGTGAGAGGCATTATCCCAGCTGAAGCTGGGCACACCCCGCGCGACGGATAGAGGTCCCGATGAAAGTAATACTTATAATAATAGCTTATTTAATACTTATGAATATTGCAGGTTTTGCTTCTATGGCTATAGACAAGTGGAAGGCTGTCCACAGGTCTTGGCGTATACCAGAAGTGAATCTGTTTTTAATAGCAATCATAGGTGGAAGCGTAGGCTCCATCCTTGGTATGAAATTCTGCAGACATAAGACCAAGCACTGGTACTTTGTATTTGGTATGCCTGCAATCTTAGTTATACAGGTACTTATTCTTGCCTATATAATATTCTCAGGCAAGTTTGGAATACTTTGGTAATAATATAAAAGGAGAGGTAACGATGGCTGATAAGAATCCAATTGGAAGAGAAAAACATCATGTTGATGGTCAGGGCAGCGTTAATAAGAGAGGAAGTGGTCTTGGAACAGGTCCTGTAGGAAAGACAGATGGCAGGACTTCAAGCACAGGAGGTTCTTCTTCTGGTAGTAGAGCAGCAGGTTCTGCTGAAGGAAGACCTATTAAACTTGGCGGCAAGCTTGGTGCAATTGTTGCAGTTATAGTTGCTCTTATAGGTGGCAAGTTTGGCCTTGACGGTTTTCTTGGCGGTGGCGGCTCAGGTGACCCACTTAGTGGCAGTCAGGTTCCTGACCAGTACAAAGCTGAGTCAACAACTTATAAGGATGTAGATACAAGCGTTGCAGCAGGTGCCAGAGATAAGCGCACAACTATAGTTGGTAATGGCAAAGATACTATAACTATTATGGTTTATATGTGCGGTACAGACCTTGAGTCTAAGTATGGTATGGCAACAGCTGACCTTAATGAGATGAAGGCTGCAACTATAAGTGACAAGATTAACATCATCGTATATACAGGTGGATGTAAGTCTTGGAAGGATTCGAAGATTAGTAACAAGAAGAATCAAATCTACCAGGTTAAGAGCGGACAGCTTATCCTTCTTGAAGATGATATGGGAAGCGGTCCTATGACTGATCCAGCTAACCTTACAGCATTTATCAAATATTGTAATAAGAACTATCCAGCTAACCGTAATGAGCTTATATTCTGGGATCACGGCGGCGGTTCACTTTCAGGATATGGCTATGATGAGAAGAACTCTTCATATGGTTCTATGAAGCTTGGTAGCATAGATACAGCTTTAAAAGATTCGGGCGTAACATTTGACTTTATAGGCTTTGATGCATGTCTTATGGCTACTACTGAGAATGCCCTTATGCTTACCAAGTATGGCGATTATCTTATTGCTTCGGAAGAAACTGAGCCAGGCGTAGGCTGGTACTACACTGACTGGTTAAATGCCTTATCAAAAGATACTTCCATGGCAACAGTTGATATAGGTAAGAACATAATCGACAGCTTTGTTGAAACATGTGATAAGAAGTGCAAGGGTCAGAAGACAACACTTTCGATTATCGACCTTGCAGAGCTTGAGGCTACAGTACCTGCAGACCTTACAGCATTTGCAAAGTCTACTAACAATCTTATTCAGAATAAGGATTATAAGACAGTTGCTGATGCAAGATACTACACAAGAGAGTTTGCTATCTCATCTAAGATAGACCAGGTTGACCTTGTTAATCTTGCTAATAACATAGGAACAAAAGAAGCTAAGGAACTTGCACAGTCTGTACAGGGTGCAATTAAGTACAACAGAACTTCAAGCAATATGACCAATGCCTATGGAATATCAATCTACTTCCCTTATAAGTCTACTTCTAAGGTTAACAGTGCAGTTAGCACTTATAACAAGATTGGTATGGATAGCGAATATTCTAAGTGTATTCAGGAGTTCGCAGGACTTGAAGCCAGCGGCCAGATAGCTACAGGTGGTATGGAAAGCGGCGCAGCAGGAGGCTCATCACAGTCTATACTTGATGCCCTTCTTGGTTCTACAGCTTCTTCTAATGGAGGCTCGTCAGCTGATATAAGCTCCCTTATATCAAGTGTACTTGGAAGCGATATGTTCTCTGGAAAGAGCATGACAGCAGATGATGCAGCAGATTATATTGTAGATAACATGTTTGATCCTTCTAATCTTACATGGGAAGATGATAACGGAAAGACAGTTATCACCCTTTCTGATGACCAGTGGGACCTTGTCAATGCTATCGAACTTAATGTATTTGTTGATGACGGAGAGGGCTATATAGACCTTGGACTTGATAATACATTTACTTTAGATGGTGATTCATTAGTTTACGATTTCGACAATTCTTGGCTTTCTATTGATGGACAGGTAGTTGCTTACTACTACACAGATGGCTACAAGGATGGAGACAGCTACTACATAACAGGTTATGTTCCAGCATATCTTAACGGTGAGAGAGTAGAACTTATTTTAGTATTTGACAATGATAATCCTAATGGATATATAGCAGGAGCAAGTACTGATTATCAGGGAGAAGTTGAGACAGTTGCTAAGAACCTTACAGAAGTTAAGGCTGGCGACCAGATTGACTTTATCTGCGACTATTATTCATATGATGGAACATATCAGGATAGCTACTATCTTGGAGATACAATTACACTTAGTGCTGATCCAGTTATTGGTAATATAGATATCGGTGACAATAAAGTGTCTGTAACATACAGACTTACTGATATTTACCAGCAGCACTACTGGACACCAGCTATTACTGAGTAGTTATAGGCAGACAAAAAGCTTTATTAAAGAAAAGAGGATAAAAATATGAAAATCGGATTTATTGGACTTGGAAATATGGCATCTGCTATGGTAGGCGGTCTTATAAAGAGCAAGGTTAAGAAGACTGACATCATAGGTTTTGATGTTATGGAAGCTGCCAGAACAAAAGCAGGTAAGGATATGGGTATCACTATTGCAAAGAGTAATACTGAGGTTGCTAAGGCAGCAGACTATATCGTAGTTGCAGTTAAGCCACAGTTTGTTGTACCTGTACTTGAGGAGATTAATGCTAGCCTTACTGATAAGAAAGTTGTTATTTCTATAGTTGCTGGTAAGTCTCTTGAATTCCTTGGAACATATATTACTAACACAAAGAAAATTGTTAGATGTATGCCTAACACAGCTGCACTTGTTGGGGCTGCTATTACAGGTGTTACACCAACAGATAAGGTTAATAAGACAGAGCTTAAGACAGCACTTTCTATTATCGAAAGCTTTGGTAAGGCAAGCGTAGTAAGTGAGAAACTTATGGATGCTGTAACTGGTGTAAGTGGTTCTGCTCCAGCATTTGTATTTATGTTTATTGAAGCTATGGCAGATGCAGCAGTTCTTGAGGGTATGCCAAGAGCACAGGCTTATGAATTCGCGGCAAATGCAGTATATGGCTCAGCTAAGCTTATGATTGATACAGGAAAGCATCCAGGAGAGCTTAAGGATATGGTTTGCTCACCAGCAGGAACAACTATCGCTGGTGTTAGAGCCCTTGAAGAAGGCGGACTTAGAGCAACTGTTATGAATGCAGTTATAGATGCATCTGAAAGATCTAAGCAGCTTTAATAGGATTCTTACTCTTATGCAAATGGGTTAGGCCATATTGTAGAAAATATACAACATTAAATTGTTTATTAGTTAATACAATATATTGTTTTGAAACTACTATATATGGTAGAATTAAAAACGGTTTAAAATTAATTTACTATACAACACATGAAAAGTTTAAAGGAGGAAAATTATGTTTTGTGGTAAATGTGGAACAAATAATCCAGACGGAATGGCTTTCTGTAGCGCATGTGGTGCACCACTTGGTCAGCAGGGCGCAGCTCAGCCAGAAGCTCCAGCTCAGCCAGTAGCACCTGCACAGCCAGAAGCTCCTGCAGCAGCTCCAGTTCAGCCTGAGGCTCCAGCTCAGCCTACAGTTCAGGTAGTACCTGAGCAGCAGCCAGTTATGAACCAGCAGTTCCAGCAGCCTGGTATGAACCAGTTTGGTCAGCAGCCTGGTATGAATCAGTTTGGACAGCAACCATTTAATCAGCAGCCACCATATGGACAGGGAGTATCACCTCTTATGGGTCAGACACCAAATGATAAGAAGAACAGCAAGACAGCTCTTATTGTTGCAATCGTATTAGTAGTACTTTTAGCAGCTGCAGCTTGTGTAGTATTCTTCGTTTGGAAGCCATTCGGAGGCAAGGGAGGCAACGGTAGCCCAACAGCAGCAGCACAGGGATTCTTTGATGCAGTACTTGATGGTAAAACAAAAGAAATCAAGAAGTATTGTCCACCATATGCTTCAGCTGATATAGATGATGACGATCTTAAAGATATCGCTGATGGCATGGAGATGATTAAGAGCATGGGTATGAAGATTTCTATCAAGGCTAAAGATTATGAAGCTTACGACGATGATGACTTTAATGATCTTTGTGACGAAATCGAGTACAGATATGACTATGATGCTGATAAGATTCAGGATGCAGGTGAAGTTACAGTTGAGATGAATATGAAGGGCGAGATGTTCGGTGAAAAGTACGATGAATCTGAAGAGGAAGAAGTAGTCGTAGTTAAGATCGGTGGCAAGTGGTATATCCACGATATGAGTGGTGCATTCTAGTTTCTGATTGCCAATATAAAAACAAATAAATTGTTTATGACAGGTCGTGCTATAAGGTACGACCTGTTTTTGTGCCCAAGCATAGATTACGCTGTGATAGCAAAATTATTTCTACAACGATAAATGGTTTTAAAGTGGTTTTATTTCCCTTGCGCGAATATATATTTAAATGTTATATTAACGACAGTTATTTAAGGGCACACATTAACTAAACAAGGAGATATTTATGATTTGTAGAAATTGTGGAACTGAAAATCCAGACGATGTTTTAACTTGTTATGTGTGCGGTGAGGCACTTAAAGGACCAATACAAGCGCCAAAGACAGACACATATAGCTCAAGCGCTTATGCTAGTGGCTCATATGATGATTTATCATATGGTGAGAATAAGAGTCGTAAGGGATTCTATATAACTGTAGCTGCTATATTAGCTGTGGTTTCAATTTTAATTTTTATAATAGTTAATCCATTTGCAAAAGGAGCAAAAACGCCTAAACAGGCCGCGATTTCATTTGCCTCAGCTTTTTCAGATGGAAATACTAAACAACTGGAAAAGGTTTTACCACCATATTATTCTACTGATAAAGATACGATGAATTTGATTTCATCAGCTATTAAGATGTTAAAAAAAGAAGGTGTAAAAATTTCATTTAATTTCAAAGAATATACAAAATATAATCAAAGTCAGTTAGAAGATCTTCGTGAGGAAATTAGGTATGGATATGATTATGATGCTGACAAAATTAAAGAAGCGGGTGAAATTGCTGCTAAGGTAAATATGTCATTTAATTACAATGGACAATATTATTCGGAGAATATAGACTCAAATTTTGTTGTGGTTAAAATTGGTGGTAGATGGTATGTCCATGATACGGGAGAAGTTTATTAATATTATTTTGAATTTGCGCTTGGCCGGTCGTGTAAAATAATTGTTATGTTACTATTAACGCAAGTTATTTAAGGGCACATATTAACTGAACAAGGAGATATTTATGATTTGTAGAAATTGTGGAACTGAAAATCCAGATGACGCACTTACATGTTATGTATGTGGTGAAGCGCCTAACTATATTAAGCCTTCTGAGTCTAGAACTAATGAGAGCATGGCTTATTCTCAAGGGTCGCAGGCTCTTAGAATGCAGACGCCTTACGAAGAGAAATCCAGCTTGAAAACTCTTATTATTGCTATAGTTGCCATTCTATTAGTTGCAGCAGCTGCTTATGTGTTCCTGGTTTTGAAACCATTTGAGAAGGTCGGTAAGCCGGAAGATATGGTACAAGAGTGTATGGATACACTTTTTTCAACTATTCAGCCTGAAAAGATTGAAAAATATATGCCACCATACGTTGATGTTAACTCAGATGACTGGGGTTCATTCTCTACTGGTATGGCAGCTGTAAAGGCTATGGGATTTACGGTATCAGCTGAAGCTGGTGAATATACTAAGTATAGTAATTCTGAGATTGACAGCTATAGAAGACGTGTGGAATCAAGTACAGGCTATAAGGGCCGCAAGATTAAAGAAGTTGGAACCGTTGAATTAACAATTCATGTTTCAGGAAGTTATGGCGGACAGACTTACAGCGAAAGCGAAACAGGTGAGGCAGTCGTTGTAAGAATTGGCAACAAGTGGTACATTTCTGAAATTAACGAAAAGTATTAATTTAAAATCAAAAGAAGTATATATGAATCGACCTCGAAAGTTCGAGGTCGATTTTTATGGTGCGCCTAGCGGCGCACGTTTCTAACGGGTTTAAGTCCCGAATCCGCCCGGTAGTGGGAAGGATATAGCCGAAAGCAAGGGTGTCCGCTGTGAGACGGAATCTGAAGGAAGCTGGATGTGGGGAACATACTAACCCACGGGCAAATCTCCGGTCTGACGTACAGAAATCTCATACGAGGTTATGCATGAGGGTAAGGCTGCCATACAAGTCGAAGCCCAATAACTACACGGAATCATGCATGATAAATGAGGCAGATGGATGGAGGGGAAGAAACGTGTGGTACCTAGGGAGGTCTGCGTGAAATGCTCTGAAAGG